>CAVPIC010000007.1:0-251239 GCA_963704915.1 Ilumatobacteraceae bacterium | reverse complement strand
CTCGGGCCTCGAGGCGACAGCGTTCGATCTCTGCCAGCTTCTTGACGTGCAGCGGGTGGGGCTGGTGGGCGGCGTGGCCTCGGTTGCGCGGCTTCGGCGTGAACTCGACGTCGCGTACCCACACCGAGACCGAACCCTTGGCGACGCTCAGTTCGTCGGCGATCTCCTGCAGTGTCCACGACTGCGACCGCAGCTCGCGTGCCCGTTCCCGTTCGACGAACTTGCCTCCGTAGCCCATGAACCGATCATGAACGAGGGGTGCCCCGGAGTTGCGTGGTGCGGCGTCAGGCCGACGCGAGGATCGGAAGGGTCGGCGAGTCGCTGCCGCCCGCAGGCTCCTCGGTCACGCCGAGCACGAAACCGGTCGGATCGGCGTTCGGGAACACCTCGGCCACGGTGCCGTCCGCATCGGGACGGAAGGTGCCCACGGACGTCGCGCCGTCGTCGTCGACCAGCCACAGCTGGTAGGTCGCCGTCTCGTCGAGCACCGGGACGCCGATGCCTTCGACCACCAGCGCCTGCTCACCCGCCGAATAGACCACGGTCAAGGTGTCGATCTCGCCGTCGAGGTCTCGGCTGGTTGCGTCCGGCGCGTCGATCACGGCGGCGATCGGGTCGACCGAGTCCTCGTTCGTCGCAACGAGGACGACGCCGCCGGCCACGAACAGCGCAACAGCAGCGGCCGCAGCAAGGATCGCTGGGCGGAATCGTCGACGCTCGCGCTCAGCCTGGAGCGACACTACGGGCGATACATCGGGCTCGACGGGCGCCGCCTGCGGCGTCGACGAGATGGCGGCCAGCACCGAGCTGCGAAGTGCGGCGGGCGGTTCTTCGGCGTGCTGGCGTTGGAGCGCTGCGGCCGATTCGAGCGCCTCGTCGAGATCGGTGGCCACGATCGGATCGGCCGCCGCTGCCTCGTCGAGTTCGCGCCGTTCGGTCTCGGACAGCTCGCCGAGGGTGGCCAACGCGATCAGTTCGTCGATGCGGTCGGAGGTCATGTCGCGGCTCCCAGTCTGCCACCGAGCTTCTTCAGTCCCAGACGAACCCGGCCCTTCACCGTTCCGAGCGGCAGATCGAGACGCTCGGCGATCTCGCCGTGGCTGTCGCCGTCGAGGAACGCCATCTGGATCACGATGCGCTGCTCGTCGGGCAGTTCGGCCAGCGCTCGGTTCACTCGTTCGGCTTCGAGAGAAGCGACCACTGCATCGTCTGTCGCTGTGGCCTCGGGGTCCCGTTGCGACGCCGAGCGTTCGATGCGATCGCGTTGCGATTGTTCTCGACGTACTCGGTCGACGGCACGTCGACGAGCCATCGTGATCGCCCATGTCGAGACGCTGGCACGTTCCGGGTCGAAGCGGGCGGCGGTGCGCCACAGCTCCACGAACACCTCCTGGGTGACCTCCTCGGACATTGCAGGGTCTCGCAACACTCGTTTCACCGTGCCGAACACCACGCCGGCGAGCTCGTCGTAGAGCGCAGCGAAGGCAGCCTCGTCGCCGTCCTTCACCAGGTGCATCAACGACACGAGATCTGGCCGGGGAGAAGCGATCGGATCATGATGCCAGGGATGTGCCCGATCCACCGGCATCCACACCACGCCGACGGCACTCACTCCAACCCCACGAACGCTGCGAACGACGTAGCGGACATCGACGTCATCGCTGCGGATGGCCCCGACTGTTCCGACCAGAGCCGGGCGACCCAGACGCCATCGACCGACCCACCTCGACACTCCAGATGCAACTGCAGGAAGACGTCGTTGCGGTCGAGGATCTCGGGCACCCGAAGCGCACAACTCGCCCCGTCGGCGAACTCGACGAGGACCAGCTCGGCATCCGACCGGAGGCGCACGATCGCCAGTGCGTCGATCATGGAGACGAGCAGGCGTCCATCGGCATCGACGACGGCATGATCGAGGATCTGTTCGGCGGTGAGATCGTGACGGCCGAGGATCATTCCGTCAACGGTGAGCAGCGGTGATGACATGCACGTGGTTCGCATCCCGGCGGTGAGTGGATCACCGACGATGTGTGCAGACGCGAGCGTGGCGAGGGGCCGAAGCCTCCTCGCCACGCATGGTCGGTCACGTCTCGGTGCGCTGCACCGTCGGGGTCACGGCATCGTCACGGCATCAGCACGGCGTCGATCACGTGGACCGTCGCGTTGGCGGTCTGGATGTCGGCGCAGCCGACCGACGCCTGCCCGTTCACCATCAGGGTGCCGTCGTCAGCGACTGCAAGGGTGATGTCGGCGCCGTTGACCGTTGTCACCGAGTCGAGCTCGGCGAGGTCGGCGCTCGACAGCTGCTCTCCGGCGACGACGTGCAGCGTCAGGATCGACGTCAGCAGATCGGTGTCGGCAAGCACGGCGTCGAGGGTTCCGGCGGGCAGTGCGTCGAAGGCCGGGTTGGCCGGAGCGAAGATCGTGAACGGACCATCGCTGTTGAGGGTGTCGACGAGGCCGGCGGCAACAACCGCCTGGACCAGGGTGGACAGCACCGGGTTGTTCGACGCCGCCGTGGCAGCGGTGTCGTCGGTCATGCCGGCGAACGAGCCCTCACCGTCGGCGGGCACCGCCGAGCACAGCGGACCGGTCGGCATCATGGCGCCTTCTTCCATCTCACCCATGTCGTCGGCGGGCGGGAGCAGCACCTCGCCGATGATGTGGACGGTGGCGTTGGCGGTCATGACGTTC
This sequence comes from Ilumatobacteraceae bacterium, assembly GCA_963704915.1. Taxonomy (GTDB): domain Bacteria; phylum Actinomycetota; class Acidimicrobiia; order Acidimicrobiales; family Ilumatobacteraceae; genus Sva-07. Next base: position 248,545 of record CAVPIC010000007.1, on the reverse strand, counting down.
GAGCAGAGCACGTCGACGCCGTTGACGGTCGTGCCGTCAGCGCCGAACTCGAGCTCGCCACCGTTGACGGTCGCAGCCGAACCGGCCGCTCCCAGCGCCGCAGCGTCGAGGCTCTCACCGGCCACCACGTGGTAGGTGAGGATCGAGGTCAGCAGCTCCTGGTCGGCGAGCACCGCTTCGAGGTCCTCCGCCGGAATGGCGGCGAAGGCGTCGTTCGTCGGGGCGAAGATCGTGAACGGACCGTCGCTGTTCAAGGTGTCGACGAGACCCGCCTCGGACACGGCGGTGACGAGCGTCGACAGCAGCGGGTTGTTCGACGCCGCCGTGGCCGCAGTGTCGTCGGTCATGCCGGCGAAGGAACCTTCGCCTTCGGTCGGGACAGCGTCGCATGCAGGTCCGAAGGGGCCGTCGGCCATTTCGTCCATCTCGTCCATCTCGCCGTCGGTCGCCGGGGTCGTGGCGGCCGGGGCGTCGGTGGCAACAGAGGCGTCGTCGTTGGCGTCGCTGCCGCAGGCTGCGGCGACCAGCGAGAACGATGCCACTGCGAGCAGCATCTTGGTGGTTCGGCTTCGGGTGATCATGGTGTTTCTCCTTGTAGGGGGTGTTGTCTAGGGGGTTGTTCACGCTGCGTCGCAGCGATTTGCATGGCCGTTGTCGTGTGACCCGGGGGGCGGATCACTCGACGAAGACCACGATCTGGTGGTGCCCGGAGGCACCGTTGGGGAGTGGTTCGGATCGCTCGGCCGTTTGGATCACTCCGTCGCCGTCGATTGCCCGACAGCGGATCGAGGTCCGCCCGGTCGCCCTCGGCGTCCAGCGGAAGGCCCACTGGCGCCAGGTGTCGTCGTTCAACGCCTCACCGAGCTCACACGGCTGCCACGGCCCGTCCTCGAGTTGGACCTCGACGGCGCTGATGCCACGGGTCTGCGCCCAGGCGACGCCGCCGATCGCTGCAGTGCCGTCGGCGTTGCGGGTGAGTGTGCCGAGCCCGTCGACGGAGTCGATGCGGCTCATGAGCTTGATCGGCGCTCGCTCGGCGTAGCCGCGAGGCACCCAGTACTGCTCGAAGTCCTCGAACGTGGTCAGCTCGATCTCGGTGAGCCACTTGGTGGCCGAGATGTAGCCGTACAGGCCCGGCACGATCAGTCGCACCGGGAAGCCGTGCTCGAGCGGCAACGGCTCGCCGTTCATTCCGAATGCCACGAGCGCGTTGCGGCCGTCGGTGGCGGCCTCGATCGGGAATCCACACGTGTAGCCGTCGATCGACCGGCCGACCACCTGGTTTGCTCCGGCCTGTACGCCGGCTTCGGCGAGCAGCTCGTCGAGGCGCACACCGGTCCAACGGGCGTTGCCGATCAATTCACCGCCGATCGTGTTCGATACGCAGGTCAGCGTGATGTCGTGCTCGACGACCTCGCGGCGAAGCAGGTCGTCGAAGCTGAAGCGCAGCTCGCGGTCGACCATGCCCGTCACCCGGAGCTCGTAGCCCTCGGTGGGCACTTGCGGCACCGTCAGCGCCGTGTCGATGCGGTAGAAGTCGGCGTTCGGCGTGATGAACGGCGCAACGCCCTCCACGCCGACCGTGACGCCGGCCGGGACTGCAGCCACGGTGTTGGACGCTGGCGGCAGCGCGACATTCAGACGTGACTCGGTCGCCGAGAACCGACTGCGAATGGTGCGTCCGACTGCGCCGGCACCGGCACCCACGAACGCCAGGGCAGCCAGCACGCCGCCCGTACGCACCAGGAGCTCACGACGTGTGGCCCTCGGCGTGTCGGTCGGCGAGGGCTGCCTGGCGCCCGTCGGGTCGCTCGGAGGTGCCGTGTCCGCCGACGGCACTCCAGCGATCAATGGTCGGCAAACGCGGTGGGCGAACCACAACGACGCCGCACCGGCAGCGGCTCCCACCAGCGTCGGAACGGCGTCGTCGATCGACCCGCCCGCACGATTCGACGTGGCAGCAAGCGCCCCGATCAGGCCGAACACGCCGATCCCGACCAGCCCGATCTCGATCCGGCGACGAAACGCCAACGCACCGATGACGGCGGCGTAGATCAGCAACGTCGCCCCGATGCCGAGCAGCAGCGCCGGCTTGTCGTTGGTCCCGAACGTCTCGATCGCGAAGTCCTTGACGAACGGCGGCACGTTGTCGATGACGCGATCGCCGACATCGATCACCGGCGACCGCCACTGCTGGCGGATCCCGGCGATCAGTTCGGCGACGCCGAGAGCCACGATCGCAGCAACGACCCCTGCGACAGCGCCGAGCGCCGTCGTCGAACGCTTCGACAGAGTGGGGGGAGCCATGCCCGAGGTTCGGGCACCACCACCAATTGGATCACTCGATTACATCACGGGTCAGACCCGCGATGTAATCACTCGACTTCGAGGAACTCCCGAAGGCGCTCGGACCGTTGCGGGTGGCGCAGCTTCGCGAGCGTCTTGGCCTCGATCTGGCGGATGCGCTCGCGGGTGACGCCGAACTCCTGACCGACTTCCTCGAGCGTCTTGGCTCGGCCGCCGTCGAGACCGAACCGCAGCCGCACGATCTCCTGCTCGCGGTCGGACAACTCGCCGAGGACCTCGGTCACCGCGTCGTGCAGCATCATCCGCGTCGCCGCGTCGGCGGGGCTGTCGACCGACTCGTCCTCGATGAAGTCACCGAGGTTGGCCTCGTCCTCGTCGCCGACCGGCGAATCGAGCGACAGCGGGTCCTGTGAGATCCGCAGCAGCTCACGCACGCGATCCGGTGGCAGCTGCACCTTCTCGGCGATCTCGTCGATGGTCGGTTCCCGCTCGAGTTCCTGGTGCATCTGCCGCTTGGCCCGCGTCACGCGGTTCATGTGCTCGACCATGTGCACCGGGATCCTGATCGTGCGCGCCTGATCGGCGATCGACCGGGTGATCGCCTGGCGGATCCACCACGTCGCGTACGTCGAGAACTTGAAACCCTTGGTGTGATCGAACTTGTCGACCGCCCGCATCAGCCCGAGGTTGCCCTCCTGGATCAGATCGAGCAACTGCATCCCTCGTCCCGAGTACCGCTTGGCGATGCTGACCACGAGGCGCAGGTTGGCCTGCGTCAACTCGCTCTTTGCTCGCTCGCCCCGGCTCACCGCCCGCAGCAGCATCCGCTCCTCACCCGGAGCGAACGTCGCCGAGTCGGCCATCTCGTCGATGCGAGCAGCGGCGATCTTGCCCTCCTCGATCAGCTGTGCCAGGCGACGCTCGTCCTCGACGGTGAGCAGATCGACCTGGCCGATCTCGCGGAGATACAGCCGCACCGTGTCCGAGGTGCTGTTGTCACCCTTCGGGCCGGTCTTGCGGGTGCGGCGACCACGGCCGCGGCTCAGCAGCTGTTCGTCGTGATCGGCGGCAGCCGCACGCCCGATCCTCGGTCACGACGACTCGGCGACCACCGCCCGATGGCGTGTCGTCGGCGATGTGGTCGACCTCGTCGTCGATCTTGATGCCGTGGTCGGCCATGACGACCTGGACCTCGGTGAGCACGTCACCGGACAACTCGACGTGGCGCAGAACGTGGGCGACATCCTCGGCGTGCACGGCGCCGGACTGACGTCCACGACCGACGAGTGCGTCCCACTCGTCGACGTCGACACCGAGGAACGGCACGCCGGGCGCCGGGTCTCGTCCGTGGACACTGGTTCAGCCCCCACCGTTGCGTTCCCCTGAGCGTCGATCCAGCCAACCTAGCAACGACTCGGCCGCTGCCATGCGCACGCGCCCGGTCGGTGTCGTTGAGGGCATCGATGTCGAGCCGAGCCGATCGGTCCTCTTCGATCGCCGCGGGATCGGCCAGGCGCGCATGGGCGGTCAACTCACGTCGGGCCGCCGCGCCGATGAGCGTTCGGGCCTCGACCTCGGGTTGCAGATTGAGGTCGGCGACCGCCGCACGCTCCAGCACCTCACGTGCATCGGGGGCGGCGACCTGTAGCGCCTGGTCGAGATCTCCCCCGGCCTCCGCCATCGCGACGAACGCCATTCGATTGGCGTCGTCGTCGAACAACTGCTCGATCAGCCACGGGGCGATCTCGTCCCAGTCCTGCACCAACAGCACGAGTGCGGCGAACTCGGCGTTCTCCATCGGTCCCCGAGACCGCTTGGGCGCCACCTGGATCGCCGGGCGGCGCGATCCGCGCTCGGCGATCTGCACGAGGTCGCTGACGGGGAGACCGACCTTGGTGGCGACCTCGCCCGCGTAGAGCTTGCGCACGTTCGCATTCGGGTGCTCGTTCACGACCGCCATTGCCGTCCTCGGCGAGGCGAACACGGTGTTCGGGCGAATCGAGTCGACTTGCCGTTGAGCGTGCGGTGCAGACGCGAATCTCGAGAAACGGGCATCGCCGTATCGACGACCGAGTGCAGGAGTGACTCGGGATCACTCTGTGCCAGGTCGCCCGGATCCGTGCCCTGGGGAAGGCGCGCGACCGACACCTCGACCGTGTGGGTCTTGCTCCCACTCGTAGAAGCGTGCCGCGGCGCCCTGGCCGGCGGCATCGGCGTCGAAGGCCAGCACGACCTTGCTCGCGTAGCGCTTCAGCAGCCGGACGTGTTCCTCCGTGAGCGCGGTGCCACAGGTGGCGACCGCACGCGGCACGCCGGCACGATGGAAGCCGATCACGTCGGTGTAGCCCTCGCACACGACGACCTGATCGTGCTTGGCGATGTCGTTCTTGGCCCAGTTCAGCCCGTACAGGACCTTCGACTTGGTGTAGATCGGTGTCTCAGACGAGTTCTTGTACTTGGCCGGATCGTCGGAGCCCGGCAGGATCCGGCCGCCGAACGCCAGCGCCTCACCCGACTCGGAGAAGATCGGGAACATCACCCGGGCCCGGAACGAGTCCTGCATCTTGTTGCGCTTGTTCCGGAACGCCAGCCCGACCGACTGCAGGACGTCGGGCGACGCGCCCAGCCCACGCGACAGCGAGTCCCAATCGTCGGGCGCCCACCCCAACTTGAACTGGCGGGCGATGTCACCGGCCGACGCCGCGGCGGCGGAGATAGTCACGCGCGGCGCGGGCGTCAGGATCGTTCAGCAGTCGCTGGTGGTACCACTCGACCGCCTCGTCCATCGCCTCGACGAGCTGCTTGCGCCGCGCCCGCTCCTTCGACTGGCCGGTCGTGGTGTAGTTGAGCTGGATGCCGGCCTTCGCCGCCAGGTGCTCGACGGCACCGGGAAAGTCGAGATGCTCGATCTCCTGGATGAACGTGAAGACGTCGCCACCCTTGTCGCAGCCGAAGCACTTGTAGCGGCCGGTCTCCTCACGGACGTTGAACGACCCGCTCTTCTCGGCGTGGAACGGGCACAACCCGACCCAGTTGCGCCCGACGCGCTTCGAGCGCGACGTACTGCTGGACCGTGTCGACGATCGACACCGTCGACCGCAGCCGTTCGATGTCCTCGTCGACGATCCCCATGCCGGGGCCAATGTAGTGGTGTTACAGCCGGGGTCTGACCCCGGCTGTCACACGCTCACTGACCAGCGGCGATGATCGCCTGGGCTGCGGAGAGACGGGCGATCGGAACGCGGAACGGCGAGCACGACACGTAGTCGAGCCCGGCGTTGTAGAACAGGTCGATCGAGGCGGGGTCGCCGCCGTGTTCGCCACACACGCCGAGCTTCAGGCCGGGCTTGGTGGACCGTCCCCGCTCGGCGCCGATCCGCACGAGGTCGCCCACGCCGGTCTGATCGATGGTGTCGAACGGGTTGGCCTTCAGCAGGCCCTGCTCGAGGTACTGCGGCATCATCCGGCTCTCGACGTCGTCGCGGCTGAAGCCGAACGTCAGCTGCGTCAGGTCGTTGGTGCCGAAACTGAAGAAGTCGGACACCTCGGCGATCTCGTCGGCACGCAGCGCGGCACGCGGCGTCTCGATCATCGTGCCGATCGTGATGATCGGCTTCTTCTTCATGCCGGCCAGCGCCTCGTCGACCTCGGCCTGCACCCAGCTGCGGGCGAGGGCCATCTCCTCGCGGGTGACCGTGAGCGGGATCATGATCTCGACGATCGGCTTCTTGCCCATCTCGCGCAGCTTCGCGGCCGCCGACAGCAGCGCACGGGCCTGCATCGCGTACAGCCCCGGCTTGATCACGCCGAGGCGCACGCCGCGGGTGCCGATCATCGGGTTGTGCTCTGCCCACGCCTCGGCGGCCTCGAGCATCTGCGCTTCTTTCTTCGTGAGGCCCTTGGTCGCCTCCTTGACGTGCAGCTCCTCGACTGACGGGAGGAACTCGTGCAACGGTGGATCGAGCAGCCGGATGGTGACGGGCAGGCCGTCCATCGCGTCGAGGATCTCCATGAAGTCGGCTTCCTGGACGGCGCGCAGCTTCTCGAGTGCGGCCTCCTCCTGCGCCGGCGTCGCGGCGAGGATCATCTCGCGCACGACCGGCAGCCGGTCGGGAGCGAGGAACATGTGCTCGGTACGGCACAGCCCGATGCCCTCGGCGCCGAGTGCCCGCGCATTGGTGGCGTCCTCGCCGGTGTCGGCGTTCGCTCGCACGCCGAGCTTGCCCTTGCGGACGGCGTCGGCCCACTTGAGGATCGTCTCGAACTCGGCCGGCGGTTCGGCCATCCGCAGCTCCATCGCGCCGAGCACGACCTCGCCAGTCGTCCCGTCGATCGAGATGACGTCGCCCTCCTTGACCACGGTGTCGCCGACGGAGAACTGCTTGCCCTGGATCTTGACCTGCTCGGCGCCGACGATCGCCGGGGTGCCCCACCCGCGGGCGACGACGGCGGCGTGGCTCACGAGCCCGCCCCGCGAGGTCAAGATGCCCTTCGAGGCCATCATGCCGTGGATGTCGTCGGGGCTGGTCTCGCTGCGAACCAGCACCACGTCCTCGCCGCGCTCCTTGGCAGCTGCCGCGTCGTCAGCGGTGAAGTACACGGCGCCGACCGCTGCGCCCGGTGAGGCGCCGAGGCCGGTTGCCAGCACGATGCCCTTGCCGGCGAAGTGCGGGTGGAGCACGGCGTCGAGGTGATCGGCCGACACGCGGGTGAGCGCCTCCTCGCGGGAGATCTTCCACCGTCGCGAGCCCGTCCCGGTGCCCTTGGTCATGTCGACGGCCATCTTGAGCGCGGCCGCGCCGGTCCGCTTGCCGACGCGCGTCTGCAGCATCCACAGCTTGCCCTGCTCGATGGTGAACTCGGTGTCGCACATGTCGGTGTAGTGCTCTTCGAGCCGCTTGAAGATCTCGAGCAGGTCGGCGTGGATCACCGGGAAGTGCTTCTTCATGTGGTCGAGGTCTTCGGTGTTGCGGATACCCGCCACCACGTCCTCGCCCTGCGCGTTCACGAGGAAGTCGCCGTAGGGCTTGTTCTCGCCAGTCGCTGCGTTGCGCGTGAAGCCGACGCCGGTACCGGAGTTGTCGTCTCGGTTGCCGAACACCATCGTCTGGACGTTGACGGCGGTACCGAGGTCGTGATCGATTTTCTCGCGGGTGCGGTACGCGATAGCGCGGGCGCCGTTCCAGCTCCTGAACACGGCCTCGACGGCGCCGTTCAGCTGCTCGCGCGGCTTCTGCGGGAACGGTGCACCGGTCTCTTTCAGGATGATCGCCTTGTAGTCCTCGCACAGCTCCTTGAGCGCGTCGGCCGGGATCAGGTTGTCCATCGCGGTGCCGGCGTTGGCCTTGGCAGCGTCGAGGGCGTGCTCGAAGGGCTCACCGTCGACACCGAGCACGATGCGGCCGTACATGGCGATGAATCGACGGTACGAGTCGTAGGCGAACCGCTCGTCGGCGGTCGAATGGGCGAGGCCCTCGACGCTCTGGTCGTTGAGACCCAGGTTGAGGACGGTGTCCATCATGCCGGGCATCGAGAACTTGGCGCCGGAGCGGACGCTGACGAGCAGCGGATCGAACGGATCGCCGAGCTTGCGCCCCATCGACTTCTCGAGCTTGAAGACGTGCTTGGCGATCTCCTCGTCGAGGCCCTCCGGCCAGCCGCCGTACATGTAGTCGCGGCAGGCGTCGGTGGAGATCGTGAAGCCCGGTGGCACCGGCAGCTTCAAGACGCTGGTCATCTCGGCCAGGTTGGCGCCCTTGCCTCCCAACAAGTCCTTGTACTCCATCGGAGGGCGGCGGTGCTTGTGATCGAAGGCGTAGACGTATGGCACGTGGAGAGAGTGTACGACCCGGAGGCCCATCCCCCTGAACGATCGGAGAACACGTCGCCACGCGAGACAGCCGCCATCGATCGGTCGTAGCCTTCGGGACGAATGTTCCGGCTGCTCGGCTTCCCTGTTCACGTCCGACCGGGATTCGTCGTGTTCATGGTGCTGATCGTCGTGTTGTACGGCGACGCCTTCGGGCTCTGGCTCGCCGTTGCGCTGTCTGCGTTCACGCTGCTGCACGAGCTCGGCCACGCCCTCGCAGCGCGCCGAACCGGCGCGGAAGCCGAGATCTCGCTGAACTTCCTCGCCGGCTATGCCTCCTACGTTCCGACTCGGCCGCTGACTCGCGCCGAGCAGATCGGCATCTCCTTCGCCGGCCCGGGCATCCAGATCGTTGTCAGCGTGGCGATGCTCCTCGCGCTCGGAGCGAACCCGCTGGAGCAGCCGTCGTATGCGAACGAACCGGTGCTCCTCGCCATCTGGTGGGCGGGTCCGATCATCGGCGTGTTCAACCTCGTGCCCGTCCTGCCGCTCGACGGCGGCAACATCGTCAGCACCGCGCTCGACCGGATCGCTCCCGGACGCGCCGAGCGGGCGATGATCTGGTTCTCCCTGGCGGTCACCGGTGCGTTCACCGTGTTCGCCCTGGTCGACACGCAGTACCGCGGCTTCATGCTCATCATGGGATTCCTCCTCGTGTCGCAGCTGCAGATGCTCGGCTCGTCGAAGTCGGTGACGTCACCGTGGCACGACGCCGACGAGGCACTCGCCGCCGGCAAGCCCGCCAAGGCGCGGCGCATCCTCGTGTCCGCGCTCAGCCACCACCGCCCCGACCAGCCGCCACCTCCCGTCACCTTGCCGCCCGAACGGATCGCCGCGCTGGTCGAGGTGCTCCCCGAGCCCTGGCCCACCGGCGACCCGTGGAACGAATACGTCCTCGCCAACCAACTGATGCGACTCGGTCGCTACGAGGACGCCGCCCACTACGCGGCCGACGGCTACGCCCGACATCCGCACACGCTCGCCGCCGCGACCGTGGCACGTGCGGCAGGCGCACTGGGCGATCAGCCGACGGCGATCGGATGGTTGCGCACCGCTGCCGACGCAGGCACGTCGCCCACCGGGCTGGCCGTGATCATCGACTCCTCGCCCGAGCTGATCGGCATCCGCCAACACCCCGACGTGATCGCGATCCGCCGCGACATCGCCGCCACGCACGCCGTCTGACGGCCACCCGCCCAGGCCCACCCCAACCCGAAATTCGGAGCCACCGTTGCGCCCAGCGCGACGTGGCCACCGAGTTTCGGTGCGTTTCGGATCAGCCGGCCGCGAGATGGGCGGGCGGGCGGCCGACGTCGTGGCCGCGCTTCACGAGCGCGATCGCCAGATCGCCCGCCGGTGACACGCTCGTGATCGAGCCCACCTCGGCACCGGCCACGATCAACAGATCGCCGACGACGGTGCCGGCATCGACGTCGACGATGCGCAGCGACAACGGGGCGTCGGCACCGCGGCTGTCCATTCGTTCGACGAGTTCCTGGCCCGGGTAGCACCCCTTCGTGAAGCTCACCGCCACGGGCACCACCCCGGTCACGGCGGGAATCGTCTGGCCGGGAACGATCTCGAAGCCCAGCCGTGGCCATCCAGCGGCGACCCGCTGCGCCTCGTGTCCGTCCGCCGGCGCAGCGTTCGCAGCGGGCTCGACGCGGATGTCGGCGTTCACCCGAATCTTGAATCGGCTCAATCGAGCAGCGAGCGCCTCGCCGTAGCCCGCGTCGACGTCGAAATCGAACCGGTCATCAGCGAGACGGGACACGCGGGCGAGCGATTCGACTTTTCCGGTCGGCTCGAGCACCAGGGTCCAGACCCGGTCGCCGACGGCGAGTTCGCGGAGGTCCTGTGCGACCTGGGAGTGGAGATAGGTGAGTGCGTCGGGCCCCTCGACGATCACGTGGTCGCGGGCAGATTCGTCGATGACGGCAGGATCGGGAGTCACACCGTCAGTCTGCCGTGGCACACTGCGATCGTCATGACGTACGACGACAACACCAGCGACGGCGGCAGCGACCGCCGGCTCCACGACCTGGCGACGCGCGCCGTCGACAGCCTCCTCACGCTCGTGCACCGAGGCACACGCCTCGCGTTCGGCACCATGCTGATCGTCATCGTGGTGTGTCTCGGCTGCTTTGCGCTCGGCATCGCAGCGCTGTCGGACGGCATCGAGACCGTGTGGATCATCTTCGGCGGGTTCGCCGCGTTCGTCGCCATCGGTTCGGTCGGCCTCGCGATGTTCCGCTTGTGGGCGATCACGAAGCTGGGGGCGGCGCTGATCAGCGATGTCGAGCGGCTGATCGCCGGCGACCCACGATCCGAGCGCGTCGTGATCGAGACCATCGAGGCGAGTGACGGGGTCCAGGATCAAAGCGCCGTGGTGATGTCACGCCAGTTCTTCACGATGAGCGACACCGTCGGCACCGCCGGACAGTTCACGGCACTCGCCGTCGCCTTGAAGTCGGTGACGACGTTCCCCTTGCTGATCCTGCTCGCCACCGTGATCACGATCGGCATGGCCGGCCTCAGCCTGCTGTTCCTGCTCGGCATTCTCCTCTGAGCCAGAGCGTCTGAGCGGCACGTCCAGCCGAGCGCGGCTCAGGCAGAGGTGCCCGCCGCGCGGCGCGCAGCGGTCATGCGCCGCGCAGCGGGGATCGCTGCCAGCAATGCTGCTGCCTTGTTGCGGCACTCGAGATCCTCGTCGTCGGGATCCGAGTCGGCCACGATTCCGGCACCGGCCTGCAGGCTCGCCGTCGTTCCGTCGCCGGTGACGAACATCGTGCGGATCGCGATCGCCGTGTCGAGGTTTCCGGACCAGTCGATGTAGCCGACGACACCGGCATACGGCCCGCGCTTGACCGGCTCGAGCGAATCGATGATCTCCATCGCTCGCACCTTGGGCGCTCCCGACACCGTGCCGGCGGGCAACGTGGCGCGCAGCACGTCGATCGGCCCCAGCCCGTCGCGCAGGCGGCCCGACACCTGGGAGGTCAGGTGCATCACGTGGCTGTAGCGCTCGAGCGTCATCAGCTCGTCGACGTTGACCGAACCGAACTCGGCGACGCGTCCCACGTCGTTGCGGGCGAGATCGACCAGCATCACGTGTTCGGCGCGTTCCTTCGGATGCTCGATCAACTCGGCGGCCATCATTCGGTCGTGCTCGTCGGTGCGTCCTCGACGGCGTGTCCCGCGATCGGGCGCGAGACGACCGTCCGGTCGAGCAGCTGCACCATCGGTTCGGGTGACGAGCCGACGATCGTCAGCTCAGGATGACGCACGAAGTACATGTACGGCGACGGGTTCACCTGACGCAGCACGCGGTAGACGTCGAACGGGTCGGCGCCGAGTTCGAGATCGTAACGCTGGGCCAGCACGACCTGGAAGATGTCGCCGGCGACGACGTGCTCCTTGGCCACCTCGACCGCCCGCTGGTACGTGCCGTTGGGCATCGACGAGCGGAGCTCGGGCAGCTCGTCGGCCGCCGACGGCGGCTCGACCGGCGTGTACGGCAACGGCTCGGCGAGATCGGCCACGGCCTGCTCGACTCGGCGGATCGCCGCGTCGTAGGCAGCGTCGAGTTGCGCGTCGTCGAGCCCGAGGGTCGGCACGCTCTCGATCAGGTACACCCGCTGGCGCCAGTGATCGAACGCTGCCAGTGAGCCGATCACGGACATCACGGCGTCGGGATAGCCCCGATCATCAGCCGGGGTGTCGGGCAGATGCTCGACCTCGCGGATCACGTCGTAGCCGAGAAATCCCATGATGCCGCCGTGCAGTGGCGGCAGATCGTCGAACCGGGGACTGGTGTACTGCTCGAGCAGCGCCTCGAGCGCCGCCAGCATGCCCTCGTCGGTCGGAATGCCGTCGGGCAGGGCCCCGTCGAGTTCGACCACGCCGTCGCGCAGGACCAGCATCGCCGATGGGTTGCGGCCGACGAACGAGAACCTCGCCCAGCGCTCGGCACCCTCGACCGACTCGAGGAGGAAGCCGGGTCCGTCACCGACGAGCTTGACGTAGGCGGCGACCGGCGTCTCGAGGTCGGCGAGCAACTCGGTCCACACGGGAACCACGGTGTGCTCGACCGCGTGACGGCGGAACTCGTCGCGTGATGGCTGGAACCTCATCGGCCGATCAGGACCCGGTGCCGAACGCTCGGAAGAAGCACGTGCGAGCCCCGGTGTGACAGGCGCCGGCGCCTTCCTGCTCGACCTTGAACAGCAGTGCGTCGGCGTCGCAGTCGTAGTAGGCCTCGCGGACGAACTGGCGGTCGCCGCTGGTGTCGCCCTTGCGCCACAGCTCCTGGCGGCTGCGCGACCAGTAGACCATGCGTCCTTCGGCGAGGGTCATCCGCAGCGACTCGGCGTTCATCCACGCCAGCATGAGCACGTCGCCGTTGTCGACGTCCTGGGCGATCGCGGCCACCAGACCCTGGCCGTCGTACTTGATCCCTGCCAGCTGGTCGTCGGTGGCGTCGATCGTGATCCCGTCCGGCATCGGGTCAGCTTACGGTTTGGATCCCCGACGGACCGAGTGCGTCACCGGTGAACAGCCACGAAACACGTGCCTTCTTCGATCCACCATTTGTAGGTTGTCCGTCGTGCGTTCCCCCCGGATGACCTTGCTGATCGGCGGCTGCCTGCTCGCATCCGCGTGCAGCCAGGCCATTGCGATCGATCCAGCCGCCGACGCACCCGACGCGCCGACGGCTGCATCCGCGCCGGCGACCGCTCCGTCGAGTGGGAGCACGACGACCACGGTGACGCCGACGACTGCTGCACCCACGACGGCGCCAGCCAGCACCTCGACGACCACCACCGAGCCGGGGCTCGACGTGTACGACCCGGAATGCGTCGTGCAGGTCGCGCCGGGCGACTCGCTCGGCGGCATCGCCACAGCGCGGGCCGACGAGATCGTCACGATCGCGTCGCTCCAGGCAGAGAACGGCCTGCCGGACGAGTTGATCGTTCCCGACCAGCTGCTCGACGTGTGCATCGACAACGGCCTCGACGACGTCACCGGCGAACAGCGACTCGAGCGCAACGCCGCGGTCCTCGCCGCAGAGACGTTCGTCTCGGTCACCGCGCAGCAGACCAAGCTGAACGAGCTGCTCGTGCCGTACGGCTTCCCCGAGATGCCCGTCGACGGCGTGTCCGGCCCCGTCACGCGCCGTGCGCTGTGTGCCAGCCGGCTCGCACTCGGTCTTCCCGTCAACCGGGCCGACATGGTGCCCGGCAGTCCGGAGGAGCAGCAGCTGTTGGCGACCACCGCACTGCCGATTCCACCGAACGTCGCCACCGACGGTCGATGGATCTTCATCGACCTGACCTGCCAGATCCTGCTGACCGGAGACGGCCCCGACCGTCTCGTCAATGTGTTCCCCACCTCGACCGGCGAGCCCGGTTACGAGACCCGCCTGCAGGAACGGACTCGTGCGTTCCGGTTCAACCCGGCGCTCGACAACGGCGGGTGGCACGAGTCGTCGCTGTACCCGGTCCCCGAGGACAACCCGCTCAACGGCAACATGTACAAGCCGTTGTACTTCGACAACGGCCAGGCGATCCACGGCGCCAACAACGTGCCGACCAGCCCGCAGAGCAAGGGGTGCGCCCGCCTGAAGCCGGCCGATCAGGACCGGATGCTGGCATGGCTCGGCCTCGACACACTGAGCGGTGGCACGTACTCGAAGGATCGCATCGGCGTCACGGTCACCGTGCGCGGCGGCTACGAACTGGGCTGATCGGCGGCGAGCGCCTACAGGTAGAGACCGGTGGACGCTTCGATGCGTTCGGCGGCGACGGCGTGGAGTTCTCGCTCGCGCAGCATCACGTAGTCCTCGCCCTGCACCTCGACCTCGTAGCGGTCCTCGGGGCTGAAGAGCACCTTGTCGCCGACCTCACAGGACCGCACGTTCTGGCCTTGGGCGACCACAGTGGCCCAGATCAGACGCTTGGACACCTGGGCGGTGGCAGGGATGACGATGCCGCCCGACGACTTGCGTTCGCCGGCCTTGTCCGAGATGCGCACGAGCACCCGGTCGTTGAGCATCTTGATCGGGAGCTTGTCGTCGTCGACCGCCATCTCGGTCACGCTACCCGGCGAGCTACCGTCGGCGGCCGTGAGCGAGTCCGCGTCCGTCCAGCCGGCATCCGTCCAGCACCGCGAGTTCACCACGGCGGACGGTGCGCGCCTCGTCGGCGATCTGGCACTGCCGGCGACGCCTCGGATGGCGGCGATCATCTGCCACCCCCACCCGCAGTTCGGCGGCGATCGCTTCAACAACGTCGTCACCGCGCTGTTCACCGCGCTGCCGCCCGCCGGCGTCGCCGCGCTCCGTTTCGACTTCCGCGTCGAGTTCTCGGGGGGAGCCGGCGAACGTCTCGACGCGCTCGCCGCCATCGACGAGCTCGCCGCGTTGGTCCCGGGCGTTCCGATCGTTGCGCTGGGCTATTCGTTCGGGGCGATGATCGTGCTCGGCCTCGCCGACGAACGCGTCACCGCGCTCGGCCTGGTCGCTCCCCCGCTGGCGATGGCCCCGGACGTCGCAGCGCCGACGGTCCCGACGCTGGTGCTCATCGCGGCCCACGACCAGTTCAGCCCGCCGGCGGTATCGACACCGATCGTGGACCGCTGGGCTGCGAGTGCTCCTGCAGCGATCGAGCATCGAACGATCGAGATGGCCGACCATTCCCTGGTCGGCCACACCGTCACCGTCGCCGACCAGGTCACCGCCTGGCTCAGCCCGCGACGGCCGCTTCCATCTCCTCTTTGACCTCGTCGGTGAGCAGTGGGATCACGTCGAGCGCACCGAAGTTCTGTTCGACCTGACTCACCTTCGACGCACCGGTGATCACAGTGGACACGTGGGGGTTCTTCGTGCACCAGGCGAGCGCCAGCTGGGCCATCGTGCAGCCGAGGCGGTCGGCGATCGGCCGGAGCTTCTCGACCCGGGCGATGGCCTCGGCGTCGCTCAGCCGACCGGCGAGCCAGGCATACCCCTCGAGGGCGGCGCGGGAGTCCTCGGGGATGCCGTCGCGATACTTGCCGGTGAGCAGGCCGGAGGCCAGCGGGCTCCAGATCGTGTTGCCGTAGTTGAACTCGGCGTTGATCCGCGCGTACTCCTTGTCGACCTTGGTGCGTTCGAGGATGTTGTACTGGCTCTGCTCGGTGACGGGCCGGTGGAGGTGGTGGCGGTCGGCGATGTCGATGGCGGCACGGATCTCGTCGGCCGACCATTCGCTGGTGCCCCAGTAGAGCGCTTTACCGGCCGAGATGATGTCGCTCATCGCCCACACGGTCTCCTCGATCGGCGTGTTCGGGTCGGCCCGGTGGCAGTAGAGGACGTCGACGAAGTCGAGCCCGAACCGCTCCAGCGAGCCGTCGATCGCGTGCATCAGGTACTTGCGGTTGAGGGTGTTGTTCATGTTCGGGGTGTTCTTGTGCAGGCCCCAGAACACCTTGGTGGTCACGACATACGACCAGCGCGGCCACGCGAGCTCGCGCAGCACCTCGCCCATGATCGTCTCGCTCTTGCCGCCGGCGTACGCCTCGGCGTTGTCGAAGAAGTTGCAGCCCGCCTCGCCTGCTGCGGCCATGCACTCGAGGGCCAGCTGGTTGTCGAGCTGGGTGTCGAAGGTGACCCAGCTACCGAACG
The DNA here is from genome assembly GCA_963704915.1 of Ilumatobacteraceae bacterium. Taxonomy (GTDB): domain Bacteria; phylum Actinomycetota; class Acidimicrobiia; order Acidimicrobiales; family Ilumatobacteraceae; genus Sva-07. Next base: position 232,709 of record CAVPIC010000007.1, on the reverse strand, counting down.
ACAGCACGCTGACCTGCAGCCCGGTGTTGCCGAGCCGGCGGTATTCCATGTTGGGATTGACGTTGGGGGTGGCCATGTCGCCGACCCTACCCACCTCAGACTGGACTCACCCCGGCGGAACGATCGCTCGCGATCTGCTGCTCCATGAGATCGAGCACCGGGCCCCGAATCGCCCGAAGGGTCCGCACGTACGCCGACGGATCGAGCGTCGCAGCCAGCTCGGTCGCGACCGCAACAGCGCGATCGAGTTCGTCACCGTCGGGAACAACCTCGTCGAGGAACCCGACGTCGACGGCGTCGCGCGGCGTCGTGATCCGAGCGTTCGCCAGCGCCCGCTGCAGGTGCCGCTTGCTCAGGCGCTCGACCGCGATGGTCAGCGCCCAGTCCGGCAACACCATCTTGATCGCCACCTCGTTCAGCCCGACCTTCGCCTCGAGGTCGCCGCCGACGCGAACATCGCAGCCCAGCAGCACCAGCGCGCCGGCGGCGAGGGCATGGCCGGTGCTGGCAGCGACGACCGGGACGGACGACCCGTAGAGCCGGTGCACCAGCGCTCCCCCATCGGCGACCAGGTTGATGATCGCCGACATGTCGTCGCCGAACATCACGCCGAGGTCGAACCCTGCCGAGAACTTGCCCGGCCGACCGTGCAGCACCATCGCCCTGATGTCGTCGTCGCCCTCTGCCTCGTCGATCGCCGTGTGGATCGCGGCGATCATGTCGAACGACAACGCATTCGCCTTGCCGTCGTCGAGATGCACGACCAGCACCCCGTCGCGTCGTTCGGTCGTGACTGCAGCTGTACTCATCCGGCAGAACCTACGCGACGCCGATGGGACAACATGGGTCTGACCCGTGTTGTCCCTCAGACGGGGCGGACGTGGATGCCGGCGGCCGACATCTCGGCCTTGGCATCGGCAACGGTGTGTTCGCGGAAGTGGAAGATCGACGCAGCGAGCACTGCGTCGGCGCGACCGACGGCCACGCCCTCGACCAGATGCTCGATCGAGCCGACGCCGCCGCTCGCGATCACCGGCACGGTGACGGCATCGACGATCGCCTGCGTCAGGTCGAGATCGAACCCCTCGCGGGTGCCATCGCGGTCCATCGACGTCAGCAGGATCTCACCGGCACCGCGCCGCACCGCCTCCCGCGCCCATTCGATCGCGTCGATGCCCGTCGGCGTCCGGCCACCGTGGAGGTAGACCTCCCAACTGTCGGCCGAATCACCAGGGCGGCGCTTGGCGTCGATCGCACACACGACGCACTGGGCGCCGAACTCGGCGGCGATCTCGGAGATCAGCTCCGGTCGCTCGACCGCCGCGGTGTTGACGCTCACCTTGTCGGCACCAGCACGCAACATCCGCCGGGCATCCTCCAGCGTGCGGATGCCACCACCGACCGTGAACGGGATGTACACCTCGTCGGCGACCCGCCGCACCATCTCGATCGTGGTGTCACGGTTGTCGCTCGACGCGGTGATGTCGAGGAACACGAGCTCGTCGGCACCTTCGAGGTCGTAGCGTGCGGCCAGCTCCACCGGGTCGCCGGCATCGCGGAGTTCGACGAAGTTGGTGCCCTTGACGACGCGACCGTCGGTGACGTCGAGACACGGGATCACTCGTGCGACCTTCACGATGCAACCTTCACGAGGGCTCCGACCCGACCGCGGCGAGCGCTTCGCTGATGGTGAACCGTCCCTCGTAGAGAGCCTTGCCCGTGATGACGCCGCCGAGGTTCTCGATCTGCGTCAGTGCGATCACGTCGTCGAGGCTCGACACGCCTCCGCTGGCGATCACCGGCGCCCCGGCGAGCTCGGCCGAACGGGCGAGACCGTCGAAGTCGGGGCCGACGAGCATGCCGTCGCGTCCGATGTCGGTGATCACGAACACCTCCGCGGTCGGAAACAGCGCGTAGGCGTCATCGAGGACGAGCCCGCTGCCCTCGGTCCAGCCGTGTACGGCGACGTCACCGTCGCGATGGTCGAGCCCGACCGCCACCGCCACGATGTCGGAGGCCGCCTCGACCAACGACGGATCGCTGACCGCTGCGGATCCCATGACGACTCGTGCGACGCCGGCGTCGGCGAGTTGGCGGGCGTCGCCGAGCGACCGGACGCCACCGCCGGTCTGCACGCGTGCGGCACCGTCGACGGCCGACACGATCGCGGCGACGACCGGTCGGTTGACGGGGTCACCGGAGCGCGCGGCGTCGAGGTCGACCACGTGGATCCAGCGAGCACCGGCGACCGCGAACTCTCTGGCGACCGCCACCGGGTCGTCGCCGTACACCGTCTCGTCAGCGTAGTCGCCCTGACGGAGCCGGACGACGCGTCCGCCGAGCAGGTCGATCGCTGGATACAGGTCGATCATGCCGAACACTCCGAGACGAAATTCCGCAGCAGACGCAGCCCCGGACGGCTCGACTTCTCCGGGTGGAACTGCACGGCGAACACGTTGTCGCGCCGGAACGCGGCGTTCAACGTCGTGCCGTACTCGACCGTCGCAGCGATCACACCGGGATCGTCGGGAACGCCGTGCAACGAATGCACGAAGTACACGTAGGGTTCGTCGCCGAGGTCGTGCAACATCGGCTCCGCCGGGTCGACGATGTCGAGACGGTTCCACTGCATCTGGGGGATCTTCGGGCCGGCCGGAATCCACGTGACCGTCCCCGGGATCACGTCGAGGCCGGCCGCCTCCTCGTTCTCCTGGGACTTCGTGAACAACATCTGCATGCCGACGCAGATCCCGAGGAACGGGCGGCCGGAGGCCACGGCGTCGTGGGTCGGACCTTCGAGCCCGGCCGATCGCAGTGCGTTCATGCACGCGCCGAACGCACCCACGCCCGGCAGCACGACGCCGTCGGCGTCGGCGATCAGCGCCGGGTCCGCCGTGAGCCGAGCGTCGGCACCCTCGTGTTCGAGCGACTTCTGCGCCGAGTGCAGGTTGCCGATGCCGTAGTCGAGCACGGCGAGCAGGGGTCGTGTCACGACACGGTCCTCACAGGACGCCCTTCGTCGACGGGACCCCACCGGCGTCGTCGATGCGAACGGCGTCTCGCAGCGTGCGCGCGAGCCCCTTGAACGTCGCTTCGATGATGTGGTGGACGTTGCGGCCGCGGACGAGTTCGACGTGCAGTGTGATGTTCGCTGCCGTTGCGAACGACGCGATCGCATGCTCGGCGAGCTGTGGGTCGAACGCCGGGTCGCCGAGCGGGAGCGACTCGGGCATGGGGACGTGCCATTCGACCCACGGTCGCCCGGACAGGTCGAGCGCGACGTCGATCAGCGCCTCGTCGAGCGGATAGCGACCGCTCGCGAAGCGCCGGACACCGGCCTTGTCGCCGAGCGCTTCAGCGAACGCCTCGCCGAGCGCGATCGCAACGTCCTCGACGGTGTGATGGGTGTCGATGTGGAGGTCACCGACTGCCTGCACGCGGAGGTCGAAGCCGCCGTGGCGGCCGATCTGGTCGAGCATGTGGTCGTAGAAGGGGATGCCCGTCGAGATGTCGGTGGTGCCGCTGCCGTCGAGGTCGAGGTCGATCTCGATCGAGGTCTCCTTGGTCGCGCGTCGCCGTTGGGCTGTGCGTGTCATGACATCACTCCGGTCGATGCAGGTGCCAGCACGTCGGCCAGCGCGGTGAGGAACTCGGTGTTCTCGTCGGGGGTCCCGATCGTGACGCGCAGGCAGTCGTCGAGTCGCGGCCAGCTCGAACAGTCGCGGATCAGCACGCTGCGGTCGACGAGGCCCTGCCACACGTCACGGCCACTGGGTCCGCCGGGACGCACCCGGAACAGCACGAAGTTCGCGCCGCTCGGGAACACGTCGAGCGGCAGCTCGGACATCGCGGCGACGATGCGGGAGCGTTCGGCGACGATGTGCTCGACGCGGTCGTTCATGTCGTCGGAGAACCGCAGTGCGAGGCGACCGGCAATCTGCTTGACCGCGTCGAGGTGGTAGGGCAGCACGACCTTGTCGAGTTCGGCGACGAGCCACGACGGCCCGATCAGGTACCCGAGGCGGGCACCTGCCATCGACCAGGTCTTCGAGAAGGTGCGGGTGACAACGAGCGGTACGTCCTCGCCGACGAGTTCGAGTGCCGACCAGTCGGCGAACTGGGCGTAGGCCTCGTCGACGACCACCAGCCCGGGAGCGAGCTCGAGCAACTGTCGCACCCGTTCGACGGGTTCGACGAGGCCCGTCGGGTTGTTCGGCGAGGTGAGGAACACCACGTGCGGGCGGTACTCGGTGAGGACGCGCTCGACTTCGGCGGGGTCGAGGGTGAAATCGTCGGCCCGCTCCCCCTCGACGACCGTTGCTCCTGTCACCCGGGCGATCTGAGCGTGCATCTGATAGGTCGGCTCGAAGGTCGCCACCGTCCGGCCAGGCCCGGCGTAGGCCAGCAGCACCGTCTGGAGCACCTCGTTGGAGCCGTTCGCAGCGAACACCTGCGACGCATCGACACCGTGCGTCGCAGCGATCGCCTCGCGCAGCTCGGTGGCGGCGCGGTCCGGGTACCGGTGCCAGTCGACCCGCGACACCTCGGCGGCCACCGCGTCGCGGAAGGCGGCGGGCGGCGGCTCGGGCGATTCGTTGGTGTTCAGGCGCACGCGCACGTCGACCTGGGCGGAGTGGTAGCCCTCCAGGGCACGCAGGTCGTCACGGACGGGAATCACCGGGCGAAGTGTAGAGGGAGGCGTCGCCGGCCTCCCGGTAGGGTTTGGCGACATGGCCGGATCCACCGAGTCGACCGCCGCCGAACTCGGCGCCATCGCCGACAACGTGGCCCAGTACCGCCACCGCGTCGCCGGCCTGGCCGAACCGTGGATCGGCACGGAGCGTGACGACGTCGTCACTGCGATCCACGAAGCCGAGCGCCAGCTCCGCAACGCCGAGCGCACGCTGATCCGAGCGATCAAGGCGTGCGACTGAGCGACGGTCGCCCCTGGTGAGGGCCCGAAAAGTGGCGACGGCCCCTCGTGAGAGGGGCCGTCGCTCGGTGCGAGGTCGGGAGGCGGATCCCAACCGTCGCAGCAACCAGGTGGCGGGAACCTGGTTGACGGGAACTATACACCCGGCCGAACTCCCAACCCGACTGACATGCCACCAGTACCCTGCCAGCCATGCGATGCCTCGAGATCAAACGCCAGATGGCGAGCGACGACATCGCGAGCGTCACCGAGTTGCTCGATGCCGCCGCCCGCGCCGACGGCCGCCGACCGCTGTCGGATCACCTGTATCTCGACCTGGTCAACGGCGGTCTCGACGGATTCGCCGGATTCCTGGCATCCGAGCCGGGCCACGACCATCCCGTCGCCTACGCGCAGATCTCCCGCGGCAACGACGCGCATGCCTTCGAACTCGTGATCCACCCCCACCACCGCTACGAGATGGCCACGATCGGCCCGGAACTGATCGACGCCGCCATCGACGTGGTCGCTGCCGACGGCGGTGGACGGGTCAACTGGTGGGTGTTCGAACCCACCAGCGCACACAGCGCCCTGGCCGACGCCGCGCACATGACCCACGGCCGGACGCTGCACCAGATGCGGCGCAGCCTGCCCACCGGCATGGACGTCACGATCGACACCCGCTCGTTCGTCCCCGGCGCCGACGATGCCGCATGGCTCGGTGTCAACAACCGAGCGTTCGCCGACCACGGCGAGCAGGGTGGATGGACACTCGACACGTTCTGCCAGCGACAGCAGGAGCCATGGTTCGATCCGGACGGCTTCCGGGTGCTCGATGCGGTCGACGACGACGGCAACGTTCGGATGGCCGGCTTCTGCTGGACGAAGGTCCACTCGGCAGCCGACGCCGGCGATGACCGCAACGGCGGCGAGGACATCGGCGAGATCTACGTGATCGCCGTCGACCCCGATTTCCACGGTCGCGGGCTCGGAGCCCAGCTGACGTTGGCGGGTCTCGAGCACCTGGCCAGCCGGGGAATCGGCGTGGGCATGCTGTACGTCGATGCGGACAACACGCCCGCCGTCAACCTGTACCGGCGACTCGGCTTCTCCGTCCACTCGACCAACGCGGCGTTCGTCGCGGACATCGCCCCGTCAGGAGTCGCTCCGACGTGACCGCCACCGACCTGCCGCGATGGAGCGTCGCCGACGTGCACGAGTCGCTCGATGCGCGATCGTTCACCGGTGCGCTCGAGCAGGCCCGCGCCGACGCGGACCGGCTCGTGGCGTTGTTCGACGAGCTCGACATCCGCGCCACCGACACGCGTCCCGTCACCGCCGACGACGGGGCGGCGGCGGATCGGGCACTGCGCGAGCTGAACCGGGTGACCGACGCCGTCAACCTGCTGCGCGTGTACGTGTATGCCACCGTCTCCACCGACTCCCGCCACGAACGGGCCCAAGCCGTGTTCAGCGAGACCCGCCAGCTCGACGCGACGTTGCGCCCGCTGTCGTCCCGGCTCGCCGAGTGGGTGGCAGCGCTCGGCGTCGACGACCTGGCCGACGTGAGCGGCGAGGTCCACGACCACTGCGGCCCGCTTCGTCGCCTGGCCGCCCGCGCCGACCATCAGATGACCGAGGCCGAGGAACATCTGGCCGCCGAACTCTCGCTCACCGGTTCCTCGGCGTGGGGCCGACTCCACGCCGACGTCACCTCGCAGCTCTCCACCGAGGTCGACTTGCCCGACGGCGTCCACATCCTGCCGATGCCCGCGGTGCGAGGGCTGGCGACCGATCCGGATCCCCTGGTCCGTCAGGCTGCGTATGACGCCGAGCTCCGAGCCTGGCCGACGGTCGAGGTGCCGGTTGCTGCTGCGATGAATGCCATCAAGGGCGAGGCGATCGCCCTCAATCGTCGTCGCGGCTGGGGTTCCCCGGTCGATGCGTCACTCTTCGCCAACAGCGTGAGCCGCCCGACGTTCGAGGCGATGCAGTCGGCGGTCACGTCGTCGTTGCCCGACCTGCGTCGCTGGATGCGCACCAAGGCACGGCTCCACGGCCACCCGCACGAGCGCGGACTACCCTGGTGGGATCTCGTCGCTCCGCTCCCGTCGGCGGCGGCGTCCGTGTCGTGGGACGAGGGCCTCGACGTCGTCCGGCAGGCGTTCCGCGGCTACGGCCCCACCCTCGGCGGTCTGGTCGACCGGGCACTCGACGAGGCCTGGATCGATGCCGAACCGCGCGACGGCAAGTCCGGTGGCGCGTTCTGCGCACGGTTCGTCGACGATCGGTCGCTGGTGCTGCTCAACTGGTCGGGCTCGGCCGACTCGACCCAGACCACCGCCCACGAACTCGGCCACGCCTACCACAACACGACGCTGGCCGGCCGCACGGCCCTGCAGCGTCAGCTGCCGATGGCGCTGGCCGAGACGGCCAGCATCTTCTGCGAAACGCTCGTCGTCGAGGCCGGCCTCGCGCGACTCGAGGGCACCGAACGCCTCGCCCAGCTCGACGTCGACCTGGTGGGGACGAACCAGTTGATCGTCGACATCCGCTCGCGCGTGCTGTTCGAGAGCGAGCTGTTCCGACGGCGCTCGCGGGGCACGCTCAGCGCGTCGGAGCTGTGCGAGATGATGACCGCCGCCCAGGCCGAGGCCTACGGCGACGGCCTCGACCAGTCGACGGCGCATCCGTACATGTGGCTGCTCAAACCCCACTACTACGGCTCACACTTCTACAACTGGCCCTACACGTACGGCCTGCTGTTCGGACTCGGGCTGTTCGCCGAGTACCGGCAGGACCCTGAGCGGTTCCGGGCCGGCTACGACGACCTGCTGTCGCGTGCCGGGATGGACACGGCCGAGGAGTTGAGCGCGGCGTTCGGCCTCGACGTCACCGACGAGTCGTTCTGGACGGCAAGCCTCGACGTGGTGCGCAACCGGATCGACGACTACGAAGCACTCGCGGCAGCAGTGCAGCCGACATGACCACTCGCTACGACCTCACCCGCGACGAGTTGGCGGGCGTCCTCGACGGCGAGCCCCGCTATCGCCTCGATCAGGTGTGGGACGGGCTCTACACGCAACTCGCCGAGCCGGCCGACATCACGAACCTGCCCAAGGCGTTGCGGACACGCCTCGACGCCGAACTGCCCACCGCGCTCACCGCCGTCACCGAGTCGGTCAGCGACCGCGGCGACACGGTCAAGTTCCTGTGGGAGCTCGAGGGCGGGAGCCGGGTCGAGACGGTGCTGATGCTCTACGCCGATCGGGCGACGGTGTGCGTGAGCAGCCAGGCGGGGTGCGCGATGGCGTGCGGATTCTGCGCCACCGGCCAAGCCGGCTTCACGCGACACCTCACCGTCGGGGAGATCGTCGAACAGGTCGTGCGGGCCTCGCAGCGCGCCCGCCAGCTCGAACGTCGCGTCAGCAACATCGTGTTCATGGGAATGGGCGAACCGATGGCGAACCTCGACGCGGTGTGGACGGCGACCGAGCGGTTCCACGGCGACCTCGGGTTGTCGGCGCGACACATCACGATCTCGACGGTCGGGATCATCCCCGGGATCCGTTCGCTCGCCGATCGCCCGCTGCCGGTCAACCTCGCGGTGTCGCTCCACGCCGCCAACGACACGCTGCGCGACGAGTTGGTCCCGATCAACAAGCGGTATCCGATCGCCGACCTGATGGACGCGTGCGAGGACTACCTCGACGCGAAGCACCGTCGGGTCAGTTTCGAGTGGGCGATGATCGACGGGGTCAACGATCGCGACAGCGACGCCCGCGAGTTGGCGACGTTGTGCCGGCGGCTCTCGCCGCATGCCCACGTCAACCTGATCCCGCTGAATCCGACGCCGGGCTATCCGACCACGGGCACGCCGCTGCGCCGCGTCGAGGCGTTCCGCGACCTTCTCGAGTCGCACGGCGCGAATGCCACCGTGCGCCGCAACCGTGGCACGGACATCGACGCTGCGTGCGGCCAGCTCGCCGCCGGGCAGCCCGTTACCCTCGGCACCCGTCGTCAGCGGTAGGTCGGGTTCGCGACCGCAAGCTTGTCGGCGACGGCTTCGGCGAGCAGCGAGCGGAGTTCGTCGGCACGGTCGTCGAATCGGCGCTCGCGAATCGCCACGGCGAGTTCGGCGTCGTCGGCCACCCCGAGCTGCGCCAGCCGCGCATCGTGCGCCGCTGCCTGGGCAGGTCCGAGCTCGATCTCCCGTTCGACCATCGCCAGGACGTTCGAGGCCACACGGGCGTGGAACCGCAGCCGTCCGTCGGTGGACGCGATCACCTCACGGTCGATCCATTCGCGCACGGCTTCCAGCAGCTCGATCGCGGTCGGCGCGTCATGCGGAGCACCCATCGTCACCACCGTCCTTCCAGCGACACCAACAGGTCGTGCTCGTTCTCGCACACCCGACGACCGATCGCCGCGAGCTCATGGCTCCGCGTCATCCCGTTGAGGTGCACGCTCGCCTGGAGGACACACATGATGGCCCACTTCCAGGTGCCGAGCACCTCCCACCAGTGCACCACCACGGGATCGGGACGGATGCCGCCTGCCTCCTCGTACGCATGGAACAACTCCTCGTAGCCACCGAGGCCGGCGACCGGCGGACCGCCTCCGAACCGCCATGCCTTCACGCACAACCAGCCGAGGTCCTCCATCGGATCGCCCAGGTGCGCCAGCTCCCAGTCGATCACCGCTCGGAGGCCGTCGTTCCCGACGATGACGTTGCCGAGGCGGAAGTCGCCATGCACGACGCATGTCCGCTCGGAGGTCGGCCGGGTGTCGACCAACCAGTTGCGGACGAGCTCGAGCACCGGATGGGGCTGCCCGAGCGAGTCGAGCACGTCGGTGTAGTACCCGAGCTGGTCCGTGGCCTCCAGGCCGTCGATGTTCGTCGGGTCCAGCGCGTGGATCTTGGCGAGGGCATGCCCGAAGTCCGCCACCAGCCGCGGCCGTGCCGCGGCGAAGTCGTCGTCGCGTTGGATCTTGCGGGCAATCGTCTCGCCGTCGATCGCCTCCAGCACCATGAACGCCATCCCGTCGTCGCGTCGACGGGCGTCGATCAGCTCGGGCACGGGGACGCCGCCCCGCCGAGCGGCAGCGACCACGCCGGCCTCGACCAGCATGTTGCGCTGGTCGCCGGCGCGCTGGCGCTGGAGGATCAGGCTGCGTCCGTCGGCGGTGAATCGCCACGTCTCGCGAGATGCACCTCCGGACAGCCGGTGCAGGTCGTGGATCTCGGCGCCGTCGAGCAGCTGCGACAACATCATCGACAGCTCGGTACCCACCGCGGAGGTCGCCATCGCGGTCAGGTTAGGGTCTCGGCCGAACGCGTCAGCAGCCGGCGGCGCGCACCGACGGTGTCGGGTTCACCGCGAGCCCGCCGCCCGGGTGGACCTCGAAGTGCAGGTGCGGCGTCCCCGTGGCGTTGCCCGTGTCGCCGTTGTAGCCGATCACGTCGCCCTGGTTGACGCGACGACTCGCACCCTCGTACGAGGCGAGATGGGCGTAGTAGTAGCGGTTGCCGTTGTCGCCGACGAGCGAGACGGCATTGCCGCCGAGCCGGTTCTGACGGAAGTTCACCGAACCGCTGACGACGGCGTAGATCGGGGTACCCATCGGTGCGAGCATGTCGACCCCCTCGTGGCTGCGCCCACCCGACCTCGGCGCCCCCCAGCTGTCGCCGTATGCCGAGCCGTTCATCGGGCACAAGATGGCATCGATGTACACCTCGCCGTTGACGACACCGATCGGAACACTGCCGGCGCCTCCGGTGCCGGTCCGCCCACCGCTCATGCCTCCCGACGCGCCGGTCGACCGTGGCGCGGTCCCCGCCCCGGCGTCGGCGGCGATCGCCGGGTCAGCAGTCGGATCGACATTCGGGTCGGCTGCGGCCGCAGCCGCCGCTTCGGCGGCAGCCTGCGCAGCAGCAATGCCAGGATTCGGTTGGGCCCGGGCGGCTGCCTCGGCGTTGCGCAACTCGACCTCCTCGAAGAACGCGAGGTTCGCTGCCTGTTGCTCCGCAAGTGCCTGACGCACCGCCTCGTCGGTGAGTCGCTGCTCTTCGATCTCGCGCAGGCGTTGCACCTCGGCCTCGGCGTCGTCCTGCAGCTGGCTGAACACCGCCTGCTGATCCTCGATCGCCTGGCGTTGCCGGGCGAGTTCCTCCTGCTGCTGCGTGAGTTCCTTCTGGGCAGCTTGGAACTCGTCGATCGAGCTGGTGCCGGCGTTCGTGACCACGTCGACCAGCACATCGGCCTGGACCTGATCCTTCGGCGCCTGCAGACCGGTCAGAAGCGGGATGCCTTCGGCCCCACTCGTCGCGAACCTGGCGACCGCGACCGCCTGGACGTCGCGGCGGAGCTTCTCGACGCGTGCTTCCAGCGCCTCGGCGCGACGTTCCATTCCGACTGCGTCGTCCTCGAGCACCTCGAGGTCGGATTGGGCCTGGAAGTAGGCCTCCGCGGCGGCATTGGCGCGGTCACGCGCGGCCTGGATCTCGCGTGCTGCCTCGCGTGCTGCGTCGTCGCTGGTCTGCGCCGTGGCATCCCCAGGCAGTGCTCCAGCGACCGGAACGGCGACCGCCGCGGCGGCGAGCAGCACCAGGATCGTTCGACCGAGTCGGCCACGGCCGACCCGGGTGCGAACGCGGCTGAGCGAGGAGACGTCGTGGGAGGTCGTGATGGACGAGATGGTAGTTGGCATTGCCGTGGTGCGACCGGCAGCGTGACGCCGGGCACCTGGTTCTTCGTCATCGCGCGCCCACAACTTGACTGTCGGCCGACGCAGCGTCCGATGGGAGCGTGGGCTGGTCAACGACCGGCGCCGGCGGTGCCGGGTTCGCTCAGCAAGGCGCTCAGCGCCGCTGCCCCGCGTTCGACGTGGTCGTCGAGCACCCGCTGGAGCACGGCTCCGGTCCACAGGTTCCCGCCGTAGGTCAGCGTCATGGTCAGTCTGGTCATCATTCCTCCGTCGCCGGGACGGTCGGATACCTCGGGATCGAGGGCCGCGCTGAGGATCCACGGCGAGTGCCGCTTGCCGTCGATTTCGGCGCGCTCGAAGACGACTCGACGCCCCGGGTCATGGACGACCCGAACCATGCGCAGCCGCTTCGAACGGGCGAACGGCCCCACCTGCGCCTGGAGTTCGACGTTCCAGGTGCGAAGCCCGCCGATCGGCTCGACTTCTCCGACGTCATGCACGAGGTCCATCCACCTCGGATACGCGCTCAGGTCGTCGACGAGCGCGAACGCCCGCTCGGGCGGACCGGGCACCGACGTCTGGCGTTCAATCTGCATCGGTGTCGTGGTCGCGGCCGTCACTCCGCCGGACGGTCGGCAGTGCGAAATGCTCGCGAAAGCAGCGGACTGCGAGCGGAGAGCAGGCCGTCGAGGTCGTCGGCTTCGTCGAACGACGGTGTCCACGGGCCGACGTCACGATCGGGCTCGGTCTGCGAACCCACCGGCGTGTCGACCTCGGCCTCGATCTCGATCTCGGTTCGGATCTCGCTCGCAGCGTCGTCGGCCGCAGGCTCGGCGTCCAGGCGGAGTTGCTCGCCGACGGCTCGTTCTCGCGGCGCCCGCATTGCCCGGGTTCGCGCCGTGGGCGCGGGCAGAGGCGGTCGGAACAGATGGAGGTCGGGATCACGCAAGTCGTCGAGCGTCCAACCCCGTGGCAACACCATCGAATCCGCGTGACGACGACACAGCACCGCCGCGTCCTCGTCGAGCGGATCCGGCAGGCGGTCGATCCAGAACACGAGGTCCTCGGCGCGCATGCCGTAGACGACCGACGCGACGTCGGAACACCCGGGACGTCCGCACAGCCGCTGCATCCTGATGGACCTTAGTGTTCGGCGGCGCCGATCCGCAGGAGTCTCGGACAAGGACGACCATGCACGCTCGAGCGTGACGGGTGCGCCATCATTGGCGAATTCACCACTGTCTTCCAGGGAGGGCTCATGATCCGTTTTCTCATCCGCGTCGGGATCGCGTTGCTCGGGGCCGCGATCGGCTTCATCATCGCCGCCACTGTGCTCGACGACATGACCCTCGACGGCGCCGCGTTCGTGATCGCGATCGGGATCTTCGTGCTACTGACCGCGGTGCTCGAGCCCCTGATCGAGAAGATCGGTGACGAGAATCTCTCGATCATCGCCATGTTCAGTTCGCTGATCACGACCTTCCTCGCTCTGTTGATCACCGAACTGGTCTCGGACGGGCTGAGCATCTCCGGCGTGGGCACCTGGGTGCTCGCGACATTGATCGTGTGGGCCAGCACCGCGCTCGCCACGTGGATTCTCCTGCGGATGTTCATCAAGAACGTCCGCGAGAACCGCTGATCACCGCCTACGAACCGCCCGCGCCGACCGGTTCACCCACCGGGACGAGGTATATCACCTCGTGGCCGGGCGGGAGCGCGAGGAGCCTGGCTGCACCGGCGGGGTCGAAACCGCCGATCGGAACGGCCGCGAGGTCGAGCGCCGTTGCCTGCAGCAGGATGTTCTGCGTGACATGACCCGCCTCACGCTCGACGAAATCTGGCGCCAACGCGCCGTACTGCGCCACGGTCCGCGCGTCGACGCCGACGACGACGAACACCGCGGGCGCCGAGTTCAGGAAGTCCTGGCCGAACGCGAGGTCGCCCAGACGGGCCAGCGTGGCGGTGTCGGATCGCGACTCCATACGGTGGCCATCGGGCACGTAGTGCAACACGGCGGTTGCCGTGACCGCGTACAGCTCCAACGGGTAGAGCGCGCCCGCCGACGGCGCCGTCCGGTGCCCCCGTTCGTCGGTGATCCCCTGTCCGGCCCAGAACAGTTGGCCGATGACGTGCAGCGTCGGCTCGGTGGGAGCGAACTCTCGGCCCGAGCGCCGCTCGACGAGGGTCTGTTCGAGACTGATCTCGCCCGCTGTGTCAGGTGCGGGGAGGTCGGTGATCTCGTCGAAGCGCTGCGTCTCGGCGGTGATCGAGTCGGGAGCCTCGGCGACGCAACCGAACGCTGCAGCGCCGGCGAGAAGGGCCCACGTGAATGCGGCGACGACTCGATCAGGCATCGGTGGCCCCCGTGACGGCATCCTGCGCCACCGGATCGACGCCATCGCGTCGGCCGTCGGTCCCGCCGAGGATCACCAGTGCGCGGCCGATCACGATGAGCGACGCCGTCGGCACGAGCACGATCAGGCCGACGACAGCCACCACGAGGCGGTCGGTGTAGAGGAACAGCGTCGAGTCGGCGTCGGCGACGAGCAGCACGACCGCGACGAGTCCCGCGAGGGTCAGGACCACCCCGACGAACGAGGTGATCCGTCCGAGGCGTACGAGGCGGTCGGCGACGTCGTCGGGAGAGCGCGACCGCCTCCGGTCACCGCGCAGCGCCACCGCCCCGAGCACCGCCAGCGCCGCGACACCACCGAGCACCGCAGCCAGAGCGAGACGACCATTGATCGCATCGGGACACCCCGAGGTCCGCACGAGCGCCGCGCGGACCTCGGGGTCTGGCTCGTCGAGGTCCTGTGCCCACCAGAGCTCCCAGCCCGAGCGGTCCGCGACCGCGTCGAACACCGAGCCGCACGTCCGCGTCGCGTCGACGGTGGTGTTCGTGACCTCCACCTGGGCGGCGACGACATTCACCGCAACCGCGGCGAGCACAACCGCCGATGCGGCCAGGGCAACCGCCAGACGAGCGCGGGGCACCTCATCCATGACTTCACGCTGCATGAACGCGGCGCTGGCGGACAGGGCCCTTCGTCGAGGATTCGGTCAACCCTCGAATCGCAGGCCGATCGCATCGCCGACCCGTTCGGCGAACACGCGGAGGATGCGGTGGAGTTCGGTCTCGGGCAGCTCCGCCTCGGACGGCGGGAGTGCGACCCGCACCGACGCGACACCCGGCTCGCTGGGCATCACCTCGGCGCCGAACGCCCGCAACCCGTCGAGTAGCGCCCGGTTCTCCCACATCACACTGGCGGTGAACGTCGAGATTCCATGGCGGCGAGCCTGGTCGGCGAGCCGGAGGAGCAACGCTGTCGCGATCCCCCGGCTGTGGTACCCGTCGAGGACGGTCACCGCTGCCTCTGCGCAGCTCGGATCCTCACGGCTGCGTGCGTACCGGGCGATTCCGACACCTGGTGCGCCTTCGTCATCGATCGCGAACGCCACGAGCGCGCAGCGATCCACTCCGTCGACGTCGACGAGATAGTCGAGCAGACGCGTCGAGAGATGGTCGGGTGCGTTGAAGAACCGCAAACGCCGCGCCTGCGGCGACAACTCGAGATAGCGCTCGGCGAGCTCGTCGCGATCCGACGGCCGCAGGGCCCGGACGAACACCCGCCCACCGTCGCGAAGCGTCAGTGTTTCCCCGTCCGGGTCATCGATCCGAGTGCGCAGTTCCGTCGTCTCGGCCATGTCCGCCGCGAGCCTACTCAGGCTGTGTAGATCGAGTCGATGACCGCCTGGTAGCGGCCGTGCACGACCGATCGGCGCACCTTCAACGTGGGCGTCAGCTCGCCGGCGTCGATCGTGAAGTCGTGGGGAAGGATCGCGAACTCACGAATCGACTCGGCCCGGGAGACCGAGCGGTTGGCATCGTCGACCGCCGCGCGGACCGCCGCGCGGAGTTCGGCGGTCTCGGCCGCCTCCGCGACCGTTGGTGTCTCGAGTCCAGCTTCCGCTGCCCACTCGACGAAGGCCTCCTCGTCGACCGTCACCAGGGCGGCGACGAACGGGCGCTCGTCGCCGACCACGACGGCCTGGCTCACGAGCGGGTGGGCACGCAACCGATCCTCGAGCGGCGCTGGAGCGACGTTCTTGCCGGCTGCGGTGACGATCAGTTCCTTCTTCCGACCGGTGATCCGGAGGTAGCCGTCGTCGTCGAGCTCGCCGATGTCGCCGGTGTGGAACCAGCCGTCGGCGTCGATCGCCTCCGAGGTGGCCCCAGGATTGTGCCAGTACCCGGCGAACACCTGCGGGCCCTTCGCCAGCACCTCACCGTCGCCGGCGATGCGGATGGTGGTGCCGGCAAGCGGTCGGCCCACCGTGCCGGGCCGCCAGGCACCCGGACGGTTGATGGTGAGGGTGGGGCTCGTCTCAGTGAGCCCGTACCCCTCGAAGATGCGGACCCCGATCCCGTCGAAGAAGTGGGTGAGCCGCTCGCCGAGCGGGCCGCCGCCGCTGAACGCGAGCCGCATGCCACCGCCGAGCGCGTGGCGCAGCTTGCCGTAGACCAGCCGTTCGAACACGGCGTGCTCGAGTGCGGTCCACGGCTTGACGTTTCCTCGGTGCTGTTCCTTCGACCACCGCACGGCCACCGAGGCTGCGCGGTCGAAGATCGGCCCCTTGCGTGAGGTGTGAGCGGTGTGGTGCGCCGAGTTGTAGACCTTCTCGAAGATCCGCGGCACCGCCGCAATCACGGTGGCGTGCACCATGCCGAGTTCCTCGGGCAGGTGGGCGATGTCGGTGGCGAAGCCGGTTCGCACACCCATCTCGAGGCTGAACAACAGGTTGCCCTTGGTCAGCGAGTGCGCCAACGGCAGGAACAGCAGCCCGACGTCGTCGGGACGGACCTCCGAGCCGATCGCGTCGACCGTCTGGGCCACGTTCGCGCAGAGGTTGCCGTGGGTCAGCACACACCCCTTCGGCCGGCCGGTCGTTCCGGACGTGTAGATCACGGTTGCGGTGTCGTGGCGAACGAGCGCGGCGGATCGGCGGTCGATGTCGCCGTCGTCCACGTTGCTTCCGAGCCCTTCGAGACTGTCGAGGTCCGGCGCGCCGTCGACCGTCTCGATCGTGAAGACGTCCCGACATGCCGAATCCTGTTCGCGTACGTCGTGGTAGAGGCCGAGTATCTCCGCAGTCTCGACCACTGCCACCACGGCGCCGCTGTCCTCGAGGATCCACGCGAGCTGCTCCGCCGATGACGTCTCGTACACCGGGACGGTCACGGCGCCAGCAGACATGATCGCCAGGTCGGTGATCATCCACTCGAGGCGCGTGTGCGACATCAGCGCGACACGGTCACCCGGCTCGACGCCACACGCCACCAGCCCCTTTGCGACGGCACGGACCCGGTCGGCGATCTGCTCTGCGGTCCAGTCGACGAATCGCTCGCCTTGGCGGGTGAGCGCGATCACCCGATCGCCGTCGCGTTCGACCAAGCGTCGCAGCGGTTGCAGCAGGTTCGCATCCGCAGCGACCCCATCGAACGAAGGTCCACTCACTTCGGTCTGCATCTCCTCCTCCCGCGGTCGAGGGCTCTCTCCTACGACCATCGGCGCGCCTCGACCTCCGCGACGCCAGAGCCGAACGTCCAGAGTTCCCGGGCACGGTGCGCCGTCACATATCACCGTAGCGATGAGTTTCGACGCGACCTGTCCGCGCGCAAACTCATCGGTGCTGGACTGCACGCTGGTGCGATGAGTTTCGACGCGACCTGTCCGCGCGCAGACTCATCGGTGCGCCCAGTGGGCGACAGCGTTGTCCAGACTCCGGCTGTCGCGCCCGCACTGCGCGTCGTCGGCCAGTCGAGCGATCTAGCTGCTGACCAGGCCGAACAGAGTGGGCGATGGGAGTCTCGATCTCCCGACCTCCACGGTGTGAACGTGGCGCTCTTCCAGCTGAGCTAATCGCCCCTGAGGGAAGCCACAAGCTAGCAGCGACGAGGTCGTTGCCACACCGACGGCCGACCGATCGACCGGCCTTCACCGGCCGATCACCCCTTGACGTGTCCACGACAGAGGAGAAAGGTGGGGGCCGACACAACTACACCGAAGCGGAGGGTCAGAGATGTCCGAGACCAGAGAAGCAGCCAACCACGTGGTGCGACGAGGGATGTGGAGATCGCGGTGGGCCGCGATCGGCGCTGCCGTCGCCGTGAGTCTCGGAGCCGGCGGGCTCTTCGTGGCGCAGGCCGCACCCGGACCGTCGGAGTCGACGATCGTGACGGTGACCCCCGAGCGCATCCTCGACACCCGCGACCCGGTCAACCTCGGACTCAACGGCCCGTTCACGTCAGCTGTCTCGCAGAAGCTGAAGGTGACGGGTTCGATCCCGACGGCGACCGGCACCAAGACCGTCGTGCCGACGGGCGCGACTGGCGTCCTGTTGAACGTCACACCGGTCAACATGACCGCGAATGGGTTCATCTCGATCCGGCCCGGTGATGCCACCGGCGCCGCGACGACGTCGTCGCTCAACTTCACGACGGGTGTGGCAGGTGTCGTGCCGAACGCCGTGCAGGTCGCGATGCCGACCGCCGGCGCGAACGCCGGCCAGATCGACATCACCTACGACGCGTACGGCCAGGCGGGTCCGACGACCGACATCCTGATCGATGTCGTCGGCTACATGACCAGCGCCGGCCTTCAGGAACTCGTCGCCGACGTCGCCACCAAGGCCAATGCTGCTGACGTTCCCACCGTTGCCTATGCCGGAGGCAATCAAAGCCTGAGCATCGACTCGGTTGGGCAGGTCGTGCGCAGCGTCACCTTGACACCTCCAAGTGATGGGACCGTCCTAGTCACGTCAATGGTCGTCACCAACAACCAGGCCGGGGACACCACGCAATGTTCCATCACAACGGGCACCACGGTTGATGGGGATTTCAATCAAGGCGGCGGCAGTGCGACCAGTGCGGGCTTCTACACCTTGTCAGGCATTCGTGGCTACGATGCGGCAGCGGGCGTGCCGTTGACCGTGAATCTCTTCTGCAAGGCAGTCGCCGGGGGACCCGTAACCATGTTCGATTCGAACATGGCCGCAACGTTCTATGCCACTGACGGAGCTGCCCCACTGACGGACGCACCAGCGGTCGCCCCGACCAACGTTGACTTCGACTGAGAACGAGGGACACGTCGAATCTCTCCGCCTCGTTCGACGCGACCGATGGCGCCATCGCCCTGACCGGATTACCTGCAAGCCGCGCAATGCGGGGACGACGAGTGACGGTACCGGGACCCTGAACACCGCTCAGCAGGCAGGGCCTACCCGTCGCAGCACTTCTACCCGACCCCTCTGACTGACAGCCGCATTGCGGCTGTCAGTCAGAGGATAGGGGTGCATCTGCCACGCAGGCGATTCCCATGCCCTGGCGGTCGCGGTGTGCAACCGTGCCGCCGGGGCAGGAGTCGCTGAACGGCACGAAGGCCTCGACCTTCAGATCGACGGTCGGATCGTCGGTGCACAGCACCTCTCGTGCATCGCCGTTCGGTTCGATCGCGACGCATGATCCGATCTGAATGATGCCGTCGGGACCACGTGGTTCGCCGGGCTCGGTGAACTGGGCGAGCACGACGACGCCGATGATCGCGAGAGCAGCAAAGAACGACACCGAACGCCACGGGAAACGCGCCGGCCCGAGGTGGCTGGGGAACGTCGGCATCGTCGGCGTTGGCGCGCCGGCTTGGGAGGTCGACTCCGAGGGTGGCGCGGCTGGGCCTCGTTGGGTGGCGCCTCGGAGCGACGCGTCGTAGACGGCGCGCCGGGCCGGATCGTTGAGCACCCGGTAGGCCTCGTTGATCGCCGGCATCGAGACATCGCCAGCCGTTCGGCCGCTGCTCGCGGTGCGGTCGGGATGGTGCTCACGAGCAAGCCGGCGGTACGCCTCGCGGATCTGGTCCACGGTTGCGCTCGGCGCCACGCCGAGGACGTCGTAATGGGTCGGGCCGAACACGGTCCGAACACGTTACGGGCGTTCGAGGATCAATACCCGGCGTCGACGTCGACCAACCCGACCAGCTCCTCGCCCCTCGCGAAGCGCCGCACGTTCTCCGTGACACGTTGCGCGAGGAGCGGCTTGGCCATCTCCGGCGTGTTGCCGACGTGCGGGGTGATGATGCAGTTCGGCAGCGTCCACAGCGGGTGATCGGGCGGCAACGGTTCGGGGTCGGTGACGTCGAGCGCAGCACCGCCGATCACCCCGTTGCGGAGTGCGTCGACGAGGTCGTCGGTGACGATGTGGCGGCCCCGCGCCACGTTGACGATCCACGCGTGGTCCTCCATCAGGCCGAACTCGTCGGCGCTGAACATGCCCTCGGTGTCGGGGGTGAGGGCGAGTGCGAGCACCACCAGATCGGCGCCCGGCAGCGCGTCGGCGAAGCGGTCGGCCTCGAGCACGTCGTCGACGCCCTCCATCGGCACCGCGTGATTCCGGACCACGGTGATGTCGCAGTGCCACGGCTGGAGGAGCCGGACGAGCGACTCGGTGATGCCGCCGCCTCCGAGAATCGTGACGCGCCCGTCGAGCAGGTTGCGACCGCGAGGGCCCGACCATTCGGTGGCCCTCGCGTACCCGCCGACGTTGCGGAGCCCGGCGATGCCGAGCGCCAGGGCCATCTCGGCGACGGGTTCGGCGTACACGCCCTTGCCACACGTCCAGATGCGGTCGTGGTCGAGGTGGTCGACGAAGTTCTCGATGCCGGCGAACGGCAGCTGCACCCAGCGGATGTGGTCGGCGTCGTCGAGCGTCTCGCGCAGCGCGTCGACCGCCCGGGCATCCGCCCAGACCACCCCTTCGGCCTCGTCGGGTCCGACGAGCTCGCCGCCCCCGGCGATCACCGCGTCGGCGAGCCAGTCCGGTCCGCCGCTCGGGCCGAGGTGGATTCGAGGTGCGTCGGTGTTCGTCATCTCGCCCCGACGGTAGTGGTCGCGGCGCTGCCGCCGGTCGATCGGGCATGATGAGCGCCATGACTGAGTCCGCTCCTGCCATCCGCACCGTCGGAGTCCCTCGCGAGGTCAAGACCGCCGAGCATCGGGTCGCGATGACCCCCGACGGCGTGCGCGAGCTCGAACGTTTCGGCGTCGAAGTCCTCGTCGAGACCGGTGCCGGCGAAGGCGCGTCGATCACGGACGCCGACTACGTCGCCGCCGGCGCCGACATCGTGCCGACGGCTGCGGATGCCTGGGCACAGGACATGGTGGTCAAGGTCAAGGAGCCCAAGCCGGAGGAGTTCGGATTCCTTCGCCGCGACCTCACCTTGTTCACCTACCTGCACCTCGCCGCCTACCCGGGCGTCGCCGAGGCGCTGATCGCCGCCGGGACCACCTCGGTCGCCTACGAGACAGTGCAGGCCGCCGACGGTTCGTTGCCGCTGCTGGCTCCGATGAGCGAAGTCGCCGGACGCCTCGCGCCGCAGATGGGCGCCCACTTCCTGGAGCGCCACAATGGTGGACGCGGCGTGCTGATGGGCGGCGCCCCCGGCGTTCGGCCCGCCAAGGTCGTCGTGCTCGGAGCGGGCAACGTGGGGTGGAACGCTGCGTGGATCGCCGCCGGCATGGAGGCCGAGGTCGTGCTGATCGACAAGAACCTCGATCGGCTGCGATTCGTCGACCAGATCCACCGCGGCCGGATCATGACGGCAGCGTCCAACCGTGGAGCAATCGAGCGAGCACTCTCCGACGCCGACCTGGTGATCGGGGCGGTGCTCGTGGCCGGTGGCCGTGCACCCGTCGTGGTCAGCGACGAGATGGTGCGCTCGATGAAGCCTCGATCGGTGATCGTGGACGTTGCGGTCGACCAGGGCGGATGCATCGCGACCACCCGCGAGACGACCCACGACGAGCCCACCTACGTCGAGCACGACGTGGTGCACTACGCCGTCGGCAACATGCCCGGCGCGGTGCCGCACACCAGCACGTATGCGCTCACCAACGCGACCCTTCCCTACCTCCTCGAGGTGGCGGTGCACGGCGCGATCGGAGCGGCGCGGCGCGACCCGTCGATCGCTCATGGCCTGAACACCGTCGGCGGCGAGTACGCGAATGCCACAGTCGCCGAATCGCTGAACGCGACGGCGATCGACGCGCTTGCGGCCGGCTGACCGCATCGGCGCTCACCGGTCCGATCTCCTACGGTGGGCAGATGATCAATGTGGCCGAACTCGACCTCCCGTCGATCGACGATCCGACCCTGAGCGATCAGGAACGCCAGCGGCTGATCGCATCACTGGCCGGCGGGCACTGGATCGTCAAGAACGCGATCGGCTACTCGATCCTGCAGTACTCCGACGTCATCGCCGTCCTGCGCGACAAGCGCTGGCACAGCGCCACGTCGAAGATCCCCGAGATGATGGGGATCACCGATCAGGACTTCCTCGCCAACCGGCGAGTGTCGATCCTGTCGGCGGAAGGCGACGTGCACACACGGTTGCGCCGCCTGGTCGCCAAGTCCTTCTCGCCGCGCTCAGCCGACCGGCTGCGGCCGTTCATGCGCGAGGTCGTCAACGACCTCGTCGATCCGGTGGCGACGACCGGACGGGCAGACATCGCCGTCGACATCTGCGAGCCGTACCCGATCCCGATCATCTGCGAACTCCTCGGCGCTCCGCGCGAGGACTGGCAGCTCTTCTCGCGGTTGGCCGAGGACGTCTTGCGGATCTTCAACGGCAACGTGCTCGAGGAACTCGACGTGATCAAGGCCGCGCAGGCCGAACTCGACGAGTACTCGAGGGGCCTGATCGCCGATCGCCGCAACGACCCGCGAGACGATCTCATCACCGATCTGATCGCCGCCGAGGAGGAGGGTGACCGCCTCAGCACCGACGAGCTGGTGATGATGGTCGATGCCGTCATCGTGGGCGGCACCGACACCACCCGCAATCAGTTGGGCTGCGCGGTCGGCCTGCTGTCGGAACATCCGGACCAGTGGAAGATGCTCGCCGACGACCCGTCGATCGCCCCGCTGGCGGTCGAGGAGGTCATGCGCTACTTCGGCGCCGTTCGCGGCACCGCCCGTTTCGCCAGCGAAGACATCGAGTATCGCGGCGTGACGTTCCCGGCCGGCACCATCGTGATGACCTCGTTGGCGATGGCGAATCGCGATGCAACGGTGTTCGACGACCCGGGCACGTTCGACATCACTCGCGAACCATCGGGTCAGCCGCAGCTGACATTCGGCTCAGGCATCCACTACTGCCTTGGTGCGGCGCTCGCGCGTGCCGAACTCCAGGAGGCGCTGCCGATCCTGGCGACGCGCATGCCCGACCTCGCCGTCGAGGGCACGATCGAGTGGAAGCCCGCCACCACCGCCATCTTCGGCCCGGTCCATCTCCCCGTCACCTTCACTCCCACCTGACCCAACCCCCCGGTTGCGATGAGCCAAGTGGCGCCATCCGGGCGGTTCGCTCATCGCAGACCCAGTCACCCGGTTGCGATGAGCGAAGTGACGGTATTCGGGCGGTTCGCTCATCGCGGGCGTGAAGGGAGGGCCGCTCAGTCGTCGAGGGTCGGCGGGCGGCGGTAGCGCTTGGTTTCGCCGCGCTGCTTCTTTGCCTCGACGCGGCGGCGCTGGGAACCGCGGGTCGGCTGCGTCGCTCGACGACGACGGGGCACGTGCAGCGCAGTCCGCAGCTTCGCGGCGAGACGTTCCTCGGCGAGCGCACGGTTGCGGAGCTGAGAACGCTCGTCGTCCGCGACGACACGCACGACCGGACCCAACGTGGCGAGCACCCGAGCCCGCTGCGACTCGGAGAACGCGGACGAGGTCTCGACGTCGAACGTCAACTCGGTGCGCGTCGCCGCCTTGTTGGCATGCTGCCCGCCGGGTCCGCCCGAGGCGCTGAAGCTCACCACGAGTTCGTGGCGCGGGATGCGCACGGCGTCGGTCACGACGAGGCGGTCATCGGCTGCTCCCACTCCCCCAGCATGCCGCGCCGACACCCCGTCGCACACGGTGCGTCGCGTACGGTGACGCCATGGGAGACATCAAACTCGGCTACAACACCGGCTACTGGTCTGCAGGGCCGCCCAACGGAGCGCTCGACGGGGTCAAGGAGGCCGAGCGGCTCGGGTTCAACTCGGTGTGGACCGCCGAGGCCTACGGTTCCGATGCCCTCACACCGCTCGCCTGGTGGGGAGCGGCCACCGAGACCTTGCAGCTCGGCACGGCGATCATGCAGATGTCGGCGCGCACGCCCGCCGCCACGGCGATGGCGGCGATCACCATGGACCATCTGTCGAACGGCAGGTTCATCCTCGGTCTCGGCGCGTCGGGCCCCCAGGTGGTCGAGGGCTGGTATGGCCAGCCCTACCCGAAGCCCCTCGCCCGCACTCGTGAGTACGTCGAGATCGTGCGATCGATCGTCGCCCGCGAGCAGCCGGTCGAGTTCCACGGTGAGTTCTACGACATGCCGTTCCAGGGCGGTGCCGGACTGGGCAAGGCACTGAAGTCGACGGTGCATCCGCTTCGCAACGACATCCCGATCTACCTTGCTGCCGAAGGACCGAAGAACGTGGCGCTGTCGGCGGAGATCTGCGACGGCTGGCTACCGCTGTTCTTCTCGCCGAAGGAGGACCAGTTCTACCGCGACTGCCTCCAACAGGGCTTCGACGCGTCGGGCGACCCGACCAAGAAGGACCGCTTCGAAGTGACGGCCACCGCGATGATCATCCCCGGCGACGACGCGGAGAAGTGCGCCGACCTCGTCCGCCCGTTCCTCGCGTTGTACGCCGGCGGCATGGGCGCGAAGGGCGCCAACTTCCACTACGAGGTCTTCGCCCGGATGGGCTACGGCGACGTCGCCGACACGGTCCAGGAGCTGTACCTGCAGGGCAAGAAGGCCGAGGCGGCCGCGGCGATCCCCTTGGCGATGGTCGAGGACGTGGCGCTCGTCGGCCCGCCCGAGAAGATCCGCGACGAACTCGACAAGTGGCGCGAGACCTGCATCACCGAGTTCCTGGTCAGCGGCCCGGCGATGGCGCTGCCGAGCTTCGCCGAACTCGTGCTGGGCTGACCAGCAGCACCATCCAGACCGACAGCGGTCAGACCTCGAGGAGTTCGCCGTCGCCGGACGGCCGAGGCGTCATGGGTTCGAGCGCGTCGGGCCCGTGATCGGGACGCGTCGACGTCCGCAGCGTCGCGGCCAGTGCTGCAACGGCCACGACGACGCCGACCGTGATGAGGACGCCCGATGCGGTTCGCCAACCGTCGCTGAGCGGGAGGACGCGCAACGGGGAGGGCGGCAGTTGGCCGTCGTCGCGACCGCGCGGCAGCGTCTGCGGGTCGACGTCGACCGGAAGGTTGATCAGCGCCCACCACCCGGCGACCATCACCAGCGCGAGCGGAGCCCAGCGTGACCAGACCCGCTCCATGCCGATCACGACGAGCACCGCGGCAGCACCGATCGCCGGCATCGAGTACCGGGCGTGGGCATTGCCGCCACCGCTGGCATGTTGCGCGATGGTGAGCGCGATGAGCGCCACCGCCACCAGGGCGAGTGCGAGCTGCCACCGCAGCGTCGACGCCTTGCCGATGCGACCGTCGGGTGCCGCGCCGGCTCCGGCGTCGTCGTCAGGCGTCGGTCGGCGGGTGATCCGGCCGGCGACGAACACGAGGACCACACCCAGCGCCGCGAGCATCGTCAGCACGACAGACCCGGGCGGCAGCATGCGTCGGCGGGTGGTCGGCGACATCAGGCCCTCGAAGACGTTCGACCACATCGACCAGCGCACGATCATGTCGAGCATCGACCCGCGCCGCTCGCGGCGGAACATCTCGAGCAGGTACTGCGAGGCGCCGATGTCGCCGTACAGCACCATGTTGCGTGCGTAGTACCACCCGAACAGAACGGCGGCGGGCCCCAGCCCGATCGCCGCCAGCCGGGCAGCGCTGCGCAGCTGCACATTGGTCGACGGAGCCGGCCGGGTGAATCGATACAGCGCCACGACCCCGACGACCGCAATTGCGAGCAACATCGTCGCCGCCCGGGCACCGAATGCAATCGCGGCCGTTGCCGCCAGCAGCACCAGATCTCGTCGAGCGAGCGTGTCGATGCGACGGATGCATCGGGCCCCGGCCCACACCACCGCGGTGCCGGCAGCGAACCCGAGACCGTCGTTGAGGCCCTGGGAGAACACCGCATGACCCTGGGGAACGAGCGCAGCCAGTGCAGCGGCGAGGAGCGCCAAGCGGTGGTTGCGGCGGGTGACCTCCGACGCCAACAGGAACGTGAACACCACGCCAACCGCCGCGAACGCGACGTTGGCGAAGCGCATCAGGATCAATCCGCCATCGAGTGCACCAGTCGCGCGGCTCGCCCAGACCAGCGGCGCCACGGCGACGTAGTGCAGCGGAGGATGGTTGGCGACCCAGACCCCTCGGTAGCGGATGTCGTTGGCCGTCGACCGCTCAGCCTGCCACTGGCGCGCCAGGAGCGGCACCTCGGGGAACTCTCGGATCTCGGGCAGCCGACCCGAGGCGATCTCCTGGGCATAGCCGACGTGCGAGGTCTCGTCCGTCGGGAAGAACGGCGGCTGCTGCAACGCGTGGAGGGCACCGATACCCACGAACGCGACGACGATCGCGACGAGGCCGACGACGATCGCAACCGGGATTCTCTTCGAGTCGACGGTTGCGACGTCGCTGTACGTGGGGGATTCAGACAGCGACACGCGGCGAAGCTACCCAGCACCGAACCGGGATAATCGTCGCGAGTGCGGCCGTCATCGAGCGTTCACGCAACGCCGTCGTCGCCACCGCCGGCGTCGTCGATCGTGCCGACCAGGCCGGCGTCGACCCATGTGCGCAGCTTCTCCCAGGCGTAGATGCCCGTCGAGTGCCCGTCACTCCAGTCGAGACTGAGGCCCCAGGCGCCGGAGAGCTCGGCGTCGGTGATCGTGATCGCCTCGCCGCGCTCGACCGCCGGCTGCACCGATTGCCCTCGGGTTCGCTTGGCATTGCAGTCGGCGCACGGGCACGCGAGACGCAACGGCCCGAGTTCGAATCGGGCGCGGACACCGTCGTCGAAGAGGACTTCGACGTGCGACCGACGGTCCACTTCGACGGATTCGATGTCATGCTGGGCCACGTGTCGAGCGTATCGAGGGGCGGCCAGCCCCATCCGCTGTCGCCGGCCTGTCCCACGCCGATCGGGCGGGCATGGTTGCGCAACCGTTGGGACGACCTCGCGTTCGTGCACTGGCCGTACGAACCGGACGAGGTGCAGGCGCTGCTCCCCGACGGCTTGGAGGTCGACACGTTCGACGACGGTGGCGGACCGCGGGCCTGGGTGTCGCTCGTACCGTTCCGAATGCGGCGTGCCGGGCCGACGGCGCTGCCACCACTGCCATGGATCTCGACGTTCGCCGAGACCAACGTGCGCACCTACGTGGTCGACTCGGTGGGCAATCGGGCGGTGTGGTTCCTGTCGCTCGACGCCGCCCGGCTCCCCGTGGTGGCGTTCGCCCGGTGGACGATCGGGTTCCCGTACGTGTGGTCGACCATGACCATCGAGCGACACGGCGATCGGTGGACCTACGTGACCGCACGGCGACGCTGGCCGAGGTCTCCGAGTGCGTCGACGACGATGGTCGTCGAGGCCGGCACCGTCGTCACGCCGACCGCACTCGACGTGTTCCTGACCGCCCGATGGGGCACCGTGGCCGAGTGGCGCGGCCAGCTCCGCCACCATCCGGTCGACCATCCACCGTGGGCGCTGCGAGCCGGGAAGATCGTCCAGCTCGACGACACCGCCGTCACGGCCTGCGGGCTGAGTGACCCTGTCGGGGAGCCGCTCGTGCGTGTCGCCCAGCCGTTGGACGCCCGCTTCGGACGACCCGTTCGGCGTGTAGCCGAGTACGTTCGACGGAGATGACCGGGGAGCTGATCGGACGGGGACGCGACTGCGACGTGTTCGCAGCCGGACCCGGTCGGGTCGTGCGCCGGAATCGGGCCGGCAGATCGACCGAGACCGAAGCGCTCACGATGCAGCACTGTGCCGCCCACGGCTACCCCGTCCCGGAGGTGTTCGACGCGGACGGGCCCGACATCGTGATGCAGCGACTCGACGGACCGACGATGCTGGGCGACCTGAGCGCCCGGCCGTGGACGATGAGGTCGAAGGCGCAGCTCCTGGCCGACCTGATCGACCGGCTCGAACCGATCCCACTGCCCGATCACGAGCTCCCCGCGACCGGCCTCCCCGCGACCGGCGACGGCGACGTCCTCGTCCACCTCGACCTCCATCCGGACAACGTCGTGCTCACCCACGAGGGCCCGCTCGTGATCGATTGGAGCAACGCGGCGATCGGCGTCGCCGGATTGGACGCGGCGAACACCTGGCTGACTCTCGCCGCCGGCCAGCCTGACGGGTCGATCGCCACGAGAGCCCTCGTCGCCGGTGGCAGGCGCCTGTTCGTCCGGGGATTCCTCTCGGCGATCGATCGGGACGCAGCAGTGGCGTCGCTGCCGACTGCGCTGCGCCTCCGCCTGCTCGACCCGAATCAGTCCCACGGCGAGCGGGCGACGATGCGGGCCGTCGTCGACCGAGTCTCCTGACCTCTCCGTGCGTACCCTCGAACCCAGATGACGTCCACACGCGCTGCGGATCCACCGCTGGTCCGCCACCTCCCGGGGCCCGGCGCTCGGCTCGCCGACGGCTCGATCGACGGCGACGCGATCCTCGGCGGGTTCACCGACTACGTCGACGAACTGGGCCTCGAGCTGTACCCGGCGCAGGAGGAAGCGATCTTCGAGGTCGTGCTCGGCAACCACGTGATCCTCAACACCCCGACAGGGTCCGGCAAGTCGCTCGTCGCCACGGCGGCGCACTTCGCGGCGCTGGCCGAGGGCAAGCGCAGCGTCTACACCGCTCCGATCAAGGCGCTGGTGAGCGAGAAGTTCTTCGCGCTGTGCCGCGAGTTCGGCTCCGACCGCGTCGGGATGGTCACCGGCGACGCCGCCGTGAACCCCGATGCGCCGATCATCTGCTGCACGCAGGAGATCCTCGCCAATTGGGCGCTGCGCGACGGGCGTGATGCGCCGGTCGATGTCGCCGTGGTCGACGAGTTCCACTACTACGGCGACCCGCAGCGGGGATGGGCGTGGCAGGTGCCGTTGCTGGAGCTGCCACACACCCAGTTCCTGCTGATGTCGGCGACGCTCGGCAACGTCGAGTTCTTCCGCCAGGATCTCACCGAGCGGACCGGGCGCGACACGACCGTCGTCAAGTCGGTGCAGCGGCCGGTGCCGCTCGACTTCGAATACCGCACCACGACGTTGCACAACAGCGTGACGTCGCTGCTCGAGTCCGGCCGGGCACCGATCTATCTGGTCCACTTCACGCAGAAGGACGCGACCGAGGCGGCGCAGAACTACCTGGCGCTCGACCCGCTGAGCAAGACGGAGAAGGCCGCCGTGAAGGAGGCGCTGGCCGGGTTCCGGTTCGACTCCCCCATCGGCAAGGACCTCCGTCGCTTCATCACCGCCGGCGTCGGCGTGCACCACGCCGGCTTGCTGCCCAAGTACCGGTTGCTGGTGGAGAAGCTCGCTCAAGATGGATTGCTCAAGATCATCTGCGGTACCGACACGCTCGGGGTGGGTGTCAACGTGCCGATCCGCTCGGTGCTGTTCACGCAGTTGTGCAAGTACGACGGGTCCGGCGTGCGGATACTGTCGAACCGCGAGTTCGCACAGATCGGCGGGCGGGCGGGCCGCAAGGGGTTCGACGACCGGGGCGACGTCTGGGTGCAGGCACCCGAGCACGTGGTCGAGAACCAGCGCCTCGGCGAGAAGGCGGCAGCGAGCGGCAAGAGGAAGATCGTCAAGAAGAAGCAACCCGAACGGGGCTACGCGCACTGGACCCAGGAAACGTTCGACAAGCTGGTGAGCGGCGAACCCGAGGAGTTGAAGTCGCACTTCCAGGTGAGCCACCAGATGGTGATGAACCTGCTCGACCGACCGGTCGTACACGACCCCGACGGCAGCGAGGTCGACGGGTGTCGGGCGGTGCGGACGCTGTTGACCGACAACCACGAGCCGCGGAGACGCCAGCGAGCACACATCCGCCGGGCGATTTCGATCTATCGGTCGCTGGTCGAGGCGGAGATGTTGGAGTTCCCCGACGAGCCCGACGAGTACGGGCGGCGCGTGCGGGTCAACTTCGACCTGCAGGATCAGTTCGCGCTGCACCAGCCGTTGTCGCTGTGGGCGGTCGAGGCACTCCACGCGCTGCCCGCCGCCGAGGCGGAGGCCGCGGACGCGTCGAATTCCGGGGCCGAGGCAGGGTCCGGTGATGCGATCGACCATGCGTTGAACATGTTGACGGTCATCGAGTCGGTGCAGGAGAACCCCGGCGTGGTGCTGGCTGCGCAGGTGAAGCGAGCCAAGGACGAGTTGATGGCCGAGATGAAGTCGTCGGGCGTCGAGTACGAGGAGCGCATGGAGCGCTTGTCGCAGGTGGAGTATCCGAAGCCGAACTCGGCGTGGATCTACGGCAACTTCAACGAGTTCCGAACACGGCATCCGTGGGTGGGCGGCGACACGGTGGCCCCGAAGGCGATCGTGCGCGAGATGTACGAGCGGGCGATGACGTTCGGTGAGTACGTCAACGACTACGGGCTCAAGCGGTCGGAAGGCGTGGTGCTGCGGTACCTGTCGGACGTCTACAAGGGTCTCGTGCAGAACGTGCCCGAGGAGCTGGCGACGCCGGAGCTCGGCGACATGGTGGCGTGGCTCGGCGCAGTGGTGCGTCACGTCGACTCGAGTCTGATCGACGAATGGGAGCGGCTGCTGCATCCCGAGGATGCTGCATCGGTCGACGATCTGCGACCGACCTTGCCCACCGGTGAGCGCTCGATCGTCGACGACGACCGGGCGTTCCGGGTGATGGTGCGCAACCGGGCGTTCGACTGGGTGCAGCGCCTGGCGCGCCGAAACGGCTACGACGAGATCGTCGCCGATGCCGCCGATCGCGACCGTTGGCAGTCCGGTGAGGACGTGATCGCCGCGATGGCGGCATATCGCGACGAGTTCACCGACGTGCTCGACGATGCAACGGCACGATCGGGCGAGTTGTTCCGCTACGACCGGATGTCGGGTCGGGTGACGCAGATCCTCCACGATCCAGAGGGCTCGAACGAGTGGCGGATCGAGGCGATCGTCGACGTCGACGCATCCCGCGAGAACGACCGGGTGGTGTTGCGATTGGTCGAGCTGGGGCCATTGCGGTGAAACGGAGCGCCGGCATCGTGTTGCGCCGGCGCACGGCGAACGGTGCCGTCGAGGTGTTGCTCGGGCACATGGGCGGCCCGTTCTGGCAGCGACGACAGGAAGGTGCGTGGACGATCCCCAAGGGCGAGGTCGAGCCGGGTGAAGAACCGCTCGCCGTGGCCCGACGCGAGTTCCACGAGGAGCTGGGGAAGCCAGTGCCACCAGGCGACCTCGTCGATCTGGGCGAGGTCCGACAGGCCGGCGGCAAGGTCGTTCGGGCCTGGGCGGTGGAGGGCGATCTCGACGCCGAGGCAATCGTCAGCAACACCTTCGAGCTCGAGTGGCCACCGAAGTCCGGGCGCATCCAGTCCTTTCCCGAGATCGACCGTGCTGCTTGGTTCGACCTCGAGTCGGCCCGAGCGGTGATCGTCGCCGGTCAACGACCGCTCCTCGACCGTCTGACCCCGCGAACTGTGTGACAGCCCCTTGTCATGATGGGACGTATGAGTTCTGCCAGCGCCGTGATCGGGGAGGGAGTGGGCGAGGCGGCGCTCGATGTCGTGCGGTTGCGGCTGGTCAGCTCGATCGTGGAGGAATTGGCGGTGGTTCGGGCTCGTGACGCGATCGGTCGGGCGTCGTCGGCGATGGCCGGACTGTTCGACGTGGATGTGTCGGCGTTGGACGCTGCCGAGTTGCGCAGCTGGCTCGAGGAGGTCGAGGGGTTGCGTCGCACCCGTCGAGGCCGCCGCGGCCGCTGCGGCGGGTGTGGTCGACCGGTCGAACCCGTTGCGCGAGCAGGGCTTCCTGTCGGCGAAGACGGTGATGAAGCACATGTGTCGACTGTCGGGGCCCGAAGCGCACCGTCGGGTCCAGACCGCCCGTCTGCACGACGCCCTTCCCGAGTGGGCTGATGCCGAGGCTGCCGGACGTGTCGGCGTCGCCCAATCCGAGTTGATGGCCCGGATCGCCGCCAACCCGCGCATCCCCGCCAGCGTGTTGGAGCGTGACTCACCGGCACTGTTGGAGGACGCGATCGGCCAATCGTTCGACGACTTCGAACACCGCGCCCGCACCTGGGAAGCGTTGGCCGATCCTGACGGTGACCGCGACCGCAACGAACGCGCTCACGCCAACCGTGACGTACGTATCCGGCCCCGACCCGAGGGTGGCTGGACCATCACCGGCAATCTGGCCGAGTTGGACGGATGCAAGGTCAACGAGATCTTCGCGTGGTTCATCGACGCCCAATGGCGAACCGACTGGGCCGACGCTCGCAGCCGTTTGGGCGACGCCGCCACCACCGCCGATCTCGTCCGCACGGAAGCGCAACGCCGCGCTGACGCGTTCGTCGCGATGGCCAAAGCAGCCGCCTCAGCAGCCCCTGGCTCGCAGGCACCCAAGACGACGGTCAACATCTTGATCGACGACGAAACCTTCGACGCCCACCTGCGCGTCGAGACGCCCGAGCCACGTCGCTCCCGCGATGTCGTGGTGCGCACCCAGTCCGGGCGGCGTCTGCATCCCGACGACGTCGTCAACGCCGCCTTGATCGGCCACATCCGCCGTGTCGTCTACGACGGCTCGGGCACCGTCATCGAACTCGGCCGCCGTCAACGGCTGTTCCGCGGATCATCACGCGAGGCGGTGATGTTGCTGCTCACCACCTGTGTCTGGATCGGCGGCGACCGGCCGATTGCGTGGTGCGACGCCGATCACTCCATGTCCTGGAAAGCCTTCGGCGCCACCGTGCCGAGAAACGGTGGCGGACTCTGCGACTGCCACAACAACCTCACAGAACAAGGCTTCCAGGTCTACCGAGACGACCACGGCACCTGGCACTTCATCGACCCTCAGGGCAACGAAATCACTTGAGCGGCGAGCAGGTCGCTTGGCGCGTGGGACCTACTCCTGCACGGACGCTGGGACGGCGACCACACGCGCGCGCAGCCACTCGCCCAGCGCTTTGGCCTGCGCGTCCTGGCGGGTCGAAGCGGCGACGCCTTCCTGCAGCAGGCCGCGGACCACGAAGTTGAGCGAGCGGAGGTTCGGGAACCGGTAGCGATCGACGGTGAGCGCAGCGGTCTCCGGGAGCAGTTGCTGGAGTCGCTCGACCGTCAGCTCGGCGTCGAGCCACGCCCAACCCGCATCGGTCCGGGCGTAGACGCCCAGATTCGCGTCGCCACCCTTGTCGCCCGATCGTGTGCCGACGAACGACCCGAGCGGCATCTCGACGAGCGGTTCGGCCGCGTCCCACTCGACCGGTCGTGGTTCCCGGAGCCCCGGGCTCGGGGAACCACGATCGGGCGCGACCGGGGCGACGGAGTCGATCTGGGTGATGGTGCCGTTGAGGTGGACGTACTGCGGGACCAGGTCGGCGGGGACGGTGGCCGGCCGGTAGACGCCGAACGGCGACGCGGCACTGGGCCCGCCGCCGAGGCCGTACATGCCGGGGATGCCGGCGAGCACGGTGTGCACCATGGCGTCGTTGAAGGCGCGGCCGACCTTGCGTTCGTCTGGGTCCTTCACCGTGACCCGCCAGATGGCAGTTGCCTCCTCCTGCGTCGCCGGATCGGGCTTGTTCGTGTGGACGACCTTGTTCTCGATGAAGGCGAAGTCGTCGGGGCCGTACGGACACGCATCCCAGAAGGCCGCTTCGGCGAACGCCGCTTTCTCATCGATGTCGAGACCGGTGAGCGCAACGGTGAACGAATTTCGGTAGCCGCCGAGTTCGTTCATCGCGACCTTCAGCGTCGAGGGCGGGGCCTCACCACGCGTGCCGGACACCCGCACCCGGTCGCGTTCGACCTGCTCGACCTCGATCGTGTCGAAGCGGGCCGTGACGTCGGGTCCGAGGTACGCCGGGCCGCCGATCTCGTAGAGCAGCTGCGACGTCACGGTCTCGACGTTGACGACGCCACCGGTGCCGTCGTGCTTACCGATCACGCACGAGCCGTCGGCCGCCACCTCGGCCCACGGGAACCCGAACCGGGCACCACCGCCCCCCGCACCCTTCGCCTCGGTGCGGCCCTCGATCTCGTGGAAGAACGAGTAGTTGCCGCCGGTGACCTGGGCGCTGCACTCGATGATGTGGCCGGCGACCACTCCCCCGGCGAGCTGGTCGAAATCGTGGCGCTTCCAGCCGTGGTGCCACGCCGCGGGGCCACACGTGACCGCGGCGTCGGTGACCCGACCCGTGATCACGATGTCGGCGCCCTTGGTGAGCGCGTCGACGATGCCGAAGCAGCCGAGGTACGCGTTGGCGGTCAGGAACCGTGCCGGATCGCCCAGGCTGGTGGCCGATCCGAACGGAGCGAGCGCGCCGGACTCGGCGAGTTCGACGACGCGCGGCATCAGGTCGTCGCCGTCGATGTACGCGATGGTCGGTGACAGACCCAGCCGATCGGCGACCTCGTGGACCGCGTCGGCACAACCGTCCGGATCCAGCCCTCCGGCGTTGGAGACCACCTTGATGCCCTGGTCGAGGCAGGTGCCCATCACCTGTTCCATCTGGCTCACGAACGTGCGGGCGAATCCGCCCTTGGCCTGCTTGGCCCGGATGCGGCTCAGGATCAACATCGTCAGCTCGGCCAGCCAGTCGCCGGTGAGCACGTCGATCGGGCCACCCTCGACCATCTCCAGCGCACCGCTCGGCCGGTCTCCGAAGAAGCCCGAGCAGTTGGCGATCCGGATCGGCTCGCCCGGTGCCGCCGTCATGAGGCGTCTCCCGCCTGGTCGGAATGGTCGAGCGCGACGAGCAGGTCGCCCTGATCGACCCGATCGCCGACCGCGAAGCGCACCTCGCTGACCCTGGCGTCGCCGGCGGCGAGGATCTTGTGTTCCATCTTCATCGCCTCGACGACCATCAGCACCTGCCCGTCGACCACGGAGTCACCGGCGGCGACGTGCACGGCGATCACCGTGCCGGGCAGCGGACAGATCGGACCGCCGCCTTCCGCCTGCGCGTCGTGCAGCACGAATCGGGGTGCCCTGGTGAGGCTGAGCGCCCCGGCGGTACTGCGGGTGTGGACCGTCACGACGCCGACGCCGTCGTCGTCGAGGCCGAGCGAGTGGTGGACGATCTCGGTGGACACGGCGCTGCGCCGCCCGTCGATCTCGATCGCGAGCCGACCACCGCCGCCATCGGAGCGCCGCTCCACGAGCCGCACGTGGCGTTCGATCCGGTCGTCGGGCGACAGCGCTCCGTCGTCGTCCGGTTCGGGCCACGGGCCGAGCCACACCGACGCCGTCGATCGGGTCGAGCCGTCGCCGAGTCGCTCGGGTCGCATCACGTACTCGACGTGGAGGTGCTCGCCGGTGGGCTCCAGCCACACCTGGCGCTGGCCCTGCGTGCGCAGGTTGCGCCAGCCCGACGGGGCGAACGGCGTCGCCCGGTCGGCGGTGCGCCGTTCGGCTTCCAGCGCGAACACGGCGCCGAGCAGCAGCGCCACCCGGTCGTCGCCCGCGGGACCGATCGGGGCGAGCACGTCGGGGTGTTCGTCGAGGTACGCGGTCGGCGTGTCGGCGGCGAGGTAGTCGACCTCGCCGAGGATTGCCACCAACGAATCGATGTTGGTGCGGATGCCGGTGACCTGGGACGCTCGCAGCGCCCGGGCGAGCTTGGCGGCCGCCTCGACCCGCGTGGGGGCATGGGCGATCACCTTCGCGACGAGCGAGTCGTACTCGGAGGAGATCTCGGCACCGTCGCGCACACCTGTGTCGACACGGACTCCGTCGGGCCCTGCATCGCCGATGGAGAATCGCCCGATCCGTCCGGTCGACGGCATCCATCCGGCGGCCGGGTCCTCGGCGACGACGCGGACCTCGATCGCATGACCGGTGATCGTCACGTCGTCCTGGGCGATCGGCAACGGCTCACCTGCGGCGACGCGCAGTTGCAGCTCCACGAGGTCGAGCCCGGTGACCGCCTCGGTCACCGGATGTTCGACCTGGAGCCGGGTGTTGACCTCGAGGAAGGTGATCGTCGGCTCACCGTCGCCGGCGGCGCCGACCATGAACTCGACGGTGCCAGCACCCTCGTAGCCGACGTGGCGGGCGAGCGCGACCGCACCCTCGCACAGCGCTGCGCGTACCTCGGGCGTGATGCCGGCCGACGGCGACTCCTCGACGACCTTCTGGTTGCGGCGCTGGATCGAGCATTCGCGCTCACCGAGGTGCACGACGTTGCCGTGCCGGTCGCCGAACACCTGCACCTCGACGTGGCGCCCTCGCTCGAGGAACGGCTCGATGAACACCGCGCCGTCACCGAACGCCGCCAACGCCTCGCGCGAGGCGGCCGCGACCGCGTCGTCGAGTTCATCCGCGGCGCGTACGACGCGCATGCCTCGCCCACCGCCACCCGCAGCCGCCTTGACGAGCGCCGGGTAGGCCACGTCGGCCACGCTCGCGACACGACCGTCGACGACCTCGATCATCGAGGTCGTCGGCACGCCCGCTTCGAGCGCTGCCCGCTTCGCCGCGACCTTGTCGCCCAGCAGCGTGATCTGCTCGGGCGTCGGGCCGACCCAGATCAACCCGGCATCGATCACGGACTGCGCGAACGCGGCGTTCTCCGCCAGGAACCCGTAGCCCGGATGGATCGCGTCGGCGCCGGTCGCGAGTGCCGCCGCGATGATCGCGTCGCCACGCAGGTACGACTCGGCCGGCGTCGCGCCGCCGAGCGCGATCGCGACGTCGACCGTGTCGACGTGCAGTGCGTTGGCGTCCGGCTCGGAATAGACGCCGACGGTCGAGACGCCGAGGCGGTGTGCGGTCCGCGCGATGCGCACGGCGATCTCGCCGCGGTTGGCGATCAGCAAGCGTGAGATCTTCATCAGTGCCTCCACACGCCGTACTCGGTCGCGCCCTTGACCACGTTGCTGTGCACCGCCGACAGCGCCATCCCCATCACGGTGCGGCTGTCGGCGGGGTGGATGATTCCGTCGTCCCACAGCCGTCCCGTCGAGTAGAGCGCGGTCGATTCGTGTTCGATCTGCGCTTCGAGGCCGGCGGTCTGGGCGGCGAGCGCCTCTTCGTCGACCTCCATGCCGCGGCCGGCGGCCGCGTTGCGGGCCACGATCTCCATCACACCGGCGAGCTGCTTGGGGCCCATCACCGCCACCCGGTGGTTCGGCCAGGAGAAGATGAAGCGTGGGTTGTACGCCTTGCCGGCCATGCCGTAGTTGCCGGCGCCGTAGCTGGCGCCGACCATCAGGTTGAAGTGCGGCACGGTCGAGTTCGACACGGCGTTGATCAGCTTCGCGCCGTTGCGGATGATGCCGCCCTGCTCGGCCTTCGAGCCGACCATGAAACCGGTGATGTTGTGCAGGAACGCAAGCGGAATGTCGCGCTTGTTGCACAACTGGATGAACTGCGCACCCTTCGAGGCCTCCTCGGAGAACAGGATCCCGTTGTTGCCGAGGATGCCGACCGGGAAGCCGTGGATCGATCCCCACCCGCACACGAGCTTGTCGCCGTACAGCGGCTTGAACTCCTCGAAGCGGCTGCCGTCGAGCAGGCGGGCGAGCACCTCGCGGATGTCGAACGGGATGCGGACGTCCGCCGACGCACAGCCGAGCAGCTCGGCCGGGTCGTACAGCGGTGGATCGTCGGGTTCGGTGGCGCCCGGGCCGAGCTTGTTCCAACGCAGGTGTCGCACGATGCCGCGAGTGATCCGGATCGCATCGAGTTCGTCGACCGCCAGGTAATCGGAGAGACCGCTGGTGCGCGAGTGCATCTCGGCGCCGCCGAGGGTCTCCTCGTCGACGATCTCGTCGATCGCCATCTTCACGAGCGGCGGCCCACCGAGATACGCGGTGCCGCGCTCCTTCACGAACACCGTGTAGTCGCTCATCCCCGGCGTGTACGCACCGCCGGCGGTGTTCGGACCGAACGCCATCGTGATCGACGGGATCCCCATCTTCGACAGCTGGGTGAGATCCTTGAAGCTCGCACCGCCCTGGATGAACAGATCGGCCTGGCGAGGCAGGTCGGCGCCTGCGGACTCGTTGAGCACGATCACGGGCAGCCGGTTCTCGCGGGCGATCTCGTGGAACCGCGAGCCTTTCTTCCACGTGGTCGGGTTGCCGGAGCCACCGCGGTAGGTCATGTCGGATCCGCTGATCGCGCACTCGACGCCTTCGACGATGCCGATGCCGGTGCAGCTGCCAACCCCGACGGGATCCTGGGTGCCCCACCCGGCGAGCGGGCTCAACTCGAGGAACGGGGTGTCGGGATCGACGAGTGCCTCGATGCGCTCACGCACCAGCATCTTGCCGCGACGGCGGTGGCGGTCGACGTAGCGCTGTCCCCCGATCGTCGGGACGCTCGCCAACTCGGCGGCGACGCCGTCCCACAGCTGCTGCATCGCCGCGAGATTCTCCTGGTACTCGGCCGATCTGGTGTCGAGCCGACTGCGGATCACGGTGCCGATGGTCACGAACGTCACCGTAGTGGAGCGACCTCGACCGGCTCCGAAGCGCACGTCCGAGACGAGGACGGACTCGCCGATCGGGTACACCAGGGCCATGGACGTCACCGAAGTGCTCGCCGATCTCCGCGCCGAACAGCAGGCTCTCGACGACATCGTCGCCGGCCTCGCCGCCGAACAGTGGCAGCTGCCCACGCCGAGCCCCGGCTGGAATGTCGCCGACCAGATCGGCCACCTCACCTATTTCGACCGCAACGCCGCGCTCGCGATCACCGATCCTGCCGCCTTCCAGGACGCCATGCTCGCCCTGCTCAACTCGGGCGGCGACGACATGACGCTCGGCCCGTACCGAGCGATGTCGCCGGACGAGCTGCTCGCGGCCTGGCGCTCCGGTCGCGAGGAGCTGGCGTCGGCCGCGGCAACGCTCGCCAACGACACCCGGATCGCGTGGTACGGACCCTCGATGGGATCGAAGTCGTTCCTCACGGCGCGGCTGATGGAGGCCTGGGCTCACGGCCAGGACGTCGTCGACGCCGTCGGCGCGACCCGCGAGCCGACCGATCGGCTGCGTCACATCGCGCAGCTCGGCTTCATCACCCGAGGCTGGACCTACGTCAACCGAGGGCTCGACGTACCGTCGACGCCGGTGCGCGTCGAGCTGACTGCGCCGTCGGGCGAGACCTGGACCTTCGGTCCCGAGGACGCGGCCGAGTCGATCGTCGGCAGCGCGGAGGACTTCTGCCTCGTCACCACCCAGCGCCGCCACGTCGACGACACCGGCCTCGTCGTGACCGGTGACTCGGCGCGCGACTGGATGGAGAAGGCCCAGCTCTTCGCCGGTCCCGCTTCCGACGGCCCCCCGGCCCGGGCCTAGGGTCGAACACATGATCACGCCGTTCACGATCGCCGTTCCCGACGAGCTGCTCGACGACTTGCGAGCTCGGCTGCGCAACACCCGCTGGCCGGAGGCCGAACTGGTCGACGACTGGTCGCAGGGCACGCCGCTGTCGTATGTCCAGGACGTCTGCGAGTACTGGGCGAACGAGTACGACTGGCGATCCCGCGAGGCCGCGTTGAACCGCTTCGACCAGTACACGATGGCCGTCGACGGCCTGTCCGACCCCGGGGTCCACTTCGTCCACGTGCGGTCGCCACATCCCGATGCGATGCCGCTCTTGATCTCGCACGGCTGGCCGGGTTCGATCGTCGAGTTCCACAAGGTGATCGAGCCGCTGACCGATCCAACCCGATTCGGAGGTGACGCCGCCGACGCGTTCCACGTGGTCGCACCGTCGCTGCCCGGTTTCGGGTTCTCCGGCAAGCCGGCCTCGACGGGCTTCGGTGTGCCGAAGATCGGCGAGACGTTCGCCGCACTGATGGCCGAACTCGGCTACGACCGGTACGTCGCCCAGGGCGGCGACTGGGGCTCCGCGATCACCACGGCGATCGGCGGCACCGACGTCGACCACTGCGCTGCGATCCACGTCACCCTGGCCATGGGAGCGCGCCCGGAGCTCGATGGCCAGCCGACGCCAGAGGAACAGCGGGCGCTCGACGGTCTCGCCTACTACGCCGAGTGGGACTCGGGGTACTCGAAGCAGCAGTCGACGCGTCCGCAGTCGGTCGGCTACGGCCTGGTCGACTCGCCCGCCGCGCAGGCGGCGTGGGTCCTCGAGAAGTTCTGGGCCTGGACCGACTGCGACGGCCACCCCGAGAACGTGCTCACGCGTGACGAGCTGCTCGACAACGTGATGCTGTACTGGATCAACGCCAACGGCGCGTCGTCGGCTCGCATCTACTGGGAGAGCTTCGGCAAGGGCCCGGCGCCGGCGCCGGTCACGATCCCATCGGGATTCACGGCCTACCCGAAGGAGATCTTCCCACCCGTGCGATCGTGGGTCGAGGGGTCGTTCACCGACATCCGGTACTGGAACGAACAGCCCCGCGGTGGGCACTTCGCAGCCTTCGAGGTGCCGGAGTTGTTCGTCGGCGACCTCCGTGACTGCTTCCGCCAGTTCCGTTGACCGTCGGGCGAGTGGGGTAACTTGACCCGCGGGTCAAGACGACCCGCTCCCATGACCACCCCCGCCGACACCGACACGCTGCCAGACCACGGCCACCGACCCGGTACGGCGCGGGCGGCGTTCTCCTACCGCGGGTTCCGGATCATCTTCATCGGACTCGCGCTGTCGAACATCGGCACGTGGATGCAGAACTTCACGTTGCCCGCCTACATCGACGACCGCACGGGACGACCCGCGCTCGTCGGCCTGATGATCTTCGCCCAGCTCGGACCGTTGCTGGTGCTGTCGATCCCGGCCGGCGTGCTCGCCGACCGGGTGTCCAAACAGAAGCTCCAGCTCACGATGCAATCCGCATCGGTCGTGCTGACGATCGCGATCGCCTACTTCGTCGCGGCCGAGACCGCGCTGTGGACCATCTTCCTGGCGCAGCTCGGCATCGGCATCGCCAACGCGTTCAACGCACCGGCGTTCCAGTCGTCGATGCCGCTGTTGGTGCATCGACAGGATCTTCCCGGCGCGATCTCGTTGAACTCGGCGATGATCAACGGCACCCGCGTGGTCGGCCCGGTGCTCGCCGCGCTGCTCGCCGTCGCCGGGCTGAGTGTGTCGAGCATCTTCCTCGTCAATGCAGCGACCTACCTGTTCTTCATCGGCGCCCTGCTGATCGTGCGCATGCCCGACGTCCGCAGCGGCAACACGACACGCGGGTTCCGCTCGCTCACGATCGGGCTGAACATCGCCAGGCACCGGTTGGTGTTGAACCGGCTCCTGCTCGGCATGTTCCTGTTCTCGCTGTTCAGCCTCGTCTACATCGGCCTGTTCCCGTCGGTTGCCCGTTTGAACTTCGGCATCGCTCCGGCGAGCGCGACCTATCGGTGGCTGTATGCCACCTGGGGTGCAGGGGCGTTCCTGGGCGCGTTGTCGGTGGGCACGTTCCTGTCGTCGATCGACCGCAAGTTGCTGATCGTTCGAGGGTTCACCGGGTTCGCGATCGTGCTCGGGATCTTCTCGCAGGTCCGCGGTCCGGAACTGGCCTTCCCGGTCGGTTTCGTGCTCGGCTTCTTCTACTTCATGACGGCGACGGCGATCACCACCACCTTCCAGTTGAACATGAAGAACACCGAGCGAGCGACCGTGATGCCGCTGTGGTTCATGGTGTTCGGCGGCACCGTCCCGATCGGCAACCTGCTCTTCGGCGTGGTGATCGAATGGGTCGGCGCCCGGGCCGTGCTGGGATTCGGGGCGGCGTTCGCGCTGTTCCTCTCCTGGTGGGTGGACCTACGACGGATGCCGCAGTCCGCGTTCCTGGCGGTCGAGGACGGCGGCGAGCCGTTCACCCCGACGAACGCATCCCGGCTGCTCTGAGTCAGGCGTTCAGCAACTGGGCGACGACGCGCTCGAGGCCGGCCGAACGACTCGCCTTCACCAACAGTGCGGTGTCCGGGCCGAGCATCCCGAGGCTGGCGGCGACATCGTCGATCGGCTCGATCCCGTAGAGGTCGGTGCCGACGGCGACGAGGTCGATACCCAGGCCACGCGCCCGATTCGCAATCTCTCGATGCGCAGGCTCCGCGTCCTCGATTTCGGCCATCAAACCGAGCACCGCGATTCGCCGGCCGGCACGCATGGCAGCCAGTGCATCGAGCGCGGCGCCCATCGAGGTCGGATTCGCGTTGTACGCATCGTTGACGATCGTCGCTCCGCTCGCCGACGTCGATACCTCCATGCGCATGCTCGACACCAAGACGCCACCGAGCGCGGATGCCGCAGCATCGAGATCGACGCCAACCACACCGGCGACCGCGAGCGCCGCGAGGGCGTTGGACACCATGTGCATGCCCGGGACCGGCACCACGACCTGCGTGCGACCCCACGGCGAATGCACGACGAAGCGCGCCCGTGCGGCGGTGTCGAGTTCGATGTCAGCCGGTCGGAC
The DNA here is from genome assembly GCA_963704915.1 of Ilumatobacteraceae bacterium. Lineage (GTDB taxonomy): Bacteria > Actinomycetota > Acidimicrobiia > Acidimicrobiales > Ilumatobacteraceae > Sva-07. The sequence goes on along the minus strand of CAVPIC010000007.1, from coordinate 190,487 downwards.
GTCGCCCGCCCAGCCGAAGGTGATCACGCCGGCACGGGTGCGCGATCGCATGGCCGCGACGCGTTCGTCATCGGCGTTGAGCACTGCCGTCCCGGCCGCTGGAAGCGCCTCGACGAGTTCGCCCTTGGCGATCGCGACGCCTTCGAGGCCACCGACTCGTTCCGTGTGCGCGTGACCCACGACGGTCACCACGCCGATGTCCGGCCGGGCCACCTCGCACAATCTGCTGATCTCGCCGAATCCGCGCATGCCCATCTCGACGACCAAGACCTCGGTGTCGTCGGGCGCGTCGAGGATGGTCACGGGCAACCCCTGCTCGTTGTTGAAGCTGCGCTCGTTGGCCCGGGTCCGACGCTGGGCTCCGCACGCTGCAGCGATCATGTCCTTGGTGGTCGTCTTGCCGACACTGCCGGTCACCCCGACGACGCGTGCGTCGAGCCGGGGCCGAGCCCACTGGGCGAGCGCCAGCAGCGCCTGGGCGGTGTCGGCGACCTCGATCGCCGTGCCGTCGCGCCGGAACGGGTCGGGTTCGCTCGTCAGGTGAACGGTCGCGCCGCGCTCGCGGGCGGCGCCGATGAACTCGTGGCCGTTGCGCTCGGCGACGATCGGCACGAACAGCTGGCCGGGCTGCGTGGAGCGGGAATCGAACGAGGCGCCCTCGAATTCGACGTCCGGGCCGATCAGGCGACCGCCGATCCCGGCAGCGGCCTCGGATGCACGAATCCTCACGAGCGCCGACGGTACCGTGGGCCGATGTCCCCCGAGCGGCACCCCGGCGAGCGCATTCATCTCGTGGTGTTGTTCGGCGGCGAATCGGCCGAACACGACGTGTCGTGCACCACCGCAGCGCATGTCCTGCGGGCCGCTGATCCCGATCGGTACCGCATCACGCCCGTCGGGATCTCCACCGAGGGCCAGTGGGCACTCGCCCACGAGGCGGTCGAGGCGCTGATCGAGGGTCCGCACGCGATCCCGGGCCGCCTGAACCCGGCCGGCACCGACGTGTCGCCCACACCGATGCTCGCCGACGCATCGTCGTCCGACGAGGTCACCGTCGTGCTGCCGCTCCTCCACGGCCCGATGGGCGAGGACGGCACGGTGCAGGGCATGCTCGATCTCGCCAACGTCGCGTACGTCGGCAGCGGGGTGCTGGGCTCGGCCGTCGCGATGGACAAGGCCATGGCCAAGCAGGTGCTCACCGCCGCCGGGATCCCGCAGGCCCGCTACCGGGCGTTCGCCGAGCACGAGATCACGCCGGGTTGGGCCGCGCAGCTCGCCGACGACCTCGGACTGCCGGTGTTCGTGAAGCCCGCGAACATGGGTTCGTCGGTCGGCGTGTCGAAGGCGACCACGATCGATGGGCTCCGCGAGGCGATCGACCACGCGTTGACGTACGACGAGATGATCGTGGTCGAAGAAGCGATCGTCGGACGCGAGATCGAGGTGGCCGTGCTCGGCGGTGTCGAGCCCGAGGCCTCGCTGCCCGGCGAGATCGTGCCGGGCGAGGAGTTCTACAGCTACGAGGACAAGTACGTCACCGACGGCGCCCAGCTCCTGATCCCGGCGCCGCTCGCCGAACACGAGGTCGAGCGCATACGGGCGTTGGCGACCGACACGTTCCGGGCGCTGCGCTGCGACGGCTTGGCCCGCGTCGACTTCTTCTACGAGATGGACGACCACGGCAACGGCCGCGGTTTTCTGTGCAACGAGGTCAACACGATGCCCGGCTTCACGCCGATCTCGATGTATCCGAAGCTCTGGATCCACTCGGGAATGAGCTACAGCGCATTGATCGACCGGTTGGTCGACCTCGCCCTCGAACGCCACGCCCGCCGGCGCCGCAACACCAAGCGCTGACCGAGCCTGGTTCCCGCAGCCCGGGTCTCCGGGGACCGCGGTGGTTCCCGCAGACCCGGGCTCGGGGAACCCTGACCGAGCCTGCTCAGGTCGGGGCGAGCGCGGCACGGAGAAATGCGCGGAGTTCGTCGCGGAGGTGCCTCAGGCCAGCGGGGGTGGGTTGCCAGCCGACGGCCCGCAAGGCCTCGGGCTCGGTGGCGATCCCGGTGACCGTCGCGTAGCCGAGGGCGGCCACGAGCCTCGGGTCACCTCGGCGGAGTCGGCCGGCGTTCATCTCGGCGCCGAGATATCCGACTGCTCGATCGACCAGCGACTGGATGCGTGCCCGTAGGCGCTCAGCGGGTTCGGAGTCGAGTCGGCTCACCTCGCGGATCAACCCGAGCAGCGCCGGTCGGCGCACGGCCGGGCGGAACACTGCCCGCACGACGGCATCGATCCGGTCGAGTGGATCGTTCGGCGCGGCGCGCAGCGCTGCGTCGATCACGATCACCAATTCGGCGGCGGCGACGGCGAGCACCTCGTCGACGAGGGCGTCCTTCGACTCGAACCAGTACAGCACCGTCTGTTTGCGCACCCCGACCGTCCGTGCGATCTCGTCGAGCGACACGGCGTCGACGCCTCGGGTCCCGAACAGATCGAGCGCCGCCGCCAGGATCCGATCACGCGTCGAGCCGCCGACATCTCCCGATCCGTTCATCTCTACCAATTGGTAGACGATCGTGCTAGAAAGGTCAACCGTGATCGCCGAATCGCTCGCGGGGAAACGGATCGCCATCACCGGCGCAACCGGATTCGTCGGCACCGCGCTCGTCGAACGCCTGCTGCGATCGGTCCCCGACTGCGAGCTGGTACTGCTCGTGCGCGACGGCCAACGCACCAGCGCCGCACGACGCACCGATCGCGAGATCTTCAAGAACGACGCCTTCGACCGGCTGCGTGCGCAGTGCACCGAACAGGGCGTCGACTTCGCCACGGTCACCAGTCGGGTCACCACGATCGCCGGCGACGTCACCCGCGACGGGCTGGGACTGAACGACGCCGATCGGGCGACCTTCGCCAGCTGCGACACCGTGATCCACTCCGCCGCTGCGGTGTCGTTCGACTCGCCGCTCGACTCCGCCGTCGAGATCAACCTGCTCGGCCCGTCGCGCATCGCCGATCTGTGCAACGCGATCGGCATCACCCCACACCTCGTGGCCGTGTCGACGTGCTACGTCGCCGGCAACCGTCGCGGCAACGCGCCCGAGAAGCTCGTCAGCGACGGCCCCTTCGACATCGGCATCGACTGGCGCAGCGAAGTTGCTGCGAGCCGGCGGCTGCGGTCCGACGCCGACGCGGCGAGCCGCACCCGCGAGCAGCTCGAAGCGTTCCGCAAGGAGGCCCGGACCGAGCTCGGCGCGGCCGGCGCACCCGCGCTCGCCTCGAAGACCGAGCAGCTGCGCGAGAAGTGGGTCAAGGACCAGCTCGTCGACGCCGGTCGGGCGCGGGCCGCCAGCGTCGGATGGCCGGACGCCTACGCGTTCACCAAGGCACTCGGCGAGCAGGCGCTGACCGACGTCAAGGGCCCGGTGCCGGTGTCGATCGTCCGCCCGTCGATCATCGAATCCGCGCTCGCCGAACCGAAGCCCGGCTGGATCCGCGGGTTCCGCATGGCCGAGCCGGTGCTGATCTCCTACGCCCGCGGTCTGCTCGACGAGTTCCCCGGCGTGCCCGAGGGAACCGTCGACGTCATCCCGGTCGACATCGTCGTCGCCTCGATCATCGCCGTCGCTGCCCTCGGCCCGGAGCGAGCCCCAGAGATCACGCAGGTCGCCTCGGGCGGCATCAACCCGCTGAAGTACCGGATGCTCGTCGACAACGTGAGCGGCTGGTTCCTCGAGCACCCGATCTACGACTCCAAGGGCCAGCCGATCGTCGTGCCCGAGTTCCGCTTCCCCGGCCGCGGCCGGGTGCAGGGCCAGTTGAACCGGGCCAAGACGATCCTGTCTGCCGGCGAGAAGGTGCTGCAGAACCTCCCGCTGCGCGGGCGCCAGGCCGAGTGGTCGGCCCAGGTCGAGACGAAGCGCACCGAGGTCGAGCGGGCACTCACCTACGTCGAGCTCTACGGCCTGTACACCGAGTGCGAGGCGATCTACCAGGTCGACAACCTGATGCTCACCTGGGGCGAGCTCGACGACGCCGACAGGGCGACGTTCAACTTCGACCCGCGCTCGGTCGACTGGCCGACCTACATCACCCAGATCCACCTGCCGTCGATCGTCAAGCACGCCCGGGTCAAGACCACACCCGGTCCTTCACCGTCGTCGGACCGCATGGCGCGGCTGCGCAAGCAGGTGCTCGACCCGAAGCGGCAGGTGGTCGCGTTCGACCTCGAGAACACGCTGATCTCGTCGAACGTCGTCGAGAGCTATTCGTGGCTCGCCACCCGCCGCCTCGACACGCCCGAGCGGCTCCGCTACGTGCTGCGCACCCTCGTGGAGGGCCCGGGGCTGTTGAAGCTCGACCGAGCGGACCGCAGCGACTTCCTGCGCTACTTCTACCGCCGCTACGAGGACGCGCCGGTCGAGCAGATCGAGGCCGACGCCCGCGAGATGTTCGGCCAGATCATCATGACCAAGTCGTTCCCGGAGGGCATGCGGCGCGTCCGTCAACACCGCGCGATGGGCCATCGGACGATCCTGATCACCGGTGCACTGAGCTTCAACGTCGAGGGGCTGCGACCGCTCTTCGACGAGATCGTCGCTGCCGAGATGACGATCAAGTCGGACAACACCTACTCGGGCGAGATGCACACGGTTCCGCCGACCGGCGAAGCGCGGGCGCAGGTGCTCGCCGACTACTGCGACGCGGAGGGATTCGACCTCGACGAGTGCGTCGCCTACGCCGACTCGTCGTCGGACCTCCCGCTGTTCGAGGCGGTCGGCTTCCCGGTGGCGGTCAACCCCGAGACACGCCTGGCCGCGATCGCCCGCAAGCGCGGCTGGCTCGTCGAACACTGGACGAAGGCGCCGGGCGGTCCCCGCCCTCGCCTGCCGATCGGGCCGCTGCTGTCGGAACGCCAGCGCAACGAACGCTTCGGAGCCCGCGCGTGAAGGCGCTGCAGGTCTCGCGTTCGGTGCGCAAGCTCGGGATGGCGCTGATCGCGTCGGCGATCTCGCCCGTCACGGCCACCAAGTTGGGGCCGCTCGAGTACACCTCGGTCGACGAGCCCGAACTCCCCGGGCCGGGATGGCAGCGTGTGCGCACCCGACTCGCCGGCATCTGCGGGTCGGACCTCTCGCTCGTCGAGGGCCATGCGTCGCTGTACTTCGAGGACTGGGTGTCGTTCCCGTTCGTCCCCGGCCACGAGGTCGTCGGCGAGCTCGACGACGGCACGCGCGTGATCCTCGAACCGGTCCTCGGCCACGAGGCGCGCGGCTTCGCTCCCCCGTTCGAGGGTGCCGCGCCCGGCGACGGCGACGACTACGCCCACCTCGCCACGGGCCCGCTCGAGCCAGGAATCCAGACCGGGTTCTGCTGCTCGACCGGCGGCGGCTGGGCCCCCGAGTTCGTCGCACACGAGTCACAACTCCACCGCATCGGCGACGACATGCCCGACGAGCGCGCCGTGCTCGTCGAGCCGTTCGCCGGCGGCATCCACGCCGCTCTGCTCGCGGCACCGGTCGTCGCGGCTCGCAGCGACACCAGCCAGCCCGCGATCGTCGCTGTGCTCGGTGCGGGCACGATGGGCCTCGCGGCGATCGCCGGACTGCGCCGCTACGTGCCCGACGTCCGCATCATCGCCGGCGCCCGCTACCCCCACCAGCGCCAGTTCGCGAAGGAGTTCGGCGCCGACGTCGTCGTCGCCCCCGACGAGCTTGCCCGAGCGGTACGGCGAGCTGCCGGCTGCCACATGGTCGGCGACCACCTGTCGTCGGGTGCCCACGTCACGATCGACGCCGTCGGCACCAGCGACACCGTGGCCGACTGCCTGCGCATCACGCGTCCGCGCGGGCGCGTCGTGCTGCTCGGCATGCCCGCCGACGTCACGCTCGACCTCACCGGGCTCTGGCACCGCGAGACCGAACTCAAGGGCGCCTACACCTACGGCACCGAACACCTCCCCGACGGCCGGACGGTTCGCACGTTCGACCTCGCCATCGAGACCGCCGACGAGCTGCGCGCCGAGCGCCTGCTCTCGGCCACCTATCCACTGCCCGACCACGTCGACGCCATCGCCCACGCCGCCACCGCCGGCCGCCGCGGCGCCGTCAAGATCGCGTTCGACCTGCGCAAGGAAGCCAACTGATGCCACGCCCTGGATTCGTTCTGGACGTCGACAAGTCGACGCCGCCCACCCTGTTCTGGCACGGCGAGGGGTTCCGCCTCGAGAAGCTCCCCGCTGACCGTTCACGGGTGATCTACGCGCCCGAGCCGCACGAGGCGATCGACGACATCGACGGCGCGATCCGCACGGCGCTGCTCAATCCGATCGACATGGACCCGCTGCCGTCGCTGCTGTTCCCCGGCATGAAGCTCACGATCGCGTTCGACGACGTGTCGCTGCCGCTGCCGCAGATGCGCCGACCCGACCTGCGTCAACGGATCATCGAGCAGGTGCTCACGATGGCCGCCGATGCCGGCGTCGACGACGTCCACATCATCGCCGCGCTCGCACTGCACCGGCGGATGCACGAATTCGAGCTGCGCCACGCCCTCGGCGACCGCGTCTACGACGCCTTCGAGCCGCGCGGCCTGCTGTACCAGCACGACGCCGAAGACCCGGACAACCTCGCCTTCCTCGGCACGACCGACCAGGGCGAAGAGATCGAGATCAACAAGCGCGCCGCCGAATCCGACCTGCTCGTCTACGTCAACATCAACCTCGTCGCCATGGACGGCGGCTGGAAGTCGACCGCCGTCGGCCTCGCCAGCTACCGATCGCTGCGCCATCACCACAACCCGACCACGATGGAGGCGTCGCACTCGTTCATGGACCAGCACGCGTCCGAGCTCCACAAGAGCACGTGGCGCATGGGCAAGGTCATGCGCGACCACGGCCCCAAGGTGTTCCAGATCGAGACGACGCTGAACACCGACACGTTCCCGCAACCCTTCGAGTTCCTCTCCAAGCGCGAGTGGGAGTGGAACGCGAAGGACCGGGCGCTCTATCTCGGTACCGCCAAGTCGGTGGCGAAGCTGCCGGCGCGGACCGCCCGCAAGATCTTCCAGGGCATCGAAGCGCCGCACCAGATGACCAGCATCCAGTGCGGCGAGGTCGAGGCGGTCCACAAGGTCACCACCCAGAACGTGTACGACCAGCAACTCGTCGAGGTCGAGGGCCAGACCGACATCCTCACGATGGGCATCCCCTACATCTGCCCCTACAACGTCCACTCGATCATGAACCCGATCCTCGTGATGTGCACCGGACTCGGGTACTTCTTCAACCTCTACCGCGGCAAGCCGCTCGTGCGTGAGGGAGGTGTGCTGATCCTCACCCATCCGACCACCAACGAGTTCCACCCGGTGCATCACCCCAGCTACATCGACTTCTTCGAAGAGGTGCTGGCCGACACTCGCGACCCGCACGTGATGTCGCAGAAGTGGGAGAAGCAGTACGCGGAGGACGACTGGTACCGCCACCTGTACCGCACCACGAACGCCTACCACGGCGTCCACCCATTCTACATGTGGTACTGGGGCAGCCATGCCCTGAAGCACGTCGGCAAGGTGATCATCGTCGGCGGCGACCCGGCGACCGTTCGCAAGCTCGGTTTCACGCCCGCGTCCACCATGAACGACGCCTTCGAGATCGCCTCGGACGTCGTTGGCCGCTCCCCGACGATCACCCACATCAAGACCCCGCCGCTGATGATCGCGGACGTGAAGTAGAGATCTCGATGGTCGACCGGAACCTCCAGCGGGCTCAGCGGGCCGCCGGCTTCGCCGAGGACGCCCTACGGCGCGCCACCCTGCCGCTGCGCAACTTCGGGTTCCCCTACCGGGCGCCCACGGTTCCTCGCGGCGTCGAGGTGCCGCCCGAGGTCTCCGGGCTGGGCGCGCACTACGACACCGAGTGGGCGCGCCGACCCCTCGCGACGTCCGTGCGCACCGCGATGGTCGAGGGTCCGGTTCGTCTGGCCACTCGCGTCCTCGCGTCACCGGAGATCGTCGGCACCGACCGGCTCGCCGATCTCGCATCGCTCGACGATCCTCCCGCGGTGATCTTCGCACCGAACCACCACAGCCACCTCGACACCGGATTGATGATCCGGTCGGTGCCGCTCGCCTGGCGTCACAAGCTGGTGGTCGCCGCTGCAGCGGACTACTTCTTCGACAAGAAGTGGAAGGCAACCCTGTCCGCGCTGTCGCTCAACGCGATTCCGATCGACCGCGAACTCACGGGCCGCAAGTCGTCGGACATGATCAAGGGCCTGGTCGATGACGGCTACAGCCTGGTGATCTACCCCGAAGGTGGCCGGTCACCCGACGGATGGGGGCAGGACTTCAAGGGCGGTGCCGCCTACCTGTCGGCGCGCACCGGCGCTCCGGTCGTGCCCGTGTTCATCGACGGCACCGGGGCCATCTTCGGCAAGGGAATGAAGCGCCCGAAGCCCGGTCGCACCAAGGTCGTGTTCGGGGCGCCACTGCACAGCGAGGACGGCGAATCGACGCGCCACTTCAACGGCCGTATCGAAGCTGCCGTCACCGTGCTCGGCGACGAGGCCATCACCGACTTCTGGACCGCACGCCAACGGGCCGCGTCGGGCACCAGCCCGACGCTGACCGGCCCCGACCACACCGGCTGGCGCCGCGACTGGGCACTCGCGGAACGCCGCAAGCTCGGCACCGCCGGCCTGCGCCGTCGACAGCAGCGCCGCTGGCCCGACCTCGGCTGAACTGTCATCCGACGCCACGCACACCACACCACACCGCACCACGTTTGCGCTGCAATTCTGGCGAGACGGGTCACCGAAACCGTGACGCAAACGGCTTGGCCTAGCCTGGTGGCGTGAAGGTGCACTGGGTTGGCCATGCCACAGCGCTGATCGAGGTCGGCGGCCATCGCATCCTGACCGACCCGTTGCTGACCCGGCGCGTCGCCCACCTCCGCCGACGCCGGGAGCTGCCGGCCCCGGACATCGCCGACGTCGACACCGTGCTGCTCTCGCACGCACACCTCGATCATCTCCACCTTCCATCGCTGCGCCGCGTCCGCCCCGACACCCGCTTCGTCACGCCGATCGGCACCGGCCGGTTGCTGCGAGCGGCCGGATTCACCGACGTCACCGAGGTGCGCGTCGGCGACACGGTCCACCTCGATGGCCCGCTCGTGACCGCCGAGGTGGTTCCCGCAGCACACAAGCACGGCCGCGGCCCGCACAGCCGTGTGTCGGCACCGCCGATCGGATACGTCGTCAGTGGGGAGGGTCGCCGCGTCTACTTCCCAGGCGACACCGACCTGTTCGCGGGGATGGAATCGCTCACGGACATCGACGTCGCACTGCTGCCGATCTGGGGATGGGGATCGTCACTGGGCGTGGGACACCTCGACCCGACGAGGGCCGCGACGGCAACCGGGCTGATCCGACCCGGCATCGTCGTCCCGATCCACTGGGGGACCTACGCTCCGGAAGATGGCCGCCGCCAACTGCCGAGCTGGTTCGAAACTCCGCCCGATCTCTTCGCGGCGGCACTCGACGATGCCGAGCTCTCGAGCCACCTCCATCTCCTGCAACCCGGTGAATCGGTGACCGTACCGTGAGGGCTCGTTCTGCCACGCCGCTTGCCGCCGCCCTGGGGATCGCACTCCTGATCGCCGCGTGCACCACCGAGGAACAGTCGTCGCCACAACCGACGCTCACCTCCACCACGTCGACGACCACCACCTCGACGACCACCACCACCTCGCCACCCGAGTCCACGACCACGACGACGGCACCGCCCGAGTCGACGACCACCGCACCCAGCGGTCCCGCCGACGCCCTGGTCCCGCTCCTGATCGGAGGATCGAGCGACGGCGGATGGCTGTTCCTCGGCGCCTGGCAGCAGGACCGCTGGCAGGAGGCGACCGATCCGAGCGGCAACCCGATCCGCCCGGGCATCGAAGCGGGCACGTCGTTCGTCGTCAGCAACCTGGCCGGCGAGACGCCGGTCACGCTGGGCGACAACACCGAGGCCTGCTTCGACGGGCGCGTCGGCCCGGCGATCGACGTCGAGATTGCGCCTCCCGAACCGCCGGGCTTCGGCTACAGCGCCGTCGCAGTCCTGCAGAAGCCCTGGGCGCTCAAGCCGAGGCCGGTCGCCGTCAGCTCGACCGCGCCCGAGGCCTATCGGGCGCTGGGCGAAGCAGCATTTGAGGACGAGGCCGTCGACGCCACACAAGGGGCCGTCGAACAACTCGTGGTCACCGATCTCGACGGCGACGGCGACGACGAGGCCCTGGTGTCGTTCGAGTTCGTGCAACCGAGCATTGTCGGGGCACCGGGCGACCTCGCCGCGCTGCTGGTGATCGACGCGACCACCCGTGCGGCCGACACCGTGCTGCTCTCGGCGGTTCCCGACGATCCCGGCGACGGCGACGGCGACGACGACGAGGGGTCCTTCGAGATCATCGAGCGGTACCGCATCCTCGACGTCGCCGACCTCAACGGTGACGGGCGCATGGAGGTCCTGGTGCACGCCTGGTACTACGAGGGTGCCGCGGTGATCGTGTACGCCTACGACGACGGCGAACTCACCGAGGTGCTCGCAACCGGTTGCGGCGCCTAGCACTCACCAGGTGTCGATGTTCGGGCGCCGGGGTGGGGCCGTCGGGTCGGTCGCGGCCCGGTGGGTCTCGGGCGCGGCGTCGAAGATCGTGGTGATCCAGCGCCGGGTGTCGGCTGGGTCGATCACGTCGTCGATCTCGAAGAACGAGGCCACGCTGACGGCCTTGCCGTGGGCGTACATCCGGTCGACCATCTCGCGGAACAGCACCTCACGTTCGGCGTCGTCGGTGACGGCCTCGAGCTCCTTGCGATACCCGAGCCGCACGGCGCCCTCGAGCCCCATGCCCCCGAACTCTCCGGTCGGCCACGACAGGCAGGCGACCGGCGCCTTGGTGGTGCCACCCATCATCGCCTGTGCCCCGAGGCCGTAGGCCTTGCGGGTCACCACCGACACCATCGGAACCGAGAGGTTCGCTCCCGTCACGAACAACCGGCTGCAGTGGCGAACGAGCGCCGTCGCCTCGACATCCGGGCCGACCATCATCCCCGGCGTGTCGACCAACGTCACGATCGGCAACCCGAACGCGTCACACAACTGCATGAACCTCGCCGCCTTGTCGGCTCCGTCGGAGTCGATCGCCCCGGCGAGGTGGCCCGGGTCGTTGGCGACGACCCCGACGGGTCGGCCCTCGATCCGAGCGAGGGCGGTGACCATCCCGATGCCGAACTCGCGACGGAGCTCGAGCACCGAGTCGGTGTCGAAGAGCCCGTCGATCGCGCGGCGGATGTCGTACACGCGGAGCCGGTCGACCGGCACGACGTCGCGCAACGCCGCCTGGTCGGGTGCCGCCCAGACAGCGGTGCGTCCCTGGAAGTACGAGAGGTACCGCTTGGCGGCCGCGACAGCGGCCGCCTCGTCGGCGACGACGATGTCGATGACACCGTTGCGTCGTTGCACCTCGATCGGACCGATCTCCGTGGGCTGGAACACGCCGAGCCCGCCTCCCTCGATCATCGCCGGTCCACCCATGCCGATGTTCGAGTCCTCGGTGGCGATCACGACGTCGCAGCACCCGAGGATCGCTGCGTTGCCGGCGAAGCAGTAGCCCGAGTTCACCCCGACGAGGGGCACCGTGCCGGAGAGTTCGGCGAACCATCGAAAGGCGAGACAGTCGAGCCCGCTCACGCCGATGCCGTCGGTGTCGCCCGGGCGTCCGCCGCCGCCCTCGGTGAAGAACACGATCGGGATCCGCAGCTGCTCGGCGACCTCGAACAGGCGGTCCTTCTTGCGATGGTTCTGCGTGCCCTGTGTCCCGGCGAGCACGGTGTAGTCGTAGGAGACGGCGACGACCTTCGATGCACGGCTCGACGAGCCGGAGCCGAACAGCTCGCCGTTCACCTCGCCGATCCCGCCGACCAGCCCGTCGGCCGGGGTCGACGCGATCAGGTCCTCGACGCTGCGCCGGCGGCGCTGCGCTGCGATCACGAGCGGCCCGTACTCCACGAACGTGCCATCGTCGACGAGGTCACCGATGTTCTCCCTCGCGGTCCGGTGCCCCCTCGAGCGCCGCCGCTCGACCGCCCGCGGCCGCTGCGCGTCGAGGCCGATCTCGTGTCGGGCGATCACTTCGCGCAGGTCGTCACGCTCCAGGCCGATGGGCGACGCGGGAGCAGCGCCAGATGCCGGATGGACCTCGAGCGGCCCAGCACCTTCGGTGATGCAGGCGAACTGCTGACCGATCGCGACCGTGTCACCCTGGCTGACCGCGAGCGAGTCGACGACGCCGGACACGGGAGCGACGATCTCGTGATGCATCTTCATCGACTCGACGAGCGCCAGGACGTCGCCGGCCGCCACCGGCGCTCCGGCCTCGACGAACACCGCGACGATGGTCCCCTGCAACTCGGCGGTCACATTGACGTCGTTGGCCATCGTCTCAGTCTCGTCAGTTGACGCGGTCGGGCGAGCGTTGGAACGTGGTGATCGATTGTTCGCCCATCACCAGCTCGGCGGCGACGGCCGCGAAGAGCGCCGGCACGATGAAGCCTGGCTGGCCGGTGGCCTCGGCGACGAACATCACCGCGGCGAGTGGCACCCGATAACCGGCGCCCAGGAACGCGGCGATGCCCAGCAGCACGTACAGCGTCGGGTCGAGTGGGTTGACGATGTCACCGACGCCTCGTCCGACGATCGCGCCGGCGACCACCAACGGCACGAACAGTCCGCCGACTCCACCTCCGGCGAGCGTGGTCGCCGTCGCCAGACATCGCAGGGCGAACACCACCGCCAGCAGCCACAGCGCGTGTTCCTCCGACAGCCATCGGATCACCTCGTACCCAGTGCCGATCGTGAGGCTCTCACCGGTGAGGAGACGGCTGATCACGAACAGCACGGCCAACGTCACGCTGGCGACGAACACGCGCAGCGCGACCGGACGGTACGTGACGGCCTTGGCGTACCGGATCAGACGGGAGAACGAGCGTGCACCGATCGCGCAGCAGATACCGATGAGGATCGCGCCAGCGAGGTCGCGGTACTGGAATGACGCACCGCGCTCGTTCTGGAACACGAAGATCGGATCGGTGTTGCTCAGCGCGACGAAGACGAGATAGCCCGATGCGCTCGCCACCAGGGCGGGCAGGAGCATCCGTCTGGCCATCTGGTCCCGGAACGGCACTTCGAGCGCGAAGATCGCGCCGGTCGCCGGCGCCTTGAAGATCGCAGCAACACCAGCTGCTGCGCCAGCGACGAGCAGGGTGCGGTGATCGACGCCGCGGAACGCCGAGGGGAGCCGACGCTGGATCATCGCGCCGAGCGCCGAACCGCCGTACATCGACGGACCTTCGAGACCCATCGCCCCGCCGGAGCCCAGCGTGGTGATCGATGCGGCCATGCGTCCGATGAACGCCCGCGGCCGCAGCGGATACTCGGGATCGTGGAACGCCCGGAGGTACTCGTCGGAGGTGGCCGGCGACGCGCCGTTGCCGAGGGTCTTGAGCAGGATCGCCGAGAGCATCAGTCCGATTCCGGGGGCGACCGCTCCGACCCACAACGGTCCGTGCACGATCCGTTCGTACACGACCTCGACCACGACGTACTCGAAGAACCTCACGAACAGCCCGGTGAGTGCTCCCGTGATCGCTGCCAGGAGCACGACCTCGCGGGAGCGTCGCACCAGGTCGCGGAACTCGCCGGTGCGGATGTCGAAGCTGGATGGGCGCCACCGCACGTTCACCCGGCTGCTCCACACGGTGGCTCAGTGTAGGCATGACCCACGCCAGCGGCCGGATCCCCGCGTACGCTGCCGCCATGGCACGAGTCGTCGTCACCGGTGGAGCAGGATTTCTCGGATCGCACCTGTGCCGAGCGCTGCTCGAACGCGGTGACGAGGTGATTGCGATGGACAACCTCGTCACAGGCTCGGTCGACAACATCGAGGAGTTGTTCGGCGCCGGCTTCACCTTCGTCGAGCACGACGTCAGCAACTACGTGTGGGTCCCGGGCCACGTCGATGCCGTGATGCACCTGGCGAGCCCGGCGAGCCCGGCCGACTTCGAACGGATCCCGATCCAGATCCTCAAGGTCGGCGGACTCGGGACACACAACACGCTCGGTCTCGCGCTGGCAAAGGGCGCCCGGTTCTTCCTCGCGTCGACCTCCGAGGTGTACGGCGACCCGCTCGTGCACCCGCAGCCCGAGGAGTACTGGGGCAACGTCAACCCGATCGGCCCCCGTGGCGTCTACGACGAAGCGAAGCGCTATGCCGAGGCGATGACGATGGCCTACCACCGCCACCACGGTGTCGACGTTCGCATCGTGCGAATCTTCAACACCTACGGGCCGCGCATGCGTCCGGACGACGGGCGTGCGGTGTCGAACTTCCTCGTCCAGGCCCTGCGTGGCGAGCCGATCACGATCTTCGGCGACGGGTCCCAGACCCGTTCGTTCACCTACGTCGACGACGAGATCCGCGGGTTCCTGGCACTGCTCGACTCCGAGCAGACCGGCCCGATCAACATCGGCAACGACCACGAGTTCACGATCGCTCAGCTCGCCGAACTGATCGTCGAGGTCACCGGCTCGTCGTCCGAACTCGTGTACCTGCCGCTGCCGGTCGACGATCCGATGCAGCGCAAGCCCGACTTGACCAAGGCCCACACGCTGCTGGGCTGGGAACCGACGGTGCAGCTGCGCGAGGGCATCGAGCGCACCGCCGAGTACTTCGCGTCACGCCTCGGCTGAGGCGCCGACGCCGTCGCGTTCAGTGGCGACCGACGCCGTCGTAGCCGAGACCGGCTTCGCGGACGAGCACCGGGTCGAGAAGGTTGCGTGTGTCGACGACGGTGACGGGGCGCGCAACGCGGGCTGCAAGTCCGCCAAGATCGACCTTGGCGAAGTCCGGCCACTCGGTGAACACCGTGAGCACGTCGGCATCGTCGGCAACGTCGAGCGCATCGGCCACCAGGTCGATCCCGTCGAGCACGACGGTCTGATGCGGCGTCAGTTCGCCGACCGTCGTCGGGTCGTAGGCCCGCACGGTCGCGCCGAGGGCGCGCAGCTCGGCGATGATCGCCAACGCGGGTGACTCACGGAGGTCATCGGTACCGGCCTTGAACGTGAGGCCGAGCGCACCGACGGTGACACCGTCGAGGTCACCGTCGGGCCGACCGACAGCGGAGCGGATCTTGGCGACCATCCGCTGGAGTTGTTCGTCGTTGACGTCGATGACGCCGCGCATCATCGTGAAGTTGTATCCGTGGTCCTCGGCGATCTTGACCAGCGCACGCGAGTCCTTCGGGAAGCAACTCCCACCCCAGCCGGGACCCGGCCGCAGGAACTGGCTGCCGATGCGCTGATCGGAGCCGATCCCGTCGACGACGGCGGCGACGTCCGCGCCGACCGCCTCGCACATCGCCGCGACGGCGTTCACGAAGCTGATCTTCATGGCCAGGAAGCCGTTGGCGGCGTACTTGATCGTCTCGGCCGATGCGGGGTCGGTGATCAGGATCGGCGTGTCGATCGTGGCGTACAGCTCGGCGACGCGTTCGGCCGCGCCGCGATCGGCGCTGCCGATCACCACGCGGTCGGGGTGCAGGAAGTCGTGGACTGCGGTGCCCTCACGCAGGAACTCGGGGTTCGACACGACGAAGACGTCGTCACGCTGGAGCACTCGCTCGACCGCCAGCGTGGAGCCGACGGGAACGGTCGACTTGTTGACCACGACCGCGCCCGGCTTCAGCACCGGGGCGATCTGGGCGGCGGCGGCCTGGATGTAACTCAGATCGGCACTGCCGTCGTCGCCCTGCGGCGTGGGCACGCACAGGAACACGATGTCGGCGCCATCGGCGGCAGATTCGGCGCCCAGGACGAACTCCAGCAGGCCTGCGGTGCGGGCGTCGTTCACGATGGTCTCGAGACCCTCCTCAACGATAGGGATGTGTCCGTCGTTGAGGAGGTCGACCTTGCGCTGGTCGATGTCGCCGCACACGACGTGATGCCCGAGGTGGGCGAAGCAGGCGCCCGTGGTCAAACCGACGTAGCCGGTTCCGACGACACCGAGACGGATGGGTTTCGACATCCGGACGATGCTATCGGCTGCTGCTGTCGAGGTCGGGGCAAGGTTGCCTCAACGTGGCGTCAAGATCGGTTCGAACAGCGCGCCTGCATCCCGTGTGGGCGTGGGATGGTTGGGTACGGTCGCTGTCGTGGACCCAGAACTGGACAACGCATGCGGCCCCAATCCGGGTTGGGTCTGCGAAACGGTGTTCGATCTCACCGGAGGCAACCGATTCCTCTCCTCGATCGCCGAGTGGGCGGTCACCATGATCGTGATCTTCGTCGTTGCCTTCGTCGTCGCACACCTCGCGCGGCGGTACCTCGGACACATGGTGGCCCGAGTGGTCGCCCCCGACCGGGCATCGGCTGCCCGCCACATCCAGAAGCTGGGCGACCGAGCGACCGCGCTGGTCGCCGAGCCGATCGGCATCACCGAAGACGACCCACGACGCCAGGCTCGGCTGCACTCGATCTCCCTCGTCGTCGGCAGCACCGCGTCAGTGCTCATCTGGACCATCGCGGTGCTCACGGCCCTCGGCGAGACCGGCGTGAACCTCGGACCCCTCATCGCCGGTGCGGGCATCGCCGGCGTGGCACTCGGCTTCGGCGCGCAGAGCCTGGTGAAGGACTGCATCGCCGGGCTGTTCATGCTGCTCGAGGATCAGTACGGCGTCGGAGACGTCGTCGACCTCGACGAAGCGAGCGGTGTCGTGGAGAAGATCTCGTTGCGCACGACCGTCCTTCGAGGCGTCGACGGCACGGTGTGGCACGTGCCGAACGGGTACGTGACACGCGTAGGCAACCGGTCACAGCTCTGGTCCGTGGCGCTCGTCGACGTCGACGTCGCGTACGACTGCGATCTGGCTGCCGCACGCCAGGTGATCATCGACTGCGCGAACGAACTGGTCGCGACCGAGGAGTGGTCGGCCGTGGTCATCGATCCCCCACAGGTACTCGGCGTCGAGGCACTGGGCGCCGACGGCATCACCATTCGCGTCACGGCCAAGGTGCAGCCAGGCGCCCAGTGGGGCCTGCAACGAGCGCTGCGCGAGGCGCTCAAGGCGGCGCTGGACGGCGCCGGCATCGACATCCCGTTCCCACAGCGGACGATCTGGGTGCGACGCGACGATGACACCGACGCGGGCACCGACGCGGCGAGCTCCCCGGGGGACGATCCCTTCGAAGCCCCACCGTGATGCCATGATGACGCCCATGACGTTGGGCGTGGTCGGCATCATCGCGCCGGCTTTCACGGCGGGCTGGCTGTGGCTCGGCGCGCTCTTCGTCGTCGCGGGCTGGCTCACCTTCGTGCGCACCCGTGACCGGCTGCTGCCACCGCGCCCGGAGGCGGACAACGTCGCAGGCGCGCTGCGCGCCGACCCGCCCGCCGTGGTCAACATGTTGACCAACGACGCCACGGTGACGGCGGCAGGATTCCGGGCCACGATGATCGACCTGGCCGCTCGGGGCTGGCTGCGCATCCTCCCGCCCGAGGACGATCTCGAGGAGCTGGCGCGGGTCCGGCCGGCGGCAACGGCGTACCAGGGCGACGCGTTGCGTCCTCACGAACGGCTCGTCCTGCAACACGTGCTGTCCCGATTCACCACTGACCGAGCCATCCCGGTGCGCTATCTGGCTGTCGACATCCGCAGCTCCTGGTGGCGCCGGTTCAGCGGGCTCGTCGTCGACGAGGCGGTGCAGGCCGGCCTCGCACGGCGCCGCTGGGCCCCCACCGACCTCCTCGTTCCGGGCGCGCTCTGGGCGGGTGCAGCGCTGTGCTGGCTGATCGCCCGCGGTACCGGCGACACCGAGGTGGCCGTGATCGACTCGGTGGGCGTGCGCATCATCGGCTGGACGTTGGCCGTGCTGCTCGTCTCAGCGGTCGTGTGTGCCGTCCGGCTGTTCGTCAGACCGTCGTACACACACACCGCCGACGGCGTCGAGGCCACGCGTCGATGGCTCGCTGTGCGCGAACGTCTGGCCGTCGGCGGCTTCGCCGATCTGGCACCGAGCGCCGTCGAGACCGGCGATCGACGACTCGCCTATGCAACGGCGATGTGTCTCGCCGTCGGCGCAGCAGTCGAGCTGCCCCTGGCGCGCGAGGACCACCACCGGGCATGGAGCACCGTCGGCGGCCGGGCCCGGCTGGTCCGGGTGACGTACCCGACTCGGGTCGGCTACGGCACCGCCCCGTTCGCGGCCATCGGCGTCGGACTCGTGGCCTGTTTCATCGGCCTGAGGTTGCGGTCGTGGGCGAGCGATGTCGCACGCGGTGAGACGTTCGACTGGATCTACGACCAGTTCCCGTCGCAGGACTGGCTGATCGCCGACATCGCTACTGCGTTGACCTTCCTCGCCTACGTGCCGATCGTGCTCGGGCTCTGGATGGCACTGGCGGGCGCCTTCGACGGGTTCAACTCGGTCGAGCGCACGGGTGCCGTGCTACGGACGCGCCGCCCCGCCGAGGTGTCACCTCTTCCGAGGAGGCTCCAGCGGACGCTCGAACGCGACCGTTACCGGGTGTACCTCGCCGTCGACGACGGCAGCGCCGACACGATCACCGCCTGGAAGACCGGCGAACGTCATGCGATTCCCCAGGGAGCGCGGGCCACCGTGGTTGCGAGTCCGGTCCTCGGACACGTTCGCCGGACGAGTCCGGTCGGCCACGTCCTCGTCGAATAGCCCGCGGTGGCGATCAGCGCCGGGCGCCAACCGTCCAGACTCCGGCCTTGAGGTAGGCGCCTTCACGAAACGTGACGGGGTGGTCGATGTCGTGGCCGGTCCGGGCGATCTCGCTCAGCGGTCGTCCGGCGGATTCGGCTGCATCGACGACGGTGTCGAAGAACTGCTCGGCGGTCACACGGCTCGAACACGACGCCTGGACCAGCGTCCCGCCCGGCCGCACGAGGCGAAGCGCCAGATGCGTGAGGCGAGTGTAGGCGCGCAGGGCCCCCTCGACGTTCGCCTGGCGCTGAGCGAACGACGGCGGATCGACGACGACGAGGTCGTAGTCATGGCCGGCTCGGGCGAGTTGCGCCATGACCTCGAAGGCGTCGCCGACTTCGGTCGTGAACGCACAAGCACGGACCGCGTCGAGGTGGGCGTTGAGCGCCACGTTGTGCTCGGCCGCGGCGAGCGTCGGCGCCGACAGATCGACTGCGTGCACCGATCTCGCTCCCCCGGCAGCCGCGTGCACGCTGAAGCCGCCGGTGGACGCGAAGACGTCGAGGACTTCGCGTCCGGCCGACATCTCTCCGACGCGGATGCGGTTCGCACGTTGGTCGAGGAAGTGGCCGGTCTTCTGCCCGGTGCGCACGTCGGCGTCGAATTCGAGGCCTGCTTCCAGGAATCGGACGGGGCCGTCGGGCAGATCGCCGGCGATCACGTCGCCGTCGACGAGCCCGAAGGTCTCGCGGGTCTGCAAGTTGCGGGCGAGGCGCAGCACCACGCCGCTGCAGCCGGTGAGATCGAGCAGCGCATTGACCACCGGGACCAAGTGAGCAAACCAGGCGGCCGAGTACAGCTTGATCACGAGGACCCCCGCGAAGCGATCGACGACCAGCCCGGACACACCGTCGTTCTCGCCGTTGAGGACGCGGTACGCGAGGCGGTCGGCGTCGGGGGCGGTGGTGAACGGCGCCCGGACCGCGAGTGCTGCATCGATCGTCGATCGCCACCAGTCGGCGTCGATCGGCGTCGGCTTGCCGACGTGGAGGATCCGGAACTGGATCGGCGAGTCGGGGTCGTAGAGCGCGAGCGCGACGAACTTGCGGTCGTTGTCGAAGATCACCGAGACGTCGCCGACGTCGGCCTCGTGGCTGATCGAGGTGACCGATTCCTCGAAGACCCAGGGGTGCCCGGAGCGGATGTGTCGCAGCGCATCGGGCGTCACACGCACGGCGAGGCGTTTGTCGCTCGGCCGGGGGACGCGGAGCAGTCGCCGATGCAGGGGCGGGCGGCTCACGGGTGGAACGACGCGATCACGCCGACATCGGGGGTGACTTCACCCGCGTAGATCGACGCCCAGGCCGATGCGGGTCCATCGGGTCCGCGACGTTCGTCGATCGTCATCCAGGCGCGGCTCGCCTCGATGAACTCGTGGGTGGCCTCGGCGGTGCGGCGCCGGTAGTCGTCGGCACCCCAGCCCTCCACCAGCCGGTCGAGTTCGGTCGGCGCGAAGAAGAACTGCGGCGCAGGTCCCGGGAGCGGGCCGGGCGCAGCGGTCGGCACGGCGTCGTGATGGCTCCGCCCGATCATCATCGAGTGCTTGATCCGGTCGCCCAGCCACTGGTGCACGGCGGCGAGCACGTTCGGGTTGCCGGCCATGTCGATCACCACGCTGTCGACCAGCGGGATCCCGGTGTCGGGGTTGTCGATCCGGTCGTAGGTGACCACCGTGTCGGAGAAGCCGAGCGAGCGGACGAAGTCGGCGTTGGCGGTCGAGGTGAGCCCGACAACGGCGAGGCCGTCTCGCTGTGCGGCGCGCTGGCTGAAGCCGATCGCCGTCTTCGACGAGGCGGACAGCACGATCACCTGCTCGGCTCCGAAGAACGGCGGCGCGCCGTCAGCAGTCGCACCGCCGGAGTCGGCGAAGAACTCGTCGGCGAGGAACCCGGTGAGCAGTAGCACGCGCAGCAGCGCGTGACGGTCCTCGCCGTCGGGTGCGTCGTCGTGGAGCGGGTCGATGTCGGTGCGGGTGTAGGACCGATAGATCGGCGCATGCGCCTGGCGGTGAGCGCCGTCGTCACGGAACCCGTCGCGGGTGGCCGTCGCGGTGAACGTGACCGTCTCGGCCATGGGGAACCACCCGTGATAGCGACCGCCGACCGCGAGATCGTCATGGCGCGACTCGATGATCTCGGCGTAGCCGACCGCAGGGACTCGGCCCCAGGTGGTGGGGTCGGACGACGGGAAGAAGTCCCAGTAGCCGAGCAGGTCACCGGCGCCGGCATAGCTGACGTTGTTGGCAGTGACCGCGAATCGATCGACCCGGAGGCGGATCTGGCCATCATGCAACGGAGCGAGCGGCTCGTCGTGGACCTCGGACTCGCCGATCGACCCGCGGCGGATCTCCAGTACTCGATTGACCTCGCCGCCGTTGCTGTTGTCGTCCTGCGCCATACTCGTCAGCATGCCCGATTCGACGTCTCCGCTCGCACTCGACAACCTGTTCGGACTCGCTGGGAAGGTCGCCGTGGTCACCGGCGGGTCTCGTGGGATCGGATTCATGATCGCCTCGGGGCTGGTCGCCAACGGCGTACGCGTCTACATCACCGCCCGCAAGGCCGACGCTTGCGACGCCGCTGCAGCCGAGCTGTCCGCACACGGCGAGTGCATTTCGATCCCGGCCGATCTGTCGACTGCGGAGGGGCTCATGTCGTTCGTGAGCACCCTGACCGAGCGCGAGTCGCAGGTCGACATCCTGGTGAACAACGCCGGTGCCGCGTGGGGCGCGCCGCTGGGCGAGTTTCCCGAGATCGGTTTCGACAAGGTGCTCGACATCAACGTCAAGGCCCCGTTCATGCTCACCCAAGCACTGCTCCCCCAGCTGAAGGCCGGCGCCACCGCCGAGGATCCGGCGCGTGTGATCATGATCGGCTCGATCGACGGGATCCGCGTCCCGGTCGGCGACAACTACTCGTATTCGGCGTCGAAGGCGGGCATCCACATGATGGCCCGGCACATGGCGGCGCATCTGGTGCGCGACGACATCACGATCAACTCGATCGCTCCCGGCCCGTTCGAGTCGAAGATGATGGCCTACCGACTCGACGACCCCGACAGCCGCAAGATGGTCGAGGCCGGTGTGCCCCGCCGGCGCATCGGATCACCGGAGGACATCGCCGGCACGGTGATCTTCCTCGCCAGCCGGGCCGGTGCGTTCACCACCGGCAGCGTGATCCCCGTCGACGGCGGCATCTCGACGCTCTGACACCCCGCAGCCGCCGACACATCCCCAGCGATGAGCGAAAAGCCGGTATCCGGGCGGTTCGCTCATCGATGCCCCGGTTCCACCCGCTGCGATGAGCCAAGTGGCGCCATCTGGGCGCTTCGCTCATCGCAGCGGTCGGTCTGACATGCTCGGGCGATGACCGCGCCAACGATTCCCGCCAGCTTCGACCGCGACGAGTCGCGCGTTTCGACGGCTCCGAACGGTGCGCTTGCTCGGCGCGAGGCGATCGAGCACGCGCAACGGTTCGAGCGACGGCTGCACGAGGTCGCCCCGGGCGTGTGGTGCGCCGTCGGCAATGGTCTGTCCAACCAGACGTTCGTCGAGGGGCCCGATGGGTTGATCGTCATCGACACCGGCGACTCGATCGAGGAGATGCGGTGGTCGCTGGAGCAGGTGCGTACCCACACTGCTGCACCGGTGGTCGGTGTGATCTACAGCCACTTCCACTACGTCGGCGGCACGGAGGCCCTGATCGAGTCTGGCGCGTCATCGTCGATTCCCATCTGGGCACACGCGGGTGTGATCGCCAACCGTCGCCGCCAGGCGGGCGAGGTCGGACCGGTCTCACAGTATGGGCTCGTGCACCAGTTCGGCATGCTGCTGCCGCCGGCGGGGCCCGACGCACTCGTCAGCGGCGGCCTCGGGCCCGCGTTCCGGATCCCCGAGCACGCGCCGTTCACCGAGGGCTTCCTCGAGCCGACCGACACATTCGGCGAACCCGTGACGATCACCCTCGCCGGACTGAGGGTCGAGCTGACCCCGGCCGAGTCCGATGCCACCGACTCGATCACGATCTGGTTCCCCGACCTCGGGGTGTGCGTCAACAACCTGGCGTGGCCGGCGCTGTTCAACGTGTTCGCGATCCGCGGCGAGGAGTACCGCGACCCACGTATCCTGCTCGCCGGATTCGACCACATGATCGGCCTCGACGCCGAGCATCTGGTTGGCACGCACGGACCACCGATCAGCGGAACGGATCGCATCCGCACCGAGCTGACACGCAGCCGCGACGCCATCCAGTTCATGTGGGACCAGACCGTGCGCGGCGTCAACAAGGGCCTCACCCATGGCGAGCTGACGGAGTTCGTCCAGTTGCCGGACTCGTGCGGTGACTCGTACTTCCAGACCCAGTTCTACGGACTGGCCGAACACCACGTCCGACAGATCCACACCGGGCTGCGCGGATGGTTCGACGGCGACACGGCGCGGCTGTTCCCGGTGCCGCCGATCGAGCGTGCGCGTAAGCTCATCGACGGATTCGGTGGCGTCGACCAGGTGCGCACGCAGATCGACGCCGCACTTGCCGACGACGATCTGCGGTGGGCGCTCGAGTTGGCAACCTGGCTCGTACGGGTCGATCCCGACTGCCGTGAAGACCGCGGCCGCCTCGCTGCAGCGCTGCGTGCGGTCGGCCAGCGCACCACGTCAGCCAACATCCGCAACTGGAGTCTCACGCGAGCGCTGGAGCTCGAGGGAGCCATCGACACGACGAGATTCCGCCGCCACCGGTTTCCCGGCGCCCAGGTCGCCGACGCCGACCCCAGCGACGTGGTCCACATCCTGCGGGTGATGCTCGACCCGCAACGCTGTGAGGGCGCCGAACGGCACCTGTGCATCGAGCTCCCAGACGGTGCAGCCGGTCTCCACGTCCGCAACGGCGTCGCCGCGCCGACCGACGGTGTCGACGCCGACGTCGTCCTGCAGATCGATCGGAGATCGTGGGGCGAAGTGCTCAACGGACGCCGCAGTATCTCGGAAGTGCTCGACGACCCGAGCGCACAGGCCAACGCGTCCGATCCGATCGCCGTCGCCGAGACGCTGTCCTGGTTCGACCTCACCTGACCAACACCGCCGCCCATCCCCAGCGATGAGCGAAAAGCCGGGATTCGGGCGGTTCGCTCATCGCTGACCGAGTCCAACCGCCTGCGATGAGCCAAGTGACGCCATCCGGGCGCTTCGCTCATCGGACACGGTGTACGCGCCCAGCGATGAGCGAAAAGCCGGGATTCGGGCGGTTGGCTCATGGCAGGCCGCCGGCAGGCGCCATCAGTCGGAGCGGCGTGTGAGCGCCAATCGAACCCCGAGACCCACGATCGCCGCGCCTCCTGCGGCGCCGACGAGTTCGAGTCGCCTGGGCGAGCCTGCGAACCACTGTCGTGCGGTCCCTGCGGCGAGGCCCCACGCGCTGTCGGATGCCAACGCAATCACTGCGAAGATCACCCCGAGCGCCAGCATCTGCACCCCAGCCGGAGCGCCGCCGGCGGCCACGAACTGGGGCAGGATCGCGGCGAAGAACACGATCGTCTTGGGATTCGCCACGCCCACCACGAAGCCGTCCAGGAACAGCGACCGATGGCCCACCACGTCAGCGCCCTCGACGAGGACCGCACGCTGAGCGTTGGCCCGACGGTGAATGATCGCCTGCGCCCCGACCCAGACGAGGTAGAGCGCACCGATCAGCTTGATGGTGGTGAACACGGCTGCCGATCGCTCGACGATCGCTCCGAGGCCGACCGCCACGAGCATCACCTGGACGTAGAAACCGAGCGCGTTACCGGCCACCGTGACGAGTGCGGCGCGCCGGCCGAGCGACAACGCCCTGCCGACCACGAACATCACGCTCGGTCCCGGAATGATGATGATCGCGAACGACACCGCTGCGAAGGCGGCGAGCGAATGAACAGGTGGCATCGGCGGATCTTGCCTCGTTCCCAGCAGTGACCGACAATCGGTTTCCTCGACCCACGTTTGCGTGACGGTTTCGGTGGACCGCCCCACCCGGATTGCATCACAAACGTGGTGCTGGTGGAGCTCAGCCGGGGAGCTCAGCCGGGGAGCTCAGCCGGCGAACTTGCTCGACATACGTGCCACGGTTCCGAGGGTACGCATGGTCATTTCGCCCAGCAGCGACTCGACCTGCCCGACATCGAGCTTGGACCCGCTGATGCCCTCGACCGGCAGCCAGTACCACTCGCATCCGATCACCCGCACGAGGTCGTCGTCGGGGGCGAGATCGACGAGGGCAGCGATCTGATCGCGTGACGGTGGGCTCCGCAGGAACGTCACCTGCACCTTTCTGGCCGTCGCAGCGATCTCCGTCGGCGAGAACGGTTCGACGTCGGCGATCGCTCTCACGTCGGCCGCCGATCGGACGAACGCCGGCGTGTCGAAGCCGTACGCCGCTGCCAGCTCGCGTTCGATGCGGTGCTCGTCGACCGCATGATCGCTGCGAAACGTGACGTTGCCGGCCGCCTGGTAGGCGGCGACGTCGGTGAAGCCCAGTTCGACGAAGGGCTCCAGCAGCCGCTCGTTCGTCAACCTCCGCGTACCGGTGTTGATCGCCCGCATGAATGCAAAGTACCGAGGCCCACTCACCGAGGGCGCTCCCTCCCCAGCGATGAGCCAACCGCCCGGATACCGACACTTCGCTCATCGCAGACAACGTTCCCACCCCAGCGATGAGCGAACCGCCTGAATGGCGACACTTGGCTCATCGCAGGTCGATGCCCGCAATGCTGTCGGCGATGTGGTCGATCGAGGGCCGCACGATCATCGTGTATGTGTCGGCGATCGCCGGTTCACGGCTGGACTTCTGGGCTTCCAGGCGCGCCGGGTCCACCACGACCGCCATGAACGCCGCCTTGCTCGGGAACAGGTTGAACCGGACCTGGTCCCATGTGCGTCCGTCACCGAGGATCGTGCCCTCGGCGGCGAACCACCCGGAGATCCGCACACCATGGGGAACGGCGACCTCGGCAGCGGCGCGCTGGTATGCCGCCATGTCCTCAGGCGTGATCGATGCCGTAGCGGCCTCGTGGTACTTGAGGACGTGGATCACCATCACCGGGCCGTCGCCGTCGGTCGGCGGGTGCGGCACGTCGGCCCAGTCGACGGGCTCGGTGCCGTCGGGTGCCGTCGGAACGTCGATCGGCTGGCACCCGATGACGATCGTCTCGGCCATCCCGGCGTCCTTGTGGACGTGCTGGCGCTGGAAGTCGGGACGCGACTGCATCTCGATGAACGAGCGACGCGTCGGATACTTCACCACCCCGACGCGGTCCCAGATCGGCGCGTCGCCGAGCAACTGCTGGTCGACCTCGCCGGCGAACACGATCTCGGCGCCGATCGCCGCGAGCGACTCCCGCGGCGTGTAGAGATCGTCGGCGTCGCGTCCGCTGATCGCCGACTCGCGACCGTCGGCGTAGTCCGCAACCTCGCGGTACTTCATGAGGTTGACCATCCACACCGGACCGTCCTCGTCGGGTGGCATGGTCGCCAGTCTCATCCCGTACTCACGATCGACGGTTCCGTAGCGGGGTGTGCGCGTGTCGGTCATGTCACTGTCCATCTCGTTGGGTGAGGATCTGCATCATCTCCCGCGCCACCATCGGCCCGGCATTCTGGTTCTGGCCGGTGACGAGGTTGCCGTCGACGACCCAGTGGTTGGCGAGCGGGTCTCGGCGAGCGTGCACGCTCTCGAACACGGCCCCAGCGGCACGCAGCTCGGTCTCGGGGTGCTGCGGTGTCGCCTCGATGCCGAGCTCGCGCACCTGCTTGTCGGTCACCGCTGAGACCCGGCGTCCCTCGACCAGCGGGCGACCGTCGGGTGCGGTCGCTCGCAACAGCCCGAGCGGCCCGTGGCAGACCCCGCCGATCACCTTGCCGAGCGCGTTCGCCTCGGTCATCGTCTCGCCGAGTGCGTCCGACGTGCCGAGGTCGAACGCCGCACCCCAGCCGCCGGCGAGGAAGACGATGTCGTACGACGCGATGTCGACATCGGCGACCGCCAGCGAGTCCGCGACCTTCCCTCGGAGTTCGGGGTCGGCGAGGAACCGATCGTCATCGGCGCTGCGGATCACGGGTTTGACGCTCTGCGGGTCGACGGGGATCACTCCCCCGTTCGGGCTGGCGAGATCGACGAACATGCCGGCGTCGAGGAACGCGTAGTACGGCACCGTCATCTCGCTGGCGAACACACCTGTCGCCTTGCCGACGTCGAGCACCGCGTGGTTGGTGCACACGATCAGCGCCCGCTTGCCGAGGAGTTCGAACTCACGCGCGTCAGGGTCGTCAGGATGCAACCCGAGCTTCTGCAGCCCCTTGCGCAACAGCCGCGCCGGTGGCGGCACCCGCTTGGTCGCCGGAGCGCTCGCCCGCCGGCGCACATAGGGCCACGGCACGTTGCGTTCGGGCACCGAATGCGCCCGCTCGTGCTTCAAGACGGTCTGCATGTGCTCGAACACGGAGCGTGTGTCATTATCGCGCCAGCAATTGACGTGCTCGACCGGATCGGCGGTCAGGTCGTAGAGCTCCCACTGGTCAGCGAGCGGTTCGGTGCGGTACTCGTCGCCGCGCAACCCGTTCGCGGCAAGGTGGCGAACCCCGGGTTCGGTCCAGGTCGCCGGGTCGTCGAACGTGCGCACCAGCTTCCACAAGTGCCCGGCACCGCCGGGTGCGTCGGTGTCCTCGACCCTGACGACGACCCCTTCGAAGTTCGCTCCCACGTGGGCCGGCACCTTGATCCGCAACGGCGCGGGCGGCTTCACCGTCCGTCCGATCCGGCGGGCGAACCCCGAGGCCCCTGTGTCTCCTTCGAGCATGTTGTCCCTGGTCAGGACATACACCGCACGATTTCGGTCCGGTGTCAGCACCCCATCGACGACCGGCATCAGATTGCGACCGGGCAACGGATGGACCTCACTGAACTCGGCGCGCAACCTCTGGGCCACCTCGGCTTCGTCGATGCCAGCCGCGCCGAGCAGCGTCGGAACGAGGTCGACGTGGGACGTCGGTGCGTCGTCGATCACCCGCGGCTCGGTCGGGCTCGAACCGAGTCGAACCACCTCGAAGGGCACACGGGTTGCCTCGTCGTAGAGGTTGAACCACTTCTGGTGGAGCCCGCCGTGGGCGCCGAGCAGCTCTCCGTGGTCGACCGTGCGGACGATCACCGCTTCGTCGAAGGCACCGCTCTCGTGGCCGGCGGTGATCGCCCGGCGCACCTGGTCGAGCGGACCGTCGACATCTGCGTGCAGCCGGTAGTAGAGGTCGCGGTACTCCTGGGCGTGGTCGCGATAGGACTTGCCGACCAGCGCCACCGGTCCGTACCCGGTGGGATACGACTCGCGGTAGGCGATCTGTGCGGCGGGCTTGGTCGACAGGTCCTCGTCGTCGGTCGGCGAGGGCGCAACCGTGGGCGGGTCGAGCGAGCCCGGCTCGATCGGCATGCCCTGGCGGATCCACGCGGGGAACAGCACGATGTCGTGGGGATTGACGAAGCTCGCCACCAGCAGGAATGGTCGCTGTGCGTCGGCGTCGCCCGCTGCTCGGCGGGCGTAGCGGTCTTCCAACCAGGCGACCACACGAGCCGCGATCAGCGGGTCACGGCGCACCCCGGCGTTGGCAAGTCCAGCACCGTGGGGCTCCGGGCCGACCCAGCCGGAGAACCCGTACGGCCCGAGTGGGTCGGCGGCGAGATAGCGCTGCACCGCGGCAGCATCGACGTTGCCGTCGTCGTCATTGGTGGCAACGATCTCACCGGTCGCCGCATCGACCAGGTCGGCATGGCTGATGTGCCACTTGCCGTCATAGTGCGTGTCGTAGCCGGCAGCTCGGAACCAGTTGCCGAGCGTCGGCACCTCGCCTTCGGGAAGCCAGCGCAGCCGTGAGTCGTCGTGCAGCTTGCCGAGGCCATCAGTCTGCGTCACCCCGTGCAGGTCTGGGTACTGCCCGGTGAACAGCGTCGGTCGACTCGGCACGCACGCCAGCGAGCCGGTGTAGTGGCGACCGAACGACACCGCATGTTCCGCGAACCACGTGCGCCCGGTGAGGGTGTCGTGGCGCCATGCCCGCAGCTCGTCGGATTCGTACGGCGGAGCTGCCCGCTCCTGGTCGGTCATGATCACGATCACGTCGGGTCGTGTCTGGCTCATGTCGGTGTTCCCTTCAAATCGGAGAGGTGCGTCACAGCGAGATGGTCGGCCAGGCCTACCAGCATCACGTCGGACGCTTTGGCCAGGCGCTTGCCGACGAGGCGGGCGATGAGTTGCTGTGGCGGTCGAGGACCGCAGTCGACGTGGGTGGCCAGCGTGACGATCGTCCGGTTGCCGTCCGACGGGTCGGCGACGAGACGCCACTCGTTCACTGCGGACTTGACCACCGGCGGCAGTCCGCCGAGGTCGTAGGCGAGGCGGGCCGGCGGCTCCCAGACAGTGATCCGCTCGACGAGCACCACCCTGCCGGCCTGCACCCGGCGTGCCCGGCCGATCATGCGGCCGTCGTCGGCGGGCTCGTCGAGCCAGCAGGTGTGGTCGGCGTTGTCGGCCCAGACGGCGAGACGGTCGAAGTCGGCGAGGACATCCCACACCCGTGACTGTCGGGCCGGGATCGTCCGGGTTCGTTCGGTGGTGATCACGAGGGGGCCTTCCGGTCGCGTGCTGCGGGCATCCAGTTGGGGCCGGCGGTGACGTCGATGCGTTCGACGAGCCGCCCGCCGACCGGTTCGACGAGTTCGACGAACCGGACCGTTGCGTCCTCGCCGAGGTGGCGCCACGCCGCGGCGCAGAGATCGTCGAGGCGATCCTCCAACCCCTGCCGGTACTCGATGCCGGCCGCGTTGACCGCCCCGTCGGACGCGAGCCCACGAGCCTCCAGCTCGGCGAACCCGATCGCGAGCGCGGCGTCGTCGGCGCCGCGGCTGCGGGCCAGCCAGTCACCGTCGTAGTTCCGCCAGGCGCCGTCGAGGATGCCGGCCGCAGTGCCGGTGATGTCCTCGGCGATCTGGATCGCCCAGTGCGTGTCGCCACGCCACTCGCGGATGCAGTTGACCGCGAGCCACGCAGACACCAGCGCGTCGTCCGGACGCGGCCACGCACGGGTCGACGCGAACAACGCTCGTCCCGCCAGCGGGAGCGCGTCGGCTGCGGCCCAGAGTTGCGGCGCCATCGACGCGAGCTCGTCACAGATCTCCGGCACGTACTCGCGCAAGCCATCGGTCACGGCCGCATCACGGGCCGCGGCGGCGGACTCGAACGTCGTGTGCGTGCGGCACTGATCGAGTCCGAACGCGACGAAGCCGGGATGAATGGAGTAGAACGCCGCCGTCACCACGTCGTTGCCGGCGTCTCCCAGCGTTGCGCCACGAGTGGCGATGTAATAGCCGATCCCGTCGGGGACGCCGAGTGCCGCATAGTTGGCGATCGCTCGTGGATCCCAGTAGATCCAGCCGATCAGGCGATGGGACTGGAGCGCGGCACGCCGGCTCAGCTCGCGCCACTCGAGATCGGGCCCTGCGACGACTGCCATCAGGACCCGATGAAGCCGACCAACAGGTCGGCGAGCTCGGGACCACGGTCCTCCTGGAAGAAGTGACCGCCCCCTTCGATCGTGACGTGAGGTTGCCCCTGGGCCCCGGGCACCTTTGCGAGGAACGGGGCGTCGCCGCCCTTCGTGACCGGATCGCTGTCGCTGAAGCACAACAGGAACGGCTTGTCGAACTTCGACAGGACCTCCCAGGCAGCCATGTTGTCAGCACTTGCCGGATCGTCGGGGCTCGTCGGCACCAGCGTCGGGAAGATGCGCGCCCCGGCCTTGTAGCTGTCATCGGGGAACGGCGCGTCGTAGCCGGCGATCACCTCCGGCGTCAGGTCGGTGGTGGTGGCCGAGTTGATCAGGAATCCGATGTCGAACACGGGCGTCTCCTGCGAGAACTTCTGCCAGGCCATGAACGCATCGCTGGCGGGCCCGTGGCCGGTCGGCAGGCCGGTGTTGCCGATCGCCACCCGTGCGTACCGATCGGGATCGAGGGCGAGCAACCGAAGCCCGACGAGCCCGCCCCAGTCCTGGCCGAAGAACGTGATGTCGCGCAGGTCGAGGTGATCGAACAGCAGCTCGCGCATCCACTCGACGTGGCGGGCGTAGGTGTAGTCACCCTGCTCGGTCGGCTTGTCGCTGCGCCCGAATCCGACCAGATCGGGGACGATCACCCGGTGACCGGCGGCAACCAGCGGCGGGATCATGTGGCGGTACAGGTAGCTCCACGACGGTTCGCCGTGCAGCAGCAGCACCGGTGCAGCGTCGGCGGGCCCTTCGTCGAGGTAGTGCACGCGCAGCGTGCCACCGTCACGTTCGCCGGCACTCGCGGCGATCTCGGCGTAGTGCGGCTCGAACGGATACCCGTCGAGCCCCTCGAATCGTTCGTCGGGTGTGCGCAGCGTCTTCATGAATCGTCCTGGGTCTCCGAGGTGATGGTGATGCGGTGGAGGTCGTCGCCGAGTTCGACGCGACCGGTGAAGTGTTGGGCAGCGAGTTGTCGCCAGTCGTCGCCACCACCGGGCGGGATCGCCGGCACGTAGTGCGTGAGGACGAGCGTGCCCATCCCTGCCCGCTCGGCGGTCTGGGCCGCCTCCTCGGGCGACGAGTGGTAATCGAGCGTGTCCTGCAGTCGCGGGATCGGCACGTTGGTGATGATGTCCTTGCGGATCGCCGTGTGGACGAGCGCCTGCGCGCCACGACACACCTCGTCGAGCCCGTCACACGGCACGGTGTCGCCGGCCACCACCGCAGCGGTGCCGGCGTGGTCGAATCGGAACGCGATGCTCGGCTCGACCGGCCGGTGATCGGTGGGAGCGGTCGTCACGCGGACGGCGCCGACCGACACGTCGGGCTGCCCGACGCCGTCGGTCTCGGTGATCTCCAACAACGGCGGCTGCTCGAGGTCGGCATGGTGGGCGAGGCGGTAGCCGATGTCGGGGCCGAGCGAGGCGAGGATGTGGCCGACGACCTCCTTCGTGCCGGGCGGGCCGATGATCCGCAGTGGCGTCGGCTCGAACGTGGTGATCCACATGGCGGTGATCACGTCGTTGAGGTCGGTGATGTGGTCGCTGTGCAGGTGTGTGATGCAGACGGCGGTCACCTGTCCGACCGGGACGCCCGCCGCGGCCAGCCGCATGAGCACGCCGCGGCCGCAGTCGACCAGGTAGTGCTCGCCGCCGGCCTGGACGAGCGTCGCCGGTCCTGCCCGGTTCGGATCGGCCATCGGGCTCCCGGTGCCGAGGAGCGTGATGTCGATGGTCACTGGCGGCTCATCACTGCTCGGGCCGCAACCTCGGCCAGTTCGGCGTCGCGGGCTTCGGCGTCCTCGCGGGACAGCAATTGGATCTCGATCTCGTGCAGGATTCCGGTGAACGGGAACGGCGCGTGGTAGCGCTGCGACACCGCGGAGCCGTGGTCCTCGCCGATGCTCGGACCGACCGACGACATCATCGACATGAACAACGCGAGGTCGGCCGACCCGGCCGGTGCACCGTCGACGGCGAGGTGCATGGTGCCGGTCCGCGACGGACCTCGGCGCACGCTGACGGTCACGGTCACGTCGCCCGCTGGCAGCGTCACGTCCGACTCGAGGATCGTGTGGTCGTCGAAGGCGTTGTAGTCGACCACGAGGCGGTCGCCCTGCACGAACACCGCCACACCGCTGTTCTCGGTGCCGGTGGCGTAGAGCACGCCGTCGTCGCCGGCTTGCCGTGTGAGGCGCGCAGTGAGGTCGAAGCTGCGGCCACCGATGGCCGCGGCCGCCTGGCCCGGCAGCGGCGACATCGGCGGTCGATACACGTACCGGCGATCGGCGGGATGCGGCGAGTGATCGCGGAACCGGGTGCCGAACAGCTCGAACATCCGGTCGTCGAGCGGCAGCACGCCGTGGCGCTCGGCTTCCTGCCACCAGAGCCCCTGCAACTCGGCGAGTCGCTCGGGCTGCACGGCCGCGAGGTCTCGGCACTCGGAGAAGTCGCTTGCGAGGTGGTACAGCTCCCACGGTTCGGTGTCGTAGTCGGCGCCTGCGATGTGCTTGCAGACCGCCTTCCACTCCCCTGCCACCAGCGCTCGGCTGCCGCCCATCTCGAAGTACTGGAGTTGGTTCGCTCGCCGGCGACCCGGCGTCATCGAGGGCCGCGGCGAACGAGTGCCCGGTCACCGGGAGTTGCTCGATCCCTCGGTACACCCCGGGCGGGGTGACGCCCACGAGTTCGTAGATCGTCGGAGCGATGTCGGCGACGAAGGTGAACTGATCGCGCCGGGTTCCGGCCGCATCGCCGGCGATCCGTTCGGGCCAGTGCACCACCATCGGCACGTGGACCCCGCCTTCGTGGGTGTTCTGCTTGTACCACTTGAACGGGGTGTTGCCGCACTGCGCCCAGCCCCACGGGTAGTTGGTGTGGCTGTGCGGGCCGCCGATGTCGTCGATGCGCTCGACGGCCTGGTCGGGCGTCTCGAAGATCCCGTTGAAGAACTTCATCTCGTGCATGACCCCGAACGGACCGCCCTCCTGCGATGCGCCGTTGTCCGCCAGCACGACGAGCACGGTGTTGTCGAGCTGTCCGAGCCGTCGCAGTCCGTCGACGAGGCGACCGATCTGATCGTCGGTGTGGTCGAGGAACGCGGCGAAGGCCTCCTGGAGTCGACACGCCAGTCGCTGCTGGTTCTCCGGGAGGTCGTCCCAGGCGTCGACACCCGGATTGCGTGGTGCGAGTTCGGTCCCCTGCGGAATGATGCCGAGCTCGAGCTGGCGCTCGAACCAGCGCTGGCGCACGACGTCCCAGCCCTCGTCGAACTTCCCGCGGTACTTTGCGAGGTACTCCGGTGGCGCCTGATGCGGTGCATGCGTCGCTCCGAACGCGAGGTAGGTGAAGAACGGCCGATCGGGGCGCACGCCGACACTGTCGGAGATCATCCGCAGTGCCTGGTCGACCAGATCCTCCGACAGGTGATAGCCATCGTCGGGGCCCGCCGGCGGCGTGATGGGGTGGTTGTCGGCGACCAGTTCGGGGTGGAACTGGTCGGTCTCGCCCTCCATGAAGCCGTAGAACCGGTCGAACCCACGCGCCAGCGGCCACTGGTCGAACGGGCCGGCGGCCGAACACTGCTCCATCGGCGCGAGGTGCCACTTGCCGACCGCGAACGTGGCGTAGCCGGCATTGCGAAGCACCTCGGCCATCGTTGCGGCGTGGTTCGAGATGTGGCCGAGCATGTTCGGAAACCCCGTGCGGAAGTTCGACACGGCCCGCATCCCGACGGCGTGCTGCGATCGGCCGGTCGAGCAGCGATGCCCGGGTCGGCGAGCACAGCGGCGTCACGTGGAAGTTGGTGAACTGCAGGCCACCGGCGGCGAGCGCGTCGACGTTGGGCGTGTCGATGTCGGAGCCGTAGCAGCCGAACTGGGCGAATCCGGTGTCGTCGAGCAGCACGACCACCACGTTCGGGGCGTCGTCGCCGGGTGCGGTGGTTCGTCGAAGTACGGCGTCGACTCGGCGACCGTACGCCCGATCGTGCCCTCGAATCGCGATGGTCGTGTCATGTCAGTTGCCGTCCTGTTCCCAGTCGTCGATCAGTGCGGCAATGCCGCGGCGCCAGCTGGTGGCGATCTGGTGCCGCGACCGAGCGTGCGTCCTGCGCATCACGTCCCACGCCTCGACAGAGGTGAACGCGTCGATCACTGCGACGAGTTCGGCGACCAGACCGGGTGGCCTGCCCTGCGATTCGGGCTCGAAGGTCGTGCGGACCTGGTCGGCCAGTGCTGCCTTGGTCTCGGTCGACGCCTCGAGCAAGCGGTTCGTGTTCGAGCGCGCGCAGTCGAGCCGAGCGCCATGATCGCCCCCGCCTGCTCGTAGAGGTCGAGCCGTGACTCGACGAAGGCAGCGATGCGTTCGGCACGAGGTCCGTTGCCGACTGCGGCCACCAGCGGCGCGAATCGCTCGCGGAATCGGCGATGGGCATGCACCTGCAGGTCGTCGAGGCCGTCGAAGTACCGGAAGATCGACGCCACCGACACGCCGGAGCGTTCGGCGACGAGTTCCGCCGTGGGCGGGATCTTCCCCTCCTCGGCGAGTTCGAACACCGCGTCGATCACGGCGGTCCTGCCGCGCTCGCGCCGGGCCCGTCGCCCGTCGATCGTCGGTGCGTTGTCCGTCGTCGTGTCCCCCATGACACGACGACACTAACTATTGCGAGTCAGATTCGCAATAGAAAATCTTCACCCCAGCCCCAGCGATGTCAGAGGTCTCGTCAACCCGTCAGCGACGGAACCAGCTGGAGGGGCCGCCGGACGAGGTGCCCGAGCCGCACTGGCAGCGATCGTTCTGGGGGACATGGCCGAGCACCTGCTCGACGTGGGCTCCGCAGCCGGCCCAGCTCGGCCGATTGCACTTCCTGCAGGTGGTTTGTCTACACATACCCCTAAGGGTATACGATCCAGATCGGGATTGCTACTTCTCGTCTGCTACTCCCCCAGGGGCAACTCGACGATCACCGTGAGCCCACCGCCCACGGTATCGACCAGCTCCACACCCCCGCCGGACGACGCCGCGAGCGTCTCGACGATGGCGAGACCGAGACCGGTGCCGGGCCTCGTGGCGTCACCGCGCCAGAACCGCCGCATCGCGTCGGCCTTCGCCGCGTCGTCGAGTCCCGGTCCGTGGTCGACGACCCGCAACTGCACGCACCCATCGCGACTGCGGTCGATCTCGACGTCGATGCGTTCGCCTGCAGGCGAGACGGCCAGCGCATTGTCGAGCAGGTTGTCGAGGATCTGCTCGGTCGCGCCTGCAACACACCGCACCAGTGTCGGCGCGTCCGGAGGAGCGTGGCGCAACACGACACCACGTTCATCGGCGAGGGCCGTCCACGTGTCGACGCGATCCGCCACGAGCACGCCGAGATCGACGACATCGGTGACGGGTCGAGCATCGGCGCGAGCCAGTTGCAGGAGATTCGAGACGAGCTCCGTGAGCCGCTCGGTCTCACCGATCGCCCGTTCCAACGCATCGACGGCGTGCCCATCGGGATCGCCGCCTCCGGCCTCGAGATCGCTCTGCAGGTTCTCGAGGCGGAGCCGCAATGCGGTCAACGGCGTCCGCAGTTGGTGCGATGCGTCGGCGACGAACCTGCGCTGATCGGTCAACACCGCGTCGAGTCGTTGCGCCATCGTGGTCATCGTGGTGTCGAGCGCTCGGATCTCCGGGGGACCTTGAGCGACGTGGTCGCTGACCGAGAGATCGCCGCCTGCGAAGCGTTCCGCCGTCGTCGTCAGCTCCCGCAGCGGCCGCGTGACCGAGCGAGCGATCACCCATCCGATCAGGACCACCGCCGCCAACACGACCGCTGCGATACCCCCGAGCGCCAGCCAGAAGTTGCGGATCCGTTGGTTCACATCGGCCGTGTCGAGCGTGATGCGCAGGGCGCCGTGCACGGTGCCACCGGACGCCACCGGCACGGCAACGTACAGCAGGTCGGTGCCG
This sequence comes from Ilumatobacteraceae bacterium, assembly GCA_963704915.1. Lineage (GTDB taxonomy): Bacteria > Actinomycetota > Acidimicrobiia > Acidimicrobiales > Ilumatobacteraceae > Sva-07. The sequence goes on along the minus strand of CAVPIC010000007.1, from coordinate 154,139 downwards.
AGGGTCTCCGATCGACGGGTGCCGGAGGTCCGCACACCCTCCAGCGCAGCCTCGAATTCCGGCCGCGTCGAGAAGTCGCGATCGACGTCGGCGCCGGTGTCGACCTGGGAGATCCCTGCGCTGTCGACCACCACGACGCGGGCACCGGTGCGGTCCTCGTAGGTCGTCTGCCGGTGTCGGATCGAGCGCCGTGCCGGCTTCGAGATCGTCCTCGTAGAGCGTTGCGATGACGTTCGCATCGTGCTCGACGTCGGCAGCGAGCCGCTCGCGCTCGCGCTGGGAGTAGAACACGCCGAGTGGCACCATCAGCAGCACCAACACGATCACCGTGATCGTCAGATAACCGGCAAGGAGTCGGCGGGTCACGGCGATGTCACTCCGCGCCGGCCGAGGCGCGCTCGTCGTGCGCAGCAAATCGGTAGCCGACCGATCGGACGGTCTCGATCACCTCGGGCGTCCAGCTTGCGACGCAGCGATGCGACGTGGACGTCGAGCGTCTTGGTCGAACCCCACCAGTGCTCGTCCCAGACTTCACGCATCAGTTGCTCCCGCGTCTTCACCGCTCCGGCGTCGACTGCGAGACAGACGAGCAGATCGTACTCCTTCGGCGTGAGTGCCACCGGCGCGCCACCGAACGTCACCTCGTGCCGACGGCGATCGACGACCAGGGCCCCGACCTCAACGGGCTCGAGATCGCCGATGGCGCCGTCCGGCTGGCCGGTCCTGCGCAGCACCGCCCGGATCCGTGCGACCAGCTCACGGAACCCGAACGGCTTGACGACGTAGTCGTCGGCGCCGAGCTCCAGCAGGACCACTCGATCGATCTCGTCGCTGCGGGCAGTGACGACGATGATCGGCACGTTGCTCGAGGCTCGAATCTCCTGGCACACGACGCGCCCTTCCAGATCGGGCAGGCCGAGATCGAGCAGCACCAGGTCGACGGGCTTCGCAGCGAGCGCGGCCGCACCCGTCGATGCCAGCTCGACCTCGAACCCTTCGCGGCGCAGCCCTTCCAACAGCGGATCGGAGATCGTGGGATCGTCCTCGACGAGCAGCAGGCGCACATCGTCAGGTTCGCGCACTCGGCGACCTGCACGGGGATCGCTTACCCAACGTTTGCCTTGGCCTTGCCCCCTGCTGGAACACCCAGGCGTACGGTCGATCCCATGACTTCGACGCCTCCCACACCCCCGTCAGGCCCCCGCACGCCGGGGCGAACCGCGACGACTCGCACGACCATCCTCACGGCGGCAGCGGTCGCCGGCGTGCTGCTCGCCGGCACCGCGGCCGTTGCTGCGAACATCGGCATCCTCAATGCCGCCGACGACAGCACGCTCGGTGATCTCGCGGCCACGGACGAGCTGCTGCCGGCGGCGGCGCCAGCCGGGATCCCGACGACCGTCGCGACGGTCGAGACGACGGCGCCGGCCTCCACCGTTGTCGAGACGACACTTCCGACCGACGTCGCCCAGCAGTACGACATCGAGGAGGCGGGCTCCGTGTGGATCATGACGACCACGAGCGGCCTCGCACTCGACCACGTGGAGGCAGTTCCGGGCTGGAGCCCGCTGCTCTCGCAGGGCGACCTTCGCTCACTGCGTGTCGAGTTCAGCAACGGCGACCGAACAATCGTGTTCAGTGCGTCACTCGGCGAAGATGGCGCTGTCGTCGTCGACGTGACCGAACCGAGCACCATCTTCGCCCAGGCACCGGCCGCAGGAGCGACGCAGAGCCCGGTCGGCGCCTCACCGACCAATGGCGGCTACGACGACGATCACGACGACGACGAGTACGACGACGATGACGATGACGAGTACGAGGACGACGATCACGACGACGACGACGACCACGACGAGGACGAGGACGACGATCACGAGTACGAAGGCGCCGACGACGATGACTGACGTCGATCCCCTCCTCGGTCGCCAGCCATTGCCTCCACCCGCAGCGAGCGCGGTGTCGCCCCGCTCCATCCCCAGCCCAGCACGGCGCCCTCGGCGACGTCATGCAGCGAGCGGATCGAGGATCGCCAGCGGCGGTCTCGGCGTCGCCACCATGTTCGGCCTGGTCGCCTCGATGGGCATCGCCAGCGCCGTCGCCGACGATGCGGTGTCCACGCCGGCCGCGAGTACCCCACCTGCGACCACCCCGCCGCCGACCGCCGCCGCCTCGCCGACCACCCCCACCGCCCCCTCCCCCACGGCCACGCTGCCGCCGACCGCCGAGGCGACCACGCCGCCAGTGGCAACCGACCTCGCTCCGGTGACCCTCACGGCTCGTCCCGAGGTCCGTGTGGTCGCGCCGGCTCCGACGCAGACTCAGGTTCAGACTCAGGCGCCGGCAGCGGCGCCGGCCCCTGCTCCGGTGGCGACGACCCGTGGCAGTGGCTGAGCATCGCGGCCGGGTGATGGCGAGCGAGCTCCAGATCGTGACGATCGGTGGTGACCTGGCGGAGGCCCCTGGCGGCTCGACAGCGCTCATCGACCTGCTCGAACACCTCGAGGCCTGTTGGAGTCGGTTCCTTCCCGACAGTGACGTCTCGCGCCTGAACCTCGCCGAGGGAAGCCCGCTGGAGGTCGATCCTTCGACGCTCACGCTGGTGGCGACGATGATCGAGGCGTGGCGGGCAACCGAGCAGCGCTTCGATCCCACCACGCTTCCGGCGTTGATGGCCGCCGGTTACCGCTCGAGCATCGACGATCCGAGACGCATCACGATCCTGCCGACCGGAGCACTCCGGTTCGATGACGACGCGGCCGAGCGCCTGACGCTCGACGACATCGAGGTCGACCTCGAAGCGGGGACCGTTCAGCTCCCGGTCGGCATGGTCATCGATCCGGGTGGGATCGGAAAGGGCCTGGCAGCAGATCTCGCCGTCGACCTCGCGCTGCGATCGGGCGCCAACGGCGCCATGGTCAGCATCGGCGGCGACATCGCAGCGTCGGAACGCTCTCCAGAGGGCGGATGGCGGGTCGTGATCGAACACCCCGACCCCGACCGGGAACCCGTGGGCACCATCGAGGTGACCGGCGGCGGCGTGGCCACGTCGAGCACCCGTTCGCGGCGGTGGCGCCGTGATGGCGTCGAACGACACCATCTCATCGATCCCTGGACCGACGACGTCTCGACGACCGACTTGGCATCGGTCACGGTGATCGCCCGATCGGGGTGGCTCGCCGAGGCCCACGCAACCGCGGCGATCCTCGCCGGCAGCGAGCGGGTGATCGACCATCTCGACCGGCACGAGCTGACCGGGGTGGCGGTCATGACCGACGGTGACGTCCTCGCCACCCACGACGTGGCCGAACTCGCCGATCTGCCCCCATACGTCACGACGACAGGAGTCCGGTCATGAACCCACAGGTGTGGTGGTATCTCACACGAGCGTCCGGCATCGTCGCCTGGTTGATGCTGACCGCCTCGGTGATCTGGGGGATCGTGTTGTCGACGAAGGCCTTCCCCGAGCATCGGCGACCTGCCTGGCTGCTCGACCTGCACCGCTGGCTCGGCGGACTCGCGGTCGCGTTCACGGCGATCCACCTCGGTGCGCTCGTCGCCGACGACTACGTCCACTTCGGCCTCGCCGACCTGCTCGTTCCCTACGCGTCGTCATGGCAACCGGGCGCGGTCGCGCTCGGTGTCATTGCCCTGTGGTTGCTCCTCGCCGTCGAAGTGACCTCGCTCGCCATGAAGCGACTCCCCCGCCGGGTCTGGCGGTGGATCCATCTCTCGAGCTACGCCGTCTTCCTGCTCGTCAGTCTGCATGCGGCCTTCGCCGGCACCGACACCACCCACTGGCTGTACCAGGGCACCGCGGTCGCCTCGATCATCGCGGTCGCCTGGGCCACGGTGTACCGCCTGACCCATCGTCGTCGGCCCCGATCGCCCCGATCGCCCCGAGCCAACCCCAGCGATGAGCCAACCGCCCGAATACCGACAGTTCGCTCATCGCAAGCCAGCTCCTCGACCCGGCGATGAGCCAACCGCCCGAATACCGACAGTTCGCTCATCGCACGAGGTGAACTGCACTCGGCGGAGCGGCGGTCACACGAGTGTGAAGGTGACGCCGCCGATCTCGGTGCGTTCACCCGCCCGCGACCGATCGACGGCGACGAGCAGCACCTCGTCGAGACCGTCGCCGCGGGGCCCTGCGGACACGAATGTCACGTCGCGATCGAGTCCGAGTTGCGTCCACCTGGCTCGCATCGCAACAGGGTCGGTTGCCGACACGACCGCGCCGACAATCCCGGTCACGACGGCGTCGGCCAGCAGTTCATCGGAGCGGGTCTGCCAGTCGGGACCACCCCATGGCCAACTTCCGTTCGGCACCGGCTGATCGATCGACACGAGCGTCCCGCCGACGTCAGCCGGGTGGAGATGACGGCCCCGGATGTCGGGCAGATCGCCGGCCCACACCACGCGCACATCGTTGGCGGCCAGGTGGTCGAGGCGCTCGTCGAGATCGTCGACCTCGAAGATCGCCATGTAGCCGCCGGCACCACCGCGCTTGTCGAGCAGCCGCTGGACGGTGGTGCCCTCGCGGATCGGCGACAGCACCTCGATGAACTGGTCACCGACGAGGAGGAGTGCATTGCGCAAGCCGAACTCGGCGACGCCAGGGTCGCTGAAGCACACCTTCAGACCGAAGACGGCACTCAGTTCCTCGACGATCGGGTCGAGGTCGGGGGCGATCATCGCCACTTGCCGCAGACGGATCACGACTCACCCCCGAGGAACTCGATGATGGTCGGGAACGCCGACCGGTCCTGGATCATGAAATAGTGGCCTCCTTCGAACACCTGCAGTCTCGCGCCGGGGATGCGCGCCGCCAGCAGTTCGGAGTTCTCCATCGGGGCGATGTCGTCGTACCGGCCGGCGCACACCAGCGTCGGCTGGGTGATCGATGCCAGGTCGGCGAGCACGTCGTGGCCGGCCCGAGCAGCGAGCTGGCGCCGCAGTCCGGCCAGCTGTTCGGCGTCGGGCGTGGCCGTCGCCGCCGCCACCATCAGGTCGTAGTACCTGCCGAGGCCGGGAATCGGCTCGGCCGCCTCCGGGTCCCACCGGCGATCCGTGAGTCGCATCCGGGTGGCGAACGCTGCGTCCGGGTCGAGTCGCCCCAATTCGTGCAGCGGGTACGACGGGGCATTGCCACCGGGCGAGGTGCAGCACAGCACGACCCGGTCGACGACGTCGGGATGCCGGAGAGCCAGGTTCAGCGCCACCATTCCGCCGAAACTGGTGCCGAGCACGTGACAGCGCGCCCAGCCCATCGAGTGGATCAGCGCGGCGGCATCGTCGGCGTAGTCGGCCATCGTGTTTTCACCCGACGGCTTCGACGTCTGTCCGAGTCCGCGCTGGTCGTAGTGCAGCGTTTCGTACGCCTTGTTGACCGGGTTCAGCGCTGCCGGGGAGCGCCGCAAGTCATTGCCGGTCCCGCTGATGTTGAGCAGCGGCGGCCCGGCCCCGTGGAGCTCGAAGTACACGTCGATCCCGTTGACGGCGGCGAAGGGCATCCCCCCGTCTCTAGCCGATGTGGAGCCCGGATCTACGCTTCGGCCATGCCGCTGCACCATGTCGCCTACGCAACACGGGACGTCGACGCGACGACCCACTTCTACGAGGACCTGATGGGCTTCCCGCTGGTCCACACCGAGGTCCAGGCGATGGGTGAGAGCTGGCTGCGTCACGTGTTCTACGACATCGGGCCCAACGAACGCGGCGAGGCCGAATGCATCGCGTTCTTCCAGTTCCATCAGGTGGGCGAGCAGCCCGAGTGGACCACCGACGTCTCCGACGGCGTCGGGCTGCCGTTCTGGGTGAACCACTGTGCGTTCCGGGCCACCGCCGAACAGCAGGAGGCCGTCCGCGCCCGCATGAGCGCCGACGGCATCGAACCGGCGATGGAGCAGGACCACGGCTGGTGCCACTCGCTGTACTACCTCGACCCGAACGGCATCATGGTCGAGCTGTGTCGTGACACCCCTGGGTTCGAGCCGAATCCGACCGAAGCGCACCGACTCCTGGGCGTCGATCCGTTGGTGGAGACGTCCCGAGAGGCGTCCACGCCCGGCCGCCCGGCAGCGGCGGAGGCCTGAGGTGCCGCGCCTCGCACAGGTCTCGAAGGACGATGCTCATCCCCTCGGTCAGGCCGTCTATTCGATGATCTTCGGCGACCGTGATCCGGTCGCCGAACCCGGCACCGCATCGGGCACGCCAGGCAACTGGTGGACCGTGTTCGCCCTCGTGCCGGACGCGTTCGACCACACGACCGCCGGCTTCCAGTTCTACCGAGACCCGGGCCGCCACATCAGCGCCCAGCTGCGCGAGCTGGGCCAGACCCGCGCCGGATTCGCCGTCGGGAGCCGCTTCGTCTTCAGCCAGCACTGCAAGGCGATGCGTGACGTGGGCTTCACCGACGACCAGGTGGCGGCGATTCCCGCTTGGTCGGTGGCCGACTGCTGGAGCCCGGCCGAACGGGCGGTGCTCGCATACACCGACTGCCTCGTCCTGCAGCTCGGCCGGGTACCCGACGCGCTGTTCGCCGAACTGCAACACCACCTCTCCGACGAGGCGATCCTCGAGTTCACCTACATCACCTGCACCTATGCCATGCACGCCACGATGAGCAAGGCCCTGCGGCTCGAGTACGACGATGTCGACGATCCGGTGGCCGAGGTGGCCGACCCGTCGGGCAGGTTCTCCGGCCTCGACGTGATGGCGGTCGTCGATGACGTCGACGGTGGCTGAACCCGCTCCCGTGCTCGCGTGCCTCGGCGACCTCGTCGAGGACGTGATCGTGCGGCTCGCCGGGCCGGTCAACGTCGCGTCCGACACCCACGCCGACATCGTGCGGCGGCGCGGCGGCAGCGCCGCGAACGTCGCCGTCCGTGCGGCCACGCTCGGACATCCTGCTCGTTTCCTCGGCCAGGTGGGCGCCGACGCGATCGGCACCGCGACTGCTCGCGGAACTCGACGCCGACGGCGTCGACACCACGATGGCGAGGCGGGGCGGCTCGACCGGCACGATCGTCGCGCTCGTCGACCACCACGGCGAGCGCACGATGCTGACCGATCGACGATCCTGCCTCGATCTCACCGAACCGATCCGTCGTGGCTCGACGGCGTCGACGTGCTGCACGTGCCCTTCTATTCCTTGGCCACCGGTCCGATCGCGGCGACCGCGGCGACGATGATCGCGTGGGCGAACGAGCGAGGCATCGCGGTCTCGGTCGACCTGTCGTCCACGGCAGTCCTGACCGAGGTCGGCATCGACGAGGTCCTCCGACGACTGGAGCGCGCTGCGCCCACCGTCGTGTTCGCCAACGCGGACGAGGCCGCTGCGCTCGGCATCGACGGCGCCGTCGTCGGTGCGCTCACGGTGATCAAGCGTGGGCCGTCACCGGCGCTGATCCACTGCCCCGACGGCTCCGTGATCGAGGTCGATGCAGTCGCCGTGCCGGGGGTCAACGACACCACGGGCGCCGGCGATGCGTTCGCCGCGGGCTTCCTCACCGCGCCCGGTTGGGCCGGCGATCCGAGAGCGGCCTGCGAATCAGGGCACCGCGCGGCAGCCGATCTGCTGCGCCGCCGTCGCTGAGACGATCAGAAACCGAGCAGGCCGGTGAGGTCGAAGACGTCACCGTCGGCCGGCAACTCGATGCCGAGGGGTTCGTCGCTCGTCGTCATGTCGAGCTGCATCCCGATCGTCTGGCCGACGATCTCGGTGCCGAACGACACGCGACGGAGCTGGTTGTCGGCGGTGATCCACACGTCGTAGGTGATCGTGTCGGGCAGCTCGATGTCGCCGATCGCCGGGTCGAGTTCGGCCTGGGGAACGGCCGCGAGGGCCGCAGCGATGTCGACGCTGACCTCGTAGTGCTTGACCTCGACACCGTCGATGGTGTCGACACCGACCTCGGTGGCGTCCTCGGTGTCGAGCAGCGAACGGGCGATGTCGCTCGGGTCGAGGGCGAACTCGTCCTGCAGGTCGTCGAGCGCCTGCCCGCTCTGCTCGGCGAGGGTGCCGAGGTCGATCGAGACCCAGCCGGCGCTGTCGGGGAGGAACCCGCCGAGTGCCGACGCGTCGAGATAGAGGACCCCGGTCGAGCCGTCGACGAGCACGGTCATGTCGCCACCGCCGAACGGGATCGGCGTGTCGCCGAGCGCCAGCAGCGAGGAGAGGTCGGTGGTGACCGACACGAGCTGCGACTCGTTGTCGACGGCACCGGACACCGTGATGTCGGCGAGATCGGACGCGGACACGGTGAGGTCGAACTCGACGGTCCGGGCGGTGATCGTGCTCTCGGCCGCGGCGATCAGCGAGTAGGGCTCGGCGACATCGGCGCCGTCACCGGATCCGCTGCCCGCGAGCGCGACGAAGGCCCCGATGCCGAGCGCCATCACGGCGACGACCGCAACGACGAGCGCAACAGGACGTCTGCGGCCACCCGGTGCAGGAGCGGCGGTGGGAACGAGTTCGGTCTCGGGGAACGCGGACGCGGGCGATCCGGTCACCGGAGGACCGGTCGGAGGGGCGAACGTCGAGGTCATGCGTCAAGGGTACGGGCGTCACGGTCGCCCGGTCACGTCACGGTCAGCGTCAAGAGTTCGCCGCCTCGCGAGCCCGGCACTACGGTCGATCCATGAGCGTTCAGCATGTCGATGTCCTCGTGATCGGCGCCGGTATCTCCGGCATCGGCGCCGCGTATCACCTGCAGGTCGAGTCGCCGAACCGCACCTACCTGATCCTCGAGGGACGCTCCGACATCGGCGGCACCTGGGACCTCTTCCGCTATCCCGGCATCCGCTCCGACAGCGACATGCACACGCTCGGCTTCGAGTTCAAGCCGTGGAACGCGGAGAAGTCGATTGCCGACGGCCCGTCGATCATGGCGTACCTGCGCGAGACGATCGCCGAGTTCGGCATCGACCGCCACATCCGCTTCGGTCACCTGGTGCGGCGGGCCGAGTGGTCGAGCGAGACCGCGACGTGGACCGTCGAGGCCGACCTGGCCGACGGTGGATCGGCGACGTACACGTGCAACTACTTGTCGATGTGCTCGGGCTACTACTCCTACAAGGAGGGCTACACGCCAGAGTTCGCCGGCCGCGAGCGATTCGACGGGCGAGATCGTGCATCCCCAGGCAGTGGCCGGAGGACCTCGACGACGCCGACAAGCGAATCGTCGTGATCGGGTCCGGGGCGACGGCGATGACGCTGGTTCCGGCGATGGCATCGACCGCCGGCCACGTCACGATGTTGCAGCGCTCGCCGACCTATGTGGTCGCTCGGCCCGATGTCGACGCCATCGCCAACCGCCTGCGCAAGGTGCTGCCGGACAAGGTCGCCTACGGAATCACCCGCACGAAGAACACCGTGCTGCAGCAGGTGATGTACAAGCGGATGCGCAAGAACCCCGACAAGGCGAAGGACTTCCTCGTCTCGAAGGTCGGCGAGTCATTGGGCCCCGACTACGACGTGGCGACCCACTTCACGCCGACCTACGCACCGTGGGACCAGCGCCTGTGCCTGGTGCCGAACGGTGACCTGTTCGATGCGATCAACAACGGTTCGGCGTCGGTGGTCACCGACCGCATCGACACGTTCACCGAGACCGGCATCGCGCTCGAGTCCGGCGAGCATCTCGACGCCGACATCATCGTCACCGCCACCGGGCTCAACATGGTCACGCTCGGCGAGGTCGACTTCGTCGTCGACGGTGAGCCGGTCGACTTCGCCCAGACCGTCGCCTACAAGGGCTTCGCCTACTCCGATGTGCCGAACCTGGCGTCGACGTTCGGCTACGTCAACGCGTCGTGGACGCTGCGCGCCGACCTGATCGCCCGCTACGTGTGCCGTCTGCTCAACCACATGGATGAGACCGGCACCCAGATCTGCACGCCGCGCCTGCGGGCGTCCGACGCCTCGATGACGTTGCGGCCGTTGCTCGACGACCTGACATCGGGCTACATCCGGCGAGCGGCCGACCGCTACCCGAAGCAGGGCGATCGCGAGCCGTGGATCAATCCTCAGAACTACGCCAAGGACAAGAAGATGTTCCGCAAGGCGCCCGTCGACGACGGCGTCATGCACCTTCACCGCGATCGCGGTAATCACCAGTCGGTCGGGCGGTAGTCCTTGAGGAACTGGCCCCACACGTGCTGACCTGAGTTGATGCCGTCGATGATCGGATCGACGATGCGGGCGGCGCCGTCGACGATGTCGAGCGGCGGGTGGAAGCGGTGCTCGGCCTGCTTCAGCTCGGCGATCGCCACCGGATCCTCGTCGCTCACCCAGCCGGTGTCGACGCTGTTCATGTGGATGCCCGACGCGTGGTAATCGGTCGCCGACGTGCGCGTCATCATGTTGAGCGCCGCCTTGGCCATGTTGGTGTGCGGATGGCGGGTGGTCTTGCACAGCCGGTAGAACTGCCCCTCGACCGCCGACACGTTGACGACGTGCTTGTGCCGGCCCGGCGTCGCCTCCATCAGCGGCTTCAGCCGGGCGTTCAGCACGAACGGTGCCACGGCGTTGACCAGCTGCGTCTCGAGCAACTCGACCGACGACACCTCGTGGAGCAGCAGCCGCCACGAGTTCCGCTCGCGGAGATCGACCTGCTGGAGGTCCTGGTCGAGTCGACCCTCGGGGAAGAGCGCATCCTGGGCCTCGAGCTCGTCGGGGAGCAGCGGGGTCTGCGAGAGCGCCGCCGCTCGGGTGAGGCCCGGCAACGGTGCCGCCTCGATCATCGCGACGTCCGCTCCCCCGGGTTCGCCGGCGTCGCTGCCGGGAAGCAGGTGATAGCCGCGGAGGCCCTCGTAGGCGCCGACGAGTTGCAGCACCTCGGGCGCCAACGTGTCGAGCGCCGCCTCTTCGCCGTCCATCATGTGGCGGTAGAAGTCCGGCGGGCGCCGCACGGTCTGGCAGGCGTTGTTGACGATGAAGTCGAGCCGATCCCGGGTCTCGAGCACGTGGTGGGCGAACGCCTCGACGCTCGGCGTGTGGCGCAGATCGAGGCCGAACACCTCGAGGCGATCACCCCACTCCGCGAAGTCGGGCTCGGCGGCGTAGCGCGCTGCGGCGTCGCGGGGAAAGCGCGTGACGACGATCAGCGACGCGCCGCACCGCAACAGCTTGATCCCGGCCTGGTAGCCGATCTTCACCCGCCCGCCGGTGAGCAGCGCGACCGTGCCCGACAGGTCGGCCAGCTCACCACGCTTCGAATAGTTGAACTCGGCGCAGCTCGGACAGAGCTGGTCGTAGAAGTGGTGGATCTCGCGGTAGTCCGCCTTGCACACGTAGCAGTGCTGATCGTCCACGGTCTCGCGGTATGTCGGTTCGTCGACGTCGTGTTGGAGGAAGTCCGCCGGCGGTATCGCGTTGGGAGTCGTGAACACCGCCTGGTCGCGAAGCGTACGGATCCCTGTGCCGGCGAGCACGTCCTCGTCCCGGCGCACCCGATCGGAGCGACGCTGCCGCTTCAGCGCCTTCGTGCGGAGCCGACGCACTTCCGGGTCGGGGTAGAAGACGTCACCGGCGGCGTTGAGCAGCGCCATCTTCTGCTGCGGGGCGAGGAGCGCGAGGAGCTCCGGCGCCGACGCGACCTCGCGGAGCAGCTCGGTCGCATCGAGCAGGCGCTGACGAAGCTCCTGATCTGCGACCGGTTCCGGGGCGCCACCGGCGGCCTGCGAAGGAGTGGTCACGAACGTGCAGGCTACGCCTCGCCATCAGCGGCGCCTCCGGACGGCCCCGACGTGAACGTCAGTACAGGAACATGGGCTTGCCGCCCACGTGGCGGATGACCGGCTTGTACAGCTCGGGGTTGTACATCTCACCGACGTCGACGCGCTTCACACCTTCGCCGATCATCGAGATCGGCACGTTGGTGTAGGTGCCGCCGCGCAGGGCGACCATGCGGCCCGACTGGCCCTCCATGGCGAGGTCGGCAGCCATCACGGCGTAGTTGTTGGCGACCATCAGGTCGAGGGAGTCAGGACTGCCCGAACGCATCAGATAGCCGATCGTCTGGTTGATGATGTTGATCCCCGTCACCGTCTTCAGCATCGAGCCGAGCTGCTCGCCGATGCCGCCCAGCTTGCGGTGCCCGTAGGCATCCTCCTCACCGCGCAGCGACATCTCTCCGCCTTCGATCACGGCGCCCTCCGAGATCGTGACCATGGCGTAGTTGCTCGGATTGGAGCGACGGTCGTCGACCAGGAACGCGGCCAAGCGGTCGATGTCGACCGGCACCTCGGAGATCACGGCCCGATCGACGCCGGCGAGGTACGCGGTGATCAGGGAGGTCTCGCCGCTGTACCGGCCGAACAGTTCGATCACGGCGATGCGCTCGTGTGAACCGGTGCTCGTTCGCAGGTTGCTGATGAACTGGACCCCACGGGTCACGGCCGTCGAGAACCCGATGCAGTAGTCGGTGCCATGGACATCGTTGTCCATCGTCTTCGGGATGGCGATCACCGGTACGCCCTCCTGGTGCAACCGCAGACCATACGACAACGTGTCGTCGCCACCGATCGGGATCAGCACGTCGATGCCGAGGGTCTCGAGCACCTTGATCGCGTGCGGTGTGAAGTCGTACGGCGGCTCGGCACCCTCTGGGGGGTCGAGGAAGTCGGGGACGTCGTCGGCCTTGACCTTGCCCGGATGGGTCCGCGAGCTGTGCAGGATCGTGCCTCCGGAGCGGTCGATGGTGCGCACCCAGGAGGTGTCCATCGGCTGGGTGTACTCCTCGATCGACTCCGGCTGGTCGGGGTTGACATTCAGCAGCCCTGCCCAGCCGCGGCGGAGGCCGAGCACCTCATGGCCCTGCTCCGCGGCTCTGATCACCACGGCCTTGATGGCGGCGTTCAGACCGGGGACGTCGCCCCCACCGGTCAGGATTCCAATTCGCACTGTCGGCTCCTCTCAGGCGATGTCGACGTCGTCGCAGAGATAGACATCCTGAATCGTGTTGAGGATAGCGATCCCGTCCTCCATCGGCTTCTGGAACGCCTTGCGTCCGCTGATCAGGCCGCAGCCACCAGCGCGCTTGTTGACCACCGCCGTCGCCGTGGCGTCCTGCATGTCGTTGGTGCCGGAGGCGCCACCGGAGTTGATCAGGCCGATCCGACCCATGTAGCAGTTGGCCACCTGGTACCGGGTGAGGTCGATCGGGTGATCGGTGGTGAGCTCGCTGTAGACCTTGTCGTGCGTCTTGCCGGCCTGGATGGCCGGGTAGCCACCGTTGTTCTCGGGCAGCTTCTGCTTGATGATGTCGGCCTCGAGCGTGACACCGAGATGGTTGGCCTGGCCAGTGAGGTCGGACGAGGCGTGGTAGTCGACGCCGTCGACCTTGAACGCCGAACTGCGGAGATAGCACCAGAGCACGGTGAACATGCCCAGTGCGTGCGCTTGCTCGAACGCGGCGGCGACTCTCCTGGAGTTGGCGATTCGACTCCTCCGACCCCCAGTAGATGGTGGCGCCGACGCCGACGCAACCCATCTCGAATGCCTGGTTGATCGAGGCGAACGGGGTCTGGTCGAACGTGTTCGGGGTGGTCAGCAGTTCGTTGTGGTTGAACTTCAGGATGAACGGGATCTTGTGGGCGTACGAGCGCGCCACCGAGCCGAGCACGCCGAGCGTGCTCGCCACGGCATTGCAGCCGCCCTCGACGGCGAGCTCACAGATGTTCGCCGGGTCGAAGTAGATCGGGTTCGGGGCGAAGCTCGCACCCGCCGAGTGTTCGATGCCTTGGTCGACTGGGAGGATCGAGAGATAGCCCGTCCCCGCGAGCCGACCGTGGCCGTACATCGTCTGCAGGTTCCGCATGACGGTCGGGCTTCGATCGGTCTTCGAGACCACCCGGTCGATGAAGTCGGGACCGGGAAGATGAAGCTGGTCCTTCGGGATGGTCGTGCACGTGTGCCCGAGCAGGTACTCGGCCCGGTCGGCGAGGATCTCCTGGATGCCTGCGTACATGGATGTTCCTCCTGTCGGGGTGGGCGATTCTCCATCGATCGGCGCAATCGCACGGGCGACGATACGCGCCCGGGGGTCGTCCCGACAGGGCCGATCGGCCCGTTCCAGGTGTCACTGGGGAGCCGCTGCGGTCAGTTGGCTGCGGGCACGTTCCGGCCGGCCATCACCGCCGCAAGCGGACGGAGGTCGAGCCAATCCTGGCGGCGGGGCCGGCGGGCGTGCGGCTCCATCAGCTGAGGCAGATCGTTGAGCGCCACGAAGTGCACCTTGCCGTGGCGCAGGCCGGCCATGAGGCCCGTCGGCTCGTTGCGGTTCGCGACGTCGATGAGTTGTCGGATCGAGCTCGACGCCAGCCGGGTCGCCTGGATGCGATCGAACGGCGACGGGCTGCCACCTTGTTGAACGTGACCGAGGACCGCCTCGCGCACGTCGAAGAGGTCGCCGCCCTCCCGCTCGAACAGCGCCTTGATGAAGCTCGTCGTGTAGATGTCGTCAGCATGCTCACTTCGGATGACGAGACCGAGCCGTTTGCCTCCGGCGAAGCCCGCACTGAGCGCTTCGACGTCGACCTGCAGATCTCGAAGCGTGATGCCCTCCTCGGGGAGGTACACCCGCTCGGCACCGGTGGCGAGACCACTCATCAGGGCGAGGTAGCCGGAATCCTTGCCCATCACCTCGACGACGAACGTCCGCTGCGACGCCACTGCCGATTGCTTGATCTTGTCGACGTCGCGCACGATGGAGTTGAGGGCGGTGTCGGCCCCGATGCTCAGCTCCGACCCGGGGAGGTCGTTGTTGATCGAGGCCGGCACGCAGACGATCGGAATCGACAGCGCTGGTCGGGTTGCGGCGGCTTGACGGAGCAGATACGCCCCGCTGTAGCCGGTGAAGCCACCGATCATCAAGATGCCGTCGAGTTCCTGTTCGGTGATCTGCTGCTCGATCACATCGAGGTGGGATTCGTCCGGCAGGAAGCGACTCGATCCGAGCTCGGCGCCGCCGTTCGACACCCAACTCGACACGGTCATCCACTCGAACATCATGAAGTTGCCGTCGACCAGCCCCCGGAAGCCGTCGCGAACGCCGAGCATCGTGTGGCCCATGGTCGAGACCGACGCGGACCGCCACACGGACTGCGGTGTTCATGCCGGGAGCGGGGCCGCCGGCGTGCATGATGGCGAGCCGGAGCCGGCGCTCCTCCGGCGCTGTCTCGTGGGGCTGTGCCTGGACCATCATCTTGATGAGATCGAGCGAGCTGCGGAAGTTCCCGCCGCGGATCTCCATCGCCCGTTCGTAGTCGTGCTCGGCGATCACCCTGGCCACCGACCGGGTCGTCTCGACGTTCGCCATGAGCGGTGAACTGATGATCTGGTGGCCACGGATGCCGATCAGCTGGGGTTCGGCGTCGGGCGACGACAGGATCTTTTCGACCGCCGCATACCCGAGCACGGTCGAGAGATACCGGTCGAAGGCGCTCGGTGAACCGCCACGCTGTACATGTCCGAGGCTGGTGACGCGGGTGTCCTCGCCGAGCTTCTCCTCGAGGATGTCGCGGATCTGGTGAGCGGTGATCGGCTCGCCGTGGCGGTCGCGGGCACCCTCGGCGACGATCACGATGTTGGAGCGGCGCCCGATCGCCCGCCCCGCCTTCAACGCGTCGGCCATCGTGTCGGGCCAGCCGTCCTCGGGTGGGCTCTCGGGCAGGAACACGAAGTTCGCACCTGTCGCGATACCACCCATCAGGGCGAGGTATCCGCAGTTGCGCCCCATCACCTCGATGACGAACGAGCGCTGGTGGCTCGACGCTGTGCTCTGGATCGCGTCGATCGCCTCGGTGATTCGGTGCAACGCCGTATCGGCGCCGATCGTCATGTCGGTGCCGGCCATGTCGTTGTCGATGGAACCGACCATGCCGACCAGGATCAGGCGTCGTCGGGCCTCGGCGATCTCACGGTCGAGTTCGCCGCGGTCGGCCAACTCGTCGAGCAGTTCGGGCCACTCGGTGCACAACTGGTTTGCACCGGTCAAGCTGCCGTCGCCACCGATCACGGCGAGCGCCTCGATGCCGAGTTCAGCCAAATTGCGGGCAGCCCGTCGGCGTCCGTCACGCTCGCGGAACTCCTGACAGCGCGCCGTGCCGAGCACCGTGCCGCCCCGGTGCAGGATGCCACCGACCTCGTCGGATGTGATCCGGCGGATGTAGTCCCCGCCGTCGACGAGACCCTGGAAGCCCTCGTAGACGGCATAGACGGTGAGCCCGGCGCGGATGCCGGTGCGGACCACGGCGCGCACTGCCGCATTCATTCCGGCTGCGTCGCCACCGCTGGTCAGGACGGCGATCGAGGTGGGGCGTCGCGATGAGCCCAGCATGTGTGTCTCCTGATCTGGTACACCCCGTCGGGCGACGGCGTCGGCACGGTCGAGGTTACGGCACGGTTCGACGATTGGCAGCCCGCGCGGATCACGAGTGGGCACTCGCGTCGTTGCTCTCAGTCGAATTCACGGTCGACCCACAACGTCATCGACCGTTCACCTTCGGCGACACGACGCCGGTGTGGTTGCATGCCCTGATGGACGCCACCACCGCACCCGAACCGACCATCGATCTCGCCGGCCAGGTCGCCCTGGTCACCGGTGCATCGTCGGGGCTGGGTCGACGCTTTGC
The DNA here is from genome assembly GCA_963704915.1 of Ilumatobacteraceae bacterium. Classification (GTDB taxonomy): domain Bacteria; phylum Actinomycetota; class Acidimicrobiia; order Acidimicrobiales; family Ilumatobacteraceae; genus Sva-07. The sequence continues at coordinate 137,501 of CAVPIC010000007.1, read as the reverse complement.
CGTGCTGCTCGCCGCGAACGGCGCTCGCGTCGTGGCCGCCGGGCGTCGGATGGAGCGCCTCGCCGAGGTGACGCAGGAGATCGACGATGCCGGCGGCACCTGCATGCCGTTGCAGCTCGACGTCACCGACGCCGCAGCGCTGGCGGAGGCAGTGGCGACGATCGAGCGGCACCTCGATCCCGTGCAGATCCTGGTCAACAACGCCGGGATCCCCGATGCCCAGTACGCGACCAAGATGCCGCTGGAGCTGATCGACCAGGTCCTCGACACGAACCTGCGCGCCCCGTATGTCCTGTCGTGCGAGGTGGCGCGGCGACTGATCGAGCTGAAGCTTCCCGGCCGGATGGTCAACATCTCCTCGGTCGGCGGCTTCCACTATTCCGGCGGTGGAGCGGCGCTCTACTCGATCACCAAGGCCGGCGTGAACCGCCTGACCGAGACCCTCGCGGTCGAGTGGTCGAGGTTCGGCATCAACGTCAACGCCATCGCGCCGGGTCTCTTCGCCTCGGAGATGTCCGACGGGATGATCGAGCGGATGGGCGATCTCACCCGGGTGTTCCCGCGCAAGCGGATCGGTCAGCCCGAGAACCTCGACAGCACGCTGCTGTATCTGGTGTCGCCCGCCTCGGAGATGGTGACCGGCACGATCATCAAGGTCGACGACGGCCAAGGCGGCCGCTGACACCCTGTCCGTCAGAGTCCGTGCGGACCCGACCCGAACGACAGGGTTGGACTCAGGCGTGCGGGGTGACGAGCGCCTTGTCGCCGGTGGCCATGCGGGCGTATCGCTCGACCTGGCCGGGATCGACGGCGTCGACCAACGACAGGCGAGTGCCGTACGTGCTGGCGAACGTGGTGGTGATCTCGTCGGCGACACGCTGGCGCAGCCGGTCGGCGGCCTCCTGGCCGATCTTGATCAGGAACGGCGTCAGCAGCCAGCCGCCGAGACCCCACGACATGCCGAAATCGCGTCGCAGCGTCGTCGGCCCCCGATCGAGCCCGCCGTAGATGTAGACCTGCTTGTGGGTGTCCGAGCCGTACCGGCTGAACTCACCCGCCCGCTCGCCGGCCACCTTCTCCATCCGCGACAGCAGGATGCTCGCGAGATCGCCACCGCCGATCGCATCGAAGGCGATCGTTGCGCCGGTCGCCCGCAGTGCGTCGGTCAGATCGTCGATGAAGCGTCTCGGCGCTCGAGTCGACGACGTGATCGGCCCCGAGCGAATGCAGGAGTTCGACGTGTTCGGGCTTGCGGACGATGTTGACGAGCCCGACGCCGTCGTCGATGCAGATCCGGTTGAGCATGAGCCCGAGGTTGGAGGCCCCGACGGTGTGGACCAGCGCCGTGTGACCCTCGGATCGCATCGTCTCGACCATGCCGAGCGCGGTGAGCGGATTCACGAACGCCGCTGCGGCATCGGCCGGGTCGGTGCCGTCGTGCCATCGGCAGGCACTGGCTGACGTGCAGCGTGCGGTACTGGGCGTAGGCGTTGCCCGACAGGAAGCCGACGGTCGCTGCCGAGCAGTGCCTGCGCAGCGGGCGACGAACCGGCGGCAACCACCACGCCACCACCTTCGTTGCCGACCGGCATCGGCTTGCCCAGACGGGCTCGCTGCGCGGCGACGGCGGCCTCGGTCACCGGGACGGCCACGGCGTCGTGGATGCCGTCTCCAGCCGGGAGGCCGGCGCTGGGATCGCCGCCGGCGAACATCATGCCGAGGTCGGACGGATTGATCGGCGCTGCCTCGACGCGCACGACGACCTGGTCGTCGGTTGGATCGGCGACGTCGGTACTGCGGATGGCGAGCGTGACGACGCCATCGTCGGTCAGCGTCGATCGCAGCTCGAGGGCGGTGGCGGGATACTCGGAAGGCATGGAACCACTCAACCACATCGTGCCCACCCGATCGCGACGTGGAATCACCGCCAGCCGGGCGATCACGACCACGACCGGGCAACTCCTATGCTCGACAACTGCGATGCCCGGCAAGCGACCCATCCCGATCCCGACATCCCGACGCAAGGCAGCGCAGGGCGCACTCCTGCTCGCGGTGTCGGTGCTGCAGGACGAACGAGTACGCGAGCAGCTCCGCAAGGCGCCGGTCGCCGCGCGGGAGTGGGCAGCCAACCGGCGAGCCGACGATGGCGGCAACCAGCTGGAACCCTCGTCGCTCGAGCGGCTCGATCCCACCCGTCGGTTCGGTCACCGAGGACTCGAGCGGCGCGTGACGGCATTGGAGCGCAACGCTCGGCTGGTGTTTCCCGATCCGAACGATGCCGACGGGGCGGTGATCCTCCGGGCGGTCGACGAGCTCCGGCGAGCCACGGCCATTTCGGCGACGATGCCGTTGAACGACCGGCGCCGAGCCCGAGCGCGCATCACGGCCGAGCTGTCCCGGCTGGAGCAGGCCCTCGTCGACGCCGTCCTGCCACCCACCACGACGTAACCGACCATTGTCCCCACTCGCTCTGCGATGAGCGAAAAGCCGCTATCCGGTCGCTTCGCTCATCACAACCAGCCGCACCGGCCCCGCGATGAGCGAAAAGCCGCTATCCGGTCGCTTCGCTCATCGCAGCGCGGCGCGGATCGCGCTCAGAAGCGGCGGTCGTTGGTCTTCTTCTTCGGCGGCGCCTTGAACGGCGCCTCGATCAGTGTTTCGAACTGCTGATCGTCGGGCTGCTTCGGATCGTTCAGGTTCTGCAGGTACTTCTTGATCGCGGCACGCGCCGGCGCCACGTGGGCGCCCTTCAGACCGACCGAGCGGGTCATGGCGTCCTTGGCCTTGGCGACACGCTCCTTGCGGGTCGCCTTCTCCTCGTCGGAGTAGGTCTTCTGCACCTTGTTCGAGCGGGCGTCCTCGGCCGCCTTGCGGTCGGCTTCGGCTTGCTGGAGGGGCGTGAGTTTGGCCTGGGCCATGAGTCGATTTCCTTCTGATCGGTTGGGATCGAGAGGGTACCGGGCATCTGCGCTCACCGCCGATGCGCCGACTCCTCCCTGCTCTGCTCGCCGGCGGTTCCGGCTCGTACAACGCGCGCGACGTTCTCGCACCGATGGCCGGCGAACTCGACGCGCTCATCGAGGCGTCGCGCACGACCGAGGTCACGGTCACCAGCACGTGACCGGCCTCACCGGCAGGGACTCCGGCCACGAATCGGGCAGACTGCGGGCATGAACGACCAGACTCCGGCCTTCGATCCGCCCGACCCGGCGCTGCGGGCGGGGATCGAGCCGCACGAACGGGTGGTCTCGGATCCCGGTGCGCCGGTGATCATCGGCGTGTCGTTCGGTCGCCAGGTCCTCGCCCAGCAGTATCTGCTGGCGATGGGCGGGTTGAAGGAGTCCGGGGCGCTCGACCTCCAGGACGCCGTGGTGGTCACGAAGAGCCCCGACGGTGCGGTGAAGGTCGTCGAGACGATCGACCCCACGCCCGGGCGCGCAGCGCTCAGTGGCGCCATGTGGACGAGCCTTCTCGGTCTGGTGCTCGGCGGTCCCGTTGGCTGGATCGCGGGCCTCGGTATCGGTGCCGCGTCGGGAGCGGTCACCGCCAAGATCGTCGACCTCGGCATCCCCGACGAGTGGGTGGCGTGGTTCCGCGAGGCGGTCGAGCCGGGAACGTCAACGGTCGTCATCCTGGCCGAGCACGTCTACGTGCCCGCCCTCGCGGCCGAGGCACGTCGATTCGCCGGCGCCGAACTGCTCTACACCTCCATGCCCGACCACGCGTACGAACAACTCCGCGCCGCGCTCGAATCCTGACGAGCGATCGCTCCGGCCCAACCACCGCGCGCGATGAGCCAAGTGGCGCTCTTCGGGCGCTTCGCTCATCGCAACGGGCGGTGGGATCTGGCACAGGGCCAGCTGAGCCACGTCAGGCGGCAGCGGCGGTACGACGCACGGCGCCGTCGAGCACGAAGCGCGAGAGCTTCGGGCAGGTGTCGAGCACGGTCGCGAACTCTGCCCGGTTCAGCACGTACACGCTCGAGTCGACGGTCGCGGTCACCGAAGCGTTCCGCGGCTTGAGGGTCAACAGCGCGAGCTCGCCGATCACAGCACCGGGACCGACGGAGATCGAGTGATCGCCGAGGTCCACACCGAACTCGCCGTCGATGACGACGAAGCACTCGCGTCCGAACTGATCCAGATGCATGATCTCCTCGCCGGCGCTGATGTGGAGCGTGGTGGCGAGCCGGTCGAGCTGCTCGAGTTCGCTGACGGGAACGGTCACGGCCAGTTCGCTGGCGAGCAGTGAAGGATGGATGGTGTGCTTGCGGGTGAACATGTCGTTCCTGGTTCTCTGCAGTGCGGCTTCTGGGGGCGAAGTCGCCGGTGATGTTCGCGCCGTCGAGGACAGCGACTCGTACAACAGGCTCATCGGCGCATCATTCCCATCACCCGCATAGATCACAGAGATATTTGCGATCTTCCCTACAGATACACACGCTCGTTTGCGCAGCACTTTGCGTGCCCCGGTCCACCGGAAGCGTCACGCAAACGGTCAGGGGGTCAGGGACCGAGGAGGCGCTTGACGTCGGCGAGCAACTCGACCTCGGCGTCGCGGTCGGGTCCGCATGGTGTGAGGTTGAGCACGGTCGCGCCGGCAGCGACGTACGGGGACAGGAACTCGGCGACGTCGTCAGCAGAGCCGTACGGCGTGTAGCGCTCGAAGCGCTCGAAATCGGTCGCGTAGAACGCCTCCATCGAGCTGGCCACGTGTGCCCGTGCAGCCTCGCGGGAGGTGTCGAGACCGACCCAGACCTGCAATCCGTGTCGCCATGCGACGTCGCGATCGGCGCCGAGTTCCTCGGCCATCGCCGTGGCCGACGCGAAGCGAGACGGTGAACACCAGGCGGCGAGCCAGCCCTCGCCGAGCAACCCGGCACGTCGCACCGCTGCCTCGCTGCGACCCCCGACGAGGAACGGGACGGCCGGGTCCGGCTGCGGACGGATCACACCGCCGACGAACGAGAAGAACTCGCCGTCACCGTCGACGGTCTCGCCGGCGAGCAGGGACCGAACCAGCCGGAGCTCAACGTCGGTGCGTCGCCCCCGCGTCGCCGGATCGACCTCGCAGACCTCGACCTCGTGACGGTCCTCGCCGCCGACGCCGACGCCGACCGTGAGACGCCCTGGCGCTGCCTCGGCGAGCGATGCGATCTGGCGAGCAGCGATCATGGGATGGCGCAGCGCCAACAGATACACCCCGACCTGCAGCCCGAGCCTCGGCTCCAGCGCGCTGATCGCCGCGAGATGAACCAGGCCGTCGATGCCACGGCCGTCGTGGAAGGAGACGTGATCGGCGGTGAAGACGTGGTCGATGCCAGCCTCTGCGATGATGGCGAGTCGGCGGCGCTGTTCGTCGTGTGGAAGCTTCCAGAGATCCCACGGGGTGCTGATCCCCAGTTCGAGTGCCATGCGACCTGTCGTAGCACACGGTCGACTCGACGACCGCCGGTCAGCCACTGTGCCAGGATGTCTCGCCATGGGGGATGTCTTCGTCGTGCCGGGGCCCGGCCAGTGGCAGCTGGATCGGTCGCACTACACGGGTGGTGTCACCCCGATCAGTCAGTGGTTGATGACCGACGGCATGGAGCACGGCTTCCGGCGCATCTTCGCCGAACTCGGGGTGCCGGCCGACACGATCGAGGCCCGGTTCGTCAACGGCTTCTACTACACGCGACTTCGGCCGCTGATCGGCGCCGACAAGCCGCCCAGCAAGCCGCCACCCACTCCCCTGCTCTGGCTGGCCGCACGAGTACATCCCGAGTTCCGTAAACGAGCGAAGACAGCGACCAACACGCTGGCGACGTCACCGTCGAACGCCGTGGTGGATCGCTGGCACCGCGAGATCCGACCATCACTGCGCTCTGAGAACCTGCGCCTGCAGGACGTCGATCCGTCCACGCACACCGACGACGAACTCCGCGAGCATGTCGGCGAGCTGCTGGATCACCTGCACGACAACTACGAGCTGCACTTCTGGCTCCACGGGCACGATCTGGGCCCGATCGCCCGGTACCTCTACGAGTGCAATGGTTGGGGAATCGATCCGGCGACGGCCATCGACGCGCTCGCCGGTGCGTCGCCCTCGACGGTGCATCCCAGGGAGCGGCTGCATCGCATCCGACTCTTGATCGAGCAAGCCGAGACGCCGGTCACCTCACTCGACGACGTGCGTGCCGCTTCCGACGACGCCGCAGCGCTCCTCGACGAGCACCTCCGCGAGCACGGCCACGTGCTCGCGACCGGCTACGACATCACCGCGTCGACGCTCGGCGAGCTGCCCGACCTCGTGCTGCAGTCGATCCGAACGGCTGAACCGGCGCCCTCCTACGACGACGTGGCGACAGCGGCTCGGCTTCGCAGCCAGGTTCCCGCCGAGCACCGCGACACGTTCGATCGGGTGTTGGCCGATGCCCGCAACGTCATGGACATGCGCGACGACCAGGGCCCGATGACCATCGAGTGGCCGGCCGGGCTCCTGCGCCGTGCGCTCCTCGAGGCCGGGACACGATTGGGGGTCGGCGACCACGTGTTCGAACTGACCCCGGACGAGGCCCGAGGGCTGTTCGGCACGACCACGCCGACACCTGGCGAGCTACGTTCTCGCGCCACGACGCGCCTCGCCCAGGCAACGCTCGATCCACCGCTGCTCCTGGGCGATCCGGAGGCACAACCACCGCTCGACGCATTGCCGTCCGCGCTCGCCACGACCGTCGCGATGGTGCAGTTCTCGATGAAGTACACCGGACTCGCCGGCGATCGCACCGATCCCCCGCTCAGCGGCACCGGCGTCGGCTCGGTCAGCTACACCGGGCGGGCGGTCGTCGCCGACTCCGCCGACGACGCGATGGAGCGGCTCGCCCCCGGCGACGTCCTCGTCGTGCGGGCGACCTCGCCGGCATTCAACCTCGTGTTGAGCATCGCCGGGGCGGTGGTCACCGTCGACGGCGGTGCCATGTCGCACGCGGCCGTGCTCGCTCGCGAGCTCGGCATCCCGGCCGTCATCGGTGCGTCGGGCGCACTGTCGATCACGGACGGAGCGATGGTCGAGGTCGACCCGGTCGCAGGCGCGGTCCGCCCGATCAGCTGAGTCAGGGTTCGAGGATGACCTTGATCGCTCCGGCCGAGCGACTCGCCGCCGCCTCGAACGCCTCGACGGCTCCGTCCAGCGCGAAGCGGTGCGTGACCACCGTTGCGGGCAGCTCCGGCGTCGTTGCCAGCAACGCTGCCGCGTTGTCGACGTCGCGACCACCGGCGTGGCGGCCGTAGAGCGTGGTCGGGCAGAGGCTGACCTGCTTGAGACACATCATCAGGCCGGGCAGCGCAACCGGGCCCCAGTAGATCCCGGGAATCACGACCTGCGCGGACGGCTTGGCCAGGTCGACGGCCTGAGCGAGCGCCGTCTCCGATCCGGCGGCTTCGATGATCACGTCGTACTCGCCGGAGATCTCCGACGCGCCGAGCCGCTCCCCCGCCACCTGCTGATGGTCGTGCCGTGCGGCGAGGCCGACCTCGCATCCGAGCGCACGACCGACCGCCACCGCGCACAGCCCGATCGAGCCGCCACCGATCACGGCGACGCGCTGCTCGGGCCGCACCGCGGCACGGCGGAACGAGTGCACGACCACGGCGAGTGGCTCGACGAGTGATGCGTCACGGACATCGATGCCGACGGGCAGCGGCACCAGCGCCCGCGCTGGCACCCACATCTCGTCGGCCATCCCGCCATCGCGACCGATCCCGAAGAGCATCGCCCCACCCGAGCGACACAGGTTGTAGTCGCCGTCCACGCACGGGCCGCATGTGCCACACGGCGCGAGCGGCTCGACCGCCACTGGCGTTCCGTCGTCGGTCAGCCCGGCGACCTCGTGGCCGAGCGTCACCTGCGCCGCTTCGACCACGCCGGCGTCGATCAGGTGGAGGTCCGACCCGCAGATCCCGGCGGATCGCACACGGACGCGCACGCCTGCACCGTCGACCGTCGGGACGTCGTCGACCGCGACGTGTCCGTCGTGAACCCGTACTGCGCGCACGAGTCAGTCGGCGGCGAACCAGTTGGCGTGGAAGCCGACCGGCACGCGCGCCGCCATCTGGATCCGGGCGACGGGTCCCGCCGAGACGTCGCGGGCATCGATGATCGCCAGCTCGGACTTCTCGGTCTCGGCATCGGTGACGAAGGTCATCAGCCAACCGTCGTTCTCGGCCGTCCCGTCCGGATCGGCCGCGAAGATGTGCTCACCGCTGACCTGGGTCGGGCCGTAGGTGTAATGCGCCGAGCTCCCGCGCTCGTAGTCGTACTGCATGACGCCGTTGAAGTCGAAGTTGGTGTCCCAACCGCGAGCGGTGCCGTTGTAACCGAAGCGGTTGCGTCGGCCGATCATCGCGTCGTTGATACGGGGGAATTCTCCCGGCACGTCGTCGGTCTGCTCGTCGGTGACCGATCCCGTGGCGAGATCGAGCTCCCAACGCCATGGCATCGGCAGGCGAGCGCCACCCGTGTCGGATCCGAACGCGTCGGGCATGTCCTCCATCCTCGGCGCTCGGATCTCGATCGTGTCGCCGTCGTCCCATGCGTTGGAGAAGTGGACGACGAAGCAGTTGGGGATCTCGAACCAGCGAATGTCGGACGATGTGCCGCGGCGCGGCATGATCCCGATGCGGGTGCCGTTTTCCGGACGCCAGCTCACCATCGGTTCGCCGGTCGACAACGCGTCCATGTTGAACACGGCCGGAGCGTCGAAGAACACGGCGTAGCGCTCGGTGATCGCGAAATCGTGCATCATCACGCCGGCGGGCAGGTCGATGTCGGCGCTGTGGACGAGTTGGCCCGTCGCGTCGACCTCGTGGTAGCGCAGGTACGGCGCCATCGGGCTGTAGCCGAAGAAGATCATGTCGCCGCTGATCGGGTCGACCTTGGGATGCGCGGTGAACGGCCCGTCGAGACGGCCACCGAAGTCGTACTCGCCGAGCGTGCGCAGTTCCGTGTCGAATTCGGTCGGAAGCGAGCCTTCCACCATGCTGAAATAGCGTCCGGCGTGACGGACCGTTGCGGTGTTAGCGGTGTTCTTCATCATGCCGCCCTCCTGCATCACGTCGTCGTCGGGGAAGGAGAAGTTGGTCATGCCGCCGTAGCAGGCGCGCCCGCGGGCGCGCTCGGCGAGCAGGCCCTTCGACTCGATCCACCGGTTCCGGTAGCGGGCTGCGCCGTCTTCGATGTAGACGGCGTGCAACATGCCGTCACCGTCGAACGGGTGATACGCGCCCATCGGGGCGAACTGCTGGTTCGGTCCCGTGCGCACGAACATCCCGTTGAGTGCGGCGGGGATCTCCCCCACGACCTTCAGCGCGGTGTCATAGCGCTCCTCGGTCACCGGAGCGAACACCCCCTGCAGGTAGGGCGAATTCCACGTGTTGGGCTCGGTGATGGTCATGGTGTCTCCTTCGTGGGTACAGCTGAACTGATCATGGCACGGCGCAGCCGATCGGCCACGGCGAACTGGGTCTCGAGCACGCGATACGGTTCGCGGTCATGACCGAACAAGCAGCAGTCTGGCGCTTGACCGCCGACAAGTGGACCGAGGTCGCCGATGCGATCACCGACGACGACTGGTCGAAGCCGACCACGTGTGAGGAGTTCAGCGTGCGCGAACTCGTCGATCATGCGATGCACTGGCAAGCGATGGGCGGCGGGATCCTCGGCGCGGGCGCGGCGCCAGGCGACGCGTGGAGCGACGTTCGCCCGGCGCTGTCGGCGGCGCTCGATGACCCCTCGAACCTCGAGGGTGTTGCCGAAGCGTTCGGTGGCATGCCGAAGCAGCAGGTGCTGGGGCTGTTGATCACCGATCTCCTCGTGCATTCGTGGGACCTCGCGCGTTCGCTCGGGGTCGACGAGACGCTGCCGCTCGCGGCGGTCGAAGCGGCGCTCATCGGCCTGCAGCGGATGCCCGAGGAGATGTTGCGCAGCGGCACGATGTTCGCCCCGGCCGTCGAGGTCGCCGACGACGCGAGCGCCCAGGATCGTCTGATCGCGTTCACCGGCCGCCAACCCTGACGGCTCGGAGGTCGATCTGCGTCAATCGGCCACCGACGAGTCGATCCAGTTTCCGTGGAACCCGAACGGGATCCGTGGCAGCTCGATCGAGGCGACCGGGGTCTGGTCCATCGTGGCGGCGTCGAGCACGATGAACGTGCTCGAGTCGGTCTCGGCCTCGTAGACGAACGTCATCAGGTAGCCGTCGTCCTCGGCAGTCCCGCCATCGGCGGGGACGAACACCGGCTCGCCCGAGAGGCGGCCGCGACCCAGCACGTGCTCGACGCGCTCGCCCGTCTCGCGGTCGTACTTGATGATCGCTCCGGTCTGATTCGCCGGGTCGGTGTAGTCAGGGTTGTCGGGGATACCCATCATGTAGCCGAAGCGGTGCTTCAGCCCGACGACCGAGTCGGCGACCCGCGGGAACTCGGCGGGGCGGTCGTCGATCTGCTCTTCTTTCACCTTGCCACTGGTGGTGTCGATCGTCCAACGCCACAGCTCGGGCGGCGGGAAGTCCATCATCGAGTCGCGCCAGATGTGGCTGAGACGAGCGACGTCGAGCACGATCGTGTCGCCGTCCTCGTAGGAGTTCATCGGGTGGAACACATAGCCCGGCTCGATCTCGTACCACGTCACGTCGGCGTCACTGCCCGTGCGGGGCATCACGCCGAGACGGGCCGGATAGTCGTCGTCCCAGCGGATCGGCATCTCGCCCTGCATCGCCAGCTCGAGGTCGAACACGGCCGGCAGGTCCATGAAGATCACGTTGTTGCGGGTGACGTTGAAGTCGTGCATCATCGTCGGCCCACCGACGGTGATCTCCTCGGTCTGCACGAGCTGGCCGTCTGCCGACACCCGCAGGTAGCGCAGGTACGGCTCGAACGCCGAGTAGCCGAACGCGATCAGCTCGCCGGTCACCGGGCAGACCTTGGGGTGCGCCGTGAACGACCCGGTGAGTGCTCCGCCGAAGTCGAGCGGGCCGACGGTGTCGAGGTTGCCGTCGAGCACGTACGGGAAGTGACCCTCTTCGAGCGCCAGGATCCGACCGGCGTGGCCGAACACGTGCGTGTTCGCCTTCGACGCGGTCATGTCCATCATGACGGCCGGATCGAGGATGTCGGTGGTCGGGTCCTCGATGAACGGGGTGCGAACGTACCGGTTGCGGTACCACTCCGCGGAGCCGTCACGCAGGCGCACGCCGTGCACCATGCCATCGCCGAAGAACGGGTGATCGCTCAGCCCGGTGAGTGGGTTGGCGCCGTTGCGGACGTACCGGCCGTCGAGCTCGGCCGGAATCGTTCCGGTGACCTTCAGGTCGGTGAGCGTCAGCTCCTCGGTCACGGGCCTGCCGTTCCCTCGCAGGTGCATCGGTGTGGTGTCGTCGATCGTGGTCATCGCGTTCCCCTCTTTCGAATGGTGTGTGGACCGAACAGTAGTCGATGGGTTCCTCGAAATCTACTCACGGTAAATATTGGTCCTCCACCTCCGATCCGGACCACGCCGAACCGCTAGCGTCGGGCCATGAGCACAAACCGGACGATGCCTCTGCGGCAAGATCACCTACGAACTCACCGGCGACCTGATCGCCACCGCGGTCTGCCACTGCGATCACTGTCAACGCCAGAGCGGCGGTGCATTCTCCGTGAACCTGATCGCGATGGAGAACCAGCTCACCGTGGAGGGAGACCTCGCCACGTTCGAGGATCGTGGCGAGAACGACGACGCCGTCTACGTGTATCGCAACTTCTGCGGTTCGTGCGGTTCGCCGATCTACTCCTCGATGATCGAGCCGGCCGGGCTCATCGCCGTCAAGGCCGGCACGCTCGACGACAAGTCCGGCGTCGCGCCGAATGTCGAAGCCTGGTGCGAGCACAAGCAGCCCTGGGTCGAGCTCCCCGGGATGGCCGTGTCGATGGACCGGGAATGACGCGTTGATGCAGTGATGCTATGATGCGCTCGTGCGCACGACGATCGATCTCCCCGACGATCTCCACGACCTGGCACGCCAGCTGGCACACGAGAACAACCAGTCGATGAGCGAGGTCGTCGTCGCGCTCGCTCGAGCTGGGCTCCGATCATCCACGCCGGCGACGGTGCCCACCTCGAAACGGGGACTTCCGATCGTTCGGGTCGGTCGACCGATCACCGCCGAGGACGTGCGCTCGCTGGACGACGAGTGAGCACGTACCTGGCCGACGGCAACGTGCTGATCGCGCTCACGGTCGAGGACCACATCCATCACGAGACTGCCGTCGCATGGTTCGAGGGCACGGACGCCTCCCTGGCAACCTGCCCGATCACCGAAGGAACCCTCTTGCGATTCCTGCTGCGGGAGGGCCACACGGCCGACGACGCGATCTCCGTCCTCGAAGTTCTCCGGGCGCAACCGTGGCATCGCTTCTGGCCCGACTCACTGCCCTACGAGCGGAACCGACTCGGCGGCGTGTTGGGGCATCGGCAGGTGACCGACGCGTATCTCGTAGCGCTGGCTGCGAATCATGCGGAGCGACTCGTCACCTTCGATCGCGGGCTCTCGGCCCTTCACGGCGACACGGTTCACCTGCTGAGCCCTGCGCCCTGAACGGGCGTGGCCCTTACTTCGTGAGGCCGCGCAGCTGGAAGGCCGACACGCAGAGGAACAGCCCGAACACGATCAGGTAGAGCCCGGAGATCCACGCCACGACGGTCACGGTCGGCGCCGGCCACGAGACGACGACGATGCCGGCGGCGACCGAGAGCAAGCCGCCGAACGCTCCGAGCCAGCGATGATCCGCTCCCCCGTCGGCGATCGATCCGATGAACTGGATGATGCCACCGATGATCCACACCACACCGAGCAGGGCCGCGAGGACGGCGACGGTCTCGAACGGGTTGCGCAGCACGACGATGCCGATGATGATCCCGAGGATCCCGACGAAACCGGTCCAGCCTGGTGAGACCGTGTCGTGGGCGAACGCCGAGACGAGGCCGTAGATCCCGTACACGAGGATCTGTAGACCGATCAGCACCGAGATCACCTTGAGCGTCTCCTGCGGCCAGGAGATCACCACGACGCCGAGCGCCAGGGTGACCAGGCCCATCACGAAGACCGCCGGCCACTCGCGTGCCACTCGGAGACCTTCCAGTCCGGTACCGGATTCCATCGTGTTGCTCATGCCCGTGATCCCCTCGTCGTGTTTGGGGGCGAAGCTAGCCGGTTCGCCGGGCGAGCACGGTGGATGGGTCCGTCACAGCCCGCGTCGAACCTCGATGCGGCCCTCGGTCTCGGCGGCCAGGAGCGCCTCGTAGTCACGCTCGTTCTGGTCTGCGTACTGCACAGCGAACTCGCCGATCGCCTTGTCGAACGTCTGGCTCGACCCGAGGTAGGACGCAATCGCCACACGGTCGCCGGATCGAGCATGCGCCCGAGCCAACGTCTTGCCACACATGCGGGCGTACACGGCCAGCCCGTTGGCGTCCATCGTCTCGACAGCGGCGGAACCCTTCCAGTCACGCAGCTGGCGGAAGTAGTAGTCACGCTTGACCTCGTCGGTACCGACGACCGATGTCCACCCGAGGAAGATGTCGCTGGTCGCCTGCATGAGGTGCTGGCCCTCGACGACCCGTCTGCCGTTGGCGACACGACGTTTCGGGCCCACGAACGCCGTGAGCACCGACGCCTGAGCCTCCTTGGCCTGCAGGAAGAGCGGGTCGTTGTCGTCGCGTCCCAGCAACAACACGATCCATGCCCGCGTGCCGACACTGCCGACGCCGACGACCTTGCGAGCCACGTCGACGACGCGGAACTCCTCGAGGAGGCGCCGCCGGTCGCTCTGCAGACTTTCGCGGTACCGCACGAACATCTCGTGGATCGCTGTCTGCACCGCCTGCTGTTCCTCTGGCGCGAACAGGTCCGACACCGGCTCGATCAACGGAGGGTCACTGATGATGACGGGCTCACCATCGACGAGGCGCGTCAACTTGTCGTAGGCCTGATGGCTGTCCTTCGTCCGGGCCTTGGCGACGGTCGCCTCCGCGCGCTTGATGGCCTTGGACCCGAGGTCGGCGCCGAGCTGGCCTAACCACGAATCGACCTCGAGCGCCGAGTACCACACCTCGAGGTTGGTCATCTCCGCGAACTGTGCCATCGACGTGCGGTAACTCTCGACCGCGGCGAGCACGACCTTGGACCGTTCCTTGCCGCTGAAGCCGTTGTCCCGCGCGGCGATCTCCACGCTCGCCGCCAGGCGCTTGACGTCCCACTCGAACGGGCCGGGAGCGGTCTCGTCGAAGTCGTTGATGTCGAACACCATCCGTCGCTCCGGCGAGCCGAACGCGCCGAAGTTCATCAGGTGTGCATCGCCGCACAGTTGCACGTTCAAGCCTGAGCGGGGCGTGCCTGCGAGGTCGGCGGCCATCAGGAGGGCGGCGCCACGGTAGAACGTGAACGGCGACACGAGCATGCGGCCGTAGCGGATCGGTACGAGCTCGGCGACGCGCGACGCGGCCTGACTCTCGAGCAGTGCGACGGGGTCGGGTCGCACAGGTCCGCCCACCAGCATCGCGTGCGACGACCGGGGCACCTCTTGGCGAGCCGCCTTCCCACGCGCCTGACGCTCAGGCACGGTCAGGTGCGGTACCACCGCCCGGGTTGGTGTGGGCGCCGACGTCGTCATGGTGTCATCACGGCTGCGAAGTGTACGGCTCACTCAGCTCCCGAGGACGGGAAGGCCGTCAGCGGTCAGCTTGACACCGAAGACGACGAAGAGGGTCGCCATCACCGCTGCGTTGCGATCAGCGAGCCATGCCAGCATCTCGTCGAGCGTCTCCTTGGCCCTGTCCCCGCCGACGGCGTGATAGCCGACCGGTCCGGCGATGGCCACACTGGCGAGGGGCACGTAGACGACCCACGAGCGACGGCGTCGGACGTCGTCGGCGAGAGCTGGGCCAGTCGGCAAGGACCCAGCCGGCCAGGAACATGGGCCCGTTCACCTCCGCTCGAGCGGAGAACACCATCAGGATCACCGCGATGATGGGAACCGGGCTGATCGCGACGGCGATTGCGTACGGCAACACCTCGGCGATGCTCTCGGCCATGACAGCTCCTCGTGCTCTCGTGAGGGTGCAGGACTACCACAGTCCATCGGGGTTCACGCTGCCCAGAGCCCGCCGAGCGAGAGAACCAACGTCGTTGAGCCTCTCATCACAGATTGCGATGAATTCATCCACTTCGGATGACGACTCCGCGTCATGGCGACATCACGGTGGGGGTAGATCACTGGACGCTGGGTCTCCCGGAACGAACAGAACGACGGCACGATCGCATTGAGCTTCGCCACAACGACCCCCGACTGAGAGGACACCGACATGACCGACGTACGACCCGCCACCGACACACCACTGGATGAGCTGGGACCCGTCGACTATCTCGTCGTCGAGTTCCCCGCCGGGGCGACGAAATTCACCGGCGAGATGGCCCGAGAACTCACCGCGCTGGTCGATGCCGGCACGATCCGGGTGATCGACGTCATGATCCTCGTCAAGAACGACGACGGGAGCGTCGACGCCATCGAACTCTCCGACATCGACGAACTCGGCGAACTGCGCGCGCTCGAAGCGGAGCTCGCAGAATTCCTCGCCGAGGACGACGTCGAGCACCTGGCAGCCGCCATGGAGCCAGGGTCGACCGCCGAGTGCTGATCTGGGAGAACCTCTGGGCAGCGCCGTTCGCCTCCGCCGCCCGGCGCTCGGGCGGTCAGCTGATCGCCGACGGGCGAATCCCGATCCAGGCGATCATCGCCGCCATCCAGGCCGACGAAGCAATCACCAAAGGAGCATGACATGCCCATGAGAGCCACCCGCCGCGGGCGCGCCGGAGTCATCGGCGCACCGGTCGCCAAGACCGCCGTCGTCGCAGCAGCAGTGAAGCCCGGCCCATCGCCGGTCGCCAAGACCGCCGTCGTCGCAGCAGCGGTGACGCCGGGACGACGCCGTCGAATCTGACGCGCCAACGGGCACGCAGCAGCGTGGCAGCCGGCCTGAGCCCATCCGCGTGCGGTCATCCGGGCGCGGCCAGAATCGTCGCGTCCCTACCAGAACCCGAGGCACCGACATGACGACAGCGCTTCCCATCGATCGACCCTGGTACCGCCAACTGCTGGCCATCGCCCTGGCGATGGGACTCGTGATCGGCCTGCTCGGTCTCGTGTACCTCGGAATCACCGGCGCACTGACCGATCGCCTCTTCGGTGACCCACGCATCGACACCTGGTCCGGCGACTGGTGGTGGATCCCGTTCATCGCTGCCGGCGGGCTCGTCGCGGCCGCCGTGCGCAGCTGGCTGAAGATCGCCGATCACGTTCCCGGCGGCGTCGCGGTGATCGAGTCGGGCATCGTCGACCACAAGGTCGCGCCGTCGTGGATCCTGCTCTCGGCGGTCTCCGCGATCGCCGGAGCCAGCCTCGGCCCGTCGTTCGCTCTGATCATGTTGGGCGGCGGGCTCGGTTCGTGGATCGCCTCGAAGCGATGGCCGGGCGACGAGGCCGCCCGCCTCGACACCACGATGGCCGGCGTCTCGGGCGGCTTCGGCGGAGCGTTCACCTCCCCCGGCCTCGGCACGCTGATCGTCAGCGAGCTGGCACCAACGCCCAAGGACCGCTACATCGAGTCGATCCTGCCGCAACTGATCGCCGCAACGGTTGCGTTCGCCGTGTTCTTCGGAGTGGTCGGCACGACCTTCCTCAACAGCTTCGCCGTTCCCGTCGACGACTTCGCGAGTTGGCACCTCCTCGTCGGCCTCGCGCTCGGTGTCGTGTCGAGCGTGATCATGATCGTCTTCGTCATCATCATGAAGCTGATCCAGATGCTCGCGGAGAAGCTGACGAACACGTACCTGCGCGGCGCCATCGGTGGCGCGCTCGTCGGTTTGATCGCGTTCGCGCTGCCGCTCACGATCGGAGCCGGCAACGACCAACTCACCACGGTGATCGACGAGTCGGCATCGATCAGCATCTGGCTGCTCGTCGCGGTGCTCGTCGGCAAGATGCTGGCGATGGCGATCAGCCTCGCGGCGGGCTTCATCGGCGGCAACGTGTTGCCGATGCTCTTCGTCGGCGGAACGGCCGGCGTTGTGGCCCACCTGATGTTCCCCGACATCCCCTACGCGACTGCGGTCGGGTGCATGCTGGCGGCAGTCCCCGGGGCGACGATCAAGGCACCGATCGGGCTCACCTTCATCGCCGTGCTCGCCGTCGGGCTCGGCCCACTGACCGCAGCACCCGTCGTCATCGCCGTCGCGGCGGCGTACCTGACGACCTCCGCCATCGTCACCGTCATCAAATCGCGCCGGGTGGAAGTCCCCGAACCACACGCCTGACGACCGGCTGGTCTCGGCGGCGTCAGCCGGGGGGTGCGGTGGGGTGGAGCGTCTGATGCATCACGACCGCGGCCTCGATGTTGTCGTGGATGTGGCTCCGATCGACGAGTTCGAAGAAGCCGTCCCGTTCGAGCACGTCGATCACCTGCGACTTCACACGAGCGAGGTGCAGGTCGATGCCGTGGTCGATGCCGGCCCGGGCGATGGCCATCAGGACATCGGCGCCCTCGGTGTCGATGAAGTTGACGCCCTCCATGCTGAGAATCACGCCGTCGAGCCCCGTCGGGTCCTCGACGCGGATCTGACGAAGACGGTCGGCGAGCGCATCGGCGTTCACGAAGAACAGCCCGCCGTCGAACCGGAGAATCTTCAGCCCGGCGACGGTCTCGCAGTCGTCGTGGCGCTCGAGGTCGTAGAACGCATCGGTTCCCGGCTTTCGGCCCAGTTCCGGGATGTACGGCAGTGCGGAGACCGCGATGAGCCAGACCATCGAGATCCCGACGCCGATGAAGACGCCTTGCAGGATGCCGAACGTCATCACACCGAGCAGCGCGGCAATCGCGGCGCCGAACTCGTAGCGCTTGACCGTGACGAGTCGCTTCATCTCCCCGACGTCCATCATGCCGAGCGTCACCGCTTCGATGATGATCGCTCCGAGCACCGCCTCGGGGAGCTTCGAGAAGATCGGCGCGAGGAAGAGCAGCGTCAAGATGACGAACCCACCCTGGGCGAGGCTCGACACCTGCGACCGCGCACCGGCGCCGTCGTTGACGGGGCTCTTGGAGAGACTGCCGTTGTTGAAGACCCCCTGGAACACGCTGGACGACACGTTCGACATGCCCTGGGCGAGTAGCTCCTGGTCGACGTCGATCCGGTAGTTGTGCTTGGTCGCGTACTGGCGCACCCCGGCGGTCGTCACCGAGAACCCGATCAGCACCAACCCGACCGCTGCCCCGAACACCACCGACCAGTTGTCGAACACGATCTGAAGGTCGGGGAACGAGGGATCCGGCAGACCCCGCGGCACGTCCGCGATCAGTTCGACCCCACGGTCGCCCAGATCGAAGACCACGGTCGCGAGAATGCCGAGCACCACGGCGACCAGCTCGGCGGGCACCTTCGGCATGAGGAACTTGAGGCCGAACAACACGACCAGCGCCACGACGCCGACGACGACCGTGGTCCGGTTCGCGTCGGACAGACTCGTCACCCACTCCCAGAGTTTCTGCCACGTGTTCGAACCGGACTTCTCGGTCCCCGTGACCTTGAACAGCTCGCCGGACACGACGTTGATGGCGACGCCGAAGATGAATCCGGTCAGCACCGCCGCCGACAGGAACTCGGCGATCCAGCCCATCTTGAGCACCGCCATGATCACGAACAGCACCCCGGCAACCAACACGATGGCCGTGGCGATCGCCACAGCGTCATCGGAGCCCGCCGCTCCGATCGACACGACGGCCGCACCCAACACCGGCGCGGTCGACGAACCCGGGCCCTGCACCAGTTGCTTCGACGTGGTGAAGAGCGCGAAGACGATCATGCCGAACGCTGCGGCGTACAGGCCGTTCTGAACCGGGACGCCGCTCAGCGATGCGTAGCCGAGCGAGGTGGGCACCATCAGGGCCCACACCGACAGCCCGGCGATCACGTCCTTGGTGAGCCACGACCGCTGGTACTGGGGCATCCAGACCAGGATCGGAACGAATCGCTTGATCGAACCCTTCGCCGATGCCGGCGCTACCACGGCCTGGCTGCCCTCGGTACTCATCGTGCTTCAACTCGCCGTTTCGGCATCCTTCTGGATCTCGGCGGTGTCGGCCTGGAGTTGCTTCTCCTCGACCTTGTCGGCCTTGCCCATGACGCCCTCGATCTTCGCGCCCATGTCGGACACGCCGACCACGATGAGACCAGCCTGTCCGGCGTCGAGGTTCTCGCCGAGCTCCTTGAGGTCCTTGCGGCTCATACCGGCCGCAGCGTGCCCGGCGAGCGCGCCCAGGGCCGCGCCGCCGCCGGTCGTCGCAGCCAGCAGGCCGCCACCGATCGCGGCCGCCGGGAACAGCGCGATGACCAGGCCGGTGGCGAGGCCGACGGTCCCACCGCCCACCGCACCGACACGTGTGGGCGTCTCGTGCTTCTTGACGATCTTGACCTTGCTGTTGTCCTTGCGCTCGATGACGGCGGCATCGTAGGCGTCGATGAGGCCCTCCTTGGTGTGGAGGTCGTGGACCGCGTCGTAGTCGTCCTTCGCGTCATCGACGCTCGAGTACACCCCGACGTACGCCATGAATGTGTCGACTGCCATGTCCTGCTCCTTCGATCGGTGGACTGCTTGCCAGGACCATCTTGATGGCAACCCGCGTCACAGCAGTCATGCAACCTGGGTGATCCGATCACCGACGGGATGGACCGGCGAGTCCTCGATGTCGGCCGAGCACGCTCGGAGCCAGCAGACCCAACTCCCGGGCCCGGTCGACGGCCTCGCTGCGGCCGGACACCGCCAGCTTGCGGTAGATCGAGTTGGTCTGGGTGCTGACCGTGTTCCTCGAGACGTACAACCGTTCGCCGATCTCCTTGAGCGAGAGATGCGTCTGCAAGTACGGCAACACACGGAGTTCGGCTGTCGACAGCGCCGTCCCGTGCCGATCGGTCGGCCAGCGACTCAATGTCTCGCGAAGCATGTCCGTGCGCGCTCCGAGGTGGCCGAGCTTCGGCCGCCGGTACAGGACCCCTTCGGCTTCCTGCAGCAGCACCCTGGCAGCCTCGGGATCGCCCGACAACAGGTGCGCATCGGCCATCTCGAGACGCACCCACACCGCACCCCACGGATTCACCCAGGTGACCGACGTCCGCAAACGCATGGCGTTGAACAGCGACGCCCGACCCAGCTCGGTCTCGGCGCGGTGCAGCAACAGACGGGCGAGGGCCGCTTCGACGATCGAGTTGACCGCGTACTCCGAGAGATGGGCTCGCTCGACCACGGAGACGGCGCGTTCGATATCGCGCTCGGCACTCGCCCAGTCGCCACAATCCATCGACAGCACCGCGCGGTACGCGAGGTAGCGCGCCTCGGGATCCTCGAAACCGTCGATCGCGGTGGTCACCTCGATGCTCTCCGAGAACAGCGCGAACGCTTCGTCGTCATCGCCCTGCAGCCATCGGGCAACCGCGAGGAAGCCGAGAGACGCCGGCCGCCATGGACCCCAGACCGGCTCGTTGGTCACGACCGATCTCGCGTCCGCCTCCATCTGCTCGATGCCGTGTGCACAGAGGAAGGCCCGAAGGGCGGCACGACTCGACACGAACGACTCGACCTCCGAGCCACCCTCGGGCGTCAGGTGCTCGATGCGATCGGCCCAGCGTTGCGCCTCGACGGCATTCCCGGTCAACGCTTCCAGCCAGCCGACCAGTCCGGCGAGTTCCGGATTCCGTTCGATCATCTCGTCGCCGAGTGGGTCCAGCCACCTCCTGATCGCGCTCAACCGCCCGTCGTTGTACGCCCGCGAGATCTCCGTGACGATCAGGTCAACAGCGATGGTGAGATCGCCGCCGGCTCGGGCATGTTCGATCGTGTGCTCGACGGAACCCGCTGATGCCCACCAGTGAGCGGCGCGCAGGTGGAGCTCCCGAACGGTGTCCGGTTCCACACGGCTGGCCTCGTCGAGCAGCACGGTTCTGAAGAGCGGGTGGTATCGGTACCAGCCGCCACCGTCGAGTGGCGTGATGAACAGACCAGCACCCAACAACGTCTCCAACACTGCAGCCGACTGCGTCGAGTCGAGCACAGCGTCGCACAACGGAGCGCTCAACACGTCCAGAATCGCCGTTCGATGGAGAAAGCGGTCGATCTCCGGCGACAGCTCGGCCAGGACCTCCGATCGGATGAACTCGGAGACGGCCCGGTCAGGCGACCACGGTGCCATGGTGGAACCGATCGCGACGGGGCCGCTGCGGTAGATCGGCGAGAGGAGCGCCAGGCCGGCGGGCCATCCCTCTGTTCGCTCGAGCAATTGACGGACGCGTTCGGGCGACGATGCGACCCCATGGAGATCGAGGAGTTCCGCCACCTCGACGACGTCGAAGACCAGATCGGTTGCGCCGATCTCGAGCACCTCGCCGCGCACGCGCCGGCGGCCGCCGGCGAGCCACACGTCCCGATGACTCGACACGACCAGCTGGACCTGCTCGGGCAGGAGATCGAGCAGCAGACGGAGCGCGTCACGGCAGTCGAGCGATCGGATCTCCTCGACATTGTCCAGCACGACGACGAGCGGCTCGTCGACCGCACCGATCGACGCAGCCAACCCCGGCACGACCCGACCGAGGACGGAGACATCAGGTGACGTCAGCTCACGGGAGAGGGAGGGATCGAGCCCTCGCACCCGCTTCACGCCGGCGATGATCGATGTCATCAGCGTTGCGACGTCGTCGTCGGCACGATCCAACGACACCCATGCGACTGCGCGGTCGTCGTCGTGCAACCAGTCGACGAGCAGCGTCGTCTTGCCGTATCCGACCGGCGCCGACACGACGACCAGTGGGACGTCCGAGCTGGCCGCGAGCCGGCTCGTCAAGCGCTGCCGCCGGATGATCCCCGAGTGAAGGCCGGGAACTGTGGTCTTCGCCGCGACCAGCACCTGGTGAACGTCGGTCGCCTCGATCTGGGTGCTCATGATCGCAAATCACGCTAGTGGAACGCGGCCCGGAAGTTGCTCGAAGGGGTGGGGCTCCGGCATCGAGGCGCCGGATGTCGACGACCTGGTCAGAGATCTCGGACGATCGGCACCCGGCCGTCGTCGACGGCACCGATCAGTTCGTCGTAGTCCTGCTCGGTGCGATCCGCATAGGCCTCGGCGAACCGGGCGACCGCCCGATCGAAGGTGTCGTCGTCGCCGACGTACCCGGAGATCATGGACGCGTCACCGGACCGGGCGTGGGCTCGTCCCAGCGCCGCCCCACAGGCCATCGCATATCGTTGCAGGACGTCCGCCGTCATGGTCTCGACGTCGGCCGAGGCCTTGCCGTCCCAGAGTTGACGAACGTAGAAATCGGTCGTCGATTCGTCGTCACGCTCGTAGCGGGCCCAGCCGAGCAGCGCATCCGGTGTCGCCTGTGTCTTGCGTTGCCCGTCGACGACGCGGTGGCCTTCCTGGTCGAATCCGCTCGGCGCCAGGTGCGCTTCGAGTACCGACGGGGCCGCCTCCTTCATCTGCAGGAACAGCGGTTCGCCGTCGCCGGACTCGAACAACACGATCAGACATCGGGTGCCGACGCTGCCCACGCCGACCACCTTGCGGGCGATGTCGGTCAGCGAGTACCGGTCCATCAGCTGGCGACGGTCGGCGTTCAGCGTCGCCCGGTAGTCGTCGAAGAACCCCTCGATCTGCGTCATCTCCTCACGCCGTTGCTCATCGCTCATCGCCTCGATCAGGGGCGGGTTCGACACGATCACCCGACGACCGTCGACGATGTCGGTGAGCTTGCCGAGTGCGCCGAGGCTGTTCTTCCTGGCGGACTTCTTGCGTGTCTTGGCCAGACGGCGCCGATCGCTCTTCGCCGTGGCGAGCGTCGAGGCCAGCTCCTCGACGTCCAACCGGTAATAGAAGAGATCGAGGGGGTTCATCGCCGCGGCAGTCCCGATCGCCCGGCGATATTCAGCGGTCGCTGCTCGCGCCACCGTTCGGTTGGTCTTCTTGTCGAACTCGTTGTTCCGCCCCGCCACCACGACACTGGCCGCAAGTCGCTTGACATCCCACTCGAACGGACCCGGAAGCGTCTCGTCGAAGTCGTTGATGTCGAACACGAGACGGCGTTCGGGCGAAGAGAACATCCCGAAGTTCGACAGGTGGGCGTCACCGCACAGCTGCACGGTGATGTCGGTACGCGGAGCCGCCGCCAGGTCGGCGGCCATGACCGCCGCCGACCCACGGAGGAACGTGAACGGCGTGGCCAACATTCGCCCGTATCGGATCGGCACCAGATCCTGCAGCCGGTTCGTGTCCTGGGCCTGCAGGATCGACAGCGCACTGGCTCGGTCATCGGGAACGTCCAGGTCCGCGTGGTCATCGAGCGGCACCGATTCGCGTCGCTCCCGACCGGCCGCGACCCGCGCTGACTTGGGCTCACGCCGACTCTCGAGCGACCAGCGTGGGTCACGAGGAGAGGTCTCCGGGACATCCATGACTTCTCCCTGTGGTAGGTGGCATTGTGCACAACGATCGAGGGATCGATGACTATTGTCCACTCCGACGGTGCGATCCGCATCATCCGTTCTGTGCGATGCCTCCTCGTTCACCCGAAGTGCATGATGAGCCCGCTCTCGCACCACCGGACAATCGATGTATGATCTCGGCGCGCCTTCAGGAGTATGCGCGAGATCAGGCGCGAGCACGCCGGTCGGTGAACCTGCGCTGGTTCCGGCGATGATGAGGCGAGCCGACTCGCGCTCGCCGTTGGTCCTCGACACGACCGAGCTTCGATGGTTCGTCCCAGGGTCGCTGCCTGCCGACATCGGCAGCTGGTTCACCGGCTCGACCGGTGTGCTCGAGGAGCGGATCGACACGTACCTCCTCGACGGTCGTGGCGACATCGGCGTGAAGCGCCGTTTCAGACAGACGGTGGAACTCAAGGTCCGCCAATCACTCGAGGGGCGCATCGAGTTCGGCGACGGTCTCGCAGGTTCGCTCGAGGTCTGGAGACGGTGGAGCCCTGCGGAGGTTCTCGTCGAGCACAGTGCCGGTGAACGCTGGGTCGACGTCCACAAGTCGGTGGTGAAACGACGGTTCTTGCCGGACGGAACCGAGGTCGCGTTCTCCCCGGTCCTGGAAGCGACCGGTGCGGGCTGTGACGTCGAAGTCACCCGGATCACTGTCGACGACGACCACTGGTGGACGTTCGCGTTCGCCGCGTTCGGCCCGCCAGAGGCGCGACGGGAGGCACTCCTCGCGTCATGGCAGGCGTTGGTGGCCGCAGCGCCGTGCCCGGAACCGTTCCCACCTCGCACCGCTCGAGCGATGGGCTACCCGGAATGGCTCACGCTCCAGAGATGACGCCGGACTCGTGTGCGATGGAGCCCCGAAAATCAACGTCGCCCTACACGAGGCAGGGCGACGGAACAAGAATGTTGAGATTGCGGTTGTCGGAGGACCGGTCGGCAGATTCACGTACCGGCCACTGGCGCCTCGCATCGAATCCGTGAACTACTTGCGCACATAGGCCGCAGCATGTTCACGAGAACGGCGAGACCTTGGTGTCGGAGGGGGGACTTGAACCCCCACGCCCATTAGTAGGGCACTAGCACCTCAAGCTAGCGCGTCTGCCATTCCGCCACTCCGACGTGGTTGTGGGTCAGTGACTGTATCCGACCGCCGACGCGACTCCACGCGATCTGTGGAGTCAGTCGAGGGAGTCAGTCGAACAGGAACGGGAGCGCCAGCACGGTGAAGATCCACACCAGCGCGAACACGAACGTGATCCGGTTGAGGTTCCTCTCGGCAGCAGACGACCCGAGTGCTGCGCCGCCGCCACCGCCGAACATGTCCGACAGGCCGCCGCCGCGACCGCTGTGCATCAAGATGCCGGCGATCAGGGCTCCCATCGCAACGACGTTGATGACCAGGGTGATGTAGAGCATGACGTCACGCACGGTCGACAAGCCTACCGGTCACTCGGCTGCTCGGGCGCCCAGCGCGCCCGGCGATACAACCACGTCGGAGCGGCCGCCAGATGCGGCCGCGGCACGCTCGCGAGGATGCCCTCGTCGATCGGATCGAGGATTCGCTCCAGTTCGGCGAACTCGTCCGGTGACTCGCAGCGATCGACGAGCATGTAGCGCCGCCGGCCGACCACCGCGACCAGTCCCCCATGGGCCAGCTTGCGGACGCCAGCGAGGACGCCCGGCCGCGACCGCGACAGCTGATCGATGGCCGACCACTGCATCCGCTGGCGCCGCAACAGCGTCCGACGCGTCAGCCCGTCGGCGTCGAACGTCACCGCGATCGGATAGTCGAACAACACGATCAGCATGCCGATCAGTCCGGCGACCAACACCAGCGTGGGCAGGACTCGGAACCCAACCGCGGCGACGACGAGCACGCCGGCCACCAACACGATGAAGGCGCCAGCAGTGCTGGTGACGATGCCCCGCCAACTGGTGTGCAAGGTCACGGACTCGGCCGCCACGATCAATCGCCGGCGATGTCGACCTTGCGTCCGAGCTGCACCGTGCGCTCGAGCAGCGTCTCGCCTGGCTCGAGCGCGAAGTGACACGCGACCTGATGTCCGGGCGCGATCTCCTTCAGCTGCGGCGTCTCCTGCGAGCAGATGTCCTGAGCGATCGGGCACCGCGTGTGGAACCGGCAGCCGGACGGCGGGTTCGCCGGGCTCGGGACGTCACCCTGAAGAATGATGCGTCGGCGAGCACGCTCGCGACGGGGATCGGCCACGGGCACCGCCGACAGCAACGACTGCGTGTACGGGTGCGACGGCTCGTCGTAGAGGGCGTCACGATCGGCGAGTTCGGCAATGCGGCCGAGGTACATCACGCCGACACGATCGCTCGTGTGGCGTACCACCGACAGGTCGTGGGCGATGAAGATGAAGCTGAGTTCGTACTCGTCCTGGATCTCGTCGAGCAGGTTCAGCACCTGCGCCTGGATGCTCACGTCGAGCGCCGAGACGGGCTCGTCGAGCACGATCACCTTCGGACGCAGGGCGAGCGATCGGGCGATGCCGATGCGCTGACGCTGACCGCCGGAGAACTCGTGCGGGTAGCGGTTGCCGTGCTCCGGGAGGAGGCCCACCCTGGTGAGGAGTTCGCCGACGCGATCGCGCGCCTCCTTCTTCGGGACGCCGTGGATCTTCATCGGCTCGCCGACGATCTCGCGGATCGGCAGCCGCGGGTTGAGCGAGGCGTAGGGATCCTGGAACACCATCTGCAGGTCGTTGCGCAACTGGCGCAATCGCTTCTTGGAGGCGGCGGTCACGTCTTCGGTCCCGAACGTCACCGTGCCCGACGTCGGCTCGACGAGGCGCAGCAACGAACGGCCGAGCGTGCTCTTGCCGCAGCCGGACTCGCCGACGATGCCGAGGGTTTCGTGACGCATCAGGTCGAGCGACACATCCGAGACGGCCTGCACGGAACCGACCTGCCTGCGGAACACACCGGCCCGGATCGGGAACTCCATGACGAGGTTCTCGATCTTCAGGATCGGGGCATCCTCGGCGAGGCCGCTGAGCGCGCCGGAGTCGTACAGCGAAGCGGTGGTCACGCCATCACCCCGAGATCGACGCCGACTTCGGCGGTCCGGTGGCATCGGCTCGCATGACCGTCGCCGAGCTGGATCACCGGCGGTTCGGATGCAGCACACTCGTCGATGGCGAACTCGCACCGAGGGCGGAACGCGCAGCCCGACGGCGGGTTCAGCAGGCTCGGGGGGTTGCCGGGAATGGCCTGCAGGGATTCCTTGACGCCCTCGAGGTCCGGGATCGAGTTGAGCAACGCCAGGGTGTACGGATTGCGCGACTCGTAGAAGATGTCGTCGAGGTCGCCGGTCTCCATCAGGCGACTCGCGTACATGACCTGCACGCGGTCTGCCGAACCGGCGACCAGGCCGAGGTCGTGCGTGATCAGCATCATCGCCGACCCCGTCGCCTGCTGGACGTCGTGCAGGACGTCCATCACCTGGGCTTGCACGGTGACGTCGAGGGCGGTGGTCGGCTCGTCGGCGATGAGCAGCTTGGGGTCGTTGCAGATCGCCATGGCGATCATCGCGCGCTGGCGCATACCGCCGGAGAACTCGTGCGGGTGTTGCGACGCCCGCCGCTTCGGCTCGGGAACGCCGACCAGCTGCAGCAGGTCGACGGCGCGATCCCATGCCCCTTGCTTCGACGTGTCCGAGTGGATCCGGATCGCCTCGGCGATCTGTTCACCGACGGTGTACACCGGGTTCATCGCGGTCATCGGATCCTGGAAGATCATCGCGACGTCGCGTCCACGGATCGAGCGCATCTCGTCCTCTGAGAGTGCGAGAACGTCGATGCCGTCGAACATGACGGATCCGGTGATGTCGGTGTTCTTGGGATGCAACCGCATCAGTGCGAGTGCCGTGACGGACTTGCCCGAGCCGGACTCGCCGACGACGGCAAGCACCTCGCCGGAGTTGATCTCGAAGCTGACGTCGGTCACCGCACGAACGACTCCCGCGTCGGTGCGGAACGCGACGGACATGCCGTCGACCTTCAACAATGGGGATTCGCTCACGTCACCCTCTCTCGTTCTTCGAACGGGGATCGAGGGCATCGCGCATGCCATCACCCAGGAAGTTCACACACAGGACGATCGCAACGATGAAGAACCCGGGCGTCAGCACACGGATCGGATCGTTGTCGATGTTGCCCTTCGCGTCGGCGACCAGCGTGCCGAGTGATGCATCGGGGGGCTGCACTCCGAGGCCGAGGAACGACAGCGTGCTCTCGAGCACGATCACCGTGCCGAGCAACAGCGTGACCTCCACGACGACCGGGCCGACCACATTGGGAAGCACGTGGCGGAAGATGATGCGCGCATGCGATGCGCCGGCCGCACGTGCCGCAAGGATGTACTCCTGCTCCTTGATCGACAGCACGACGCCTCGAACCACTCTGGCGATTCGTGTCCACAGCAACAGCGAGAGCACGAGTGCCAGGCTGGTCGCGTTGCCACCGGAGTACTTCGAGAAGATCGACAGCACGATCAGCGCCGGCACGATCAACACCATGTTGATCACCTGCGAGATGAGAATGTCGATGCCCTTCGCGAAGTAGGCGGCGATCGCACCGAGGAAGGTGCCGATCGCCGTGGCGAGCACTGCGGCGATCAACCCGATCCGCAGCGAGTACAGGCCGCCCTGGGCGGTGCGGACGAACAGGTCTCGCCCGATCTCGTCGGTGCCGAACCAGTGATCCGACGATGGCCCCTGCAAGCGATCGGCGATGTTGCGCTCGTCGAACGCGTACGGGCTGATCATCGGGCCGACGATGAACAGCACCAGGATCAACACCAGCCCGACTGCTCCGATGATCGCCATACGGTGGTGGCGGAACCGCTTCCACGCCAGCCAGCCGAAGGTCTGCGGGGCCTCGGTGAGGCCCTCGATCTCGCCGGCGGAGAAGACGGGGACGTGGTGTTCGTATCGCTCGGTGTCGGCGAATTCGGGGTCCAGGTTCGCCTGGTCGAAGGTGCTCTTGGCCATGGGAGTCCTCAGTCCAGTCGAATCCGGGGGTCCAAGACGCCGTACATGATGTCGGCGACCAAGTTGAAGAAGACGGTGATCAGCCCGGTGAAGAGCACGATGCCGAGGATCAGGTAGATGTCGGCATCGACGAGTCCACGGATGAACGCCGGACCGAGGCCCGGCCACGAGAAGATGCTCTCGGTGACGATCGAACCGCCGAGCAATGCCGAGAAGTTGAGTGCCCAGAGCGTGACCAGCGGGATCAACGCGTTGCGCAGCGCGTGCTTCCAGACGACCGTCTTCTCCGGGAGTCCCTTCGCTCGAGCGGTTCGGATGTAGTCCTGGTTGAGCGTCTCGAGCATCGACGCGCGTCCGAAGCGGCTGTCGGCGGAGATGAAGAGGATCGACAGCGACATCACCGGGAGGGCGATGTCGCGGATCAGTTCGATGAAGTTCTCGTTGGTCTTACGACCGGTGTTGAACGGCTTGATGCCGAACCAGTTCTCGAGCTGCACACCGAAGATGTTCTGGATCAGCAGGGCGAGCACGAACGACGGGAAGGCGAGGCCGAAGAAGGCGAGGCCGGTGAGGATGTAGTCGCCCTTCGAGTACTGGTGGCGGGCGGAGTACACCGAGAGCAAGAGCGCGACGACGGCGCTGATGATGAAGGCGGGAACGGCGATCAGCGCCGTGTTCCAGCCGCGGTCGACGATGATCTCGCCGACCGGCTCGCCGATGCTGCTCGAGGTGCCGAGGTCGCCGCTGAGGACGTCGCCGAACCAGATGAACGGACGGAGCCAGACGTTGACGTCGAGGTTGTACACCTCGGTGATCTGGTCGAAGCCGTCCTGGCATCGGGGCAGACAGAGGTAGAACGCTGATCGGGGATCGGTGGTCAGCGAGATCCCGACGTGCACCAGATACAGCGCGATGACCAGCAGCGGGATCGTTGCCAGGAGACGTCTGGTGATGTAAGCGAACACAGTGCGAGGGACCTCGGACGGAGAGAGTAGACGACAGGTGACCAGATGTTGAACGGGGCCCCTCATCGGGGCCCCGTTCTTCATCTCATGGTGTTACAGAGTGTTCGGTTGATCAGCCCGCGAACTGGAAGTCCGCAACGTTGGTCAACGGACCCGCACCCTGGGCGTCGGGAGCGACACCGGCCTGCGCAAGCGCACCGGTGTAGCCGTAGAACGACGGCTTCTGGGTCAGCGGGAGCATGAACAGACCCTGCACCGGGTCACTCTCCAGCGTGGTGACGAACTTGTCCAGCTCGTTGTAGCACGCTGCACGCTCGTCGGCGTCGACGGTTGCGTCGCACTCGTCGGCGAGGGCTTCGAACTCGTCGTTGGCGAACCCGTACGGGTTGTTCTCGCCACCGGCGCGGTACGAAGAGGTCTGGCCACCGGGCCACGGGCCACCGACCCATGCGAACTGGGTGATGTCCCAGATGTCGCAGTTACCGGAGGCGCCACCGCTGGTCGAGCACTCGATCGAGCCCTCGGAGAACGGCACTTCGCTGAAGTAGGCGCCGCCTTCGACGTTGTCGATGACGATCTCGATGCCGGCGTCCTTCATCTGGGCCTGGATGAGTTCCTGCTGGATCTCACGCAGACGGTTGCCACCAGTGGTGCCGACCCGCAGCGAGAGCACGCCGTCTTCGGGGTGCTCGTAGATGCCGGACCCGTTGAGGGCGTACCCGGCCGACTCGAGCGCGGCAGCTGCCGACTCGATGTCGCCCGCACCGTAACCGGCGTCGCCGGCATGGTTCTCGTAGGTCGACTGGTTGGACAGCCAGTAGGTGTTGCCCAGACCCTCGGCCGGCAACGTGTCGCCGAACAGCGGGGTGTACAGGCCGGCCATGACCTCGGTCTTGTCCATCGCAAATGCGAGCGCCTCACGCACCTCGGGCTTGGCGAGGTGGGTGTTGTTGAGGTTCAGACCCCAGTGCTCGAACACGGGACCAGGCGAGCTCGACACCGTGAAGGTGGCGTCGCTGGCGAGTTCCTCGAAGGCGAGCTGCGGCTGCGTCATGACGATCTGTGCTTCGCCGGCCTTCAGCGCGTTGATCTGCGCGTCGGTGTCGGTCACGAAGTTGATCTGCACGCCGTCGACGAAGGCCACGCCGTCGTTCTTGGCGTCGGGGCTGTTCGAGCCGTTGTAGCTGTCGTTGCGCACCAGGTTCATCTGGACGCCCTTCTGCCACGAATCGAAGATCATGGGGCCGGACGATGCGATGACCTCGCCGCCGACGTTCCACTCGCGCAGCGCCTCGTTGAGCTCGGCGGCAGCCGTGGCGGGATCCTCGGAGAACTGGTGCATCGGGTACACCTCGTTGAGAACGCCCTGCCAACCGGCGTAGAACGATTCCCAGGTGATGCTGAACTCGGTCGGGCTGTTCACCGTGAAGTCGGTGATGGTGTCGAGGCCGGTGCGGTCGCCGAGCAGGTAGATGTACGCGGGCGCGCCCTCTTCGTCGGTGCCGTCGGCGGCCATGATCGCGTCATAGGTCCACTTGACGTCGTCGGCGGTCAGGTCGTCGCCGTCGCTCCACACGAGTCCGTCGCGGAGCACGAAGTCGACCGTGACGGAGCCGTCGGCGTTCTCGGTGACCGTCGCCTCGCCGTCGAGCAGCTCGGGGTAGTACTCGGTCGCGCCGGAGATGCCATGGAGGCCCTCGATCAGCGAGGAACGGATCCACGACGTGATCGAGAGGTTGTTCTCGGGATCGTCGAGGTGCAGGTCGGGCGGCTCCTGCTCGTGAGCCCAGATCAGGGTGCCACCATCGGCACCTTCGACCATGTCGCCACCTTCGGTGGTCTCGGTCTCGCCACCTTCGGTGGTCTCGGTCTCGGTGGTGTCGCCGGTTTCGGCGGCGTCGGTGCCCTCGGGTGCGCTGGTGTCGTCATCGCTGCCACAGGCTGCGAAGATCAACGCCGACGCGGCCGCAACGGCGAGGAGCTTGGCGCTCCGTCGTGTCGTGTTCACGTATGTGTCCTCCTGGAAGATGGATAATGCAAGGGAAGTCGTGTGCCGCGGGAACCGCCCGGCAGAGCCGGCGTTCAACCACGGCTGAACACCTTCGAGCCCCCTCCCCGGTGACTCGAAGAACAACGACCATATCAGTGTGCGTTACCGAGCGGTAGCCACCCGTGTTTCCCGTGTGTGAAAAGTCAACCGAAGCGACACCCCTGTCGTTGCGGACCCGACCCGAAAAGACAGGGTGGCGCAGATGGTCAGGTTCCGAACTGGACGATCTTGGCGAACTCGTCGGGGTCGAGGCTGGCCCCGCCGACCAGCGCACCGTCGATGTCGGGCTGCGCCATCAGCTCGGTCGCGTTGGCACCCTTGACCGAGCCTCCGTACTGGATACGCACCGCGTCCGCGGTCGCGTCGTCGGTGAGCTTGCGGACCTTGCCACGGATCGCCGCGCACACTGCCTGCGCGTCGTCGGCGGTCGCGGTCTCGCCGGTGCCGATCGCCCAGATGGGCTCGTACGCGATCACGAGCGAGGCGATCTGCTCGTTGGAGCGACCGGCGAGGCCGACCTCGATCTGGCCGAGCACCTTCGACTCGGTCTCCCCCGCTTCGCGTTCGGCCAGCGTCTCGCCGCAGCACATGATCGGCGTCATGTGGTGGGCCTGGACGGCGGCAACCTTCTTGTTGACCATCTCGTCGGTCTCGCCGAAGAGCTCACGGCGCTCGGAGTGCCCGACGATCACGTAGACGACGTTCAGCTTCTCGAGGAACGCCGGTGACACCTCGCCCGTGAATGCTCCGGAGTCCTCCCAGTGGCAGTGCTGGGCGCCGAGGTGGAAGTCGAAGTCCTCGGTCTCGATCACGGTCTGGATGCTGCGGATGTCGGTGAACGGCGGGTGGATGCTGACATCGACGTCCTCGAGGGTCTCCTTCGGGACGAGATAGTGCAGCTTCTGGACGGTCTGGATCGCCTCGAAGTGGTTGAGGTTCATCTTCCAGTTACCGGAGATGAGTGGTCGACGGGTCATGAGATTCCGTTCTGGTGGGTCACTGCGTTCCTTGTCGTAGGGCTGCGAGGCCGGGTAGGTCGCCGTTCTCGAGGAGCTCGAGGCTGGCCCCACCGCCGGTGGAGACGTGATCGACCTCGTCGTCGAGCTTGAACTGCGCGAGCGCCGCGGCCGAGTCACCCCCGCCGACGACGGTGAACGCCTTGGTGTCGGCCATCGCCTGCGCGACGGTGCGGGTTCCGGACGCGAACCGCTCGTCTTCGAACATGCCCATCGGGCCGTTCCAGAACACCATGCGGGCATCCATGATCACGTCGGTGAACGCCGCGGCGGAGCCCGGGCCGATGTCGAAGCCCTTCGCCCCGTCCGGCAGGCGCGTGCCGAACGTCGCGTACTCGCCGTCGGCGGTGGTGCCGGTGATGTCCTCGGGCAGGTGGATCGTCTTGCCCCTGGCGCCGGCGTCGGCGAGCAGACGCTTGCACGTGTCGACCTGGTCGGGCTCGAACAGCGAATCACCGATCGGCTTTCCCTGGGCGGCGAAGAAGGTGAAGCACATCGCTCCGCCGATCACCAGCGAGTCGACGACCTCGAGCAGCGCCTCGACCACGCCGAGCTTGTCGGAGATCTTGGCGCCGCCGAGCACGGCCACGAACGGGTGCTTCGGCTTGTTGCGCAGGCCGAGGAGCACCTCGACCTCCTTCTGGAGGAGCCGCCCCATCGCCGATGGAACGAACTGCGGCGGTCCGACGATCGATGCGTGCGCACGGTGCGACGCGCCGAACGCGTCGTTGACGTAGCCGTCGATGCCGTCGACGAGCTGCGCGACGAACGCCGGATCGTTGGCGGTCTCGCCCGGGTCGAATCGCAGGTTCTCGAGCAACTCGACACCTGGTGCGAGCTCGGCGAGGCGGGCGCGCACGGGGTCCATCGAGTACTTGGGGTCCGGCGCACCCTTCGGTCGGCCCAGGTGGCTGGCGGTGACCACGGTCGCGCCACGCTCGGTCAGCCACTCGATCGTGGGCAACGCTGCGCGGATCCGGAAGTCGTCGACGATCTGTGCCGTGCCCGAAGACTCGTCGAGCGGCACGTTGAAGTCGGTACGGACGAGGATCCGTTTGCCCTCGAGGCCGCCGAGCGCTGTCTCCAGATCCTCCAGGACGGGGATCTCGCTCATCGGCTCAGCGCTTGACCTTCGAGCCGGTGAACAGCGTCAGGTCGACGAGGCGGTTCGAGTAGCCCCACTCGTTGTCGTACCAGCCGTTGATCTTGACGAGCTTGCCCATGCTCATCGTGAGCCCGGCGTCGAAGATGCACGAGTGCGGGTCGGTGACGATGTCGCTCGACACGATCGGGTCCTCGGTGTACTTGAGGATGCCCTTCAGCGCCTTCTTGCTCGCCGCCTCGAACGCGGCGTTGATCTGCTCGACGCTGGCGGCCTTCTTCAGGTTGACCGTGAAGTCGGTGAGCGAACCGGTCGGGGTGGGAACCCGCAGGGCCGTGCCGTCGAGCTTGCCCTTCATCGCTTCCATCACGAGCGAAGTCGCACGAGCGGCACCGGTGGAGGTGGGCACGATATTGATCGCCGCGCCGCGGGCACGGCGCATGTCGCTGTGCGGTCCGTCGACGAGGTTCTGGTCGCCGGTGTAGGAGTGGATCGTGGTCATCAGGCCCTGCTCGACACCGAAGGCGTCGTCGAGCACCTTGACCATCGGCACGAAGCAGTTGGTGGTGCAGCTCGCGTTCGAGATCACCTTGTGCTTGCTGATCCGGAAGTCCTTGTGGTTGACGCCGTACACGATGGTGATGTCGGCGTTCGACGCGGGCGCCGACACGATCACCAGAGGTGCTCCTCCGTCGAGGTGGGCGCTGGCGGCCTCACGGCTGTTGAAGAAGCCGGTCGACTCGACGACGACGTCGACGCCGAGCTCGCCCCACGGCAGATCGGCCGGGTTGCGCTCGCTGAGCACCCGGAGCGTGTCGCTGCCCGCCTTGATGCTCGACTTGGTGGCGCTCACCTTGTCGGGGAAGCGGCCGAGAACGGAGTCGTACTTGAGGAGGTGCGCCATCGTGTCGATCGATCCGAGGTCGTTCACCGCCACGAAGTCGATGTCGGCGCCGCTCGCTTTGGCGGCGCGGAAGAAGTTGCGGCCGATTCGTCCGAAACCGTTGATGCCGACGCGGATGGTCATGACTGGGTGCCTCCTGGCGTGTGGGGGTATGAACGTCGATGTCCACCCACGACTGTAGTTCCCCGGCGGAGCAGGTGGGCCAAACCGCCGACCCCCGACCGTTTGCGTGACGATTCGGGCGGGACGGGTCGCCCGGAATGCAGCGCAAACGTGGGTCGGTGGGCTGCGGGTCAGCGCGAGACGTCGCGATGCGACGTGCGAACCGCCACGCCACGCTGGCGCAGGCGGGCGGCGAGTTCCTCTGCGGCGGCGACAGAGCGGTGGCGGCCGCCGGTACAACCCAGCGCGACGGTCAGGTAGGTCCGCCCCTCGGCCTGGTACTGCGGCACGAGGCTCGCCAGCAGATCGTCGAACCGATCGATGAACGCGGAACCAACTGCGGTCTCGAGCACGTAGTCGCGGACCTTCGGATCGTGCCCGGTCAACGGCCGCAGATCGTCCTCCCAATGTGGGTTGGGGAGGAAACGCAGGTCCATCACGATGTCAGCGTCGAGCGGGAGACCGTGTTTGAAGCCGAAGCTCTCGACGGTGACCTGCAGCCGCGATCCGCTGACCGTGTCGAAGGCGTGATCGATGCGCTCCTTGAGCTGGTGGACGTTGAGATCGCTCGTGTCGATCACGAGATCGGCTGCCGCACGGACCGGTTCGAGCATCGTGCGTTCCAGCTCGATCGACTCGACGAGGCCGTCGCTGTCGTCGGCGAGCGGGTGGCGGCGCCGGGTGGCGTCGTACCGGCGCACGAGCTCGGGCGTCGATGCGTCGAGGAACACCATGCGCACGTCGTGGCCGTCGGCGCGCAGTTCGCCGACCTTGGTGAGCACTTCGGCATGCTGTCGTCCGGCAACGAGCGCCAGGCGCTCGATGTCGCTGTTGGGCTTCGCAGCGAGTTCGACGATGGTGCCGATCAGCGCGGTGGGCAGGTTGTCGACCACGAACCAGCCGAGGTCCTCCAACACGTCGGCAACTCCAGAACGACCCGCGCCGGAGAGCCCGGTGATCAGCACGACGTCGGCCACCCCGCCACCCTACCGACCCGCCCGGACCCGGCCCGACCCCCCTCGGCCATCTCGCCCCGCCCTCACCACACCATCCCGAGCGATGAGCCAACCGCCCGGATGTCGACACTTCGCTCACCGCAACCGGCGAACTCCTTCCAGCGATGAGCGAACCGCCCGCATGTCGACACTTCGCTCACCGCAACCGGCGAACTCCTTCCAGCGATGAGCGAACCGCCCGCATGTCGACACTTCGCTCATCGCAACCCGCCAAACCACCTCCACGATGACCCAACCGCCCGGAGAGCGGCTTTTCGCTCATCGCTGGGCGAGGTGGAGGCGCTCGCTGGATCGCGTCAGGTGCGGCGGAGGCGGAGGTACAGCAGGCGTGGGATGGCGGCGGCCTCGGCGTACTCGAAGGCGCGGTCGAGGAAGCCGTCCGGCGGGGCGGGCTCGACCATGCGTTCGAGCACGAGGCGCTGCTCGGCCAGCGCGTTGAGGTACCTCGACAGCGGGCGGTGGACGAACCGGATGAAGACACCCTGCTCGACCTGCTCGACCGAGTCCTGCTCGACGAGGTACGGCCCGATCCGCCAGTACTGCTCAGGCGGGTCGACGGTGTGGTCGTCGATCCAGCCGCTCCCCGGCGTCTGCAGCAGCGGATGGTTGAGGAAGAACGAGAACTGCCCGCCCGGCCGCAGCACCCGAGCGACCTCGGCGATCGCGCCGTCGAGGTCGTCGATGTGTTCGAACACGAGGCACGCCACCACGGCGTCGAACGACGCGTCGGCGAACGGAAGCGCCGCGGCTTCCGATCGGGCGAACACCGCTCCCCCGCCGCGCTCGTGCGCCACCGCGATCTGGTTCCACGTCGGATCGACGCCGACCGCCCGGGCTCCTGCGGCGGCGAGCAGCCGACTGAGCTGGCCATCGCCGCAACCGAGGTCGAGGACTCGGTCGGCCCCGTCGAGTTCGGCAGCGGCAAGCGGCAGGATCTGCTCGACGTACTCCGGATCGGCACCCTCGGTGAACCCGTCGATCCACCAGTCCGCGTGCGCCTCCCACAAGTCGTGATCTCGTGGTTCCCCCAGCCCGGGTCTCGGGGAACCACCGTGGTCCCCGGAGACCTGGTCTCGGGGGACCGCGATCGGGTCGGAGTCGCTCGGCACGGGGGCAGAGGTTACGGTCGGCGGTCATGAAGTTCTCGATCTGGCCCAACCCGGAACGCCCGCCCGCCGAGGTGCTCGACCTCGCCCGGATGGCCGACACCGAGGGATGGCACTGTCTCTGGTACGCCGACCACTACATGCCCAATTCCGGCGGCGAGGATGTCCTGCCCGGTGACGTCCACGAGTGCTGGGCCATGCTGCCGGCGATCGCTGCGGTGACCGAGCAGCTCCGGATCGGCTCGCTCGTGGCACCGACGTCAGTCCATCACCCCGCGGTGCTCGCCAACCGGGCAGCCACCATCGACCGGATCTCGAAGGGGCGTCTCGTGCTCGGCATCGGCGCCGGATGGCAGATCAATGAGCACCACGCCTACGGCATCGACCTGGAGGAGCCGGCCACGCGGGTCAGCCGCTTCGAAGAGGCCATCCAGGTCATCCGGTCGCTGCTGAACGAGGACCGCACCGACTTCCACGGCGACTTCTACGACATCACCGACGCGCCGTCCAACCCCAAGCCCGTCCAGTCGCCGCTGCCGATCCTCGTCGGCACCGGCAGCCCCCGGATGCTCCGCATCACCGCAACGCATGCCGACGAATGGAACACGTGGGGCGCACCAGAAATGGCCGGAGGTGCGCTCGCCAAATTTCTCACGGCCTGCGAGCAGGTCGAACGCGACCCGGCGACCATGTGGAAGTCGACCCAGGCGCTCGTGTTCATGTCCGACGACGCCGACCTCGCCGCCAACATCAAGGCAGGCGACATGGGCCCTCGATCGATCATCGGGTCGAACGACCAGCTCGTCGACGAGATTGCCAGGTACGTCGAGCTGGGATTCGACGAGCTGATCATCCCCGACTTCACGCTCGGCGCGACGCCCGAGGAGCGAGTCGACAACTACCGCCTCCTCCAAGCCGACGTCATCGCCCAGCTCGCCTGACCCATCGCCTCGGGCCTGGTTCCCGGAGCCCGGGCCCGGGGGAACCAGCGTGGTTCCCGGAGACCTGGGCTCGGGGAACCACGCTGGTTGCGATCACGATCAGTCGGTGTGGAACTTGGCGAACACCGCCTCGGCGACCGGATCGGGGAGGAAACTCAGCGCTTTCAGCTCGTCGAGATCCGCCCGCTTGACGGCGTTGACGCCGCCGAGTGCCTTCACCAGCTTCTTCTGGCGCACCTCGCCGAGGCCCGGGATCCCGTCGAGCGCGCTGACGGTCATCCGCTTGCTGCGCCGCTCGCGATGGAACGTATTCGCGAACCGGTGGGCCTCGTCGCGGATCCGTTGCAGCATGAACAACGCCTCGCTGCCCCGCGGGATCTCGACGGGCTCGCTGCGTCCGGGGACGAACACCTCCTCGAAGCGCTTCGCGAGGCCGGCGACCGGGATCTCGTCGGTGAGGTCGAGCTCGTCGATCACCCGCTTGGCCGCGCTGAGTTGACCCCTGCCACCATCGACCAGCAGGAGCTGCGGCGGATAGGCGAACTTGCCGGGCTTGTCCCCGCGCTCGTTGACGGGCCGATCCCGCTCGTCGAGATAGGCCTGCAACCGTCGCCGCACCACCTCGGCCATCGCGGCGTAGTCGTCGCTCGCACTCACCTGGTCGCCGCCGACCGTGTTGACCTTGAAGCGCCGGTACTCACGCTTGTTGGGGAGGCCGTCCTCCAGCACCACCATCGAGCCCACGTAGTCGCTGCCCTGCAGGTGGGCCATGTCGTAACACTCGATGCGAAGTGGAGCTTCGGGCAGCCCGAGATGGTCCTGGAGCTCGGTGAGCGCCCGGCTTCGCGAGTTGTGGTCGCTCGCCCGCTTCATCCGGTGGCGGGTGAACTCGCCCTCGGCGTTGCGGGTCACGGTCTCGAGCAGCGATCGCTTGTCGCCCCGCTGGGGAACCCGAACCTGCACCCGCGAGCCGCGCCCCATCGACAGCCACTCCTCGTAGGTGGCGAGTTCCTCCGCCTCGTACGGCACGAGCACCTGCTTGGGGACACCGAGGATCGGGTCGTCGCCGTACATCGACTCGAGGATGCGATCGATCAGGCGCCCGGGCGTGAGCTCCTCGACCTTGTCGAGGATGAATCCCTTGCGTCCCACGACGCGCCCCTTGCGGACGTAGAACACCTGGACGGCCGCTTCGAGTTCGTCCTCGGCGATGCCGATCACGTCGAGGTCCTCGCTGCGCTCGGCGACCATCTGCTGCTTCTCGATCGCTTTGCGCACCGCCAGCAGGCGATCGCGCAAGCGGGCGGCGCGCTCGAACTCGAGGCCCGTCGCCGCCGACTGCATGTCGGCCTCGAGACGGTCGACGATCTCGTCGGTGTCGCCGTCGAGGAACTCGCACAGATCGGTGACCAGCTGGCGGTACGGCATCTCCTCGATCTCGCCGACACACGGACCGGCGCACTTCTCGATGTGGAACAGCAGGCAGGGCCGGCCGAGGCGTTCGTGCTGGTTGAACTTGGCCTGGCTGCACGTGCGGACGGGGAACGACCGCAACAGCAGGTCGAGGGTGTCGCGGATCGCGTAGGCGTGGGCGTAGGGACCGAAGTAGCGGGTGCCCTTGCGCTTGCGGCCCCGCATCACGAGCGCCCGCGGCCACTGCTCGTCGATCGTGACGGCGAGGAACGGGTAGCTCTTGTCGTCGCGCAGGCGCACGTTGAAGCGCGGATCGTGCTGCTTGATCAACGAGTACTCGAGCATCAACGCCTCGACCTCGTTGCGCACGATCGTCCATTCGACCGACTCGGCGGTCTCGACCATCTGCGCGGTCCGCGGATGCAGGTTGCGCGGATGCTGGAAGTAGTTCGACAGGCGTTGGCGGAGATTCGATGCCTTGCCGACGTAGATCACGCGGCCGTGGACGTCCTTGAACTGGTACGAACCCGGTGCCTCGGGGATCGTGCCGGCCGGAGGACGTTTCACCATCTCGCTTCCTGCATGACGCCCCAAGCATACGGACGGCCGGATACCGTGATGCCCGATGTCCGACCAGTTCGCCGCCGCCTTCCGCCGACGACCCAACGACGGCTGGTTCCGTGCGGGCAACTTCGACGTCACCACCACCGACATCCTGTGCGGGCTGTCGATCGTGTCGATGTTCCTGTGGGGACTGTTCCGCGATGCCTGGGATCGCTTGTGGTTCGCTCCGGTGCTGGTCCGGGACTTCGAGGTGTGGCGACTGGTCACGTGGCCCATCGCCACCGAGCCGGCGATCTGGCCGCTGCTCGGGATCGTCTTCTTCTACCTGTTCGGCCAGCAGCTCGAAGCGCTGTTCGGTCGCGGCAAGTTCCTGGCCTGGGTGCTCGCGCTCACGATCGTGCCGGCGCTCATCCTCACCGTGCTCGGCCCGCTGTCCGACAGCATCGACTTCATGATCCAGTTCGGGCTGAACAACCTGTTCCTCGGCGGGATCTGGGTCTACGCAGCGACCTACCCCGGCGTCAAGTGGTTCGAGGTCATCCCGCTGTGGGCACTCGCGGCGATCTTCACGGTGCTGAACTTCCTGCAGTTCACCGGCACCGACCAGACGGGCCAGGTGATCTTCCTGCTCGTGTCGATCGGTGTGGCGCTCGTCGCCGGTCGGTCGCTCGGGCTGGCCACCGGCTGGCCGATCCCGCACCTGCCGCTCGACGGCGTCGGGACGTCCAAGCCCAAGAAGCGCAAGTCGAAGCCGTCTCGCGGCGCCGGCTCGTCCACGTCGGGCGGAGTCGTGCAGGGCCCGTGGAAGAACACACCACCGCCGATGCCGCCACCGAGCGCCCCCTCCCCCGCCGATCAGGTCGAGCTCGACGCCTTGCTCGACAAGATCGGTGCCAACGGGATGGACTCGCTCACCGGCGACGAGAAGAAGCGCCTCAACGATCTCAGCAAGCGCCTCCGCAACCGCTGACCCGCGCAGGCCACCCGGCGCTGCGATGAGCCAACCGCCCGAATCGCGCCACTTCGCTCATCGCAGCCCGCCGACTCTCCTCCGCGATGAGCCAACCGCCCGAATCACGGCTTTTCGCTCATCGCAGGCCGGTGCGTGACAGCGGCGGGGTAGCGTCGGGTGGACCGGCTCCCTCCAGCGACTGCACGTCCAGGAGGTTCGATGTGGCCCACCTCACTCGTCACGCCCACCAATTGCTCGCGCGCCAGCACGGCGTTGCCTCGACACAACAGCTCCTCGACACCGGCTTGTCGGCGCGACAGCTCCGCCACCTCCAACAGTCCGAGGATCTCGAACTCGTCCTCCGCGGTGCCTACCGAACCCCGAGCGCGCCCGACACCGAGCTCGCCCGCTGCGCCGCTGTCTGCGCTGCTCGCTCCGATGTCGCCATCGCCGGCCCGACGGCCGGGCGGCTGTGGGGATTCCGCCGCCTCCCGTCCGACCATCGGATCCACGTGCTCGCACCACCGGCCAGCAACCCGGCGATCGCCCGGTGGGTGGTGCCGTACCGGACCGACGCCCGCCACGTTCACGACGTGGTCGAGCGCGACGATGGCATCCGAATCACGACGCGAGAGCGCACCGCCTACGACCTCACCCGCTGGCTCGGACCCGACGACCTCCTGTCGGTGATCGAACAGGCCGCACACGACGGGAGGCTGGACGACGGCGACTTCCTCGATGTCGCCGTCGATTGGCTCTCACCCCGACGACCGTGGGTTCGTGCGTTCCTCCAGACCCTCGATCGACGTCTGCCCGGCGGCGCGGCCGAGTCACATCCCGAGGTCCGCGTGGCCGACGCCCTGGCTCGAGCCGGAGTTCGCGGTCTCGTGCGTCAACACCGAGTCGAACTCCCCGGTCACGGGAGCGTTCGATTCGATCTCGCGATTCCCGAACTCCGTTGGGCGATCGAGGTCGACCTCCATCCCAGCCACCGAGAAACGCTGGGGATCGCTTCCGACGCTCGCCGCGACCGTGCCGCCGGCGCCGTCGGCTGGATGACGACTCGCGTGTCCGACGTCCAGTACGAGCAACGATTCAACGAGACGGTCGCCGAACTCGCCGCGACCCACGCTGACCTCAGGCGGCGCCTTGCGGGATGGTGAGCGAACCGCCCGAATACCGACACTTCGCTCACCGCAACCCGAACCACACGCCCAGCGATGAGCGAACCGCCCGAATACCGACACTTCGCTCACCGCAACCCGAACCACACGCCCAGCGATGAGCGAACCGCCCGAATACCGACACTTCGCTCATCGCGGCCGGGTCAGGCGGCGTGACGATTGGTCGGCGTGATCGCCGCGGTGTACCACGCGAGCACGAGCAGCCCTGCCGCGAGCACCGCTGCACCGTCAGCGAGTAGGTGGAAGCCGAACGACGCCTTCACGAAACCCGAACTGAGCGCCGCCACAGCGCCACACAGGCTGAGCGTCAGGTCCCCGGTTCCCTGCACCTCCACGCGAGATGCCTCGGGCACCGACGCGGTGAGAATCGTCGTGCCCCCGATCAGACCGAAGCTCCAGCCGAGTCCGAGGAAGAACAGCCCCACGAACATCAGCGCCGGTACGTAGCCGGCCATCACCGTGGCGACCGTCCCGCCACCGAGAATG
Source organism: Ilumatobacteraceae bacterium (assembly GCA_963704915.1). Taxonomy (GTDB): domain Bacteria; phylum Actinomycetota; class Acidimicrobiia; order Acidimicrobiales; family Ilumatobacteraceae; genus Sva-07. The sequence goes on along the minus strand of CAVPIC010000007.1, from coordinate 95,023 downwards.
AAGGCGCCGACCTGGATCCCGCGCACCGCGCCCTGACGGTCGACGAATCGGCCGACCAACGGCGACAGCCCGTACATCCCCACGATGTGCAGCGCGATCACCAGCGCCGACAGATCTGCGTGACCGTGATCCTTCATGTGCGGCGGCGTCATCGTCATCACACCGACCATCGCCGCCTGCGAGGCCGCGAGCGCTGCGATGCCGAGCCGCGCACCGGGTGACGACCAGATCACCGATGCCGACGACCGGACGACTCGCAGCAGTCGGACGCGTTCGGCATGAGGATCGATGCCGCCGATCACCTCGAGTGGGTCCGGACGCAATCGCGCCCACACCACCGTTGCGGCCACGAGGAAGAACGCTGCGGCGAACAGGAACGGGCCGACGAGTTCGTCGAGGCCGAGTTGCGCGGCTGCCTCCTTTTCGAACGGTGTGAGGAGCGGGCCCAGCGCCGCCCCCAGCGTTCCCACCCACACGATGGCGGCGATCGACGCCCCCTGCTGCTCGGGCGGTGCGAGGTCGGCTGCGACATAGCGCTGTTGCAGCGTTGCGGCCTGCCCCGCACCGAACGCGAGCATGCCGATCACGAAGAGCGGGAACCAGCGGAGCTGGCCGCCGGTTGCTGCGATCGATGCGCCGACGGCGCCGATGAGCAGCGCTCGAACGAGTCCGACACGACGGCCACGGCGACGCATGAACGCCGCCAGAGGAATCGCCGTGAACGCGGCACCGATCGTGAACGATGCACTCCCCATCCCTGCGAGCCGGTCCGAACCGAGGAGATCGCTCGCCAGGAGTGACACCACGGCGACCATGCCGGCCACCGCCGCCTGGCCCGGGACCTGGGCGAATCGGAGCGAGCGCAACGTCCGCCGCTGCAGCACCTCCCGGTCGACGCCGGTGTCAGCCAGCGCATCGACCATCGACACAGTCTGTCACCCCCACCGATGAGCGAACCGACCGGATAGCGACACTTGGCTCATCGCAGGCGCGGGTCGGGGGCCGGCGGGGCGGCTACAGGACGTCGCGGAGGTAGCGGCCGGTGTGGCTGGCTTCGAGGGTGGCGATGTGCTCGGGCGGGCCCTCGCCGACGATCAGGCCGCCGCCGTTTCCGCCGTTCGGGCCGAGATCGATCACCCAGTCGGCGGTCTTGATCACGTCGAGGCTGTGCTCGATCACGAGGACGGTGTTGCCCTGGTCGACGAGCCGCTGCAGCACGGTGAGTAGCCGCTTGACATCATCGAAGTGCAGGCCGGTGGTCGGCTCGTCGAGCAGGTAGATCGTGTGACCGGTCGAGCGCTTGGCCAGCTCGGCCGACAGCTTCACGCGCTGTGCCTCGCCGCCCGAGAGCGTCGGCGCCGACTGACCGAGCCGCACGTACCCCAGCCCGACGTCGACGAGCGTCTGCATGTAGCGGGCGATCCCTGGCTGGTTGGCGAAGAAGTCGACGGCCTCGGCGACCGGCATGTCGAGCACCTCGGCGATGTTCTTGCCCTTGAACTCGATGTCGAGCGTGTCGCGGTTGTAGCGGGCGCCGTGACACACCTCGCACGGCACGTACACGTCGGGCAGGAAGTGCATCTCGATCTTCAGCGTGCCGTCGCCGGAGCACGCCTCGCAGCGCCCACCCTTGACGTTGAACGAGAACCGCCCCGGCATGTAGCCACGCACCTTCGCCTCGTTCGTCGACGCGAACAGCTTGCGAACGTTGTCGAACACGCCCGTGTACGTCGCCGGATTCGACCGCGGCGTGCGACCGATCGGCGACTGGTCCATGTCGATCACCTTGTCGAGGAACTCGATGCCGTCGATCCGCTTGTGCTTGCCGGCTGCCATCTTCGACTTGTAGATGCGCTGCATCAGTACCGGCAGCAGGATGTCGCGGACCAGCGTCGACTTGCCCGACCCCGACACGCCGGTGACTGCGACGAAGTTGCCGAGCGGGATGTCGACGTCGATGTTCTGGAGGTTGTGCTCACGGGCCCCTTGGATGCGCAGGAACTCGAGCCCTTGGGGCCGGCGCTGATCGGGGACGGGGATGGACTTGCGGCCCGACAGGTACTGCCCGGTCACCGACTCCTTCACCTTGAGGATCCCGGGCACCTTGCCGGAGTAGACGACCTCGCCCCCGTGCTCGCCTGCGCCGGGGCCGATGTCGACGATCCAGTCGCTCTCGCGGATCGTCTCCTCGTCGTGCTCGACCACGATCACCGTGTTGCCGAGATCGCGTAACCGCGTCAGCGTGTCGATCAGCCGCTTGTTGTCGCGCTGGTGCAAGCCGATCGACGGCTCGTCGAGCACGTACAGCGTGCCGACGAGGCCTGACCCGATCTGCGACGCCAGCCGGATCCGCTGTGCCTCGCCACCCGCGAGCGTCCCAGCCGATCGCGACATCGTCAGATAGTCGAGACCGACGTCGAGCAAGAACCCGAGTCGAGCGTTGATCTCCTTGGTCACCCGCTCGGCGATCATCCGATCGCGCTCGGACAACTCCAGCGCGGCGAGGAACTTGGCCGACTCACCGATCGACATGTCGGACACCTCGGAGATGTTCTTGTCTTCGATGGTGACCGCCAGCGTCGACGGCTTCAACCGCGCGCCGTCACACGTCGAGCACGCGACGAGGCGCATGTAGCCCTCGTACTGCTCGCGCGCCCACTCGCTGTCGCTGCCCTCGTGGCGACGCTTGATCCACGGGATGACGCCCTCGTATTCGGTCGAGTACGACCGAGACCGCCCGTAGCGGTTCTTGTACTTGACGGTCATCTTCCCCTTCACGCCGTGGAGGATGACCTTCTGCTGCTTGGCCGTGAGCTGCTCCCACGGAGCGTTCATGTCGATGCCCTGCACCTCGGCGACCGACTCGAGCATGCGGGTGAAGTACTGCGTGTTTGCCGACCGCCACGGCGCGATCGCCCCGTCGAGCAGCGACATCTCGGGATCGGGAATGATCAGCTCGGGGTCGACCTCGAACGTGGTGCCGAGCCCGTCGCAGGCCGCGCACGCGCCGTAGGGCGAGTTGAACGAGAAGTTGCGCGGCGCCGGCTCGTCGTAGCTCGTGCCGCAGATCGGGCATGCGAGGTGCTGACTGAACGTGAGCGTCTCGGGCTGCCCCTCTCCCTCCCGCGGGACCACTTCGATCTCGGCGACGCCGTCGGCGAGGCCGAGCGCCTGCTCGAGCGAGTCGGTGAGGCGGCGCTCGATGCCCTCCTTCAACACGAGGCGATCGACGACGATCTCGATCTTGTGGTTTTCGTACTTGGCGAGACGTTCCTCGCGCTTGAGGAACTCGTCGATGTCGACGGTCTCACCGTCGATGCGGGCGCGTACGTACCCCTGACCGGAGAGATCCTGGAGCAGCGTGTCGTACTCGCCCTTGCGGCCGCGCACGACGGGCGCCAGCACCTGGAATCGGATGCCGTCGTCCATGTCGAGGATGCGGTCGACGATCTGCTGCGGCGTCTGGCGCTGCAGCTTGGTTCCGTCGTTCGGGCAGTGCTGCACGCCGATGCGGGCGTACAGCAGACGCAGGTAGTCGTAGACCTCGGTGATCGTGCCGACGGTCGACCGCGGGTTGCGGCTCGCCGACTTCTGATCGATCGAGATCGCCGGCGACAGGCCCTCGATGATGTCGACGTCGGGCTTGTCCATCTGCCCGAGGAACTGGCGAGCGTACGAACTCAGCGACTCGACGTATCGACGTTGCCCCTCGGCGTAGATCGTGTCGAAGGCCAGGCTCGACTTGCCCGAGCCGGACAACCCGGTGAACACGATGAGCTTGTCACGCGGCAATTCGACGTTGACGTTCTTGAGGTTGTGCTCGCGGGCGCCGCGCACGACGATCTGGGGATCGTCGGCCTTCGCCGTGCGCTTGCGGGGAGTCGTTCTGGCGGAGGTGGTGGCGGCCATCGCCGTCAGAGCCTAGCGCCGAACATGTGTTCCGGAGAGCGGGCGACGGGGTTCAGCGTGGTCGCCGCATCCGTTCGCCCCGGCGCAGCGACGGGCGACGACGAGCGTGCGGGAACTCCTCGGAGAACCGTGCCTCCGCAACGTCGGTGCCCACGAGCACGAGTTCACCGCTGAGCGGCAGCGGAACGTGCGGATCGGGATTGCCCTCGAGCACTCCATTGCGTTCGACGGCAACGACGTTGCACGCCGTGCGGCGGTGCACGTGCGCGGCAGCCAGCGTGGTCCCCGCCAGCTCCTTTGGGATCGGTGTGCGGAAGACGTTGAGGCCCTGCGCCACCAGCACGGTCTCGCCGCCGCGCAGGTGGTTCCAGATCGCCGCCGAACCGGTACCGGCGTACGACAGCACGGCATCAGCGCCCGCCCGATAGAGCGTCGAGACATTTCGGTCGAGCTTCGAGCGCGACACGATCCGTGCGTCCGGCCGGAGCCCACGGCAGTACCGCGTGAGGTACACGTTGACGTTGTCGTCATGCGTCGTGATCAGAATCGCACCGGCCTCGTCGATACCCGCGGCCTGCAGCACCGAACGGTCAGCCGCATCACCGATCACGTAAGTCGCACCTTCTCGTTGGCGCTCGGGCAGTTGTTCGATGATCACGGATTCGATGCCCTCGTCGGCGAACGCTGCGGCGATCGCACGACCGACTCGCCCACCACCGATGATGACCGCACGGGTCGGCGCGGTCGAGTCCGACGAGTAGCAGGCGTCGTAGGCCGCGAGCTGGTCGGCGGTGCCGGCCAGGATCAGCATCGAGGAGTCGGTGAGTACCGTGTCGGCGGTGGCGATCGAGAAGTCGCCGCGTCGCCAGATCCCGATGATGCTCACGCCGAGCCGTTTGCGCAGCTGCGCTTCGGCCAGCGTCCTGCCCGGCAGGTCGGTCCCCATCGGGCTCGCCTCGGCGATCTGCAGGCCGGCGAACTCGCCGATGACATGACTGTTGCCGGAGAGCCCGAATGTGCGCGCCGCCATGGCGGAACCCAGGATCTCGCCGAGCTGCACGATGTGATCAGCGCCAGCAATCTCGAGGATGTCCACCGATGCCGGCGAGTTGGCACTGGCGACGATCTCGACGTCCGGAGCGATCTCGCGCACGGTGAAGGCGATGTTGGTGTTGATCTGATCGGACTGCGTGGCGATCACGAGCGCCGCCTGATCGACTCGGGCGTTGCGGTACGTCTCGGGATCGTCGAGTGCGCCGACCATCACGTTGCGACCCTCGTCGTGGATCAAACCGGCCTCGGCCACGTCATCGACGATCAGCACGTACGGCACCTCGGCCTGGTCGGCACGGTCGATGATCGCCGCCTCGACCGGACCGAGCTGCGTGATCAACAGGTGTCCGGACGTCGTCGCCGGCACCACCCGCGGCGCCCGGCGCCGTTCGCGTTCGGTCATCCACGGCATGAAGACGAACTGGATGAACACGAACGGGAGCATCACCAGCAGAAACGTCGAGCCCGCCAGCAGCACGACCACCGAGAAGATGCGGCCGGCGTCGGATTCGAACGTGATGTCGCCGAAGCCCAACGTCGTCATGGTCGTCAGCGTCCAGTAGACGCTCGTCGGCCACGAGTACTCTCGGTCCTCGTACTCCATCAGTGTGTGGAACACGGTGCTGAAGACGGCCACCATCACCACGAACACGGCGGCGAGCGCGAGGAACGTCTTCTGGCGCCGACGCCGCTCGGCCTGTTGGGCCGCCTGCTGGGCGCGCTCGTAGTGCTGCATCGACCGTCCGTGGTGGTCGGGCTCGCCGACACGGACGCGTTGGGTGACCTGCGCGATCGTCGCCCCGAGCGATTTCAGCATGAGCGACTCACCGCCACGATGATGCCACAGCGCTCCCGGCGCTCGCCCCGATGAGCCCGGTCGGCGTCATCGGGTGGCTCGGTCGAGTGCCCATTCCCGCAACGTGGACGGTCACGAGCCGGCGGCCAGCTGCGCGGCCAACTCGACATGGCGACGCAGGCTGTCCGGCAGGTCGAGCGCCCCGACCGTTGCGATCGCGGCTGCCAGCAGCGTTGCGCTTCGATCCCGCTCGCCGCGCACGAGACAGGCGGACGCCCAATCGAGTTGCGTGCGTGCCACCCACGGTGGGCTCTCGAGCGCCGACTGCTGGGCGACGGCCGCTTCGAACAATCCGTCGGCACGACCATGTTCCCCACGGGCCTCGTGCAGCAGCGCGAGCAAGCGGTCGACCGGGCCGAGGTACATCCCACCGATCAGCAGATTGACCCCCGACGCCGCTTCGAGGAGGTCGATGAAGCGGGCGCAGTGCCGGTCGCTGCGCAGGCCCGCGACGATCTCCGCCCAGAACGCGACGCAGAGCTGCACGGTTGCGTCGTCTGCGAACTCCTGGTCATCGAGGTCGTGCAGCGCCGCGCGCACGATCTCGAGATCACCGCGAAGCATCCGCACGAACGCCGCCGTGGTCCGCTCCGGTCCCACCGGGTGGGCACCGTCGACGAGGGCATCGACCACGGGTCCGAGTTCGCCGAGCGTGCCCCGTTCCCGGCTGAGGGCCAGGGTCGTCGTCGAGCGGTATGCGACCGCCTCGGGAACGCCGAGCTGCTCGAGCTGGCCGACGAGCGCATTCGCGCTCTGTTCGGCGCCTGACACATCGCCACCGATCAAGCTGCGCATCGTCTCGTGGAGACGAGTCATCGACATCCGCACCGCGCCGATCTCGGGACCGAGCGACGTCATGGCGTCAAGCGCCCCATCGAGCGCCACCCGGTCGCCGAGGTGCAGCGAGGTGTACGCAAGGTGTCCCAGGATCCGCCATCTCACCGACGCGGACATCGCCGGGGTGTCGTCGAGCACGACCCGCGCTTCGTCGGCCTGCTGCTGGAGCACCGCACGAGGTGCCCACGAATAGGAGGTCGTCCCGGCCGTGGCAACGAGCTCCACCCGCTCGGCGAGCGGAAGCTCGGACAGCAGTACCTCCCGTTCCTCGAGGGCGCGCCGCCGGCCAGCGAGATCGCGTTCGAAGATGAGTTCCTTCGCCAACTCACCAAGCAGTGCCGCGCGCTCCCATGTGTCGAGCGACGACATCGACAGAGCGTCGCGGAGGAGATCCACCCGCTCGGGGTCCGCCGGATCGCTCGAGCTGAAGCTGTGCCGCGCCCGCACGCGCAGTGCCCTCACCGCCGTCGCTGGATCCTCGGCATCGACCGCAGCTCGCCCCGCGTCCAACGCGTGCAGGCGAGCTTCGGGCGCCATGCCCGACACCGCCTCGGCCTCGGCGAGGCGCACGAGCACTCGACGGCGCTCCTGCGACCAGTCGCGATCGTCGTCGGCCATGAGCTCGAGCGCTCGACGGATCCATCGAGCGGCGTTCTCGTGCGCCCCTCGGTCGGCGGCCAACTCCGCAGCGCGCACGGTGAGTTCGATGGCCCGACCCCGATCACCGCCGATACTGGCCTCGATCCAATGCGCAGCGAGGTCGGGCGTGACGTCATCGAGCGACCCGGCATGCCGAGCCTCGAGCGCCAACGCCACCTTGCGATGCTCTCGGCTCCGACGACTCGACGAGAGTTCGGCGTGGAGGGTCTCACGTACGAGCCCGTGGGCGAATCGGTGCCGGTCGGCTCCGACGTCGATCAGCAGATTCGCCGCGGTCGCCGCGTCGAGCGCGTCGAGCACGCCGTCGACACCGAACCCGAGCACGTCGGCGAGCAGGGAGACGTCGAACTCGTAGCCGATCACGGCAGCCGTGCGCAGCACCTGTTCGACCGACTCGCCGAGCCGGTGGAGACGCTGGCCGACGACCTCACGGACCCCGTCGGAGATCCCGGCCTCGTGGACCTGCAACTCGCTCGTCCATTGACCGTCGCGTCGGACCAGCGTGCCGTTCTCGATGAGATCGCGCAGCACCTCGCCCACGAAGAACGGGTTCCCGGACGTTTCGCGCTGGACCCGTGCGGCGAACTGCCGACCGAGGTCGTCGAGCCCGTGCCCGCCCGCACGTTCGAGCAGTTCGCAGACACCGCCCAGCTCCAGCCCTCCGACCTTGATCCGGGTGATCTCACCCGTCGTGCGGTACTCGCTGAGCATGGCCGACAACGGGTGGGCCCGGTCGACCTCGGTGTCACGGTAGGTCCCCACGATGACCAGGCCGCTCGGCCGGAACCGGATCAGATGCTTCACCATCAGCAAGGTGGGCGGGTCGGCCCAGTGCAGGTCGTCGATCACCAGCAGCCGTGGCCGCTGCGAACCGCCCACCGACAGCCACGACTCGACCGCTTGGAACAAGCGGTGGCGTTCGGCGTCGGGCTCGTCGCGAAGAGGCGGGGGGAGCCCCTCGACGAGGTCGCCCAACCGCGGCACCAAGCGGTCGAGGTCGCCCGGGAACTCTCCCAGCGCCATCCGATCGGGCGACTCCTGGCGGACGAAGTACTCGAGCGCAGTTCCGAATGCCTGGAACGGGGCGCCCTCCTCGTCACACCGTCCGGCCAACACGAGCGGCGGCACACCGTCGACCGCACCGCCCGCGCGCACACGCCGGGCGAGTTCCTGGGCGAGTCGCGTCTTGCCGGCACCCGGCTCACCCGCCAGCAGGGCGACTGCGAACCCCCCGGCCACGCCGAGGTCCCACGACTCGAGCAGTTGCTCGAAGATCTCAGCGCGGCCCGAGAACGGGAATCCGGAACCGGCGAGCACCGCGGGGAGGTCGGCGTCGGGGTCGGAGGTCTCGCGGATCGGCTCCCATCGCACCGCGCTGGCTGCGACGGGATCTGCGAGACCCTTGAGCGGGAGATCGCCGAGGGACACGAAGGCGTGGCCGCCTCGACCACGAGCGAGGTGCGCCACCAGGTCGGCGCACCAGATCGCGCCGGGCCCGGCCGCCGACTCGAGGCGCTGCGCCTCCACGACCGCCAATCCGAAGCAGTCGTCGCCGTCGAACGTGACGTCGCCGACAGAGATTCCGATGCGCACGGCGAGATCGTCACCGCCCGGCCGGCGGTTGTCGAGGTCGATCGACTGCTGGATGGCAACCGCAGCCGCCAGGGCATCGGTGCAGCTCACGAACGACGCCATGACTCCATCGCCGAGCCGTTTGACCACTCGTCCGTCGTTCGCCTCGACGCACTCGGTCAGCAGGCGATCATGTCGTGTCCGGAGCAGCTCGGCAGCATCCTCGCCGAGTCGCTGCCGCAACTCCGTCGACGCGACGAGGTCCGTGAACATCACCGTCGCCGTACCGATTCTGCCGTCGGCCACGATCACCCCCTCGGTTTCGCCGTCCGAGGGACACTAGTCGACGGTCCGTTCGAAGGCCCGGGCGGCCCGAGCCGACTCGAGGCCGGTCCGTGCCGGAGGCGCCAGGACGAGGGCATGTCCCCCGCCGGGCGTGCCGGCTCTGACACAGTCGTGGCGTGCCAGAGCGCCACACGACGATCTTTCCGACAGCGATCACCGTCGCCCGTGCGCTCGTGGTCGCACGCTGGCTGACTCTGATCTGGATGGTCGGCGTCGTCGTCGTGTCGTCCGAACGCGACGCCATCGACCATCCGCTCGTGACGTGGTGCTGCGTCGCCGCCGTCGCTGGCGTCGCCGGGTGGTCGACGTGGGCGGTCCGCAGCGATCCGGTCCGGCTCTTCGACACCCGGTTCCTTGCCGTCGAAGCGGCACTGGCGATCGGCCTCAGCGTCATCGACGGGTGGGTCTTCGAGCCCGGCCACGTGTTCGAGGTGTCCCAGAGCCTGGCCACCCAGTACCCGCTGATCGCCGTGGTGTCGATCGGTCTCGCCCGGGGACCGATCGTGGCAGGTGGTGTCGGTCTGCTCATCGGACCGGCCGAGTGGGTCGGCGCGGTGTTGAACGAGTTCGACGACTGGAGTGCACGGCACGTCGTCTCGCTCGTCGCCACGTCGCTGTTCTTCGCCGCGGCCGGCGTCGTGTTCGGCTGGCAGGCACAGTTGCTGCGACGCGCCGAGACCGACATCGCCGACCGACGAGCCCGCGACGACGTCGCGCGACTCCTCCACGACACCGTGTTGCAGACCCTGGCGCTCGTCGAGCGTCGGACGTCGGACACCGATCCCGAGTTGGCTCGGACGGCACGCGAGGCCGACCGCGAGTTGCGCCGCTTCCTGTTCGGGAGCACGGGTCGAAGCGACGATTCGCTCGAGCAACGTGTACGTGCAGCGGTGGAACGCGCCGCTCGGCATCACGACGCTGCCGCCCACGTCCCGATCAGCGTCAGCGTGATCGACACGGCGCCGCCGCCCGCCGTCGACGTCGCCGATGCGGTCGCCGCAGCTGTCGGCGAGGCCGTCGCCAACGCACTGGAACACGCAGGCGCGAACCGGATCGTGGTGTTCGTCGAGACCGACGACGACGGCGACGTCTTCGCATCGGTACGCGACGACGGATCCGGCTTCGACACCCACGAGGGACGTGCCGGCCACGGTGTCGATCACTCGATCGTGGCCCGCATACGCGACATCGGCGGTCGGGCAGAAGTGGTCAGCACGCCGGGCGCCGGCACGGAGGTACGACTGTGGTCGACGTGAACAGCGACACGACGAACGAGGGCCAACGCGCCGTGATCCGCGTGGTACTCGCCGACGACCATGAATTGATGCGCTCGGGACTTCGCGGCGAACTCGGCGAGCGCTTCGAGGTGGTCGGCGAAGCCGACGACGCCGAGGGCGCGATCGACGTGATCACCGCCCGCCGTCCGGATCTCGTGGTCTCCGATCTCCACATGCCGCGTGGGGGCGGGCTCGCCGTCGTGGAGGCATGTGCGAAGGTTTGTCCGATCGTGATCCTGACGGTCAGCGAGGCCGAAGGCGACCTGCTCGAGGCGGTGGCGGCGGGCGCCGCCGGCTACCTGGTCAAGAGTGCGCCGATCGAGGAGATCCGATCGGCGCTCCTCGCAGCCGCCCAGGGCGAGCCCGTGTTCTCCCCCTCGCTCGCCGCGCTCGTGCTCGGGGAATTCCGACGCCTCGCCAAGGCCGCCGACGTGAATCCGCTGAGCGAGCGTGAGCGCCAGGTGCTGCAGCTCGTCGCGCGCGGTCACACGTACAAGGAGATCGGGCGTGAACTCGACATCTCCCCGAAGACCGTCGAGAACCACGTCCGCAACATCCTGGGCAAGCTCCACCTGTCTCGCCGTAGCGACCTCGTACGCTACGCAGTCGAGCACGGGTTGGACTGACGATTCGCTGACCGGCGGCGCCTGCGGACCGCGACCGGCACCGCAGCGACCGACACACCGAAGGCGAGCGGTGCTCCGCCGATCGGAATCCACACGAGCAGCCACAGCAGCACGACGCTGAATGCCCCACACGCACAGGCGGCGGCGAATCGAGGCGCTGGCCGCCAGCCCCGCCCGGCGAGCACGTCGTGGACGTAGAGCCCTGCACCCGCCGCGGTCAGTGCCGAAAGCAGAAATGCCGCCGCCGCGAGGCCGAGGATGATCCAGGCGAGGGCGGTGCAATCGCTCTGTTCGCAGATGGCTCCGGCGATCACGGTGACGTCGCTTCGTCGATGAGTCCGTGGTGGTTCATGTCGTCCATCGTCGTCAACGACACGGCCGACATCGATCCGGGAAATCCCCTACGAACAGGTGGGGCCACCGATCCCCCAGGGGCCTCTGAGGGATTCACCCGATGGCGGTGTCCGGCCCGGACGTCCACGATCGAGCCCATGAACAACCTCTCGTTCCCACCGACCTCACCCTGGCCTGCGCCGACGCCTCTGGTTCCGCCGGAGCCCGCGTGTCGAGGTCCCCGGCTGTCGGCTGCCGGCTGGCTCGCCGCGAGCGGAGCATCGCTGCTGCTGGTCGCTTCGATCATCGTGGTCGCAGGCAACTGGCATTCGATCGACCCGGTTGTCCAGTTCTCCGGCCTGGTGGCCATGCTGCTCGCGGTCTACTTCGCAGCGGAGACCGGCCGTCGACGTTTCCTGACCACGTCGACCTCGCTCGCCGTGCTGGCTGCCTGTCTGACCGCACCGGTCGGCGTTGCGGCTGCGGCGACGCTCGGCCAGCCCTGGTCGGTGTGCACGCTGGTCGGCGGCGTGGCTGCGCTCGGCGCGACGGAGGTGCAGTCACGCCGCTGGAACGTCCCGGCGCTGAAGGCCGCCACCGTCGTCTCGTTCGGTCTGGCGGCGGTCGGACTCGCAGCACTGACCGCCGTCCCGGCGACGGCGATCGGCGCAGTCGGGTCGGTCGCTGCACTGCTTCTCGGCTCGACGCGCCGAAGCTTGACACTCGCCGTAGCGGTGGGTGCCTCGCCGCTGCTCGTGGCGTTCGCCGATGCTGGAATCGGAACGGGGACGTTGTCACGGATCGGTGCGGCGGGCGATGTGCTGGTGTGGTCGGCGCCGTTGTCCTGTGCGATCGCCGCCGCAGTCGTGGCCGTGCTGGCGCAGCGTCTACAGAACGCTCCTCTGGCGGTCGTCAGCGTGGCCGTGCTCGGATCGGGCATCTCGACGTCGCTGGTGAGCGGAGCGTCCGGCCCGATGGTCTGGTTCTGCGTGCCTGCGATCGTCACGCTCGCCACGGAGACCATTGCGGCCGCACGGGTCGACTCGATCTGGCGTCGCCTTGCCCGCACCACGACGGTGCCACTCGGTGCCGGACTCGCAACCGCAGCGCTTGCGTCACCACTCGTTGCGCTGGTTGCCCGTTGGGACAGCCCGGCGAACGTGGTGGCCACCGGCCGCTGGTACATACCGCTTGCACTCTGGAGCGTGGCGTTGATCGCGGCATCGGCAGGAAGTGCCCGACGGCTTGGAGGCGTCTGGCTGTCGGTAGCGCCGCTCGCCGCAAGTGCCGCATCGATCTCGACGCTGGCGATGGCGGGTGCACCGATGTGGAGTGTTCCTCTCGCAGCACTCGTCGGCTGGATCGCCATCAGCGTGGTGACGCCGTGGTCGACATGGGATGTCACGACGGCGAGCCTCACCACGTGGGTGCTGCTCGCATCGTTCGTCGACGAAGGTCTCGCCGGCTTCTGGTTCACCACCTCGATCGTCGCCGGGGCGATCACCGTCGTGAGCTGTTCGGTGGTCGGGCGGGCCGATGCGGGTGTGCGCACGATCGCCGCAGCGGCCGCCGCTGCGGTCCTCGCAGGCTCATTCGTCGAACGACTGGGCCCTGCCTCGGAGTCGGCGCCGTTGCAGGTCGGCGCCCTGGTCTTCGTAGCGCTGGTCGGTCTCGGCGCCGGCATCCGACCCGAACGCTCGAAGTGGCCGCTCGGCATCGCGGGCTACGTCGCCCTTCGCGGAGTCACCGACAGCCCGAACCTCGCCATCGGCTGGACCGAAGTCGCGGATCGCGTCGGTGCTCGCCGGCGCAGTCGCCGCCTCGTCGCGATCCGTGACCGGTCGCAGAGCCCAGGTGGCCGCCGGCCTTGCGACGGTCGCCGGCGGTCTGGCCATGGCGGCCGCCGGCGTCGATGCCGGGACGAGTGCCATCGCTGCCAGCCTCGTCGGCATCGGCCTCAGCGGACTGGCCGCAGTCGACCGGAGGCTGATCGTCGGCCAGACCGCGGGTGTCGTCGCCTCGGCGATCGCCGTCGTCGCGAGCGCCGCCGCCAGTCCGGTCTTCACGTCGATCGCGCTGGCCGTCCTCGGCGCCCAGATCATCGCCGCCGGCCTGACCACCGATCGCCATCGGACACGTGCGATCGGTGGCGCGATCACGATCGGTGCGACCATCAGCCTCTGGTGGACGACCGGCACGAACCAGTGGATGATCGACGCCATCGCTCCACATGGCGCCGACGGCGGCGACGTCGCCCTCGCAGCAGCGAGCGCAGCGCTGCTCGTCGCTGGCTGGCTCATGCGCCGAACCCTGGCTTGCTCGTCCTGGCTCGCCTACTCCCCCGGGCTCGGCATGGCCGGCACCTGGTTGGTCGCGACACAACTCGAAGCGGGCACCGACTGGGCGACATTCGGCGCACTGATCGTCGGCGTGGCTGCACTGGCCGTGGGCGGCGTGCGCCGGCTCGGTGCACCGCTCGTGCTCGGCACGCTCATCGTGATCGCCACGATCGTGGTGTCGGCAGGATCTCGCCTGGCGACCGCACCGACGTGGGTGTGGATCGCTGTCGGCGGCACCGGCCTCCTCGTTCTCGCCGCACTCGTCGAACGATCGGAGCGTCCCCTCCTGCCCGTCGGTCGGCGCAGCGGACGACAGCAGTCGTTCCTCGAACAGTTCTGCGAGGAGTTCCAATGAGCCCGAACGACACAGCCCGGAAGTTCAGGTGGTCGCAGCTCCTACCCGTGGTCGAGGGACTGATCTGGGTGGTCCTGGTCGTGACGGCGATCGGCTCGACGATCGTCATCCAGTTCCTGGTCGACATCGACTGCAACGGCTTGTGGGGCGACCGGCCCGACCAGGCGTGCATGAACTCCAAGTCGTGGACGGCAACGATCCCGCTCGTCGTGCTGGCAGCGCTCGTCGTCGCCCGGGTGAAGATTCACCGTCGAGCTACTGGGCGTCGCGCAGCTCGCGTCGAAGGTCGTTGATCTCGTCGCGGAGCTTCGCGGCGTACTCGAACTTCAGCTCGGCCGACGCCTCGTGCATCTCCTCTTCCAACGTCTGGATGAGCCGAGCGAGTTCCTGCTGCGGGAGCGACTTGAGGTCGCGCTGCACCTTGTCGCGTTCGCGCTGGCGACGACGGTCCTTGCCCGGAATCGGCGCCGTGTCGTCGGGACGCAGCAGCGAGAGGATGTCGCCGACCGCCTTGCGGATCGTCTGCGGGTTGATGCCGTGTTCCTCGTTGTACGCGATCTGCACCTTGCGACGGCGCTGCGTCTCGTCGATCGCCGCCTGCATCGAGCGCGTGATCGTGTCGGCGTACATCACGACCTGGCCGTCGACGTTGCGGGCGGCCCGACCCATGGTCTGGATCAGCGAGGTCTCCGAGCGCAGGAAGCCTTCCTTGTCGGCGTCGAGGATGCACACGAGCGACACCTCGGGCAGGTCGAGCCCCTCGCGCAGCAGGTTGATGCCGACGAGCACGTCGAAGTCGCCGAGGCGCAGGCCACGCAGGATCTCGATGCGTTGGATCGTGTCGATGTTCGAGTGCAGGTACCGCACACGCAGGCCCTGCTCGAGCAGGTAGTCGGTGAGGTCCTCCGCCATCTTCTTCGTGAGCGTGGTGACGAGCACACGGTCGCCGCGGGCGATGCGGTCGTTGACCATCTCCATCAGGTCGTCGATCTGACCCTTGGTGGGCTTGATGATCGCCTCGGGGTCGACGAGGCCGGTGGGGCGCACGATCTGCTCGACGATGTTGTCGCCGGACACCCGCAGCTCGTAGTCGCTCGGCGTCGCCGACAGGAACACGCACTGGTTGACCCGTTCGAGCACCTCTTCGAACGTGAGCGGCCGGTTGTCGCGCGCCGACGGCAGGCGGAAGCCGTGCTCGACCAGCATGTCCTTGCGGCTGCGGTCGCCGGCGAACTGGCCGTGCAGCTGCGGCACTGCGACGTGGCTCTCGTCGATCACCAGCAGGTAGTCGTCCGGGAAGTAGTCGAGCAGGGTGAACGGCGGCTCGCCGGGCACGCGGCCGTCCATGTGCATCGAGTAGTTCTCGATGCCGTTGCAGTAGCCGACCTCGCTCATCATCTCGAGGTCGTACTGCGTGCGCATCCGCAGACGCTGCGCCTCGAGCAGCTTGTCGTTCTCCTCGAACCACTTCAGGCGCTCCTGGAGTTCCACCTCGATGCCCGCCATCGCCGTGCGCAGGCGCTCGGGCCCGGTGACGTAGTGGGTGGCGGGGAACACGTGGGCACGCTGCAGCTCGCTGAGCTGCTCGCCGGTGAGCGGGTCGATCGTGGTGATGCGGTCGACCGTGTCGCCGAACATCTCGATGCGCAGCACCGACTCCTCGTAGGCGGGGTGCACCTCGATCGTGTCGCCGCGCACCCGGAAGTTGCCGCGCCCGAGCGTCATGTCGTTGCGGTCGTACTGCATGTCGACGAGGCGGCGCAGGATGTTGCGCATGTCGTAGTCGACGCCGACGGACAGGTCGAGCAGGTTGCCCCGGTACTCCTCGGGGTTGCCCATGCCGTAGATGCACGACACCGAGGCGACCACGATCACGTCGCGCCGGGTGAGCAGCGCCGCGGTGGCCGAGTGGCGCAGCCGGTCGATCTCGTCGTTGATCGAGCTGTCCTTCTCGATGTAGGTGTCGCTCGACGGGATGTACGCCTCGGGCTGGTAATAGTCGTAGTAGCTGACGAAGTACTCGACGCGGTTGTCGGGGAAGAACTCGCGCATCTCCTGGGCGAGCTGCGCGGCCAACGACTTGTTGGGCGCGAGGATCAGCGTCGGCCGCTGCGTCTGCTCGATCGTCCAGGCGATCGTTGCCGACTTGCCCGATCCGGTGATGCCGAGCAGCGTCTGGAACCGCTGGCCGTCGTCGATCGCCTTCGCTCAGTGCGGCGATCGCCGCCGGCTGGTCGCCCGCCGGCTCGAAGTCGGACACCACCCGGAACCTCGCGTCGTCGAGCGCCGCGTAGTTGCTCGCCGGTGCTGCGTGCAGCAACGCCTCGTCGGGGGCGATGGCCTCGTGACCGGGTGTCGCTGGCGTTGCCGTGTTCGATGTCGCGGTGTCAGGCGTGGCGGTGTCAGCCATCGGTCCAGCCTACCGCGGGAACACATGTTCGCTGGCGCGCCGGATCCCCCAGCGCCCCCGCGATGAGCCAAGTGACGCCATCCGGGCGGTTCGCTCATCGCAAGCCCGCCCACACCCCCAGCGATGAGCCAAGTGACGCCATCCGGGCGGTTCGCTCATCGCAGGCGGGGATCGACCGCGGTGCGGGCGGGTCGTACAGTGGCGAGGTGGACGCAGACGCGCTGATCGCCGATCTGGATGCGGACCAGCGCGCCGCGGTCACGACCGAGTCGCGGTTGGTGGCGGTGATCGCCGGCGCCGGATCGGGCAAGACGCGGGTCCTGACCCGTCGCATCGCCCACCGGATCGCCACCGACTCCGCCGACCCGCGCCACACGCTGGCGCTGACGTTCACGCGCGAGGCCGCCGGCGAGATGCGCAAGCGGCTGCTGCGACTCGGCATCCGCGAACACGTCGAGGCGGGCACGTTCCACTCCGTGATGCTCGGGGTGCTCAAGCAGCGATGGGCCGACACCGAACGCCGCCCGCGCACCGTGGTCAACGACCGCCGGCGACTGGTCGGCGACACCATCGACGCCGGCGACCGACGCAGCCTGGCCGCCTACGTCGCCGAGATCGACTGGGCATCGGCTCGCGGGATCGACGCCCGGCGCTACGCGTCGGCGGCCCGGCGCGAGCAGCGCCGCCCGGCACCCGGCATCGATCGGTGTGCCGCGGTGTACGCCGACTTCGAGACGCTGAAGAAGCGCCGCGGGGTCATCGACTTCGACGACGTGCTCGCCGACACGATCCGCGACCTGCGGCGAGACGACGAATTCGCAGCCGCCGTGCGCTGGCGATTCCGCCACCTGCTCGTCGACGAGGCCCAGGACCTCAACCCGCTCCAGCACGCGCTCGTCGACCTGCTCCGCGCCGGCCGCGACGACCTGTTCCTCGTCGGCGACCCGTCGCAGGCGATCTACGGCTTCAACGGCGCCGATCCCAGCCTGCTCGTCGACGTCGAGACCCGCTTCCCCGGCATCGAGGTGATCCGGCTGCCGGTCAACCATCGGTGTACGCCGCAGATCGTCACCGCCGGCGTGCACGTGCTCACCGCCACCGATCAGCCGAGCCCGCTCGTGTCGAACCGAGCCGACGGGCCGAGCGTCCAGCAGCTCGTCGCCGACGACGAGGCCGACGAAGGCCGCCGCATCACGCAGTTCCTCCTCCGGTGCGACCCGAACCTCGTCCGCACCGGCGAAGTCGCAGTGCTGGCTCGCACCAACGCCCAGCTCGGCCCGATCGCCGACGCGATCGAGCGGGCCGGACTTCCCGTGCGACGACACGCAACCGCGAGCGGAACACCGCTGCAGGCCGCGGTCCGCCAGGCAGCCGCCCTCGGTTCTGCATCGCGCCTGCGCGGGTGGGCCCACGACATCCTGGACGCACCTCCGGCACCGCAGTCGCTTCGCCAGCGCGACGCAGCGCCCCGCCGCGTCGACCAGCAGTCGGGCGATCACGACGGCGATCCGCAACGTCGGGTCGCGGCCGCCGTGCTCGACTTCCTGCGCGAGCAACCGCTCGCCGACGGCGCCACGTTCCGAGCATGGGTCGCCACCACCAATCCGTTCGACGACGCCTCGACCGAGGGCGTCGCACTCCTCACCTTCCACGCAGCGAAGGGGCGCGAGTGGCACACGGTCGTCGTCACGGGAGTCGAGAGCAGCCTGGTGCCGCACAAATCGGCGAGCACCGTGGCGGGTCGCGCCGAGGAGGGCCGATTGCTCTACGTCGCGTTCACCCGGGCGACTGATCGCCTGCTGATCACCCATGCAGCGCGGCGCGGCGGGTACGCACGAACGGTCAGCCCGTTCATCGCCGACATCGACGTGACCGAACCGGCGCCTGCTCCCCCGCCGCAGCGCATCCGGGCTCGCGTCGACCCGCTGATCGGTGCGCTGCGCGACTGGCGCGACGAGTCGGCGCGGCGAGCCGACGTCCTCCCGGTCCAGCTCTGCAGTGACCGCGACCTTGCGTCGATCGCGCGGGCACGGCCGACCACCGCAGAGGAGCTGGCCGCGGCGACCTCGTTCGGCCAGATCACCGCGGAGCGGCTCGCGCCGCAGATCCTCGAGATCGTGCGTTCGGTCGACGCCGGCAGCTCCGGCCGAGATCAGTCGCGCCAGGTCGACGATGACCGGCGCGTGATCGCTGGGCTGCTTGCCCTTGCGAGCGTTGCGGTCGACGACGCACCATTCGGCGCGTTCGGCCACCGAAGCCGAGCACATCAGGAGGTCGATGCGCATGCCGCGCCCCTGGTGGAAGTCGCCGGCGCGGTAGTCCCACCACGAGTACACCCGGTCGTCGGCGTGCTGCTCACGGAAGACGTCGACGAGGCCCCAGTCCTCGAGCGCTGCGAGCCGGTCGCGCTCGGGCTGGCTGACGTGCGTCGCGCCGACCAGCTTCGCGGGGTCGTGGACGTCGCGGTCGTCCGGGGCGATGTTGTAGTCGCCGCCGACGATCACGTCGCTCGCCGGATCGGTGTCGGCGTCGAGGTGGGCGACGAGCCGATCGAGCCACGACAGCTTGTAGGTGTAGTGATCGTCGTCGAGCGACCGGCCGTTGGGGACGTACACGCTGCTGACGCGGACGCCGCCGCACGTGGCGGTGATGATGCGTGCATCGGGATCGGGCTCGACCCCGCCGGCGAAGTTGGTGACCACGTCGTCGAGTCCGACCTTCGACAGGATGGCGACGCCGTTCCACTGGCCCTGGCCGTAGTGGGCGCTGTCGTAGCCGAGCGCGCTCGAACG
This sequence comes from Ilumatobacteraceae bacterium, assembly GCA_963704915.1. Taxonomy (GTDB): domain Bacteria; phylum Actinomycetota; class Acidimicrobiia; order Acidimicrobiales; family Ilumatobacteraceae; genus Sva-07. The sequence continues at coordinate 75,659 of CAVPIC010000007.1, read as the reverse complement.
AGAGCGCGGGAAACGCATCGTCGGCGAGCTTGGTCTCCTGCAGGAGCAGCACGTCCGGCTGGACCTCGGCGACCCACTCCTCGACGCGCTCCTGCCGGGCGCGCAGCGAGTTGATGTTCCAGGTGACGACGCGCACGTCACTCGCCCTGCTGCGACGCCGCGGACGACTTCTTGGCCGGGGCCTTCTTGGCCGGCGCCTTCTTGGCCGCAGCCTTCTTCGCGGGCGCAGCCTTCTTCGCCGGCGCCTTCTTGGCCGGCGCCTTCTTGGCCGCAGCCTTCTTCGCGGGCGCAGCCTTCTTCGCCGGCGCCTTCTTCGCCGGCGCCTTCTTCGCCGGTGCCTTCTTCGCGGGCGCAGCCTTCTTCGCGGGCGCAGCCTTCTTCGCGGGCGCAGCCTTCTTCGCCGCAGCCTTCTTCGCCGCAGCCTTCTTGGCCGGCGCACGCTTCTTCGCTGCGCGCTTCTTGGCGGGCTGCTTCTTCACCGGGGCCTTCGTGGCCTCCATGGGAGCCGTCTCGGCGTCGACTTCCGCTGCCGCGTCGGCAGCCTGGTCCGCCTTCGCTTCGGCGATGGCGGCGTCGGCCATGTCCGGCAGCGCACAGTCGATGCTGCGCCGGAGCGGAGCGAAGCTCACCACCACGAGGGTGACCGACTCGCCGATCTTCATCACCTTGCGTGCGCTCGTGGGAGCGGGCTTGGCCATCAGGCGCATCGGGATGTACCCGCGCACCCCGTTCTCGCCAATGGAGATGTAGGCCCCGTGCGACGAGTACGACTCGACGGTGCCGTTGACGCTCGTGCCCACCGGGTGGTGCTCGACGAACTCGAGGAACGGCATCAGTTCGTTGACGACCTCACCGGCCTTCGGCGCACGCTCGCGACGTCCGCCGTCGGCGTCCGACCTCGGCGTCGTGCTTGCTTTCGAGGACGGCGCCGACGTGCTCTCGGTGCGCGGCTGGCGACCGGGTGGCGGCGACTTCGGGACCGGCATCGGCTCCATGGCCTCGGCACTCGCCTTGCGGCCGCTGCGACCCTTGTCGGTCTCCTTCTTCGCGCCGCGCCGCGACCCGCCTCGCGACGATCCCGTTGCCTTCCGGCTGACCGGCCCACGTACGGGCACACGATCGACGAACACCCAGCCGACGTGCGGTACCGGCTTGCCGCCGATCAGCCGGCCGTCGTCGAAGAGCCACTCGTAGTCGCCGTGGAACTCCTGGAACGAGTCGTTGGAGAGGATCGATGCGTTCGACTTCTGCGCGATCGCGAGCACGAATGCATCGCCACGTCCGACGGCGCCCGCCGGCGGTGCGACGAGTTCGTTGTTGGCGATGCCCTCCTCGAACTCCTTGGCCTCGGACTTGTCGATGCGGTGTCCGAACGTGGCGTCGACGACGACGGTGATCGACGTGTCCGGGTACTCGTCCATGAAGGCCATCACCGCCTCGCTCAATTGGGCGAGGCTGGGCAGTGAGCGGCCTTCGGTGGCGATGTTGGACCCGTCGACCACGACGTGGTTGGGCCCCTTGGATGATGTCATTGCTTCTCTTTTCGAGTCGTTGAGTGCAGCCGGGCGAGATGACGTCCGGTGTGAACCGGGGTCGATCACGTCCGCTGCCGCACCGCCATCGTAGGCTCGCCGACCATGATCCGAGCAGTGCTCTGGGATTTCGGCGGTGTGATCCTGTCGAGCCCCTTCGAAGCGTTCAACCGGTACGAGGCCGCGAACGGCCTTCCCGCCGACTTCATCCGTGGGGTGAACGCGACCAATCCCGACTCGAACGCATGGGCGCTGCTCGAGCGCAACGACGTCTCCCCCGAGGAGTTCGACGCCCTGTTCGCCGACGAGTCCGAGGCACTCGGACACCGCATCCCCGGCGCCGACGTCCTCGGGTTGCTGTCGGGCGAGATCCGCCCCGAGATGGTGATGGCGCTCGACCGGGTGATCCGAGCCGGGTACCGCACGGCCTGCCTCACCAACAACGTGGTCGGTGGCGAGCAGCGCATGGAGGTGGGCGACGTGATGGTGATGTTCGACCACGTCGTCGAGTCGAGCAAGGTCGGCTGCCGCAAACCCGAGCCACGCTTCTACGAGATCGCCTGTGAACTCGTCGGCGTCGAACCGAGCGACTGTGTGTTCCTCGACGACCTCGGCATCAACCTCAAGCCGGCCAAGGCGATGGGCATGACCACCATCAAGGTCGGCGCCGCCGAACCCGCCATCACCGAACTCGAACGGGTCCTCGGCATCTCACTGCGATGAGTTTCCGCGCGCGACCTGTCCGCGCGAAGACTCATCGCGTGCAAAACCACCGCCGCAGCCATGAGTTTCCGCGCGACCTGTCCGCGCGAAGACTCATCACTTCATGGTTCTGAGGCGGGATCGGTTCGTTCGCTCGCAAGGCGCCGCTGACGGAGTTGCCTCTCGGCAACGACCGAAGTCGGCAACGCAGCGAGCGGACGAACCGGCCCGCCTCAGCTGAAGGTGCGGTTCATGAGATCGGTGAGCTCCTGGTCGTGGATCGCCTTCGAGCCGGTGGCGGGACTTCCGGACTCGACGCGGGCGACGTGGCGCAGGTCGTAGCCCTGCTCCTTGACCCGCCACGTGTTGGCCTCGATGAAGCGCCAGGCACCCATGTTCTCGGGCTCCTCCTGGAGCCACCGCAGCTCGCGGGCGTTGGGGTACTTCGTGAGGATCGCGAGCATCTGCTCGGTCGGCAGCGGGTAGAGCTGCTCGACGCGCACGACCGCAACCGGCGCACCGCGACGATCTCGTTCGTCGATCGCGTCCCACGCCACCTTGCCCGAACAGAACACGATACGCGTCACGGCGTTCGGGTCGATGTCGCCCGGATCGTCGAGCACTTCTTCGAACGAACCCTGCGTGAGCGCATCGATCGGTGACCGCGTCTGCTTCATGCGCAGGCCCTGCTTCGGGCTGAACACGATCAGCGGCGTGCGGCGCTCGCTGAGGACCTGACGGCGCAGGAGATGGAAGTAGTTGGCCGCCGTGGTCGTGTTGACGACCTGCATGTTGTCCTCGGCGGCAAGGGTCATGAACCGCTCGATGCGCGCCGAGCTGTGCTCAGGCCCCTGCCCCTCGTAGCCGTGCGGCAGCAGGAGCACGACGCCGTTGCGCTGGCCCCACTTGTCCTCGGCGGCGACGATGTACTGGTCGATGACGATCTGCGCGCCGTTGATGAAGTCGCCGAACTGCGCCTCCCACATCACGAGCGCGTTGGGGTTGGCGTGGCTGTAGCCGTACTCGAAGCCGAGTGCGGCGTACTCGGACAGCAGTGAGTCGAACACCCAGAAGTGGTCGTCGTTGTCGAGATCGTCGAGCGGGATCCAGGCGTCGCCGGTCTCGAAGTCGATCAACGCAGCGTGCCGCTGGCTGAACGTGCCGCGACGAGAGTCCTGCCCGGCGAGCCGGACCGGGTGCCCTTCGATCACGAGCGACCCGATGGCCAACGCCTCGGCGGTGGCCCAGTCGACCTCACCGTCGTCGTACAGCTTCGTTCGGCCATCGAACTGGCGGCCGAGTTTCGGATGGATCGTGAACCCGTCCGGATACTCGGTGAGCTTCGAGAAGATCCGGTCGAGCACGGGCCGCTCGACGCCGGTCGGGATGTGCGGCAGCACACCCAACGGCCGTGGCGGCCGCGGCACGGTGATCGTCGCGGGCGCCTGCGAGCGGGTCTCGTCGAGCGCGACCTGCAGCTTCTCATGGAAGTCGCTCAACGCGTCCTCGGCCTCGTCGACAGTGATGTCGCCACGCCGCACCAGCGACTCGACGTACAGCTTGCGCACACTGCGACGCTCGGAGATCGCCTTGTACATCAGCGGCTGGGTGTAGCTCGGGTCGTCGCCTTCATTGTGACCGTGGCGCCGGTAGCACACCATGTCGATCACGACGTCCTTGTGGAACCGCTGGCGGTACTCCCACGCGAGGTCGGCGACACGCACGCATGCCTCCGGGTCGTCGCCGTTGACGTGGAAGATCGGCGCCTGGACGGTCTTGGCGACGTCGGAGCAGTACAGCGACGAGCGGGCGTACTGCGGCGCGGTGGTGAAGCCGATCTGGTTGTTGATGATCAGGTGAATGGTGCCGCCGATGCGGTACCCACCGATGTCGCTCATCGCGAGCGATTCGGCGACGATGCCCTGACCGGCGAACGCCGCGTCGCCGTGGATCAACACCGGCAGCACGCTGAAGGCTCCGGCCGGCTCGATCTGGTCCTGCAGCGCGCGGGTCATCCCCATCACGATCGGGCCGACGGTCTCGAGATGGCTCGGGTTGGCAGCGAGTTCGATGGCGACGTCGGCGCCCGACGGGCTGACGTACTTGCCCTTGATGCCGAGGTGGTACTTGACGTCACCGGAGCCCTGCACCGACGAAGGGTCGATGTGGCCCTCGAACTCGGAGAAGATCGCCGCGTAGCTCTTGCCCATGATGTTCGACAACACGTTGAGACGACCGCGGTGCGCCATGCCCAACACCGCACCGTCGAACTCGGCGTCGGCGGCGTGCGACAGCACGGAGTCGAGGATCGGGATCGCCGACTCGGCGCCCTCGATCCCGAACCGCTTCGTGCCGACGTACTTCGTGGCGAGGAACTTCTCGAAGCTCTCCGCCGCGTTCAGCCGTTCGAGGATCCGGTGCTTGCGTTCCTTGGACACCTCGGGCTGGCGACCCTCGAACTGCTCCTGGATCCACTGCTGCTCGTCGGTGTTCTGGATGTGCATGTATTCGACGCCGATCGTGCGGCAGTACGCATCGCGCAGCACACCGAGCAGGTCGCCGAGGCGCATCTTGTCGACACCGCCCACGCCATCGGTGAGGAACTCACGGTCGAGGTCCCAGATGGTGAGGCCGTAGGTGGCAGGGTCGAGCTCGCGTGGGGTGAGCGGCTCCTTCCAACGCAACGGGTCGAGGTCGGCCATCAGGTGACCGCGGACTCGGTAGACGCGGATCAGCTTCGCGACCGCCATCTGCTTGGCGAGCATCGCCTCTTCGCGATCGATGGCGAAGGTGTCGGGACGCCACCTGACCGCCTCGTACGGCATGTCGAGCGCCTGGAAGACGTCCTCGTAGAAGTCGTGCTCACCGAGCAGCAGCTCGTGGACCCGCTTGAGGAACAGGCCCGATTCGGCGCCCTGGATGATCCGGTGGTCGTAGGTGCTCGTGATCGTGACGACCTTGCTGACGCCGAGCGAGCTGAGATTGCGACGATCGGACCCCTCGAATTCGGCGGGATAGTCGATGCTGCCGACGCCGACGATGACCGCCTGGCCGGGCATGAGACGCGGCACCGATTGGACGGTCCCGATCCCGCCGGGATTGGTGAGGCTGATGTTCGCACCCTGGAAGTCGTCGACGGTCAGCTTGTTGGTGTTGACCTTGCGGATGATCTCCTCGTAGGCGGCGAGGAAGCCGTTGAAGTCGAGCGTGTCGCACTCGCGGATCACGGGCACGAGCAGCGTGCGGCTACCGTCGGGCTTCTCCTTGTCGACGGCGAGGCTCATGTTGACGTGCGGGTTCTCGACGAGGCGCGGCTTGCCGTCGTCACCCAGCACGTAGGTGTTCTTCATCGCCGGCACGGCGTCGGCGATGGCCCGCACGATCGCCCAACCGATGAGGTGGGTGAAGCTGATCTTCGTCTGGCCGGTACGCGCCCGGAAACCGTTGATCACCTTGCGGTTGACCTCGAGCAGCTTGGCCGGCACGTTGCGGAAGCTGGTGGCCGTGGGGACCGAGAGGCTGGCTTCCATGTTGCGCGCGATCGCTGCACCGGCACCGCGGATCGGCGTGCCGGGTTCCTCGACCTCAACGGCCGTAACGTCGGGAGAGGGAGCGGCGGTTGGAGCAGGGGCAGCGGTCGGAGCGGCAGCGGGCACCGGTGCTGGAGCAGGCGCTGCGCCGTTGCCGCTCGGCTGCGAATCCTCGCTCGGCGGGCGATGCGCCTCGACCACGGCCTGCACGGCCGGCGAGGTTGCGGCGGCGGCAGCGACACTGGGCGCCTGGGAGTGGTAGTCGGCGAAGAACTCGCGCCACGACTCGCTCACGGAGGCCGGGTCGGCCACGAACTGCTCGTACATCTCCTCGACGAGCCACGAATTCGCCCCGAACCCCGACCCCTGACCATCTGGTGCTGCCACGGGCGCCATGGTACCGGTCGGCCCGTCTCGCGGACCGGCCGGTCGGGATTGCCTCAGAAGCCCGGCTTGAAGACCATCAGGTAGAGCATGACCAGCAGCATGACGGTCAGGATCATCCCGCCGGCGTCGACGCGCTTGGCAGCACCCTCATCGCCAACGGCCACCGCGCGCTCGGCCGGCAGCAGCATCCCGTGGAGCACGCCGTTCATGGCGACCCAGACCACGATCGCCAGCCAGAACCAGGTCTGACCGAATTCGATGACCCCGTCGGACATCCCCTGCAGCGCGAATCCGAACAGGCCGGTGAGAATCAGCGCCGGGGCGTAGATGCGGCGACCGTTGCCGGCCATCATCCCCAACACGCTGCTCCGACCGTTCGCGTCGAGCGCCTTGGTCTGGCTCGCCAGCAGCGGATGCACGAACGCCGGGGCGAACGCGACCAGCGCCGTGAGGATGTGCAGGAACAGGACGACGTTGTAGCCGGTCTCCCGGTAGGCGGCGAGCATGCCCGACACTGTAGGTCGATGCCCTGACACAGTCTTGACCAAGACTTGACCGCCACACCTTGACCACGCACGGTGCTGCCGGGCTACGTTCGGTGACCAGCCGTTGCGGCAGGGGTCAGACCCCCGGTGTAACACTCCGACTCACGTAACCGAAGGGGACCCTCATGGAGATGGCACGACTGAGCACCGGCGAGATGCTGAGCGGCAACGACATCGATGCCAACGCCAACCGGGAGCGCACCCGGCAGAAGCGGCTCAAGAAATGGCTCGTGATCCTCGGGTTGGTGTTCGCCTACCTACTGTGGCGTCTCGTCAACGACAACCCGATCCGGCTCGGCATTCCAGGCTGGCTGATGGGTAACCCCGAGATCATCATCGCCCTCGGCTTGATCGTGATCCTCGGCACGGTGATCTTCATCCCGTTCCTCACCGCCGGCCGCTCGCCGCACACACTGCTGCGGGCGTCGGACTCCAACATCCGCCTCGACGACGTGGTCGGCGCCGACCAGACCAAGCGTGAGGCGATCGACTCGATGAACCTGTTTCTCGCGTCCGAGACCTTCCAACGCGAGATGGGCGGCAACGCCCGCCGTGGCGTCCTGTTCGAGGGTCCCCCGGGCACCGGCAAGACGTACCTTGCGAAGGCGATGGCCGCCGAAGCCGGCGTGCCGTTCCTGTTCGTGTCGGCGAGCGAATTCCAGTCGATGTACTACGGCCAGACGAACAAGAAGATTCGCTCCTTCTTCAAGGCGCTGCGCAAGGCCGCCCGGGACGAAGGCGGAGCGATCGGCTACATCGAGGAGTTCGACGCCATCGGCGGCGCCCGCTCCGGCATGAACTCCGGATCGATGCGCGAAGGCATCGTCGGCGTCGTCAACGAACTGCTCGTGCAGATGCAGAGCTTCGACCTGCCGACCGGCCGTCAGAAGTTCAAAGCGAGCTTCATCGACTGGATGAACGGGTTCCTGCCCTCCGATCGGCGCCGTCCTCGCCCGACGCGCACCGAGGCAAACATCCTGATCGTCGCCTCGACGAACCGTGCCGCCGACCTCGACCCGGCACTGCTGCGTCCGGGCCGCTTCGACCGGGTGATCGGGTTCAACCTGCCGCCGCGGGCCGACCGTCTGGAGATCGCCGAGTACTACCTCGCGAAGAAGAACCACGAGGAAGCAGTCACCGCAAGCCTGATCGCAGACCTGTCGGCCGGGTACACGCCCGTCAAGATCGAGAAGCTCCTCGACGAAGCGCTGATCATTGCACTGCGCTACGGACGGACGTCGATGAACGTCACCGACGTCCTGCAGGCCCAGCTCGTCACCGAGGTCGGCGTCGCCCACGAGATGGGCTACCACCCCGACGAACGTCGGCGCATCGCGATCCACGAGGCCGGCCACGCGCTGACCGCCGTGCTCACCCGCCGCGACGTCAAGATGGCGTCGATCCTGCGCCGCTCGGCTGCGCTCGGTCTCGTCGCACACGGCGACGTGGAGGAGCGGTTCCTCAAGACCCCGACCGATGCACGCGACCTGATCTGCGTTGCGCTGGCCGGCCGCGCGGCCGAACTCCAGGAGTACGGCGAGGCGTCGAGCGGGATCTCGTCGGACCTGGCGGTCGCGACCACCATCGCCTCACAGCTCGTCGGCCAGCTCGGCAACGGGCCCGGGCTCCTCAGCCTCGACGCTGCGGCGATTCCGGGTGCCGGGAACCTCGTGTCGAAGGTGATCTCCGACGATGCCAGCCGCGACGCCGCCGAGGCGCTGATGACCGAGGGTGCCGAGCGGGCGGCGTTCATGACGTCCAAGTACCGCGACGCGCTGCTGCGGATCGCCGACGGACTGTGCGCGACCGACGAGATGGAAGGCGCCGACATCAAGGCGATCGTCGCCGAGTACGCCGACGTGACCGAACGCCGCGGCCCGGTCCGCATCGCCGCCAACCGCCAGACGGTGTCGGACTCGCTCTGACCCGAGCTGTCCGGCCCGGCACGCCGTGCCGGACCTGATGTGACGGTGCAGACCTGCTCGGGGCGTGTCAGATCCGTTCGAGTTCGGCGCCGTCGAACAGCGGGGTGATCCCCTGCTCGACGACGTCGATTCCCAACTCGTCGTCGGTCGGCGAATTCAGATCGCCGCTCGCCGCCTCGATGACGGACGGCAACAGGCGGGCGTCGCTGGTCGTGTTCAGGAACAGCTGGGGACGCGCCAGGACGTAGCGGACCGCCCGCGCGATCGGTTCGGGATCGGTGAGCGGCTCGTACCAGGAGAAGTGCGGGCGGTCGTTGTCGGTCCACCGCCCGCGGGCGATCGACTTGATCGTCTGCACTGCGACGCCGCGCTCGGCGCACGTCGCGAGTAACTCCTCGACGTCGTGGCGGTAGGCAGGGTTCTCCAACAGCACGAAGTTGAACGGCAGCAGCACCGATGCGAAGTCGAACTGCTCCAGGCTCCGGCGGTGCATCCCGGCGATGCGGATGCCGTGACCGGTGACGCCGATGTGCGACACCAACCCCTCGTCGCGAGCCGCAGCGAGGGCCTCGACTGCGCCGCCCGGAGCGAACGCGGTCTCCCACTCGTCGTCCTCGACCAGGTTGTGCAGCTGGACCAGGTCGACGTGGTCGACGGCCATCCGCTCGAGCGATCGTTCGAGTTCGGCGCGTGCATCTGCCCCGGTGCGCTCGCCGGTCTTCGTCGCGAGGAACACGTCGTGGCGGTGCTCGGCGAGCCACGGCCGCAGACGCTCCTCCGACGCGCCGTAGGACGCGGCGGTGTCGATGTGGTTGATCCCCCACTCGCGAACATGCTCGAGCGTGGCATCCGCTCGTTCTTGGCTCATGCCCCCGAGCGCGGCGGCACCGAAGATCGTCCGCGTGGACTGGTGACCGGTGGACCCGAACGGTGCGGCGGGAAGCATGCTCCGACGGTACCCGAGCGCGAACTGGCTGAACCTGGCCGGAGCCTGGAAGGCTGAGGTGATGGATGCGTCGACGATCGAGCAGTACGCCCGCGACGGTGCCGTCGTGCTGCGGGTTGCCGTCGATCGGCGGTGGCTCGACCTGCTCGCCGATGGCGTCGAACACAACCGGCGCCACCCGAGCCGCTGGGCGCACTGGTACACCAGCCCCGACGAGGCGGTCGGCTTCTGGAGCGACTACGTCACCTGGCCGGACGTCGAGGTGTACCGGCGAGTCGCGTTCGAGAGCGGCCTCGCCGAGGTGGCCGGCGAACTGATGCAGTCGTCGACGGTGAGGTTCTTCCACGAGCATGTGCTCGTCAAGGAACCAGGGGCGGTCGAGCCGACGCCGTGGCACCACGACGATCCCTACTACTGCGTCGACGGGATGCAGAACGTCAGCATGTGGATCGCCCTCGATCCGGTGCCCGCTTCGTCGGGCTTGGCGTTCATCGCCGGCTCACACCGGTGGGGACGGCGGTTCGTCCCGCGCCGGTTCGTCGACCAGGTGCCCTACGGCGACGCCGATGAGCGCTTCGAACTGCTCCCGCCCGATGACGAACTGCTCGAGGGACGGACGATCGTCGGGTGGGACGTCGAGCCGGGCGACGTGGTGGCCTTCCACTACCGGACACTGCACGGCGCGCCGGGCAATCAACTGGACACTCGTCGTCGAGCGGTCAGCCTGCGCTGGCTCGGCGACGACATGCGGTTCGCCGAGCGACCGTGGACCGTGTCGCCGCCGTACGAACCCCACGGCCTCGTCGTCGGGGGCGCACTCGACGGCGATCCGCGCTTCCCGCTCGCCGCCGACTGAGGCGCCCCCCCGTCACCTGGCTGGTGCCGCTGCCTCGTGAGCTAGGGTTGAGCGACTTCATGGGGCCCCGCAAACACACGACCGTCGTCAACGTCACGTTCCAGGGCGAGGAGTGGGACTACGACCAGCGCGTCTCGGTTGCCGGGCATCTTTTCCGCTTGATCCGCGTCGGGACCGGGCCGACGGCGGGGTCGGTCGACGACCTGGTGCGCCACTGGTCGCAACACGCCGATGCCATCGCCGTCAGCGGGAGCCGAGAGGCGCACGCGGCCGGGCGCCACGACGGCGTCGAAAACGACCTGCAACGGATCACCGGCTCGACGTCCGGCATTCCCGTGTGCGACGGCTCGCTCCTCACCGACATCTTCCAGGAGTGGGCGATCCGGCGCATCGAAGCCGAACTGCCGGGCTACTTCGCAAATGCGCGCGTGGTCGTCGTCGGCGACACCACCCGTGAGCGAACGGTGACGGTGCTCCGCGAGTTCACCGACAACATCGTGTTCGAAACGGGCCACGACATCTCACTGCCGGGCCAGGTGAAGACGAACCCCGTCACAGCGACGACCGCCCGGATCGGCGAGTCTGCCTGGCGCAGGGTCCCCTCACTCGTCAAGGACCAGGTCGCTGGCCCGGTCGGCTGGGCGACCGGCAAGCTGGCACACCGAGCCGCCGTGGACGCCGACGTCATCATCGGCTCGTTCTCGGAACTGATGCGGTTCGGCCTGCCCGACCTCGCCGGCAAGGCGGTGATCACCAGCACAGTCGACGACGAGCGCCTGGCGACACTCGCCGAACTCGGCGCCGACCTCGTCGTCGACGTCACCCCGCAGCCGTTCGAGTTCATGGTGGTCCCTGCGATGTACGAGGCGATGGTCGCAGCGACACTCCCCGACGGCGCCGGACTCACGACCGACCGCCTCGCCCGGTTCATCCAGGACGCAGAACTCGAAGCCCGGCTGATCTGGCCTCGCGGGCGCCGCCGCAAGAGCCGCTTCGCGTTCGTGATCCACCCGCTGTCGACGGAATACTTCAAGAACGTCGAGCCGCTCGGACTGGTCACCAGCATCCCGGGGATGAGCCAGGTCGTCGAGAAGACGATGGCGTACATCCCGCCGTTCGTGTACAGCCACGTCACCGGGATCGTCTCCGACACCGGCGACGAGGCCGAGGGATGGCTGATCACCGTGGGCGGAACGCCGAAGGAGATGCTCGCCCACCCGCCCGAGTTCACCTACTCGCGCCTTCTCGCCGCGGCGGACCTCGCCCGGAACCTCGGCGCACAGATCATGGGGCTGGGTGCGTTCACCAAGGTCGTCGGCGACGCCGGGGTCACGGTCGCCAAGCAGGCCTCGCTCCCGGTGACGACCGGCAACAGTTACAGCGCGTCCGGCGCACTCTGGGCTGCGAGCGAGGCGTTGCGCCGGCTCGGGATCGCCGACGTCGACGACGACGGCGTGATGCACGGAAAGGCCATGGTCGTCGGCGCCTCCGGAGCGATCGGATCCGCGTGTGCCCGGCTCCTCGCGCTCGCCGCCGACGAGCTCTGGCTGGTGTCACCAGAGACCGCGAAGCTGCTGCAACTCAAGCGCGACATCGAGCGCGATGACCCTCGCGCAACCGTGCACGTCGCCACCGACCCGTCCGGAGCGATCGCCGACATGGACCTGATCGTGACGGCGACGTCGGCCGCCGGACACAAGGTGCTCGACATCATGAACGTGAAGCCTGGTTGCGTGATCACCGACGTCGCCCGCCCGCTCGACATGTCGGCCGAGGACGTGGCAAAGCGCCCGGACGTGCTCGTGATCGAATCGGGAGAGGTCGAGCTGCCCGGCGAGGCCCGGATGAAGAACATCGGGCTCCCGGACCGCACCGTGTACGCGTGCCTTGCGGAGACGATCGTGCTCGCCCTCGAGGGTCGCTACGAGAACTTCACCGTGGGACGCAACATCAGCTGGCCGAAGGTCAAGGAGATCTACCGACTCGGGTTGAAGCACGGGATGCAACTGGCGACGATCTCCGGGGTGAACGGGCCCTACACCGACGAGGACTTCGACCGGGTGCGCTCGGCCGCGCTCGCCGCCCGGGCCTCGGCCGGTGACACCGACGGAGCGGACGCCCGATGAAGTCCGTCGAGGGTCGAAACGTGCTGGTGACCGGTGCGGCCCGGGGCATGGGCCGGCTCTTCGCCGAGCGGGCGGTCGCCGAGCAGGCATCGGCCGTCGTGCTGCTCGACGTCGACGAGGACGCATTGAACGACACACTCGACGAACTGGCCGACAGCCCGTCCGAGGTGATCGGCTACGTCGTCGACCTCGGCGACGCCGACGAGGTCGCGAACACCGCCGCCGCGGTGCTCGACGACGTGGGCCGGATCGACATCCTGATCAACAACGCGGGCGTCGTTCGGGGGAACCACTACTTCTGGGAGACCGACCTCGAGCGCGACACCAAGTTCACGATCGACGTCAACACACTCGCCCCGATGTACGTCGCACACGCCTTCCTCCCGGCGATGATCGAGGCCACGACCGAGTGCCGGTTGGTCAATCTGGCGTCCGCTGCAGGGTTCACCCCCAATCCGCGGATGGCGGTCTACGCCGCATCGAAGTGGGCGGTGATCGGCTGGTCGGATTCGGTCCGCCTCGAGCTCAAGCAGGCCGGCTTCGACCACGTCAAGGTGACGACGGTGTGCCCGTACTACGTACGAACGGGCATGTTCGACGGCGCCTCGTCGGCGCCGCTGTTGCCGATCCTCGATCCGGACGACGTGGTCGAGGCGGCGTGGGACGCGATGCTCGCCGGTCGATCGTTCGTCGTCCTCCCGAAGACGGTCATGCTCAGCGAGGTGCTCAAGGGCGTGCTTCCCATCGACGTCCGCGACTTCATCGCCGATCGGATCATCGGCGTGTACCACACGATGGACGACTTCACCGGCCGCAGCACCGACGACGACTGAGCCCCGCTCCGAGGCAGGCCCGGAGCATGCCGAGCCGCGAAGATGTCGCCATGACGCTGAATCTTCCTGCCGCCTTCGACAACCGGGTCAGCCGCGATCTCGGTGTCGACATCCCGATCGTCCAGGCGCCGATGGGGTGGATCGCACGATCGCAGCTCGCCTCCGCCGTCTCGCAGGCCGGCGCCTGCGGGATCATCGAGACATCGTCGGGCGAACTCGACGCGGTCAAGGACGAGATCCGCAAGATGCGCGATCTGACCGACCGGCCCTTCGGCGTCAACATCGCGCAGGCGTTCGTGCGCGATCCGGCGATTGCCGAGTTCGTGATCGACCAGGGCGTCAAGTTCGTGACCACGTCGGCCGGCTCGCCCACGAAGTACACCGGCGTGCTGAAGGAGGCGGGACTCACCGTCTACCACGTCGTGCCGACCCTGGCTGCCGCGCTGAAGGCGGTGGATGCCGGTGTCGACGGCCTCGTGGTCGAAGGGGGCGAGGGCGGTGGGTTCAAGAGCCCGACACCGGTGTCGACGATGGTGCTGCTCCCACTCGTGCGCTCGAAGGTCGACGTGCCGATCATCGCTGCAGGGGGCATCACCGATGGCGCCACGATGGCGGCGGCGTTCGCGCTCGGCGCCGAAGGTGTCCAGATGGGAACGCGGATGGTGTCGGCCGCGGAGTCGCCGGTGCATCACAACTGGAAGCAGGCGATCATCGACGCCGCCGAGACCGACACGCTGTTCCTCAACCAGCGTCACTCCCCCGCGCTCCGTGCGCTGCGCACCGATCGCACCGAGGCACTGGTGAACGCCGAGCACAACGTGTTCGGCGACTTCGGCAACGCGATCGACCTGTACTTCGGCGGCGACATGAACGCCGCGATCGCGCTGTCGGGTCAGGTGGCGGGACGTATCGAGTCGATCGAGTCCGTGTCGAAGATCATCGACGACACCGTGCGCGAGTTCGCCGAGGTCGTCGCCCGGCTGAACGGCTGAGTCCGCCACCCACACGGCTCGAGCGATGAGCCAAACGACGCCATCCGGGCGGTTCGCTCATCGCTCGGGCGTGGACTCCGGGGCTCGATCAGCGGCCGGTGACCGCGGCGACGATCTCGCGGGCGACGTCGGCGCACTCGAGGAGCTCGCTGCGCGCCACCGCGTCACGCGTGGAGCGAACGTCGACCGCCTGTTCGAAGAGTGCCTGGTGTCCGGGAATCCGCTCGGCGGCCCAGCGGCCGGCTCCCGACTTCGAGGCGACCTCGCCTGTCTCGAACGTGTAGAGCATGCGGGCCACACCGAGGGCAACCCACTCGAGGATCTCCCCGCCCCACTCGGGCTCATCGGAATCGGCCACACCAGCGGCGAGCGAATCGGCGACACCCCGCCAGTAGGTGTCCAGGTTCTCTGCGACCCACGATCGACGATCGGCAAGGTCGACGTACACGCCGAGTCGTTCACCGCGCTCGCCACGCACCGCAATGCCGTGCGTCGCGAGGGTGTACCAGGTCACCGGGTTGATCTCGAACGACTCGCCGTCGACGTGATACTCGCCGTCGAGCACCCACGGCCGATACACGGCCACCGGGGGCACGACGAGGTCGCCCCACGCGACGTACGGGCCGTCGATCGAGATCTCCACCCGCTCGCGAACCAGATCCTGAGCAGCGGCGAGTTCGCCGAACAGGTCGGGGTCCGACGCGTCGGCGACGACGGCAACGACGTCGATGTCACTGTACGGAGTCCAGTCGTCGAGCGCCGCCGATCCGACGACGTAGAGACCTTCGATCGTGTGCGGCGCCACCTCGTCGTGCGACGTGAGCCACGACGCGAGCGCGTCGCGCACGGGTTCGGGGAGCGACGAGTCGGCCACGGGGCCGAAACTACCCGGCGCTCCTACCCTGGAACCATGGCTCTCGACGACGAACTGATCAACCGGATCACCTGGAAGATCCCCAACGCACTCGCACTCGTCGGTTCGGCGCACGACGGCGAACGCAACGGAATGACGACCAGCTGGATCACCCAACTCTCGATGGAACCCATACTCGTCGGCATCGGCGTCGACAACTCCGCTGTCACCCACCGACTGATCTCGGAGAGCGGCGCATTCACCGTCAACCTGTGGGACAGCGAGGAGACTCGGGTGTTCGTCAAGTTCTCCAAGCCCGCCGTCGACGACGGCGACACCCTGAACGGCCGCTCGGTCACGACCGCGACCACCGGCGCCCCGGTCTTCGACGAGGCCATTGCGTGGATGGACTGCGTGGTGCGCCACACGCTCGACCTCGGCACGCACACGCTGTTCGTCGGCGAGGTGGTCGACGCGTCGATTCGCAACGACGAGGCCCGGGCCGCAGCGATGAGCGACACCCGCATGAAGTACGGCGGCGTGAAGCGCCACTGACTCCCACCCCCGAATTTCGGAGCCGACATCGCGCCAGGCGCAACGCGACCTCCGAGTTGCAGATCGGCTCCGGCGGGAGGCTCAGGCCGGAGGGAGTGGCGCCAGACGAGGGGCCGGCAACGGACCACGCATGGCAGCCGGAGGCGGATCTGCCAGCGCCGCAGGCCGTCTCGTGAGCCATGCCCGCAGGTCGACCAGCGGCATCGGATGCGCAATTCCGAATCCCTGTGCGTAGTCGCAGCCCAATGCTGCGAGGGCGTTCCAGGTGTCACGCGTCTCGAGCCCTTCGGCCACGACCTCGAAGCCCAGACGGTGCGCGAGATCGACGACGCTCTCGACGATCACCCGATCGGCCCGGTTGGAGAGCAGCCCGCCGACGAACACCGCATCGACCTTCACGCGGTCGACCGGCAGTTGCCGCAGCGTCTCGAACGATGAGTATCCGGTCCCGAAATCGTCGATGGCGATCGAGACGCCGGCCTCACGGAGCCGATCGATCGTGTACCACGAGCGCTCCGGGTTGGCTCCCAGCGCCCGCTCCGTCACCTCGACCTCCAGGCGCGAGGGCGGGAAACCGACGTCGGTGAGCACCCCGAGGACGAGCGCTGCGAAGCTTCGATCCTGCAGGCTCCGCCGCGACACGTTCACGGCCAGCTTCACGTCCTCGATTCCGGACATCCGCATGCCCTGCGCCGAGGTCCGCAGCACCATTTCCGTGACGCGACCGATCAGCTCGGTCTGCTCGACGAGTGCGATGAAGTCGTTCGGCTGGATCCTGCCGTACACGGGATGGTCCCAGCGAATGAGCGCCTCGACCGTGTCGGCTGCGCCCGTGTCCATGCGCACCTGCGGCTGGTAGCACACGCTGAACTGATCCTCGGCCAGGGCACCCTCGATGTCGCTCAACAGATCGACATGGCCGCGTCGCTCGACGCTCACGCAATCGTCGTAGCGCTCGACCTTCGTGGCGAGCCGCTTCGCACGATACATCGCAATGTCTGCCGCGCTCAGCAGATCCAACGCCGACCGACCATGCCGCGGAGCAACCGCCACTCCGACGCTCACGTCGACGCGGATCGGGAAACCGCGAACCCAGAGCGGCTGCGCGAGCTCGGCACTCAGTGCACTGACCAGGCTCTCGACCTCGACACTGCCCTTGGCACTCATTCGCAGGGGTTGGAGCACCGCGAACTCGTCCCCGGCCAATCTGGAGGCCACCGCCGTCGGTGGCAAGCAGTCGGCGAGTCGCCGTGCGAACGCCGAGAGCACTGCGTCGCCGACGTCATGTCCCAGTTCGTCGTTGATCTCCTTGAACCGATCGATGTCGATCAGCATCACCATCGCCGAGGTCGATCCCCCGGCACCACCGACGACCATGTCCACGCGCTCGTCGAAGGCCGTACGGTTCGCCAGGCCCGTCAGCGCATCGTGACGCGCCTCGTACGAGCGCTCGAACGCCTGTCTCGTGGACTGAAAGACGAGGACCGTGGTGATCGCAAGCAGCGGAGCGAGCGCTCGGCTGAACTCGACGCCGACGATCCAGATCGGCGCCAGTGACAGCAGTGCACCCTCGGCGGTCACCCACGAACCGAAGCCATGCACCAAGCCAGTCGCCAGCGCGACTCGTGAGCGTGCAGCTCCGTCGATCGCCGTGACGATGCCGTCGACGAGGAGAATCGTCGCTCCGATCATCATTGCGCCGACCACCCAGCGCCAGGAGACCCCAGCGACGTTGTCCATCGACCAGGTCGCGTCGAGCCACAGCGTCACCGATGACGCAAGCCCCACGGTCAGCGCGACCTTCGACAACCGCACCAACGCCGAATCCGGGGTGGCATGCACGACGAGTGCGTGGACAACCGTCCCCACCATCGACGCCCACAATGCAACGGTCGGCGAGCCGACCAGCAGGAGGGCGAAGGCGAAGAGCGAGATGGGGGTGACGTAGGTGTTGGGGCCGGACCGAATCCAACATCGACGGCTCGTCTCGCCGACGAGCAACCCGAGGGCCAGGAATGCCACGACCGGCCAGTCGGCGTCCGGCGGATCGCTGTGCATGTCCGCTCGAATGACAGCGAAGACGACGACGACCGTGGCCGACATCGCGCCGAGAGCGGCGACCGTCAGCGCGAGGCGATCAGGAACCTGCCATGTCGCCATGCGCGAAGCGCGCTCGACGCGCTCCGATCCGAACCGTCTCGAGTTCATGTCGTACTGCCGCCACGCTGCTCCGCCCAGTCGTCGACACGGTGTCGACCACAGTGGGTATCGGGATCCCGGCGGACCTTCTTGAACTGTGGCTGCGCGCCGGTCCCGCCCGTAGCCTCGGATGCACCATGGCGCACGAATTCATCTACCAGGCCTACAAGCTCGCCCGTCACTACCCGCCCGACAAGACGGTGCTCGAGAACATCTCGCTGTCGTTCTATCCGGGCGCCAAGATCGGTGTGCTCGGCTCGAACGGCGCCGGCAAGTCGTCGCTGCTGAAGATCATGGCCGGACTCGACGACGGCTACTCCGGCGAGGCCCGCCTCACCGCCGGCTTCACCGTCGGCTACCTCGCCCAGGAACCACAGCTCGACCCGGCCAAGGACGTCAAGGGCAACGTGATGGACGGCGTCGCGGAGGTCCAGGGCATCATCGATCGCTACAACGAGGTGATGGCGATGTGGGCCGACCCCGACGCCGACTACGACAAGATCGGCAAGGAGCAGGCACAACTCGAGGACAAGATCGCCGCCACCGACGCCTGGAGCCTCGAGCGCAACGTCGAGATCGCCATGGACGCGCTGCGCTGCCCGCCCGACGACGCCGACGTCACCGTCCTGTCCGGCGGTGAACGCCGGCGTGTCGCGCTGTGTCGCCTGCTGCTGTCGCGCCCCGACCTGCTGCTGCTCGACGAGCCGACCAACCACCTCGACGCCGAGTCGGTCGACTGGCTCGAGCGCTTCCTCGCCGACTACGCCGG
The DNA here is from genome assembly GCA_963704915.1 of Ilumatobacteraceae bacterium. GTDB lineage: Bacteria > Actinomycetota > Acidimicrobiia > Acidimicrobiales > Ilumatobacteraceae > Sva-07. The sequence goes on along the minus strand of CAVPIC010000007.1, from coordinate 56,909 downwards.
CACCGTCGTGGCGATCACGCACGACCGCTACTTCCTCGACAACGTGGCGAAGTGGATCCTCGAGCTGCACGCCGGCAAGGGCATCCCGTTCGAGGGCAACTACTCGAGCTGGCTGGAGCAGAAGCAGGAACGCCTCGAACGCGAGGAGCGCAGCAACGAGGCGCGCAAGCGCACGCTCGCCCGGGAACTCGAATGGGTCCGGATGGGTCAGAAGGCCCGCCAGGCCAAGGGCAAGGCCCGCCTCGCCGCCTACGAGAAGCTCTACAACGAGAACAAGGCACAGGCGCCCGGCCAGTCGGCGTTGGAGATCATGATCCCGTCGGGTCGCCGCCTCGGCGATCAGGTGATCGAGGTCGAGCACCTCAGCAAGGGCTTCGGCGACCGCCTGCTGATCGAGGACCTGTCGTTCACCCTGCCCCCAGCGGGCATCGTCGGCATCATCGGCCCCAATGGCGCCGGCAAGTCGACGCTGTTCAAGATGCTCGCCGGTCGCGAGCAGCCCGACTCGGGATCGATCAAGATCGGTGACACCGTCGACCTGTCGTACGTCGACCAGGATCGCGACGACCTCGATCCCGACGCCACCGTCTACGAGGAGATCACCGGCGGCGCCGAGGTGCTCGACGTCGGCGGTCGCGAGATCCACGGCCGCGCGTACGTGTCGAGCTTCAACTTCAAGGGCACCGATCACGGCAAGCGCGTCGGCGACCTCTCCGGCGGCGAGCGCAACCGGGTGCACCTCGCGAAGTTGCTGAAGTCCGGCGGCAACGTGCTGTTGCTCGACGAGCCGACCAACGATCTCGACATGGACACGCTGCGGGCGTTGGAGGCCGGCCTCGAGTCGTTCCCTGGCTGCGCGGTGATCATCTCGCACGACCGCTGGTTCCTCGACCGCATCGCCACCCACGTGCTGGCATTCGAGGGCGAGAGCCAGGTCCGCTGGTTCGAGGGCAACTTCTCCGAGTACGAGGAGCGCCGCAAGAAGGAACTCGGCGCCGGCGCCGACCAGCCCCACCGCATCAAGTACAAGAAGCTCGCCTGACGGGCATGGGACAACACGGGTCAGACCCGTGTTGTCCCATTGCTGGCAGACTGGCTCGATGCCCTCCACGGAGACCGACGGTCAGCTCGCCACTCGCTTGGCGACGCAGGCCGGGCATCTGCTGCTGGAGCTCCGCGAGAAGATGTTCGCCGAGGGCGCCTCGACCTGGGATGTGAAGGACGCCGGCGATGCCGTTGCGCAGCGGTTCCTCGCGCAGGAGTTCGCCACGCATCGCCCACACGACGCCGTGCTGTCGGAGGAGGGACGCGAGGATCCACGCCGCTTCGGTGCCAACCGGGTGTGGATCGTCGACCCGCTCGATGGCACGCGTGAGTTCGGCGAACCGGGGCGCATCGACTGGGCGGTCCACATCGCACTGTGGACCGGCGACCGCTTCGGCGCTGCCGCCGTCAGCCTCCCGGCGGTCGGGCGGATCTTCACGACGGACGACCCCACCCCGATGCCACCGTTCGAACGAGAGCGGCCGATCCTCGTGACCTCCCGAACCCGCGCGCCGTACGCCGCCGTGCTCGTCGTCGAAGGACTCGACTGCGACGCGGTGCGGCTCGGCTCGGCCGGTGCCAAGGCGATGTCGGTCGTGATGGGCGAGACCGACATCTACGTGCACGACGGCGGCATGTACCAATGGGATTCCGCAGCGCCCGCCGGTGTGGCTCTGGCGTCGGGATTCCATGTCAGCCGTCTCGACGGCTCGCCGATCGTCTACAACGCCCGCGACCCGTGGCTTCCGGACTTCATCGTGTGCCGACCGGAGCTGGCCGAGGCCGTACTGAAGGCGATGTGGGGGTGAGCCACGACGCGCCGTCGACCGCAAGCGGCGAGCTCACGGCGATCCGCTGGGAGGTCGCCGATCGGGTGGCCACGGTCTGGCTCCACCGCCCGCACCGCCACAACGCCTGGACGGGCACGATGCACTCCGAGTACCGCCAGGTCATGGCCGACCTCGAGCATCGCGACGACGTGCGCGCGGTGGTGGTCACCGGCACTCCCCCGGCGTTCTGCGTCGGCGGCGACTCCACGGCCCTCTCCGACCACGGCGAGCGCGGCGGCTACGACAGCGGCCTGCCCGCCGAGCCGGCCCGACCCGGTGGCGGCGACCGCCTCGACGCCGACATGGCGTGGCAGCTCGGCTATCGCCTCCCGATCATTGCCGCCGTCAACGGCGCGTGCGCCGGTGTCGGGCTGTCGCTCGCGCTGTTCTGCGACCTCAGGTTCGTGTCGGCCACCGCGAAGCTCACCACCGCCGCGCCGAAACTCGGCCTGCCTGCGGAGTACGGCGCGAGCTGGATGCTGCCACGCCTCGTCGGCATCACTCGCGCCAACGACCTCCTCCTCTCGGGCCGCGTGGTCACCGGCGACGAGACCGCCGACTGGGGTCTCTGGAACGGCGTCGAAGCCGACGGACCGGCAACGCTCGACGCGGCGCTCGTCTACGCCCGACGCCTCGCCGACACGGTCGGCCCGAACGCCGTCACCGTGACCAAGCGCCAGATCGCCGATGACCTCCTGCGCCACGATCCCGCCGCCTCGGTCGCCGACTCGCTGCGCCTGCTCGACGACGCGATGGGCACTGCCGAGTACCGCGAAGGTGTCGCCGCCCTCATCGAGAAGCGCCCACCCAACTTCTGATCCCCGGGGTACCCGCCCCACCGATGAGCCAACCGCCCCAATGGCGCCACTTCACTCATCGCAACCCGACCAACCGCCCCACCGATGAGCCAACCGCCCCAATAGCGCCACTTCACTCATCGCAACCCGACCAACCGCCCCACCGATGAGCCAACCGCCCCGATAGCGCCACTTCACTCATCGCAACCGAGTTTGGGTGGGGTCAGTCGAGGTTGCGGAGCTCGTCGAGGATCTCGGCGGTGTGTTCGCCGATCCTCGGCACCTGCCCCAGGGCCATCGTGTGGCCGTCGAAATCGACCGGGGTGGCAACCGCACGGAACGGTTCGTCGCCCTCTCGTGGAGTCATGTCGACGAAGCCCGGCTGTGCCTGGGGGTCGGCGATGACGTCGACGATCGACTGCACCGGCGCCCACCACACGTCGTGCTCGTCGAAGCGGTCGGCCCACTCCGACAGCGGTCGTGCAGCGAAGACGCGGTCGAACTCGGAGATCAGGTCCTGCGAGTGCGTCATGCGGGCCGTCGCGTCGGCGAACCGCGGATCGTCGGCAAGGTCCGGCCGGTCGATCGCGGCGAGCACCTGTGGCCAGTGACGATCGGCTTCGAGGCAGATCAGCCAGAACACGCGATCGTCCCCGGAGCGGTAGCTGTTGATCAGCGGAGCGCGGCTGCGATCGCGTGGCTTGGTGGACTCCCGGCGATCGAACCGCAGCTGGATCCCGAAGTCCCAGGCGATCGAGTACATCCCGGTCCGCAACAGGCTGGTCGACACGAGACCGCCCCGGCCGGTCCGTTCGCGCTCGAACAGCTTCGCCATCACCCCGGCGGCGAGCGTCATCCCGGTCTGGTGGTCGCCCATGCCAGACCGCAGACCAGGCGGCATCTCCCCCGGCGGCACCATCGTGTGCGCAAGGCCCGATCGTGCCCAGAATGCACCGATGTCGTACCCGGCGCGATCGCGATCCTCGCCCTCGAGGCCGTAGCCGGAGATCGCCCCGTACACGAGGCGCGGGTGACGGGCACACACCCGGTCCGGGCCGAGCTCCAGCCGCTCGAGCGCCCCGGGCCGCATGTTGGTCACCAGCACGTCGGCGGTCGACAACAGGCGATCGAACACCGCGTGGTCGTCGAAGTCGCGCAGGTCGAGCACCATCGAGCGCTTGCCACGGTTGTCGACCTCGAACGGCGGCACCGGCATCGACCCGTCGAGACCGACCGATCCGAACACCGCCCGCTGCGGGTCACCCCCAGCCGGTTCCACCTTGATCACGTCGGCGCCCCAGTCGGCCATGATCCCGCCGGCCGCCGGACCGGCCACCCACACCCCGAGCTCGACCACCCGCACCCCCGCGAGCGGTCCCGTGCCCCCCAAGTCGCCCATCAGCCCAGCGCGGCGATCACGTCGGGCGGCGCCTGTACGAGTTCGATCAACACGCCTTCGCCGCTGCGAGGAGTGTCGTCGTTGCCTTTCGGGTGGATGAAGCACACGTCGTGCCCGGCCGCACCCTTGCGGATCCCGCCCGGCGTGAAGCGCACCCCCTGCTCGGTCAGCCAGTCGACGCACGCCGCCAGATCGTCGATCCACACCCCGACGTGGTTGAGCGTCGGCACGTGCACCTTGGGTGATCGTTCCGGATCGAGCGGCTGCATCAGGTCGATCTCGACGGCGTGCGGGCCGTCGCCGAGCCGCAGGATGTCCTCGTCGACGTTCTCGCTCTCACTCACGTAGTCGCCCACCTTTTCGACGCCGAGCAGTCCGGTCCACAGACCGGTGAGCGCCCCCTTGTCGAGACCGCCGATGGCGATCTGTTGGAGGCCGAGGACGCGGAAGGGTCGTACAGTCATGACGCGATGTTGCCATTCCGTGGTGCAGCTCGACATGATCGACCTGCTCGCGGCGACGAATCTCCGAGAATCCGGCATCATGGCGGGGTGACGATCTCGCCAGCGGACACCGACCGCCCTTCGGACCTCGCCTGGGGATCGTTCACGGACGAGGCCCCCTGGGAGCTCGATCGCGACGACATCCGCTGGTCGCACCTTGCCGCCCGGCTCCGCCGCCAGGCCCAAGCCGAGGTACCGGCACTCACCAAGCCCTCCAAGCTCCCGCCGGGTTCACGGGTGCTCACCGTCGTCGGGCACCTCGGCACCGCGATCGCGCCGTGGCTGCTCAAGAAGCGGCGCAAGAAGTTCTCCACCCCCGAGGCCAGCCGTGCCGACGTCTCGCGCCGACTCCGCCTCGCGGCCGAGGCCCTCGGCCCGACCTACATCAAGCTCGGTCAGATCATCTCCTCCGGCGAGGGTCTGTTCCCGGCTGAACTCGTCAGCGAGTTCAAGAAGTGCCGCGACCAGGTGCCGGCCGAGCCGTTCGACGAGGTGCGACTCACCGTCGAGCAGGATCTCGGCGCCCGCCTCGAGGACATGTTCTCGTGGTTCGACGAGACCCCGCTCGCAGCGGCATCGATCGCCCAGGTGCATGCGGCAACGCTGCACACCGGCGAGAACGTGGTGGTCAAGGTGCAGCGAACCACCGTTGCCCGCCTGGTTCGCAAGGACCTGCGCGTGATGTCGTGGCTCGCCCCGTACCTGGTCGGCCGTATCCCGGTCGCCGCGCTCGCCAACCCGCCGGCCCTGGTCGAGCTGTTCGCCGAGACGATCGTCGAGGAGCTCGACTTCCGGATGGAAGCGGCGAACATGCTCGACGTCGCCGCCATGCTGCACGACCTCGACCAGCACCAGTACATCGTGCCGCGGCCCCATCCGCGGCTGGTCACCAAGCGGGTGCTGGTGATGGAGCGGGTGTACGGGTTCAACTTCGACGACGTGCACGGCATGCAGGGCGCCGGCATCGACACCGAAGAGGTCGTGCGCACCGCGATGATCGCCTTCATGGAGGGCGCCATCGTCGAGGGGATCTTCCACGGCGACCTCCACGGCGGCAACCTGTTCGTGCTCGCCGACGGACGCACGGCGCTGCTCGACTACGGCATCGTCGGACGGCTCTCCGGCGCCCGCCGCAATGCGTTCCTCCGGTTGATGCTCGGTGCGACCACCAACGACGTCCGGGGCCAGATGGCTGCGCTCCGTGACCTCGGTGCGCTGCCGATGGACACCGACCTCGAAGCGGTCATCAAGGACCTGCGCCTCGAAGACGAGGTGATCGACCCGACCACGCTCACCGGCGAGGAGATGGTCCAGGAAGTCCAGCGGGTCGTCAAGGCGCTGCTCGGCTACGGCGCGAAGCTCCCCAAGGAGCTGATGCTGTACGTGAAGAACATGGTGTTCCTCGACGGAGCGATCGCACGGCTCGCGCCGGAGCTCGACCTGCTCGGCGAGGTCGCCAACATCTCGATGCTGTTCGCCCAGAAGCACGGCGAGCGCTTGGGCCGCGAGCTCGGTGTCGACCCGAGCGCCGTCGAGTTCGACCTCGACGGCGTGAAGGCGTCGATGGGCCTCGAGCCGACCGTCAACCGGGTGACCTACCGCGAGCTGCAGGAGCGGCGCGAGCTGATCCAGAAGCGCATGCGCGATCACGTCGAAGCCGAGCGCCCGAAGCTCGGCAAGTAGCCCTCCGAGTAGCCTGGCCGACCGTGCGCCTGGTGATCGCCCGCTGTTCTGTCGACTACGCCGGTCGACTCGACGCCCATCTTCCCGAGGCGACCCGCCTGATCATGGTGAAGGCCGACGGTTGTGTTGCCATCCATGCCGACGGCGGTGCCTACAAGCCGCTGAACTGGATGAACGCCCCGAACACGCTCGTCGACAACGGCGATCACTGGGTGGTCACCAACCCGAAGCAGGAGACGCTGACGATCACGCTGCACGAGGTGCTCAGCGACGTGTCGGCCGAGCTCGGCGAGGATCCCGGGCTGCAGAAGGACGGCGTCGAGGCGCACCTCCAGGAGCTGCTGGCCGCCAGCCCGCATGCGATCGAGGATGGCCTCACGCTTGTTCGACGGGAGTATCCGACGGCGATCGGGCCGATCGACCTCGTGTGCCGCGACGAGTCGAACACCGTGGTGGCCGTCGAAGTGAAACGCCGCGGCGAGATCGACGGCGTCGAGCAGCTCGCCCGCTACATCGAACGTCTGCAGCTCGACTCGTCGCTCGGTGAGATCCGTGGCGTGTTCGTCGCCCAAGTGGTCAAGCCCCAGGCGAAGGTGCTCGCCGAGGCCCGCGGGTTCCGCTGGGTCGAGGTCGACTACGACACCCTGCGTGGCATGAAGCCCGACGACCTCCGCCTCTTCTGACACGTAACGTTTGGTGTCTGACACCAAACGTCACGTCGGATCAGCCGCAAGTTGTGCCGGGCAGGATCGGCTTGGCGAGGACCTGGTAGGTCACGTCGGCGTCGGCGAAGAACGTCAGTTGGTTCGCCGCGGCAAGTGCGTCGCCGACCTCGTCGGCCGACACGACGGTGCACGTTGCGGCATCGGCGAGACGCACGGAGGCGTCGGCAGGCCAGTCGACGACCGTGGGTTCGATGCCGTCGGTGCCGTAGAGCGACAGGTCGTCGACGACGAGAGCCTCGACGCCGAACTCGTCGGCGGCGAAGACGGTCTGCTCTCCGAGCTGGTCGGCACCGACGAGCGTCGGCATGTCCATGAGCTGGGCGATGAAGTCTGCGAGCGCCTGACGTTCCGGCGTCGCCTCCTGACCCGGTTCGCCGGGGTTCGACCACCCGAGCGCGTAGGCCTCGTGCACGTACGTCTGGCCCTTGGCGTTGATCGTCACCTGCGCCGTCGACGCGTCGGCGATGTTGGTCGGCTGCTCGTAGTCGATCTGGGCGAACAGGCCGGCCTCGTCGGCGGCGGCCAGGATCGCCTGGATGCCCTCCCCGGTGATCGGCTGCACCTGCACCGCCGGGAGCAGCGGACCGGGGTAGATCTCGATCTGAGCGCCCGGTCCGAACACGCGACCGTCACCGGACACCAGCACGCTCGGCGTCTGTTGGAACGCGAACTCGCGCGGCACGAATCCGCCGACCTCGGCGTACTGGACGACCACCTCGTCGGCGCCGGTCGGGTGCGGGAAGCCGTCGGCAACCGGCGGCAGCGAATCGTCCGCCGCCGGCGACGACGAATCACTGCCACACGCGGCGAAGCCCAGCGCGGCGACGAGCAGGACAGAAGTGATGCGCAGGTTCATACCGATTCGACGCTTCCCACGACGGGATGGTTCCACCCGCCGTAACGTTTGGTGTCAGACATCAAACGTTACGGCGCTACGTTCGCAGACATGAGTCAGCAGGTTCGAGGCATCATCGCCCGCTCGAAGGGCGCCCCCGTGACGATGGAGACCATCGTGATCCCGGATCCCGGTCCGGGCGAGGCGGTGGTCGTGATCCAGGCGTGCGGTGTCTGCCACACCGATCTCCACTACCGGGAGGGCGGCATCAACGACGACTTCCCGTTCCTGCTCGGCCATGAGGCCGCTGGCGTCGTCGAATCGGTCGGCGACGACGTCACCGACGTCGCTCCCGGCGACTACGTGATCCTCAACTGGCGCGCTGTGTGCGGCGACTGTCGGGCGTGCCGGCGCGGTCAGCCGCAGTATTGCTTCAACACGCACAACGCCACCCAGAAGATGACCCTGACCGACGGCACCGAACTGTCGCCCGCGCTCGGCATCGGCGCCTTCTGCGACAAGACGCTCGTCGCCGCAGGCCAGTGCACCAAGGTCGACCCCGCAGCATCACCCGCCGCTGCCGGCCTGCTCGGCTGTGGCGTGATGGCCGGGATCGGCGCCGCGCTCAACACCGCAGGCGTGACGCGTGGCCAGTCGGTCGCCGTGTTCGGCTGCGGCGGCGTCGGCGACGCAGCGATTGCCGGGGCACGGCTCGCCGGTGCGTCAACGATCATCGGTGTCGACATCGACGACCGCAAGCTCGAGTGGGCCAAGGGATTCGGCGCCACCCACGTCTGCAACTCGACGGAGACCGATCCGGTCGAGTTCATCCGGTCGGTCACCGGCGGCTTCGGCGCCGACGTGTGCATCGAGGCGATCGGCCACCCCGAGGTGTACAAGCAGGCGTTCGAAGCCCGCGACCTCGCCGGCACGGTGGTGCTCGTCGGCGTGCCGAACCCCGAGATGACCCTGGAGTTGCCGTTCATCGACGTGTTCGGCCGTGGCGGGTCGCTCAAGTCGTCGTGGTACGGCGACTGCCTGCCGTCGCGCGACTTCCCGATGTTGATCGATCTGTACCTGCAGGGCCGGCTCGACCTCGATGGATTCGTGTCGGAGACGATCGGCCTCGACGGTGTCGAGAAGGCGTTCCACAAGATGGAACGCGGCGAGGTGCTCCGCAGCGTGGTGGTGTTCTAGGTGGCGATCGAACTCGTCACGACCGACGGGATCTTCGCGCTCGACGGCGGCGAGTGGGCGGTCACCAACAACATCTGGATCGTCGGCGACGACCGCGAGGTCGTCGTGTTCGACGCGGCCCACGATCATGGGCCGATCGTCGACGCCGTCAACGGCCGCCGTGTCCGGGCAATCGTGCTGACCCACGGTCACAACGACCACATCAACGCCGCCGTGCCGCTGCGCGACGCCGTCGACGCCCCGATCCTGCTCCACGACGCCGACCGCATGCTGTGGGACGTGGTGTGGCCCGGCGAGTCGCCCGATCGGGCGCTCACCCCGGGTGAAGCGCTCCGAGCGGGCGGTCACGAGATCGCCGTGCTGCACACGCCGGGCCACTCCCCCGGCTGCTGCAGCTTCCACGACGCCGCCTCGGACGCCGTGTTCAGTGGCGACACGCTGTTCTGCGGCGGTCCGGGTGCCACCGGACGCAGCTTCAGCGACGAGCCGACCATCCTGCGTTCGATCCGCGACACCCTGCTCGCACTGCCCGACCACACCGTCGTCCACACCGGCCACGGCGACTCCACCACGATCGGCGCCGAGCGCAACGGCGTACTGGCACGGGCCGCCGAACTCGGACTCTGAGACCATCGATGGCCGAGTCGCCGATGCCGATCACCGGTGTGGTCCAGCACTACGCGTGGGGTGACCTGACGTTCATCCCGGAGCTCCTGCACACCACCGCCGATGGTCAACCGTGGGCCGAGCTGTGGTTGGGCACACACCCGAACGGCCCGACCACGATCGATGGTCGCGGACCGCTCGTCGAGACGACCGGAGAACTCGGCTACCTGCTCAAGGTCCTCGCCGCGACCCGCCCACTGTCGCTCCAGGTGCATCCGACCACCGGACAGGCCCTCGACGGCCATGCCCGAGGCGTTTACCCCGACGATCGCGCCAAGCCCGAGCTGCTGTGCGCACTCACCCGGTTCGACGCGCTGTGCGGGATCCGGCCGGTCGCTGCGACGCTCACCCTGCTGGGGGCGCTCGGAGCCGAGCCACTCGCCGCTGCGATCCGTTCCGACGGTGTCGGAGGCGTGATCGAGGGGCTGTACCGGGGCCGGATCGACCCGCGGCCCACCGTGGTCGCCTGCGCCCGCAGTCAGCGTCCCGAGGCCGAGCTCGTCACCCGCCTCGCCGCCGAGTATCCCGACGACCCGAGCGTGGTGGTGACGCTGTTGCTCAACCGGGTCACGCTGCAGCCCGGCGAGGCGATTCACCTCACCGCCGGGAACCTGCACGCCTATCTGAGCGGCGCCGGCATCGAACTGATGGGTGCGAGCGACAACGTCGTGCGCGGTGGGCTGACCGAGAAGCACGTCGACGTCGACGAGTTGCTGCGCATCCTCGACACCAGGCCGCTCGCCGAACCTGTCATGAAGGCAGCCACTCGCTCGGGCCGCTATCGCCTGCCCGAGGCCGGATGCACCCTGGTGCGCGTCGAGCCGGGCAGCACCCACGTCTCCACGGGCCACGAACTCGCCGTCGACCTCGACGGCCGCACGCTGTACCTCCCGCCCGGAGCCACCGTGGCTCCCAGCGTCCCGACCTTCGTCGTCGTCACATCCTGACCGCCGCGAGCCCCACCCCTCCGAGCGATGAGTCTTCGCGCGACCTGTCCGCACGGAAACTCATCGCTGTGGCGTGTCAGCGGGTGGTCTTGCGGATCTCGACGATCTTCTCGTTGGCTTGGTTGGCGTCGGCGCCCTGCTCGTCGAGGAGACGGGCCCGATCCTTTTCGGCCTCGCGGGCGGCCTTGACCAGGTCGACCCGGGCCAGCGCGGCATCGACGCCGTGCTCCTGGATGAACTCGGCCCACTCGACGAGCTGGTCGACCATCTCGTCCTCGGGCACCACGGCCACGTTCTGGCCCTTGACGAACAGGTGCCCGCGCTTGTTGCCAGCGGCGATGCCGAGGTCGGCGTCGCGCGCCTCTCCGGGTCCGTTGACCACACAGCCCATCACGGCGATCTGCAGCGGGATCTCGCGGTCGGCGAAGGCCTCCATGGCCTGATTCGCCACCTGGATCACGTCGACCTCGGCGCGTCCGCACGACGGGCACGCGATCAGGTCGACGTTCTTGCGCTCGCGCAGGCCCAACGCTTCGAGCAGCTGGCGCCCGGCGCGGGCCTCCTCGACCGGATCGGCGGTGAGCGAATAGCGAATCGTGTCGCCGATGCCCTCCATCAGCAGCGTTGCGATGCCGGCGGTCGCCTTGATCAGACCGCCGGGCGGCGGTCCGGCCTCGGTGACACCGAGATGCAAGGGATGATCGGTGACCTCGGAGAGCTGGCGGTATGCCTCGACCATCAGCGGCACGCTGGATGCCTTCACCGAGATCTTGATCGCCTCGAAACCGACCTCGTCGAAGTAGGCGATCTCCTGCTGGGCCGACTCGACCATCGCCTCGGGCGTGGCGCTGCCGTACTTCTCGTACAGCGACGGATCGAGCGAGCCGGCGTTGACGCCGATGCGGATCGGGATGCCGCGGTCCTTCGCCTCGGCTGCCACCGCCTTGATGTGCTCGGGCCGCCGGATGTTGCCCGGGTTGAGCCGCAGGCCGTGCACCCCGGCCTCCATCGCGGCGAGGGCCATCTTGTACTGGTGGTGGATGTCGGCGATGATCGGGACCGGCGAGCGCGGCACGATCTGGGCGAGCCCTTCGGCCGCCTCGGTCTCGTTGCACGTGCAGCGCACGATGTCGGCACCGGCGGCGGCGAGCGCGTAGATCTGCTGGAGTGTGCCTTCGACGTCGGCAGTCTTGGTGATCGTCATCGACTGCACCGTGATCGGGGCGTCGCCGCCGACCTTGACGTTGCCGACGGAGATCTGGCGGGTCGGTTTGCGAGCGACGAGTGCGCTGGAGACGTCCACGGGGAGTGTGTTATCCGATCGGATCGGTGATGTCGAGGTACAGCCCGCTGAACATCAACATCGCGAGCACGACGATGACCCCCATGGCGAACGGCATCAGCCGCTCGACGTCGGCGAAGTACCGACTGGTCATGTGGCGGCGCCGCTCCTGGATGCGCTCGTACACGGCGATCGCAGCGTGGCCGCCGTCGAGCGGGAGCAGCGGCATCATGTTGAACACGCCGACGAAGATGTTGAGGATCGCCAGCAGGTACAGCACGCCCGCCAGCCCGCCGGAGTCGCCGACGTCGTCGGAGACCGTGGCGATGCCGTAGATGGTGGTCGGCCGGGCGGTCGGGTCGGCGTTCTCGGTGTCGGTGAGCTGGTCGACCAGGTTCACCGGGTTGAGCACCTTGACGATGCCCTTCGTCGACTCCCACGTGACCGGGAAGATGTCGGTGACGGCGTTGACGGCCGAGCCGACGATGCCGTGCTGCTCGTACAGCGGCGGGCTGTACGAGCGGACGCCGAGCAGGGCCGCGCCGAACAGCGGATCGTCCTCGGGCACCGACGTGTTCGCTCCGAGACCGACCGGGATGACGATTGTCTCGCCGTCGCGGATCACCACGAGATCGACCGTGTCGCCCGGCTCGAAGCTGCGAACCACCTCGCCGAGCTCGACCGACGTGGTCACGGCGACGCCTTCGACCGACACGATCTCGTCGCCGTCACGGATGCCGGCGCCCCACGCGGGCAGCTCCTGCGCCGCGGCGCCGACGATCACCCGCGGTTCGTCCTGGGCGGTGATCTCGCCCTGCGTCGCGTACACGCCGAACAGCAGCACGATCGCGATCAGGATGTGCATGATCGAGCCGGCCGAGATCACCAGCAGGCGGCGTGGGAACGTCGCCTGACGATACGACCGCGCCTCGTCGGCGGGATCGACATCGTCCATCCGGTTCATGCCGACGATGCGGACGAACGCCCCGAGCGGGAGCGCGCGGACGCCGTATTCGGTCTCGCCGCGGCGGAAGCTCCACAGACGCGGCCCGAAGAACAGGAAGAACTGCGTGGCCTTCATGCCGGTCCACTTGGCGGTGGCGAAGTGGCCGAGTTCGTGGAGGAAGATCGAGATGACCACGCCGACGACGAACACGAAGATCCAGATGTTGACGAACGCGAGCCACACGAACAGCGCCGCGAGCCCCGCCATCGCCAGCCAGCCGGTCCAACCGTTGGCGAGCTCGTCGTCGTCGAGTTCGGTCACGGCGCCGCCGGCCATGATCTCGCTCTTGACGCGATCGCCGCGGCTCGGAGGCGCGAAGGTGCGTTCGGTCTGCTGGTCCGGTGGAGTGAGTTGGTCGGTCATGTCGATCGTTTCGAGAGCAGGTCACGAGCGATCCGCCGAGCCTGGGCGTCGGCCTCGATCACGTCGTCGACGGTGTGGGGGGTTGCACCATCATGCATCGCAAGTACGTCAACACAGACGTCAGGGATCTCATTCCATCGCAAGTTCCGTGCCAAGAATGCGTCAACCGCCACTTCGTTGGCTGCGCTGAGCCATGCAGGACACGTTCCGCCGAGCCGGCCGGCGTCGTAGGCGAGGTCGAGGCAGCGGAACGTGGCCCGGTCGGGCATCTCGAAATCGAGGCGTGACAGCGTCGTCCAGTCGATGCGCCCGAACGGGCTGCCGATGCGGTCCGGATGGCCGAGTGCGTATCCGATCGGCAGGCGCATGTCGGGCAGGCTGAGCTGGGCGATCGTCGAACCGTCGGTGAACTCGACCATCGAGTGCACCACCGACTGCGGGTGCACGACCACGTCGATGCGGTCGTACGGCGTGCCGTAGAGCTCGTGAGCCTCGATCACCTCGAGTCCCTTGTTCATCAGCGTGCTCGAGTCGACCGTGATCTTCGGGCCCATGCTCCAGGTCGGATGCGCGAGCGCGGCCTCGACGGTCACCTCGGCCAGCTGCTCAGCGCTGCGTCCCCGGAAGGGTCCGCCACTCGCAGTGAGCAGGAGGCGTTCGACCTCGCGCTCGGCTGCCACGGACGACCGCAGGCACTGGTGCAGCGCGCAGTGCTCGCTGTCGACCGGGACGAGTTCGGCGCCGGGCACGTCACGCAGCGGCTGCACGACCGGGCCGGCGGCGATCAGGCTCTCCTTGTTGGCCAGCGCGAGGCGCTTGCCGGCGCGCAGCGTCTCGATCGTGACCGCGAGACCGGCGAAGCCGACCACGCCGTTGACGACGACGTCGGCCGGATCGGCCACGAGGGCGAGGTCGGCGACGACCTCGACACCGGGCAGCGCTGCGGCGACCTCCCGGCGGGCAGCTTCGTCGGCGACCGCCACCAGCACCGGGCGAGCACCGGCGCGCCTGGTCGATCACGGCGGCGGCTGAACTCCCCACCGCCAGCGCCACGATCTCGTACGAGCCGGGCACGCGGGCATTCTCGGCCTCGACGACCTCGATCGTCTGGGTGCCGATCGACCCGGTCGACCCGGCGATCGCCACGCGGGTCGGCGACGACATCAGCTGCTCAGAGCGCCGTCCAGGGTTCGACCACGAGCATCAGGTAGTACACCGCGGGCAGCACGAACAGGAACCCGTCGAAACGGTCCAGCACGCCTCCGTGGCCCCGGATGATGGCGCCGAAGTCCTTGACGTCGAGATTGCGCTTGAACATGCTCTCGGTGAGGTCGCCGAGCGGCGCCATCGCCGAGATCACGATGCCGAGCATCAGCAGGTGGCTGGTGCTCGACCAGGTGTCGCTGAGGTCCTGCATCCCGATGATCAACATCACCAGCAGCGTGAGGATCGTGCCGCCGAGCAGGCCTTCGAGCGACTTGTTGGGGCTGATCCACGGCCGCAGCGGCGTGCGTCCGAACGCGCTCCCGACGAAGAACGCACCGACGTCGTTGGCCACGACGCCGATGGCGATCAACACGAGCGTGTCGGTGCCCCATGGCGTGCCGGTGCCGAAGTTCGACCAGGCGAGGATCAATGCGGCGTACGAACCGAGCACGCCGATCCACACGACGCCGAGCATCGTGATGGCCATGTTCGGCATCGGGCCGGCCTCGACGGAGTCGGCAGCGATGAAGCTGATGGCCGCTGCGAAGAACGCGAACGCGAGCACCAGCGGGATCGCCATCTCGCCCACCCAGTAGGCGGCCAGCGGGGCCGCGACACAGGCCAGGACACCGACGGCGATCACCGGGCGGTAGCCCTTGTCGGTCACCCGGGCGAAGTACTCGACCGACGCCAACCCGAGCGCCAACGTGACGAACGCCAATGCGGCGGCGGGCCGCCACATCACGAGCGCCAGGAACACCGCCGCGAGCGCGAGACCGGACGCAACTGCGACGGGAAGATTGCGGGCGCCGCCGCCGGGCGTGGCGGCGCTGGCGCTGGGAGGACGCTGCGGTGACGCGCCGCGACGCTTCGGATCCGGGCGCCGCGGCATGCCCGACGGGTCGGTGCCGATCGTGATGCGCGCCGGTTCGCGACGTGCCGGCTCGACCGGTTCGGTGACCGGCACGGCACCGGATGGACCGGCACCCGGAACCATCGAGGCGTCGCCGACCGTCGGGTCGTCGTGCCACGTCAGTTCACCGGTCGGGTCCTTGGGCGCCTCGGGCTCGACGTCATCGGGCGACGTTCCGGCGAACGACGACCAGACGTCGACGTCATCGGTCGGGTCCGCCGACTCCGCCGCGGCGATTCGCGGCACTTCACCGGTCGGTGGATCGGTCCAGTGCGGCATCGCTCCGGAGTCGTCGGAGCTGAGACTGATCGGCTCGCGCCCCGGACCGTCGTCGAAACCGACGGCGGGCTGCTCGGTGGTCGCCCCGAACAGCGGGCCACCGAACTCGTCGTCGTCGAACGAGTCCATCTCGCTCTCGAACGGACCCGGCTTGCGACGTGCGGCCGCCTTGTCGTCGTCGTCGTTCCAATCGCTCATGACTGTGTCCTTCCCCCAGCGTGCGAAGTTCGAGCAGTTGCTGTCTGCCACTCATACTTCGAGCAGTTCCTGCTCTTTGCGCCCCAGTGCAGCGTCGATGTGTTCGACGTGCTCGTGGGTCACCTTCTCGAGTTCCTTCTCGGCCCGTTCGAGTTCGTCGGCGGAGATCTCGCCGTCCTTCTCGGCGGTCTCCATGGCCTTGCGGGCGTCGCGGCGGGCGCCGCGAACGGCGATGCGGCCCTCCTCGGCCATGTGCTTGACGACCTTGACGTACTCGCGTCGACGCTCCTCGGTGAGCTGCGGCAGCGAGATGCGGATCGAGATGCCGTCGTTGTTGGGCGACACACCGAGATCGCTGTCGCGGATCGACTTCTCGATCGCTTCGAGTGTGCCGCGGTCGTGCGGCTTGATCAGCAGCTGCCGGGCCTCGGGCACCGAGATCGACGCCAGCTGCTGCAACGGCACCTGCGCGCCGTAGTACTCGATCGTGATGCGCTCGACGAGCGACGGCGTCGCACGTCCGGTGCGCACCGTGGAGAACTGGGACTGGGTGTGCTCCACCGCTTTGTCCATCTTCTCCATTGCTTCGAGCATGGCGTCGTCGATCACGGCAGCCAGCGTACCCAGACGGACCCGCTCGACCAGAACATCAGGTCCTGGTCAGACCTCGTGGACGAGGGTTCCTTCGTGGCCGCCCTGCACGATGCTGCGCAGCGAACCGGGCTTGGACATGTCGAACACCACGATCGGGATGCCGTTGTCGCGGCAGAACGCGATGGCGGTGGCATCCATCACCTTGAGGTTCTTGGTCATCACCTCGAGGTAGCCGACCTCGTCGTACTTGGTCGCCGACGCGTCGTGACGAGGATCGGCCGAGTACACGCCGTCGACGCCGGAGTGGGTGCCCTTGATCACGACGTCGGCCTCGATCTCGGCGGCGCGAAGTGCGGCGGCGGTGTCGGTGGTGAAGAACGGGTTGCCGGTGCCGGCAGCGAAGATCACGACGCGGCCCTTCTCGAGGTGGCGCACCGCACGTCGCCGGATGTAGGCCTCGGCGATGCGGGGCATCTCGATCGCCGACTGGACCCGGGTGTCCTGGCCGAGTCGTTCGAGCGCGTCCTGGAGCGCGAGTGCGTTCATGACGGTGCCGAGCATGCCGATGTGGTCGGACTGGGTGGCGTCCATCCCGCTCAGCGAGCCGGTGCGACCGCGCCAGAAGTTGCCGCCGCCGACGACGACGGCGACGTCGACGCCGAGGTTCTGGCGGAGGTCGACGATGTCGCGAGCTGTTGCTTCGAGCGTGGCTCCGTCGAGGCCCTTGCCGGATTCGCCGGCGAGTGCCTCACCGGACGGCTTGAAGACGATCCGTTTCCAACTGGGCCGAGGCCCGCCTCGGGGATGGATCGGCTCGTCGCTCATCGACTCGCGACCGTACTAGAGGTGACCTCGATCGGCCGAAAACGCACGCCGGCCGGTCAGCCCGCACACGGGCCAGCCGGGGCGAGCGCCATGGGCGCGAGCACGGTAGGCGAGGCAAGCCCGCCAGACCGACCGAGCCCGGGCAGCTAGCCGATTTCGACTTGGGCGAAGCTGACGATCGTGGCGCCGCCGATGAACTGGCTCACCGACTGCTTGTCGTCCTTCGCGTACGGCTGGTCGAGCAGCGCCACGTCCTTGAAGAAGCCGTTGATGCGGCCTTCGACGATCTTCGGGAGCGCCGCTTCGGGCTTGCCCTCGTTGCGGCTGATCGTCTCGAGCGTCGCACGCTCGGCGGCGACGACGTCCTCCGGGATGTCGTCGCGGCTCAGGTAGCTTCGGACGGGCGAACGCGATGTGCACCGCGACGTCGTGGGCGAGCTCGGGCGTGCCGCCGGCGATCTCGACGAGCACGCCGTTGACGCCGCGGCCACCCTGGATGTGCTGGTAGCTGCCGATGACGTTGCCGTCGGCGGCCTCGATGCGCTTGACGTCGCCGAGGCCGATGTTCTCCTTGAGCGTGACCTTGAGCTCCTCGAGCTCGGTCGCACGCTCGGCGACAGCGTCGACACCGTTGTCGGCGACGAGGGCCGCCAAGATGTCGGCTTCGGTCTTGAACTGGTCGGAGCCGGCAACGAAGTCGGTCTCGCTCTTCAGCTCGACGATCGCGCCGACGTTGCCGTCGAGTCACGAGGCTGACGACGCCCTGCGACGCGTCGCGGTCCTCACGCTTGGCGCTGGCGGCGAGACCCTTCTCGCGAAGCCACGCTTGGCGGCTTCGATGTCGCCGTCGTTCTCCTGCAAGGCCTTCTTGCAGTCCATCATCCCGGCGCCGGACGAGTCGCGCAGGGCCTTGACGTCTTGTGCGGTGAATGACATGGCTCAGCTCTCCGTGTTCTGTTGGATGGTGTCGTCGGTCGTGGCGTCGGCGACCTGCTCGGCCACCTCGGCAGCGGTCTCCTCGGCAACCTCGGCGACGGCTTCGGTGGGCGCGCCTTCGTCGGCGGCGACCGCAGCGGCGTCGGCGGCTGCTTCCTCGACGACCGGTGATGCCTTGGCGGCGGCCAGACGGGCGTCGCGGTCGGCCTGGGCCTGGGCGGCGGCGTCACGGGCGGCAGCCTGGGCGGCAGCGAACTCTGCCTCTTCCTCGGGCGTGCGCTCGGCGACGGGCGCCGGGGCCGGGTTGCGCTTGTTGGCGATGTAGCGACCCTCTTCGACGGCGTCGGCGATCACGCGGGCGAACAGGCTGTTCGAGCGGATGGCGTCGTCGTTGCCCGGGATCGGGTACTGGACGACTTCGGGGTCGACGTTGGTGTCGACGACGGCGACCACGGGGATGCCGAGCTTGTTGGCCTCGGTGACCGCGATGTGCTCCTTCTTGGTGTCGAGCACGAAGATCGCGTCGGGCGCCTTCTTCATGCCGCGGAGACCACCGAGGTTGCGCTGCAGCTTGGTGAGCTCGCGGTCGAGCAGGAGGGCTTCCTTCTTGATCATGGCGTCGAACTCGCCGGAGGCCTGCATGCGCTCGTACTCGAGCATCTTGTTGACGCGCTTGCCGATCGTCTCGAAGTTGGTGAGCATGCCGCCGAGCCAACGCTCGTTGACGTAGGGCATGCCGCACTTGTCGGCGTAGCTCTTGACGGGATCCTGGGCCTGCTTCTTGGTGCCGACGAACAGGATCGTGCCGCCACCGGCGACGAGGTCACGGACGAAGCCGTAGGCGGTCTCCACCCGACCGAGCGTCTGCTCGAGGTCGATGATGTAGATGCCGTTGCGCTCACCGAAGATGAAGCGCTTCATCTTCGGGTTCCACCGACGGGTCTGGTGACCGAAGTGGGCTCCGGCTTCGAGCATTTGCCGCATGGTGATGACGGCCATGATGGTTCTCCTTGTTGCGGTTGATCCCGCCGGCCGGCGCCCTCGTCGAGAGCGACCGCATTGGACCGATGGGACAGTGAAGACGTCGCTGCGAACAGCGGTCGATCCAGGTGAATCGACCAGAGCGATGCTATCGGCGCGTTTCCAGCTCCCGACACCCCACCCACCATCCCTCCCCCAGCAATGAGCCAACCGCCCCAATTCCGTCACTTCGCTCATCACAGCCCGCCAACCCCACCCAGCGATGAGCCAACCGCCCCAATGCCGTCACTTCGCTCAACGCTCGGGTGAGGTGGCGGGCCGCCGGCATGTCGGTCTCGCAGGTGGTGGCGGTCGCGGCGGCGTTGCATCGATGGGAACGAGGCGCGGTCGCGTGCGCATCGCGCCGATGTACGGCGACGGGTCGGCGTAATCGTCACCGATGCGCAGCCCGAAGAAGAACCGGTCGGTGGCCCGTCCGATCGTTCCACCCGCCAGCACGATGTCTCCGGTGTCCACCGAGGTCGGAACGGAGTTGGCCGTACGTGTGGCGCCATCCGTTGGCGAGGCGGACCACCACGTAGCGGACACCGGCGACCGTGCCGACGAACTCGACGCGACCGCTCGCAGCGACACGTACGGCGGTGGTTCCGTCGATCGAGTACTCGAGGCCGCGATTGCCCGCACACCACACGCACGGCGGAGCCCGAAAGCCGTCGACGATCGTGGCCTCGACGGGTGGTCGCCAGCACGGCGCAGCCTCGACGTTCGAGGCGGCGACCAGGAGCGCGACCGCCACGCCCACGACTGGCAACCAGCGAGGCCGGATCGTTCGAACGAGACGTTCGACTGCAGGCATGAGCACCCCTCACGAACCGGTCGGCGACGCCGACGTCGGACAACGGGGGCGCACGAGCGCCGATGGATCACACCGCGGGTGCGACCCCTGTGGTGGTCAGCCGACGCCGGCAGCCGACAGTCGAGAGCGCAGGTGCAGCACGGACTTGGTGTGGATCTGCGGACACGCGGCTCTCGGTGACACCGAGGACCTGTCCGATCTCGGCGAGGGTCAGACCCTCGTCGTAGTACAGCGAGAGCACGAGCTTCTCCCGATCGGGGAGCTTCTTGATCTCGGCACGCATGATCTGGCCGAGTTCGTGATCCTCGACCACCGCCGCCGGCGAGCCCGAACCCGGCCCGTCGAGAGCAGCCGGCTCGGCACCGGCCGCGATGGCCCGATCGAGTGGGCCGACCGTGGTGCTCGCGATCGCCGCGAGCCAGCGGGTGAGCTCGTCGGTGGAGATGTGCAGGTGCGCCGCCAACTCCTCGTCGGTCGGGGCGCGGCCCTCTTTGTGTTCGAGTTCCGAGATCGCCTTCTCGACGCTGCGAGCGCGGCTGCGGATCGACCGAGGTACCCAGTCGAGTTTGCGCAGGCCGTCGTAGACCGCACCGCGGATGCGAGGCACCGCGAACGTCTCGAACTTGACGCCACGCTCGGGGTCGAAGCGTTCGATCGCATCGATCAGGCCGAACACGCCCGAGCTGACCAGGTCACCCGGGTCGACGCTCGACGGGAGGCCCGCGCCGACACGGCCGGCGACGAACTTCACCAACGGCGAGTAGTGGACGATCAGGTGGTCTCGGGCAGCTGAGTTACGGCGGTTCAACCACCGGGTCCACTGCATCTGGAGGTCTGCGTCTTCGGGAACGATGCTCATGCTCTGGGGTGGGCCTCGCGGTAGGCAGCCGACAAGCGTTCGCGGCTGACGTGGGTGTAGCGCTGGGTGGTGGCGACGTCGGTGTGGCCGAGCAGTTCCTGGACCGCTCGAAGATCCGCGCCGCCGTCGAGAAGATGGGTGGCGAAGGTGTGGCGGAGTGCGTGTGGATGCGTCGGGCTCGGCGATCGACGATCGACGATGCGACGGACGTCGCGCGGTGTCAACGGGCGTCCCCGCTCGTTGCCGAACAAGACGTCGCCGGCCTCGGGCGGCAGCACGTCGTGGCGAACGGCCAGCCAGCGGCGCAACGCGGCCACTGCGGGTTCGCTGATCGGCACGCGACGCTCCTTGGATCCCTTGCCCCAGACGTTCGCAGCGCCGCTGGACAGCGACACCGAGGAGACCTGCAATCCGCACAGTTCGCCGACACGCAGCCCCGAGCCGTAGAGCAGTTCGAGCACGGCATCGTCGCGCCGCCTCCGCCAGTCGGGTTCGTCGTCGGCAACGGGCGCGTCGAGGAGCCCGCTGAGTTCGCGCTGATCGAGCACTCGCGGAAGACGACCTCCACCCGCTGGCACCGACACGCCGCTGGTCGGGTCGACCTCGACGACGCCGTTGGCGACGAGCCATCGGTAGTAGCGGCGAATCGCTGCCGTCTTGCGGGCGATCGATCGCCGGGCGAACTGGCGGGTGGTGAGGTGAGCCAGATAGCGACGGATCGTGGCCCGCTTGACCGAGCCCGGATCGAGCACGTCGCTGCGAGCGCACCACGCTGCGAACGACCGGACGTCGGAAGTGTAGGCGGCCACGGTGTTGTCCGACAGCGACGTCAACGCGTGCGCGAAGTCGTCGATGCGCCAAGAGTCCACGGCGTCGATGGTATTGCCCCAGAGGGCGTCGCATCGTGGATGGCCACGTCATGCGAGATCGGCCCAGTCGTCGATCGCCTCGAACCACCCTGACGTTTCGCGTAACCATCCCGCATGCTCGAGCCGGGCGAGGGCGAGCGCCGTGTCGACGAGGGACCGACCGCACAGCTCAGAGATGGCTTCCAGCGTCTGTGGCTCCGACCGGCACGAGTCGATCAGCCGACGATCGTCGCGACTCGGCAGCGATCGCGGATCGTGACGCACCCGACCGGCACGCCGGCGATCGAGCCCGAGCGCCATCAGCACATCGGCGGTCTCCGTCGCCGGTGATGCCCCGTCGCAGAGGAGTTTGTTCGTGCCGAGCGCCGCACGGCTCTGCAACGCTCCCGGCACGGCGAACACCTCGACGCCTCGTTCCGCGGCCTCGCGTGCGGTGATCAGGCTTCCGCCGCGCTCGCGGCTCTCGACCACCACCAGCACCTCGACGAGTGCAGCGAGAATCCGGTTGCGCAACGGGAAGCGGAAGGCATCAGGGCCGGTGCCGGGGGGCCATTCGGAGATCAACACGCCGCGACTGGCGACGTCCTCCCAGAGCCGGGCGTGTTGCGCCGGGTACGGCCGGTCGGGACCCGTGCCGACAACCGCCACGGGCCGAGCCCCGTCGACCGCGAGCGCGCCTCGGTGGGCGGCGCCGTCGATCCCCCTGGCAAGGCCGGAGACAACCACTACCCCCTCCGCGGCCAACTCGTAGCCGAACTGCGCGGCGGTCTCGCGGCCGCGTTGGGTGGCGTTGCGGGTGCCGACGATGCCGACCCGCCGACCATCCAGCACGCCGAGATCACCACGAACGAACAGCGCAGCGGGTCTGCGTGGATCGTCGAGCAGTGGAGCGGGATAGTCCGCGTCGCCGGCGACGACGACGACGATCCCAGCCGCGAGACACCGTTGCCAGACCTCGTCCGGCGCACGCCGCTCGCCCTCGCGGCGCCAGGCAGCGGCGAGGTCCGGCTCTCGGGAGAGCAGCGTGGCGAACGGCTCGGGCGCCGCGCACGTGCCGGTGGCGATCGCAAATGCCTCCTCGGCGGATCGGCGGGAGAGCAGGCCGGACAGACGGCTGGTGGTCATCCGTTCGAAGCCGGCCAGTGCCGCCACGAATGCCTCCGACGGGGTCGATCCGCTCTCGAGGGCGGTCACGCTGCCCGTCCATTCGGGACCGATCGGGCGAACGTTGCCCGGAACCGCAGCGCCATCGCAACATCGCCTTCGTCGACGCCGTGCTCGCGCTGTCCACGCAGATCCGCGATCGTCCGCGCTACACGACGGATGCGGTGATAGCCGCGGCCGCTGAGGCGATCGTGTTCGAGTTCGTGGCGCAACAGCGCGGTCGAGCCGGCGTCGAGCCGGGCGACGTCGTCGAGCTGGTCAGCCGCCAAGGCGCTGTTGAGGCACCCCTGTCGCGAGACCGCCAGTTCCCGAGCGGCGAGCACGCGAGCCGCGACCACGGCCGAGCTCTCCCCCGGCTCGTTGACGAGCAGGTCGTCGACCTCGGGGCGGTGTACCGGTACCCGCAGGTCGAAACGGTCGAGCAGCGGCCCGGACACGCGGCGGGCGTAGCGGTGCAACACGGCGTCGCCGCACACGCAGGCGCCCGGCGCGCCGCCCCCGCACGGACACGGGTTCATCGCGGCGACGAGCAGGAAGTCGGCGGGCAGGACCGCTCGGATATTCGAGCGGTTGACGGTGACCACACGCGATTCGAGCGGTTGTCGGAGGCCATCGAGCACCGACGGTGCGAACTCGGCCAGTTCATCCATGAACAGGACTCCGCCGTGCGCGATCGACACCTCTCCCGGCCGGACGGACTGCGAGCCGCCGCCGACGAGCGAGACCTGCGACGACGTGTGGTGCGGGGCCCGGAACGGCGGGTCGCTCACCAGTCCACCCGCCGGGAGGGCGATGCCCGACGCCGAATGAATCATCGTGACCTCCAGCGCGCGACTTCGTTCGAGCGGCGGGAGCAGGCCTGGCAGCCGCGACGCGAGCATCGTCTTTCCAGCGCCCGGCGGCCCGATGAACAACGTGTGGTGGCCGCCGGCAGCTGCGACCTCCAGGGCGTGCCGGGCGACGGGTTGGCCCTGCACGTCGGCCAGATCCGGTGGCGGGCGGCGCGGCGCATCGACACGTTCGGAGCCGTGGTGGTCGGGCCACGGCGCCTCGCCACCGAGGGCGTCGACGAGCTCACCGAGGTTCGCCACGAGGCGGACCCGGCCCAGGGCGACGACGTTGGCTTCGGTCGCGCTGGCGATCGGGACCACGACGTCGCGCTCTCCGACCGCTCCCACCATCGGCGCGACCCCGTTGACCGGGCGCAGCGATCCGTCGAGGCCGAGTTCGCCGATGAACGCGATCCCCTCGATCGCCTCCGCCGGGATGACCTCGCTGGCAGCGAGCACCCCGACGGCGATGGCCAGGTCGAGCCCGGACCCGGCCTTGCGGTCACCTGATGGCGCCAAGTTGACCGTGATTCGATGCTTCGGCCAAGGAAGCCCGCTACTGAGCACCGCGGCCCGAGCCCGATCCCTCGACTCGCGGATCGACGCGTCGGGCAGGCCGACGAGACTGAACCCCGGCAGCCCACCGGACACCTGGACCTCGACGTGGATCAGGTGCCCTTCCGCGCAGAAGAGCACCGCTGACGGGACGGATGCGAACATGCGAACCTCCTCGGACGACGCGGTGAACCGCGGGAACATCGAGGAGGGGCGAGGGGCCCCACGACCCCGACCGGGCCAGGCCTCGGTCGTGCAGTGCACCGTACCGAAGGGCTGTCACACTCCTCCGCGCATTCCCGCTGCGATGAGCCAACCGCCCTGATAGCGACACTGCGCTCATCGCAACCCGCCAACCCCAACCACCGATGAGTCAACCGCCCCAATATCGACACTTCGCTCATCGCAGGCCACGCCGTCGGCAGGGCGTGGGGGCTGCTGCGGGATCGGGGGGTGTGCGTGCGACAATGCTTCGCCGTGGTGAACGTCCGCTCCGAACTCCCGCATCGCGTCAGCGCGCTCTCGGCTGTCGCCGTCGTTGCAGCGCTTGCGGCCCTGAGCGGGTGCGGAGCCGACGAGAACCCGAGCGCCGAACGGTTCTGCGGCGAGGTCGCGGCCAACAAGGACGCGTTGACCAATCCGGAGATCATCTACAGCGACGACATCGAGCCGCTGCTCGACCTCTACCGCGACATCGGCGCGCTCGCGCCGCTCGGCGTGGAGGACGACTGGGACCAGCTGGTCTCCGCCTACGAGACGGCAAGCACCGTGATCGTCGGCGACCTGGAATCCGAGCAGGCAGCGCTCACGGCGGCCTATTCGAGCGAGAAGTCTGCTGCGGCCATCGAGACGTGGCTCATGGCCAACTGCGCCGTCGACATCGGCCCCGTGTTCACGATCGTGCCGCAGGGCCCGGTGACGATCACCGTCGCGCCGACCGACACCTCGGCGGCGCCGGCCGACCAGGCGACGGCGCCGACGTCAGCTCCTTGACCGGTCGGGTCAGGCGATCTCGCCGCGGCGCAGGATGACCTTGTCGACGAGGCCGTAGTCGCGGCCCTCCTCGGCGGTGAACCAGCGGTCGCGTTCGGAGTCGGCCTGGATCTGCTCGAGGGTCTGACCGGAGTGCTCGGCGATCAGGGTGGCCATGCGCAGCTTGGTGTAGCGCAGCTGCTCGGCCTGAATGGCGATGTCGGACGCCTGTCCACGCAGACCGGCGAGCGGCTGGTGCATCATGATGCGTGCGTTGGGAAGCGTGTAGCGCTTACCCGCAGCGCCGGCGGTCAGCAGGAACTGGCCCATCGAGGCGGCGAGGCCGAGACACACGGTGGCGACGTCGCAACCGACGAACTGCATCGTGTCGTAGATCGCCATGCCGGCGGTGACCGAACCACCCGGGCTGTTGATGTACAGCCAGATGTCCTGGTTGGGATCTTCGCCCTCGAGATACAGCAACTGCGCGCAGATCTGGTTGGCGATGTCGTCGTTGACATCGGAGCCCAGCATGACCACCCGGTTCTTCAGGAGGCGGTCGAAGACGGCCGAACGAGGGTCGAATCCGCCCTCGAGTGCTGCTGGTTGCATGAGTTCCGACATGGTTCGCAGGCTATCGGTCTCGACCGCGAGCGAATCACGAGGGCACGTCTCCGCACTACCGTCACGGCATGGCCGTCACCGCGAAGTTCGTGCCCGACCGAATCGATCTGTTGCCGAACACCCCCGCCACGATGACGCTGCGGCTCTACAACGGCCACGACGAGCGACGTGAGGTGTCACTGGTTGCGTCGGGACCGCTGAACGACCACGTGCGCCTCGACTCGGCGATCGTCACGCTCGACCCCAATCAGATCGTCGACGTGCCGACTGCCGTGTTCGCTCCGCCGACCGTCGAGGCCGACACCTACACGATCGCCGTCCAGGCGACCGTCGGTACGGCGAGCGGCCCTCCGCAGGATGGAGAGCAACAGCGGGCCGCCGACCGCGCCCGAGGTCGTCGTGGCCAGCGGGACCGTCGAGATCAGCGCCCACAGCGACTACTCGATCGCGCTGCAGCCGGTGATGTCGAGAGGCGCCCGGAGCGGCCGTCACACCATCCGGGTGGCGAACACGGGCAACGTCGCGCTCTCGCTCGATCTGTCGCCCGACGAGACCGGCGACGAGCAGCTGAGCGTCGCCGTCGAGCCGTCGTCGCTGAGCGTTCCGCCGGGCCTGACCGGCGACGCCACTGTCCGCGTCACGCCGGCGACCACGTACTGGAGCGGACCGAACCAGGACCACGTCGTCGCTCTTCATGCCACCTCCGCGGCCGGCCGTACCGACGCATTGGTCGGCGCCTACCAGCAGCGACCGAAGCTGCCGAACTGGGTGGGTCCCGCAGCCGCCGGGGTGTTCGCCGCGCTGCTGCTGGGCGCGATCGCATGGTTCGCGTTCGCCCGTCCGTGGGTGCAGGACACCGCCGACGAGGCGGCCGCCGAGGCCATCGAACTCGACCGTGCGGCGTTGCAGGAGCGCATCGACGAACTCGAGGCCGCGGCCGCCGAGGCCGAGGAACTGCCGCTCGGCACGCCCATCGACTTCCGGCTCCAAGTGGAGCCCACCGGTGGCAACACCGAAGTGGACTCCGCCGACGTCGAGTCGGACACGATCGTGTCGATCACCGACGTCGTGTTCCAGAACCCGACCGGGGCGGTGGGCACCGTGTCGTTGCAGCGCGGCGACGAGGTCCTCCTGCGCTCGGAGCTGGCGAACTTCCGCGATTTCGATCTGCACTTCGTCGCGCCCTACCAGTTCGACGACACCGACGAGATCGTGCTCTCCGTCGAGTGCCGAACACCCGGCGCCGGCGCGAGCACGTGCCCGGTGGGCGCGTCGCTCGTCGGATTCGTCGACGAGGTCGACTGAGCGTCGTTCAGCCTCGACGGTCGCAGCGCCGGGGCCTCAGCGTCCGAGGGCGCCGCCGCGGAGCGCCGCATCGGTGGAGGCGTTGCCTCGCGTCGACACCAACAGCTCGACGGACACCTCGTCGAACACGTCGAGCTGCCCGTTGACGGTGAGTGACGTCGGCCCCGTCGGCGTGTGCGGCAGCACCACGACGACGTGAGCGAAGGTGCCGTCGGCGTCGACGATCACCGGTTCGGGGAACGCGACGCCGGGTTGCAGCAGCTCGACGGTCGATCCGGCGGGGAAGCCGACGCCGAACACCGTGACGGTCTGCCCGGCGCCTGCCACGGCCGGCACGAGGTCGAGCGTTGGCGCTGCCACTCCTTCTCCGGAGAGGACCGCAGTGACCACCGAGCCGTCGTCGAGCTGGAACGTCGCCGAGCCGGTCGCTGGTCCAACCGCAATCGGCGTGAACTGCACCTCGACGGCACACGACGCCGCCGGAGCGATCGCAATGCCCGAGCAGGCGTCGGTGACGAGCGAGAAGGCACCAGCCGGCTCGACGGTGACGGTGCTGACACGAAGGGTCGACGTGGTCGCGTTGGTGAGCGTGACGGGGGCGGTGCGACGTCCGGCGTCGACGACGGTCGGATCGAACGCGACCGGCGACGCGATCGCGCTCGCCACGAAGACAGGAGGCTGGAACGTCTGTGAGGTCGTGGTGGACGACGAGCGCCGCGGGACGGTGGTCGCCGGAACCGTCGGGAACGAGCCGCCGGTACTCGGGAATCGGGGGATGATCGGCGTCGCCGGCACCGTGGTCCCCGGCACCGTCGGCAGGACGGCGACTCCCTCGTCGGTCGTCGGGGGCGTGGTCGGCGCTGTCGTGGGGGGCGTGGTCGGGGGCGTCGGCACGGTCGTGGTCGTGGTGGTGGTGGTTGTGGTCGTGGTTGTGTCGACCACCTCGACCTCCGAGGAGCGGCGGTCGACCGCCCAGACCGACGGTGTGACCTCCGGCGGGTCTGTCGGGGTCTCCTCTGGGTCAATCGGGGCTTCCTGTGCGTCGATCGGGGTCTCGGGTGTTGCCGTCGGATCGAGCGGCTCGGCTGCCAGGTCGGTGGCACTCGCGAAGATCAGCCAGCGCCCGTGCTGCGAGATCGAGAGGCGACCGACCGGTTGCGCGTCGGCGAGTTCGGCGATGTCCTCGTCGGTCGTTGCCACTCCGTCCGACGACAACACTCGGACAGCGTCGCCTCGCTGGTAGACGACGTGGTTCCCGTCGGCGGAGACCGTCGGCCGAGTGGCGTCGTCGACGAGGATCTGAGCGGTGCCGGCCGTGCGATCGACCCCGACCACGAACGGGACGATCGGCGTTGCCTCGCCAACCACGGCGAGATCGAGTGAGGCCGACTCGAACACCACGAACGCACCGTCGGCCGTGATCGTCGGCGACGTGGAATCGGCCAGGCCGGAATCGCCGGACGGAGTTGTCGAGACCGCTTCAGGATCGATGTCGGGCGTGAGGCTCGACCAGAGGTACACATTGGCGGGCACCGGGGCGTACGGAGCCTCGCCGGGGCCGGCGACGAACACCACCGTCGTGCCGTCGGCCGACACGTCGACGTCGGCGCCGGTCACGATCCCGGGCGTGGCATCGGGCGTGGCGTCGGGCACCGGAGCGTCGGACACAGGAGCGAACGCGTCGGCGAGTTCATGGACGCCGTCGATCGGGTCCAGCACGTAGCGGCGGATCTCGGTGCCGGTCGACCACACGATCGTGGAACCGTCGAACGACAACGCCGGTGCGCTCAACGGGTCGACGTCGCCTCCGAGAGCGTCGGGAACCTCGGGAACCTCGAGTGGCTCGGTGGCATCAGGAGCATCGGGGACCGCGGGCAGATCGACGACGTCGACGACGCTGCCGACCGGCAACGCTGCCGGGGCGGGAGTGGTGCAGCGGTCGACGACGGTCAACTCGATGCCGAGCTCGCGCTGCGCCGAGTATGCGACCACACATCCGTTGCCGCTGATGCCGGGCGCAGCACTGTCGATCTCGGCGACGGGGCGGCTCGTGTCGCCGACGCGGTCACGGATCCACACCCGCTGGCCATCGGGAGTCGTCACCTCGTAGGCGACGACGGCGCCGGTGTCGGAGATCGCCTGCGGCACGTCAGCGGGGAGCTCCTGGCTCGACCCCTCCGAGTCGACGGAGACGAGCTCGATCACGATCGGGTCACTCGTGGTCTGCGCTCCGGTCGTGGACGCGTACGCGCCGATCAGGCCGACGGTGACGGCGGCTGCTGCTCCGAGAGCCCGTCTGCGGCCCCGGCTCGGCGTTGAGTCTTCAGGCGTACCTCCCAGGGTAACGCCGCCGGGCGGTCAGCGTGCCACGCCACTCATCACGACGGCGACGCGCTCGGTCGGCCCGATCGCGTCGACGATCGCCAGCAGTCCGGCGAGCCCGGCGCTCCCCGTCGGGCTGACGTCGAAACCGGCCGACCGGGCCAGTTCGTGGGCGGCGACGATCTCGGCCTCGGCGGCGACGATCGGGGCATCGCCCGACGATCCGATGGCGTCGAACACGCCGAGCCAGTCGTAGGTCTCGTCGTCGAGGATGCCGTCGGCGAGCGAGTGTGGGTCGGGCCACGGCGTCATCAGCTCGCTCCAACGTGCAGCGACAAACCGTGGTTCCCCGAGCCCTGGGCTCGGGGAACCACGATCCGCGCTGAGCTGCTCGGCTCGTTCCCAGGCCAGCGCGAGAGGCGCACATCCCTCGGCCTGTACCGCGTGGAACCGGCGGGCGGGATGGGTTACCCCGACGCAGGCGGCGAACGCTCCGCCGCCGACCTGGACGAAGATCCGGTCGAGTTCGTCGATGCGCTGCTCGGCGAGTTGTTCGCCGATCTCCCAGCCGAGCGTGCGTCCACCGTCGAGCGCGAGCGCGTTCTCGGGACCCTGCACCGTGAACGGGATCGCTCCGGCGCCGACCGCTCCACGGAAGCGGAACATCGCGGGGTCGCCGGCCGGGTCGCCTGGTCGGCGTTCGCACCGGTGGACGCGGGCGCCGAGCCGGTCGAGTTCGTCACCGAAGCCGTCGCTCATCCACGTCGGGACGTAGACGTCGATCGGCCAGTCGGTCGCCCGAGCGAGCGTCGCTGCCGCGAGGGCGGCGTTGCCGCACGAGGCGATCGCGAGCGGCGGTCGGTCGGTGAGGCGCCCGAGGATCTCGGCGGCGCGAAGGTGCAGCAGGATCGTGAACAGGTGGCGGGCCTTCTGACTGCCGCCCACTCCCCCGGTCTCGTCCTTCACCCACACGCCACCGCCGTCAGCGAATCCGAGCGCGTCGGAGAGCGCGTCGGATCGTCCGAACGGCGTCGGCACGAACCCCACCCCGGCGACGCCGAGCACGGCGTCATCAAGCTCGGTCACCAGCCGCCGGCGGGCGTTGAGGTCGATCCCGTTGGCGTCGGCATGGGCGGCCCACGCGAGGTCGGCATCGTGGCGCAGAAACGGATTGACGTCGTCGTGGTTCCCTGAGCCCGGGTCTCCGGGAACCACGACGCGACCGCCGGCACCGACGTCGTTCACGATCTGCAGGACGTGACGGCGATCGTCGGACGTCGCGTTCGGGCAGCGCCACGGGAACGACGTGGCGATGTCGACCTCGGCAGCGCACACCGCGCAGCGCCAGCCGGTGACACGCATCGCTGCGCTCACCCAGCGACGCGGGCGTTGAAGTCGTCGATCATTCCGTCCCACACGTCGACGTAGCGACGGAGGCCCTTCCAGAAGTCCTGGTGGCGGCGGGCCTCGAACAGCTCGAACGGCGTGCCCTGCTGCTCGACCCAGGTGTAGTAGCCGAGGTTGAAGATGCGGCGCCGGTCGGCCTCGGTGCAGTCGATCATGTGGTCGGTGCCGATCGAGCCGAGGTGCTCGCCGAACACCTCGGCCGCATCGGTGGTGGTGAACTCGTTGCCGTAGCGCGTGGCGAGCAGCTTGGCTCGCTCGCTCGGGTAGAGCGCGGCGCCGTCGGTGGCGACGGTGATGATCGCGTCGTCGGGGCCGAGGTCGAGCAGCTTCGCCGTCTTGATCGCGGCGAGCACGTTGCAGATCGCCGAGAACCCGAAGTGCTTCAGCGCCGCCACGACGTCGGCGGGCACGCCCTTGGCCTGGGCGAGGTACTGCCGGCCGGCGTCGGTGTTGAAGAGGGCGTCGAGTTCGTCGGTCGACTTGTCGGAGATCGCCACCACGACGTCGGTGTTCATCACGTTGTGGATGATCGGGATGTGCTTGTCGCCGATGCCCTGGATGTTGTGCTCGCCGAAGCCGTTCTCGAGCATCGTCGGGCATTCGAGCGCCTCGACGGCGACGATCTTGGTGCCGTACTCCTCCTTCAGCCGGTCGCCGGCGGCGATCGTGCCCGCCGATCCGGTGGCCGACGTGAAGGCGGCGAGGTTGAGGTCGCGGCCCTGCTGCTTGAACTGCTCGCGGACGGTCTCGAAGACGTGGCCGAATGCCCGGCCGGTGACCCGGTAGTGGCCGAGGTGGTTGCCGAACTCGGCGAACTGGTTGAGCACGAAGTTGCCGGGGTCGAGGGCGAGTTCGTTGCAGGCGTCGTAGATCTCCTTGACGTTCGACTCGGTGCCGTGGGTGCGGATGACGTCCTCGGCCGGGTTGGCGCACCACTCGTCGAGCCAGTCGAAGCGCTCCTGGCTCATGCCCTCGGGGAGGATGGCGACGCCGCGGCTGGCCATGATCCGGCTGATGGCGATGCCGCCGCGGGCGTAGTTGCCGGTCGACGGCCAGATGGCGCGGTGATGGGTCGGGTCGAACTGGCCGGTGACGACCCGCGGTGCGAGGCAGGCGTAGGCGGCGAGCACCTTGTGGGCGGTGATCATCGGGAAGCGGTCGCCGAACACGACGATGATCGGGCTCTCGACACCGGTGAGGCTCGACGGCAGCACGACGTGATCGGGCACGTCGACCCGGTTGCCGGCGAGGTCGTTGTACCAGTGGACCCGCCACAGGTTGCGGGCGTCAGGGCCCTGCGGGTCGGCGTCGCCGACCTTGGTGGCGTGGTCGAAGGTGGAGGGATCCTCGAGCTGGGCGAACGTCGGCAGCGTGATGCCCTGGGCACGGAACCGCTCGACGCTGTTGGCGAGCGCCGCCTCGTCGACGATCCGATCCGCCAACCCGAACTGGTTCTCGAGAGCGTGCGTGGTGGCGTCGACGTCAGCGGCTGCAGTCACCTTGACATTCTGTCAAAGGGTCCGGCGATGTGCTCGCTCCATGCCCCGAGACGCGACACCGCCCGCCCCGGGGGGAGGGACGGGCGGGCGGTGTGCCTTCAGGAGGTCAGGTTGCTAGGGACTCAGTCGCACCAGGTGAAGAGCTCAGGGCTCTTGGTGTGCAGCTTCACGACCTGCCCGAGCGAGAGGAACGAACCCTCTTCGAGCTGCACCCGAATCAGCCCGGGACCGGGCTCACTTTCCGTGCCAGGGCCGAGCGTGCCGTAGTCGATCGTCTTCTGGGCGGCGGCCTGAAGCAGACCGTTCGCCTTCAGGAAGCCGATGCCGTCCTGGACGCACGCGGCGCCAGCATTCTTCGGGGCGGCGCTGGCGGTTCCGGCGGCACCGAAGCCGACGGTGGCGGCGGCGACACCGGCGGTGAGTGCGATTGCGATCTTCTTGCGCATGGTGTTACTCCTCAATGGGTTGGCGGACAACACCATCTCCACGGAGCACTCACCGATCCGGATGAGAATTCGTTACATCACGGGTCAGACCCGCGGTGTAATCGGCGTCAGGGATCACGCCTGGGGTCTGACCCCAGGCGTGATTCAGAACGGGCGATCGTCGGGGGGAAGGGTGCTCGGGCCGACGTGAGCGTCGAGCCAGGCGCACAAGTCGGCGACGCCGGTCCACGTGTCGCTGATGCGCTTGGCGGCGCCCTTCGTGTGGATCCACTTCGGGGCCCCGAACTCACGCACGGCGATGAGGCCCTTGCGACGCAGCAGCTCGATCCGGGGGTGATCCTTCGGGTACCCGCGCGGTGCCGTCTTGAGCGGGTCGATGGCGCCGATCGAGTACTTGCGCCCCTCGGCGTCGGCCACGAGCGCAGCCAGTTCATGTCCGGTCGCGTCGCCGTCGATCGCAATGCGGAACCGTTCGAGCTGGTCCTTCGCCATGGCGTAGTAGCCAGCCCCGACCATCAATCCCGATGCGGAGAACTGGACGTAGTGCCCGGTGCCGCCCTCCGATTCGCCGTACGCACCCTGCGCGGTCTTGTACGGCGGCTTGTTCTTCGAGAAACGGACGTCGTTGTACGGCCGAAACATGTGGAACGGCCCGTAGTCGGCAAGCGCCTCGGTGAGTTCGACCATCGGCCGCTTCACGAACTCGTCGTAGCGATGCCTGTTCGCCTGCCACCACGCACGTGAGTTGTCGGCGTCGAGCTGCTCGTAGAACTCGATGCCCTCGACTGGAAACCCGCTGAACGCCATGCGCCAGACCGTAGTTGTTACGCCAGGGGTCTGACCCCTGGCGTAACGCTCAGCGGCTCGACGACGTCACCGCTACTGTCGACAGCCATGGCTGACCTATTTCTCGGTGGGGCGATCGATCCGGCGACGCACGAGCGCACTGCGACAGACGCCTCCGGCAACACCACGGTGCCGACCGACTCGCTGACGACACACGGGGTGATCGTCGGCATGACCGGTTCGGGCAAGACCGGGCTCGGGGTCATCCTGATCGAGGAGGCGCTGCGGGCCGGGCTGCCGGTGCTGGCGATCGACCCCAAGGGCGACCTCACCAATCTCTGCCTGACGTTCCCCGACCTCGCCCCCGCCGATTTCCGCCCGTGGATCGACGAGGCCCAGGCCGCCAATGCGGGCCAGTCGCCCGACGACTTCGCAGCGAGCCAGGCCGAGCTGTGGCGCAACGGTCTCGGCAAGTGGGGCCTCAGCGGCGCCGACATCGGCACGCTCCGAGCGACGACCGACTTCACGATCTACACACCGGGATCGCAGGCCGGCGTGCCGATCGACATCGTCGGGTCGCTGCAGGTGCCCGACGACATGACCGACGCCGAAGTGGTCGCCGACGAAATCGAGGGCTACGTCACGGGACTGCTCGGCCTCGTCGGCATCGCCGCCGACCCGCTGGCGAGCCGGGAGCACATCCTGCTGTCGAACCTCGTCCAGCATTCGTGGAGCGAAGGCCGCCCTCTCGACCTGATGACGCTCGTCGGCATGATCCCGTCGCCGCCGATCCGCAAGCTCGGCGTGTTCGACGTCGACCAGTTCTTCCCCGCCGACGACCGCATGGCGCTGGCGATGAAGCTCAACGGGCTGCTGGCATCGCCGTCGTTCACGTCGTGGGCGATGGGCTCGCCGCTCGACATCCAGTCGCTGCTCTTCACGCCCGATGGGCTCGGCCGCTGCGCCATCGTCACCACCGCACATCTGTCGGACGACGAGCGTCAGTTCGTGACGTCGTTGATCCTCGCGAAGCTGGTCACCTGGATGCGCCGCCAGAGCGGCACCACCGACCTGCGGGCGATGCTCTACATGGACGAGGTGGCCGGCTACCTCCCGCCCACCGAGAAGCCGCCGACGAAGAAGCCGATCATGACGCTGATGAAGCAGGCCCGTGCGTTCGGCGTCGGCGTGATCCTGTCGACGCAGAACCCGGTCGACCTCGACTACAAGGCGATGTCGAACGCGGGCACCTGGATGATCGGCCGCCTGCAGACCGACCGCGACAAGGCCCGCCTGCTCGACGGGATGGCCTCGGCCGCGGGGAGCGTCGACGTCGGTGCCATCGATGCCACGATCTCCGGCCTCGGGAAGCGCGAGTTTGTTCTCCGCCGCGCCGGCAAGGACCAGCCCGAGATCTTCACCACCCGCTGGGCGATGTCGTACCTGCGCGGCCCGATGACCCGCGACCAGATCGCCCAGATCATGGCAGGCGCCACTCCCCCGGCGAACCCTGTCTTTCCGGACCCGACCCCAACGGACAGCGTTGCGACAGGTGCGCCGAGCCCTGTCTCTTCGGACCCGACCCCGACGGACACGCCAACGGACCCGCTGCCGTCCGACGTCACTGCGGTGATGCCCGAGGTGGCCGACGGTGTGGCAGTTCGTTGGGTCGACGTGGCCGCACCATGGCTCGGCGACGTCGGCGGCGATTCGAGCGGCACCACCCGTGAAGCCGCGATCGTGGCGCGCGTTTCGATTCGCTACGACGAGACCAAGGCCGACCTCGTCCACGACGAGGAGTACGAGGCGGTACTGCTCCCGCTCGGCGACCACATCGATGTCACGAAGGTGGTGCAGGTCGACTACGACGACCGCGACCTGCGAACGGACGCGCCCGCGGGTGCGTCCTACCGGCTGCCCGACGCGAAGATCGCCACCAAGACGCTCTTCACCCAGGTCGAGCGCGACCTACGCGATCACCTCACCCGCAGCTTGACCCTCGAGATCCCAGCCAACACCGACCTCAAGCTGTACGGCCGCCCCGGCGAGTCGATCGAGGACTTCACCGCCCGCTGCGCATCGTTCGCCGACGAACGTGCCGACGAGGAGATCGCCAAGC
Source organism: Ilumatobacteraceae bacterium (assembly GCA_963704915.1). Taxonomy (GTDB): domain Bacteria; phylum Actinomycetota; class Acidimicrobiia; order Acidimicrobiales; family Ilumatobacteraceae; genus Sva-07. Next base: position 21,087 of record CAVPIC010000007.1, on the reverse strand, counting down.
TGCGCGACAAGTACGAGGCGAAGGCGACGAAGCTGCGCGACCAGATCGAGGCGGCCGAGGACCGCGTCGATGTGCTCGAGGCCGAGGCCGATTCGAAGCGCAACTCCGAGCTCCTGTCGACCGCCGGCTCGTTCTTGGGCGGCCTGCTCGGCGGCCGCAAGTCGAAGGGCAAGATGCTGGGTGACGCGCTCGGCGACGCGGGCACCGCCGCTCGCCGCCGGGGCACCACCAGCGCCGCCGGCAGTCGTGTCGAGGCCGCCGAGAACAAGGTCGATCGCCTCACCGATCAGCTCGCCGAGCTCGAAGCCGACGCCGCTACCGACATTGCCGAGATCGCCGAGAAGTGGGACGCCCTCGCCGAACGGGTCACGACGCTCGACGTGGGCCTCGAGCGCACCGACGTGAACGTCGCACAGCTCGCGCTCGCCTGGGTCCCTGTCGGCTGAAGCAACGAAGCGACAGGAGCCCCCGGGCGCAGACGCCGACGCATCACTCAAGTCGGGGCGCCGAGCCGACGATTCTGACGACGTGATGTTCTTCTTGGTGCTTCAGTTGCTGCTGGGCTCGCTGACCGGGCTTCTGGTGCTCGGCCATCGCCTGCACGACCGAGAACACGCCGTTCGGGACGAGGCCAAGGGCTCGATCCGATTCAATCCCGGACCGAAGATCCGGTGGCACGCCGAGACCGGTGACACCCGCACGTCGGCGTGCACAAGGCGTTCGATCGCCCACAGGCCCTCGGCTCGTCACGTGTCGTCGACGCACCACCCTCGCCCACGCGAGCGTTGACCGCCGCCCAGGCGCCCACCGCGTGCCGACGGAGAGACTCGAACTCTCACTGACGGCGACCTAAACGCCGTGCCTCTGCCAATTGGGCTACGTCGGCTGTACCGGCGCGAACCTAGCGTTGCGATCCCCGCCAACCACGCAGCCACGACGTCCCGCTGATGGGTACGTAGCCTGCTGCGGTGCACGCAGGCGAGTCGCGACCGAGGCTGACCACCGCCGTCGAACTCGCAGCGTGGATGATCGTCGCCGGAGTCGGTGCCATCACGCTGACCCAGGCGTTCGGATGGGCGGTCACGCCGCTCGTCGTCGTCGCTCAATCGCTCACCCCCTACCTGAGTGTCGTCGTCGTTGTCATCGCGCTCGTGGCGCTGCGGGCGCGCCGCCTCCTGCTGGTCACCGTTGCCTCTGCTGTCGGCTTCGGGATCGTGGTGTTGGGCACGCCGCTCGCCTTCCCTGGCGAGCAGCCCGACCCGATCGCCGACGCCGCCGGACTCGAGGTGGCCTCGGTGAACCTGCTGTTCAGCAACGATCGCATCGCGGACGTCGCCGAGCAGCTGGATCAGTTGACCGCCGACGTGATCATGCTCACCGAGTACACCGCGCAGCACCAAGAGGTTCTGCTCGCCTCTCCCGTCGCCGAGCGCTACCCCTACCGAACGGATCGTGCCGGCCCGCGCGGCGAGGGCGTCGCCATCTGGAGCACGATGCCGATCGAGGTTGCCGACAATCCGAACACCGACAGCACGAGCATCGACGTGATGGTCAGCGGCCCGGACGGCGAGATCCGGGTCGTCGGCGTCCACTTCCCGACGCCACTGGACGACTTCGAGTCGTGGACGACACGATCTGCGCACGGCCGCGGAAATCGGACGCACGGTGACGGGACCGACGTTGCTGATCGGCGACTTCAACGCGTCGTACTGGCACCCCGACTTCCGCAGCGTGCTCGACACGGGTTTCGTCGACGCCCACACCGCCGCCGGCGCGGGGTTCTCCACGTCGTGGCCGACCACCTGGCCGATCCCACCGTTCGTGCGCCTCGACCACGCGTTGACCGCCGGCGGGCTCGTCGCCACCGACGTCGACGACTTCGACGTGGCGGGCAGCGATCACCTCGGGATGATCGTCACCGTTGCGCCAACGCGTCCAGCAACGCCCTGAACGCCCGTCCCCGATGCGAGATGGCGTTCTTGGCCTCGACGCCCATCTCGGCGAACGTCGCTCCCCCGCCTTCGTCGGGTTGGAAGACCGAGTCGTAGCCGAAGCCGACCTCGCCACGCTCGTCGGTAGTGATCACCCCAGGGCACACCCCTTCGACGTGCAGCTCCGACCCGTCGGGCCACACGACGATGGCCACGGTCTTGAACGCTGCCCGCCGATCCGACACCCCTGCCATCTCCGACAGCAGCTTCGCGCGGTTCTCGCCGTAGGTGCAGCCCTCGCCCGGCGTAGTGGGCAGCGTCGACGCCGGGTGCACCGTCGAGCGCATCGACCTCCAGCCCGGTGTCGTCGGCGACCGCCGGCATCCCGGTCGCCGCACACAGTGCCGCTGCCTTGAGTCGGGCGTTGCCGAGCAACGAACCGGCGTCCTCGACCACGTCGGGCACGTGCGATGGCCGCGGCAGCAACTCGACGACGCCGTCGAGCAGCCGCTGGATCTCGGCCACCTTGTCGGGGTTCGCCGACGCACACACCAGCTGCATCATGGCGATCCTCAGCGTGCCGGGCGGGGCGACGGCGCGGTGCGCGAGCAGCTCGGCCTGGAGATCGGCGATCGTGGCGAGCCCGCCCTCGGCGAGCATCAGCAGCGTGTCGAGCTCGGGACGGGTGAAGGCCATGCCCTCGGCAGTGCCCTGCACCTCGACGAACTTGGCGTCGCCGCCGGCGATCGGGCGCAGCATCACCACGTTCATGTCGACCTCGGCCGCGCTGTCCTCGACGTAGGGCAGGTCGAGCACCGGCGTGTCGCCCACGATGCCCACGCTGATCGCCGTGCAGAACGAGTGCAACGGATTGGCCGCGAGGTCGCCTCGCTGCACGACCCGCTCGAGCGCGTCGTGCAGTGCGACGAAGCCGCCGCAGATGCTGGCGGTGCGGGTGCCGCCGTCGGCCTGGAGCACGTCGCAGTCGACGACCACCTGGCGCTCGCCGAGCGCCTGCATGTCGCACGCTGCGCGCAGCGACCGCCCGATCAGGCGTTGGATCTCGACGGTGCGCCCGCTCTGCTTGCCGCGCGCCGCCTCGCGGTCGATCCGCTCCGGGGAGGCGCCCGGCAGCATCGAGTACTCGGCGGTCACCCACCCCTTTCCGGAGCCACGCATCCAGCGCGGCACGTCGTCGTCGATCGAGGCGGTGCACAGCACCCGCGTCTTGCCGAACGACACGAGACACGAGCCGTCGGCCATCTCGGTGAAGTCACGCTCGAAGGTGATCGGGCGAAGCTGGTCGTCGGTGCGGCCGTCGGGGCGAGCCATGGTGGTCTCCGTTCGTGGGGTTCGTTCAGGCAGAGGTGACGGGGTCGTCGGTGCGGTCACAGGGTGCCACGTGCACTCAGGAACCGGACGGCTTCCACGACTCGGTGTGGTCGAGTTCCGGGCCGAGCAGCTGCGCGCCGAGCTCGCGGAACAGCTCGACGTCGCCGCTCGAGACGAAGCGGTGGCGTCCGACACGGTCCGGCTCACGCAGCAGGCCGAGCGCTCCGAGGCGGTCCATCACGGCGAACGCGGTCTCGTCGGCGGAGCTGACCAGGGTGACCTGCGGGCCCATCACGTCGCTGATCGTGCGGGCGAGGAACGGGTAGTGCGTGCATCCGAGCAGGAGCGCGTCGACCTCCGCCTCGCGGATCGGGGCCAGCAGTCGCTCGGCGAGCACCATCACCTCGTCGCCCGTGGTCTGACCGCGCTCGACGAACTCGACGAATCCCGGGCACGCCGCGCTGGTCAGCGTGACCGGCGCCCCGGTCTCGTTCACGGCCCGGAGATAGGCCCCGGAGGCCATCGTGCCGACGGTGCCGATCACGCCGACCCTGCCCGTGCTGGTGGTGGTCACCAACGCCTTCGCTCCGGGCGCGATCACGTCGATCACCGGAACCGGGAGTTCCTGTCGGAGGTCGTCGAGTCCCGCTGCGGTCGCGGTGTTGCAGGCGACGACGATCGCCTTCGCGTCGAAGTCCTCGACCAGGCTCCAGGCGAGTTCGTGCGCGTAGCCGCGCACGTCGTCGAGCGGTTTCGAACCGTACGGGTAGCGGCCGGTGTCACCGATGTAGACGAGATCCTCGGCGGGGAGCAGGTCGATCATCGCCCGGGCGACGGTGAGCCCGCCGAAGCCCGAGTCGAACATCCCGATGGGCCGATCCACGGTGCGCCAGCCTACGGCCCCGCTGTCACCTCGTCAGCTGATCCTCGATCTCGCCCGGCTCCAGCGCCAGCGCCCCGTCCGACCTCGATCCAGCCCCCAGCGATGAGCCAACCGCCCGAATACCGACACTTCGCTCATCACAACCGGCACCCCACCCCGGCGATGAGCGAACCGCCCGGATAGCGACGTTTCGCTCATCGCTGGGGGGACGACGGTGTTACTCGGGCAGTGTCTGCGGCAGCAGGACCGTGTCGATCACGTGGAGGACGCCGTTGGCGGCCTCGATGTCGGCCACGAGGACCTCGGCACCACCGATCGTCGGCGGGGTCGCCGCTGCGTCGATCGCGTGCGGGCCGGGATTGACGACGACGAACTCGGGCGGATCGAGCGCCAGGAGCTGCGTGATCAGCAGCGCCTGGGTGTTGTCGACGTGGGTCAACAGCACCGACTCGACGATCGCCGGGTTGGTGAAGTCGGGGGCGCCGACGCCACCGGCCGCGGTGGTGATCGCCTGGTTGCTCGGTGCGAGCAGCGTGAGCGTCGCGTTCGGATCGGACAGGACGTCCTGGAGACCGGCCAATTCGACCAGCGCTCGCAGCTCGCTCAGGTCGGGGCTGTTGACGATCACGTCCCACAGCGTCGCCTCGGGCTGCGGCGGCACGGTCACGACCGGCACGCTCGTCGTCGGTGCCACCGTGGTGGTCGTCTCGGCCACCGTCGTGCTGGTGGTGGTCGTCGTCTCCTCGATCGTGGTCGAGGTGGTCGTGGTGGTCTCGACCGGCCGGATGGTGGACAGTCGGCACGTCACGGTGTCGCCGGCGAGGAACTGATAGTTCGGGAAGCTGTAGTCGGCGACCTGCTCGACGGTCGGGTCGGGGACGTCGACGGTCACGGCCATCGACACCACACTCTCCTGGCTGTCGGGCCGGTCGAGCACGCACTCGACGATCGGCCCCGGCGGGGTCCATCCGGCAGGGACCTTCTGGGCGATTGTGACGTTGGCCGCCCACGTGGTGGGATCGGATGCGACGCCCGCGGGCTCCCACTCGAACTCGACGCGGCCGTCGGATCCGGTGCTGTCACCGGTGAGTTCGCCGGCGACGGCGGATGCCGGCTGGATCCAGGTGTAGTCGGTCGGCGCGGTGGCGGGGCCCTGGACGTCGACGATGAACCCGGCATCGACCGACGCCCCGGTCTCGTCGGTCACCTCGAGCACCAGCAGGCTCGACTCGGCCGATGCGACCGGATCGTCGTCGCCGCCGAAGAACAGCCAGGCGATGAGCCCGGCGACCGCAGCCACCACGACGACCGCCGCAATGATCGGGACGGGCTTCTTGTACCAGGGCGTCGGCGGCTCGCTGTCGAGCGGCTCGCCGAAGCCGGTGCCCGGCGGGGTGACGGGCGGTATGGCCCCGGCATCGTCCGTGACCGGCATCTGCGTGGTCGCCTCGGGGTAGACGGGAGCGGAGTCCGGCAATGGCGCGGCGTCGGGCAACGGCGAATCGTCCGGCAGCTGCCCCGTCTCCGACAGTGGCGCATCGTCCGACATCGGCGTGATCTTCGGCAGCGTGGGCACGCCCTCGGTCGGCTCGGGCGTACCGAGCGGCGGGGTCGGGATGCCCGGCGGCGCGATGTCGCCTTCCGGGGTGGGCGGCATGAAGGGTTCGTCGGGGGGCACCGATCCGGGCGCGTTCGGGTCGCTCATGAAACCAGTGTCGCAGATGCCGACAGCTGACCGTCGGACATCGCAAGACCTTGACGGTTCCATGAGGCCTCCTGACCGAAGACCTGACGACACGCGCCCGCGGATCTTGCCGGCGGTGTTGCGCCTGACATGATCGTGAGATGCCCACGATTCCCGTCAACGACATCGAGATCTGTTACGAGAGCTTCGGCGACGCCGATGCGCCACCGCTGCTGCTGGTGATGGGCCTCGGCGCCCAGATGACCTTGTGGTCTCCCGGCTTCGTGTCCGAGCTGCTCGATCGGGGCTTCCGGGTGATCCGCTTCGACAACCGCGACGTCGGGCTGTCGACCAAGACCGACGGGCCGCCACCGGACGTGATGGCGATGTACGCGGCGTTCGCCGCCGGGCAGCCCATCGAGGCGCCGTACACGCTGTCGCTGCTCGCGGCCGACGCCGTCGGGCTGCTCGACGCACTGGAGATCCCCGCCGCCCACATCGTCGGCGCGTCGATGGGCGGGATGATCGTGCAGACGATGGCCATCGAGCACCCCGACCGGGTGCTGTCGCTCACCAGCATCATGTCGACCACCGGCCACACCGAGGTCGGCCAGCCCGACCCCGAGGCGATGATGGCGTTGCTGTCGCCGGTTCCCGAAGGTCGAGCCGCAGCCATCGAGGCCACCCTCAACACGTCACGGCTGATCTCCGGCGACCTGTTCGACGAGGTCGAGTCGCGCCGGATCGCCACCGAGTCGTACGACCGCTGCTTCCATCCGGCCGGCACGATGTTCCAGATCGCAGCGATCGCCGCCAGCGGCGATCGCACCGACGGGCTCGAGCAGCTCGACGTGCCGACGCTCGTCGTCCACGGACGTCAGGACCCGCTGGTCACGCTGTCGGGCGGCGAGGCAACTGCGAAGGCCGTGCCGGGCGCCGACCTGCTGGTGTTCGGCCTGATGGGCCACGACCTGCCGCGCCGCTACTGGCCGCAGATGGCCGACGCCATCTTCAACATCGCCGCGCGAGGCGAAGGCCTCTGAGCGTGCCCGACATCGCCGAGGATCGCCGGCTCGATCCGCGAGTCAAGTGGGCGCTGCGCAACGTTCCCGTCACGTCGCTCGGCGACATCGACAGCCGCGAGCTGCTGCTCGAGATCTCCAACAGCCCCAAGGCGATCGCACTGCGCGAGAAGATGGAGGCGCTGTACGACTCCCTCGACACCGAGGACGTCGCGTCGTTCGTCGGGCTGACGGTCGCCACCCACGAGGTCGAGTCGGCCCCGGACGGCAACACGATCAACATCCGGTTCATCCGACCGGACACCGCGACCGGCGACGAGCCGTTGCCGTGCGTGTATTACATCCACGGCGGCGGCATGCAGAACGGATCGTGCTTCGACGCGATGTACCGGATGTGGGCGACGGGTGCTCGCAGCCCAGGGTGTCGCCGTCGCGATGGTCGACTTCCGCAACTGCGTGACACCGTCGTCGGTCCCCGAGATCGAGCCGTTCCCGGCCGGCCTCAACGACTGCGTGTCGGGCCTGAAGTGGGTCGTGTCCGCGGCAGGCGAACTCGGCATCGACCCATCCCGCGTGATCGTCGCCGGCGAGTCGGGCGGCGGAAACCTGACGCTGGCGACCGGTATGCAGCTGCTGCGCGACGGCGACATCGGCCTGGTCAGCGGGCTCTATGCGCTGTGCCCGTACATCGCCGGAGGGTGGCCGCAGGAGCGGTTCCCGTCGTCGATCGAGAACGAAGGCATCCTGCTCAACCTGCACCACAACCGTGGGGCGGTCGCGTACGGCTACGAGCACTTCGAGGCCCGGAACCCGCTGGCGTGGCCGGCGTTCGCCACCGTCGACGACGTCGCCGGTCTGCCGCGCACGTTCATCAGCGTCAACGAGGCCGACCCGCTGCGCGACGAAGGCGTCGACTTCTACCGCTTGTTGCTCGAGGCCGGCGTGGCGGCCCAGTGCCGCACGGTGATGGGCACCAGTCACGGCATGGACGTGTTCACCGCCGTGCTTCCCGACATCAGCCGGGAGACCGCCGCAAGCATCGCCCGTTTCGCCTCGGCCTGAGCCGGTGGAGCGAGGTTGCGGGCGCTGCGCAGCGACACGCCGCGCCGCACCCGAAACCGGAGTCAGGCGGGCAGGCGTTCGGCGACGATCGCGACGACCTCGTCGATGGTCTCGATCGGCGTGGCCTGCGTCGAGTTCGCGAAGGTGATCGTTGCGAGCGACCGTCCACCGCGGACGATCACATGATCGACGGTCACCGCGGCGACGGCCGGGTCGCCCGTCACGGGCACGGTCACGCGGATGGCCTGGGTCGCATCGCCGGCGGGGCCGATCTGCAGACGGGCGACCGACGGAGCGCCGAAGGTCGAACCGTCGGCGGCCGCACCCATCGGGGCGTCGGCGGCGAGTTCGGCGTAGGCCTCCTCGAAGCACCCGAGAACACCCGGCTCGACCGTCAATGCCACAACCGTGCGGGCCTCGGCCTCGGTCGCGAGCACGCCGACGTGCTGGCGGATCGACGCGTCGGCAGCCGGGGAGGCGAACGGACCGGCCGCAGCCGTTGCGTCGGCGGTCGAGATCTCGTCGCCGTCGACGCCGATGCACTCGGCGAGGCGGGCGTTCAGAGCCGCAGCTGCATCGGCGGCGGCCTCGGCCCAGCCCTCAGGGAGGTCGGCGACGGTCAGCAGCGCGGCCTCGGCGGCAGCGGTGTCGGCCTCGACGTCCTGGGCAGCATGCTCGGGCTCGGACGTCGGAGCCACGCTCGTCTCCGTGGTGGTGTCCGGCGTCGACTCGGGCACCGTCGTGTCAGGGACGGCGATGGTCTCGGTCGGCGAGCCGGCGCCGGATCCCGACTCCTCGGATCCGCAGGCAGCGACGATCAGGGTGGCGGCGAGCGCGATGGACGCGACGCGGAACGTGGAACGCATGGGGGCTTCTTCCGGAGCTAGGGGACGGTCGGCTTGGTGTTGTGGGGCACCGGTCCCGGCGGCCGGGTTCGGCTGCCAGGGCGCCGCATCGCGGCACGCCGAGAAGCACCATACCGATCGCCCATCGGTCACCCAAGGAGCCAGGCGTCACACCGAAGCGGTGCGACCGCTCGCGATCCAGACTCTCGCGTTCAGAAGTAGATGATCTCTTCGGCCTTGGCTTCGGCGTCATCGAGGTCGTCGGTGTACGCACCGGTCGACAGGTACTTCCAGCCGCCGTCGCACACGATGAACACGATGGTCGCGGGACCGGTGGCATCGGTGTCGATCTGGCTGGCGACCTTCGCCGCACCGGCGAGCGCGGCGCCCGCGGAGATACCGGCGAAGATGCCGCATTCGTGGACGAGTCGGCGGGTCCACTCGATCGACTCGCGGGGGCGCACGACGCGCTTGCGGTCGAGGATGTCGAAGCCGTTCCAGTTCTCGAACACCGGCGGGATGTAGCCCTCGCCGATGTTGCGCAGACCCTCGACGCGCTCGCCGAGCGGCGGCTCGACGGCGACGATCTGGATGTCGGGGTTCTGCTCCTTGAAGTAGCGCCCCGCTCCCATCAGCGTGCCGCTCGTGCCGAGTCCGGCGACGAAGTGGGTCATCTCGGGAACGTCACGGAGGATCTCCGGACCGGTCCCCTCGTAGTGGGCACGCGGGTTCGCGTCGTTGGCGTACTGGTACGGGAAGTACCAGTCGGGGTGCTGGGCGGCGAGCTCGATCGCCCGGGCGACGGCGCCGTTCGAGCCCTCCTCCCCCGGCGTGAGGATCAGTTCGGCGCCGAACACCTCGAGCATCTGTCGACGCTCGATCGACACGCTGGTGGGCATCATGATCTTGATCGGGTAGCCCTTGATGCCGGCGATCGCCGCGAGTGCGATCCCGGTGTTGCCCGAGGACGGCTCGAGAATCGTCTGGCCCGGAAGCAGGCGGCCTTCCTTCTCGGCGGTCTCGATCATCGACTTGGCGATGCGGTCCTTGACCGACCCGAACGGGTTCTGCATCTCCATCTTCGCCAGGATGCGCACGTCGGGGTTGGGCGACAGGTTGGAGACGTCGACCATCGGGGTGTTGCCGATCATGTCGAGCACGCTGTCGTTCACCAGACCGGGAAGGTGGCCCGTGATCGTGAAGTTCGGATTCAGAGTGTTCGTCACGGTTCTCCCAACACCATCGAAGACGGAAGCATTCCGACTAATCCGATGGTTTCTGTCGGGAATCGTACCGTCCGCCCCGTTCGCGGTCCACACGCAGCCCTCGTTTGTGTGAGCGCACATCGACGACGTCGACGTCGTTGCTCGCACAAACCGGGTGCTCCGGGTTTGTGTGAGTGCCGGTCGTCAGGACGTACGTTGTCGCTCGCACAAACCGGCGTGCCGGTCGGCGGCGGGGCGCGGTACGAGGTCGTTGGTTCAGACGATGGCGATGGGTTCTTCGGTGATCGTGCCGTCGACGATGCGGTAGCTGCGCGCTTCGGGCGCCTCGCGCTTGAGGCTGATGATCACGTAGTGCCACGACGGGTCGGGCGCCGAGGCGACGTCGGTCGGGCTCGGATACGGCTCGGAATGGGTGTGGCTGTGCACCACCCCGTTGATCTCGACGTCACGGTCGTCGGCGTCGCGCTCGGCTCGCAGGTGATCCTTCGGGTCGATCGTGTAGACCGCGCGCCGAGGCCGCAGCATTGGTGCACGGGTAGAAGATCGGAGCCCGGTCGCCCGCTCCCCCGCCGGCGGCCGGCGGCCCGGCGATGAGCCCGCACGCCTCGAGCGGGTAGGCATCGAGCGCTGCTCCGACCATCTGTGCATACGCGGAACGGGAGATCTCGATCACGGCGACGAGGATACGAGCGCCCGGTCGATGAAGCCCAGTGCGGCGTCTCGGAACCGGTTTCGCGACGAGAGTTCGTCGTGGATCAAGTGCCCGGCGCCGCCGATCACCACGAACTCGGTCGCAGGAGAGATCGACGCGAAGTGTCCGGCCAGCTCGGGGTCGGCAACGGCGTCCGGCTTCGTCGGATCGGCGCAGACGATCAGCGACGGCGACTGCGAACGGGACGTCGGGGTCGAGGAACGTCCGATCGTGCCGTGAGCACCGGATCGAGCACGCCCGCGTCGACGGACAGCAACGATCCCGCCATCGCGGCGATCCCGTCGGGGTGCAGCGTCTCGCCGAACGTACTCCCCGTGGCCGTCGGCGCGGCGGCGAGGATTCCCGAGAGCACCTCGACCGTGATACCCGAAGCCTGCAGCTGGGGCGCGGACTCGACGGATCAGGCGGAACGACTCGAGCAACGAGTTGCCCTCGAGCGGGCTGTCCCCGGCATCGCCGGCCTGCGGGGCGCCTGCCGTTCCGAGTGGTGGATCCTCCATGACGGCGGCGACGACCAGGTCGGCATGCTGTTGGGCCAACGCCGCCGCAGTCGCTCCTCCGAGTGAATGCCCCATCACCACGCAGGGCCCGCCGATCGCCTGCTCGATGGCGGCAACGGCGTCGCTCACGTAGCCCTCGGGGAAGTAGTCGCCGGGTGTCCGATCCGACGCGCCGTGTCCGCGGAAGTCGAGTCGCAGGACGTGGAAGCGGTCGACGAGGTCCGGCACGATCCAGTCCCACGTTCCCCCGTACGAGGTGATGCCGTGGAGCAGCAGGATCGGCGGTGCTGCGGGATCGCCGTCTTCCGCGACGTGGAGTTCGATCGAGCCGTTGCGGATCTTCACGACACCGAACGTAGATGCCGAACCGCCGGGTGCTCGGCATCGGAACTCCCCGGGGCCACGGCGGCAGCACTCGGTAGGGTTGCATCTCCTCCGAGAGGGCGCAACGACATGGCCAAGGGCAAGAAGACCAAGAAGGACAAGGGCACCGGCGACGGCACCCAGCTCATCGCCTCGTACAAGCGCGCCTATCGCGACTACGACATCCTCGACACCTACGAGGCGGGCCTCGTGCTCACCGGCAGTGAGGTCAAGAGCCTGCGTGAGGGCAACGCCCAGATCGCCGAGGGCTACGCACGGGTCCAGCGTGGCGAGATGTGGCTCGACGGCATCCACATCCCTCCGTATACGAACGCGATCGGCTTCGGAGCGCACGATCCCGACCGCCAGCGCAAGCTGCTGCTGAACCGGGCCGAGATCGACAAGCTCGACCAACGCGTCGCCCAGGGCAGCCTCACCATCGTCCCCCTGCGCCTCTACTGGAAGGACGGGCGCGCCAAGATCGAACTCGGCCTCGCCAAGGGCCGCACCAAGGGCGACAAGCGCCAGCACATGGCCGAGCGCGACGCCGACCGCGAGATCCAGACCGAGTTCAACCGGGCCAACAAGTACGGCGACGCCCACCGCTGACCGCCCGCTCCGGCCATCTGGGTGTCCACCGTCCCGGAATGCGGGACGCAGCTCACCGAGATCCTGTATCGGACAGCAGTGCGGAAGTCGGCCCCGGCTGGGCGGGATCGGCGCGCGGAGCGGGATCCGCGACGGGGTGACAGCTTGTCCGCGCGTGCCGCTGACGATCGGACGCCGTCGCATCGCTACGGTCGCGGCCATGTTGATCATCGCCGGTTCCATCACCACCGAGGACGAAGGAGCACGCGACGCCTTCTTCGCCGCCGTCAAGCCGATGGTGGTCGCCACGCACGCCGAGCCGGGTTGCCAGGAGTACGCGTTCTCGCCTGATCCGGACAACTCGACCCGGATCATGCTCTTCGAGCTGTGGGACGACCAGGCCGCCCTCGACGCCCACTTCGCCACACCGCACATGGCCGAGTTCCAGGGCAAGATGGCCGGCATCGCCGTCGCCGGGATGGAGATCAAGAAGTACACGATCTCCGACGTCGGCCCCGTGCGCTGACACGTACATCCGGTGCCTGGCACCGGATGTACGTCAGGCGACGGGTTCGGCGACGTCGTAGAGCGTGGTGCGCCGGGCGAGGCTGCGCCCGAGCGGGGCGACCAGCGAGCCGAAGGCGTCCTCGGTCATCTTCTGGCCGTGGATCGCGCCGGCCGCACGGCTGATGTTCTCGTCCATCAACGTGCCGCCGAGGTCGTTGACGCCTGCCTGCAGCAGTTGGCGTACGCCGGGCACGCCGATCTTCACCCACGACGCCTGGACGTTGTCGATCAACCCGCGGTAGGCGAGGCGCCCGACGGCGTGCAGCAGGATCGTCTCGCGGAACGTCGGCCCACGGCGGGCCTTGCGTTGCAGGTAGATCGGTGACGCCATGTGCACGAACGGCAGCGGGATGTACTCGGTGAACCCGCCGGTGCGACGCTGCACGTCGCGGGTGCGCTCGATGTGGCGCGCCCAGTGGATCGGCCGCTCGATCGAGCCGGCCATGATCGTGACGTTCGAGCGCAGACCGACGCGGTGGGCGGTCTCGTGCACCTCGAGCCATTCGTCGGTCGTCACCTTGTCGGAGCACAGGATCGCCCGCGCCTCCTCGTCGAGGATCTCCGCCGCCGTCCCCGGCAGCGAGCGCAGGCCCGCGTCCTTCAAGCGCAGCAGGTAGCTCTCGAGCGGCTCGCCGAGCCGCTTGGCGCCCTCGTGCACCTCGAGCGCGGTGAACGCGTGGACGTGCATCTCGGGCACGGCGTCCTTCACGGCGTGGCAGACGTCGATGTAGTAGTCGCCGTCGAAGCTCGGATGGATCCCGCCCTGGAGCGTCACCTCGGTGGCGCCCAACTCCCAGGCCTCACGCACGCGCTGCTGGATGTCCTCGATCGTCAGGAGGTACGGCGTGCCACGCAGGTTGAGCGAGATCTTGCCCTTCGCGAACCCGCAGAACTTGCACTTGAAGGTGCACACGTTGGTGTAGTTGATGTTGCGGTTGTGCACCCACGTCACCACGTCGCCGACCGTCTCGGCGCGCAGTCGATCGGCGGCCTCCGCGACCGCGGCCACCTCGCGACCGCGGGCTTCGAACAGCATCACCATCTCGTCGATACCGAGATCCGACCCGGTCTCGAACCCGGCGAGCACCTCGGCCACCGCGCCTCGGATCGGCGCCGCCGGCGCGGGGAGCAGCGTCGGCGGGTTCGCGTTCCAGCCCGAGTACCACTGCGTCGAACGGTCGCCGACGATCACCACGTCGGCGCCGTCCGCGGTCTCGGTCGTGCCCTCGACGCGCTCGGGGAACTGGCTGCCGGGATCGTCGCGACCCAGCGACTCGGCGTCGCTGCGGTCGAGCACGGCGAAGCGCAGCGCGGGATCGACCCAACGTTCGGGACCCGCCAGCGAGTCGTCGAGGTACTCGGGGTACGCGGTGAGCCGGGGCGCGAGGGTGAACCCTCGGGCCTCGGTGACCTCGCGCAGCCGGTCGAGGTCGGGCCACGGCCGCTCGGGGTTGACGTGGTCGGCGGTCACCGGCGAGACCCCGCCCCAGTCGTCGATGCCGGCATCGAGCAGCACGCCGAAGTCGTCGGACAGGTTCGGCGGGGCCTGCAGGTGGATCGACGACGGGAGCACGAGCCGGGCGGCAGCGATGGTCCAGAGGTACTCGTCGGGCGGGCAGGCGGGGGCGTTGCGCATCCCGGTGAGCAGCTTGGGCAGGAAGTTCTGGATGATCACCTCCTGCACGTGGCCGTGGCGTTCGTGGCTGGCAGCGATCGCGCGCAGCCCGTCAAGGCGGTCCTGACGCTCGTCGCCGATACCCACCAGCAGCCCGGTGGTGAAAGGGATCTGGAGTTCCCCGGCTGCCTCGAGCGTGGCGAGGCGGCGGGCGGGATCCTTGTCGGGTGCGCCACGGTGGCAGGCGAGGTCGGCCCGGACCGACTCGATCATCATCCCTTGGCTCACCGACACCGGCCGGAGCTGCGCGAGTTCGTCCGACGTCAGTGCTCCGGCGTTGGCGTGCGGGAGCAGGCCGGTCTCCTCGACCACCATCTGACACATCGCGGCGAGGTACTCGACGGTGCTTGCGTAGCCGTGCTCGGCCAGCCAGTTCCGGGCGACCTCGTAGCGGTCCTCCGGTCGTTCGCCGAGCGTGAACAGCGCCTCGTGGCAGCCGGCGCGTGCGCCGGTGCGCGCGATGCGGCGCACCTCCTCCGGGCTGAGATAGGCCTCGGCCACCCGACCCGGCGGCTGGGCGAAGGTGCAGTAGCCGCAGGTGTCGTTGCACAGGAACGTCAGCGGGATGAACACCTTCGGCGAGTAGGTGACCCGAGTGCCGGTCCGATCGTCGCGCAACCGAGCCGCGGCGACCATCAGTTCGTCGAGCGGTGTGGCGAGCAGTTCGGCGTCGTCGCGATGCGGCATCGCCGCACCGTACCCGCGAGTGAGTGTGGAATACGAACCCACTGCTAGGGTCGCTCGGGTGCCAGCAGCGCTGCCGACGAAGGCGACCGCGTCGACCGATCACGGTCCAGGGATCGAGGCCGTCGCGGCGATCGTCGGCGACCGCTGGTCGATGCTGATCGTGCGCAACGTGTTCCGGGGCATTCGCCGGTTCGATGCGTTGCACGACGACCTCGGCGTCTCACGCCCGGTGCTCGCCGGACGGCTCAAGCGGCTCGTCGAGGCCGGCATCCTCGAACGCACCCGCTACCAGGACCACCCCCCTCGCTTCGACTACGTCCTCACACCGGCCGGTCTCGAGCTCTCCCCCGCGCTCGTCGCGCTCATCCGTTGGGGTGACCGGTGGTTCGGCGGCGACGAGCGCACTGCCGTGCTCGTGCACGCCGACTGCGGCGACGAGTTCGAGCAGGGCTTCTGGTGCCGGACGTGCGCAACCACCTTCGGGCCGAGCGAGATCCGGTCGCGGGCATGATCGAACACATCGCGACGGCGACCGTTCCCACGCAGTGGGGCGACTTCACGTGTCACGCCTACCGACGACCCGACGGCATCGAGCACCTCGCCCTCGTGCTCGGCGATCTCGACGACGACCCACTGGTCCGGGTGCACTCGGAGTGCCTCACTGGTGACGTGTTCGCGTCGGCACGCTGCGACTGCGGGGCCCAGCGCGACCTGGCCCTGGAGATGATCGCTGCGGAGAACTGCGGCGCACTGATCTACCTGCGGGGCCAGGAAGGGCGCGGCATCGGGCTCGGCGAGAAGATCCGGGCGTACGCGCTGCAGGAACTCGGCTACGACACCGTCGATGCGAACCTCGCACTCGGCCATCCCGCAGACGCCCGCGACTACGCCGACGCTGCCGACATCCTTCGCCATCTCGGGGCCACGTCGATCCGCCTGTTGACGAACAACCCGGAGAAGATCGACGCGTTGCGCGTTCACGGCATCGATGTGGTGGCGCGGGCGCCGATCGTCATCGAACCGACGGCGACCACGGATGCCTACCTCCGCACCAAGCGCGAGCGCATGGGGCACTGCTCGGCATGAGTGCCGGGACTCACGTCTTGACAGCCACCAGGTCGATCAGCGCCGACGTGCCGCTGTGGCCCGTTCCCTCCTCGATCACTGCGTCGTAGCTCTCGAGCCGCTCGATGTCCATGGCACCGAACGCATCGCGCAGGAGTTCCTCGGTGTACATGTGCGCCGGATTCGGCGGACCGCCGGTTCCGAGCGCGACCTGTTCGGGCCGGTAGCCGTGCAGGAGCAAGCGCCCGCCCGGCCGCAGCGTGCGCTGCATCCCGTCGAACACCGCCGGTTGCTGTTGCGGCGTGAGGAACTGGATGAAGATCGCGACCACGAGATCGAACTCATCCGGCGTCCAGTCCCAGGTCATGATGTCGGCGATCTGGAAGTCGACCTCGACGCCCCGTTCGTCGGCGAGCTTGCGCGCCTTCGCGACACCGACCGCGGAAGCGTCCATCGCCACCACCTCGATCCCCTGCTCCGCGAGGAACACCGAGTTGCGGCCCTCACCGTCGGCGACGACCAGCGCCCGCGACCCTGGCTCGAGTAGGTGCGCATGCGCCACCAGGAACGCTGCCGGTTCGGTCCCGAACAGGTAGTCGTCGATCGAATAGCGCTCGTCCCACATGGCGTCTCCTTGCTCGCGTCGTGGCCCGCATGTTGGCCCAAACGCTGCCGCGCCGCCACATCTGTCCACCGACGAACAGCGCCTGCGGCCAGTAGCATCAGAGGTGGCGTAGACGGCTTTCGGGCCGACGATGCCGCTACATATCGAACATGGGGCTGACTGGTTTCGACGTCAGTAACGCTGTTCGAGTTTGCGACCCGAGTTCCTCAGACTCGCTAAACGGGGGAACCACAAGAATTGCCGATGAGCAGTTCGCTCTCGCCGCCTGATTTTCAGGTGAGCGAAGAGTCATCGTGAGCAGAAATGTCGCACGGGGCCAATCCATCACAGCCCGGCAACAGAAGTGAGGGATGACCGCAGGAAAGACTGCTGACGGCGAGAAAGACCGCTGACTCACAGGAAAGACTGAGCGTGGTCCGCCTCGAGCGGACAGCCGACCCGTCGGTGTCACAGCGTCAGTGGCAACACCGGGAATGGTCGTAGCAAGTTCGTTCACCGGCTGATGGACGGGGGTTCGATTCCCCCCAGCTCCACGAAAAATGCCATTCACCAGGGCCAATGGAGGAGATGGACGGAACGATCGTTCCCCCGCCCACGGTTGACCGGGCGACCCACCCGACCAGGCCGCTGAGCCCACCTCGAGGTCGACGATCGAGCTTCTCCTCCATGTCGATCCAAGCGGGGGCTCCTCCAGTACGTGGCGTCAGGGGACGCGTCCGCGGTCGACGAGGTGACGGGGCGGTCGGTCATGATTCGGTTTCGGTCGCTGTGATGAAGTCGCACAGCACCGCGAAGGCGCGGTCGGTGTCGTCGTGCCAGACGCCGTGTCCGGCGTTCTCGAAGGGTACGTAGGTGACGATCGACGGATCGAGCCGGGCCACCATGTCCTCGCTGTCCTCGATCGGTGTCACGGGATCCTGCGCACCGGCGAGCACGAGCGTCGGGCAGGTGATCCGGTCCATCGCGTCGAGGTGGTCCATCCGGTGCCAGATGCCGCCGAGACCGTGGAACTTCAGCGCGAGGTCCTGGCGGAAGATCGCCTTGCCGAACGCCGGTGGCTGTGGTGTCGGGTTGTAGAGCGGCATGCAGTGCTCGTTGTAGGTGGCGAGCGACGCCATGTCGGCGCGCCGCTGCAGCGCGTCGAGAGCCGTCTCCCGAGCGAGCTCGCCACCCAGCCGTTCGAACACCGCGGCGCACCGCTGCGGGTCGAGCCGCGCCTGGGTGCTCGACAGGACGAGCTTGCCGGGATGGTCGGGATAGCGGATCGCGTAGACGGCGGCGACCATGCCGCCCGCGGAGTTGCCGAGCACGATCGGCTGCTCGATCCCGAGCGCGTCGCAGAAGCCGACCAGGTCGTCGGCCCAACCTTCCAGGCTGTACTCACCGTCGGGATCGTCCTCGCTCCGGCCGGCCCCGCGCAGGTCGAGGTAGACCACCTGCGCCACGTCGGTGAGCGTGGTGAAGTCGGGCTTGAACGCCGTGTGATCGGAGATACCCGGAGCGCCGTGCAGCGCGATCAGCGTGGGCCGTTCCTCGAGCGCACCGTCGCCGACCGGGAGCTGTTGCCCGTCGACGTCGAAGTGGAGCCGGACGCCGTTGACCCTGACCTTCATGAGCGATCTCCCCTGCTCCTCGACGACGGCGCACGAACCACTTATCGAGCATTGATACAATACGCACGTATGGTATGTTTGCGAGATGGTCGACGTCAAGTCCCGGACCGCCACACCACGACGAACCCAGCATGAACGTCGAGCGTCGACGCGCTCGGCGCTGCTGACCGCCGCTGCCGGTGCCATCGTGGACACCGGGCCGTCCACCGGCGTCGCCGAAATCGCACGGCGCGCCGGCGTGTCCACCGGGGCGCTGCAGTACCACTTCGAGTCCAAGACCGATCTGCTGGTCGCCGTCGTCGAGGTCGGGTGGAACGATCTGGTCGAACGCTCGATGTCGATCGCCCGCGACGTACCGCCCGCCGATCGGGTCGCGGCGTTGGTGTCCTCGATGTGGGAGTCGTATCAACGACCCCTCTGTCGCGCGGCGTTCATGGTCTCGTCGGACCCCAACATCGACGCCGACGTGGCCGACCGAATCACTCCGGTCTTCGACGCCGAACGTTCGCGACTCGATCAGCTCTGGCTCGACACGTTCGCCGACCTCGAACCGCCGATCGAACGCGTCACATCGGCACGGCGCTTCGCCCGATCCCATCTGGTGGGGATGGTCGTGCAGCGCCAACTCGCGTCGGACGAGCCAGATCCGAGCGACGAACTCGATCTGCTCTGCCAGGCGACGCTGAGGATCCTGACCGAGCAGCCGAACCACACCGTTCTCGCATCCCGCACCACCTCTCACATCGAAAGCAGCGACTGACATGAGCGAGCCCAGGACAGCAGCGGGCAACCCCTCGACCCGCACGGTCGTCCGCAACGGCACCGTGCTCGACACGACCACGATGACCTACACCGAGAACCAGGCCGTCGTGATCGAGGACGGCGTCATCGTCGACGTCGGCAACTCCCCCACCGGTGAGGCCGACATCGACATCGACGCGGAGGGCCGCTTCGTCCTCCCGGGTCTGATCGACGGGCACGTGCACTTCCGGCTCGCCACGCTCGACTTCCGGGCCCTCGTGCAGTGGTCGGAGGTGCAGTTCGGCATCAACATGGCTCGGCTCGCCGCGGCAACCGTCGAACGCGGCTTCACGACCGTCCGCGATCTCGGTGGCGACGTCAACGGCCTGATGCGTGCCATCGCGGACGGGCACGCACAGGGCCCCAGGATCGTGCGCGCGGGCCTGATGCTCACCCAGACCGGCGGGCATGGCGACATCCGCTCGGGCGAGATCGAGGTGGCGAGCTGCGGCTGCGTCCTCGATTCGAGCGTGATGTCGATCGTCGCCGACGGCCCCGACGCCGTGCGCAAGGCCGCACGTCACCTGCTTCGCGACGGGAGCGACTTCATCAAGATCCACGTCTCGGGCGGAGTCGCATCGCCGGCCGACCCACTCGAGAGCGTGCAGTACACCACCGAAGAGATCCGCATCATCGTCACCGAAGCACAACACCGGGGCACCTACGTCTCGGCGCATGCGTACACGTCCGAGGCGATCGCCATGGCCGTCGACGCGGGCGTGCACTGCATCGAACACGGCAACCTGATGGACGACCGGACCGCAGCGCTGATCGCCGACGCGGGCGCCGTCGTCGTCCCCACCCTCGTCACGTACCAGGCGATGGACGACATCGGCCGCCAACTCGGCCTGCCCGAGGCCAACCTCGCCAAGAACTCCGTCGTGCTCGACTCCGGGTTGGAGTCGCTCGAGCGAACACACCGCGCCGGCGTCACGCTCGGCTTCGGCACCGACCTCATCGGTGAGGCGCAAACCCGCCAGAACGACGAGCTCGCCATCCGCGCCCACGTGCAGCCGGCGGTCGACGTGCTCCGGTCGATGTGGACGGTCAACGCCCAGCTCTGCCACCTCGAGGGTCGCATCGGGGTCCTGCAGCCCGGCGCCTACGGCGACATCGTGATCTCCAACGTCGACCCGCTCGACGACATCGCGGCATTCGCACGACACGAGACCGCACTCTCCCACGTGATCCAGAACGGCAAGCTCATCGTCAACCGAGCCGGCTAGGGATCCGCAGCGCGTTGCGTCGTGATGCGGCCGGCGGGGGCGGGAAGAGGGTAGAGACGCCGGATCGAAATGGGTCGACGCCACGCTCGGCGCCCAGCTCACTGCCATCGCCGACTACGAAGCCCAGCGCACCGTCGACTGAACCGCCCACCACCCGCCTCTGCGGGTGCTGACGCCCGGCCGGTACGGTGACGACATGGCCGTCGACTGGGCAGCACGGTGCGAGCACATACTCGCGGACACCGAACGCGATCTCGTCGCAGCGGTCGGCAACTCGTCGTTGTGCGCGATCGGCAAGTCCGGCGACCGCCTCGACGGCGTGAAGTACCTCGAGGGCCGATCTGCGGCGCTGCGAGAGGTCCGACGGCAACTCCGCGACACCGGCGGCGCAGAAGCCCAGCGCGAGGCGGAGCAGCGCTGGCGAGACCATCTGCAGGCAGTGTTGGAGCGCAACATGGGACCGGACTGGGTCGCGTATCGCACCGGGGGCGTCGACGCCCTCAGCGATCTCGCCGATCCAGACGCACCCCCCGACAGCTGAGGCCGAGCGGCGTCCGCGACCAGACGGTCGAACGGATCGGTGCCGGCGCACGTCAAGTGGTCCAACGCACGCGATGAGTCTTCACGCGGGACAGGTCGCGCGGAAACTCATCGCTCGAGACCACCTCACTCAGCGCGGA
>CAVPIC010000006.1:0-61433 GCA_963704915.1 Ilumatobacteraceae bacterium | reverse complement strand
AAGCCGGAGACGACGTCGAGCAGTTCCTCGGTGATCTCGGTCTGACGCAGCATCTGGTGCTCGGTGCGGAGCCGCTCCAAGCGCTCCTCGATGTCGTGCTGCCGCGCTGTCCATCGCGGCGAGCCGACTCGCCGACACCGAGGCCATCGTCTGAGCGAAGCTGCGGCGGAGATGTACGAGCATCGCTTCATGTACGAGCGCAGCGAAAAGGCGGTCCCAGCGCATCGTGTACGTCGGCAGACTGCGCGACCGCCACGGTCGGGCAGCGAGCCGTTCCAGCCATCGACGATCCGTGGGCGCGAGCTGCCAGGTGGTCGGCTCGTAACTGCGCGCGCTGCGCACGTAGTCGGGGAACACGAGGACGATGCGGGTGATGCCGTCCTCGAGGCGCCAGCGGTCGACATCGGCGAGGACCTGATGCGCTCGGGGCCCGATCGCCGCAATGGTGCCGGGCAGGTCCCAGATCGTCTCGGCGTCGAGCCCGGCGAGTTCCAGCTCCGAGGCGAGACGCTGCCCGACGGCGCCGATCCTGACGAGCGACGGCAGGCGCTCGGCCTGGCTCGACGCAGAGGCGACCACGTGACGGTTGATCGGCCCGCACAAGCCCTGATTCGACCCGAAGACGAGGAGCGCAGTCGGCATCGACGCCACAGGTGGGGCGAACGGCAGCCGTTCGATCCCGCCGTCGCGGAGTGCCACCTGGAGACCGGCGGCGATGATCCCCTCGCACATCGACGAGGCGTTGGCCGCCTGTTCGTCGTGACGAAGGCTGACCGCCGCCAAGCCGCGCATCGTCCGCGTGATCGAGTGCAGCCCGGTCGCCGACTCGATACGTCGCTCGAGGTCCTGGAGCGACTCGGTCACCGCGTGCTCCTCGCGAGGTCGACGATGGCGCGCACGTCGTCGTCGGTGAGGCGCTCGCCGCGCTCGATCCGCCCACGCACGTCCGGCAGGGCACCGATCCGATCGCGCAGCAGGCGTTCGAGGCCGGGGATGCGATCGGCCGCGACGTCATCGAACGCTCCCTCGGCCGCCGCCACGAGGATCAACATCTGCTCCATCACCGATCGTGGATCACCGTCGTCCTGCTTCAACGCCTCGCGGATTCGACGGCCCCGTTCCAGCTCGTGGCGCCGCTCGGGTTCGAGGCGCGCGCCGTACCGGCTGAACCGCTCGAGTTCCTCGAACTGCGAGTAGAAGAGCCGCAAGCTGCTCCCGACCGACCGATACGCCGGGAGCTGTGCGCGGTCGCCGACGCGGGACACCGAGCGACCGGCATCCACCGCTGGGAGCTGCCCGCGCCGGAAGAGCTGCGGCGACACGTAGACCTGACCGTCGGTGATCGAGACGAGGTTGGTGGCGATGTACGCGGCGAGGTCCTCGGCCTGGGTCTCGACGATCGGGAGCGCCGTGAGGGAACCGCCGCCGAGCGACTCGCGCAGGTGCGACGCCCGCTCGAGGAGCCGCGAGTGGATGTAGAAGATGTCGCCCGGGTACGCCTCGCGTCCCGGTGGTCGCCGCAGGAGGAGCGACAGCTCTCGATACGCGCGGGCGTGCCGGGTCATGTCGTCGTACACGATGAGTACGTCGCGTCCGTCCTCCATGAACTGCTCGGCCATCGTGGTCGCCGCGTACGGCGCGACGTACCGAAGCCCGACGGGGTCCTCGCTGCTCGCAACCACCACGATCGTGCGCTCCAGCGCACCCTGCTCACGCAGCCGGGCCACGACCTTGGCCACCGCCGTGGTCTGCTGCCCGATCGCGCAGTAGATGGAGACGACGTCGCCGTCTCGCTGGTTCAGGATCGTGTCGATCGCAATGCTGGTCTTGCCGGTCTGCCGGTCGCCGATGATCAGCTCGCGCTGACCCCGACCGATGGGGACGAGTGCGTCGATCACCTTGATCCCGGTCTGCAGCGGTGCCGACACCGGTGCCCGGTCGCGGATGGCGGGAGGTTGGCGCTCGATGGGCCGTCGATGTCGGGTCCGCAGCGGCCCGCGATCGTCGAGCGGCCGACCGGCGGGATCGACGACCCGACCGAGCAGGGCCGCGCCGACCATCGTGTCCATGACGCGGTTCGTCCGCCGCACGACGCTCCCCGCGTGGATGCCCTCGGTGTCGTCGAGCAGTATGACGCCGGCGTCGTCGACGTCGAGATCCATCACCAAGCCGATGGCCCCGTTGTCGAACTCGACGACCTCTTCGAAGCCGACGCCGGGGATGCCGCCCACCCTGGCGACCCCGCCCATGAGCCGCTGAACCTTGCCGACTTCAGCGCTCGTGAGTTCGTAGCGGAACGCGTGACGTGCCTCGCCCATCTCCGCGAACGTGCCGTCGAGGATCCCGTGGACGTCAGCGTCGAGCACCATCGCGCGCTCCCCCCGGGTCGTCGGCTCCGACCCGGTCCAGACCCGATGCCAGCTCGTCCAGCCTCGCGGACAGCTGCGCAAGGTAGTCCGCGACGTTCCAGCTGACCGCGGTCCCGTCCCCGCGGAACTCGACCCCGAGCACCAGCTCCGGATCGTGCTCGAAACGCACTCGTCGGTCGGGACCGAGACCCATCTCGCGCAGACGCCCTTCGATCTCCCGGCGCTCGGCGCCGGGCACGTCGAACGCCGTGCGGACGGTCAGGAA
Organism: Ilumatobacteraceae bacterium; assembly: GCA_963704915.1. Classification (GTDB taxonomy): domain Bacteria; phylum Actinomycetota; class Acidimicrobiia; order Acidimicrobiales; family Ilumatobacteraceae; genus Sva-07. The sequence continues at coordinate 58,799 of CAVPIC010000006.1, read as the reverse complement.
CCGGTCGCGATCGTCGACGACGAAGATGCTGTCGCGTTCCTCGCCGCGGCTCGCGAGATGTTCGAGCGCCCGGTCGATCACCACGCGTTCCAGATCGACGCGCGCCAGGTCGGACAGCGCCCGACGGCTGAGTTCGATCACCTCGTCGACGGTGTGACGCTGCAGATCGACGCGGAACTCCCGCTGCTCGGCACGCAGTCCCCGCTCCCACCGCGACCGCTCGGCGTCGACCTCCGACCTCGCCCGTTCGATCAGTTCCTCGCGGTGTCCGGCCGCGGCGCTGCGGGCCTCGTCGAGGAGTTCCTGGCGGCGACGATCGAGATGCTCGCGCTCCTCGTGAAGTTGCGCCGCTTCGGCGTGGGCGGTCGCCTCTCGCTGCTCCGCCTCGGAGAGACGCTCGGCGATCGACGCCTCCCGGCGGTCCATGGCGTCGACGACACGGTCGTAGAGGAAGTGCTTCAGCACGAACGCGAGGATCGCGAAGTTGACGATCTGCGCGATCACCGTGAACGGATCGATCAGCATGCCTCGTCACCTCCTCCTCGTGGCGTTGCGGTCAGCCCGTGAACTCGGCCCAGAACGGGTTCGCGAACAGCAGGATGAGGGCGATCACCAGGGCGTAGATCGCCGTGGACTCGATGAGCGCCATCGCCACGAAGAGCGTCCGGGTGATCGTGTTCGCCTCGTCGGGTTGCTGCGCGATGGCGCGCAGCGCCTCGGCGGCGGCGCGAGCTTCACCGAGCGCCGGCCCGATCGAGCCGATGGCGATCGTGAGCCCGGCGGTGATGATCGACACCATTGCGATCACGGTTTCGGCTTCCATGATGGGTTCCTCTCCGGTCGGGTTCGAACCGACCTGTCGTCATGTCAATACGAGCTGGTCATGCCAGGGACTCCTGCGGCGCCGAGACGTGCGTGTCGCCCCGATCGTGAGGGCCGTCGCGTTCGCGATGGACCTGACTCCCGGCGGCGATGTAGACGATCGCGAGCACGGCGAAGATGTACGCCTGGATCGCCCCGGTGAGCAGCCCCAGAGCGTTCAGCACCGCCGGGAAGAACAGCGGCGCGAGCGACAGCAGGATCGCCACGATCTTCGTGAAGCTCATCACGTTGCCGAACAACCGCACGGCGAGCGCGAGGGTGCGCGAGAGCTCCGACAGGATGTTGAACGGCAGCATGAGCACGTTCGGCCGCACGTAGCTCCGCAGATAGCGCCGCACCCCCAGCGCGGCGATGCCGTACGCCGGAACGGCGAAGAACACGCAGAGCGCGAGCGCAGTGGTGGTCGACAATGACGCGGTCGGGGGGACGTAGCCCGGCAGCAGGGCGAGCGCATTCGCCACGAAGATGAAGATGAACAGCGTTCCCACCAGCGAGAGGTAGCGATCGGGGTCCTGACCGGAGATCTCCCGGATCTGGGAGCGCAGGAATCCGACGACCACCTCCAGACCGTTCTGCCAGCGCGACATCTCGGCGTCGGTACGCAGCCGGCGGGTGATCAGCCAGGCGGCACCGATCAGGACGGCCATGACGATCCAGGTGGTGACCAACGTCAGGTTGATGTTGACGAATCCGCCGTCCCACAGCACCGTCTCGTCCGGGGTGATGTCGCCTTCTCCCATGTCACCCACCTCCTCTCGCCGTGGACGCCGACGTCGCCGGTTGCGGGAGGCGCCCCTTCACCGCGAGCCGGGTGAGACCGATTCGGGCGACGAGCAGTCCGAGCACGGCCGCGAGGAGCGCGCCGCTCCCGATCTGCGCCAGCAGGAACAATCCGCCCGCGAGCACGACGACCCGAACGAGCAGGCTGACCGACACCAGGATCCCGGGCTGCGACGACGTGGCGAGCCGCTGGGTCGTCCACCACAGGCCACCGAAGAACACCAGGCCGAGCACGATGCCGGCCACGAGTCCGACCGCGACTGCGATCACCGTCGACATCTCGACACCTCCGATCGAACCTGCCCGGTCATGGCCCGTCGTCCCCCTGGCTCTCCTGGCGGATCCAGTACCACGCCATCGAAGTACCGACCGCGACCCCGACGACGAGGAACGTGATGGTGAAGCTCACGGAGCTCTCGACCCGGTTGTCGACGAACAGCCCGAGCGCGAGGCCGAGCAGCGTCGGCACCGCGACCGTCCAGCCGACCAGGCCGAACATTCCCATCCACGACCAGATGTTGTCGGTCCCGCGGCGACGAGCGCGTTCTCGGCGCTGCGACTTGTGGAGTGCAATTCCACGGAGTGATTCGGCGCGGGTCCGCTCCCGCGTCCCTTCCACCGCCCCGTCCGGCGTCCCGTCGGGCGTTCCTTCCGGAGCGGCCTCGGCCGGAGTCGGCCGGGAGTCGGAACGATCGTCAGTCATGATCCTCCAACTCCATCAACCGGCGGATCGCGTCGGTCTCGAGGTGGGCGATTGCGGCCCGCGTCCGACGCTCGGCGTCTCTCGAGTCCTCGAGGCTGGCGCTCAGTGCCCGCTGGAGGTCGGCCGCGTCGTCGCCCGGTATCGCCTCACCGGTCGCCACCCGCACGGAGCGGTCGCGTTTCACGAGGATGCCGCCATCGATGGCGACCAGACGCTCGACGCCGTCGAGGACGTAGGTCAACAGCCCTGGCACGAGCGCGGCGACGATGTCGATGTGGCGTGGGAGGAGCGTGAACGATCCGTCCACGGCCTCGGTGGACACCTTGTCCGCCGCGGCGTCGACCACGACACTGCCCGGGGTCACCACGTGCAGGTGCATCGGGCGCTGTCCCATCAGCGCTCCTCGAGATCGTCGAGGTCGCCGATCATGTAGAACTCGCCTTCGCTGCGGTCGTCGAGGTCGCCGCTGAGGATGCGGTCGCACCCCTCGAGCGCGCGATCCAACTCGACGAACCGGCCCGGCCGACCGGTGAACTGCTCGGTCACGGTGAATGGCTGCGTGAGGAAACGCTCCAGCCGGCGAGCCCTGGCGACGATCTCCTGATCGGCCTTCGACAGCTCTTCGATCCCGAGCATCGAGATGACGTCCTGCAGATCGACATACCGAGCGAGGGTCTCGCGGGTGGCGCGCGCGATGCCGTAGTGTCGCTCACCGACCACGGTCGGGGTGAGCATCTTGGAGTCGGAACGCAAGGGGTCAATCGCCGGGTACAGGCCCCGTGACGCCCGGTCCCTCGACAGGACCACCGACGCCGACAGGTGCCCGAACACGTGCACGGCGGCGGGATCGGTGAAATCGTCGGCCGGCACGTAGACCGCCTGGACGGACGTGATGGCACCCGAGTCCGTGCTCGCGATCCGTTCCTCGAGCTCGGCCAACATCGTCTCGAGGTCCGGCTGATAGCCGAGGCGGGACGGGACGTTGCCCAGCAGCGCCGAAACCTCGGCCCCCGCCTGGACGAACCGGAAGATGTTGTCGATCAGCAGCATCACGTCTTGGTTGCGTTCGTCGCGGAACCACTCCGCCATCGTGAGCGCGGTGTGCCCGACGCGGAGCCGGGCGCCCGGCGGTTCATCCATCTGCCCGAAGACCAGCACCGACTTGTCGAGCACGCCCGCCTCGCTCAGCTCGCGGTGGAGTTCCTCGGCTTCCCGGTTGCGCTCGCCGATACCGCAGAACACGCTGACGCCCTCGTGGGCGGAGACCACGTTGTTGACCAGCTCCATGATCAGCACGGTCTTGCCCACGCCGGCTCCACCGAACAGCCCGGCCTTGCCGCCGCGCTCGAGGGGGGCGAGGACGTCGATCACCTTCATGCCGGTCCGGAACGTGTCCGACGTCGACGGCCGGCGCGCGAGCGGGACCGGGGGGCGGTGGACCGCTCGGCGAGGGAGACGTCGCAACGCTTCCTCATCGCCTCCGTCGATCGTTCGTCCGAACACGTCGAAGACGCGACCCAGCAGCTCCTCGCCGACGGGCACCTCGATCGGTCCACCGGTGTCGAGCACTGCGTCACCCCGGACGAGTCCGCGGGTAGCCGTGAGCGCCACAGTCCTGACGGTCTCGCCGTCGAGATGGCCGACGACCTCCAGTGCGACGCCTGCTCGGTCGACTCGCAGGAGATGATCGATCTCCGGCAGCGGCCGATCGAACCGGGCGTCCACCACGCTGCCGCGGACGCGCGTGACGCGCCCACGGCAGTGCTCGACGTCGGTGCAGAGATCGGCCACGAGATCCACGATGACTCACCTCCCCCAACCTGGCCAGGGGCAAACGACCGTGTCGACGCACGCCCGCGGACGCGTGCCGGCGGGGTCAGCGCAGTCGCGCGAGCGCCTGCTCGTGGATTTCCACATCCGGCGGCGTTCCCCCGGCCCAATCCGACCCGAAGACCACCAGTTCGTCGAAGCCGAGCCCGGCGGCGCGCTCGGCAGCGGAGAGATAGCTGTCCACACTCGACGTCGGCAGCACCCTGCCGAAGCCGAGCAACAGCGAGCGCCGAAGACCGTCAGGGTCCCGCCCGTGCTGCTCACACGCCGCGAGGAGCCCCTCGACCTGAGCGCGGATCAGCTGCCAGAACTCGTCGCCCTCGAGCTGGGCTGCTCCGGGCCCGCCGTAGGTGTTCCACGTGTCGGCGCAGGTCACCGCGAGCGCGAGGGATCGCGGGCCATGACCGGCGAGAAGCAGCTCGGGGGCGTCGGCACCCTCGGGCATCGCCGTCGTCTCGAGCCCGCCGAACGACGTCGTGTCGCCTTGCCACTCGGTCGCCCCGTCCAGCACGGCGCGGTAACCGCTGACGACATCGGCAAACCGGTCAGCCATCTCACCGAGGGACCCATGAGCGCCTCGATCGGCGACCGCACACACCGGCGACCCCATGCCCAGACCGAGGACCAGGCGACCGCCGCTGATGTCCTGCACGGTCATCGCGATCCGCGCCAGGGACACCGGGGTGCGGAACACCGACGAGGCGACCAGCGTCCCCAGCAGAATGCGATCGGTGACCGTCGCAGCCGCCGTGAGCGTGGTGAACGCCTCGCCCAGCCACAGACCAGGGAGCATCGGGTGCGTGAGGTGGTCCGCCGTGTACACGACGTCGTAGCCCACCTCCTCGGCCCACCGGTACGCATGCGCCTGTGCGCTCCAGGGCCCCACGGGCGGCACGACCACTCCAAGACGGCTGAGGCTCATGGGGTGCATGATGGCATCCCTCTTCCGCCGGGCTGCCACGCGCTCGGGTTCGAGGTCGGGCCCGCCGGGTACCGCTACGCCTTCAGGGAGATCGTTCCGATCAGCTGTCTCACGGATCCATCCGTGACGTACTGGAAGCCATACGTCTTGCCTGCCGCGAAATCCGACCACAACGAGACGATGATCAGCGAGTTCGTCATTGCAGGCTGCACTCCATGAACCGCCAGTCGTGATGCAGCTCGCTCGGGACCTCGGCACCGTCGTAGATCGGTCGATCCCGGAAGCCCTCGGCTTCGTAGAGGCGATGCGCCGACGTCATGAACGGGCCGGAGTCGAGTCGCATGCTCGAATACCCGAACGACCTCGCGTCGGAGATCAGGCGTCGCACGATGCTGGCTCCCAGCCCGCCACCACGTTGGTCCGGCCGCACGAACACCCGCTTCATCTCCGATGCCCCATCGTTCGTGCGGCGCACGCCGCCCATACCGACGGCCGAGCCGTCGCGACGCACGACGTAGAACACACCCTCCGGCGGCTCCGCCGCGCACAGCTTGTCGAGCGTGGCGGCCACGTACTCGACGATCGGCTGGCCGAGCAGCGCCGGCAGGTCGAGCCCGAACGACTGCTGGATGTTCGCGTCCAGCCAGTCGAGGTAGGCGACGTTGAGCTCGGTCAGCACCGCATGATCGCGGTGGGCGTCAGCGGGTTCGAATGTGATGGCCAACCGGCGCCCTCCTCGTCGTCGAACGCAGAACCCTACGCGACATGTCGGCACCTGTGCGTGGTCAGTTCAGCCAGTCGAGCACGCGCAGCTGGATCACGTCGATGAAATCGGTGCCGTGCGCAGCAACCGAGGTGTCGATCACGTCGGCACTGCCGACCAGCCGGTGGGCGAGGAGCTCCTTGGCGAGCTCACCGTCGCGTACGAGCTCGTCGAACGAGTACGACGACACGCCGGCGGCGACGAGCGCGTCGTGGTAGGTGCGCAGGAGAGGCTCTTCCTCCTCTCGGTGCTCGGCCGTGAGCGCGGTCGTGATGAAGTACGCGACGTCGACGGCGGGACGGCCGGAGCCGAGACCCTGGAAGTCGAGCACCACCACCTCGCCGTTCGGCCGGAAGAGGACGTTGTCGAGCCGGAAGTCGCCGTGCAGCAATGTCCACGGCTCCGCAGCGAGCGCCGAGCAGATCTCGGGCACCCGCTCCTGGATCGCGTCGAGCCGCTCGAGCATTCCGTCCCGGAGCACCGGGCCGAACTGCTCGACGAACTCGTCGCGGTTGCGGACGTAGCTCGCTTGCCCAACCCGAGGGACGGTGTCGACCGGAAAGATGTGCCGGTAGTGATTCGTGGCGTCGGATCGCATCCAGTTCGCGGCGTGGAATCGAGCGAGCACCTCGAGCGAGCGCCGCGCGTCGTCGAGTGAACCCCCGAGCATCTGCGTGGGCGGGCGGGCATCGGCGATGTCCTCGATCACCAGGATGTACCGCCGCTTGCTCTTGCCCGACAGCTTGAGGAATTGCCCGATCACCCAGTTGATGCCGCCGATGGACAGGTGATCGAACAGGAAGAACAGCGGGCGCTGCATCCACGGTGCCGGATCGGGGTCCATCGCCCCGTGGTAGTAGCCCGGCATCGGAACGCCGAGCGTCGATCGAAGCGCCTGGTAGACGACGATCTCGCGTTCGTACGAACGCAACGCGTCGCCCGCCGCGAAGTTCTCGGGGATCTGCGTCGGGGTCTTCACGATCACCGATGAGGGGAGCACCGCGTCACTCGCGCCGGCAACGGACTCCCAGGTCAGGTGACACCGGTGAACTTCGCCCATGAAGCCGACGCCGACGCCGATCTCCTCGCACCGCACCTCGGCCACCGTCGCACCGGTCGCGAGCACCTCGGTGAACCACGCCGCGGTCAGCTCCTCGGCACGCTGCGGAATGACCTCGCGTTCACCCGTGCCCCGACGGTTCGTACGCCTGCGACTGCGTCTGTTCATCTTCCCCCCGGGCGAAAGCTACTCCGATCGGCGAGGTGCGAACCGCACAGGAACATCATCTCCTCGTGCGCGACTCACAGTCGCACTCCCGTACTCAGGACGGTGTGCGAACGGGTAGTTGCAGGATGAGGCTCTCGAGCAGCCCGAGGCCGATCGTCATCTTGCGAAAGAACGACGCGGTGTGAGGGATCACCGTGAAGTGCGGGTGCGGGCTCCACAGCGCCCGGAGCCGCGCATCGAGTTCGATCGCCTCCTGTTGCGACTCGGTGCGGTAGCGGTTCTCGCTCTCGAAGCCGTGATCACCGTGTGCCGCCGTCTCGAAGAAGAGCACCGCGTCGTAGCGAGCGAGTTCAGCGGCCTGCGATGAACCGAGCGTGTCGTAGAAGTCGTCTGCTCCGTCCGGCCAGTACGCCCCACCGTCGACCGTGCCACGATCGCAGAGCAGGATCCGGTCCGGATAACGCGCGGCTTGAATGTCCTCGAGGCCGCGTTGCACCTGATAGATGGCGCACTGCGTGCTGCGTTGCGCGCTGGATTGCGACGGACGCGGGAATCCACCCGAGAACAACAGCGTGGCGGCTTCGGGAACCACGATCACACGGTCACCGATCTCCCGTCGGAACAGATCCGCCGCGGTGGTCTTGCCGCCACCCGGCCCGCCCGTGAGCACCACACGGAACGGATTCGCAGGTCGCTCAGACGCGGCTGAGGCTCCCGCCTCGCCTGTTGCCGACCTGGAGATGTCCACCGACAGTCACCGTCGCACATCACCGATCTACCGCGGTAGGGACAAACTCCCCTACACGCGAGTTGGGGCCTTCGGCCCGAGACAGGGTCTGGCGGGATCCATTACCGTGGCCTTCGTCAGGACCACGCAGCCGCAGTCATCGTGACCGTCGGCAAGAAGGGGGCACGACGATGAACGATCTCGGTGAGATTCGACAGCGACGAGCAGCGCTGGTCGGGACTTGCTCGACGCTCGAGGCCGCGCTGTCGGCACCCGTGGCGAGCGCTCACTGGCCCGAGGGGCTCGGCAACGCAGTGTCCGCCCTGCTCGCGACCTTCGACGAGCACGTGACCGAGACCGAGTCGCGCGGCGGCACGATCGAGCAGCTCCGTGAGCGAGCACCTCGGCTGTCCGACCGGATCGACCGGCTCTCGGAACAGCACGTGACGATCGCGGCCGACGCCGGACGGCTGATGGATCGGCTCGAACACGTACCGGCAGAGCGGTCCGACGATGAGAACGCAGCCATTCGAGAGCAGGCGCTCGGGCTGCTGACGGCGATCGTGCGGCATCGCCAGCTGGGCGCCGACCTGCTCTACGAGGCGTACGACATCGACGTCGGCGGCGTCGGCCGCTGAGCCCCCACCCCAGCCTGCCCCCCACCTCCACCTGCGATGAGCCAAGTGTCGCCATCCGGGCGGTTCACTCATCGCAGAGGGCCACGCTGGGGCGGGTCGGGAGCGGATCGGGGGACGTTCTTCCCTTGACACCGACGTGACGTCGACGGACCGTGGACTCATGAGCCAGGACGTGGTCATCGGTTCGGTCGACGCGCGGGTGGGCCACGAGGGAACGCGGATCGACCTCGACGACCTCACCAAGCGATACCGCGTCGGCGAGGTCGACGTCACCGCCCTCGACGGCATCAACCTGCACGTGGACGAGGCCGCCTTCGTCGCGATCGTCGGGCCGTCGGGCTGCGGCAAGACGACGCTGCTGAACATGATCGGCGCACTGGACACGCCGACGTCGGGATCGGTTCGGGTCGCCGGCGTCGACGTCACCGGCGCATCGCAGGCCGACCGATCGGCGCTCCGCCGGCACCGGGTGAGCTTCATCTTCCAGACGTTCAATCTCTTCCCGGCGCTCACCGCGCTCGAGAACGTCCGATTCGGTGCGGATGCGGCGCGTGCCTCCGACCCGGCCGAGCGGGCTCAGCAGGCACTGGCCCAGGTCGGCCTCCAAGATCGCCAGCGCCACTTCCCGCACCAGCTGTCCGGCGGCGAGCAGCAACGAGTCGCGATCGCCCGAGCACTGGCGACCGGGAATCCGATCCTGCTCGCCGACGAGCCGACCGGCGAGCTCGACTTCCGCACGGGTGTCCAGATCCTCGGCGTGCTCGAAGAGCAAGCTCGTGCCGGGATGACCGTGCTGGTCGTCACGCACAATCGCGAGATCGCCCGTGTCGCCGACCGGGTGATCGAGTTGTCGAGCGGCAAGATCGTGTCCGACGGCCCGCCGCCCGGCGGCAAGGCCGACATCGGTGATCTGCAGTGGTGAACGCCGCACAACCCCCGAGCCGGTGGATGAGTTGGTGGCTGCGGTGGTCGTGGCGTGACTTCCGGGCGCACTGGGTCGCCGTGGTCGCGATCGCGTTCGTCCTGGCCATCGGAACCGGCGTGTACGCCGGCCTCGGCAGCACCGGCCAGTGGCGACGGCAGTCCAACGATGCCAGCTTCTCAGCGTTGGAGATGCACGACCTCCGCCTCACGCTGAGCCCCGGAACCTTCATCGAGCAGGACGAACTCCTCGGGGCGATCGCGTCGATCGACGACGCCGGTTCGGTGAGCGCCGCAGCTGAACGTCTCGTCGTGGACAGCCAGGTCGACACCGGTGCCCTGGCCGCCGATTCGGTGCTGGTGCCGGCCCGGCTCGTCGGCATGACGTTCGGGTCTCCGCAACCCGTCGACGACGTCTGGATCCGCGATGGCGCGGCGCCGTCGGCCGACCCGGCCGGTCGCAGCGCGGTGCTCGAAGCCAAGTTCGCCGACCAGCACGGCCTGCCGCCGGAGGGCACGATCCTCGTTTCGGGAGGTCGCGAGGTCACCTACACCGGGCTCGGCGTCGCGCCGGAGGACTTCTTCTACGAAGGCCCGGAAGGAACGATCTTCGCCGCCGGCGAGTTGGCGATCGTCTACCTCCCACTCGCGGCCGTCCAGGACATCAGCGGCCAGGAGGGCATGGTCAACGACGCCGTGATCACCCTGGTCGACGGTGCCGACCGAGACAGCGTCGCGGCGCAGCTCGACGCGGTGATCTCCGAACTCGGCGTCGGCGCGACCGTCTCGACCCGCGAGGACGCTGACGCAGTCCGGGTGCTCTACGAGGACATCGACAACGACCAGCGGTTCTGGAATGCCCTGTCGGCGCTCGTGCTCTTCGCCGCCGCGCTCGCCGCGTTCAACCTGATCAACCGCATCGTCGAAGCCCAACGTCGCGAGATCGGCATCGGGATGGCGCTCGGCGTGCCCCGCCGACAGCTGGCCGTGCGACCCATGCTGATCGGCGTCCAGGTCGCCGTGCTGGGAACGATCGCGGGCCTGGCTGTCGGATTCCTCGTCGGCGAGGCATTCGCAAACCTGCTCGAATCGTTCCTGCCGCTCCCGGTTCACCGCACGCCGTTCCAATACGACATCTACCTCCGTGCCGCCGTCCTGGGTATCGCGATTCCGATCGCCGCCAGCGCCATCCCGGTCTGGAGAGCGCTGCGCGTCGAACCGATCGAGGCGATCAGAACCGGGCACCTCGCGGCGAGGTCGAGCCGGTTGACGGGCTGGACCGGCAAGCTCCCGCTGCCCGGTTCCACCATGACGCAGATGCCGATCCGCAACGTGATGCGCACCCCGCGCCGAACGCTCCTGACGGCCGTCGGCGTCGGCGCCGCGATCACGGCGCTCGTGGCCGTGCTCGGGATGCTCGACAGCTTCGGCCGGACGCTCGATGCGACCAACGACGAGTTCACCAAGGGTGACGCCGACCGAGTCGTCGTCCAGCTCGACACGTTCCACGCGGTCGACTCACCGGTCGTCGCCGGCATCGCCGACGCTGGCGCCGTCGGCCGGATCGACGCCGGTCTCCGCCTGCCCGCCACCGCGCTCGCCGCCGAACCGGACGAGAACCTCGACCTCCTCATCGAGTTCGTCGATCTCGACCGAGCGGTCTGGACACCGACCGTCGAAGAGCGCGACGCGACGAGTGGCGATGACCGCCCCGACATCCTGTTGGCGCGCAAGGCCGCTGACGATCTGGGAGTTCAGGTGGGCGACACCGTCGTCCTGCGCCATCCGATCCGAACCGACGCCGGTGGCTTCTCGATCGCCGAGACCCCGCTCGCCGTCGGCGGCATCCACACCAACCCGATCCGGACGTTCGCCTTCCTGGACATCGATGACGCCCAGGAGTTCGGACTCGAAGGTCTCGTCAACGTCGTGCAGGCCTATCCGACCGACGACGCCACGCGGTCGGACGTCCAGCGCGCCGTGTTCGGCCTCGCCGGCGTGACGTCCAGCCAGCCGGTCGCCCGCATCAGTGAAGCCATCGACGAGGCGCTCGACCAGTTCGTGAGCTTCTTGTTCGTGACGGCGAGCGCCGTCCTGGTCCTCGCGCTGTTGATCGCGTTCAACGCGACACGCATCACCGTCGAGGAGCGGCGACGCGAACACGCCACCATGCGAGCGTTCGGGCTCCCCACACGAACCGTGCTCGGCGTCATCATCAAGGAGAGCGTCATCGTCGGCGCCATTGCCACCGTCATCGGACTCATCGGTGGCGTCGTGTTCCTCCGGTGGATGCTGGCCTCGCTGGCAACGACCACTCTCCCTGACGTCGGAATCGACGTCTACCTCTCCCCGACCACGATCCTCATCGCGGCGATCGTCGGCATCGCGTCCGTCGCCGTCACGCCACTCCTCCTCGCCCGGCGGTTGCGGCGGATGAACCTCCCCGGGACCCTCCGCGTCGTCGAGTGAGACTGGCCCGACATCGTCCGGCGCCGCATGCGGCCCGCGCCGTCGCGCGGGAGCTACGCAGCAGTGTCGCTACGGGTGCAGTACGTGGGCACTGTCGGGGCGGGTCCGGTTCTCGAGCAACTCGCGGTAGACGTCTTCGACCGCCTCGGCGCCGCTGCCGTGTTGGATCTCGATCCAGCCGGACACCTGCTCGATGAACGGGCCCCACGCTTCGCCGAGCTTCGCCTCGATCACCCCGGGTCCCCACTCCGCACGGCGCTTCTCGATCTGGCTCGGGGCAAAGAACATCGTCTGGGCCGGACCCGGCATCGGCTCGGCGCTGCCGTCCCCGCCCTCCCAGTGGGTCATGCCGACGATCGCCGAGTGCGTGAGGTCGTCGCCGTAGTGCTCGTGCACCGCCCGCACGACCGCGGCGTTCCCGCTCATATCGACGAACACCGCCGGGCCGGGTGGCAGCGAGGCGATGTCGTCGTAGGTGAGGACGAGGTCGTAGCAGCCGAGCCCCTCGACGAACTCGACATTGCCCGGCGACGTCAGGCCCACCACGGTCACGCCCTCGCGCCCGTGCAGCAGATGCGCCGTTCCGAAGGCGGTCTTGCTCGACGCACTGCCGAGCACCACGGTCGGCGCGTCGAAGAACCCGTTGTCGGCGAGGTAGTCGTCGATCAGGAACGACGTGAAGAACAGCGGCCGGTACAGCATCTGCTCGGCTTCGAGATCGGCGCGGTAGCCGGGCGCGGCCGAGCATCGCTCGTAGTTGTTGTAGACCGCCGGCAGGGCGGCGCGGTGAGCCGAACCGTCGGTCAGCGAGCCGGTCGACACATGCGCCGGGCGGATCACCAGCTCGGTCGACATCGGCAGGTAGCCGAACAGGCGCTCGCCCTCGGCGACGTCGCTGCAACGCGACTCGACGACGTCGGCGAAGCCCCAGACCGGCACCCGACCCCAGTTCACGGCGTCGCCCAGCTCGGGGGCCGGGAAGAACGTCCAGTACCCGATCATGTCGCCCGCAGCCGCGTACGTGATGTTGTTCGCGGTGAGCCCGAACGCATCGACGTGCAGCCGTACCTGGCCCTCCTCGAGTGATGAGGGTGCGAACTCGACGACGCGGGTGGTGCGGTAGTCGTCACGGTCCACGAGGAAGTGCCAGTCGCTCATGCGGCGACGGTAGCGGCCGGGTGGAGGCGGTTCGCCACCCGGCCGCCTCGTGGCCCTCGTAGGATCGCGCGCACGTCATGGATCCGATGCCCTCGATCGCCCAGGTCCTCCCCGAGGGACAGCGAGGCATCAGGCCGGCGCGAACGTCGGGTCATCATCGGGTTGGGCGTCTTCGTCCTGATCATGGTCGCAGTGGTCGCCGCAGTGGTCATGAGCCGAGACGACGACACCTCCGGTGACCCGCTGTACGTCCTTCCCTCCCCCGTCGATCAGTGGCAGCTCAGCGACGGTGTGGTCGCCGCTCCCGACCCGAACCTGGCGGCGACCGACGAACGCTTCATCACCATCGGCAACCTCTACGGACTCGCCGACGGTGACGGCTTCGACGGCCTCCGCTCGGCCGTCCGGTATCCCGAGTCACCGCTGCCGGGAGCCGAATGGGAGGCGGTCCGGACACCACGGGGCGACGCGTACCGGCGCCTCGACGACTCGATGACGTTCGCGCTCCAGGACGACGACACCGAGGGGTGGCTGGTCGCGAGTTCACCGTCCGACCTCGTGCATGCCTACGACGTGCTGTCGAACGACACATTCCACCTGATTGACGTCGCCGCCTTCTTTCCGCCCGAGACCCCGGACGCGCCGACGACCTCGTTCGAGATGACCTCACCCGACGGCTCGACGTTCGCCGTGACCACGACGCCGTCGGCTTCACCGCTGTTCGACGTCGCCACCTACGCCGAACGCGTCGAGCCCGTCGACGTGGACGGCACGAGTGGATGGGTCATCATCGACGAGCAGGACACCGCGACGGAGGTCACCGTCACCTGGTCACCCGCGACGGGTCGCACCGTCAGCGTTCGCGGCACCACCTCGGTCGACGTCGCGGTCGCTGCGGCCCGAAGCCTGGAGCCCGTCGCGGCCGACGACTGGGCCGCCGTGTTCCCGGAGGCCTGAACCGGCTGCACCTCGCAACGCCTTGTGGAGTTCCATCGCCACGAGAATGCTGGTGGCGACCGCCACGATGCGGACCCACGCTCCCAACCCGATCGGTTCGACACGCAGCACGTACTGGGTCGGCGGAAAGTAGAGCGCGGCCACGTGGATGCCGAGCGCGGCAATCGTGGCCACGAACAGCAGCTTGTTCGACCAGGGGCTGCGACGGAACACCGATTCGGTCTCGGATCGCGAGTTGCCGGCCTGGAACACCTGGAACACGACCATCGTGGTCAACGCGACCGTCTGTGCCGCGACGAGCGAGTCGGTGGTGTCGAGTTCCCAGCGGAACATGGCCAACATGCCAGCGCCCATCACGAGTCCGGCGAGCACCACCCGTTCCCACATCAGTCGATCGAGGACTCCCCCGCCCGGTTGCCGCGGCGGACGGCGCAACACACCACGCTCGGCCGGTTCGAAAGCGAGGGCGACGTCCTGGACACCGTTGGTGACCAGGTTGAGCCACAACAGCTGGGCGGGCAGGAGGATCAAGGGCCACTGGAGCCAGACGGCGACAAGGATCGCCGTGATCTCGGCCGCACCGGTCGACACGAGGAAGAACGTGACCTTGCGAATGTTGTCGAAGGTGACGCGCCCCTCCTCGACGGCGGCGGTGATCGAGACGAAGTTGTCGTCGGCGAGCACCATCTCGGAGGCCTCGCGGGCGACGTCGGTCCCCTTGTCCCCCATCGCGATGCCGATCTCTGCAGCCTTGAGCGCAGGGGCGTCGTTCACGCCGTCGCCGGTGACCGCGACGATCTCGCCCCGAGCCTGCAGAGCACGAACGATGCGCAGCTTTCCCTCCGGCGACACCCGGGCGTACACGGACACGTGGTCGACGAGGTCGGCCAGCGCGTCGTCGTCGAGCTCGGCGAGCTCGGCCCCCGTCAGCGCGTCGTTGTTCGAGGCGATGCCGAGCTGCGTGGCGATGGCCCGAGCGGTGTCGACGTGGTCACCGGTGATCATCACGACTCGGATGCCGGCAGCCCGGCACGCAGCGATCGAGTCAGCCACACCGGCACGGGGCGGATCGATCATCGCCTGCAACCCGACGAACACCAGCCCATCGGGTTCGGCGACATCGTCCGGATCGTCGAGCAGATCCGCGAAGGTGCGGCGGGCGAAGCCGAGCACGCGTTGGCCCCGAGCGGCCATGTTCCGCGCAGCGTCCGCGATCGCCTCGGCGTCGAGCGGCACCGGTCCCTCGTCGGTGAGCATCTGCGAGCACATACCCAGTACCCGTTCCGGCGCACCCTTGACGAACATCGTGTACTCGTCCTTGCGGATGCGAATGCTCGCCGAGTACTGCTGGGTCGGCTCGAACGGGATGTCCGCGAACACCGGGTAGGCGGTGCGCACGTCGCCGGGCTCGAGCGCGACGGTGAGCGCCGACAGCAGGAGAGCGACCTCGGTGGGATCACCGGTGGTCCTCAGGTCGTCGTCGGTCCAGTAGAGGTCGGCCTCGTTCGTGAGGACACCGGCGAGCAGCGTCTCGTGCAGGCCCCGGTGGTCTCCGATCGCTGCGGGTTCGTCGCCTTCGAGGAACTCACCGTCGGGGACTCCTCCGGCGAGGGTGTATCGATGGCCGGGGGTCCAGATCTCCTCGACGGTCATCCGGTTCTCGGTGAGGGTCCCCGTCTTGTCCGAGCCGATCACGGTCGTACTGCCCAACGTCTCGACCGCCGGAAGCCGCCGCACGATCGCATTGCGCCTCGCCATGCGACGCACCCCGACGGCAAGCGTGATGGTGACCGCCACGGGGAGGCCTTCTGGCACGGCGGACACCGCCAGCGCCACCGCCACGAGGAACATGTCCTCCACCGGTTCGCCGAGCGCAACGCCGCTGACGAACGCGAGCACTGCGGCCAGCCCGACGGCGATCCCGATGATCCGGGCGAAGTGATCCATCCGCCGCTGCAGTGGCGTGGCCGCGACGGTTTCGGAGCGCATCAGGCCGGCGATGGCGCCGAGTTCGGTGCTCGACCCGGTGGCGACGACCACGCCACGCCCTCGACCCGCTGTGACCGTGGCCCCCGTGTAGGCCATGCACGACCGGTCCGCCAGCTGTGCTCCGGGGGGCACCGGCTCGATGGTCTTGGAGACCGACACCGATTCGCCTGTCAACAGCGACTCATCGATCTGCAGCGCATTCGTCCCGACGAGGCGCAGGTCGGCCGGGATCCGCGCGCCGGACTCGAGCAGGACGACGTCGCCCGGCACGAGGTCCCGGCTGTCGATCTCCTCGTCGCGACCGTCACGGATGACGCGCGCGTGGGGTACCACCAGTTGCATCAGCGCGAGCACCGCGTTCTCGGCCTTGCGTTCCTGCGTGAAACCGATCACGGCGTTCAACACCAGCACCGCGGCGATCACCGCCGCATCCAGATGTTCGCCGAGCAGGACGGTCACGGCGAGCGCGGCGAGCAGGATGAAGATCAGCGGGCTGCGGAACTGACGCACGAAGACCACCCAGGGAGGTGTCGGCGGCTCGTCCTCCAACTGGTTCGCACCGTACCGCGACCGGCGCGCGGCCGCGTCGGCATCGGTGAGGCCGTGTCCGCCGGTCTCGAGGCGCCGCTCGACCTCGTCTCCGCCCAGGCTGTGCCAGTCGACGACGTCGTCGACCACATCCGGGGGGACCGACCGCGCGACGGTGGAGCCCTCACCCATGCACCCAGCCAACCAACTCCGGCGGCCACCGAGTAGGGCCGAGAGACTCGATTGGCCGGCCCGTCCGGGCCGCGGCGCCGCCCGCTCTCGAGCCGGTCGGAACGATCAGGTCTCGTCGTTGTCGATGGCGTCGAGCACCTTGTGGGCTGCACCGGCGACCTTGCCGGCGATCCCGTCCTTTTCGGCGATCTGCTCGAGTCGCGCATCGACGATCCCGATCTGCGCGCGCCCCATCTCGGAGAGGGAGATCTTGCCGTCGTCGTCGAGGTCGTACGCGTCGACCTCCTCGGGTGACGCGGTCTCGACCTCGTCGTGGTGACGGAACACGTGACCCTCTTCGACCTCGCTGTCATCCATGGGTCCAGTATGCACGACTGAGTAGCGTCGGCGCCGGTGCAGCCGACCGCCGACCCGCTCGTCGGATCCCGCGGCATACGCTGCGAACGCCGCCGACAGGAAGGAACCCCGTGGACACATCACCAACCCGAGGATCGGCCACCATACGCATCGACGTACCGGCCGAGGTCGCGTTCGCCTTCCTCACCGATCTGACGAAGCTGCCCGACTTGAGCCCCGAGAACGTGCGCTGCGAGTTCCTCGATCCATACGTGCGACTGGAGGTTGGTGCCAGGTTCCGCGGCCACAACAAGGCACGCGACTACGAATGGCACGCCGACTGCGTCGTCACCGAGTACACCCCTGGGCGATCGTTCGCGTACGAGGTGCCACCCGACTTCGAGCACGCGACGGTGTGGAGCTATCTGGTCGAGCCCGACGGCAGCGGCTGCGTGGTCACCGAGTCGTTCCACGCTCCGCTGCTCGAGCATCCCGAGATCTACCCCGGCAAGATCGAAGGCCGGCGCGACCAGCTGCAGCAGGGCTGTGAGACGACGCTCGCCAATCTCAAGGCTGCGCTCGAGGGTCGGTGAGCGACGACTGGGACGACATCGCCGAGTGGTGGGTCGCCGCGACGGGCGACGGTCCCGCCGACTCCGGCGAGATGCTCGACGTCCTGCGTCACTTGATCGATCCGACAGCGCGTCGTCCGGAGGGTCGCACCGCGGGCGGCATGGGCGATGGCAGGGAGGGTCGCACGCTCGACCTCGGATGCGGCGAGGGTCAGGCACTGCCCCTGCTCGGCAACCGGGTCGTCGGCGTCGATCTCTCCCTTCGGCTGCTCCGGCGGGCACTGGTTCACGCACCGGTCGTGCGCTGCCGGTTGCCCGACCTGTCGTGGGTGCGCGAGGGATCGATCGAGCGAGCTGTCGCCGTCGGCGTGCTCGAACTCCTGCCCGACGCACGCGTGTTCTTCGAACAGGTCCATACGGCGGTCCGAGCGGGCGGCACCCTGGCCGTGGTGATGAACCACCCGGTCGTCACTGCCTCGGGCTCCGAACCCCTCGTCGACGACGACGGCGAGGTGGTCTGGCGGTGGGGCAGCTACCTCGAACGGGGGTCGCTCGTGCAACCCGCCGGCCATCGATCGGTCGAACTGCACCACCGGCCCCTCGGCGAACTGCTCACGACTGCCGCCGACGCCGGCTGGCACCTCGAGCACCTGGTCGAGTCCGGGGCGACCACCCACACCGTGGCCACGGAGTCGGAGGCCCGCGGACAGCAACACCTGCCGAGCATCCTCGGCGCCCGCTGGCGACGCGACTGACGTCAGGAAATCGGGTCGGCGTCGTCGCGGCGTTGCCAGGGCCATCGACCCTCGGCCTCGAGCACGAGCGCCCACGACAGGAACGTTCGCACCACGACCAGGAGCCCCAGTGCCGCCACGTTCTCGAGCGTCGGGTCGAGTGTCACGGTGCGGATGATGTCGGCGGCGATGAGCAGATCGAGTCCCAACAGCACGCCCCGCGAGAACGCCTGCTTGAAGACCCACAGCGATTTCGCCGCACCACCACCGGTGACGGCAACACGGACCATCACGACGATCGAGACGACGACGGTGACCGCGATCACGGTGACGGCTGCGATCTCGATCCACTCGGAGACGTCGTGGGCGACCTCCCAACCGCCGATCGTCGGTCCGATCGCCATCACGATGGAACCTCGACAGGTTGTCCGAGCTCACGCAGCCAGCCCTTCAGCACCCGGTGGAGCGCCGACGGGCCCTCGATCGGACCGGCGGGGTCGGAGACATCGGCCGGGTAGATCACGAACGGGCGGGTCTGCGGACCGCCGAGCCCGCCGTGGGAACTCACCTGGTGCTCGAAGGCGGCCACTTCGTCGCGTTCGGCGTCGTACATGCTGTTCACCATCACGTCGCCCGCCGTGGGATAGCCGGCGGCCCGAGTGACCATCGCCACGGCCCCCGGCCCGAACGGCCCGAGTGGGTCGTCGCCCTCGACCTCGCCGGTGTCGATGATGCGGCGACCGGTCGCCGAGATGACGACCGGGCCCTGCGCCGCGGTCTGGACGAGCACGAACCCGACACCGGGGTGCGCGACCAGTCCGGCCACGAGATCCGGGTACCGGTCGTCGATCTCCTCCAGCGTCAGCCGCCGGTCGCCCTCGGGCAGGTACACCAGCCCGAGGTTGCCCGAGGCGAGCACCATCGGCTCGGTCTCGGATCGCTGCAACTCGTGCTCGTCGTCACGGGCGCTGCGCAACCACGCCGACGACTCGGTCCGACCCGCATCCGAGTCGGTGTCGACGTCGACGACCGCACCGCACAACCGACCGACGAGTGCAGCGAGGGACTCGTCGTAGCGCTCCTCGAACGTGGCGCCCTGGGTCTGGCCGTGATCCGACAACACCACGATCCGATACGGCCGCGGCGCGAATGGGACCGCGCGCTCGAACCGGGCGATCTGACGGTCGATGTCGCGCAGTACCCGCAGCGTGTCCTCACGCAACGGCCCGGAGTGGTGCGACACCTCGTCGTAGCCGAGGAAGTCGATGTAGATCGAGTCGCGACCCTCGGCCATGTCGTTGAGCACGCCGTTGACACACACGTCGCGGCTGATGATCGTGGTGAACGCCCGCAGGAGGGCATAGGTCCAGTTCCGGCTCACCCTCGGCTCGACCCGGCGACGGATCTGGTCGCGGGCCGCGCGGCGCTCGCGGAACAGCTCGGCAACGGTGGAGTTCAGCGTTCGGATGGCGTTCGACGGCCTCGAGAAGTACTGCGCGTAGCCGGCGCCCAGCTTGTTCTCCTTGCGTCGGCCGGCGACGCTCATGGTGAGCACGGCACGTTCGGCGTCACCGGTGAACAGGTTGGCGTAGCTCGATCCGTTGAGGGCGAGCAGACCGTGGCCGTCGCTGTGGCGCCGTTCGATCTCCAGCGCCGACTTCGGGTGGTTCGAGACCACGAGCTCTCCGGTCGACTTCACGACCCAGCGGAACGCCGGCATGTCGATCGTCGATCCGTGCAGGATCCCGCACTGGCTCACGCCGGTCTGCGACGACCATTCGGTGTGCCAGCCGGTCCGGCGATGGCTCCCGTCGCCCAGCCACCGGTGCAGCGTCGGAGCGTCGCCCGATGCCAGCGCGAACCGCAGGGCATCGTCGGACAATCCGTCGATCTGGACGAAGACCACCCCGGGAACGTCGGAGATGGTCGTGCCGCGCCGACGGCGCCGACGACGAGCGATGCGCTGGTCGTACCAGCTGTCGTCGTCGAGCGCGAGCGCGCTGCTCAGCAGGGTGGCCACCGTGGTGGTGATCAACGCGAACGAGCAACGCCGTCCAGAACCCGTCGAGGCTCACCCCTGGGATCTGGTCGAGCACGGCCCATGTGACCAGGGCGTTCACGGCGAAGTTGGCGAGGCCGAGCGTGTACACCGACAGCGGCACCAGCAAGAACGCGAACGCCGGCCAGACGAGCGCATCGATCACACCGACGACGGCGCCGGCCAGCAGCGCATGACCGAAGGTGTCGATCTCGAAGCCCCCGAGGATCCACGACGACAGCAACAGCGCGATCGTGACGATCAGGACCATTGCGACGCTGCGTCGCAGCACCTGACCGAGCGACGGTCGTTGCACGGCCGGTCTCAACAACCCGTTCGCATCCGTCGGCATCAGCGCCCTTGTCCCTCACACGTCGTCATTCCGAGCGCCAGCGTACGCCCGCATCGCTCACCGCGATGGAATGCTGTCACGCCCCGTCCACCGCCTCCCCCGCCCGCGACCTCTCCCCCACCAGCGATGAGCCAACCGCCCCAATAGCGACACTTCGCTCATCGCAGCCACCCGACCCCGCCCAACGATGAGCCAACCTCCCGAATAGCGGCTTTTCGCTCATCGCGGAGGTGATCCCGGGCGGCGGCCGGAGGGACCGGGTCAGGAGGTCGGGGCGTACCGGGCGAACCCGGCGTCGACGTGGCGGGACATCTCGCCGAGCTCGCGCAGGTGCTCGAGGTGGGCGTAGGTCTCGCTCTCGGCCATCTCGCCCCACGACCGTTCCTTGAACAGCACCCGCATGAAGTCCTCGACGGTGCCCTCGGGCAGGTCGTGGCTCGCGTCACGGATGATGTCGAGGCGCTCCTCGTGGTGCTCGATGATGTGCTCGGCTCGCCCGCCCAGGTCGGTGAACGGGTGGCCGTGCGCCGGCAACGCGACCGAGACGTCGGCGATGTCGGCCATACGCCGCAGCGAGTCGAAGAAGAGCGCCAGCGGATCGGCGTTCGGTGTCAACCCGCTGATGTGCGGGGTGATCGAGGGCAGCACGTGGTCGCCGGTGAGCACCACGCCGAACTCGGGGTCGTAGAGGCACAGGTGGTCATAGGTGTGACCGGGGGTGTGCATCGCCACCCACTCTCGGCGGGCGAGCTTGATCGTCTGGCCGTCGACGAGCGGCTTCGTGGGCCGTGGCGTCGCGAAGAACGAGCCGGCGGACGACCCGCTGCTGCGGATCCGCTCGAGGAACTCCGGCGAGGGGCCGCTGCGTCGCCCACCCCACGGCGACGGCGTGGCCATCCAACGCTCCATCGCCGCGGCGCGATCCTCGGGCGAGTTCACGTCGAGACGTTCGGAGTCCTCGTGGTCGTCGGCCTCGGCCACGTCGAACAGGGTGCGGAACGACTCGTGGGTGACGACGTCGGCGCCCGCCTCGTGGTGCAGGCGCATCGCTCCGCCGAAGTGGTCGGGATGGGAATGCGTGACCACCACGGTGTGGACGTCGTCGACGGCGTAACCCGCACGCGTGAGCCGGTCGACGAGGTGAACCCACGACTCGTCGCCCGGCAGGCCTGGGTCGACGACGGCGATGCCGCGCTCGTCCTCCAGCAGATAGCAGTTGACGTGACCGAGCCCCGGCATGCTGATCGGCAGCTGCGTTCGCACGATGCCAGGAGCCACCTCGGCGACGTCGGTGGTCGCGTGCTCCTGCTCCTGTTTGGGCGGCCGGGGCGGCGACGATTCACTGCCGGCGTCGGGCGACGCGAGCTCGTGATTGTGCGAGTGATGATGATCGTGCGCGTGATCGTGGACCATGTCGTCGGCTCCCCCAGCTCCGCGGTCGGCGCGGATCAGCCGACCGCGAGCAGGTCGACCACGAACACGAGTGTCTCGTTCGGGGCGATCACGCCACCGGCGCCCGCAGCGCCGTAGCCCATGTGCGGCGGGATGGTCAGCTTGCGCCGGCCACCGACCTTCATGCCCTGCACGCCATCGTCCCAGCCCTGGATCACCTGACGGCGACCGAGGCCGAATCGGAACGGCTCCATCCGGTCCCACGATGCGTCGAACTGCTCACCCGTCGACCAGGACACGCCGACGTAGTGCACGGTGACGTCCTTGCCGGCAACCGCTTCGTCGCCTTCACCGACCGTCTCGTCCTCGATCACGAGGGTCGACGGAGGGGCAGCTTCGGGAATGGTCACGTCGGGCTTGCGCATGGGCGCCGAGGTTAGCGGTGCACCTTCGCGGTGACAGCCTCGGGGTCACCGGCATACCGGCCGACGTCGATCACGTATTCGCCGCGCTCCGTGATCCAGTCGCCGCCCACCCGAACGTCGAGCATCGACCAGTCGAGGTCGATCTCGACATCGACGGTGGCGCCGCCGGCTACGTCGGCCCGGGCGAACCCGACGAGGCGACGAGCCGGCCGTTCCCACTCACTCCGTTCGAGTCCTGCGTGCGCGAAGACGACCGGACGCAGCGGACCCTTGGTCGGGTTGCACACCGACACCACGAGCATTGTCGGGTCGACCAGCTCGGCGCCCACCACGTCGACGGAGCCCCAGCCGAGGCCCCAGCCGAACGGGAAGTGGGCAGCGTGACCATCCCGGTCGAGCTTCCACTGCCCGTGGAACAGGTCGTAGGTGATCTCGGTCGCGTCACGATCGAAGTGGGGCAGGTGCGCCGGATCGGTCGGCACGGCGAAGGGGAGGCGACCTGTCGGTTCGACATCGCCGACCAGGACGTCGGCCAGCGCCGATCCACCCTCGACCCCCGAGTACCAGGTCATCAGGATCGCGGGCACCGTCGACGCCCACGGCATCACCACCGCGGAGCCTCCGACCACGACGACCACGACGTTGTCGTTCTCGGCCACGGCGGCGGCGATCAGCGACTCGTCGGCCGCAGACAGCCGTAGCGAGGCCCGATCGCCGCCGGGCGCCATGCGATCCACACCCCCGTCGGTTGGGGCCGCCGGTGGCCGCACCGGGTCGGGAGGCGCCGTCCACGGCACGCCGGTCCCCAGGCTCGGATGATCGACCGGCGGGAAGATCGATCGCCCGAGCGCGTCGGCCCCGGCTGCCTCGATGCACTCGCCTTCGTCGGCCTTGGTGTAGCCGACCACCACGACGACCAGGTCGGCACCTGCGGCGATGGTGGCATCGTCGTCGGAATGCTCGACACGGTGCGCACCGAACCGCTCGCGCAACCCGTCGAGCGCGGTGACGACGTGGGAGGAGCGCACGTCGCTGGAGCCGCCGTCGCCGAGGTTCCGCACCGCCGCCAGACGCCCGAGCACCGCCACCCGGCCGATCGTGTCTGCCGCCACGGGCAACAGCGAGCCCTCGTTGCGCAGCACGACCGTCGACGCGGCCGCCGCCTCACGGGCCAGCGCGCGATGGCCATCGCAGCCCACCACGTCGGCGGGCGGTTGCTGTTCGAACACCGTGGAGAAGCGCAGGAGGGTGGCCACGATCCGCTCGACCGACCGGTCGACGTCGTCCTGGTGAAGCGTGCCGTCCGCCAAGGCGTCGCCGAGCGCCACCGCTCGCTGCTGGCGGAACGGCATCTCGATGTCCAGACCGGCCGTCACGGACAGCGCCGGATCGCGGAGCCCGAAGATGAAGTCCGACGTGACGAATCCGTCCCAGCCCCACTCGTCGCGCAGGATCTCGGTGAGCAGGCGCGCGTGCTGACCGCACCACTCGCCGTTGACCGAGTTGTAGGCACTCATCACCGACGCCACGCCGGCGGCGGCGACGCGCTCGAAGTGCGGGAGATACACCTCGTGGAGCGCACGTTCGTCGACCGTGACGTCCACGGTGAACCTGGCGTTCTCCATCGAGTTGAGCGCGAAGTGCTTCATGCACGCCATCACGTGGCGCTGCAGGCCGGCGACGAAGGCCGAGGCCATCACCCCCACGTGATGCGGGTCCTCGCCATAGGTCTCCTGCGCTCTCCCCCACGCCGGATGACGCAGGAGGTTCATGCACACCGCGCCGGTGTAGGTCGCGCCGCTTGCTCGCAACTCGGCGCCGATCGCATCGCCGAGACGGGTCTCGAGGTCGGGGTCGAAGCTCGCGCCACGGGCCATGCTCACCGGGAACGCCGTCGCGTCGCCGACCACGCAACCCCTCGGCCCGTCGGCGAAGTCGATCCCCGGAACGCCGAGCCGCTCGACGTGCGCCGCCGGCCAGGGATGGCGGTAGTAGCCACCCGACGGTCATATCGATCAGGCCGGGCCAGAACGGCGTGTCGCCGTCGAGACAGCCCAGCCGTTCATCGATCGTCATCTGTGCGACGAGTGCGGCTGCCTCGACGTGATGGTCGCCCCCGGCGCGGACCCTGGCTGCGGCCTCTTCGAACGGTGTCGGCATGGCGCGACATTGCCACACGCGCGCAGCAGCGCGCGAGAAGCCGGGAACCGGCACCGGCGGCGCTCGGCTGGCAGAATGCCGACATGCCCGGCGCCTTCCTCCACCCGTTCGCGAAACCGACCCGAGAGCGGTTCATCACGATCGCGCGCGGCGACGGCGCCCTGCTGTGGGACGCCGACGGCAACGAACTCGTCGATGCGATGGCGAGTCTGTGGTATTGCCAGGTGGGCCACGGTCGACGCGAGATCGCCGATGTCGTCGCCGACCAGATCTCGACCATCGAGGCGTACTCGTGCTTCGATCCGTTCACCAACGCGCCGGCCGACGCGCTCGCCGAGCGGATCGCGTCGCTGACCCCGATCACCGATGCGCGGGTGTTCTTCGCCGGGTCGGGATCCGAGGCGGTCGACTCGGCGATGAAGCTGGCGCGCCTCGCCCACGTGCAGGCGGGCCATCCGGAGCGGCGCCTGATCATCTCGCGCGTTCGCGGCTACCACGGCACCAACTACGGCGGCACGAGCGCGCAGGGCATCGCACTCAACCGGGTGGGGTACGGAGAACTGCTCGCCGACGTCGTACAGGTGCCCAGCGACGACGTCGAGGCGCTGTCGGTGTTGATGGCCGACAATTCCGAGCGGCTCGCCGCCGTGATCACCGAGCCCGTGCAGGGCGCCGCCGGGGTCTTCCCCCCGATCGACGGCTACCTCGCAGAGACCCGGCGGCTGTGCGATCAGCACGGCGCGTTGCTGATCTTCGACGAGGTGATCACCGGGTTCGGGCGGATGGGTTCGTGGTTCGCCGCCGAGCACTACGGCGTGACGCCTGATCTCACCACGTTCGCCAAGGGCGTCACGTCGGGCTACCAGCCGCTCGGCGGGGTGATCGTCGGCCGGGCGGTGCGTGATGCGTTGGAGGCCGACGCCGATTTCATCCTTCGCCACGGCTACACCTACTCCGGGCATCCGGCGGCGTGCGCAGCCGCACTGGCCAACCTCGACATCATCGAACGCGATGGCCTGCTCGACTCCGTGGTGACGATGGGCGCCCGGCTCGAAGCGGGACTGCGATCGTTGGAGGCCGACGGCGCGTTCGAGCACCTGCGCGGCGAGGTGGCGATCTTCGGCGCGGCGATGCGTCCCGATCAGAATGCGATGGTGGTGCGCGATCGGATGCTGGAGCTCGGCGTGGTCACCCGGGCGATCGGTACCGAGACGGTCACGTTCTGCCCGCCGTTCGTCACGACCGACGCCCAAGTCGATCGCATCGTCGACGCCCTGGCGACTGCGCTGCGCTGACCACCGGTCCACTCTCCCCTCCCAACGATGAGCCAACCGCCCCAATAGCGACACTTCGCTCATCGCAGACCGACCGTTCTCCCCAGCGATGAGCGAACCGCCCGAATAGCGTCACTTCGCTCATCGCAGCGGGCGGTTGACGGGCGGTCAGGACAGCAGGCGGATCAGGCTGCTGGTGTCCCAGCGTTCGCCGCCGCGGGCCACGACGTCCTTGTAGAACTGATCGACGAGCGCCGTCACGGGGAGGCGGGCGCCATTGCGATCGGCCTCGTCGAGGACGATGCCGAGGTCCTTGCGCATCCACTCGACGGCGAACCCGAACTCGAATTCGTCGGCGGCCATCGTGCGGGCGCGGTTGTCCATCTGCCAGCTCTGCGCTGCGCCCTTGCCGATCACGTCGACGACCTGATCGACGTCGAGACCCGCGAGCTTGGCGAAGTTCACTCCCTCGGCGAGCCCTTGGAGCAGGCCCGCGATGCAGATCTGATTGACCATCTTGGTCAGCTGACCCGCGCCCGCCGGGCCGAGCTGCACGCACGACTTCGCGTAGGCGTCGATCGCCTCCTTGGCCCGCTCGAACACCTCGGCGTCGTCGCAGCCACACATGACCGTGAGCTGGCCATTCTCGGCGCCGGCCTGGCCGCCCGACACGGGGGCATCGACGAAGCCGACACCACGCTCTGCACACGCGCCGGCGAGTTCCCGGGCGACTCCCGCCGATGCCGTGGTGTGGTCGACGAGGATCGCGCCCGCGGACATCGCGTCGAGCGCGCCATTCGGACCGAGCACGACTTCGCGGACGTCGTCGTCGTTGCCGACGCACAGCAGCACGATGTCGGCGTCGATGGCTGCCTCGGCCGGGGTGGGCGCTGCCTGATTGCCGTTCAGCGCGACCCAGGCCAGCGACTTCGATGCGGTGCGGTTGTACACCACGACCTGATGGCCCGCCTTCGCGAGATGGCGCGCCATGGGAGCGCCCATCACGCCGAGGCCGAGGAATGCGACGTTGCTCATGGTCGCCGAGTCTGGCACGGCGACGTGCGACACTCGCCCCATGCCGTCGGAACGCCCCGACCAGACCCCGACATCACAGCCCTGGACCGTGCTCACCTGGAACGTCCACGGATCTGCCGGACCAGATGTCGAGTCGATCGCCACGGCGATCCGGGCGAAGGCACCCGACGTGATCATCATCCAGGAGATCCGCAAGCGACAAGCGGCCGCGCTGGCGGCCTCCTTGGCGATGCGGTACTCGTGGGCGCTCAAGCACGAGCCGTACACGAAGCTGATGTGGTGGCGATCCGAGGGGATGGCGATCATGACGCCCCACCTGCTCGACGCCGTCGGCCACACGGAGATCTCCGACGGCCAGCCGATGCGGAGTTGGCGCCGCCGCATCGCCCAATGGGGACTGGTGGGACGAGCCGATCGCTCGATGCTGATGATCTACAACCTGCACCTGTCGCCGCACGACGACGCCGACTCGCGACGAGCCGAAGCACTGCGGGTCGGCGAGCTGGTGGCGGGCATCGGCGACGATCCTCCGCCGATCGTGGCGGGCGACTTCAACGACGCGGACGATCCGTCGATCATCGAGACGCTTCCCGGCGTCGAGCACGTCGCCGCCCCGAAGAGCAATCCGTCCGAGGCACCGACGCAGGCCCTCGACCACGTCCTGCTTCCCGAGCACGCTCGCGACGTCGAGGTCGAGGCGCCCGTCGGCGACGAGCAGTGGGCCGCGATCTCCGATCACCTCCCGGTGACCGTCCGCTTCACGCTCTGACGTACACGTCGTGCCAGGCACGTCGTGTACGTCGGGTCACTTCTTCTTCTTGGCCTCGGCGGGCGGGGCCTTGAGGACGCCCTTGGCCAGCGCGTCGTCGAGGTAGGCCTCGGCCTCCTCGGCCGACACCTTCAGCGCCGGCGAGATCTCGGAGATCAGGTTGACGCGAGCGCGCTCGTACATCGTGCGCTCGGCGGCCGACAGCGACGCGTCGCGGTTGCGAGCGGCGAGGTTCCGGACCACTTCGGCGACCTGGTACACGTCGCCGCTCTTGAGCTTCTCCTGGTGGTTCTTGAAGCGACGGCTCCAGTTCGACGGAACACGCGGGTCCGGCTTGGCCAGCACGGCCACCAGGTCCTCGAGTTCGTCGGCCGACACCGGCGGACGCACGCCGACCTCGTCGGTGCTCGAGATCGGCACCTTCAACGTCATCTCGTTGATGACCGTCTTGAGGATCAGATAGTCCTGCTTCTCGCCGAAGAACTCCATCTTCTTGGTTCCCATCACGACACATGCGCCGTGCTGGGGGTAGATGACGGTTTCGCCCTTCTTGAACTTCACGCAGAACCTCGCCTGGTCGGGGGTGGAGCCGCGACGACACAGGTCCACGCAGCGGTGTCCCAGGCTACAGCGCCCCCGGCAGGATTCGAACCTGCGACCTTGTCATTAGAAGGGACTTGCTCTGTCCAGCTGAGCTACAGGGGCCTGCTGATGAAAGCTACCCGATCGCAACGAGAGCTGAGCAGCAGATGGGTAATCTGTAGCTGTGCCCATACGTCACCACACCAAAGACAAAGGGGATCTCGCAACCGCTCAGGTCCAAGCCGACCTGATCGAGCGTGGCGCAATGGTGCTGCTGCCGCTGACAGAACACGCTCCTTTCGACCTCGTGGCATATCAGAGCGGTGTGTTCTCTCGAGTCCAGGTGAAGTACCGCGCCACCAGCCGTGGGGTGCTTCCGGTTCACTTCCGGAGCGTGTGGTCCGACCGCAACGGAGTTCACGCCAGACCGATCGAACGGGACGAGATCGACGTCCTCGCGATCTACTCGCCGGAGACGCGACGTTGTTACTACCTCGACCCCACGGAGTTTGCTGCATCAGTCTCGCTGCGCCTCGATCCACCAAAGAACGGTCAGACGGCGAACGTCCTCTTCGCGAGCGATTTCGCGGAGTTTCCTCCCCGCTCGCGTCGCTCAGAAGACGAGCTACCCGTCGGCGAGGTGTGAGCGCAGGAAGCCGAGCGACGTGATGACCGAGAACTGGCGCATCTGCTCACGTTGGCCGGGCAGGCGGGCGTGGCGGACCTCGTCGAATCCGGGCCCGACCATGCCGACATAGAGCGTGCCGACGGGCTGACCGTCCTGCTCATCGGGGCCAGCGACACCGGTCAACGCCAGGCCGACGTCGGCACCGAGCCGTTCGCGCACGCCGTGCGCCATCTGACGGGCAGCGGCCTCGCTGACCACCGGACCCTCCCCCACGCCGAGCAGCGTCTGCTTGACCTCGGTGGCGTAACTGACGATCGCGCCACGGAACACCTCGCTCGCTCCGGGAATGGCGGTCAGCCGAGCCCCGACGAGTCCGCCGGTGACCGACTCGGCGGTTGCCAGCGTGAGGCCTCGCCGGCGGCACAGCTCCAGCACGACCGACTCCATCGTGTCGCCGTCGGTGCCGAACACCAGGTCACCGAGCTCGGCGCGCACCACCTGCTCCCAGCGATCGAGCTGCACGGTGCACTCGTCGAGCGTCGGCGCCTTGTGCGTCAGGCGGACCTTGAGCCCCTCCCAGCCGCTCGCGAGGAACGCCAGCGTCGGCGTCTCGGGACCCTCGAGCTGCTCGATCACGTGGTCGAGGCGCTCGTTGAGCCCGCTCTCGCTCTCGCCCCAGGTGCGCAACACCCGGCTCGCGATCACCGAGTCGTCGCCGCTGCGCCGACGCAGGTCGGGCAGGATCGCCCGGTGCACCATGTCGTACATCTCGTGCGGCACGCCGGGCACCGCGTACACGACCTTGTCGGCGCCGTTCACGGTCACCGGGCAGATCAACCCCGGCGCGGTGCCACGGGTCTGGGGGATGATCGTGGCCCCCACCGGCACCTGGGCCTGGCGCAGGTTGTTGTCCGACATCCGACGGCCGCGGGCCTCGAACATCGCGCGGATCACCTCGGCGACCGCGTCGTCGGCGACGAGTTCGACGCCCATCACCGCAGCGATCGCATCACGGGTGAGGTCGTCGTGGGTCGGGCCGAGGCCGCCACACATGATCACCGCGTCGGCCGATTCGAGCAGCCGGCGCAGCTGCGTCTCGATCCGCCCCACGTTGTCGCCGACCTTGACCTGCACCAACGAGTCGATGCCGTTCGCCGCGAGTTCGCCGCCAATCCACGCCGAGTTCGAATCGATGATCTGGCCGAGCAGCAGTTCGGTGCCGACGGCGAGAACGTCGCAGCGCAGCGTCATTCGGTGTTCGCGCCTCGGCCGACGGAGTCGATGACGGCATCCGGGGCGGTCGCCTCGAGCCGTCGGGCGCGCAACAGGTACTGGGCGCCGCTGACCAGTGCGAGCGCCACGGCCAACCACAGGAACCCGATCCACAACCACGTCGCATCGACTGCCGTGAGCGGAAGCAGCGCGAACGCAACCGCCCCCTGCTGGCAGACGGTCTTGTACTTGGCGAGCTTGATCGCCGGGACGCTGATCCCCTTGCCGCCCACGAGCACCCGGTAGACGCTGATGACCACCTCGCGTGCGGTGATGATCACGACCGGCACCACCGAGAACACGCCGGTGCTCACCAGGGTGAACATCGCGCCGAGGATCAGCACCTTGTCGGCGAGTGGGTCGAGGAACGCCCCGGCCGACGTGGTGCCCTGGCGCCGAGCGAGATAGCCGTCGAGGAAGTCGGTCGAGCTGAACGCCATCCACATCACGAACGAGATCCACGATCCGAACTCGTCGTCGGGGATCACCCAGAACATCAGCGGCGACAGCAGCAACCGGCCGACGGTGATCGCGTTCGCCCAGGTCGCCAACTTGTCGGGCTCGACCATCAGATCGTCTCCAGCGCCTCGACGCTCACACCCGCTGCCACGAGATCGGGGCCGAGCGCGTCGACGATCTCGACGTCGACGATCTCACCGGGGGCCAGGCCCTGGTCGACGTGGATGACGCCGTCGATCTCCGGCGCCTCACGGTGACTGCGACCCACGCCCGGGGTGTCGACGAGCACGCTGAGGGTGTGCCCGATCAACGCATCGCGCCGGGTGGCGGTGATGTCGTCCTGCAGCTCGCGGAGCTCGGCGAGCCGCTCGCTCATCAGTCCCGGGTCGACCGCTCCGCCGAGGTCGGCGGCATACGTCCCGTCTTCGCGGCTGTAGGAGAAGAACCCGCACCAGTCGAGTTGGGCCTCCTCCACGAAGTGGAGCAGCTGGTCGTGGTCGGCCTCGATCTCGCCCGGATAGCCGACGATGAAGTTGCTCCGGAACGCTGCCTCCGGCTCGCGCTCGCGGATGTCGGCGATGCGGTCGAGGAACCGCTGCCCGTCGCCCCAGCGACGCATCCGGCGCAGCAGCGGCTTGCTCACGTGCTGCAACGACAGATCGAAGTAGGGCACGCCCGAGTCGCAGATCGCGTCGATCAGGCCGTCGGTCAGATCGCTCGGGTACAGATACAGCAGGCGCACCCGGTCGACGGCACCGGCGACGGCGTTCACGAGCGGCACGATCGAGCCGGCGCCGAGCTCGTCGGGACGGTCCTTGCCGTACGAGGCGAGGTCCTGCGCGACGAGCACGATCTCGCGCGCTTCGAGCTGTTCGACCTCGGTGAGGATCGACGCCACGTCACGACTGCGCTGCGGACCACGGAAACTCGGGATCGCACAGAACCCGCACGAGCGGTCGCAGCCCTCGGCGATCTTCACGTAGGCCCAGGGCACCGCCGACTTCGGGCGCGGCAGGTTGAGCAGGTCGAATTCGGGCAGCGGCGTCGAGGACACCGGGATCAGCTTGCGCTGCGACCCGTTCGGCACCTCGGTGCCGTCGCGCTCCTCGGGCGTCACGTTGAACGCCTGGCCGAATCCGGCGACCTGGTCGACCTCCGGGAGCTCGGCCGCAAGCTCGTCGCCGTAGCGCTCGGCCATGCAGCCGGTGACCACCAGGCGCGAGCCGTCGCGGCGCTGTTCGTCGAGCGCGAGGATCGTGTCGATCGACTCGCGACGGGCCTCGTCGATGAACGCGCAGGTGTTCACCACGACGAGGTCGGCGAGCGCGGCGTCGTCGGTCGCTTCCATGCCGTCCGCGAGCAGCGCGCCGACCAGCTTGTCGGAGTCGACGTCGTTCTTCGGGCAGCCGAGCGTCTCGATGTAGAACCGCTGGGACACGGCCGACCACGCTACCCGAGGGGCTCGTCACCCGGGCCGATCCCCGGCCCGCCGGCAGCCGCGGGATCACATGACGGTCGAGCGGAACTTCTCCATGAGGTGACGGCCCGCGGTGGTCGGCGGGTACTTGGGCGCCTCACCGTCGGCCACGATGCACTCCACCCTGGCGTCCCAGTTCGCATTGTGGAAGAACGGGATCGACAGCCGGCTGCCGCTTCGATCGGCGGCGACGACCCGGTGCATCGTCGAGCGCCACCGGTCGTTCGTCCACCGCGCCATGAGGTCACCGAGGTTGACGATCAGCCCGCCGTCGATCGGTTCCACGTCGAGCCAGGTTCCGTCCGCTGCCTGCACCTGCAACCCGGGCTCGCCGTCGGTCCACAGGATCGTGAGCGTCCCATAGTCGGTGTGGGCGCCGGCGCGGAACCGTCCGGGCGCCGCCACGCCGTCGAGGGCCGGGTAGTGCGCCAGCCGCAGGGCCGAGCCGTGCGCATCGATCAGGTCGTCGAAGATCCGATCGTCGAGCCCGAGCGCGACGGCGAACGCTTCCATCAGCGTCGCCGCGAGATCGGCCATCGATCGGTAGTACGCCTCGACCGCAGGGCGCAGTGATGGCACCGCCGCGGGCCACAGGTTCGGC
This sequence comes from Ilumatobacteraceae bacterium, assembly GCA_963704915.1. Classification (GTDB taxonomy): domain Bacteria; phylum Actinomycetota; class Acidimicrobiia; order Acidimicrobiales; family Ilumatobacteraceae; genus Sva-07. Next base: position 26,006 of record CAVPIC010000006.1, on the reverse strand, counting down.
GCATACACCGCCCGCTCGTCGGGGTCGGCCATCTCGTGGAGCGGCCGGGGCGGCGGATCGATCGGACCGACGTTGAAGGTCTCCTTGAGGTCCGCCTGCGCCTCACCGCCGATCGAACGGTTGAGCGCCTCCGCTTCCAGCCGGTTGTAGCCGTACGGGTAGCCGGGCTCCGGCATCGCCACAGCGAGCCGATCCTCGAGTGGCCCGTCGAAGAACGCTTTCGCCGACGTTCGCAGCGCCTCGACCGTCGCATCGTCGACGCCGTGCCCGACAACCGTGAAGAACCCGACGTGGCGACACGCTTGATCGATCTGTTCTCCGATCGCTCGGCGACGCTGTCGGTCACCGCCGACGAACCCGCTCAGGTCGACGACCGGCACCGACGTGGCGGGCGCGTTCATCACTGGTGGGCGAGGCGCAGACCCGGCCGGGGCCAACGGAACGACACCAGTCGACCCGAGCTCGAGCAGGTGACGTAGGCGGTGTGGAGGTCGTCGCCGCCGAAGCAGATGTTGGTGGTGATGGGGTCGCCGGTCTCGTAGAACTCGATCTCGGTGCCGTCCGGTGAGATCGCGGTGATCCCGCCGTTGATGATGGTCGCGACGCAGATCCAGCCCTCGGCGTCGACGGCGAGCGAATCGAGCAGCTGGTAGCCCGGAAAGCCGTAGAGCACGGCGGACAGCTCGAGTGGAGCCGGAGCGTGCACCTCGCCGGGCTGGGTGATCGTGCGTTGATGGACGCGCCCGTTGTGGGTCTCTGTCCAGTACAGCGTGTCGGTGTCGGGCGAGAGGCCGATGCCGTTGGGCGAGTCGGTCGGATAGACGACCTCGGAGATACCACTGCCGTCGGCGTGGCCGTAGTAGATGCCCGACAGATCGGCCCGACGGGCCGCCGTGTCACGGATGCCGTGGTCGGTGAACCAGAACCCGCCGTGGCCGTCCATCACGAGGTCGTTCGGACCGCGCAACGGGTTGCCGTCGCACTCGGTGTAGAGATCGGTGACCGTGCCGTCGTGGACGTCGACTCGCTGGATGCTCCCGCCGATGTAGCGGTCGTGGTCGAACGGGCCGGGAAACAGCATCCCGCCCAGGTCGACCGGGGTGAACACGCCACCGTTGTTGCAGATGTAGATGGCACCGTCGGGCCCGACCGCTGCGCCGTTCGGGCCGCCGGGGATCTCGGCGATCGTGTCGGTCGAGCCGTCGGGATGGATCCGTGTCAGGCGGGGGCCGAACATCTCGACCACGACCACCGACCCGTCCGGCATCGCGATCGGTCCCTCGGGGAACCGCAGCCCGTGCGCGATCTCGGTCAACTCGGGGGTGAACTCACGAACGACGGGTGCAGGCATCGCGACATGATGCCACCAGCGCCGATCTCGCCCGCAGCCCGACCCACTCTCGTGAACACGTCCACCTCTCAGAGGTGAAGTTGTTCACGAGAACGCAGAGCGGCCGTTCAGACCTGGCCGTTCTGCTGGAGCAGCTCGAACTCCTCGACGGTCATGAGCACCGCCCGTGCCTTCGAGCCCTCGCTGGGGCCGACGACGCCGCGTTGCTCGAGGAGGTCCATGATCCGGCCGGCGCGGGCGAAGCCGACCTTCAGCTTGCGCTGCAACATCGAGGTCGACCCGAGCTGGCTGCGCACGACCAGCTCCATCGCCTGGCGCATCATCGCGGTGTCCTCGTCGTCGTCGCCGGCCGAGAAGGCGTTCGCGTCCGAGGTCACATCGAGGTCGAGCGACCCCATCGATCCCGCCGCTCCCGACGGCGACCCGCCACCCTGGCCTCCACGCGGCGCCACCAGCGATGGTTGGCCGGTGCCGCCTTCGCCACGATCGCCGCCATCGCCGCCATCGCCACCGGACTCGACGTCGTCGGAGTAGATCGGTTCGGGCGACTGCGCACGCCAGTGGGCGACCACCTGGCGAACCTCGTCCTCGCTGACGAACGACCCCTGGATGCGGTTCGCAACCGACGAGTTGCCGGGCAACAGCAGCATGTCGCCCTTGCCGACCAGCTTCTCGGCGCCGGGCTGGTCGAGGATCACCCGGCTGTCGGTGAGGCTCGAGACGGCGAACGCCATGCGAGCCGGGATGTTCGCCTTGATCACACCGGTGATCACGTTGACCGACGGCCGCTGGGTGGCGACGATCAGGTGGATGCCGACGGCACGAGCCTTCTGGGCGATCCGGGTGATCGACTCCTCGACGTCGCGGGCGGCGACCATCATCAGGTCGTTGAGCTCGTCGACGACGACCACGATGTACGGCATGTGCTCGTACTCGACGTCCGAGCCGAGCGTGGGCTGGATCTGGCCCTTGGCGAACGCCTTGTTGTAGCCGGTGATGTCGCGGTAACCGAGCTCGGACAGCACGTCGTATCGACGCTCCATCTCCTTGACCGCCCAGCCCAGCGCGTTCGCGGCCTTCTTCGGGTTGGTGACCGGTTGGGTCAGGAGGTGCGGCAGGCGGGCGTACTGGCCCATCTCGACCTGCTTGGGATCGATCAGGATCAGGCGCACGTCGTCGGGAGTCGTACGCATGAGCAGCGAGGTGATGATGCAGTTGATGCCGCTCGACTTGCCGGCACCGGTCGCACCCGCGATCAGCATGTGCGGAGTGGCGGCGAGGTCGAGGAACACCGCCTTGCCGGCGATGTCCTTGCCGATCGCGACGTCGAGCGGGTTGTTCGCCTTGGATGCCTCGGGCGAGGTGAGCAGGTCACCGAGCGCGACGAGCTGGCGCTGGTGGTTGGGCACCTCGACGCCGATCGCCGAGCGGCCGGGGATCGGCGCGAGGATGCGCACGTCCACCGCCGCCATCGCGTAGGCGATGTCCTTCTGCAGGCTGGTGACCCGTGCGACCTTGACGCCGGGACCGAGTTCGAGTTCGTACCGGGTGACCGTCGGGCCCACGGTCATGCCGAGCAGCGTGGTCTCGACGCCGTGCGACGCAAGCGATTCGTGCAACATCTGGCCGCGCGCCTCGACGGCCTTGCGATCGATGGTCTGCTCGCCCGGCCGGTCGAGGAACGTCATCGGCGGCAGCACCCACTCGCCCACTTGAGCACCATCACCGACGACCGCGGCGGACGGCTGGCTGCCGGTGTCGATCTTGGGCTTGCGAGTTCGGCGTGGCTTCGGCGCAGGCAGCTCGCCGCCGCCGAGCTCGTCGCCTTCGGCGGCGAAGTCGTACAGCCCTGGCGACAGCGACGATGCCTCGCCGGCGACCATGGGGTCACCCGGCGAGCCCGATCGGGCCGCCGCGTCGGCCTCGCGATCGCTGCTCAGCGTCGAGATGTTGCTGATGCCGGACTTTGCAGCCCGCCCCAGCGGCGCCCCGACAGCGGCGAGAAAACCACCCGTGTGCTGCGCGAACGTCCTGACCGAGATGCGCGTGACCAGCAACGCGCCGCCGGCAAAGGCGACGACGAGGAAGACGGCGGCACCCGCCGTCGCCAGCAAGGCCTCCAAGGGGATCCCGACGAGCGCGCCCACCCAACCACCTGCCTCGTCGATCCCATCGGCTGCGTCGCTGAATTCGTCGGCGCCGCGGGCCACCTGGAGCAGACCGAGTATCGCCAGCGACATCATCGCCCAGCCGACCACGAGCTTGAACGGGCTGGCCGAGCGCCCCTTGCGCACGAACGACACCCCGACCGCAACCAGCACGACCGGCACGGCGTAGCGCCCGAGGCCGAACAGCCACCCGGTGAGCGTCTCGATGCCCCGCCCCAGCGGTCCCGCGAGGTTGAAGTAGACCGCCAGGCCGAGCAGTACCGCGAGGCCGATCAGTCCGAGCCCGACGAACTCGTGCTCGCGGCCGCCGACCGCATCGCGCAGTTCGGCCGAGGCCTGGTCGCGCCGTGAGCTCGAACCCTCGGGCGGCGTCAGGTCACGGACGTTCCCAGCAGCCTTCGCCGAGCCCTTCGTCGTCGAGCTCTTGCCGGACGCGCCCCTGCTGGAGCTGCTCGTGGGCGACGTCGAGCCCTTCTTGGCAGTCGACTTCTTGGCGGCCGACGACGGCTTCTTCTTGGAGGCACCCCACGTGGACATGACGTCGTACACGGTACCAACCCGCCGTCACCCCCGACCGGACCCCTCTCGGTGCGCTTCCTCCCCAGGTTCTCGTGAACTCGTGCGGGATGTGGTCCCGCACGAGTTCACGAGAAGCGATCAGAGGGGGTCGACTTCGAGGACGGTGCCGTCGGGGGCGACGCTGACGTCGAGTCGGCCGCCCTCGGGCGACAGGGTCGACACGACGTAGCGCACGACGCCGCCAGCACCGGCTTCGATGCTGAACGCCTCGATCGTCGATTCCGTCAGTTCCTCACGGACCGATTCCAGCACGATGTCCTCGTCGAAGTCGACGGCGTCGGCGCCGAACGTGAAGCCGGAGGCTCCGGTCAACGTCGGTGCCGGCGGCTGCAACTCGCCATCGAGGTACACGTACGGAACCGCTGCCGTGGCATCGTCGACGGCAACGAACAGGTTGGTCACGAGTTCGTTCGCCGTGACCTCGAAGTACTGCTGCCCAGCGCCGAGCTCTGCTTCGACCGCCTCGATCGCCGGGCGGATGTCGGCCACGAACGAGTCGCCGCCGGCGGGACCGTCGTCGTCACCACCGCACCCGACCACCGTCGCGGCGATGAGCAGCGCGGCCACCACCGACTTCAACGCTCAGGCCTCCATGACGACGGGCACGATCATCGGCCGGCGCTTGGTGCGCTCGCTGACGAACTTGCCCGCCGCACGACGGACGTCACGCTCGAGTGCCTCGACATCGCGCACGCCCTTGCCGAGCGACGCCTCGACAGCGTCGGCAACGGTGTCGCACGCCTCGTCGAGCAGGTCTTCGGCCTCGGGCGCGTACACCCAGCCACGCGTGATGATCTCGGGTCCGACGAGCACCTTGCCGGTCTGGATGTCGACGGTGACCACGACGACGACGACGCCCTCTTCGGCCAGCTTCTGGCGGTCGCGAAGTACGCCCTGGCCGACGTCGCCGACGATGCCGTCGACGTACAGGTAGCCCGAGGGCACGCGCCCGACCGGGTGCAGTTCGTCGGCGTTCAACTCGAGGACGTCGCCGTCCTCACACAGGATCACCCGGTCGTGCGGGACGCCCATCAGCTCGCCGAGTTTCGCGTTCGCGACCATGTGGCGATACTCGCCGTGGATCGGCACGTACCACTCGGGGTTGACGATCGACAGATAGGTCTTGATCTCGTCGGCCTGGGCGTGGCCCGTAGCGTGCACGTCGAGGATGCCGGAGTGGATGACCTCGGCGCCCATGCGGATCAGCCCGTCGATCACGGCATTGACGTTGCTCTCGTTGCCGGGAATGGCGTGGCTCGACAGCACGACCGTGTCGTGGTCACCGAGCTTGAGCCACCGGTTCTCGCCCCTGGCCATCAGTCCGAGCGCCGACATCGGCTCGCCCTGCGACCCGGTGGAGATGATGCAGATCTGCCCCGGCTGGTATTTGTCGATGTCCTCGATGTCGATGATCGCCGACTCGGGGATGTCGAGCACCTTGAGCTCGCGACCGAGGCGCACGTTCTTCTTCATGCTCAACCCGAGCGTGGCGATCTTGCGGCCGTCGGCGATCGCGGCCGTGGCGATCTGCTGGATCCGGTGCAGGTGGCTGGCGAAGCTGGCGGTGACGATGCGGCGGTCGCGGTGGGCGGCGAACAGCCCGGTGAGCACCGAGCCGACGCTGGTCTCGCTCGGCGAGTACCCGGCCTCTTCGGCATTGGTCGAGTCGGCCATCAGCAGACGGATACCCGGATCCTTCGCGAGCTGGCCGATCCTCGCCAGGTCGGTGCGGCGCGAGTCGACCGGCGTGAGGTCGATCTTGTAGTCGCCCGAGTGGAGCACCACGCCTTGCGCGGTGTGCACGGCGATCGCGTGAGCATGCGGGACCGAGTGGGTGACCGGAATGAACTCGACCTGCAGCGACCCGATCTCGACGGTGGCCCCGTCGGCCACCTTGCGCATGTCGGTCTTCGGCAGCAGGCCGGCTTCCTCGATGCGGTTGCGAGCCAGACCCAGGGTGAGCGCAGCGCCGTAGATCGGCAGCGGATCGTCGCGCAGATCACCGATGCCGTCGTGGTCGCGCAGCAGGTACTGGATGGCGCCGACGTGGTCCTCGTGACCGTGGGTGAGCACCAGTGCCGAAATGCGCTGTGCGTTCTCGCGCAGATAGGTGAAGTCCGGAAGGATGAGGTCGACGCCGTGCATGTTGGCATCGGGGAACATCAACCCGCAGTCGATGAGGATGATCGTGCGGTCGGGATCGTCAGCGGCGCCCTGCTCGATCGCCATGCAGTTGCGCCCGATCTCGCCCAGCCCGCCGAGGAAGACGATCCGGACGGGCACCGAGGCGTCGGTCGAGCCCGACGAGCGACGCTCAGCCACGGGCCGCAACCAAGCGTTCGTACACACCACGGGCGGCGTGTTCGAGTCCGTGGGGCGTCGGCCCCATCGGGGACCTGCATTCCCCGACAGCATGACCGAGCGTTCTCAACATGGCCTTCGACGGTACCGGGTTCGGGGCGTCGTCGCTGGTCTCGAACTCGTAGCTCTCCAACTGGCGGACGTTGATCCGTCGGGCGAGGTCGACGTCGCCGCGGTGCCACGCGTCGAACATCTCGACGTGGTCGGGAGCGCACCAGTGCGTCGCCACGCCGATTGCGCCGACGGCACCGACGGCCAACAGTGGCAACGTCATCGAGTCGTCGCCGGAGTAGATCTCGAAGTCGTCGGGTGTGTTCGCAGCGACGGCGGCGGTGGCGCCGGGGTTCCCGGCGGCATCCTTGAGCGCCACGATGTTCGGCACGTCGTTGGCGAGTCGAACCAGCGTCGTGCTGTCGATCTTGCGGCCGGTGCGCTTGGGGATGTCGTAGAGCACCACCGGCAGGTCGGTCGACGTGGCGATCGCCCGGAAGTGCGTCTCGATCCCGGCCTGCGATGGCCTGCTGTAGAACGGACACACACCCAGGATTGCGGCAACACCGAGGTGCCCGGCCTCCTCGGTGAGGCCGATGTCGTGGCGGGTATTCGATCCGGTCGTGCCCGCGATGACCGGGACGGTCACAGCGTTGACGATCGCGTCGAACAACGTCAGCTTCTCGTCGATCGACAGGGTCGCCGACTCGCCGGTGGTGCCGGACACCACGAGGCCCTCGTTGCCCTGTTCGACCAGCCACTTCGCCAACGACACCGCAGCGTCGACGTCGAGTTCGCCGGCGTCGTCGAAGGGGGTGACCATCGCGGTGAGGATCCTGCCGAAACGTGCCATCAGCGCCACCACCACATCGGGGAGTCGGGACGTCGGCCGGTCGTCGTGCGATTCACGGACCGCAACCTATTCGATGACTGCCGGTTCGCGCCGTTCGATTCGCCGGTCGACAGGGTCGTGGCGCCGGGCGACGTCGAGCCGCCATGCCACGTACAAGAGCGCGCCGAGTGCGATCGGGACGACGTAGGTGAGGAGCCGATAGATCAGCACGCCCGCCAGTGCGGTCGAGGGCTCGACACCGGCGGCGACGAGCGCACCGGTCAGACCGGCCTCGACCACCCCGACGCCGCCCGGCACCGGAACGAACGAGCTGAGCAGCGTGACCACGAAGTACACGCGGGCGAATTCGACCAGTCCCAGTTCGTCGTTCACCCCGAGCCCCCTCAGCGCGACGAGCAGGATCACCGCACCGACCGACTGGGCGAGCGCCGTTCGCGCCAGCAGTCCGGCCGGCCGGCCGGCGACGCCGCGCAACGACGTGCGCACCTCGATCAGCTCGGCTCCGAGGTCGTGGCCGGCCAGGAGAGGTCCAAGCGACGGCCACCGCCGTGCGATGCGGTCCGCAACACGATGCAACAGCCCGACCACCCAGGTCGTGATGCGATCCGAACGCAGCACGACCAACCAGAACAACGCCGAACCGCCGACCACCAGCGCACACACGGTGAGCATTGCCACATCGGTACTGGTCGGAGGCCGCCTCGTGACGTCGACCAGCAGCACCGTGAACGGCAGCAGCCAGGTCACGAACGTCGTCGCCACCCCGTATGCGACGAGCATCGAGGTGAACGCCGTCGTCGGTACCGACGCATCACGTGCGATCGACCACCGCAGCCCGGTCCCCAGCGCTCCGCCGAGCGGCAACCCCTTGCTGGCAGCTGTCCCGACATCGTGGATCGTCAGCGATCGACGGAAGGACGTGGTGACGAGCAACCGTCGGACGATGTCGGCGCGGCTGGCCCGCTCGAGCACTCCGAGCGCAAGGAGGGCGAGGACCACAGCGATCGACAGCGAACGCATCTCGACCACGGCCTCGCCGATCGTGCCGCGCTGAAGCCACACCGCTGCGATCAGCAGCGCCCCGACGAGCGCGCCGAGGCCAGCTCGGAGGACGCCGGTCCGCGACGAGATGGCCACGAGCGGAACGTATGTCTGCCGAAGAGGGCGTGCGCAGTCAAGCGAGGCAGTAGTTTCGCGACTGCGTGAACAACAACTTGAAGGAGAACATCATGCGACGCTCCCCCGCCCTGCGCCGGATCATCCCCGCCATCGCCGTCGGCGCCCTCGTCCTGGCCGCCTGCGGCAGCGACGACGACAGCGGCGACGCTGGCGACGACACCAGCGCACCGGCCGCCACCGAGGCCCCCGCCGACACCGCCGCCGATGCGAGCGGCGCCGGCGACTGCAGCGCCACGATCGACGACGGCGTGCTCACCATCGCCACCGGCGAGCCGGCCTTCTACCCGTGGGTGATCGACGACGCCCCCGAGACCGGGGAGGGTTTCGAGGCTGCCGTTGCGCTCGCCGTCGCTGCCGAGATGGGCTACGAGGGCGATGCCGTCGTGTGGACCCGCACCACCTTCGACGAGGCGATCCAGCCCGGCGCGAAGAGCTTCGACATGAACCTCCAGCAGTACTCGATCACCCCCGAACGGGCCGAGAACATCGACTTCTCGCTGCCGTACTTCACCAGCAACCAGGCAATCGTTGCGCTCGAGGGCTCTGCTGCCGAGGGCGCCACCACGATCGCCGACCTCAAGGACGTCAAGTTCGGAGCCCAGGTCGGCACCACCAGCCTGGCCTTCATCACCGACGTGATCCAGCCCAACCAGGACCCGTTCGTGTACGACGACAACGTCGGCGCAAAGGCGGCTCTCGAGGCCAATCAGATCGACGCCGCGGTGTTCGACCTGCCGACCGCGTTGTACGTGTCCGGCGTCGAGATCGAGGGCAGCGCCGTGGTCGGGCAGTTCCCGGCCGACGCGGGTGGCACGACCGACCAGTTCGGCTTCGTGCTCGAGAAGGACAGCGCGCTCACGTCGTGCGTCGACGCGGCGATCACCGCGCTGACCGAGAACGGCGAACTCGAAGCGATCACCCAGGAATGGTTGTCGGACTTCACCGGCGCCCCGGTGATCACCGTCGAGTGACCCGACCAGGAACCGAAACCCACACGTACTGATGTCCGACCGACCGACCCGGCGCGAGCGCTACGAGCGCGCTCGTCGCCGGCGGTCGGTCGTCGTCGCCACGGTCAGCACCGTCGTCGTCGTCGGCGCGTTGATCGTGCTGATTCCCCTCACTCCGGGTTGGGAACGCGTCCGCCAGGCCTTCTTCGACGGTGACGTGTTCCTCGAGACGTTCCCGGGGCTGCTCGAAGCGTTCTGGCTCGACGTGCAGATCCTGCTCTGGTCCACCCCGTTCATCCTGCTCGTGTCGCTGCTGATCGCGCTCGCTCGCAACACCCGCAGTCCGGCGCTGTTCCCCCTGCGAGCGTTCGCCGTGATCTACACCGACGTCCTGCGCGGCATCCCGGTGATTCTGCTCGTGTTCCTGATCGGGTTCGGCGTGCCGGCGCTCGGCATGTCTCGCACCTGGTCGAATCCACTGATCTGGGGCACGGTCACGCTCGTGTTGTCGTACTCGGCCTACACCGCGGAGATCATCCGGGCCGGCATCGACGCCGTGCCCGAGAACCAGCGAGCCGGCGCCCGTTCGCTCGGCATGACCAGCAGCCAGACGATGCGAACGATCGTGTTGCCGCAGGCGTTCCGCAAGATCGTCCCGCCGATGATGAACACCTTCGTCAGCCTGCAGAAGGACGTCGCGCTCGTCAGCCTGATCGGCCCGGTGGAGATCCTCCGCCAGGCCGGCATCGACAAAGCCACCTACGCGAACTTCACGCCCTACGTCGCCGCGTCGCTGATCTTCCTCGCGCTCACGATTCCCTTCACCCGCCTCGCCGACTGGGCGCTCGCACGCCAACGTGCCCGTACCGGAGCAACCACGATCGCATGAGCGACGAAACTCCCCCAGCGGACGCGGCGCCGGAACCGGCGATGCCTGCACCGTTGATGCCCAAGCTGTCGATGCGCGGCGTGCGCAAGTCGTTCGGGTCGACCGTGGTGCTCGACAGCATCGACCTCGATGTGGCAGTCGGCGACGTGATCACGCTGATCGGCGCGTCCGGGTCCGGCAAGTCGACGCTGCTGCGCTGCGTGAACCTGCTCGAGCCCACCGACGACGGTCAGGTGTTCCTCGACGGCGTCGACATCGCCGAGCCCGGCCTCGACCCCGACCCGATCCGACGACGCATCGGCATGGTGTTCCAGAGCTTCAACCTGTTCCCGCACATGAGCGTGATCGACAACGTCGCCATCGGTCCGCGCAAGGTGCTCGGCACCGACAAGTCGAACGCGCGTGAGAACGCCTTGACGATGCTCGCCCGGCTCGGCCTGACCGACCGGGCCGACGCCTACCCCGACCAACTGTCGGGCGGCCAGCAGCAGCGGGTGGCGATCGCACGGTCGCTCGCGATGAACCCGGAAGTGATGTTGCTCGACGAGATCACCTCGGCGCTCGACCCCGAACTGGTCGGCGAGGTACTCGACGTCGTGCGCGGCCTCAAGGCGGCCGGCATGACGATGCTGTTCGCCACCCACGAGATGGCGTTCGCCCGCGAGATCAGTGACCGGGTGTGCTTCCTGCACCAGGGTCGAATCCTCGAAGAGGGCTCACCGTCGCAGATCTTCGAGGCACCGTCGGAGCCGCGCACCCAGGCGTTCCTGCAGCGCGTCATCGACGCCGGCCGGCTCTGACGGCCGCACCAGGCACTGCCAACCAGCTGTCCAGCGAGCCAGGTGGCAACCTCGCCACACACTGCCGAAGGTTCCACGAGTTCCTTACCGGCTCAGAGAAGACGAGCTACAGGAATCCGGCCGAGTTGCGGCATCCCACGGCTGGCCAATGAGTTGTGGCGTCGAGTTCTCTCGGGCACCTGCGACGTGACGGATCTCACTTGTGTCACTCCGGCGCGCATTGGAGACTGAGGTACGGCTCCTTTCGCTGAGGAGAGATCACCCGTCACTCCTCATCGTCAAGGTGCCACGCCGGGCTTCAGTTCTGGGTTCGGCACATGGGGGTCGACCATCCGGTCGGCGACAATCGAATGGGGAACACCATGAGAGCCAAGATCATCATCGGCGCACTGGCCGCGGGCGCATTGCTCGTCGCCGGTCTCGCGCAACCGGCGCAGGCCAAGAAGGACCCTGTGTTCGCCGACGGCGGCGTCCTGGCGGGGTCGACGAACGGCATCTCGTTCGACCCGACCGACGGGACGCTCTGGGTGGCCAACGTGTTCGGTTCCACCATCACCCAGATCGACCCCGAGACAGGCGACGTCATCAGCAGGCTGACAGAGGATGACGGGGTGTTCTTCCCCGACGACGTGTTCGTCGCCGACGACGGAACGATCTACTGGACGGAGATCGTGCTCGGCTTGGTCTTCAAGAAGCCGGTCGATGCGCCAGCGTCTCCATTGGCTGCGCTCAACAGCGCCAATCCGTTGGTGCTGACCGACGAGGACGAACCCCGGCTCTTCGCCGCGGGCTGCTACGGCGGAGCGGACAACTCCTTCGTCGAGATCGATCCCGTCGACGGCGGCATCGTCAACACGCTGTTCGGGCCGGTCGATGACTGCGCCTCCAACGGCATGTCGTGGAACGAGGGATACCTCTACTCGCCGCAGCCGTTCCAGGACAGTGTGTTGCAGGTCGATCCTGACACGGGGGATCGGACGCCCGTCACGACCGGATGGTCGGTGCCGATCGGTACGGCGTTCGACTCCGACGGCAATCTCTATGCGCTCGCTCAGGGCGACGGGGAGGTCGTGCGGATCGACCTCGACAACCCGGACACGGAGAACAATCGGGAGGTGCTTGCGGAGATCCCGGTCGGGTGGGCCGACAACATCGCCGTCAACGCCGACGGTCGTATCTTCATCTCGAGCGCGACCGACTCGACGATCGCCGAGGTTCTTCCCAACGGCAAACTCCGCACCGTCGTGCCCGGCCAGTTCCAGTTGCCGCTCGGGGTGAACGTGATCGGCGACACGCTGTACACGAACAACTCCAGCCAGATCGTCGGATTCGATCGCAAGACGGGCGAGAAGACGAGCGTGTACCGCGCGGCATTCGGGTTCGGATTCCCGTTCGCCATCAGTTCGGTCACGTGGGGCGACAATCTGGTGTTGATGTCGGCGTTCACTGGCGAGATCACGCTCTGGGACCCGATCGACAACGTGCCGCTCGTCCAGGGTGTGCCGGTGTTCCCGATCGACGGGCAGCCATTCCAGGACGATCTGATCGTGACGACCGCGGCGCCGACCGGGGAGATCTTCCGGCTGGGGCCGAATCTGATTCCGGTCGGTCCTCCTGTCGCCTCGGTGCCGGGCGCGACCGGAATCGCAGCGAAGGACGGTGACGTCTACGTGTCGGACAACGTTGGGGGCACCATCGTCCAGATCATCGATGACGGCGTCAGCCTCGCTACACCCGTCGCAGTGATCAGCGGCCTCGATGCACCCGAAGGCATCGACATCAAGGGCAACGTGATGTACGTCGTCGAGGGTGGCTCGGAGACGTTGACCAGCGTCCACCTCAAGTCGGGCAAGCGCAAGACGGTCGCCACGGATCTCGGCCTGCAGACGCCCCTGCCGTTCCTGTTCGGGTACGGCTACCTGAACAATGTGACCGTGGCAGGCAACGACATCTACGTCAACGCCGACCGGGCCAACGTGATCTACGAATTCTGATCACTCGGCCAGTGACGTCGCCGTGCCTCGGTGGGCCACATCGGGGCACGGCGCCACGGCGTCCGACGATGGCTCGCGGTCGAGACTCGAGCTCTCGTGATTCCAGGGTCGGCCCATCTGACGTTCCTGCAGCGCGTCGTCGACGCGGGCAGGCTTCTAGCCGTTGGCGCGCCGCTCGGGCAGACGTTCGCGCGCGAGGCGAGCCAACGTCGAGGAGTTCTCGCTGATCACTCCAGCACGATCGGCCAGGATCTCGTTGAGTTCGGCGCCGACGAGGAGGATCAGGCAGACGATCCACACCCAGGTCATGCCGAGCAGCAGGGCCCCAGCGAGACCGACCGCCTGGTTGCCACCGCCTGCGAGCTGGATGTACCAGCCGTAGCCCACCGATGCCGCCAGCCAGCCGACTGCCACGAGCGCTGCGCCGGGCAGGTCGTAGCGCCACGGGGTGTGGTGATTGGGTGCGACATGGAAGATGGTCGCCGCCCAGACCACGAGGATCACGAGTGCGACCGCGACTCGCACGATCGGAGACACTCCTGCCGATTCGGCAACCGCCCAGAGGTAGGTCGACAACCCGACGGTGGCGAGCGTGCCGAGAGCAAGACCGAGCGCTGCCAGGCGCACGCGCAGGAATCCCCGCGACTCCTCGACGTCGTAGACCACGTCGAGCGCCCGGATCAGCCCCGCGAATCCGCGCGAGACGGTCACGAACGCGAGCAGCAGCGACACCGAGAAGAGCCCTGCCTGGTTCTGGTCGAACAGCGAGTCGATCGTCGTACGAAGCTCATCGGCTTCGCCGGTGAACACGCGATCGATGAACTCGTTGGTGACGTCGCGAAGCTCGGCGGTCAGGTCCGCGCTGAGGAGTGACAGTGACGCCAGGCCGGCGAGCAGGGTCGCCGGCAGGCTGAGCAGCAGCCAGAAGGCAACGCTCGCCGCTGCGTCGAGGGCTCCGTCCTCGGTGACCTCGTGCACCAGCTCGCGCATCGTGGCGAACGATCGTCGCCACCAGGTCGTCGGACTGCGTTCGCCCGAATCCATCAGGTACCGCAGTGTACGGACGGCGGCCCCGTCGCACCGCCGGTCCGGTGTCGTGGATGGGCGTCAGCCGGGCATCAGCGTGCCGGCGTACTCGTCGCGCAGGGTCTTCTTCGAGAACTTGCCGACGCTGGTCTTGGGGACCTCGTCGATCCACACGACACCCTTGGGCATCTGCCACTTGGCGATCTTGCCCTCGAGGAACGTGAGCACGTCCTCCTCGGTCAGGTCCTGGCCGTCGGCCGCCTTGACCACGCAGGCGAGCGGCGCCTCGCCCCAGCGCTCGTGGGCGACGCCGATCACCGCCGCCTCGGCGATCTTCGGATGGGCCATCAGCTCGTTCTCGAGTTCGACCGAGCTGATCCACTCGCCGCCGGACTTGATGAGGTCCTTCGTGCGATCGACCAGGCGGACGAACCCGCGCTCGTTGACGGTGGCGACGTCGCCGGTCTTCAGCCAGCCGTCGTCGGTGAAGCTCTCGCGGGAGCGCTCGTCGTCGTAGTAGTCCGACGCGATCCAGTTACCACGGCACTGCAGCTCGCCGCTGCTGTCGCCGTCCCAGGGAACCGGATTGGTGGTGCCTGGCTCGACGACCCGGCACTCGGCGCCGAACACGATGCGACCGACCTGAGTGCGCAGCTCGGCCTGCTCGTCCTGCGGCAGTTGTTCCTGATCGGCGTCGAGGCGACACACCGCCGCGATCGGGCTGGTCTCGGTCATCCCCCACGCCTGGAAGATCGGCAGGCCGGTCTGCTCGCGGTAGGCCTCCGACAGCGACTTCGGCACGGCCGATCCACCACAGGGAATGCTGCGTAGCGACGAGGTGTCGCGACCCTTCAGCTCGGGCAGCACCGCCATCCAGATCGTCGGCACGCCGGCAGCGACGGTGACCTTCTCGTTCACGATCAGGTTCGCGATCGCCGGACCGGACAGGTCGGGGCCGGGCATCACGAGTGTCGCTCCGGTGGCGACGGCGGCATGCGCGAGTCCCCAGGCGTTGGCGTGGAACATCGGCACGACCGGGAGGATCACATCGCTCTCGCGGGCGCCGAGGCTGTCGGCGGTCATCGCACCCATGGTGTGCAGGAACGTCGAGCGGTGGGTGTAGACGACGCCCTTGGGGTTGCCCGTGGTACCGCTCGTGTAACACATGCTGGCGGCGCGGTGCTCATCGCCGACGCCGAACTCGACGGGCACGGCAGCGGCGAGCAGTTCCTCGTAGTCGAGTAGCTCGTGCCCGTTCAGGTCGGCGGGGATGTCGCCCTTGCCGTCGTCCATCATCACGAGATGCTTCAGGCGCTCGAACGTCGGTAATAGCGGGGCGAGGAGGCCGAGCAGCGACCGGTCGACGAAGATCACCTCGTCGTCGGCATGGTTGACGATGTAGGTGAGCTGCTCGGGGAACAGACGGATGTTGAGGGTGTGCAACACCCGGCCGGTGCACGGAGCCGCGAAGTAGAGCTCGAGATGGCGAGCGGTGTTCCATGCGAAGGTGCCCACGCGTCCGTCGGCGGAGATCCCGAGGTCGTCGAGCACGCCGCCGAGCTTGCGGGTGCGCGCTGCCCACTCTCCATACGTCGTGCGTTCGAGACCTGTCCCGGTCGCGGTGACGATCTCCTTGTGCGGGTGATACTTCTCGGCCCGCTCGAAGATGTGGGGAATCGCCAGTGGAACGTCTTGCATCAAGCCCTGCATGACGCGGCGAACGTAGCGCACGCCGCCGAGCGGGCGTCCATGCAGGGCGGTACCGTTGCGCAACATGACCGAGAGCGCGGCGATCGACGCCGCCGAGCCCGCACACGTGCGTCCGGCGTGGGCGCCGCTCACGCTCGTCGCGTTCGTCGGTCTCGCTGATCATCGCCACCAACGTGGCCAGCGGCCTGTGGGCACGCTGGGTCGACACGAACCCCGAGGGGTTGCTGGTGTTGTCGTCGCGGAACCGGTACCTGGCGTTGACGCTCGCCGCCGGAGTCCCCGTCAGCACCTACGTGGTCATCGCGTTCCTCCGCGTCGGCGCCGCCTTCCTGGTGTGCCACATGATCGGTCGCGCCTACCACGACGACGCGATCGGTTGGTTCCGCAAGTATCTGGGGGTCACGCACGAGACGATCGGCACGTTCAATCGGGGGTTCGCTCGCGCCGAGTGGTTCCTGATCCCGTTCTTCGCCGGATCGAACATCGTCGCCGCGCTCAGTGGGGTGCATCGCACTCCCCCGGTTCGCCTCGCCGTGCTGCTCTCGATCGGTATCGCCGGGACGTCTGGCGCTGATGTGGTGGCTCGCGCGGACGTTCGAGGCGCAGCTGGTCGATTTCCTCGAGTGGCTGCAGCGCTACCAGTGGTGGGCCGTGGGCATCTCGATCGGGCTCGTCCTGCTGGTCAACCTCCGCAACCTCCGCGGCGCCTGAGCGTTACGCCAGGGGTCAGACCCCCGGCGTAACAACGACCGACCCGGCGCTCGTGTGTGCCAACCGGCCGACGCCTTGCTAGAACGGCGGGCATGGCTCAAGTCACCCTCGGCGGCAACCCCGTCCACACGTCCGGAGACCTTCCTGCGGTCGGCGCCTCGGCGCCCACGTTCTCGCTGGTCGGCGCCGATCTGAGCGAGTTCGACGCCGGTGAGTTCGCCGGGAAGAACGTGATCCTCAACATCTTCCCGAGCATCGACACGCCGACGTGCGCGACGAGCGTGCGCCAGTTCAACGAGCGCGCCGCCGGCATGGACGAGACGGTCGTGGTGTGCGTGTCGGCCGACCTCCCGTTCGCGATGGGCCGCTTCTGCGGCGCCGAGGGCATCGAGAACGTGAAGGTCGGCTCGACGTTCCGCTCGGACTTCGGTTCGGACTACGGCGTCACGCTGACCGACGGCGTGCTCCAGGGCGTGCTCGCCCGTGCGGTCGTCGTGATCGGTCCCGACGGCACCGTGAAGCACACCGAACTCGTCCCCGAGATCGCCCAAGAACCGAACTACGACGCCGCCCTCGCCGCCCTCTAGAGGACAACACGGGTCAGACCCGTGTTGTCCCAGTCGCCAGCGACCAGGTCGAGCACCCTGTCGAGCACCACGCTGAGCTCGGGCTGAGCTTCCAACAGCTTTCGAGCTCGCGACGACGCCTTGCGAAGCGTGCCGGCGGTCGGCAGGTCGAACACCTCCATCAACGTCGCCTCCGGTGTCACGTTGGCGTTCGTCGCCCACGCGAGCACGACCTTGCGTGCGACCGCTCCCGCTCGTGCATCCGACGGAGCTGCGTGCTCGGCCAACACGAGTTCGACCGCAGCGATCAGCGCGACGCAGCAACGGTCCATCGGCTCGGGGAGGCGTATCGAGGTCGTCTCGACGAACTGATCGAAGTCATCGACGATCCCAACCCTCGAGCGCTGACGTTCCCGAGCCACCGGGGCGACGCCGCAAACCGAGATAGGTCCGATGACTCGACCATCGGTAGTCGCTGGCACGTTCGACACCGGCAAGTCGAGTGGATTGCGGTGGATGTAGCGGACCGTAGCGAGGAGGTGACCCTCGTCGATGATCAACCGCGAGCGGAACCGACCTCGGAAGAGCGCTCCGTCCCTGCCGAGCCGATCGTTGACGTGGCGGGTGTACATCGAGCCGAGGTGCTGCATCCCGTCGGACAACCCGCCGTCGGACAGTGCCAGAGGAAGTGGAAGTGGTTGTCCATCAGACAGTAGGCGTGCGTACGAATACCGAATCGATCGAAGACGTCAGCGAGTCGCTGGCCCGATCTCGACGCGGTCGCTGTCGTCGAAGAAGACGTCGCCGTGGTCGATGCCACGATTCATCACGTGGTGCCAACCGTCGTCGATGTCGATGCGTAGTGGTCGGGGCATACCCGATCATGACGACGGGGTGTTACACAGTGGCGGGTCTGACCCCTGATGTAATCAGTCGAGGAAGGGGTCGAGGGATCTCGACAGGCCCGGCACGGCCGGGATCTTCTTGCAGGCGAGCACGACGCCGGGCATGAAGCTGTCGCGGTCGTAGCTGTCCTGGCGGATCGTCAGGGTCTGGCCCTGGGCACCGAGGATCACCTCCTGGTGGGCCACCATGCCGCGCATGCGAACCGAGTGGACTCGGATCCCGTTCGGACCTTCGCCACCGCGGGCGCCGTCGTAGACCTCGTCGGTCGTCGGATCGGGATCGAACGCTCCCCCACGGGCCTCGGCCATCCGCTCGGCCGTCTTCACTGCCGTGCCCGACGGCGCATCGATCTTGCGATCGTGGTGCAGTTCGATGATCTCGGCGGTGTCGAAGAACGGTGCCGCCATCTCGGCGAAGCGCATCATCAGCACCGCGGAGATCGCGAAGTTCGGGGCGATCACGCAGTTCGGGCCGTCGTCGGCACCGAAGGTCGACTCGAACACCGCGAAGTCGTCCGTCGTGAACCCGGTGGTGCCGACCACGGCGTGGATGCCGTGCTCGGCCAGCCACGGCAAGCGTGGCACGCGCTGCGTCGGCGACCGTGAAGTCGACGACCACGTCACACGACGCATCGGTGAAGGCATCGAGCGAGCCGGACACCTCGATGCCCTCCACCGTCTCGCCGGCGCCGAACGGGTCGACGGCGGCAGCGAAAACGAGATCGGGATCAGCGACCACCGCCGCACAAACGGTTCGACCCATTCGTCCGGCAGCGCCGCTGATCCCGATTCTCATGTGTTCAGTCTGGCCGATGCGTCAGGCACCGACCGCGATTACATCGCGGGTCTGACCCCTGATGTAACCAGTGCTCAGCGGTGGCGACGACGGCCGCCGCTGCGACCACCGTTGTCACCGGACGGGCGGTCCGACTTCGGGCCGAGATCGCCGAGTTCGTCGGCGAGCTGGGCATCGAAGCTGTCCTCGAAGCTCACCTCGACGACGTCGACGCCACCACCCGAGCTGGCCGGTGCCGTGTCGGCATCGTTCGAGCGCTCCTTGCGGGGCGCACGCTCGCGACGCTCGGACGAGCCGCTCGACTCACCGGACGACGAGCCCTCCTTGGCGGGAGGCGGATCGCCGGCGGGGGTCAGGCTGACCTTGCCCTTGTCGTCGATCTCCTCGACGCGGACCTCGATCTCCTGGCCCAGCTCGAGCACGTCCTCGACCGAGTTGATGCGCTTGCCGCCACCCAGCTTCGAGATGTGCACGAGACCGTCGCGGCCCGGCAGGATGTTGACGAACGCACCGAACTTGGTGATGTTCACGACGCGGCCCATGTAGACCTTGTCGAGTTCGGCCTTCGGCGGGTCGACGATCGCGAGGATCGCCGCCTTGGCCTCTTCCATGCGCCATGCCTCGACAGCACCGATGGTGACGATGCCGCGGGCACCGTCGTCGTCGACGCCGATGTCGGCTCCGGTCTCCTGCTGGATCGTGTTGATGACCTTGCCCTTCGGGCCGATCACTTCGCCGACCTTGTCGAGCGGGATGTAGATCGTGGAGATCTTCGGTGCGGTCTCGGCGACCTCGTCACGGCTCTGCGGGATGCAGGCGTTCATGACCTCGAGGATCTCGAGGCGAGCGACGCGGGCCTGGGCGAGCGCAGCGGCGAGCACGTCGGCGGGGATGCCGTCGATCTTCGTGTCGAGCTGCAGCGCCGTGATGGCGTCCTCGGTACCGGCGACCTTGAAGTCCATGTCGCCGAAGGCGTCCTCGGAGCCGAGGATGTCGGTCAGCGTGATGTACTTGCCGTCTTCGTAGATCAGGCCCATGGCGATGCCGGACACGTGGCCCTTGGTGGGCACACCGGCGTCCATCAGCGCGAGGCTGGAGGCGCACACCGACGCCATCGACGTCGAACCGTTCGACGACATGACCTCGGAGACGAGGCGCAGCGTGTACGCGAAGTCTTCCTGGTTCGGGATGACGGGCAGGACCGCACGGGCGGCGAGCGCTCCGTGGCCGATCTCGCGGCGCTTGGGCGAACCGACGCGGCCGGTCTCACCGTTGGCCCACGGCGGCATGTTGTAGTGGTGCAGGTACCGCTTGGTGTCGTTGGGCGACAGCGAGTCGATCATCTGGTTCATGCGGGGCATGGCCATCGTGAGCACGGTCATGACCTGGGTCTCGCCACGCTGGAACAGGCCCGAGCCGTGGGCGGTCGGCAGTGCGCCGACTTCGGCGGAGATCGGACGCAGGTCGGCGACGCCGCGGCCGTCCATGCGGACGCCCTCGTTGACGACGCGGGCACGCATCAGCTTCTTGTTGAGCGAGCGCACGGCCTCTTTGACCATGGAGTTCTGCCCGGCGAACTCGCCCGGCTCGTCCTTGGTGCCGCACAGCTCGGCGAGGATCTCGGCCGTGACGGCGTCGGTCGCTTCGTTGCGCTCGGACTTGTTGGCGATCGTGATGACCGGGGCGAGCTTGTCGCTGCCGGCCTTCTCGACGGCGGCGAAGATCTCCGGCGTGTAGTCGAGGACCGGGGTCCACTTCATCGGGGTGATCGGGCCGTCGGTGGCGATCACCGAAGCGACGAGCTGACGCTGCAGGCCGATCGACTCCTTGATCCACACCTTGCAGGCGTCGAGGCCGTCGGCGAGGACTTCCTCGGTGACCTTCTTGGCGCCGTCGTCGTAGTAGTAGAACGCGTTCTCGGAACCGCCGGCCTCGACCATCATCACGGCGACGTCGCCGTTGTCGAGTTCACGGCCGGCCACGACCAGCTCGAAGGTGCCGTTCTCGGCCTCTTCGTAGGTGGGGTGCGCGATCCACTCGCCGCTCTGGCTGTAGGCCATGCGGATCGCGCCGATCGGGCCTTCGAACGGGATGCCCGAGATCATCAGCGCAGCCGAAGCGGCGTTGATCGACAGCACGTCGTGCGGGTTGACCTGGTCGGCGCCGAGCACGGTCGTGACGACCTGGGTCTCGTTGCGGAAGCCGTCGGGGAACGACGGGCGCAGCGGCCGGTCGGTCAGACGGCAGGTGAGGATGGCGTCCTCGGTCGGACGTCCTTCACGACGGAAGAACGAGCCGGGGATCTTGCCGGCGGCGTACGCCCGCTCCTCGACGTCGACCGTCAGTGGGAAGAAGTCGACACCGTCACGCACGCTCTTGGCGGCGTTGGCGGTGGTGAGGACCTTCGTGCCACCGATCGATGCCACCACGGCACCCATCGACTGGGGGGCAAACTTGCCCGTCTCGAAGGTCAGGGTCTTCTCGGTTCCGGACACGGGTCCGGACACGATGATTGGGTCAGCCACAAGGGCTCCTTTCGTGTGCACTCCCCCTCGGGAGTGCGCCTCTGGAGCGATCGGCCGGTTCCCAGTTGGTCAACCCGACATCGCGTCAACCCGGCAGGGCGGCGGTTCGGATTCAGCAACCGGCAACCGACAACGGTTCGCTCATGTTGCGGGGTCGGACGTTCCGACTCCGGCTGCACAGCATACCGGGACGCGGGCCACGATCCGCGGCAGGTCGACCAGTGGAACGGATCCGTCGCACGACGCGACGCGACGAAATCAACCCTGAATTCGAGGCGGGATCAGATCGTTCGAGCGCAAGGCGCGCAGCGAGGAAGCTGCCTCAGGGCAGCGACGAGCCTGCGGAACGCAGCGATCGGGCGAACTGGCCCGCCGCTCCCGGCCTGCGGCTATCGCCGCAGACCTTGGTCGGCGATGATCTTGCGGTAGCGCTCGACGTCGATCTTCTTGACGTAGTCGAGCATGCGACGGCGACGGCCGACGAGCATCAGCAGCCCGCGGCGGCTGTGGTGGTCCTTCTTGTGGACCTTGAGGTGCTCGGTGAGGTGCGTGATGCGCTCGGTGAGCAGTGCGATCTGCACCTCGGGCGAGCCGGTGTCGGTCTCGTGGGTGCGGTACTTCTCGATGGTCGCCGTGGTGTTCGGCGTGGTGTCGGCAATGTCAGCCATGGTGTGTCGCCTTCTTGATCGGAGGTCGCATCGGGTGCCGGACGGCACTCGTGTGCATCACGCCCGCGCCGGAGATCCCAGCCCGAACGGACCTCGCAATGCTACGGGCAGGTCTGACGCTCCACAACGGGACCGCGAACAGGGCCAGCGGAGCACCACCTCGCAAGTACGCTCGCTCGTCGTGTCGGCCCGGATCGAAGTGCGCAGCGTCGCGAAGTCGTTCGGGACGCTCGACGCACTCGCACCGGTCGACCTCGACGGTCGGTGACGGCGAGACGGTCACGCTGCTCGGACCGTCCGGCTGCGGCAAGACCACCCTGCTGCGCCTGATCGCCGGCCTCGAACAACCTTCGTCGGGCGAGATCGTCGTCAACGGCATGTCGCCGACCGAGGCCCGACGCCACAAGCAGATCGGCTTCGTGCCCCAGTCGCCGGCGTTGCTCCCGTGGCGCACCGTCGAAGCGAACGCCCGCCTGCTGCTCGACATCAACCGACGAGCGTCGCCGGCGACGCCGAGCGCATCGGTCGGCGATCTGCTCGACGAGGTCGGCCTCGGCGACTTCCGCGACGCGTACCCGCACGAGCTGTCCGGCGGGATGCAGCAGCGGGTCGGTCTGGTGCGGGCCTTCGCGATCGACGCACCGATCCTGCTGATGGACGAGCCGTTCGCCGCGCTCGACGAGATGACCCGCACCGACATGCGCCACCTCCTGGGCCGGCTGTGCGAACCGCTCGGGACCACGGTGTTGTTCGTCACCCACTCGATCCCGGAAGCGACGTTCCTGTCCGATCGCGTCGCCGTGATGTCACCACGACCGGGTCGCATCGCCGACGACATCACGATCGACCTGGCGCACCCTCGACTGCCCGAGCTCGAGGACACCGATCAGTTCTTCCACACCACCACTCGGTTGCGGGCCGCACTGAGCAACGGGATGCAGCGGTGAGCCCGAGCGTTCGGCGCATCGTCGCCCCGATCGTCGGCATCGTCACGTTCTGCCTGCTGTGGGAAGCCGCCGTCCAGGTGTTCGACATTCGCCGATTCGTGCTGCTGCCGCCGTCGGAGATCATCAGCGAACTGGCCGAGGCCCCCGGCTTCTACTGGTCGAACGCCGTCACCACCGGCTGGCACATGATCGTCGGCCTCTCGATCGCGATGGCGTGCGCGATCGTCGTCGGAGCGTTGATGGCGTCGTCGCGGTTCATCGAGGAGGCGACGCAACCCGTCCTGATCCTGATCCTCGTGACGCCGTGGGTCGCCTACATCACGTCGGTCGTGCTGTGGCTCGACGGTGGAGCGCCGACGATCCTGTTCATGGTGGCCTTCACCGCGTTCCCGGTGTGCACGTTCGGCGTGGTCGGCGGCATGAAGTCCACGGACCCAGCCGCACGAGAACTGCTCGCGAGCGTCGACGCGCGTCCGTGGGAGGTGTTCTGGAGGCTGCGCCTGCCGGCATCGCTGCCGTCGATCTTCACCACGTTGCGTTTCGCGCTCGGACTCGGCCTCGCCGCCGCCTACTTCGCCGAGGGCTCGGCGCTCACCCGTGACGGGCTCGGTGCGATCGGACGCACCGCGGCGGCGAGCAACCAGGCCGAGACACTGTGGGCGACGATCACATCGGCGGCGCTGCTCGGCATCGTCGGTTTGCTGGTCGATCTCGGTGCTCGAGCGCAGCCTGCTGAAGTGGCACGCCTCGCAACGGTCCTGACGCCTCGTTCGTGACTGCGCTGCACCGCGAAGCCGTGACCTGACATCATGGGCTACCGATTCCCCTCCCGAAGAACTGGACCACTGATGCGACTTCGCACCACCATTGCGCTTGCCCTTGCTCCCGTCGTCGTGCTGGCAGCATGCAGCAGCGACGGCGACTCGTCGACCGACGACAGCGCGACCGACGACACGAGCAGCGCAGTGACCACCGCTCCCGTCTCCGCGAGCGGCACATCCGACGTCGTGGCCGGCGAGGCGTTCCCCGCCGACCGTTGCGCCGCGAACGAGGCCGCCGGCACCATCACCTACCTCACCGGCTTCGACTTCGCGGCCACGGCCTCGATCGTCGACGTCATCGTCGCCGATGCCAACGGGTACTACGACGACATGTGCCTCGACGTCGAGATCACGCCGAGTTTCTCGACCGCCAACTATCCCCTCGTCGCCGAGAACGACGCCCAGTTCGCATCGGGCGGGTCGTTCAGCGAGGTCGTTGCGTTCGCTGCTGCGAACGACACCGACTTCGTCGTCACGGCCGTCGAGGGGCCGACGGCGATCGATTCGCTCATCGTCAAGCCGGGCGTCGCCACTGAACTCGAAGATCTCGCCGGCTCGACGATCGGGGTCAAGGGCAAGCTGCCTCCCAGCGTTGCCGCCATGCTCGCAACTGCCGGGCTCGTCGAGAACGAGGACTACGAGACGGTGCTCCTCGACGGCTTCGACCCGACGGCACACATCGCGATCGAGTCGATCGACGGTTTCCCCGGCTACAAGAGCAACGAACCCGGCGCGCTCGAGCGAGCGGGCATCGAGTTCGACCTGTTCGATCCGCTCGACTACGACATCCCGGGCTCGTTCGGCGTCATCTACGGCAACGCCGACTTCATCGCCGAGCACCCGACCGCCGCCGAGGACTTCATGCGCGCCACGATGCTCGGACTCGCCGATGCGATCGCCGATCCCGAGGCCGCAGCGAACACCGCCGTCGAGCTGATCAATTCGGGCGGCAACCCCAACTTCCTGTCACCCGAGGGCGAGGTGTTCCGCTGGACCACCGACGCTGCACTGATCTCCGAGCTGACCCCGGCCGGCACGGGCTATCGGTGTCGCCGACGCCGCAGCGCTCCAGAACGAACTCGACACCTATGCCGAGGTCGGGCTGTTCGGCGATGCTGAAACGCCGACGGCCTCCGACTACCTCAGCGACATCCTCGATCGGCATCTACGCCGACGCCGTCGTGATCTGGCCCGCCAGCTGACGGACCTCCCGTTTGCGTTGCACTCCGGGTGGGACGGGTCACCCGAATCCGCACGCAAACGTGGGGTGCGCAGGCGTGTTCTAGGCGTGTCAGGCGAGCAGGTTCGGGCGTGGGCGACGTCGTTGCCGAGTTGCGCGATCAGCGCATCGACGCCGTCGAACTTGCGCTCGCTGCGCAGGAAGTGCTCGAAACGGACCCGGGCGGTTTCGCCGTAGAGGTCGACGTCGACGTCGAGCAGGTGCGCCTCCAGCAATGAGGCGTCGGCGTGCTCGTAGAACGTGGGTCGGCGACCGAGGTTGATCGCACATCCGTACACATCACCGTTCGGACGCTCGTAGATCCCGGCGTACACACCATCGGCAGGAAGGCACATGCCGGACGGAACGGCGACGTTCGCTGTCGGGAAGCCGAGCAGCCGCCCACGTTGGTCGCCGGCGAACACCTCGCCACGCACTTCGTACGGGCGACCCAGCATCGAGTTGGCGCGGGTGATGTCGCCACCGGCGAGCGCACGACGAATCGCCGTGCTGCTGATCGGTTCGTCGATGCCGTCGAGTCGTTGGACCAACTGGACCGGCTCGACGTCGAAGTCGGCGTCGACGCCGACCTTGCGGAGCAGGTCGACATTGCCATCGCGGTGCCGTCCGAAGTGGAAGTCCTCACCGACCACGATGATCCGGGTCTGCAGGCATCGCACCAGCACCCGGTCGACGAACGACTCCGGGCTTTCGGCGGCTTGGTCGCTATCGAAGGGCACGACGACGACGGCATCGATGCCCGTCGATCCGAGCAGCTCCATCTTCTGTTCGGGGCCGGTCAGCAGCCGCGGCGCCGATTCGGGTCGGACGACACTGGCCGGGTGACGGTCGAACGTCACGACGACCGACTTCGCCCCGATGTCGGCAGCGCGCCGCTTCACCTGGTCGATGACCGCTCGATGGCCGAGGTGCACCCCGTCGTAGGCCCCGATCGTGATGACCGCCCGATCGTCAGCCCACGGGCATCGCTGGAGGT
>CAVPIC010000005.1:0-228691 GCA_963704915.1 Ilumatobacteraceae bacterium | reverse complement strand
CGCCGAGGCATGCATCGGCCATGCGAGCGGATTCGTGGCGTTGGCGCCGTCGGGGTCATATGCCTTCGCCATCGCGCCCATGTTCTCGATGTCGAGGAAGTACTTGTCGTTCTCGAACAGCGAGGTCAGTTCAGCGGGCGGGTCGGCATAGGCGCCCGAGATGTAGGGACACTGGGCATACACGCCGTCGATTCCGTCGATCCACCCTTCACGGTTGGCCTTGAGTGCGGTCGCCAGCGCCAGGTTGCCGCCGCCGGACTCACCGGAGATCACGATCGTCGAGACCCCGAGGTCGTCACGATTGGCGATCACCCACTGTGCTGCGCTGGCGCAGTCGTTCAGGCCCGCCGGGAACGGGTGCGGCCCCAGCGTCCCGCCGGCGTTGCGGAACTCGACGCCCACCACGACCAAACCGGTCGCTGCGAGCATGTCGCGCCACCGCCCGTAACCGGGGTCTGCTGCGGTCAGGATCGTCATGCCTCCGCCGTGGGTGTGGACCACGCAGGGGAGCGCCGTCTCGACCTGCTCGGGGCGGTGGATGTACAGGGTGATCTCGTTGCCGTCGGTTCCGGTGATCGACGTGACTGACGAGGACACACCGAGCGCCTCGGTGGGCTGGTTCACCATGCCGAAGGCCATCTGGAACCCGGCCTCGGCGAGCATGCACGCCTCCAAGATCTCCTCCAGCGAACTCGCAGCGGTGACCGGCGAGGGTGGCGGCGTGACATCGAGCCCGATCGGACCCATCGCTTCGATCATGCGCGGATCGGCTCGAGGGTCATCGCGGAGTTGGAGATCGGGCGTGCCCAGACGGCCGGGCAAGATCGGTGTACTGGTCATGACACGTCCCCCTTGTTGGTGAACTCACATCCTCGCATCCTTCGGCGAGGTGCTGTGACGCAGCCGCGCCACGCCGGTTTGACACGGGTGCGAAGCTGGACTGCATGGTTGCACCAGGAGAGACCGACCTCGACCTCATGCTCGCGACGCTCGCCGTGCAGCGTCGACCTGGAGTGTTCGCCTACATCGCAGTCGAGATTCCCACGCCCGGTCTGATTGCCGCTGCGCACGCCATCGTCAAAGAGGGGCGCCTGACGACGATCGTGCTTCCGGTCGACGCTGCCGAGCGTGCGGGGCAGGCAACCACGGTGCAGTTCGCCTGGCTGACGCTGACGGTGCAGTCGAGCCTCGACGCGGTGGGTCTGACCGCCGCCGTGAGCGCAAGGCTCGCGGCGATCGGCATCCCGTGCAACGTGCTGGCCGGTTACCACCATGATCACCTGCTGGTGCCGGTCGACCGAGTCGACGACGCCATCACCGCGCTCACCGCGCTCACCGCGTGACGACATCACCTCCCGGCGGCCGTGAGCCCGGCGGTGTCGATGCCGAACTCACGTGCGGCGAAGTCCCAGAATGCGACCGCTCTCGATGCTGTTGACGGGCCGACAGGTGTGGACGCCTGTTCGTACAGGCACCGTACGAACCCGCTGCCGGTGGTGACCCTGCCGTCGACCGCTCCGCCCGAACGCGCCCACGTCCACGCACCGTCGCGGTAGTGAACGGGCTCGGACTCGAGTTCCGTGACGACGCCGAGCCCGCCTCGCCAGGTCCCGCCGCCGCGACGTGCGTCGCCGTGCGTGACGACATCGTTCTCCAGCTCGGCCGCCGTGCGAGCGATGTCGCGGCCGCCGACGATCAAGTCGTTCACGAGCACCATCGGAATCCCTGTGCCGCGGGCGATGGTCATGATGCCGGCGCCGAAGCGAGGGTTCAGCTCCGTCGGCCAGAACCCGTCGTCGGTCACGACACCGTCGACGGTGAACGTGCCGCGGAAGTCGACCTCCTCACGCAATCGGTCGCCGGCACGGCGGGCGACGGTGCGCATCTGCTCGCGGGCGATCGGATCGGGATCCCAGTACGTGGCACATCCGGCGTAGGCGAACTCCTGCCCACGTCGCAGCGTCACCATTTCGACCGGTCGCAACACGGCCACACCGTCGGGGAGCACGATGCCGTGGATCGAGCAGGGAACTCCCTCCAAGAACGGCATCACCCGGACCGAATCGCACACAGGTGCGAGGCCGGAGGCGGCGCGATCCCGCGATGCGTCGTCGCGCACCCAGTAGGTCTGCGTCGCGCCGCCGTGGAATCCCTCCCGAGCATCGGCCGCCCAGACCGTTCCGTCGCCCCGGTCGAGCTCCGACGCCGCACGTGTGGCGTCACCGAGCGTGACGACACGAGATGGCTGGCGTTCGACGCCCGTACGGTCCCAGAATGCATCGACGACGACCTTGTCCTCCAGTGCCAGCCACTCCGGTCGGCGAAACGCCATGATCGGTCGGCCGACCAGCCGTGACGCCGTCGCCAGGAATGTTGCGACCACGATCGCCTCGCCGGCGGGGTCGAACGCCTCGATTGCCATGACCACCTCCGCGGTGGGCTCGTGCAAGATCCGATCGGCGGCGTGGATGCGCTCCATTTGCGACAGACCGGCTGCCGGCTCGACGATCACGGTGGGTACGTCGGGCAGCGGACCGGCGCCTCGCCCTTCGGTGGCGACCACCAGGAGCTTGCTCACCCCGACCGAACGGAGGAGGTCGATGTGTTCGGTCCACGACGTCCCCATGGCGCCGGCGAGCACAACGGCGCGACCGGCGAAGGCGTTGCGCATCGGTTCGATCCACCACTCGTCCATCACCGGACCGTAGCGTCGCCGTCGTGTTCGAGATCCTGACCTTTCGCCTGGCCCCCGGTGTCGACACAGAGACATTCCGTTCGCTCGACGAACGGATCCAGGTCGAGTTCGCGTACCAGCAGCCCGGAATCATCCGACGAACACTCGGACGCCACGACGACGGCCGGTGGCTCGCCCTCACGATCTGGGCCGACCCCGAGTCCGCGCTCGCCGCGCAGCAGGTCTTCGACGAGTCCGACCTCGGTCGAGAATTCGCTGCGTTGGTGACCGATGTGGTCGTCGAGCGCTTCCGCGGCGCTGCCTGATCCGTCGGCTACTGCTGGACCAGCACGAGTGGATTGCCCTCGGGGTCCTCGATCGCCGCGATCGTCGGCCCGCCGGGGACGTCGAACGGCTCGGACACGACCGTGCCGCCGAACTCCGGTACACGTCGCAGGGAGTCGGACAGATCGCGCACCTGGATGTACAGCGCGAACCCCGTTCGGTCGCTCTGGCGCATGTGGCCGGCGGGACCTGGTTCCGGCCCGCCGAGTCCGCTCGGTACGTTCATGATCGGGCCGTCGCCGAACGGCCAGTTGAAGAGCTCGCCGTAGAACCTGCGCTGCGCCTCGGGATCTCGCGCCAGGATCTCGAAGTGGACGATCGGTCGAACCCAGTCGGCGGTCATGTCGCCAACCTACGACGCGGCGACCGGACGGTCGATGCGCAAGACCTCGTGCCACCGGTCGTGGATCGGATTGTCCGGATCCAGTTCGCCTCGGGCGACCAAGCGGAATCCGGCTCGCAACAGGGCATGCCACGACCGTTCGTTGGCCGAGTTGACCGGCACGACGAGCGATGTCGCCGACGGGTCGTGGTTCCACACGAACTCCACGAATGCCGAGATCATGGCGCTCCCCACACCGCTGCCGATCATGTCGCGCTCGCCGACGAGATAGTCGATGGAGGCCACCCCATCGCCGACCGGATACACCGGCTCCATCTCGACGGTGTAGTGCGGGTAGTCACTGAATCGGCTGTATTGCACCAGACCGATCGGGCGGCCA
Source organism: Ilumatobacteraceae bacterium (assembly GCA_963704915.1). Lineage (GTDB taxonomy): Bacteria > Actinomycetota > Acidimicrobiia > Acidimicrobiales > Ilumatobacteraceae > Sva-07. The sequence continues at coordinate 224,950 of CAVPIC010000005.1, read as the reverse complement.
TCGAGTTCGGCGATCCAGTCCTCGCCGGCCTCGGCGCCGTCGACGGCGTCACCGAAGTCGTCCTCGACGGCCTCAGGCGAGGGATCGTGGTTCCACCACTCGCGAACATGCGGCGCCGCCAACCATGCGCCGAGCAGCGCAAAGTCCTCGCGGGTCAGGCGCCGGAACGTGAACAGGTCGACGTCACCTGACGTTCGTTCGCGCTGCGGGAAGCACGTCGAGCCGTTCTGCGTTGATGGGCTCGCCGGTCTCTTCGTCGACGCCGTACGTGCCCAGGTCGATGCGGTGGAGGGCGGCGTCGATCTCGGCGATCGAGTGGGCCAGGTCCGACCGAAGGTTCAGTTCGCTTGTCGCGATCGTCGTGTCGGCGGCGGCGTCACCGCCGAGCATGTCGATCGGCCCGTCACCGTTGCGTTCGAGTTCCACCTCGTCGAGTTGGCGTTCGAGGTGTGAGCGTTCCTCGAGGAGGCGCTTGCGAGCGTGTTCCAGATCGATCATCGCTGGTCATCGTGCCACCCGGCCGGGGCCGGCGTCCAATGGCGTCAGTTGGCGCTGAGATCGTCCGGCGCGTCGGCCAACCATGCCAGCCGACCGGGCTGGCGTCGAAGAACGGTGCGCCACAGCTCGTCGGGCTCGTCGGAGAACACGTCGCCCGGTTCGGAGTCGAGCACCAGCCACGCCCCGGCTTCGATCTCGCCCTCGAGTTGGCCGGGGCCCCAGCCGGCGTAGCCGCGGAAGACCCGCACGCCGCGCACCTCGGCGGCGACGAGAGCGGGATCGGCGGTGAGGTCGGCCGAGGCGATCGTGCCGACGATGGGGGAGAGGTACTCGCCGTGATCGACCATCGGTCGTTTGGTCTCGGCGAGGGCGATCAGCGCCGACTCCTCGACGGGGCCGCCGGAGAACACCGACGACGGCACCGACTGCAGCTCGATCCACCGGTCGAGCGGCTCGTCGAGGGCTTCGTAGCTGGGCCGGTTGATCACGACACCGATCGCGCCCTCGTCGTGGTGTTCGAGCACGAAGATCACCGTTCGATCGAAGTTCGCGTCCTCGAGCGGGGGTGTCGCCACGAGGAGGCGTCCCTTGATGGGCGGCGTCCCGGGAATCATCCCCTCCAGTCTGCCAGCACCGTCGAGCGATGAGTTTCCAAGCGACACGTCAGCGCGGAAACTCATCGCACCACACACCATGTTGGATGAATATGCGCATGCGTGTATGGTCATGCAATGGCCGGGGCTGGAATCAAGGTTGGGATCATCGGGGCGTCCGGATACACGGGCGCCGAACTACTGCGTCTCGCCGCTCAGCATCCCGATTTCGAGGTGATCGTGGCGACCGGGGACTCGATGGCCGGACGGCGAGCGGCGGATCTGTACCCGTCGTTGGAGGTGGCGTATCCGGGCCTCGTGTTCTCCGAGTTCGACCCGGAGGGGGTCCACGATCTCGACCTGGTGTTCCTCGGGCTGCCGCATGGCGCGTCGATGGAGCTCGCTCCGTCGCTGGTCGGCTCCGTGGGCTGCGTGGTCGATCTGTCAGCGGCGTTCCGCCTCAAGGATCCGGCCGCCTACCCGACGTTCTACGGGTTCGAGCACACGCAGCTCGATCTCCTGGATCAAGCGGTGTTCGGGCTGCCCGAACTCCACCGCGCCGATCTGAAGGGAGCGGCGCTCGTCGCGACGCCCGGCTGCCATGTCACCGCGGCAACGCTGGCGCTGCGGCCGCTCGTCGCGGCCGGTCTCGTCGAGTCCGCCGGCATCGTGGTCAACACGCTCACCGGGATCACGGGCGCCGGTCGTGCGCCCACCGACACGAACGTGTTCACGAACATCGACTCGAACGCGGCTCCGTACGGCCTGATCTCGCATCGGCACACCCCGGAGATGGAGCAGGAGGTCGGCGCCACGCTGATCTTCACCCCACACCTCGTCCCGATGAGCCGCGGGCTGCTCGCCACATGTGCTGCCCCGGCTGCAGCAGGGTGCACGGAGGCCAGGATCATCGACGCGATGCGCTCGTTCTACGCCGACGAACCGTTCGTCGCGGTGCTCGACAGTCCTCCGGCCACCAAGTCCGTGCTCGGCTCGAACGCCGCCCACGTCAGCGCCCGATACGACGAGCGCACCAACACCGTGATCGCAATGTGTGCCATCGACAACCTCACCAAGGGCGCCTCGGGCGGTGCGGTGCAGGCCGCCAACGTCGCCCTCGGCCTCGACGAGACCGCCGGTCTCCCCACGATCGGACTCGCGCCATGACCAGCAACTCGCCAGCCTCCGACGCGGACGCGGGCGGCGCCGCAGCATCGCTCAAGGCGTCGGTGCTCGTCGAGGCCCTGCCGTACATACGGCGATTCGCGGGCAAGACCGTCGTGGTCAAGTACGGCGGCAATGCGCTCGCAGGCACCTCCGATCACGACGCGCTCACGCTGTTCGCCGAGGACATCGTCCTGATGCGGCTGGTCGGCATGCGCCCCATCGTCGTGCACGGCGGCGGCCCCCAGATCTCCGAGCTGATGGAACGCCTCGGCAAGGAACCGCAGTTCCTCGACGGGTTGCGGGTGACCGACGCCGAGACCGTCGACATCGCCCGGATGGTCCTGAAGGGGCAGGTCAACCCCCAACTCGTGGCCGCCATCAACGTGCACGGGCGCTTCGCCGTGGGCATCAGCGGCGTCGACGCGGGACTGATCCGAGCGACCGCGCGTGACGAGAAGCTCGGCTTCGTCGGCGATGTCACGGAGATCAACCCCGAGGTGATCCATGGCCTGATCGACGACGAGTTCATTCCCGTGATCGCCACGATCGGCAGCGACGAGACCGGGCAGGCCTACAACATCAATGCCGACACGGTGGCCGGCGCGATCGCCGAGGCGATCGGCGCCGAGAAGCTCGTCTATCTCACCGACATCGAGGGCCTCCGCCGTGACGTCGCCGACGCGTCCAGCCTCATCCGTCAGGCAACCGCCGACGAACTCGACCAGCTCGTCGCCGAGGGCATCATCGCGGGCGGCATGATCCCCAAGGTCGCCAGCTGCACTCACGCCGTGCGCAACGGTGTGCACCGCGCGCACATCCTGGACGGCCGGATCGCCCACGTGCTCCTGCTGGAGGTCTTCACGGACGCCGGCATCGGCACGATGGTGATGCAATACCGCGACGAACCACCGCTCGAGCAACCCCGGGAAGGGGCCGTGTCATGACCACCTCTGCGTCACACGCCTTCGACCATGCGCCGATGGCGAACTGCCCGTTCATGCCGGTGTTCGGGCCGCCGGCGATCATGTTCGAGCGCGGTCGGGGCACCGAACTGTGGGACTCCGACGGCAAGCGCTACCTCGACTTCCTCGCCGGGATCGCCGTCGTGTCGCTCGGACACTCGAACCCGATCGTTGCCGAAGCGGTCGGCGACCAGCTCGAACGGCTCCTGCACGTGTCGAACTTCTTCGCCAACCCGGTCGCCACCGAGGCCGCCGTCAAGGTCAACGAGCTCCTGTTCGAGGCAACGGGTCATCGGGGTCAGATCTTCTTCACGAACTCCGGTGCCGAATCGAACGAGTGCGCCATCAAACTCGCCCGCAAGCACGGCGGTCGCGGGCGACACACGGTCGTCAGCGCGCTCGGCAGCTTCCACGGTCGCACCCTGGCGACGCTCGCCGCGACGGGTCAGCCCGCGAAGCACGAGCCCTTCGCTCCGATGCCCGACGGCTTCCGCCACGTTGCGTGGGGCGACCTCGACGCCATGCGCCAGGCGGTCGACGGCAGCGTCGCCGCGGTCCTGATCGAGCCGATCCAGGGCGAAGGCGGGGTTCATCCTGCGTCGACCGAGTATCTGCAGGGCATCCGTGAGCTGTGCGACGAGACCGGAGCGTTGATGATGATCGACGAGATCCAGACCGGCTTCGCCCGCACCGGGCGCTGGTTCGGCTTCGAGCATGCCGGCGTGAGCCCCGACGTGGTGACGCTCGCCAAGGCGATGGGCAACGGGATGCCGGTTGGTGCGTGCTGGGCTCGCACCGACGTCGCCGCGGTATTCCAACCCGGCGACCACGGCAGCACCTACTCGGGCACGGCGATTGCGACGGCTGCCGTCAATGCCGTCATCGACGAGATGCAGCGCATCGATGCGCCCGCCGTGGCCCAGCGCCAGGGTCAACGGATCGTCGATGCCCTTCGGGCGGTGCCCGGGGTCGTCGACGTACGAGGGCGCGGCCTGATGCTCGGCGTCGAGCTGGCCGAGGGCATCGACGCGAAGGCCGTCTACGGCGACCTGCTCGGACTCGGCCTCATCGTCAACGCGGTCACCCCGACCACGCTGCGACTGGTCCCGCCGATCACCGTGACCGACGACGAGATCGACGAAGCCGTCGCGATGATCGCTGCCTCGCTGGAGTCGGCGATCGAAGCGAACGGGGAACCGACGTGACCCGCCACTTGCTCGACGTCACCGACGTGACCGCCGACGAGGTCCGACAGATCCTGTCGCTCGCCGAGGAGCCGATCGAGTCGCTCGGTCGCCCCCTCGCCGGACGCGGCGCAGCCCTGATCTTCGAGAAGCCGTCGAACCGCACCCGGCACTCGATGGAGATGGCGGTGTCGCAGCTCGGTGGACACCCGATCTACACGCGTGGCGAGGAGGTCGGCTTCGACACCCGTGAGCCGGTCGAGGACGTCGCGAAGGTGATGCAGGGCTATCACGCACTGATCGCAGCGAGGGTGTTCGACCATCTCACCGTCACCCGCATGGCCGCCGTCGTCGATGTCCCCGTGGTCAACATGCTCTCGGACCGTTCGCACCCACTGCAGGCCTTCGCCGACGCGCTGACGATGCAGCAGTGCCTCGGTGAGCTCGCCGGCAAGACCGTTGCCTATGTGGGCGACTTCAACAACGTCGCCCGATCGCTCGCCGAAGTCTCCGCCCTGCTCGGTATGCACATCCGGTTCGCCTGCCCACACGGCTTCGAGGCGCCGTTGGTCGAACTCGAACGATTCGAGCTGCTCGGGGCGCCGTCGGTCGATCAGTCGCACCGGCCGGCCGACGCCGTGGCAGGCGCCCATGCGGTGCACACCGACACCTGGGTGTCGATGGGCCAGGAAGCCGAGAAGCAGCTGCGGATGCAGCAGTTCGAGGGCTACACCGTCGACGCCGACATGATGGCGCTGGCCGACCCGACGGCGGTCTTCATGCACTGCCTGCCCGCCTACCGCGGGATCGAAGTGGCCACCGACGTGATCGACGGGCCGCAGTCCGTCGTGTTCCAGCAGGCACACAATCGCCTCCACGCCGCCCGCGGCGCCCTCGCGTTCCTGCTCACAGCGTGGTTCCCCGAGCCCGGGTCTCCGGGAACCACGATCGGAGGTGCGTCGTGAGCAAGGTCCAACGCCAGGCGACGATCGGCCGGATCATCGGCGATCACGAGGTGATCAGCCAGCCGCAGCTGATCGAACTGCTCGCCGAACACGGCATCGAGGCCACCCAGGCCACGGTGTCACGTGACCTCGACGACATCGGAGCGATCAAGGTCCGGGTGCCGAGCGGCAACACGGTCTACGCGATTCCCGAGTTCGCGCCCGATCGGCTGGCCCCGGTCGATCAGCTCCGGCGGGTGATGGGCGAGTGGGTGGCCGAGGTCGCCTGCTCGGGCAACATCGTCATCTTGCGCACACCACCGGGCTGCGCCCATGTCGTGGCCTCGGCGCTCGACCGCAGCCGCGTCGAGGGCCTGCTCGGCACCGTCGCAGGCGACGACACCCTGATGTGCGTCTCGGCCGCGACCGACGGCGCATCACTGGCCGCACACCTTCGCGACCTCGCGGGACTGGACTGACATGAGCGACAAGGATCACGAGGCCACCCACGACGCCGGCGACGCCAAGACGCTGTGGCACGGCCGCTTCGCCGGTGGGCCGGCGGACGCACTGATGGCCTACACGGTCAGCCTTCCGTTCGACCGGACGATGTGGCCTGACGACATCGACGGCTCGAAGGCGCACGTGCGGGGGCTCGCTCGAGTCGGCCTGCTCACCGATGCCGAACGTGATGCCGTGCTCGCCGCACTCGACACCGTTGCGGCCGAGATGGCATCGGGCACCTTCGCGTTCGTCGAGAGTGACGAGGACATCCACACCGCCGTGGAGCGCCGGGTGACCGAACTCGCGGGCCCTGCTGGCGCGAAGCTCCACACCGCTCGCAGCCGCAACGATCAAGTCGCCACCGATCTCCGCTTGTGGTGCAAACGAGAGCTCCTCGACGTCGCCCGTGGGATCCACGGGCTCCAGCAGGTGCTCCTGCAACGGGCGCTCGACGCCGGCGACACGTACCTGCCGGGCTACACCCACCTGCAGCGTGCGCAGCCGGTGCTGCTCGCTCACCATCTCCTCGCTCACGGCTGGGCGCTCGCCCGTGACGTCGACCGGCTGCTCGCGACACGTCTCCGCCTCGATGTGTCGCCGCTGGGTGCCGGCGCGCTCGCCGGTTCATCGCTGCCGATCGACCCCGTTGGCAACGCGGCGGACCTCGGTTTCGCCGGGGTGTTCGACAACAGCCTCGATGCGGTCTCCGATCGTGACTTCGTGGCCGAGGCGGTGTTCGATCTCGCGCTCGTCGGGATCCACCTGTCGCGCATCGGCGAGGAATGGGTGCTGTGGACCTCGGGAGAGTTCGGCTTCGCCAAGCTCGATGACGGCTACGCCACGGGTTCGTCGATGCTGCCGCAGAAGAAGAACCCGGACATCGCCGAGCTCGCTCGAGGCAAGAGCGGACGCCTGATCGGAAACCTGACCGGGCTGCTCGCCACGCTCAAGGGCCTTCCCCTGGCCTACAACCGGGACCTCCAGGAGGACAAGGAGCCGCTGTTCGACTCGGTCGAACAGGTGACGCTCGCAGTTGCCGCGCTGACCGGCATGATCGCGACCGCAACCTTCGTGCCCGACGCGATGCAGGCCGCCGCCGACGAGGAGACCATGGCGGCCACCGACCTCGCGGAGTACCTCGTCCGGGCAGGCACGCCGTTCCGTGACGCCCATGCGATCGTCGGGGCCCACGTCCGCGCCACGCTGGCGGGGGAGGGGACGCTGCGCGACCTGGTCGCCGCCGACCCACAGCTGGGTCCCGACGCTGCCGCCCTCGTCGGTCCCGGCGTCGGCGTGCAGATGCGGACGTCGCGCGGCGCTGCGGGCCCCGGAGCGCTGCCGCTGCAGGTCGAGTCCTACCGGACGATGCTCGCTCTCGACGAAGCGCGATTGACGAGCTGAGTCACGCCGACCAACGCGGTAGCGCATGTCGACTGGGTTCCTCCCCATCAGCCGAGGGCGCCACCTCGACGCCCGGAGTACTGTCGCTCGCGTATGTCGTCACGGCCGCTGAGACGCCGCTGGCTGGCTCGGGACGCACCCGTGGTCGCCCAGGAGCTGCTGGGCAAGCTGCTGGTGGTCGATCGCGGCGGAGCGCCTGTCGCTGGCCGGATCGTCGAGACCGAGGCGTACACGGCAGAGGACCCGGCAAGCCATTCGTATCGAGGAGTGACCAGGCGCACTGCGGTGATGTTCGGTCCGCCAGGGCATCTCTACGTGTACCTCAGTTACGGAGTGCACTGCTGCGCCAACATCGTGACCGGTGCCGATGGCGATGGCCAGGCCGTGCTGCTGAGGTCCGTGGAGCCGGTCGAGGGTCTCCGGACGATTCGGAGCCGGCGCGCTGGCCGGTCGGACGCCGAACTGACGAACGGGCCGGGCAAGCTGTGCGCCGCGATGGGTGTGTCACTCGCCGACGATGGGGCCGATCTGACCCGGCCCGACGGGCCGATCCGGGTGGTCGACGACGGCTGGCCGGCTCCGGCTCACCTGATCACCGGACCGAGGATCGGGATCACCAGAGCCACCGAGACCCCGTGGCGGTTTCGTGGCCGATGGTGAGCCCTCGCCCAGGTGCGGTCAGTCCGACGGCGGGATCGGCGGTGGCGCCAGCGACGTGACCGGCGGCATCAACTCCGGGTAGCACTGCGCCAGGATCGCCCCGGTGAGCCACCAACCCCGGTAGACCAGCGCATCGACGAGACCGGGCTCGAGTTTGTCGAAGACCGTCGGCATCAGCGAGAGGTCGACACCGCCGTGAGTGCGACGTTCGGGAAACGCCTTCACGAAGTCAGCGTGTCGGTCGGACATCACCTGACGACCTGACAGGCCCACCGTGGTCGCCAGCCCGAACAGCACTCCCCGTCGGGCGCCGCTCGGCCGTGACGCCGGATCGGATGCACGTTCGTAGGCCTCGAATCGGTCGATCATCCAGCGTGTTCGTAGCGTCGTGCTCTGGCGATACAGCATGCTGTTCGCTCGCTGCAGGTCCTTGATGATCGGCAGCCCACCGAACCTGCCGGGCACGAGGACACCGCCCGAGTTGATCGAGATGGTGAAGACGTCGCAGTACTGGTCGTGATCGAGCGCTTCGAGTCCGGTGTTGTCGTACGTGCCGCCGTCGAGCAGTCGAGGCGGTCCGGATTCCGTGCACGGAAACGACACCTCGCCGATCTTCATCTCGGCGAACGCACCCGGCACGGCAGCCGACGCGGCAGCGGCCTGGGCGACGCGCAGTCCACTCCCCGTCGTCGGCGCAAGTCCGGTGACGTAGTCGCCGACGACGTCTCGCTCGAAGCCGAAGCGGACACCGGTCGCGAGGTTGCCGGCGTTGAAGATCCAGCGACACTGTGCGTCGAGATCCTCCAACTCGGCACCGCCGAGCCACCACGAGTCGAACGCCCAGGCCAGCACGTCGGTCCGGTTGTTCTTGCCGATCGTCCTCCAGATGTTGAGGAGCAGCCTGTTCTTCAGCGACGAGGAAGTCACTCGCTCCGTCAGCGGCCCAATGACCTCGGTGTCGACGGCGTCGTTCGAGAACCCTTTCGCACGCAGGTCCGGCCAGCTGGTGGCGAGCATCGCATTGGCGAGTGATCCTCCCGACACCGACGACACGTACCGCACGTTGCCGAGCAGGCCTGCATCGGACAGCATGCGGATCACGCCGAGTGCCGAGAACGTCGCCCGAAAACCTCCACCACTGAAGGTGAGGCCGATCGTCGGCCCGTCGGCCACCGGTTCGGGTTCGGTCGCACGGAGCGCTGACGGGCATGGCTCGACCCCGTGTCGTTGCGACGTGCCGGCAGCTCGCGCCTGGGCGACCGTCCGATCGGCACGCTGGGTGCGAGCGGTCACGTCGGCACGATCGCCAGTGGAAGGCGCCCCGGATAGAACTGATTGGCGACCCCGGATCCGCTCGATGGCTTCCCAGCGATCGTCAAGCCGTCGATCTCGAGCAGCGCTCGGCCCACCGACGTGAGGAACATCGTGGCGATCGCCGTGCCGAAGCACTTGTGCAGGCCCTCTCCGAACATGACGTAGCACGACTCGTCGCGGTGGGGGTCGAACGACGTGGGGTTGGGCACCGCCTTCTCGTCGGTCATCGCCATGCACGGGTAGATCGCAACGACCGAGCCCTTGGGGATCGGGGTCGCTCGCTCGGTTCCCTCCGCCAGCACGACGTCTGCCGACGCCACTCGGAACAGCGTGGGTGGGGCCGGGCTGCCCAGCCGGTAGGCCTCCAACATGCACCGTCTGAACAGGTCGTCGTCCCCGCCCCGTGCGGCAGCGGTGACGATCGCCCGTTCGGCCGCATTGGCCGGATCGAGCAGATATCCCATCGCTGCCACGATCGACATCGACGCTGCGACGACCGACCCGAGCGAGAACCCAGCGAGGTTCCGGCGGATCCCGACGCGGGTCAGCCCCAGCGAGCGACCCTCCACCGCTGGTGGGTCGAGCACACCGAGGCGCAGCAACCTCGTGAGGATGTCGTCGGGTGCGTCGGGCGGCTTCGACGTCAACAGTTGGGCTCTCGTGTCGATGAGGTGCTCGAGATACGCGGACATCTCGAGACCGCTGTCGCGTGCGGCGTCGGACAGACCGGGAACGACCGGACTCCAGAACTCGAACACGTACGTCGCGATTGCATGCAACCACGTCATCAGCGTCTCGTCGTTCGGGCCGGGGACCCCGATGTAGTGGCCCAGGAAGGCGAGCGGGACGCGATCGGCGATCTGGGTGACGAGATCGATCGATGCGCCATGCCCGTGGAGCTTGACGTCGGCGGCGTACGCGGCCTCGAGCTGGGAGATCAGTTGCTCGACGTAGGTGTGCAGCCACTGCTGGATCGCGCCCAGATCGGTGCTGGGAGCGACGAACTGCATGATCGAGTGCTCGTGGTCGTACTGCTCACCCCGATCCATGCCGAGCATGAAGGGTCCACTGACTTCGTTCATCCGCTGCCCGTACCCGTCGACCGAGAACTCGTCGTCGCGTGCGAACACCTCGAGCGTGTCGGCCATCGTCGACACGATGAAGCCCAATGGCGTCGGGAAGATCGCGGTGTGGTCCCTGCTGCGCAGATAGTCGCCGAAGAGGATCGGGGTCTTCTGGGCGAGCATGGTGATCTTGATCTGGTTCTCGCGGTCCGCGAGAGGGAATTTGGTCGCCACGTCGAGCAGATTCGGCTCGGGGGCCGCCGGCGCAGGCTCGGCGGTCAGGTGGTGCAGGGCATCGACGGACGGGATGAAGAGGTAGGCCCCACCCTTGACCGTGACGAACTGCGGAAGGTCGTACCTGGTCGGGCAGGAGCCGTCCGCGAGCGGGATGGTGAAGCTGGAGCCCAGCTGTCGATCCAAGCGGTCCGACGTCGGCGCTTCGGGCTGCGCCACCCGTGTCCCCACGAACGGGTCGGTGTCACTGCTCATGCCGTGCGACTCGTTGGCGCTGTTGACCCATTGGCTCTGCACGAGTTCGAACTGGTCGAGGATGCTCGCGTTGAAGGCTCGAAACAGCAGCCCTCGCCGGGTGTGGTCGTCGTCGGCGCCGTCGGGCAGGAAGGTGCCGTACGGTGCCGAGCGCCGGATGATGCGGTGGTTGGTCGGGTCGACTCCGGTGCGCGAGTCGAGCGAGTCGCGCGGATTCACGCGCCTGATGTCCGCGAAGTGCGGGACGGGACAGCCGCCGTCCGGGCCGTCGGCCGAGTAGAGGAAGTCGTCGGCAGTCGCCGGATCGTCGACGATCGTCGGGTCGTCGTGGTCCGGCGCCTTGGCCAGTGGGGCACCGCTGCGCCAGCGCCCGACGAACTTCGCAGCGCACAACTCGGGATCGATTCCCAGGTCGTCCGCGGTCTCGGCCACATACGCGCGGAACGCAGCCACCTGCTGTTCGAGCTTGCGGAACACCATGTAGGTGCCGTTGACGCGGACGGTCTCGTCGCTCGGACGTGTCTCCACCTCGCCGTACCCGTTCTCGTAACCCAGTGCGAAGCAGCCGGTCGGGATCGGCTTCCACGACTTCGTCTCCGGGACGTAGGTGCCCTGCCCTGGTTGCACGGGCTGACCGGTGCCCTCGATGCCCGGCTGGCCGAGGTTGTCGTTGAAGCCGAAGTGCTCCTTGGCGGGAGCATGATCGGCGCCGAACTGGCTGCCGCGCTCGTGGATCAGCACGGTCATGGCACCGTCTGCCTCGAGCAGCGCCGTCACCTCGGACTGACGATGTTCCAGTGACTCTGCGTTCGCCTCCTGCAACATGACCCAGACATGTAGATCGTCGGAGTCGTAGTACGGGTCCCACTCGGCGGGAGCGCTGGGACCGTTGTCGCCGAGCATCGTGGACCGTCGACGCATACCCTGCTGGAACTCGCTCGGGAACGACTGGAGCATCGGCTCGTCATCGTCGAGCGGCGAGCCATCGGCATCGGACCGCAGGACGCACAGACCGGCCCAGGTGAACCCCAGACTCAATCGTGAGTTCGGGGCGGGGGAGGCTTCGGTGGTCACGTCGGCGACGAGCGACCGCAGCGTTGGACGAGCCGTCGACGGATCGTTGATCTTGACGAAGAGGTGCACCTCCTCCGCGAGTACCGCGGGGTCGAAGACGCCGCTCTGCACTTGGTCGAGCGGGATGATCGTGGTCGGTCGGTCAGACAACGGACACCTCGAGTCGGTTGAGGGCGGACTTCATGTCGTCGTATGCCTGGCGGAGCGACGCCGGCCACTCATCGCGCGGGATCTCCTGCGCCTGACGATCGAATTCGACGAACGTGGCGCGTGCCTGGCGGAGCCACTCCACATCGCGCACGGTCGTTGACGCAATGGTTGCGTAGAACAACGTCGTGTCGACGTTGTGTTCGGCGATGTAGTCGAGGAACGCTCGGAAGTCCTGGGTGCCGGGATACCCCTCGCAATTGCCCCAGATCAGATCCATGAACCTCGTGCCCTGAGAGTTGTCCTTCACCTTGCGGCCGCTGTTCGCGATGGTTGCGAAGTCGTGGATGTACTGCTCGAAGCCTCCGTCGAAGTTCGAGGTGAAGAGCAGGTACTCGTCGCCGGGAAGGATGACCCAGCGTGCGTAGTGGATGGTTGCGATGTCGTTGAGCGGGGTCTCGCGACCCGTGGTGATGTCGTGCTGGACTGCCTGCAGGGCCCATCGCAGGTTGTCGACGTGACGCACCGGTGGCCCGCACTGGTGTGACGGATCGCTGCTCAACTGCAACAGATCCGGGAAGGATGTGGTGAATCCCTGCTTGATCCGAGTGATGTTGGTCATGTAGCTGACCCGGTCGGATGAACCGGTCAGCGGACCGCTCGCCTGCTGAATCCCCAAGATGCCCCACTTTGTCGTAGCTTGCGTCGTGGTTCGCATCGTGTCCGGCGAACGACCTGAAGTCAAGCGACGGCGTCGTCGAGAAAGGAGAAGGAATGCTCACGACGTGCGGCGAGTGCGGACGGGAGTCGCCTGACGACGCGCGATTCTGCTCCGGGTGCGGGCGCCGACTCGTCGATGTCGCAGACGCCGATGGTGGGCCGAACCCCGTTGTCGAACCGGCGTTCACGTCGATCCCGCTCCTCGAGGGTGAGCGGCGCATCGTCACCATCCTCATGTCGGACCTGTCGGGGTACACCTCGCTCGGTGAACGGTTCGACCCCGAGGTCGTCGCCGAGGTCATGCGCACGATCAAGCTGGAGAGCACCGAGATCGTCGAGTCGTTCGGCGGGGTCGTGAACCAGTTCATCGGCGACGAGATCGTGTCCTTGTTCGGCCTGCCGGCGGCGCGCGACGACGATGCCCGCCGGGCCGTGCTCGCCGCGCTGGCCCTGCACGAGCGCGTGACGACCTTGGGCAAGGAGATCACGGGTGGGGCCGACGACACGCTGTCGATGCATTCCGGAATACAGACCGGACTGCTCATCGCGCGAGCCGACGACGAACGCAACGGCATCTACGAATTGACCGGCGACGCGATCAACACCGCCGCTCGACTCCTCTCGCTCGCGGACTCGGGCGACGTGGTCATCGGCGACGAGACCATGCGGCTCGTCGAGGGACTCGTCGAGGTCGATGACGTGGGCCGTCACGCGGTTCGCGGCAAGGCGCGTCCGATCGATGCATTCCGGGTGATCAGCGCGTCACCCGACAGGAGCCGGTTCGACGCATCGGAGGACGGTGGACTCACTCCGTTCACCGGTCGCGACCTCGAGATCTCCGCGCTGCTCGACAACGCCCGATCTGCATTCATCGATCGCGGTGCGGTGATGGTGGTCGAGGGAGAGGCCGGCTCGGGGAAGAGCCGGCTGTGCCACGAGTTCCTCCGCAGGCTCAGGGTCCGGTACCCGGATGTGGTGGTGCTCCAGGGTCGCTGCCAGACCTACGGATCGGTCACGCCGTACCTCCCGTTCGTGCAGTTGGTCCGCGAGACCCTCGGCGTCGAGCGCAACACGCCGATGGCGGAACTGCGAGACGTGGTGCCTGACGCCGTCGCTCGGCTCGCACCTGACCTGGCTGCGAACACCCCGGCGTACCTCCACCTCCTCTCGGCGCTGACGGCGGCCGAACTTCCGTCGGAATGGGAAGGCGACCATCTGCCCGAGATCCTGCAGCGTGCGTGCGTCGACCTCGTTCGCGCGGTTGCTTCGACCAGACCTTGTGTCGTCAAGCTCGACGATTGGCACTGGGCCGACTCCGCCTCGCGGCTGACGCTCGCTCGACTGATCGACGGTCTCGGCAGGACCACGGCACTCGTCCTCATCGCTCAGCGCCCAACCGACGATGATGGCGAGTCACGGATCGTCAACCGCCTCTGTCTCGATCCGCTCGACCTGGAGCAGACGAGGCAGATCGTTCGCGCTCGCTTCGGCGTCGGCGAGGTCGAGGACCACCTCATCGCACGCATCCACGAGCGAACCTCCGGGAACCCGTTCTTCGTGGAGGAGGTCTGTGCAGCGCTGGCGCTGTCGGACACGGTGGCGGTCACCGGCGATCGGCTGATCGCCGTGCAGGATGTCGAGCTCGACGCGATTCCCACCACGATCCAGGCCGTCGTACTCGGACGGATCGATTCGCTGCCCCCGACACCGAAGCAGATCTTGCGCGCCGCGTCGGTGATCGGTCGCGAGTTCCGCCTCGACATCCTGGGTCGGCTGCTCCCGCACAGCGACCTCGCCGAGCACCTGCAGGTTGCGCAGGATCGCGGGTTGATCGAACCGATGCCGGGTGGCGGTGCGAAGCGCTACCGGTTCCGCCACGTGATCACGCAGTCCGTCGTCTACGACTCGGTACTCCTTCGCTCGCGTGCCGGCCTGCATCGCGCCATCGCCACCGAGATCGAGTCCGAGCAGAGCGACGAGGAGCAACGGCTCCAGAAGAACGTCGAGGCACTCGCTCATCACTATCTCGGCGCCGGTGACCATGGCCGATCGATCGAGTATCTCGAGGCTGCGGGCGAGAAGGCTGCCGGCCGATTCGCCATCGACGAGGCGCGTCTGCGTTTCCGACATGCACTCGACGTCTCGCTGCTCGATCCCGACGACGTCGACGCACGACGAGCGCGAGCACGACTCGCGATTCGGTGGGCCGAAACCTGCGTGTACGCGCCGAGCCAGGAGCAGGTGGCGGTCTTGCAGCGCGTGATCGGCGAGACGATCGAGGACGGCGACCTTCGGCGAGCGATCACCCTCGGGTACTGGAGCAACTGGATCCTGCACTCCGTCGGATCACAGTCCGATGCCGAGGCAGGCGTTCGGCTGATGCTGCGACAACTCGGCGACGATGCGGCTGGGCCGGTGGTCGAGGCGCTCCATCTGTTGCTCGGCATGATCCTGATCGCAGCGCGTCGACCCGACGAGGCACTCGGGCACCTCGAGGAGGGCCTTGCCGAACGCCTCGCCCGATTCCAGGAGGGCGACAACGAGGCGGCAGCGAGCGGCATGTTCGTCTATGCGCTGGCTCAACGGGCTGTCGCTCATGCGGATCTCGGCGACGTCGGCGAGGCCCGTCGCGCAGGGGACTACGCCCTCGAGGTGAACCGGGTCGCCGGTCAGCGTCTCACGGAGGGGTCCGTGCAGATCTGCCGCTGCATCGCCCGGGTCATGATCGGCGACTGGGCCGAGGTCCGTTCAGCGGTTCGAGAGATCCGCCAGCTCGATGCGGTCGTGATCACACCCCACGTCGATCGCGTGGCGGATATCCTCGACATCTTCGCCTCGATCCAGCTCCGGACCGCTCACGACGTCGACCGACTCGGACGAGCGGTCGCCGCGCAACGCAACTCCGAGAGCCTATTGGCGCTCAGCCAGGCCGAGGCACTGCTCGCCACAGCGATGGCCGACGCCGGGCGAGTCGACGAAGCTCGACGTCACGCGGAGTCCAGCCTCGAACGACGGCGTCACGACGACGTGTACGGAGACGACCTCGCCGAGGCCACGCTGCTGCGGATCTGCGGTCTCGACGGCGACGCACTCGAGCGGAGCTACGCCGAGCGACTCGAATCGCCTGCGGTCGCCGGGAACCCACGATCGCAAGCGATGTTGACGCTCGCCCTCGCGCAGGCGCACGCCGACGCGTTCGAGCTCGACAAGGCACTCCGGCGTGTCGATGAGGCAATCGAAGCGATGCGCCGACTCGGGCTCACGGGCTGGTTGGATCGTGCGATCGGCCTACGCGAATCACTGCGCTCGTCGTCGTGAGCTGACCGGCGATGGCACCGAGCCGAGCCGACCCGCCACGGTCGACTCCGAGCGAGCCCCCGGCGCCTGCGCTCAGCGCCAGTGCATCCAGAATCCGTGGGGGTGCATGGTGGCGAGATGTTCGACCGATCGCCTGCCGCCGCGCCAGACCACCAGCGACAGCACGGTGCGATGGGCGCTCTTCGGGTCTGGCGCGTTGGGGAGTTCAGGGATGTGAGCGGGGGCCTCGGCGTACACCCACGACAGGTCCCGCTCGGCGCCGATGCGTTCGAGCTCGGCGAGGTATGCGATTCGTTCGGCGGATGTGAGGTAGTTCAGCACCCACGAGTTCATGACGACGGGGTGCGCGTGCATGCCGACCCGATCGATCGCCGGTGTCAGCGACGTCACGGCGTCGCCGGCCAGGATCTCCGGTGGGTTGGCCCGAGCGATGTCGATCGCCGCGACCAGGCGATGGAAACGATCGGCCTGGTCCGGCCAGACGCATGCCTCGAGCCAGCGCGCCTCGCCGTCGTCGGTGACGTCGATCGGGCGCTGGTCGATCCCGCAGCGTGCGGCGATCGTCGGAATCGCCGCCGGAACGGGGACGTCACCGGTGACGTCGACCGTGATCGTGACCGTCGACGGCCCACCGACGGATCGCTCGACGCCATCGGGACCTCGATAGAGGTACTCGTATCGGTCGAGCAGCAGGTTCAGCCCGCCGCTGGTGCCCACGTCGAGCAACCCGAGCGCTCCGACCTCGTCGCCGAGCAGACCGAGCGCGGGCAGGAAGGACGCGCAACGGCCGACCTCGTTGGTCTGCGTGGTGCGTGTGGACAACAGCTGCACGAGCCGCTCGTGGTGCTGTGTGACGAAGCTCGTGAAGGTCGAGGCGAGCGCACGGTCGGTCGGCGACCGCGGGACGGCGGTCAGGTTCGGGTACCAGTTCGCCAACGGGTGCTGGGGGTGTTCGATCACCAGCTCGTGCACGCAGGCGAACAGCAGCACCGGGAGCCGCTGCGTGGGTGGTGCGTGCCGGAGCAGCCCGTACAGCTCGCTGTCGTGGGCGATGACGATCGACAGTGCCGCGTACAGGGGGGCTCGAGGGCTCGACGTGGTGGCGAAGTGCTCGAAGTGGCGCCTGAGTTCGTCAGCAACGAGTGATTCATCCGCCGGGCCGGTCACGGCGTGACAGTACCCTTGCCATCCGTATGGCTGGAACCGATCTCATCGCCGAACTCGAGGCGCGCAACCTCATCCACGACTCGACCGACCGCGATGCGCTCCGCGATGCCGTCGCGAGCGGCCCGGTGGCGCTCTACTACGGCTGCGACCCGACCGCCGACAGCCTGCACGTCGGCAACCTGATCGGGTTGATCATGCTGCGGCGGTTCCAGGACGCCGGGCATCGACCGATCGCACTGGCGGGTGGTGCGACCGGCATGGTCGGCGACCCGAGCGGCCGGTCCGACGAGCGGAACCTGCTCGACGACGACACGTTGAACCACAACGTCGCCGCGATCAAGGAGCAACTGAGTCGCATCGTCGATGTCGGCGACGGACGTGGCGAACTCGTCGACAATCGCGACTGGACCCAGCCGATCACCGTGCTCGAGTTCCTCCGCGACGTCGGCAAGCACGTCACGGTCAACCAGATGCTGGCGCGCGAGAGCATCAAGCTGCGGGTCAACTCCGAGCACGGCATCTCGTTCACCGAGTTCAGCTACATGCTGCTGCAGGCCAACGACTACCTGTGGCTCCACGACAACCTTGGCTGCACGATCCAGATCGGCGGCTCGGACCAGTGGGGCAACATCATCGCCGGCGTCGATCTGATCCGGCGCAAGCGAGGTGCCCACGTCCACGCCTTCTCGTGGCCGCTGCTCACCGCCGCCGACGGCAGCAAGCTCGGCAAGACCACCGGGGCGCGGGTGTGGCTCGACGCCGCGAAGACCAGCCCGTACCAGTTCCGCCAGCACTGGATGCAGACGCCCGACGAGCTCGTCGAGTCGCAGCTGCTGACGTTCTCGTTGCAGCCGATCGAACAGCTGCGTGCGATCGTCGCCGAACACACCGAGGCACCGCAGCTCCGATTCGCACAGCGGGCGCTCGCGGACGAGATGACGGCGCTCGTGCACGGGGCACCGGCGGCCGTGGCGGCGGCCGAGGCGGCGGACCTGCTGTTCGCCGGCGATCCGACGACCGCGTCCGAGGAGGCGTTCACGACGCTCGCTGCCGAGATCCCCTCGTCGCGGCTTTCCGCGGCCGATCTCGAGGATCCGGTCGCCGTGTTCGTCGGGGCCGGTCTGGCGTCGTCGAACGGCGATGCGCGGCGCTCACTCGCCCAGCGTTCGTTCTACGCGAACGGCGTGCAGCTCGACGAGAACTCCCTGCTCAGCGACCAGAAACTGGTCCACGGCAGGTACCTCCTGCTGCGCAAGGGCAAGAAGTCGCACCACCTCGTGGAAATATTTTCGTGAGGCGTGTTGCAATGGGCTACGGAACTGCTATCTTCTAACTCCGCCTCACGGAGCGGTTCAACCCTCCGGAAAGGCCACTCGGCACCAACGCCGAACGATGAAGACCCGCAAGGATCTCCACCGTTGATGGTGCGTGCCTGAGCTTCGGCTCCTTGAAAACGGAAGAGAAGACAGAACGCCAGTGCGGGCAGTACGCGCCCACCTTCGGGTGGACACGGAACTGTCTGTCAATTTCTGCTGTCGTCTACCCTGACGGCAGCAACCATGGTTACCGGCTGTCATTCGATTTGTACCGAGTGATGGCCAATACAGCAAGGACGCATCGTCCACATGAGTCTTTCCCGACTCGGATGGTGCGCTCGCTGACTATCGTCGCCGGCTCTGAACGCTCACTTCGGTGGGTCGAGGAGTTGGCCACGTTTTTGTTGGAGAGTTTGATCCTGGCTCAGGATGAACGCTGGCGGCGTGCTTAACACATGCAAGTCGAACGAGGTCCATGGAGCTTGCTCCGGACGACCTAGTGGCGAACGGGTGCGTAACACGTGAGAAACCTGCCCCGATCTCTGGGATAACAGTTGGAAACGACTGCTAATACCGGATGCCGTCACACCGCTTCATGGCGGAGTGCCGAAAGATTTATCGGATCGGGAGGGTCTCGCGGCCTATCAGCTAGTTGGAGAGGTAACGGCTCACCAAGGCATCGACGGGTAGCTGGTCTGAGAGGATGATCAGCCACACTGGGACTGAGACACGGCCCAGACTCCTACGGGAGGCAGCAGTGGGGAATCTTGCACAATGGGCGAAAGCCTGATGCAGCAACGCCGCGTGCGGGAAGAAGGCCCTAGGGTTGTAAACCGCTTTCAGTAGGGAAGAAAATGACGGTACCTACAGAAGAAGGTGCGGCCAACTACGTGCCAGCAGCCGCGGTGACACGTAGGCACCAAGCGTTATCCGGATTTATTGGGCGTAAAGAGCTCGTAGGCGGTTTGGTAAGTCGGGTGTGAAAACTCTGGGCTCAACCCAGAGAGGCCACCCGATACTGCTATGACTAGAGTACGGTAGGGGAGCGGGGAATTCATGGTGTAGCGGTGAAATGCGCAGATATCATGAGGAACACCAGCGGCGAAGGCGCCGCTCTGGGCCGTAACTGACGCTGAGGAGCGAAAGCATGGGTAGCAAACAGGATTAGATACCCTGGTAGTCCATGCCGTAAACGTTGGGCACTAGGTGTGGGTCTCAACCAACGAGATCCGCGCCGTCGCTAACGCATTAAGTGCCCCGCCTGGGGAGTACGGTCGCAAGACTAAAACTCAAAGGAATTGACGGGGGCCCGCACAAGCAGCGGAGCGTGTTGCTTAATTCGATGCAACGCGAAGAACCTTACCTGGGTTTGACATGTACCGAAAAGCTCTAGAGATAGGGTGTCCTTCGGGGCGGTACACAGGTGGTGCATGGCTGTCGTCAGCTCGTGTCGTGAGATGTTGGGTTAAGTCCCGCAACGAGCGCAACCCTTATCCTATGTTGCCAGCACGTAATGGTGGGGACTCGTAGGAGACTGCCGGGGTCAACTCGGAGGAAGGTGGGGATGACGTCAAGTCATCATGCCCCTTATGCCCAGGGCTGCAAACACGCTACAATGGCCGGTACAGAGGGCTGCGATCCCGCGAGGGTGAGCGAATCCCACAAAGCCGGTCTCAGTTCGGATTGGAGTCTGCAACTCGACTCCATGAAGCCGGAGTTGCTAGTAATCCTGGATCAGCACGCCAGGGTGAATACGTTCCCGGGCCTTGTACACACCGCCCGTCACACCACGAAAGTCGGCAACACCCGAAGCCGGTGGCCCAACTCGCAAGAGAGGGAGCCGTCGAAGGTGGGGTCGGTGATTGGGGTGAAGTCGTAACAAGGTAGCCGTACCGGAAGGTGCGGCTGGATCACCTCCTTTCTAAGGAGTGCTTCTCCACTCGATGATCGACATTCGTTCGATCCGGGTGCGAGACACACCTGTTGGTGCACTGGTGGACTGTCGTCGAAACGATCGATAATTGCAGGGATTCGGTCCCTCTTGTCGACACGTGCAACGGCGGTCACCGTCTTCTCTTCCGTTTTGAGGGAGTTGTTCCCTCACACCCCAGCGTCGAGCTGGTCGTGATCTCGAGTTTCTCGAGTGTGCGGCCGGCACCGCTGGTCAGGTGGCTCCTTGAGAACTGCAGAGCAAGCACGAGCATCTTTTCGAAGCAGCCTTCGGGCTGCTTCAATGAACGAGATAACTTGTTCTTTCCAAGCTAATAAGAGCCAACGGTGGATGCCTTGGCGCCAAGAACCGATGAAGGACGTGAGTGACTGCGAAAAGCTGCGGGGAGCCGTCTACTAGGCCTCGATCCGCAGATGTCCGAATGGGGAAACCCAGCACTCGTCATGGAGTGTTACCGCTGCCTGAACACATAGGGCAGTAGGAGGGAACCGGGGGAATTGAAACATCTCAGTACCCCGAGGAAAGGAAAGCAACCGCGACACCCTGAGTAGCGGCGAGCGAAAAGGGTAGAGACCAAACCGTGCCAGTGCCAAGCCTGATGGCGTTGCTGGTGCGGGGTAGTGGGACCAGGAGACACAGCATCAGATGTGTCACGGATTACAAGTGCTGCATAGGAGAACGACTCAGGAAAGGGTCGGCCAGAGTGGGTAACAGCCCCGTATCCGAAATGTACGTACTATCCGCCTGTCATCCCAAGTAACGCCGGAACCGTGAAAGCCGGCGTGAATCTGTGGGGACCACCCCATAAGTCTAAGTATTCCTTGGCGACCGATAGTGAACCAGTACCGTGAGGGAAAGGTGAAAAGTACCCCGGGAGGGGAGTGAAATAGTACCTGAAACCGTTGGTTTACAAACAGTCAGAGCGTCGTCATGCCTTCGGGTATGGCCGCGATGGCGTGCCTTTTGAAGAATGAGCCTGCGAGTTACGGTGTGTGGCAAGGTTAACCAGTGATGGGAAGCCGAAGCGAAAGCGAGTCTTAATAGGGCGTAGAGTCGCATGCTGTAGACCCGAAGCCGAGTGATCTATCCATGGCCAGGTTGAAGCGGAGGTAAGACTCCGTGGAGGACCGAACCCACGTCAGTTAAAAATGGCGGGGATGAGCTGTGGATAGGGGTGAAAGGCCAATCAAACTCGGCGATAGCTGGTTCTCCTCGAAATGCATTTAGGTGCAGCGTCGTGTGTTCAGTACCGGAGGTAGAGCACTGAATGGGCTAGGGGACCTACAAGTTTACCGAACCCAATCAAACTCCGAATGCCGGTACTCCAGAGCACGGCAGTGAGACCACGAGGGATGAGCTTCGTTGGTCGAAAGGGAAACAGCCCAGATCATCAGCTAAGGCCCCTAATTCAGGACTAAGTGGAAAACGATGTGGGATTGCACAGACAGCCAGGAGGTTGGCTTAGAAGCAGCCACCCTTGAAAGAGTGCGTAATAGCTCACTGGTCGAGTGATCCTGCGCGGACAATGTAACGGGGCTCAAGTCCTGAGCCGAAGCTATGGGCTTCGATGAGACTTCGGTCGATTCGGAGCGGTAGAGGAGCGTCGATGGTGCAGCGAAGCGGCGGTGTAAACCAGTCGTGGAGCGCCATCGAGTGAGAATGCAGGCATGAGTAACGAGAGAGGGGTGAGAAACCCCTCCGCCGAAAGCCCAAGGGTTCCTGGGGAAGGCTAATCCCCCCAGGGTGAGTCGGGAGCTAAGGCGAGGCCGAAAGGCGTAGTCGATGCACAACTGGTTGATATTCCAGTACCTCTGTGCCCGCGCCAAGTCCAAGAGCCGCAACGTTGGGGCTGTTACCTTCGGGTAGCGAACCGACCGAGTAGCTGGCGGATAGTTGACGGGGGACGCAGGAGGATAGGTGAACCCAGGCGATGGTAGACCTGGGGTAAGCGTGTAGGCGGGTTCCGATGAGAGTTGGAGCCGTAACGCTGAGACGTGATGCCGAGCGACATACCGCGAAGTCACTGATTCCATGCTGCCAAGAAAAGCCCAGCAATGAGTTGGCACAGAGCCCGTACCCCATACCGACACAGGTGGGCGGGTAGAGAATACCAAGGCGAGCGGGAGAACTATGGTTAAGGAACTCGGCAAATTACCTCCGTAACTTCGGAAGAAGGAGGACCCTTTTTGGTGAAAGCCTTTACGGCTCGAGCTGAGGAGGGTGGCACAGACCAGGGGGTAGCGACTGTTTACCAAAAACACAGCAGCGTGCGAAGCCGCAAGGCGCTGTATACGCTGTGACGCCTGCCCAATGCTTGAAGGTCACGGGGAACGGTTAGCTCTTCGGAGCGAAGCTGTGAACCTAAGCCCAAGTGAATGGCGGCCGTAACTATAACGGTCCTAAGGTAGCGAAATTCCTTGTCGGGTAAGTTCCGACCTGCACGAATGGCGTAACGACTTCCCCACTGTCTCAACCATAGACCCGGTGAAATTGAAGTACGAGTAAAGATGCTCGTTAGCTGCGGAAGGACGGAAAGACCCCGTGGACCTTTACTATAACTTGGTGTTGAGTTTTGAATTGCGTTGTGTAGGATAGGTGGGAGACTTGGAAGCATTGGCGCCAGCCAGTGTGGAGTCATCGTTGAAATACCACCCTGCGTACTTTGGAGCTCTAACCTCGGTCCGTGATCCGGATCAGGGACAGCGCCAGGCGGGTAGTTTGACTGGGGCGGTCGCCTCCTAAAGAGTAACGGAGGCGCCCAAAGGTTCCCTCAGGCTGGTTGGCAATCAGCCGTCGAGTGCAATGACACAAGGGAGCTTGACTGCGAGACCTACAAGTCGAGCAGGTACGAAAGTAGGGCATAGTGACCCGGCCATCACGTGTGGAAGTGTGGTCGCTCAACGGATAAAAGGTACCCCGGGGATAACAGGCTAATCTTCCCCAAGAGTCCATATCGACGGGAAGGTTTGGCACCTCGATGTCGGCTCATCGCATCCTGGGGCTGAAGCAGGTCCCAAGGGTTGGGCTGTTCGCCCATTAAAGCGGTACGCGAGCTGGGTTCAGAACGTCGTGAGACAGTTCGGTCCCTATCCTCCGCAGCCGAAGGAATACTGACAACTGCTGTCCTTAGTACGAGAGGACCGGGACGGACGTAGCTCTGGTGTGTCTGTTGTTTCGCCAGAAGCATCGCAGATTTGCTACCTACGGAAGGGATAACCGCTGAAAGCATCTAAGTGGGAAACCCGGTTGAAGATGAGTATTCCCATGCGGTTAACGCAGTAAGGCCCGTGACGAGACCATCACGTTGATAGGCCGGAGGTGTAAGCGTGGTAACACGTTCAGCCGACCGGTACTAATCGGCCGAGGGCTTGGTTTTGAACAGCTCGTGCTTGCTCTGGAGTCCTTGAGGGTCACCCCTCTTTGACAACTGATTTCGGTGACCATAGCGACAGGGTCACACCCGTTCCCATCCCGAACACGGAAGTTAAGCCTGTCAGCGCCGATGGTACTTGGGGAGAGATCCCCTGGGAGAGTAGGACGTCGCCGGATTTCGATCGAGGAACGCACTGACCGGGTTTGCCGGCAGTGCGTTCTTCGCGTTTTCGGCCCGAATCGGCGGGTTGATGCCGACGGTGCCGTAGCATGGCGACCCATGTCTTCCGGCTCGTCTTCTCGTCCCCCGCGCCGCGATGACGCACGTCGAGGCGGTTCCGGCCGGCCGTCGGGCAAGCCCGGTTCGCGCTCGGGTGGCAAGGGTCGCAGCGGGCCGGACGACGGCCGCTCGGGTCGGCCGAAAGGCGGGAGCAATCCGCGGCTTCGGGTGAACAAGCCGATGACCGAGGCCGAGCGCCGCTCGAAGGCGGTCAAGGCGCGTCGAGCACCGCGGGAACCTCAGGATCCCGACATCGAGCGTCGCAAGATCGAAGCTCGCACGACCGAGCAGTGGATCGACGAGGGCTCGGTCCGCCGTGAGGCCACCAGCGCGGCACGCCGTGCCGCCGGTGACGCACCTCCGGCGAAGCGTCGTGCGCCCACGCCCCTCGACCCCGAAGTGGCAGCCGAGCTCAACGAAGCGCTCGGCCCGCAGCGAGGCGCGCGTCTCACCGAACGGCTCGCTCAGGCCTCCGAGGCACTCGATCGGGAGCGCTTCCAGGAAGCACGTCGGATCGCCGGCTCGATCGCCAAGGAGGCTCCGAGCGTCGCCGCAGCGCACGAGCTCCTGGGGCTCGCCAACTACCGGTTGGGGCTCTACAAGCAGGCCGTCGCTGCGCTCGAGACCGCGCAGGACCTCCACCCGAATCCGGCACTGCTGCCGGTGATCGCCGACTGCCAGCGGGCGCAAGGGCGTTGGGCTGCCGTCGACCGTGTCTGGGCCGAGATCAAGGCGGCGTCGCCAAGCCACGACGTGATGGCGGAGGGCCGGATGGTCGCCGCCGGTGCACTCGCCGATCAGGACGACCTCCGCGGTGCGTTGGCATTGATGGAACCAGCGACCAAGCGACCCAAGGCGGTCCGCGACTTCCATCTGCGCCAGTGGTACGTGCTCGCCGACCTGTACGACCGGATGGGCGACCCGATCAGTGCCCGACGCTGGTTCTCGACCGTTGCCGAGTTCGACGACGAGTTCGCCGACGTCCGCGATCGGCTGCGGAGCCTCGGTCGGTAGATCGGCGATGCCGAGCGCCAACTTCCGGGCCGGCGTCGTCGCCGTGGTCACGAACTCACGCGACGAGGTGCTCGCGTTCGAGCGAAGTGACATCCCGGGTGCCTGGCAGCTTCCTCAAGGCGGGATCGATGTCGGCGAGTCCCCCGACGACGCCGCATGGCGCGAGCTCGGCGAGGAAACCGGACTCGGACCCTCAGATGTCGAAGTCGTCGGGACGCATCCGACGTGGATGGTGTACGAGTTTCCCGAACACGTGCGATCCGAGGGCAAACGGCTCGGACAGGCCCAACGCTGGTACTTCTTCCGCGCAATCTCCGACGACGTGGTGCCCACCCCCGACGACGTCGAGTTCGTCGCCTGGCAATGGGTCGATCGAAACTGGCTCGTCGAGCATGTGGTCGAGTTCCGACGCGACGTCTACCGAGCGGTGCTGACGTCGTGAGCGACGACCTGTTCGCAGTGGCTGCCGAGGAACAGCGCAGAGCCCGAGCGCCACTGGCGGCGCGTCTGCGGCCGCGCACGATCGACGACGTCGTGGGCCAGGACCACCTCGTCGGACCCGGCAAGCCGCTGCGGCGCCTCGTCGAGACCGATCGGCTGACCTCGGCGCTGCTGTGGGGGCCGCCGGGCACCGGCAAGACGACGCTTGCTCTCGCGGTCGCCGGCAGCACCGATCGCGCCTTCGAGCAACTGTCGGCCGTGAACGCCGGGGTCAAGGACGTTCGCGAAACGATCGAACGAGCGCGTCAGCGTCTGGGCGAGCGAGGGCAGGGGACCATCCTGTTCCTCGACGAGATCCATCGCTTCTCGAAATCGCAGCAGGACGCACTGCTCCCCGCCGTCGAGGACGGCACGCTCACGCTGATCGGCGCCACCACCGAGAACCCCTTCTTCGAGGTCAACGCGCCGCTGCGGAGCCGTTCGACGCTGTTCCGTCTCGAGCCGCTCGACCGTTCGGCGATCGAGACGCTGGTGCGACGCGGGCTCGAGGCCGAAGGGGCGACGGCTGACGACGATGCGGCGGCGTTGCTGGTCGATCGTGCCGGTGGCGACGGCCGGCAGGTGCTCACGGCGCTCGAGGTGTCGTGCGCGCTGGCGGGGTACGGCAGGGTCGAACTCCAACACGTCGAAGCCGCGCTGGGGACCACCGCGCTGCGGTACGGGCGCGACGACCACTACGACGTGATCAGTGCCTTCATCAAGTCGATCCGCGGATCCGACCCCGACGCTGCGGTCTACTGGCTCGCCCGGATGCTCGAGGCAGGCGAGGACGCCCGTTTCATCGCTCGACGCATGATCATCTTCGCTTCGGAAGACGTCGGCCTGGCCGACAACTCGGCGCTGCAGGTCGCCGTTGCGGCAGCTCATGCGCTCGAACATGTCGGACTTCCGGAGGCCCAGCTGAACTTGTCGCACGCGGCGATCCACCTGGCGACGGCTCCGAAGAGCAACCGCAACGCCACGGCCATCTGGACGGCGCGGGCCGACGTTCGCGACGGTGCCGTCGGCGAGGTGCCGGCGCACCTGCGCGACGCCCACTACCAGGGGGCCGCATCGATCGGCCACGGTGAGGGTTACGACTATCCTCACGACCATGCGTCGGGAACCGTTGCCCAGCAGTACCTGCCCGACTCGCTCGTCGATCGGCACTGGTACGAGCCGAGTTCCCACGGCGATGAAGCGATGATCGGCGAGCGCATGCACCGCCGCCGCACGGCGACCGGAGCCGACTCGTGACCGCCGGTGAACTGGTGCTCGTCGTCGCCGCCGTGCTGTGTTCGATCGGGTTCGCGGCGCTGATCGTCGTGCTGCTCCGAGTCCTCGACACGCTTCGCGACGTTCGCCGCGAGGTCGACCAGCTGCGAATGGAGACCACGCCGCTGATCCGAGAACTGCTCGAGACGACCGACGAGGCCCGTGCGACGGTCGACGAGGCCCGTGCCGACCTGGAACGGTTCGATCGAGTGCTCGGTTCGGCCGAGGCGATCGGCGACGCCGTGGGCGGACGCGTTGCCCGCACGACGTTCTCGGCGCCGATGATCAAGGCGACGAGCTTCGCGCGCGGCACCTCGCGGACGATCGCACGCCTGCGAGGCAGCTCGCGACGCACCTCGATCGGTCCGGTCGATGTGCGGGCACTCGAGAGTGCCGCGCTGCACGACGCACGACCGTCCGCAAGCACGACACGTTGGAGGAAACGGGCATGATGAAGCGAGTCACGTGGTTCGCAGGCGGTGTGGTCGCCGGTCTCGCCTCCGCCGGGTACGCGAAGAAGAAGGTCAAGGAGACCGCGTCCCAGGTGGCGCCGGCACAGCTGGCCAAGTCTGCCGCATCGAGCGTGCGAGCGAAGACCGGTGATGTCGTCGACGCGATCCGCGAGGGCCGACAGGTGATGAAACACACCGAGGACGAACTCCGCGCTCGCCGCGAGGGCCGACTGACGTCGCTCGACGAGCACGTCGCGCCGGGAGACCAGGTCTACGTCGACGGGGTGCCCGTCGAGAGCGGTCGGGTGATCGTGATGCGCCGCAAGGAGCGCACGACGCCGTCGTGACGACCCCGCTCGTCGCCCGACTTCGAGAGCGCGTGCGTCCCGACCAGGTGCGCGACGGAGCGGCCGAGCTGCACCTCTACCGCCACGACGCCTCCAACCTGTCGGGGCACCCGGCGGTCGTCTGTTTCGCCGAGACGGTCGACGACGTCAGCGCGATCGTACGTGTCGCCAACGAGTTCGGCGTGCCCTTCGTACCCCGGGGATCGGGGACCGGGCTCGCCGGGGGAGCGGTCCCGGCGAGTGGCTCGATCGTGATCTCCACCTCGAAGATGAACCGGATCGTGTCGGTCGACCACGTCAACCGCCTGGCGTGGGTCGAACCCGGTGTGCTCAATCTCGACCTCTCCAAGCAGATGGCCCACCTCGGCGTCCACTTCGCGCCCGACCCGAGCAGCCAGCAGACGTGCTCGATCGGCGGCAACGTGGCCAACAACTCTGGTGGACCGCACTGCCTCGCCGACGGCGTCACCAGCGCCCACATCCACGGGCTCGAAGTGGTGCTGCCCGACGGCTCCGTCGCCGTGTTCGGCGGGGAGGAACCCGAACCGGCCGGCTACGACCTGCGCGGCGCGTTCGTCGGGAGCGAAGGGATGTTCGGTGTGGCGACCAAGGTCTGCGTCAAGCTGATGCAGAATCCGCCCGACGTCGCCACGATGCTGCTCGACTTTGCCGACGTCGCCGACGGGGCGCAGCTGGTGAGCGACATCATCGCCGACGGCATCGTGCCCGCGGCGGTCGAGATGATGGACCAGCTCTGCCTGCAGGCCGTCGAGGAGTTCATCCACGCCGGCCTTCCGGTCGATCAGGCAGCGGCGCTGCTGATCGAGGTGGTCGGGCTGCCCGCATCGGTCGCATCGCAGGTCGAACGGATCCACGAGCTGGCGTCGGAACGCAACGTCGGCACCATCCGGGTGGCCGCCGACGACGCCGAGCGGGCGCTGCTGTGGAAGGGGCGCAAGTCGGCCTTCGGGGCGATCGCCCGGATCAAGCCCAACTACTACCTCCACGACACCGTCGTGCCACGACACCGGCTCCCCGAGGTGCTCGCGCAGGTCTACGAGATCGCCGCCCGTCACGAACTGCTCGTGTTGAACGTGTTCCATGCCGGCGACGGCAACCTGCATCCGCTGCTGGTGTACGACGCACGCGAGCCGGGCGTCTCCGAGCGCGTGCATGCGGCGGGCGACGAGATCGTGCGCGTGTCGGTGGCCGCGGGTGGGGTCCTGAGCGGAGAACACGGCATCGGTCTCGAAAAGCGCGACCTGATGCCCTTGATGTTCTCCGAGGTCGACCTGGCCGCCCAGGCCGACCTGCGACGGGCCTTCGACCCCGGTCGGTTGTCGAACCCCGACAAGGTGTTGCCGAGCCCGGCGGGCTGTGGCGACATCCACAGCGTGCCTGCAGGCGCCTGGGTGTGACCGTGTCGTCGCTCGATGCCGACGTTGCTGCGTTCGCCGAGGAAGTCGGTGACGCCGACCCGGTCACGGTCACAGGTCTCGGTAGCCGCGGCGGTCCGGTCGCCGATGTGCGCACGGTGACGGCGCCGATCGGTATCGACTGGATCCAACCCGCCGAGATGACGATCTGCTGCGGTGCGGGCACGCCGGTCGCCGACGTCGATGCGGCGCTCGCCGAGCACGGACAGTGTGTCGCTGTTCAGGGTGGCGGCACGATCGGAGGTTCCCTCGCAGTCGGCCACAGCGGGATCCGTCGGCTCGGCTGGGGGCCGGCGCGCGACGCCGTCCTACAGGCCCGCTACGTGTCGGCCGCCGGTGAGGTGGTCAAGGCCGGCGGTCCGACGGTGAAGAACGTCAGCGGGTTCGACCTGTGCCGTCTCCTCGTCGGCTCACGCGGCACCCTCGGTTTCCTGGCCGACGTGATCCTGCGCACCCGCCCGCTGCCGGTCGGCGAACGGTGGTTCACGAGCGAGGACGATCCGTGGGAATTGCTGTCCTCGTTGTACCGCCCGACCTCGCTGCTGTGGGACGGCCGCACGACCTGGGTGCTGCTCGACGGGCACGCCGACGACATCGTAACGCAGGTCCAGTGCGGCGGGCTCAGTGCCACCGACGCGCCGCCCGACCTGCCGCAACACCGCTGGTCGATCCCGCCCTCGGCGTTGCGATCGCTCGCCGACGAGTCCTCTCCGTTCGTTGCCGAGATCGGGGTGGGCGTCGTCCACCATTCGCAGCCCGCACCGGTGCGGGCGGTCGACCCGACGGTGCGCGTACTGCACGGCCGCATCAAGCACGAGTTCGACCCGACCGCACGGCTCAACCCCGGCGTCGACGTGCTCCGCGACTCGTGACCACGGCCTCGCGCGCCTACGTCGACCGTCCGGTCGGCGATCTCGGGGCGGCGACGCGGGCGGCGCTGGCGGCGGCGCGGACCTGGGGGTTCGACCACCCGGAGCTCGTGCGCTCCGGGATGAACGCGATCTTCACCGCGGGTCCGGTGGTGCTCCGGGTGAGCGCCCCGACCGCTCCCGCAGAGGTGTCGCTCGAACTCGCCCAGTTCTGGCACGACCGGGGCGTGACCGTGCCACGAGCACGTCGAGACGACGTCGTTCGCGTCGATGGCCTGAGCGTCACGGCGTGGGAGCGGCTCGACGCCGGTGAGACGCCGGTCGACTGGCCTCGCGTCGGCGAGCTCGTGCGTCGCGTGCACGACACCGTCCCCGAGTCGCTCCCGGATTCGGTGCCGCTCCCGTCGTCGGCGGTCTTCCCGTGGTGGAACTTCGACGCGTTGCTCGACCGAGCCGGTCCGGGTCTCGACCAGGGAGCTCGGGAGGGTCTCGAGGAGGCGATCGATCGGCACCGTCACTGGCGCGAATTCGACGAGGTCGTCGTCTGCCACGGCGACGTGCATCCGGGCAACGTGTTGATGAGGGTCGACGGACCCGTGCTGATCGACTGGGATCTGCTGTGTCTCGCACCGCCTGGGTGGGACCACGGCCCGATGCTGACCTTCGCCGATCGGTGGGGTGGTCGACCGGGAGAGTATGACGAGTTCGCACGCGGCTACGGCCGGTCGCTCGCCGATGATCCGACGACGATTGCCATCGCCGAACTCAGGTTGGTGGCGGCCACGCTCATGCGTGTGGCCGCATCGATCGATGATCCCCGGGCCCGCCCGGAGGCCGAACGCCGTCTGCGCTACTGGCGCGGCGACCCCGACGCCCCGCCCTGGACCCCCCAGTAGCGACGAGGACCGCGTCAGAGGAACTTGCGGAGGACCTTCTGCTTCACGGTGGTGTACGGCGGGTACATCAACGCAGGGTCGGGACGCGTCGGCTTGTTCAGCACCGGCTTCGCATGGCTGAACGTGTCGAAGCCGGCCTTGCCGTGGTACGAGCCCATGCCGCTCTCGCCGACGCCGCCGAACGGCAGGTCCGGCACGGCGAGGTGGAGCACCGCATGGTTCATCGTCACACCGCCGGCCGAGGTGTTGGACACGACGTGTTCGAGCGTGTCGTCGTCGCTGCTGAAGACGTACAGCGCGAGCGGCTTCTCGCGGTCGTTGACGAAGCGGATCGCCTCGTCGACGTCGTTGACGGTGAGGATCGGCAGGATCGGCCCGAAGATCTCGTCGTCCATCACCGCGGCGTCGGGCTTCACGCCGGCCAGCACGGTGGGGGCGATGTACCGGCTTCCACGGTCGCCGGTTCCGCCGATCACGGTGGCGTCGTAGCCGCCGGCCTCGAGCAGCTTCATCAGCCGGTCGTGATGGCGCTCGTTGACGATCCGGGCGTAGTCGTTCGACTGACGAGGGTCGGCGCCGTAGAAGCTCGTGACGGCGTCGGCGAGCGCGGCGACGAGCGCGTCCTCGACACGTTCGTCGACGAGTACGTAGTCGGGCGCGACGCAGGTCTGGCCGGCGTTGAGGAACTTGGCCCAGGCAATGCGCTTGGCGGTGACCTCGATGTTGGCGTCAGCGGCCACGATCGCGGGACTCTTCCCGCCCAGTTCGAGCGTGACCGGGGTCAGATGCTCGGCCGCAGCTCGCATCACGACGCGGCCGACCTTGCCGTTGCCGGTGTAGAAGATGTGATCGAAGCGCTGTTCGAGCAAGGCGGTCGTCTCGTCGACTGC
Organism: Ilumatobacteraceae bacterium; assembly: GCA_963704915.1. GTDB lineage: Bacteria > Actinomycetota > Acidimicrobiia > Acidimicrobiales > Ilumatobacteraceae > Sva-07. The sequence continues at coordinate 193,166 of CAVPIC010000005.1, read as the reverse complement.
GCCGGTGACCACGGCAACCGTCGAGGCGCTGAAGTATCGCGGCACCAGCTCCTCGATCAGCGCGGACACCGATGGCGTGACCTCGGACGGCTTGAGGACGGCCGTGTTGCCGGCGGCAAGCGCCGGCACGAGCGGCGCGAACAGCAACTGCACCGGGTAGTTCCACGGGGCGATGATGCAGACCGTGCCCAGCGGTTCGGGACGCAACGTCGCCGAACCGGGCTTGAACGTCAGCGGCACCTTCACCTTGGTGGGCTTGGTCCAGGCGTCGAGGTGCTTGAGCGTGTGGTCGATCTCGTTGATCGTGAACGCGATCTCGGTCGTGTAGGCCTCGATCCGCGGCTTGCCGACGTCGGCGACCAGAGCATCGATCAGGCGGTCCTCCTGCTCGACGAAGAGCTCGCGTAACGCGCGTAGGTGAACTCGTCGCGACTCGATGTCGCGCAGCACACCGCTCTGGAAGCCCTCTCGGAGCTGTTGGACGATCTCGGGGATGCGCTCGACGGCGGTCATGGGTCAAGCGTACGCGGTCACGCCGGTTGGTGTGTGGGGCAGAAGTAGCAGGTGCGGTTGGCGATCTCGATCCGGCGGATCTCGTCGCCGCACAGCAGACAGCGGTCGCGCTTGTAGGCGTAGGTGGCCTCGCCCCGCTTGATCCGCACGTTCGGGGCGATGCCGAGGTCGTCGCGGCTGACGGTGACGATCCGGTTGTCCTTGACGCCTTGGCGGAGCATGCCCTGCGCCGTGGACCACAGTGCGTCGAGCTCCGCGGTGTCGCAGTCGGTGCCCGGCCGCAGCGGATGGATACCGGTGACGAAGAGCGCCTCGGCTCGGTAGACGTTGCCGATTCCGGCGACGACGGACTGGTCCATCAGCAGGTCGCCGATGCCGCGGGAGCTCCTCTGGACGCGTTCGATCATGGCGTCGGGCTTCGATCCACGTCGGATCGGGTCGGGACCCAGGCGGGCGAGGATGTCGCGCCGGACCGATGGCGGATCGACGGTGCAGGCCGTCGGGCCGGCGAGGTCGACGGTCACGTACTCGTCGCATTCGTCATGAGGTTCGGTCTGGAGTCGCATCCGGACCTGGCCGATCGGTTCGGGAGAGTCGGCAGTTCGTTGTACCCGGTACTTGCCGAACAGCCCGAGGTGCACGTGGCCGACCTCGCCAGTCGACCACTCGTAGAACAGGTGCTTGCCGTAACCCACAACGTTGCGAAGTGTGGCGCCGTCGACCCGGGCAGCGTCGGCGGAGAATCGACCTTGAGGGCTCGAGACTCTGAGCGTCCGGCCGCCGAGCAGTCGTGTTTGGTCGCGTGCGTAGCGGTGGATCGTGTGACCTTCGGGCATGACGGACCAAACGGTAGGGCACCGATGAGCAACGCGGCAGCGGTGAGCGGCCTCTCGCGTGGCTGCCATGCGATCACGTCGGCGCCGCGCCAAGAACGTGCAGCGGCCCTTCGATTACAGGTAGTGGGTACTGTTGGGTCGACCGCCCCGCCCTGGGTGGGGGCACGGGTCGAAGACCTGGGCCGTGGGTGCCAGGGCGCCGTCGGTCGGAGTCGAGTCCGACAGGGCCACCGTCCTTGCTCCCGTACGATGCATCGATGCACGATCGTCGCGAGTGGTGGGGCTGGGTCCTGTTCCTGTTCTGCGCCGTTCTCTTCCTGATCGTCGCGGTTCGCGACGGTGACGTTCTGATCGGGATCGGGAGTGTTGCGTTCCTCATTGCATGTGTGCTCTTCCTCCTTGCGTATCCGAGGCGATGACCCGAGCGGATCCACCGCCTCGACCGTGATCGCGGGCGATGCGATGGATGGCGTGGCCCTCCGGCATGACGTGCGAGAACGTACGATGACCGGATCATGGTCGTCGCGTCGAGCTCCGAACGCACAGGTCTGGCGGTGCTCGGGCTCGACGCTGAACTGGCGACGACCTGCGTGAGTTGCGGGTTGTGCCTGCCGCACTGTCCGACTTTTCGTGTGACCGGCGAGGAGCGGTATTCGCCTCGAGGCCGCATCGACGCCATGCGGGCAGTCGACCGCGGCGAGCTGCCGATCGACGACGACTTCGTCGACTTCGTGGAGACCTGCGTGCAGTGCCGCGGCTGCGAAACCGCCTGCCCGAGCGGCGTGCAGTTCGGTGCGTTGATGGAGCAGACGCGAGCGACGCTCGCCGCCGACGGACGGATCACGCCGTGGTGGCAGCGGCTCGGGCTCCGGACATTGCCGCACCACCGGTTGCTGTTGGCAGGTTCGACGGCGATCGCCGTCGGGCAGCGGCTGCGGCTCGTGCCCAAGCGATTCGGCGTGCCGCCGCTGCCGCTGCGGCGCCCACCGAAGGTCGACGCGACAGGCGACGACGTGTGGCTGTTCACCGGCTGCGTGATGGATGCGTGGCAACGCGAGACACACCGCAACACTGCGGCGCTGATTGCGCTGACCGGAGCGTCCGTGGCCGTACCCGTTTCAGGGGGTGGCTGTTGTGGCGCGTTGCACGTCCACGCCGGACTCCACACGGACGCCGTGACATTGGCCCATCGGGTGATGTCGTCGATGCCGGGCACGGCGCCGATCCTCGTGAACTCCGCCGGGTGCGGGGCGTCGATGAAGGACTACGGAACGCTCGTCGACACCGATGCGGCGCGCCGGTTCAGCGCCCGCGTGCTCGACATCTCCGAGTGGCTCGCCGACCGGCTGGACCTCCTTGCGGTCCCGTCGGACCGTCGCCCGGCCGTGGTCGTCCAGGACCCATGCCACCTGCGGCACGTGCAACGGGCCCACGAACCGGTGAGGGCGCTGCTCGGCCACGTCGCCGATGTCGTGGAACTCGACGACGACGGACTCTGCTGCGGGGCCGGGGGCGCCTATTCGGCGCTGCAGCCCGAGCTCGCCGGCGAGATCCGCGATCGCAAGGTCGCTGCGATCGGACGTGCCACCGATCGGTCTGCGGCCGTCGCCGTCGCGAGCGCCAACCCTGGGTGTTCGATGCACCTTGCCGCGGTGCTCGACCTCCCGGTGAGGCATCCGGTCGACATCGTCGCCGAGGCGCTCGGGGTGGCGGGGCGATGACGGGGGAGTACGCCGCGTTCGTCGAGCGGCTCGAGGCGATCGCTGCCGATCTCGACGAGATGGCCTTCGACCGCCTGCGCGAGGCCGTTGCCGACGGTGAGGTCACACGGCCAGCCGAGGACAAGCAGCTGATGCAGGCCCGCCGGGCGATCGAGAAGGCCGCTGCCGTGCTCCGTCAGCTCGACGAGACGTAGCTGTTCAGTACACGGATCATCGCCACGAGTTCGCTGTAGCCGCGCTTGGCGAACATGCACGAGATCCGGTCGAGGTCGAGCTTGTCGTCGTCGCGTCGCTCGACCTTGAACGGCTCCACCCGATCGATCGAGCCGCTCGAGACGAGGTGGCCGAACCGCTCGTTGAGTTCGGCCAGTTGATCGTCGCTCGGGCCCTGACGCATCCTGATCACCAGGTTGTCGCCGACGAACCGGATCGAGTCGTAGTTCGCGTAGAAGCTCTCGATGACCCGAACGGCCTCGTCGCAGTTGTTCGTGATCGTGTAGAGATCGAGGTCGTTCGCCGACACCAGCCCGCGTGCGATCAGTTGCTCGCGCACGAAGGTGTCGACGCCTTCCCAGAACGGGTCGCCGGGAGCGTCGAGCAACACGATCGGGACCGGCACGCCCTTGCCGGTCTGGGTGAGCGTGAGCAGTTCGAACATCTCGTCGAGTGTTCCGAAGCCGCCCGGCATACAGACGAACGCCTGCGACTCCTTGATCAGCATCACCTTGCGGGTGAAGAAGTACTTCATGCTGACGTGCTTGTCGTCGCCGGCGATGATCGAGTTCGCCCCGGACTCGAACGGAAGCCGGATCGAGACGCCGATCGACATCTCTCGTCCGGCGCCCTCCATGCCGGCCTGCATGATCCCGGGTCCCGCGCCGGTGACCGTCATCCAGCCACGCTCGGAGAGCGCCCGTGCCAGCGCAGCCGTGAGTCCGTAGAGCGGGTCGTCGGTACCGATACGCGCCGAGCCGAAGATCGACACCTTGCGGCGATCCTTGTAGGGGGCGAACATCGCGTAGGCGTCGCGCATCTCGGCGAGGGCTGCAGTGGCGATCTTGAGATCGAGCGTGTCAGGCTGATCGGCGATGAGTCCCAATGCTTCGGAAACGAGTTCTTCCGAGAGTCGAACATTCTCCGAAACACCGAGGTCGGTGACGATCGATCGGGCTCGGGAAGGGGTGGAGTCGGATACACCTGGGTCCATGGACGAACGATCGTACGGGCCCAGATGGATGGGTCCGGTGCTGGGCCTCGTGGTGATGGGCGCTGGCCTCGCTGCAGCCGAGCTCGTCGTCGGACTGTTCGAGCGAACGTCGTCGCCTGTGGTGCCCGTCGGGCAGGTGTTCATCGACTGGGTGCCGAGGCCGCTCAAGGACTGGGCGATCGAGACCTTCGGCACCAACGACAAGGTGGTCCTGGTCCTCGGCGCCCTTGTCGTGTTGCTCGGCATCGGCATCGCCGTCGGGGTGCTGGCGATGCGGGGCGCACGCGCCGCAGCGGTGGCGTTGACGTGCATCACCGGTGTGATCGGCGCGTGGGCGGTGCTCACACGTCCGGAACCCACGCTGATCAAGCTGCTGCCGACGATCGTCGGGACGGCGGTGTCGGTCGGTGTGCTCCTGTACCTCGCACCCCGGCCGGCGACGTCGTCGACCAGCAGTGCCGACCCGTCACCGCCGGTCGCCCAGCCGATGGGCGTCGATCGGCGCCGGTTCGTGGGTGGCGCGATCGGGATCGGGTCGGTCGCAGTTCTCGCCGGCGGCGTCGGCCGTGTGCTGCAGCAGCGTTTCGAGGTGAACAGCGAACGCAGTGCGCTCAGTCTGCCGCCCGTCGACACACCGGCGACGGTGTTGCCCGTCGACGCGCAACTTCCGCTCGACGGTCTCGATCCGTTCGTCACCCCGAACGCCGATTTCTACCGCATCGACACGGCGCTGGTGGTGCCGCAGGTCTCGAAGGACTCGTGGCGGCTGAAGATCGGCGGAATGGTCGACAACCCGATGGAGCTGACCTTCGACGATCTGCTCGCTCGGCCTCAGATCGAGCGCTACATCACGCTGTCGTGCGTGTCGAACCCGATCGGAGGTGACCTCGTGGGCAACGCGCTCTGGCAGGGTGTGCTGCTCCGGGACGTGCTCGAGGAGGCCGGTGTGCAGCCTGGGGCGACACAGATCGTCAGTCGTTCTGTCGACGACTGGACCGCCGGCACCCCGACCGAGATCGTGATGGACGGTCGCGATGCGATGCTGGCGATTGCGATGAACGGCGAGCCCCTGCCGGCCCGCCACGGCTATCCCGTTCGCATGGTCGTTCCGGGTCTCTACGGCTACGTGTCCGCCACCAAGTGGGTCACCCAGATCGAGCTCACCCGCTGGGAGGACTACGACGCCTACTGGGTTCCGCGCGGTTGGTCGAAAGAGGGTCCGATCAAGACGATGTCGCGCATCGACACCGACCGGCGAGGGCCGACGTCAACCGACGTGATCGTCGGGGGCGTAGCGTGGGCGATCCACCGAGGGATCTCACGTGTCCAGGTGCGTTCCGACGGCGGCGAGTGGATCGAGGCACACCTCGGTGGCGTGCCCTCGAACGACACGTGGGCACAGTGGATGGTGACGCTCCAACTCGAGCCGGGTCGACACATGATCGAGTCACGTGCCGTCGACGGCGACGGGGTCCCCCAGACCGAGGAGACCGCACCCGTTGCCCCCAACGGTGCCCAGGGCTACCCCCGCCGCTGGATCGAGGTCTGACTTCTGGTACCTGATGGTGTGACCCGAGGCTCTCGCTCCGACAATCCCCTTCACCACCGAAAATTCGGAGCGATCGTTGCGCCGAGCGCAACATCGGCTCCGAATTTCGTGATTTCTCGGGGGTGAGTGGGGATCAGGTGAGGGTGGAGGCTTTCGCGTCGAGCGCGGCGATCAGTTCGTCGAAGGCGGCGGCAAAGCTGGCAACGCCTTCGCGTTCGAGTTGGGCGGCCACGTCGTCCATGTCGACGCCGACCTCCGCGAGTGACTGCCACACCGATCGTGCCTCGTCGACATCGGCATCGACCCGGCGGGCGAGTGTGCCGTGGTCGGCGAACGCGTCGAGCGTCGCCTCGGGCAGCGTGTTGACGCTGTCGGGGCCGATCAGCTCATCGACGTAGAGCGTGTCCGGATAGGCGTCGTTCTTGGTCGACGTCGATGCCCACAGTGGCCGTTGGACTCGCGCGCCGCGTGCAGCGAGCACTTCCCAACGAGGACCGGAGAAGGCGTCGAGGAACAGCTGGTAGGCGAGCTTTCCCTGCGCAACGGCCGCTGTGCCACGCAACGCCAGCGCCTCGTCGGATCCGATCGCCTCGAGTCGATGGTCGACCTCGGAGTCGACGCGGCTGATGAAGAAGCTCGCCACGCTCGCAACCGACGAGAGTTCGGCGCCGGGGTCCATCGCCAGGCGTTCGAGGCCGGCGAGATACGCCTCGATCACCCTCGAGTAACGATCGAGGCTGAAGATCAAGGTGACGTTGATGCACCGCCCCTCGGCGATCATCTGCTGGATCGGTGCAAGTCCTTGCTCGGTGCCGGGGATCTTGACCATCAGGTTTCGCCGTCGGATCAGCTCGTGGAGCTCGCGGGCCGCGGATTCGGTTCCGGGACCGTCGTGGGCGAGACCGGGGTCGACTTCGACGCTGACGTAGCCGTCGACGCCGTTTGACTGGTCGTAGACCTTGGAGAACACGTCGCAGGCGCTGTGGATGTCACGGATCACCATCGCCCAGTAGGCGTCGTTCGTCGTCGCTCCGCCGGCACGGAGTTCGGCGAACTGCTCGTCGTAGTCGGACGAGTCCTGGATCGCCTTCTGGAAGATCGACGGATTCGACGTGAGCCCTCGGACGCCTCCGTCACGGATCTCCACCAGCCGTCCGGAGGTGATGTAGCCGCGCTTGAGGTTGTCGAGCCAGGCGCTCTGGCCCAGTTCCTGGTGGAGGGCGATGATCCGGTTGTCGGCCATGGCGTCCTTTCGGGAGCGTGTTCGTTGATGGAGCGTCGTCGCTCAGTCGAGCAGGGCCACAGCCCGCTCGACGACGTGATCGACGTTGATGCCGAGCCGTTCGAGGACCAGTTCGCCAGGTGCGCTGGCACCGAATCGGTCGATGCCGATCGAGTCGTCGGACCAGCGTTCCCAGCCGAACGTCGTGGCGGCCTCGACCGACAGGGTCGCAACACCCGCGGGCATGATCGAGTCGCGGAACGTCTCGTCCTGTGCCGCAAAGCGGTCCCAGCTCGGCAGGCTGACGACGCGGATGTTGCGTCCAGCGGCTCGCAGGCGAACGGCTGCGTCGACGCAGACCTCGACCTCGCTGCCGGTGGCGACGAGCACGACCTCGGGTGCGCCGTCGGAATCGGTCACGATGCCGGCGCCACGAGCGACCGCGGAGCCATCGGTGACCACCCTGATGTTCTGGCGGCTGAGGATCAACGCCGACGGTCCGTCGTGGCGAACGATGTCGGCCCATGCCTGGATCGTCTCGTTGCCGTCGGCGGGCCGCACGACGTGCAGGCCCGGAATGGCTCGCAACGCGGCGAGATGCTCGATCGGCTGGTGGGTGGGGCCGTCCTCGCCGACGCCGACCGAGTCGTGCGTGAACACGAAGCACGTCTTGGCCTTGGAGAGCGCTGCGAGGCGGATCGAGGGCCGCATGTAGTCGGAGAACACGAAGAACGTGCCGCTGATCGGCAGGGTGCCTCCGTGGAGGGCCATGCCGACGAGCGCAGCACCCATCGCGTGCTCGCGGACGCCGTAGTGGACGTAGCGACCGGAGCGGTCGTCGGCCGTGAACGCCGTGGTACGAGCGAGGCCGGTTCCGTTGCTGCCCGTGAGATCGGCCGAACCCGAGATCAACCCCGGAAGCCGGTCGTAGGTGGCGTCGAGGGCCTTCTGGATCGCCTTGCGGGTCGCGACCGACTCGCCGAGTTCGTACGCCGGGAGATCGGCGTCCCAACCGTCGACGCCGCCTCGCGCCCACGCTGCTTGCCACTCGGACGTCGACGTCACGGTGGCGCTGGCCGTCGCCCAGGCCGCTCGCGCTTCGGCACCACGTTCGGCGACGCCGATGCGGTACGCCGCGACCAGGTCATCGGGGGCCCAGAACAGCTCGTCGGGGATCCCCATGACGTCCTTGGTTCGGGTGACGTCGTCGGCGGTGAATGGGTTGCCGTGGGCTTCGTTCGTGTCGGTGTGATCCGGGGAGGGCTCGCCGATGTGAGAGCGCAGAATCAGCAACGAGGGCTTGTCGGTCTGCGCCTTGGCGGCCTCGAGTGCTGCTTCGAGACCGTCGAGGTCATCGGCCATCTCGCCCAGTTCGACGACGTCCCAGCCATAGGAACGGAACCGCATGGCGGTGTCGTCGCCGGTCGACATGCTGGTGGGGCCGTCGATCGTGATCAGGTTGTCGTCGAACACGCAGATCAACTTGCCGAGCCCGAGATGACCGGCCAGCGACGCGGCTTCGTGGCTGATGCCCTCCATCAGGCAGCCATCACCGGCGATCACGAACGTGAAGTGGTCCTGTGCCTCGGCACCGAAACGGGCCCCCAGGTTCTCCTCGGCCATCGCCATGCCGACCGCATTGGCGAAGCCCTGGCCGAGTGGTCCGGTCGTCACCTCGACCCCCGCGGTGTGTCCGGCCTCGGGGTGTCCGGGAGTTGCGGAATCCCACTGGCGGAAGCTCTTCAGGTCATCGAGTTCGAGGCCGTATCCGGACAGGAAGAGCAGCGAGTACTGCAGGATCGATGCGTGTCCGTTGGACAACACGAACCGGTCACGATCCGGCCACGTTGGATCGGCAGGATCGTGCTTCATCACCCGGCTGTAGAGCACGTGGCCGAGCGGGGCGAGCGCCATGGCGGTGCCCTGGTGCCCGCTGTTGGCGGCGAGCGGGCCGTCCATCGCCATCCCCCGGATGAGTGAGACGGCGAGCTGGTCCTGTTCCTCGGTCAACGACACGCGGCCGACAGTACCCGACCGCCTCAGGATCGGAACCAACCCGGAATGCAGCAGGGGGTGGGGGACCCCCTGCTGCATTCGTCAGGCGGGCGGGAGGAGGGTGAACGGCACGATGTGCCACGGGCCGTGGTCGATGCGGCAGTGGGCGAACACCTGGCCGTAGTCGGCGAACTCGAGCTCGCCGCGCACCAGCCGGTACGTGAACTTGCCGGGCTCGACCGTGAAGGGGCTGACGTTTCGGGCGACCTGTTCGCTGGCCTCGTCGACGCCACGACGGAACACCACCTCGAACACGCCGGATCCGTCCTCGCTCTCCGGGCAGAAGATCAGCCCGATCAGGTGCGGCGTGATCGTGACCGGAACCGGCTCGGGTGCCGCCTGGGAGAACATCACGCCGGTCAGGTCGATGCGCGTCGACGGGCCGGAAGCCTGACGCATCTCGAAGTTCTCGACGAACAGTGCGGAGACGATCTGCATGGCGCCCAAGGGTACGGTCACATGAGGCGGCGGGGGACTCGCAGCACCACGCGGTACGACCCGGCGATCGGTACGGCCCCGAACGAGCGCGAGTCGGCGATCGTTGCTTCCCGGTTGTCCGACAGCACCGACATCGTGCCGTCACCGTGCACCTCCGACACCCGTTTGACGAGCCAGAAGCCCGGTCGATCGGGGTGCTCGAGGCAGCGCAGCTGGCCGACGCTCGCCGATCCCGACCGGACCGCAACGAGGCCCTGGCCGTCGACGAGCGTTGGCTCCATCGACCGATCCGCCACCCGAAATCGACGTGGCATGGGCACCTGCACGGCTGCGGAGTGTATGTTTCGACACGACGTCCCCGAGGGAATCGTCTGCACTGCACACCCCACCACTGCACTCTGAGGAGCCATCATGTTCGCCAAGTTGTTCGCTTCGGCCACCGTCGCCCACGCCCACTGCGACCTCTACTGCGGGGTGTACGACCCGGCCCAGGCCAAGATCGAGGCGCTGTCGGTGGTCAAGACCGCCAAGAAGTACGCCGAGTCCGACGACGAGGTGTTCCGCGCCCGCTGCATCTCGATCAAAGAGGCGCGCGCGGAGGAGACCAAGCACCATCTGATGGTGCTGTGGGCCGACTTCTTCGCCCCCGACCACTTCGCTGCGTTCCCGCAGCTGCACGAGCTCTTCTGGAAGGCGATCCACCAGGCCGGCGAGGCCAAGAAGTCGATGGATCCTGCCGTTGGCGAGCAGCTCGTCGCCTACATCGACGAGATCGCCGACATCTTCTGGCAGACCGACAAGGCCAAGCAGATGGGCGTCTACCCGCCGGCCTGATCACTGCCGCCCGCAACGGCTGTAGCGTCGCCGACACCATGTCGGACGCGGGTGCTGCAGTCGAAGTGAACGGGCTCGTCATCGAAGCGCCCGTCGGGGGTCGATCCACACGCGATCAGATCCTCGACGCAGCGCTGTCGTGTTTCGCCCTCGCCGGTTACAGCGGAACGTCGCTGAACGACATCGCCGCCGAGGTCGGTATCCGGCGGCCGAGCCTCCTGCACCACTTCGCGTCGAAGGAGACGCTGTACGGCGAGGTGTTCGAACGGCTCCTGTCCGACTGGTTCTCGCGCCTGGCCGGTGCGATCGAGTCCACCGCAACGGGATGGCCGAAGGTCGAGCAGGTCCTGCGCGCCGGGTTCGGGTACTTCGCCGACAACCCCAGCTACGTCACACTGATGCGCCGCGAGGCGATCGACGGTGGTTCGCACCTCGGCATCGACCTCGCCGCGGTGCTGCGGCCGATGTTCGACCAGGCCGCCGACTACCTCGGCCGCGAGATGGATGCCGGCGTCTTCCGCCACCAGAATCCGCAGCAGTTGCTGCTCACCGGCTACGGCGCGCTGCTCAGCTACTTCTCCGACGCACCGTTCCTCGAGGGCCTACTCGACGAAGACCCGCTCGCACCGGCCGCGCTCGAGCGTCGCAGCGAGCACATCATCGAGTTCTTCCATGCGGCGCTGATGCCGACATGATTCCACGATGACCCGAGCCGATCGGTACGAACCGCTCCCCGACGATGCAGCCGCCCGCTGGGCGAAGTTCGGCAAGTCCGAGACGGTCTTCTTCCCGATGCTCCTGGGCCTCGACGTCGAGGACGTGCGCATCGACTACTGCCGCATGAGGATGCCGTTCAAGGCCGAACTGTTGCAGCCCGGCGGCCTCGTACACGGGGGTGCGATCGCCTCGCTGATGGACGCCGTGCTCGTGCCTGCCGTCGGCTCGATGCTCGGTCCACGCGACCGGTACTCCACCGTCGATCTGCACGTGCAGTTCATCGGTGCGGTCAAGGACGAAGACGTCGTGGCCGAGGGCTGGGTGACCAAGCGCGGGCGCACGGTCGTGTTCTGCGAGAGCGAGGCGCTCGGCGCCACCAGCGGTCGCCTGATCGCCCGCAGCGTCCTGACCTACAACGTGTCACCCGCCCCGGCCTGATCCACCACCAGGCCTGGTCCTCCGACGTCCCGCCAGCGATGAGCGAGCCGACCGGATCGCGGCTTTTCGCTCATCGCACGGGGTGGTCCTGGGGGCCGTGACCACGCTGGAGCGCCTGGTCAGGGGTACCTTGGGAGCTGCATGGCGACCCCACAGACGACTCCCGACGGCCCCGACGCGCACACGACGCTGTCCGAGCGAGACTCCAAGGCACTCCTGGCCGACTACGGCGTCCCGATCGCTGCCGAACGAGTCGTCGTCGATGCGACGGCCGCCGGAGCGGCGGCTGACGAGCTCGGCTACCCCGTCGTGGCCAAGCTGAACGGCGACGCGATCGCGCACAAGACCGAACGCGGGCTGGTGAAGCTCCGGCTGACCGGCCGGCCGGCCGTCGAGGAAGCCGCCGCCGAGCTGCTCGCCGCAGCCACGCCGGCCGACGGCGATGTCTCCGTGCTGATCGCACCGATGATCTCCGGCAACCGCGAGTTGATCGCCGGTGTGGTGCGCGATCCGCAGTTCGGCCCGACGGTGATGCTCGGCGTCGGCGGCATCCTCGCCGAAGCGGTCGCCGACGTCGTGTTCCGACCCGCTCCGGTCGACGCGATCACGGCATCGGAGATGATCGACGACCTCGCGACGCAGAAGCTGCTCGGCGCATTCCGCGGCGAGGCCGCGATCGACCGCTCCCAGCTCGTCGAGGTCATCGTCGGACTGGGCCGTCTTGCTGCGGAACGAACGGATGTGGCGAGTGTCGACATCAACCCGCTGATCGTCCAGCCCGACGGATCGGTCGTTGCCGTCGACGGCCTCGTCGAACTGGGCTCGTCCACCGACACACAGCGCCGCACGGCCCGGCCGCGCCCCACCGACGAGCAGTTCCGCGCGTTGTTCGACCCCAAGGGCGTGCTGGTCACCGGCGCGTCCACACATCCAGGCAAGTTCGGCTTCGTGTCGCTGCACAATCTGCTCGCCAGCGGGTACGAGGGTGGCGTGTACGGCACCAACCTCAAGGGCGAGGAGGTGCTCGGCATCCGGACGGTGGCCGACATCGCTGACCTGCCCGACGACGCGATCGATCTCGTGTTCGTCTGCACGCCCGCCGCAGCGAATCCCGATCTGCTCCGAGCGTGCGCAGCCAAGGGGATCCGCGCTGCGTTCCTCACGTCGGCCGGCTACGGCGAGGCCGGTGACGCGGGACAGCAGGCCGAGGACGAGCTCGTCGCGCTCGCCGACGAGCTCGGCATCCTGCTCGCCGGACCGAACGGCCAGGGAGTGGTCAGCACCCCATCGAACCTGTGCGCCCAGATCGTTGCCCCGTACCCACCGGCAGGTGGCATCGGCGTCGCCAGCCAGAGCGGCAACTTCGTCTCGAGCTTCATGAACCTGTCGCGGGCGAGCGGTGTCGGGATCAGCCGTGCGGTGTCGGCGGGCAACGCCGCCGCGGTGACGGTTGCCGACTATCTCGACTGGTACGCCGACGACCCGGCGACCTCGGTCGGGCTCGCCTACGTCGAGGGCATCGTGGACGGGCGGGGTCTGATGGACCGCCTCGCGGGTGCCGCTGCCCGCAAGCCGCTCGTGCTCGTCAAGGGTGGAGCCACCGAAGGAGGAGCGCAGGCGGCTGCCAGCCACACCGGCGCTCTCGCCGCGAACGACAAGGTGTTCGACGGCGAATGTCGCGCCGCGGGGATCACGCGTGCCGCCACCGTGACCGAGGCGTTCGAGGCCGCTGCGACGTTCGCGACGCAGCCGCTCCCGAAGGGGCCGAACACGATCGTGCTCACTACCGCCGGGGGCTGGGGTGTGGTCACCGCGGATGCGATCACCCGCGATCCCGACATCGTGCTGATGGATCTGCCCGACGATCTTCAGGCCGCAATCGACACCAAGCTGCCGCCACGCTGGAGCCGCAACAACCCGGTCGACTGCGCCGGCGGCGAGGTGCGCGACACCATTCCCGAGGTGATGGCGCTGATCGCGGAGCATCCCGACGTCGACGCGGTGATCTACCTCGGCATCGGGATCCAGAGCAACCAGGCACGAATGATGCGCGAGGGGCGGTTCTATCCCGACCACGGACTCGAGCGGATCGTCGCGTATCACCAGCGTCAGGACGAGCGCTTCGCGGAGGCGGCCCACGAGCTGAGTGTGGCGACCGGCAAGCCGATCCTGGTCGCCACCGAACTCGCCGTCGCCGACCCGGACAATGCCGGACCCGCAACCGTGCGTCGCCTCGGTCGGCTCTGCTACCCGAGTGGAGGACAGGCCGTGACCGCGCTCGGTCACCTCATCCGCTACGCATCGTTCCGCGAGGCACACCACCGGTGAACGAACGACGCCCGCCCCGCCGACCGCCCACGCGCGGTCGGGGACCCGGCCCGTGGATCGTCCTGATCGTCGTCGCCGTGGTGCCGGTGATCGCGCTGACGGCGCTGCGCTCGTGGTCGGCGAGTCAGGACGACGGCAACCAGCCGGCGCCACCTGTCGACCCGGCGGTAGCGGTGCCGACACCGACGCCCGCGCTGACGACGGGTGTCACATCGTTGCGTCGACTGCCGACGATCATCTCCCGTGAGCTCAACACCGACGCCTTCGCGAGCGAGGTGAGCCCGTTCCTCGCCTCGGTGAACGACCGCTCGTGCGGCGCCATCTCGATCGACGGTGAGCCGATCGGCGCGCGCAACGCGGACATCGCAGTGATCCCTGCCAGCAACCAGAAGATCCCGGTTGCCGCAGCAGCGCTCGAACGCCTCGGCGACGACTTCCGGTACACCACGTCCGTCGCTGCGGCGTCGGAGCCCGTCGCCGGCGTGATCGACGGCGATCTGTATCTGATCGGTGGCGGCGACCCGTTGCTGTCGTCGGACTGGTATCCGGCGTCGAACCTCGAACTCAACCCGGTCACCTCGCCGACGTCGTTCGACGCCCTCGCCGATCGTGTCGTCGCTGCAGGCGTGACCGGGATCGCCGGCTCGATCGTCGGCGACGGCAGCCGCTACGACGACGAGTTCTTCGCGCCGGGATGGGGCGAGGGGGTAGCAGGGCTGGAGGGTGGTCCCTACGACGCGCTGATGGCGAACGACTCACGGGTACTGGGCGATCCGCTGCGGGGCAACGATCCGAACGAGGCGGCCGCCCGCGAGTTCACCCTGCTGCTCGAGGCGCGTGGTGTCACCGTTGGCGAGTCGGCGTCAGCGGGGACAGCCCCCGCCGATGCCGTCGTGGTGGCGTCGATCGACTCGGCGCCGCTGTCGGACGTGGTCGCCGAGATGCTCGGCAACAGCGACAACAACACCGCGGAGATGATGGTCAAGGAACTCGGATTCACGATCGGCGCACCGGGGACGCGGGAGGCAGGACTCGGCGTGGTCCGCGAGCAACTGGTCGAGTGGGGCGTCGACGTCACGCAGGTCGTGCTGGTCGATGGGTCGGGCCTGAGCCTCGACAACCGCCTCACGTGCGACGCGATCTTGACGGTGCTCCAGCGAAGCGGCTTCGATTCGCCAGTTGGGCAAGGACTGCCGGTCGCCGGCCAGACCGGCACCTTGGCCACCGCGTTCGTCGATCACCCCGTCGCAGGACGCCTGCGGGGCAAGACCGGAACCCTCAACAACCCGCCGTTCAACGTCGATCCTCCTGCCGTGAAGGCACTGGCCGGCTTCCTGCCCGTCGAGGGCGGCAGCGCCGTCGAGTACGTGCTGATCCTCAACGGACCGACGATCTCGGACCAGAGCGAGTACCGCCCGGTGTGGGAGGCGCTCGCCGACGCTCTCGACACGTATCCTGCGGGGGCGTCGCCCGCCGACGTGGGTCCACGATGAGCCAGGACGACGTGTCTCCTGTCGAGGCTGTCCCCGCACCGGTCGTACCGGTGCGGTACCGCCGCGGCCCAGTCGTCGGGCTGATCGTGATGGCACTCGTGCCCGCTGCCGCGCTCGCAACGCTCCTCGTCTGGAGCGATGCCCAAGCCGACCAACACGAGGCGGCAGCGCAGAGCGCGGAGTTCGAGCCGCCGCCAGCCGCACTGGGAGCGGAGCCGACTCCGGCACTGACGACGTCGATGGTCACCTATCGTCGGATCCCGGCAGCACTCGCCAGTCTCGGTGCCGACAACGAATTGGCGACTGCCATGGAACAACTCGCGGTGTTCGTCGACGATCGATCGTGTCTGGCGGTCTCGGTCGATGGCCGCCCGGCCGGTTCCTGGAATGGCGATGTCGCCGTGATCCCGGCCAGTACCAACAAGCTGTTGATCGCAGGCGCAGCGATCGAGGTGCTCGGGGCGGACCACCGCTTCACGACCTCGGTTGCAGCGTCGCCCGCCGTCGACGGCGTCATCGAAGGTGACGTTCATCTGGTCGGTGGCGGTGATCCCCTGCTGGTCGCCGGGGGCTTCCCCCTCGACGACGACGCTCCCAGCGCTGCGGCGACCACGTCGCTCGACGTGCTGGCCGACGCGGTCGCCGGTGCAGGGATCACGAACATCCGCGGCGCGGTCGTCGGTGACGCCACGCGTTACGACGATCAATACGTGAACCCCACGTGGGCCGCCGGCGTCGCCTACGTCGACGCCGGCCCGATCGGCGGTCTGGTCGTCAACGACGGCCAGACCGTCGGACGTTCGGGTCGCCAAACCGATCCGGGCGAGGCGGCAGCACGTGAGTTCGCCCGGCTGCTGGGCGAACGCGGCGTGTCGGTGTCCAACGGCTGGCAGTCGGGCGCCGTCGAGCCCGGGACGCCCGTGCTCGCTTCGACGGAGTCGGCGCCCCTGCCGAGCATCGTTGCCGACATGATGACGCGCAGCGACAACGACACCGCCGAGATGCTGGTGAAGGAGATCGGGCTCGTCGGTGCGGGCGAAGGAACGACCACGGCCGGGCTCCGGGTGCTCGACACCACGGTCCGATCATGGGGCGTACCGATGGAGAACGTGGTGCTCGCGGACGGTTCTGGGCTGAGTGTGAACAATCGGCTGACCTGTGACACGCTGGTGGGCGTGCTGGACCACCTCGCCGACACACCCGCTGTCGAGGGTCTGGCGATTGCCGGTCGCAGTGGGACACTGATCGACGAGTTCCTCGGCAGCCCTGTCGAGGGGCGGCTGGTCGCCAAGACCGGCACGCTCACCAACCCGCCCGCCGACGCCGACCCGCCCGAGGTCAAGGCACTCGCTGGCTCGCTCGAAGCAGCCAACGGCGACCTGCTCGAGTTCGCGCTGGTGCTGAACGGGCCCGGCTACGTCACGACCGATGGATACGTCGGCTACTGGTCGGCGCTCGCGGAACGACTTGCGGCGTACCCGACCGCTCCGGACATCGCACTGCTCGGACCGCGCTGATGGCGGTGATGCCGATGTTCCCACTGGGGTCGGTGCTCCTGCCCGGCGGTCTCTTGCCGCTCCACGTGTTCGAGCCCCGCTACCGCGACATGGTCCGAGACTGCCTGCGCGTCGACGGCGAGCCCGAGTTCGGACAGGCGCTGATCTCCCACGGTTGGGAGACCGGTGGCGGTGACGATCGGGTGATGGTGGGAACGGTCGCCCAGATGCTGCAGGTCGACGCGATCGACGAGAACCGGTACGCCCTCGTCGCAGTCGGCACACGCCGCATCCGCATCAACGCCTGGCTGCCCGACGACCCCTATCCGATCGCCGACGTCGACGACTGGCCCGACGAGGACCCCGACGCACCCGGGCTGGCGGTCCACGTCGCAGCGTCGCATGCCCGGGTCCGGGCCGCACGTGCGCTCGCTGCCCGAGTCGCCGAGCACACGGACCCGACGATCGGCGGGGGAGAGCTCGGCGAATTGCCGGTCGACTCCGGCGACGACGAGATCTCCGACGACCCGCTGCTGGCCACGTACCACCTCGCAACGCTTGCCCCGATCGGACCTGCAGACCGTTTCCGGCTCCTCGCCGCGCCCGGGCCGTCGCAACGTCTCGATCTGCTCGACGCAATTCTCGACGACGTCGAAGCCATGCTGAAGTTCCGACTCTCGTGATGTCATCGGCCCATCGTTGGGGGTGCGCCGGGCCTGGTGCTCGGGACCGTCGTCCGCTGCAACCGACCCATCTTCGTGATAGAAACGATGACCGTGTCAGACACCAGTGATCTCGAACAGCGTCTCGCCCGACAGCGCGAGAAGGCGCAAGAGGCCGAGCAAGCATCCGTCGGCGAGATCATCGACTACGTCAAGGACTACGCCAAGCAGGAGACGCTCGGACCGCTCAAGGGCGCAGGAGCCTGGCTCGGATGGGGCTTCGCTGCCGCCGTGTCGCTCGGCCTGGGCCTGGTACTCGTCCTGATCGGACTTCTCCGGCTGCTGCAGACCGAATGGGAGCGATCGGCGACCGGCAGCCTGTCGTGGCTCTCGTACCTGATCGTCCTGATCGTCGCCGTGATCGTGCTGGCAATCACGCTGATGCGCATCAAGAAGGCGACCCTCCACAAGGAACCCAAGTAAGGAGCCTGCGTCATGGCCAAGAAGACCAAGACTGCGCCCACCACGACCACCAAGATCACGCCACAGGACATCGAGAACCGTCTCAAGGCGCTCCAAGGCGACGTCCAGGGCAGGGTCGACGACAAGAAATCGACCATCGCCACGACTGCCGCAGCCGGCGGCATGGTCCTGCTCGTGATCTTCTTCCTGCTCGGCAGACGCTCTGGTAAGAAGCGCAGCGCCGTCGTCGAGATCCGACGAATCTGATGGCGCTGCTTCCGTACGCGCTCCGACCGAAGGTCATCCTTCGTTCTCAGATCGTCAAGCGGGGCGTCCTCGGTGGGAACCCGGTCCTGCGTCCCATCGCCATGCTGATGGTCGGTCAGGGTGTGTACGTGCGACGGAGTGCCCTGCGCCAGGGATTGATCCTGGGAAACCCCACATGGCGGATCATCGGGGTCCTCCTGCTGGGACAGGAGCTGTACAAGACGGCGGTCAAGAAGACCCCCGAACGCCTCGCCGTCGAACGCATCGGCCCCGGTCATCGCGTCACCGTGCACGCCATGGAGCCGAATCTGCAGTTGAGTCGCCGCGAACGGCGCGCCGAGTTGCGTCGCCTCGAGGCCGAAGCGGTCGCGAGCGTCGAGGCTCGCCGCAGGTCGTGAAGGTCCTGCTGCGCAACCCGCGACGAGAGGTCGAGTTCGCCGGTCCGCGATCGGTCGATCGGTTGCTCGACGAGCTCCATCTCAGCCGCGAGGCACACCTGGTGATCTGCAACGGCACCCTGGTGCCCGGCGACGCCGTGCTCGGCGATGATGACCAGATCGAGGTCCGGCCCGTGATCTCGGGCGGCGCTTGATGGCCCAGCCCGCGCGATGATCGCCGTCGGGAGCAAGTGCCGGGTCTGCAAGGGGCCGGCCGTCATCGATCTGCCACGCCACAACGCCAAGTTCTGCGCGGAGCATCTGCAGCAGCTCTGTCGACGCCAAATGGCCAAGGCGATCGAGGACTTCGACATGCTGTCGCCCGACGACCGGATCCTCGTCGCGGTCAGCGGTGGCAAGGACTCACTCGCCGTGTGGGACATGCTGATCGAGGCCGGCTACCGGGCCGACGGCCTGTACATCGGTCTCGGGATCGGCGAGTACTCCACCGACAGCGGCGGATACGTCCAGCGCTTCGCCGAAGAACGCGGCCTGCACCTTCTCACGATCGACCTGCGCAACGAGTACGGCTACGACGTACCGACCGCGGCACGCGCGACCGGTCGAGTGCCGTGCTCGGCCTGCGGGCTCTCGAAGCGGCGCCTGTTCGATCAGGCAGCGCTCGACGGCGGCTACGACGTCGTCGTCACCGGGCACAACCTCGACGACGAGGCAGCGGTGCTGTTCGGCAACACGCTGCGATGGGACATCGACTACCTCGCCCGCCAGATGCCGGTGCTGCCGGCGGCGAACGGGTTCCCCAAGAAGGTGAAGCCGCTGATCCGGTTGACCGAACGCGAGATGGCTGCCTGGTGTCTCGTCCGCGGGATCGACTACGTGGTCGAGGAGTGCCCGATTGCGGCCGGCAACCGTCACCTCTCGTACAAGGAATCGCTGAACGCCGTCGAGGCGAAATCGCCCGGGGCGAAGGCATCGTTCTACCTCGGCTTCCTCGAGCGGATGGCGCCGTTGCTCGCCGGGAAGTCAGCCGCCGCGGCGGGGGACCTGAACGGGTGTGAGCGGTGCGGTTCGCCGACGACCGGCGAGGTCTGTGCGTTCTGCAGATTGGTGGAGAAGTCGAGCGCGCACGAACCCGTGCCGGTCGAGATGGTGTTGACGCGTGGGAGACGACGATGACCGGTGTGTTCACGACGGGTGAGAAGGCGTTGCTGCTCGATTCCAAGAAGCGGCGCTACCTGATCGATCTCGTCGAGGGCGGCGAGTTCCACAGCCACAACGGCTTCGTGGCGCATCACGACGTGGTCGGCCAGCGAGAGGGCGTCGTGGTGCGCTCGACGAAGGGCTCCGAATACACCGTGCTGCGCCCGACGCTCGAGGACTTCGTCGTGGAGATGCCGCGTGGCGCCCAGGTGATCTACCCGAAGGATCTCGCGCCGATCTGCATGCTCGCCGACATCGGGCCGGGTGTGCGTGTGTTCGAGACCGGGATCGGCTCGGGGGCGCTGTCGATGACGATGCTGCGCTATGGCGCCGACATCGTCGGCTACGAGATCCGCGAGGACTTCGCGAACCGGGCGAAGAAGAACGTCGAGAGCTTCCTCGGCGCCGCCGCGCTCGACCGCTACGAGGTCCACATCGCCGACAGCTACGACGGCATCGACCCCGCGCTCGGGATGTTCGACCGGGTGGTGCTCGACCTGCCCGAGCCGTGGAACGTGGTCTCGAACGCCGAGGGGGTGCTGCAACCCGGTGGGCTGCTGTTGGCCTACACCCCGTCGATCACGCAGGCCGTGCAGGTGCGTGAGGCACTGAAGGGCAAGTGGATCGACGCTCGCACGATCGAGGTCCTGCACCGCGGCTGGCACATCGAGGGCCAGGCCGTGCGGCCCGATCACCGCATGGTCGCCCACACGGCGTTCTTGAGTGTTGCCCGCTTCCTCGGTCGCAACCCGAGCTGACGTACCGTACTGGTCGACAGATGGGAGCCATCAATGTTGGAAGTACTCGCCGGACTGCCCGACGGTGTGGTCGGATTCGAAGCAGTCGGGACCATCCACTCTGCGGACTACGAGCAGACCTTGATCCCGGCGCTCGATGCGATTGACGGGCCGCTGCGTCTCGTCTACGTGCTCGGCGAGCGGTTCGAGGGCTACAGCGCCGGTGCCGCGTTGCAGGACGCGAAGCTCGGTCTCGACCGTCATGGCACGTGGCATCGCGCCGCCATCGTCAGTGACGCCGACTGGATCCGGCACGTCGCGGGCGCGCTTGGCTGGATGATTCCCGGCGAATTCGAGGTCTTCCCGCTGGATCGGCGAGACGACGCGATCGCCTGGGTGGCGTCCGACTGAAACGAATCCTGCCGGAAGCGAACACCACGACGTCGCGGTTGTCGATCAGCCCGGTGGGTTCAGTCGAAGTGCGTCGCCGAGACCGTCGAGCAGCTGAGCAGTGTCGGGCCACGGCATCGACGGATGTGACCCGCACAGGTCGACGATCCCGTGGATCCAGGTGTGCACCTGCACGGCAACGAAGAACGCGTCGCGGTCGTCGCCATGGACCGCCAACATCCTGGACACGGCGTCGACGAGCAGCTGGAAGGCAGCCAGCCCGCCTGGTGAGTCACCGTCGCCCAGGTCGACCTTGTCGGAGAAGAGCACTCGATACTGACCAGGGTGGGCGAGGGCGTAGGCGATGTAGGCGTCGCCCATTGCGCGGAACGCCATGAACGGGTCGTCGCTGCTGTCGTGTGCCGTACGAAGCTGCTCGTAGAACGTCGACCAGCAGTGGTCCACGGCAGAGCGGAGCAGCTCGATGTGGTCGTCGAAATGGCGGTAGACGGCGGTGGGGGACACCCCGGCGCGCCGGGCCACGGCGCGCAGCGACACCGACTCCATCTCGCCGTGCGCACCGATCAGATCGGCCGCGGCGACGAGGAGTTCGATGCGCAGTCGGTCGCCATCGCCGCGAGCGGAGCGCTGCCGGGAGGCGGTCGGTGTGGCCACGGTCACGATCATATCGGTTGACATCTGTTCACTTCCATGATTGGTTGACATCCGTACACGTAACATCTGTCAACCTACGCCGCGACGCCGGCCTCCCGGAAGGAGCTTCCATGTTCACCAGACTCGGTCACGTTGTCGTCCGCCGCCCGCGGACGGTGCTCATCACCACCCTGCTCGGCCTCGTCGTCGCCATCGTGCTGGGCTCGGGCGTCTTCGCCGAGCTGACGAATGGTGGCTTCGACGACCCGAGCTCGGAATCGACTCGTGCGATCGAGCGCCTCGACGAGGAGTTCGACACCGGGAGCTCCGATGTCGTCGCGATCGTCACGGCCGTCGACGGCGACGTCGACGCACCGGACGTCGTCGCTTCGGGCACCGAGCTGACCGAGGAGTTCGCCGCCATCGACGGCGCCGACGACGTCGCGTCGTACTGGACGCTGGGCTCGCCCCCACCTCTGCGATCGACCGAGGGTGATCGGGCACTGATCCTGATGCGCTTCCCCGGAGCCGAGGAGGACCCGGCCCGCGTCGAGACGATCGAGACGGTCCTCGAGGAGTTCGCCGGACTCGAACGTGACGGCATCACCGTTGGCCTCGCCGGTCCGGAGCCCGTCTTCGCGGCGATCGGCGAGACGATCGAAGGCGACCTCGTCCGCGCCGAGACGATCGCCGTCCCGCTGACCCTGCTGTTGCTGCTGTTCGTGTTCGGCGGCGTCGTGGCCGCGGGGCTGCCCGTGCTCGTCGGAGCGGTCTCGGTGTTCGGGGCGTTCATGGTGCTGTGGACCGTCACGCAATTCACCGACGTCTCGATCTTCTCGATCAATCTCGTCACCGCACTCGGCCTCGGCCTGGCGATCGACTACTCGCTCTTCATCGTCAGTCGCTTCCGCGAGGAACGCGCCCGGGGCCGGAGCGTCGACGATGCAATCGTGCGGACGGTCGAGACCGCCGGGCGAACGGTGGCATTCAGCGCGATCACCGTGGCGATCTCACTGAGCGCGCTGTTGATCTTCCCGCTCTACTTCCTGCGGTCGTTCGCCTACGGCGGCATCGGTGTCGTCGTCGTGGCGATGGTCATCTCGGTGGTGTCCCTGCCGGCGCTGTTGGCCGTGCTCGGCCCACGCGTCGACTCACTCAAGCTGTTCCACCGTCGCGACGTGCGGGTCGGTGACGGCATCTGGCACCGCGTCGCCACCGGGGTGATGCGCCGCCCCGGTGCGGTGGCGATCGCGGGGGTCACGCTCCTCCTTGCGCTCGGCGTGCCGTTTCTCGGCGTGGAGTGGGGCGTGCCCGACGACAGGGTCCTTCCCGAGTCGACCGAGGTCCGCCAGCAGTCCGACATCCTCCGCAACGACTTCGACTCGTCCGAGGGTGACGCATTCGCAATCGTGGCCACCGGCGGTGTGGACGAAGCGTCGATCGCCGACTACGCCACTTCGGTCTCACAGGTTCCCGGCGTGGCTCGCGTCGACAGCGCTGTCGGACGATTCGTCGACGGTGCCAATGTGCTCGTCGATCCGGCACTCGTCCAGTTCGATCCGGCGGCCTCGGTCTCCGGACAGGCCACCTGGTTCAACGTCGTGCCAGATATCGAACCGATCTCGCCGGAGGCGGAGCGCATGATCGGCGAGGTCCGCGCACTCGACGCACCATTCGCCGAGACGCTCGTCGGAGGCGCATCGGCTGGGCTGGTCGACTCGAAGTCGGCGATCTTCTCCCTCGTCCCGTACGCCGCTGGCATCATCGTCGTCGCGACGTTCGTGCTGCTGTTCCTGATGTTCGGGTCACTGCTCGTGCCCGTCAAGGCGATCGTGCTCAACGCCCTGAGCCTCACCGCAACGTTCGGATTGATGGTCTGGGTATTCCAGGAGGGCAACGGCGCCGACCTGCTCGGCTTCACCGCAACCGGGCTGACCGACATCTCGATGCCGATCCTGATGTTCTGTGTGGCGTTCGGATTGAGCATGGACTACGAGGTCTTCCTGCTGTCGCGGATCAAGGAGGAGTACGACCTCACCGGCGACAACGACCTCGCCGTCGTGCTTGGCCTGGAGCGAACCGGACGCCTGGTGACAGCGGCAGCCCTCCTGCTGTCGATCACGTTCTTCGCGTTCGCGACCTCGGGGGTGACCTTCATCAAGCTCTTCGGTCTCGGACTCGCCGTGGCCGTGCTGGTCGATGCCTTCATCGTCCGCTCGTTGCTGGTGCCAGCGTTGATGAAGCTGGCCGGCGACTGGAACTGGTGGGCACCGGCCCCGCTGCGTCGGATCCACGAGCGATTCGGGATCAGCGAAGCACCGCCCGAGGAGCAGTCCGCACCCGAGTCGGTCACCGTCCACTGACGTCCCGCCGACGGGCCGGCTGACGCGGCGGGGCCCCGGACGAAACATCGTCCGGGGCCCCGCAGTGGTCAGCGGAGAACGGTGATCAGGGTTCGATGTAAATGCACTCGCCGGGGCACTCCTCGGCGGATTCGATCACGGCTTCGAGCTGGCCGTCGGGGATCTCGGCGAGGCCCTCGGCTCCCTGGGGATTGCCCTTGGCCTCGGCGAAGATCTTTCCGCTCTCGACGACATAGGCAAGGCCGTCGTCGAGCAGGGTGAAGACGTCGGGGGCGATCTCCTCGCACAGGCCGTCGCCGGTGCACAGATCCTGGTCGATCCAGACCTTCATGTCAGTGGGGCTCCTCGTTGAGTGGGGGTTGTCCAGTGACGGAAAGTTTACACGGGCACCGACGTGCAAAGACGATTCCCGCAGTGGCGTGTACATTCGGCCCATGGCAACCTCTGCGGACGATCCCCGGTCGACCAACGAAGCCGGAGCGGCCGACAGCGACGAGCTCGCTGCCCTCCACGACGAGATCGCGCACCTACGGGCGCGGCTCGCCGACGCACCGAAACGAGTGCATTCGTTGGAGGAGCGACTCCTGGAGACCAAGGGGCAGCTCGCTGCTGCCGTCGGTCAGAACGAGAAGCTCTCCTACACCCTGCGCGAGGCGCGCGAGCACATCGCGACCCTGCGCGACGAGGTCGACAAGTTGTCCCAACCACCCTCGGCGTACGGCGTGGTGGTCGGCAAGAACGACGACGACACCGTCGACATCCTCACCAGCGGCCGCAAGATGCGCGTTGCACTGCACCCCGACATCGACCACGAACTGCTCGACCGCGGCGCCGAGGTCGTACTGAACGAGAGCTACAACGTCGTGATGGCGCGGACGCCGGAGATCACCGGCGAGGTGGTCACCGTCAAGGAAGTCATGGACGACGGCATCCGCATCGTGGTCGTCGGCCGGGCCGACGAGGAGCGGGTGTGCGAACTCGCCGACGCGATCCGCGGCACCCATATCCGTGCGGGCGACCACCTGCGCCTCGACACCCGGTCGAATCTCCTGCTCGAGAAGCTGCCCCGCCCGGAGGTCGAGCACCTGCTGCTCGAAGAGGTCCCCGACATCTCCTACACCGACATCGGCGGCCTCGACGACCAGATCGAGCAGATCGCCGATGCGGTCGAGCTGCCGTTCCTCCACCAGGACCTCTTCGCCGAGCACCAGTTGCCGGCGCCGAAGGGGATCCTGCTGTACGGCCCCCCGGGCTGCGGCAAGACGCTCATCGCGAAAGCGGTCGCCAACAGCCTGGCCAAGAAGGTCGCCGAGACGATCGGTGAGGGCAAGGGTCGCAGCTACTTCATCAACATCAAGGGCCCCGAGCTGCTCAACAAGTACGTCGGTGAGACCGAACGCCAGATCCGCCTCGTGTTCCAGCGGGCTCGTGAGAAGAGCGACGAGGGCTGGCCGGTCATCGTGTTCTTCGACGAGATGGACTCGATGTTCCGTACCCGTGGGTCGGGCATCAGCTCCGACATGGAATCGACCATCGTGCCGCAGCTGTTGTCGGAGATCGACGGCGTCGAGGGGCTCAAGAACGTGATCGTGATCGGCGCGACGAACCGCGAGGACCTGATCGACCCGGCGATCCTGCGGCCTGGCCGCCTCGACGTGAAGATCAAGATCGAGCGACCCAACGCCGAGGCCGCCAAGGCGATCTTCGCCCGGTACCTCACCAACGAGATCCCGATCGCCAACGGCGAGTCGATCCCCGACATGATCGACGCGACCGTGCTCGAGATGTACCGAGACGACGAGGCCAACCGGTTCCTCGAGGTCACGTACCAGAACGGCGACAAGGAGATCCTCTACTACAAGGACTTCTCATCGGGCGCCATGATCGAGAACGTGGTGCGGCGTGCGAAGAAGCTCGCGATCAAGCGGGTGATCGGCGGGGGAGCCAAGGGCGTCTGCACGGACGATCTGCTTGCATCGATCAAGCAGGAGTACAAGGAACACGAGGACCTGCCGAACACCACCAACCCCGACGACTGGGCGAAGATCTCCGGCAAGAAGGGCGAGCGGATCGTCTTCATTCGCACCCTGGTCTCCGAAACCGCCGAGACCGACGTGTCGGGTGGGCGGGCCATCGAACGGGTCGCCACGGGGCAGTACCTGTGAAGCGGGGCCGCGACCACGACGTCGTCGTCTACGGGGCAACCAGCTTCGTCGGGCAGATCCTGTGCCGGTACCTGGTTCGACGCCACGGCACCGATGGCGACCTCCGCTGGGCGATCGCCGGTCGGAGCGCCTCCAAGCTCGCCGAGGTCGCTGTCTCCACCGGTGCCGACGTGCCGCACATCGTGGCGGACGCATCCGATCGGGCTGCGCTCGACGACTTGGCCGCATCGACGCAGGTCGTCGCCTCGACCGTCGGGCCGTACGCGCTGTACGGGTCCGACCTGGTCGCTGCGGTGGTCGAGGCGGGTGGCGACTACTGCGATCTCACGGGCGAAGTGCAGTGGATGCGGCGCATGATCGACGCCCACCAGGCTCGGGCGGAACAGACGGGTGCCCGAATCGTGCACACGTGCGGGTTCGACTCGATCCCCTCCGACCTCGGGACGTGGTTCACCCAGCAGCGAGCGATCGAGGAGTTCGGCGAACCGTGTGTCGAAGTGCGGATGTCGGTCAAGGGCGCGAAGGGCGGCGTCAGTGGCGGGACCGCCGCGAGCGGCATGCAGATGTTCGAGGAGATGGCCGCGAACCCCGAGCTGCGCAAGATGGTCGCCGACCCGTACGTGCTCGCCCCGGTCGACCTGCGTCAGGGCCCGAAGCAGCCCGGGATGGGCCGCCCGACACGAGACGATCGATTCGAGAGTTGGGTGGCGCCGTTCGTGATGGCGCCGACGAACTCGGCAGTGGTCCTGCGTAGCCACGCGTTGCTCGGCCAGCCGTGGGGCCGCGACTTCACCTACGGCGAGACGATGATGACCGGCGACGGAGTGGTCGGGGGAGTGGCTGCATGGGGAATGACCGCTGGACTGGCGGCGTTCACCGGTGCCGCGAGTTTCGGGCCGACCCGCAAGCTGCTCGGCAAGGTGATCCCGAAGCCCGGCGAGGGCCCCAGCGAGGCCAAGCAGCAAGCGGGGTACTTCGACCTGCGCTTCGTCGGACGCACCGCCGACGGACGAGAGATCCGCACGAAGGTCACCGGTGACGCCGACCCCGGCTACGGGTCGACGGCAAAGATGCTCGGCGAGTCGGCCACGGCGTTCCTCGACCTCGACCCTGCGGAAGTGGGCGGCGGTTTCTGGACCCCGGCCAGCGCCTTCGGCGATGCGCTGGTCGAACGCCTCGAGGCCCACGCCGGCGTCCGCTTCGACGTCGTCTGAGCGTCGCCTGGTTCCCGGAGCCCGGGTCTCCGGGAACCACGGTGGTTCCGCGAGACCCGGGCTGGGGGAACCACGAGCTGAACGTCACGTGAACCGGTTGCTCCGCTAGGTTCAGGACATGGCGCTGCCGAAGGTCTGCGGGATCGAGACCGAGTACGGCATCGTCGTGCGCGGGGGCGACAACAATCCGGTCTCGGCATCGTCGATGTTGATCAATGCCTACGTCGCTGCAACCAACCGCGATCGTGGACGCATCGGCTGGGACTTCGAGGACGAGCAGCCGGCCAACGACGCACGCGGCTTCGAACTCGATGCGTCGCTCGCACCCGAGGTCGAGACCATGCTGGTCAACGCCGTGCTCACCAACGGGGCCAGGTACTACGTCGATCACGCCCACCCCGAGATCTCGACGCCCGAGGTGACCACGGCGCGCGAAGCCCTGGTGTGGGACCGGGCCGCCGAGGAGATCGTCCGGGCGTCGATGGAACACGTCCGGTCGCTGCTGCCCGATGGCGGCGAGATCATCGTGCACAAGAACAACTCCGACGGCAAGGGCAACAGCTACGGCTGTCACGAGAACTATCTGATCGCCCGCGAGACACCGTTCGGACGCATGGCGAGCCAGATCACGCCGCACTTCGTCACCCGCCAGGTGTTCTGCGGTGCCGGCAAGGTCGGCTGCGAGCTCCCCGGCCGGCCCGCAGATCACGTTGCGTACCAGCTGAGTCAGCGCGCCGACTTCTTCGAGGAGGAGATCGGGCTCGAGACCACGTTGAAGCGACCGATCGTGAACACTCGCGACGAACCGCACGCCGACGCGCAGAAGTACCGGCGGCTCCACGTGATCGTCGGCGACGCGAACATGAGCGAAGTCGCGACGTATCTCAAGGTCGGGACCACCGCCATCGTGCTCGCGATGATCGAGGACGACGAACTCGGCGACGACTGGCTCCTCGGCAACCCGGTGGCTGCGATCCGCCAGGTCAGCCACGACCCGACGTTGCGCCAGACGATCATGCTGCGCGACGGGAGTCGTGCGACGGCGCTGGAGATCCAGTGGGGCCTGCTCGAACGAGCACGGAAGTACGAGCAGTCACACGGTCTCGACTGTGTCGGCGAGGACATCGGAACGGACGTGCTCGCCAAGTGGGAAGCCGTTCTGGCCGGGCTCGAGGCCGACCCGCATTCGGTGGCCAACTGGGTGGACTGGGTCGCGAAGAAGCGCCTCGTCGACGGCTACGCCGAACGCCATGGCATCGAACCCGGCTCGGCGAAGCTGAAGGCGATCGACCTGCAGTACCATGACCTTCGTCGCGAGCGGTGCCTGGCGCTTCGTGCCGGCCTCGACACGATGGTGACCGCCGACGAGGTGACCCGGGCGATGACCGAGCCACCGAGTACCACACGCGCCTACTTCCGGGGCCGGTGCCTGCAGAAGTTCCCCGACGACGTCGTCGCCGCGAACTGGGACTCACTGGTGTTCGACATCGGACGCGATCCGTTACGTCGGGTGCCGATGATGGAACCGCTACGCGGGACCGCCGACCACGTTGGTACCTTGATCGACCAGAGCGAGACGGCGCGAGAACTCCTCGACCGCCTCGGGCAGTGATCGCACCCGATTCATCCGACGCAACGAAGGGAAGCACCCGCTGATGGCAGAACGCACCCAGAAGTCGAAGGGCACCACGAGCCGTGACACCGAGGCCACCGTCGAGGCCGCTCCGGCGGTCACCGAGACCGGCGAGAAGCTCAAGGCCGAGCTCGACGACCTGCTCGACGAGATCGACGAGGTGTTGGAGACCAACGCCGAGGACTTCGTCAAGTCGTACGTGCAAAAGGGCGGACAGTAACCCGTGACGATGCCGATCTTCTCGACCTCGGACGACCCGGGGTCGAGCTTTCCGGAGTTGCTTCGCCGGGTGGGCCTGGCCACAGAACCGCTCGTCGGGGCGTCCACCGACCTGATGCGCGAGCTGTCGCTCCCGCACGCCACGACCTGTGTTGCACTCACCTACGCCGATGGCGTGGTGATGGCGGGGGACCGACGGGCGACGTCGGGCAACCTGATCTCGCACCGCACGATGGAGAAGGTCGTCGAAGCCGACCGTCACAGCGGCGTCGCAATCGCCGGCGCGGCTGGCGCGGCGATGGAGATGATCCGGCTCTTCCAGCTGCAGCTCGAGCACTACGAGAAGGTCGAGGGCACCGCGCTCAGCCTGGAGGGCAAGGCGAATCAGCTGTCGATGATGGTCCGCGGCAACCTGCAAGCAGCGATGATGGGCATGGTCGTGGTGCCGATCTTCGGTGGTTATGACCTTCGCCGCGAGTGCGGACGGCTGTGGGACTACGACGCCACCGGCGGCCGGTACGAAGAACGCGACTACGTCGCCACGGGTTCGGGCAGCTTGCACGCCGGCACCGTGATCAAGGTGGCGTTCCGTTCCGACATGAACCGCGACGATGCCGTCAACCTGGCGGCTCGCGCACTCTGGGAGGCCGCTGACGCCGACTCGGCCACCGGTGGACCCGATGCCCTTCGCGGTATCTACCCCGTGGTGGCGACCATTGATGCCAACGGCTGGAGCCGGCTCGCCGACGACGAGCTCGCCGCGCGCTACGAGACGATCGTCGCGGAGGTGCGTCCGCGATGAGCATGCCGTTCTACGTCGCTCCCGAACAGATGATGAAGGACCGTGCCGACTTCGCGCGCAAGGGCATCGCCCGCGGACGCGCCTTGGCGGCGGTGCGGTACTCCGACGGCATCGTGATCGTCGCCGAGAACGCATCAGAGACGTTGCGCAAGGTGAGTGAGATCTACGACCGCATCGCCTTCGCCGGGGTCGGCAAGTACAACGAATTCGACCAGCTGCGCGTCGCAGGTGTTCGAGCCGCAGATCTCAAGGGGTTCCAGTACTCGCGTGACGACGTCGATGCCCGCAGTCTGGCCAACAGCTATGCGCAGATGCTCGGCACGATCTTCACCCACGAGATGAAGCCGATGGAGGTCGAGATCCTCGTGGCCGAGGTCGGCCTCGAGCCCGCCGGCGATCAGATGTTCCACATCCTCTACGACGGCACCGTGGTCGACGAGCGCGACTATGCCGCGATCGGTGGCGACGCCGAGGCGATCAACTCCCGCCTCTCCGACACGTGGACCGACGGGCTCGATCGTGCGGCCGCGATCGCACTCGGGCGCACCGCGCTCGGAGGTCCCGACCGCGAGATCCCCGACGACGACCTCGAAGTCGCCGACCTCGCCCGCACCAACGGTCGCCGGTGCTTCCACCGGCTGACCAAGGACGACCTCAGCGCCTGACCCGATCCGGGCACCAGCCCGGGTTGCGATGAGCCACGTGTCGCTATCCGGGCGGTTCGCTCATCGCTGGCAGGCGAGGGCGGGGAAGGGCACGGCGTCGGTCAGGCGAAGGTGATGTCTGCGGTGGGGGACGTGGTGCCGGAACGCCCGGGGGCGTTGGAGAAGCTCCAGTAGAGGTTCGTGTAGGCAATGGCGTCGGCTGGCCCGATGGGAGCGCCCCATTGCCGCATGTCCTCGGTCGTGTGGGCATCGGACACCAACGTTGCGTCGTAGCCACGTGCGAGTGCCCCGTGCAGGGTGGAGCGAATGCATGCGTCGGTCTGCGCACCGGTGACGACGAGATGACCCACGTGGCGCTCGGCGAGGATGAATTCGAGATCGGTCTCCTCGAAGGAATCGCCGTAGCGCTTGTGGACGAGTGGTTCGTCGTCGGCGCGCTGGAGTTCGTCGACGTACTGCCACGAATCCGAGCCCTCGACCAACTCGCCGTCGGAGTGTTGCACCCAGATGATCGGGACCGCCTCGGCCCGCGCTCGAGCGACCAGCTCGTTGATGTTGTCGATCACACGCTCGACCTCGAACGCGTCGCTCACGACGCCGAGCTGCATGTCGATCACCATGAGCGCGGTGTTCGGCCGATCCTGGAGCGACGTCATGCGCGAAATGTAGCTTGCGCGCGATCGTGCGATGAGCGAAACGCCGCTATCCGGTCCTTTCGCTCATCGCAAGCTGGACAGCGTTGCTCTGCGAACGTGTGTTCCGTACCTTGAACTCCATGCACCTGGGGCTCGTCGATCAGATCGCACAGTGCGACGACGACACGCTGACAACCCGATTTCGTGAACTCGAGCTGCAGCGCCGATCGATCGAAGCCGAGATGGCGTGCATCGTGCGTGAAGGGGAGCGGAGGGTGCTTCACGCCCTCGACGGCCACCGCTCGATGAAGCAGTGGGTCACTGCGCAGACCAATGGCCCGAGCGCCGACGCTGCACGGCTGCGCAAGCTGGCGAGCGCGGTCGACGTCGTGCCCGAGTTGGTGGATGCTCTCTCGGATGGCCACATCGGCGTGCCGCAGGCCAACGAAGTCGCCCGGCTGACGTCGAACCCGAGGGTCCGCGACCAACTCGACACGATCGCGTCGACGCTGTTGCGGCACGCGGAGCATCTCGCGTTCGACGACTTCCGTGTCGTCACGCGCCGGTGGGAGACGCTCGCCGACCTCGATGGAGCCGAGCGCAACGACGAGATCTCGCACGATCGCCGGAGCGCCTCCGTGCTCGGGGCTGACGGCTCGGTCAGCATGCGGGCGACGGGCGGCACCGGCATGATCACCGCCGAACTGATCGGGATCTTCCAGCAATTCGTGGATGCCGAGTTCGCCAAGGACGTCGCGGCGAGAACGGCCGAGTTCGGGCCAGATGCCCCGGCCTCGAAACTGCCCCGTACCGACGCTCAGCGACGGTACGACGCGCTCGTCGAGGTGTTTCGAGCTGCGGTGGTCGCACCCCCTGACGGCATCGCCCCGAATCCGATCGTCAACGTCCTCGTCGGCTTCGCGACGTTCCAGCGACTCCTCGCTCGGCGAGGGCTTGGCCCCGAGCCCGAGCCGATTCGACCCGAGGACGTGGCGGTCGAGCGCATCGAATCTTCCACTGGTGTGACCCTTGCACCGGACGATGTCATCGCCGCCTGCCTGTCCGGTGTGGTGCGGCGTGTGGTGATCGACTCAGCAGGTGTCGTCGTCGACGCCGGCCGCAAGCGACGGTTGTTCACCGGCGTCGCCCGAGAACTCGCACTGCTCCTCTGGCAGCGTGCGGCCACCTCGGCTGCACGGTGCCCGCCGACCAGTGTCAAGTCGATCACATCGCCGAATGGGACGCCGACGACGGTCCCACCGATCAGTCGAACGCCCACCCACGGTGCGGCACTCACAACCCGTTCAAGTCCAAACACCGGCTCAGATCGGTACGAGACCCCGATGGCTACATCGTCGACTACCGCGCCGACGGCACTCCGATGCTGCCTGTTGGTCGACGTGCGTCCGACGGATTCGCGGCGGCCGTAACAGCGGTCACCCGCTCGTTCGACGACTGATCGTGAGTTCTCGGATCATCAGGTCCTCCGAGACGTCATGCGGGTTCGCGCCGACCAACACGAACCCGTTTCGCTCGTAGAGGCCGACGGCGGCTCGGTTGCCCCGGCGAACGTTGAGGACAACATCGCCGACCGACTCGGAGATCGCCCAGTCGATCACAGCGTCCACGAGCACATCGCCGACCCCGGTGCCCCGCGCCTCTGGCGCGACCCACATCGAGACCAGCTCGATCGTGCCAGCCGAGTGGTGCATGCCGCCGACCGCGCCCACGACCTTCCCGCCATCGCTCACCGTGACGACATTGAGCGCAACGCTGTCGAAACGCGTGCGCCACCGATCCTCACGGTCGTTCGATCCCTGCCAGTCCGCGAGCTTCGACCCGAACGCCTCGGGAGCGTCGGCGAGCGAACGCAGCCGTACCTCGCGCCACACCGCCCAGTCGTCCGCGCCGAGCGTGCGGATCTCGACGGACGGCATCGTGCGAGCTTGGCACACACACTGCGAGCGGGATCTCGGTGAACCGACCGCGAGGCTCGGCGCAACAGCCGTGAGGGCGCGAACCGCGAGCCCGAGATCCGCAACCGTTGGAGGCCAGCTTGAGCACGATGGAGAGAACTGCGGTTGACCCGGTCCTGCTCTGGCCGATGCTGCTCGCCGCACGACTCTCGCTGATTCGAGTGACATGAGTCCGACACCCGCCGAGGTCGAGGCAGGCCACGCCTTCTACACGAAACGCTCGCTGGCGCTCTACGACCTCGCGATTCTCTGGTACTTCTCGCGCCTGGCGTGGAAGTGCCCGGCACCACGGCTGCTGCAGCACTACGACGAGCACGTCTCGAGCAATCATCTCGACATCGGCGTCGGGACCGGGTACTTCCAGAACCGGTGCCGATTCGACTCGTCCACGCCGCGAGTGGCGTTGATGGACCTCAACGAGAACTGTCTGGATGTCGCGAGCAGGCGTCTCGCTCGATACGGGCCCGAGGTGTACTGCGCCGACGTGCTCGAACCCATTCCGTTCGACATCCGCTCATTCGATTCCGTCGGGTCGAACTACCTGCTCCATTGCCTTCCCGGCGATATTGCCTCGAAGGGCGTCGTCTTCGACCATCTGCGGCCGCTGATGAATCCGGGCGGCCGTGTCTTCGGAGCGACGTTGTTGCACGACGGCGTCGAGCGGAACTGGCTCGCCAGAACGGTGATGGAGCGCAACAACAAGCACGGCATCTTCGCCAACGTGGACGACAGCCTCGACGGACTGAGATCTACGCTCGCCGAGCACCTCGACAACTCGGTCGTCGACGTCGTTGGATGCGTCGGGGCCTTCAGTGGATCGGTGCCGACATGAACAGAGTCGGACGGTGCCCGCTGACACGGCGAGCCAAGGAGGCGTACCATCGGGCACATGGTCGCCATCGACGTCAACAGTGACCTGGGAGAGTCCTACGGGGTCTGGACGCTCGGTGACGATGCGGCGATGCTCGGCATCGTCACCAGTGCGAACGTCGCCTGTGGCTTCCACGCCGGCGACCCGTCGGTCCTGCGGGCCGCCTGTCGACTTGCCGTGCACAACGACGTGGCGATCGGCGCTCAGGTCTCGTTCCCCGATCTGCCCGGCTTCGGACGCCGCCACCTCGACATGGCACCCGACGAACTGCGCGATGCCGTGCTCTACCAACTCGGAGCGCTCGATGCGTTCGCCCAGGTCGCCGGCGCCGAGATCGCCTACGTCAAGCCCCACGGCGCGCTGTACCACTCGACGGCGACCCACCCGGCCGCTGCCCGAGCGCTCGTCGAGGCCGCCGCCGAGTTCGACCCGTCGCTCGCGATCCTCGGTCTGCCCGGCTCGGAACTGCTCGCCGCTGCGGACGCCGCCGGACTCGAAGGCGTCCCCGAGGCATTCGCCGACCGTGCGTACCGACCAGACGGCGGCCTGGTGTCGCGCCGCGAGCCCAACAGCGTGCTCACCGATCCCGACGAGGTCGCCGAACGGGCCGTCCGACTCGCCACCGACAACGAGGTCGTCGCGATCGACGGCACGGTCGTCAGCGTGCGTGCACGGTCGATCTGCGTTCACGGTGACACGCCGGGAGCGGTCGGGCTCGCCCGGGCCGTGCGGGCGGCTCTCGATGCGGCGGGCGTGGGCGTCTACCGTTTCACTGACTGAGCGCTCAGGCGCAGAACGAGGTACACATGACCTACGCACCATCGAATCGGGCGTTCTACGACGCCGACAGCCACATCATGGAGTTGCCGGACTTCCTGCGCGACTACGCCGACCCGGCGATCCGTGAGCAGATCCCTCAGGTGAGCTACGCCGCGTCGCTCGTCACCGACGAGGAGGTCGAGCAGATCGTCGGCAACGGGAAACGGCACGCTCCCGAGCACGTCGGGGCCCAGATCGCGCTCGGCGACGAGCTGATCGCGAAGTCGAAGGAGATCCAGGCGCTCGGAGCGTTCGACCGCGACGACCGCTCGGTCGCGCTCGACATGCTCGGATTCCGAAAGCAGCTCGTGTTCGCCACCCACAGCGTGGCGACGCCGTTCTCGCCGAGTCGCACACTGTCCGACGAGGTTCGCTACGGCGCCACCCGCGCCCACAACCGGGCGATGAGCGAGTTCTGCGCCGACGATCATCGTCTGATGGGTGTCGGCATCGTGCCCCTCGAGAACCCGGAGCTGGCGCTGGTCGAACTCGACGTCGCGCTGGACGCCGGTCTGGAGGCGATCTGGGTGCCGCACCACCCGGCAGGCGAGCGATCGCCGGGTCATGTCGACCTGGCACCGTTCTGGGCGCGCCTCGCCGAGTCGGAGACACCGTTCCTGCTCCACGTCGGCGGGTCGCCCCTGCAGCTCGACCCACGCTGGGCCAACACCGGTCGGCCTGCTGCGCGCGACTGGATGGGCGGCGGCGAGAACATCCGCAGCAAGGACATGGCCGTGCTCCACCACGGCCCGGAGACGTTCATCTCGGTGATGGTGATGGACGGCGTCTTCGAGCAACACCCAGGGCTCCGCGGCGCCTGTGTCGAACTCGGAGCAGGGTGGGTGCCGGCGATGCTCACCCGTCTCGACTGGGTGGTGCGATCCTGGAGCAAGGTCGATCAGTACCTGGCGCAGCTGGAACGCACGCCGTCGGAGACCCTGCGGGCGCAGATGGCGTTCACGCCGTACGTGTTCGAGGATGTCGGCGGGCTGATCGACGAGTCGTCCGACGATCTGTACCTGTTCTCGAGCGACTACCCGCACGTCGAGGGCGGCAAGGACCCGATCGGGCGATTCGAGGGCTCGCTCGGCGACCGTCCGGCCGAGAGCCGGGACAACTTCTACGCGGAGAACTTCCTGCGGATCTTCCCCGACGCACGGGTGCACTGAACCTCGATCATGAGCAGGCGACCGTACGGACCAGTGGCGTGGCTCGTCGACGACCTGACCGATCCTGCAGCGTGGGCGGATTCGCTCCGGGCGATGGACGTGCCCGGGGTCGTGGAGCTCGTTCCGGCCGAGTCGACCGTGGTCGTGCGTTGCACGCGTGAGCGCCACGACGACATCGGCCAGGTGCTCGACATGGTCGTGCCGGCCAGCCGAACCGAGGGCTCGGACCAGCTGGTGACGATCGACGTCGTCTACGACGGCCCCGACATCGGCGCGTTGGCCTACGCCGCGCAGGTTTCGATCGACGACGTCATACGTCTCCACGTGACCGGCTCCTACGACGTGGCGTTCTGCGGGTTCAGCCCCGGCTTCGGCTACCTGCGCGGCATCGACCGCCGGCTCCACGTGCCGCGCCATGACACGCCACGGACCTCCGTGCCGGCGGGATCGATCGGCGTGGCCGCGGGCTACACCTGCGTGTACCCGTCGCCGTCCCCGGGCGGCTGGTACCTGATCGGACACACCACGGCGCCGATGTGGGACGTGGAACGGACCCCGCCGTCTCTGCTGCGTCCCGGCCAGTCCGTTCGATTCCGGCGGATCGCGGCATGACCGCCGAGCCTGCGCTGCGCATCGAGCAGGTCGGCTTCGCCACGACGGTGCAGGACCACGGGCGTGTCGGGCTGGCCCATCTGGGGGTGCCGACAGGTGGCGCGATCGATCGGCGTACCCACGACCTGATGAACCGGCTCGTGGGGAATCCGCCGGGGGCAGCAACGATCGAGACGATGGGGGCGCTGATCCTGGAGGCGCTGCGTCCGGTGGTCGTCGCCTCCAGCACCGACGCGAGCCGTCGAACGCTCGGCGCGGGCTCCCGCATCCGCGTCGACGCGCCGCCAGGTTCGGTGTGGGCGTATCTCGCTGTGCGTGGAGGCATCGCGGTCGACGACGTGCTCGGATCCCGCAGCCAGGACACCCTCGGTGGGATCGGACCTGCGGCGCTCGCCACCGGTTCTTCCCTTCCTGTCGGGCCCGATCCCGGCACCGACCTCGCCGCCGATCACGCTCCGCCACGCGGCGCAACAGAGGTCCGGGTGCGCATCTGGGACGGACCGCAGCACGACTGGTTCATCGGCGGTACGCAGAGCCTCATCCGGCAACCGTGGAGGATCACCAGCGAGCTCAGCCGAGTCGGCGTCCGACTCGAGGGCGGCGTCTTCGATCCGAGCACACGCTCGCAGGACAAGATGCCGAGCATCGGGTTGACGACCGGCGCCGTGCAGATCACCCCGTCCGGCGAGCCGATCGTGATGCTCGCGAACCATCCGACGACCGGCGGCTATCCCGTCATCGCGGTCGTCGACCCCGACGATCTGCCAGACCTCGTGCAGAGCCGTCCGGGCTCGCTGGTGCGATTCCGGCGCGCCTGAACCGGCACACCCTCACGTTCGTGGCTAGGTTGCCCGTGATGGAGCGACGTATCTACGGACTCGAGAACGAGTACGGCGTCACCTGCACGCTGCGGGGACAGCGCCGCCTGAGCCCTGATGAGGTCGCCCGCTACCTGTTCCGCCGAGTCGTGTCGTGGGGGCGCAGCTCGAACGTTTTCCTCCAGAACGGCGCTCGCCTCTATCTCGACGTCGGCTCACACCCCGAGTACGCCACGCCCGAGTGCGACTCGCTGTACGAACTCGTCGTCCACGACAAGGCGGGCGAGCGGATCCTCGAGCAGCTCGTCGAGTCCGCCGAGCAGCGACTCGCCGAGGAGTCGATACGGGGCACGATCTACCTGTTCAAGAACAACACCGACTCGGCCGGCAACTCCTATGGCTGCCACGAGAACTACCTCACGAGCCGCGACGACGATCTCGGCCATTACGCCGAGGTCCTGATCCCGTTCCTCGTGTCCCGCCAGATCTACACCGGCGCCGGCAAGGTGCTCCAGACCGCCCGTGGAGCGACCTACTCGATCGCCCAGCGCGCCGAACACATCTGGGAGGGCGTGTCGTCGGCGACCACCCGCAGCCGTCCGATCATCAACACCCGCGACGAACCTCATGCCGACGCCGAGAAGTACCGCCGTCTCCACGTGATCGTGGGCGACTCGAACATGAGCGAGTACACCAATTTCGTCAAGGTCGGCGCAGCGGCGTGCATGCTGCGCATGCTCGAAGACGACAACGTGGTGCTACGAGACATGACCCTGGAGAACCCGATCAGGGCGATCCGCGAGATCAGCCACGACATCACGTGCCGTCGAACGGTGCGCCTCGCGAACGGGCGCGAGGTGTCGGCACTCGACATTCAGCGCGAATACCTCGACCGGGCACTGCGGTACGCCGATTCGCAGGGCTTCCCACCGCTGGAGCAGAAGGCGCTCGACATGTGGGAGCACTGCATCACCACGATCGAGAAGGACCCCCTGCTGCTCGACCGTGAGGTCGACTGGGTCATCAAGTACAAGCTGCTCGAGGCGTTCCGTGAACGACACGACCTACCGTTCGGACACGCCAGGGTGCAGCTGCTCGACCTGCAGTATCACGACGTGTCCCGCGCCCGGAGCCCGTTCTACAAACTGCAGGACCGGGGCATGATCGAGCGGATCTGCACCGACGCCGACATCGAGCAGGCGATCGACGTCCCACCGCAGACCACCAGAGCGCGCCTTCGCGGCGATTTCGTCCGGCGGGCCAAGGAACGCAAGCGCGACTACACCGTCGACTGGGTGCACCTGAAACTCAACGACCAGGCCCAGCGGACCGTGCTGTGCAAGGACCCGTTCAAGAGCCGCGACGAACGCGTCGAGCGACTCATCGAATCGCTCTGAGCGCGGTACCGTTGGGCCCGCGTGACGTCCGAGACCATCGTCCCCCCGCCCGTCGAGCCGCCGGCTGAGCCACCGATCGGGCCACCCGGCGAGCCAGCCGGCGCCTCGAAGCTGCCTCCCGGCGCGCGTGCATTCTTCGACTGGATGGTCGTCATCGCCGTCGCGCTGCTCGTGGCGTTCGTGGTGCGCACGTTCGTGATCGCCCATTTCGTGGTCGAGGGCGAGTCGATGTACTCGACGCTCGACACCAACGACCGGGTCTTCGTCAACAAGCTGTCGTATCGCCTGCACGACCCCAACCGCGGCGACGTCGTCGTGTTGCACCAGGTCACCGGTGCCTCCGAGCGTGATCTGATCAAGCGGGTCATCGGGCTCCCCGGAGAGTCCGTCGAAGTCCGCAACTGCACTGTGCTTGATCGACGGCCGCGTGCTGAACGAGCCCTATCTCGACCCCGCGGTGGTCACCCCGACCGACTGCGGCGGCGACTACGTCCTCGACGGTGTAGTGCCCGAGGACCACGTGTTCGTGATGGGGGACAACCGCGGCGGATCGCAGGACTCCCGCGTGATCGGCCCGATCAGCGACGACGACCTGGTCGGGCGGGCCTTCGTGGTGTTCTGGCCCCAGAGCCACTGGCAGTGGCTCTGACGCGCGTCCGACGGCGATCAGACCAGCGGGTTGCCGATCTCGGCGCGGAACGCGTCGATCATCACGTCGACACGATCGCTGTAGACCGCGTCGAGGCCCATTCGCAGGCCGTCGCGGAGTTCGTGCTCCTGCTGCATGTCCCAGCCGAAGGCGTGCAGTCCGAATCGGTGGAACAGTGCCACCAGACCGCCGTTCCAGTCGGTGCGGTGCAGGTTGATGCCGTCGATGCGATGGCGGGCGAGATACTCCGCACGCCGCTCGGGCGTCCCCTTGATGCGCTCCAGCCGGGTGGTCTGCAGGAGCCGGATCGGTGTGTCGCCGAAGATCTCGCGGAATTCGATCACCCGCTCGAGGCTCGGCTCGCACAGCCAGGTCCGCTCCAGCAGCGTGGGATCGAACCCCTGGATCACCTCGACGATCGATTCGGCCGAGTCGGGGTCCTTCAGATCGAGCGACAGCGAGTACCCGCTCCCGCACGCCTCGCAGCAGCTCGAGCAGGGTCGGGATGTGCTCGGGCAGGTCCGCCCGGTCGTACTCGGAGATCGGTCGCTTGCGCAGACCCTTCTTCACGACACCGTCGTGGTCGAGCACCGCAACGCCGTCGGCCGTCATCCAGACGTCGCTCTCGAGGCCGGACGCGCCCAGGCGCAACGCCAGTTCGAACGCCTCCAGCGTGTTCTCCGGCGCGTGCGCCCGCGCCCCGCGGTGCGCGAACGTGATCGGCGGGTCGATCCGAGATGGCAGTCGCTGTTGCACTCCGACTCATGATGGCAGGCCCGTAGACTGCCTCCGTGTTCAATCTGCAGGGCAGCGAGATCATCGTCATCCTGCTGATCGCGCTCGTGGTGCTCGGACCGGAGAAGTTGCCCGACGCCGTGCGCAAGTTCACCCAGACCTACTCCGAGCTCAAGAAGATGAGCACCGGCTTCCAGTCCGAGCTCAAATCCGCACTCGACGAACCGATGCGCGAGATGCGCGAGACCGCGAATCTCGTCCGCGACGCTGCCGATCCTCGCAAGATCATGAGCGAGGCCGAGGCCGAACAACGCGTGCTCGACGATGCCGACGCCGCTGCGGCGCGAACCGTCGAGCCCAACGCTGCCGACGACTGGGCGGCGCCGATCCCGGGAACTGCCGACCCGAGCCGCAACGGCGACCGACCGGGCACGCCGCTGGCCGATCCCGGCTACGACCAGGTCGCCACACCTGGCGCACCACCCGAGAATCCCGCCTCATGACGGTCGACGACGACGAGGAACTGTCGGGCGCGGACACGATGACGCTCACGGAGCATCTCGCCGAGCTCCGCGTGCGCATCATCCGATCGGCGCTCGCCGTCGCGATCGGCATGGTGCTGATCATCGCCTTCTACGACCAGGTGCTCGACTTCCTGCTCCAGCCGTACGTCGACCTGTGCGACCGCAAGCCGGAGGACTTCTGCGATCCCGAGCTGTTCATCTTCAGCCCGACCGAAGGGTCTGGCCACCCGTGTGCGTGTCGGCCTCTACGGCGGCATCGTCGTCGCACTGCCGGTGATCCTGTGGCAGCTCTGGCGCTTCATCGTGCCGGCCCTGAACCAGAAGGAGAAGAAGTGGGCGATCCCGATCATCGTCATCTCCTCGACGCTCTTCGTCGCGGGAGGTGCACTCGCCTACTTCACGATCGGTCAGGCGCTCGACTTCCTGATCGGATGGTCCGGGCGAGGGCGTCGACCAGGTGTTCTCGGTGCAGAGCTACGTGTCGCTGATCGGATTGATGATCTTCGCCTTCGGGCTCGGGTTCATGCTGCCGGTGTTCGTCTTCGGCGCTCCAGGCCGTCGGCGTGGTCACACCCGGCGGTTGCTGGGAGTTGGCGAATCGCGCTCGTGGTCATCGCCGTCATCGCCGCCGTGATCACCCCCTCGGGTGATCCGGTCACGATGGCGATGCTCGGCGTCCCGATGGTGGTGCTCTACTTCCTGGCGATCCTCCTCGGTTGGCTCGTCGTCCGTCGGCGTCCGGTCGACGCGTGACCGGCGGCACCGACCGCTCGCCGCTGCGTGCCGACTTCGTCGAGCGCTACCCGTTTCCGATCGACCGGTTCCAGAACGAGTCGTTCGACGCGCTCGATCGGGGCGAGCACGTCGTAGTCGCCGTCCCCACCGGCAGCGGCAAGACCGTCGTCGCCGAGTACGGCATCGCGGCAGCGCGAGCCGAGGGACGGCGTGCGTTCTACACCGCGCCGGTGAAGGCGCTGTCGAACCAGAAGTACCGAGATCTCGTGGCCGTGCACGGCGAGGCCGACGTCGGGTTGCTGACCGGCGACAACTCGATCAACGGTGACGCGCCGATCGTCGTGATGACGACCGAAGTGCTGCGCAACATGATCTACGGACGGTCCCGGCTGCTGCACGATCTCGGCCTCGTCGTGCTCGACGAGGTCCACTTCCTGCAGGATTCCTATCGGGGCCCGGTCTGGGAGGAGGTGATGATCCACCTGCCCCAGCACGTCCGGCTGGTCTGCCTGTCCGCCACGGTCAGCAACGTCGACGAGCTCGCCGAGTGGATCACCACGGTTCGAGGACCGACCGCGTCGATCGTCGAACGCCGCCGCCCCGTGCGCCTCGACAACGAGTACCTCGTCGCCGACCGGACGAACGACCGGCTGCGCATGCTGCCCGTGTTCGTCGACGGCCACGTGAACCGCGACGCCGTCACGCTCGACGAGTCCGCCGTTCGTGGAGGTCCCGGCGCAGCGGCCAGGGACGCTCGGGACGGCGCTCGGACCGCACCGAACAGGGCTCCGGCCGCAAGGTGCTCGCCCCGCCGGGGCGCGTCGAAACCGTCGAGTTGCTCGAACGCCGGCGTCTGCTGCCGGCGATCTTCTTCATCTTCAGCAGAGCGCAGTGCGATGCTGCCGCGAAGTCGTGTGTCGACGCCGGTCTCGATCTCGTCGACGCCGCCGAGCGCACGGCGATCCGCGCCATCGTCGACGCACGCCTCGGCGGACTCGACCAGGCCGACCTCGACGTGCTCGGGTTCCGGCAGTTCGTGGCCCAGCTCGAGTGCGGCGTGGCAGCCCATCACGCCGGCATGGTCCCGCCGATGAAGGAGGTCGTCGAGGCCTGCTTCGTCGAGGGCCTGGTCAAGGTCGTCTTCGCGACCGAAACCCTGGCCGTCGGCATCAACATGCCGGCGCGAACCGTCGTGATCGAGAAGTTGACCAAGTTCACCGGTGAGCACCACGAGCGGTTGACACCGGGGGAGTACACCCAGCTCACCGGTCGCGCCGGCCGGCGTGGCATCGACGACCTCGGCACGGCGGTCGTGTTGTGGTCGCCGTGGGTTCGCTTCGACGAGGTCGCCGAACTGGCCGGGAGTTCGTCGTTCCATCTCCGTTCGGCGTTCCGGCCGACGTACAACATGGCTGCCAACCTGATCCGCACCTACAGCAGCGACGAAGCCCACCACCTGCTCAACCTGTCGTTCGCCCAGTACCAGGCCGATCGTGACGTCGTCCGGCTCGAGGCTCGTCTCGAACGTCGTCGCAGGGCCGCTGCCGAGCTTCGGACGTCGGCCCACAGCGACTACGGCGACATCGACGAGTATCGCCGGCTGCGTGACCGTGAACGCGACGACCGAGCCGCGGGACGAGCCGCCCGCCTCGATGCCGTCGACGATGCCCTCGCCGCCCTGCGTCCGGGTGCGGCGATCCACGTCGTCAAGGGCACCTACAAGGGCCCGGCGGTCGTGGTGGCAGCCGCAAATCGCAAGTCGGGTCTGCGGCTCACGGTGATCACGCGGTCGGCCAAGTCGCTGTATCTGACCGCGGAGGATTTCGACGAGCCGCCTCGCCCGGCCGGCAGCATCACCCTGCCGCACACCTACGCACCGAACCGCAAGGAGTACCGCAACGACGTCGCGCGGCGCCTGCGCACGATGAAGACCGCTCCATCGCCGAGCACGAAGCGATCGGCGCAACCGCAACGACGCACTCGCCGACGAGCATCCGGTGGCTCGGGATCCCGACCTACGAACCAAGCTGCAGGCGGCGAGCCACGCAGATCGGATCGAGCGTGAGATCGCCGACCTGGAACGGCGGGTCAGCGGAAAGAACACGTCGCTGGCGAACGAGTTCGACCGCGTGCTCGACGTCCTGGCGACGTACGGCTATCTCGACCGGCCGAGTTGGTCGCTCACCGAGGCCGGCCAGATGCTCGCCCGGACGTTCCACGAGTCCGATCTGCTCGTCGTCCGAGATCGTGCGCTCGGGCGTCCTCGACGGGCTCGGTGCCGCGGACCTGGCCGCGCTCGTGTCGACCGTCGTGTACGAGCACCGCAGCTCGGAGACGCCACCGGCGCCGTGGTTCTCGTCGAACGACGTGCGCGACCGCTGGCGACGCCTCGCGGCGATCAGCGAGGATCTGCGGGCCACCGAGCGCTCGGTGGGGCTCGCCGAGCATCGCCCTCCGGATGCCACCTTCGCGGCGATCGCCCATGCCTGGGTGGCAGGGGAGGGGTTCGCCGAAGTCGTCGGCGACGACGAGATGACCGGCGGCGACTTCGTCCGCACGACCAAGCAACTGATCGACCTCCTGCGCCAACTCGCGATCATCTCGCCCGAGCCGGCGACACGGCGTGCTGCGGCCGACGCGGCCGGCGCAGCGTTCCGCGGTGTCGTGGCCGACAGCGCAGCGCCGACGCCGTCGAGCGCATGACCATCAAGCCTGGCCAGGCCTGGGGGCGGCCCGTTCCGCGCCCGCCCGACCTGGTCGTCGTGCACAGCGACGTCGAACTCGCGAGGGCGATCTCGAAGGAGCGAGGGTCGCCGATCGGGGTCGGCGGAGGCGACCTGGCACGAACGCTCGGGGTGACGTCGGCCGTTGCCGGCACGCTTGGCCACCCGCCCGACGGTCAACGAGTACGTGATCGATCTGCTGGAGGTGCGCGTCGACGGCGCCGAGGAACCGATCGTGGCGTGCGCTCACGTGGTCGCCAGGTCGCCGTTGGGCAGCGGGCACTGGCTCCGTGGTCGCATCCTGGTCGTCATGAACGCCGAGTTCATCGGCGAGTGGGACATCGCGCCGCGCGGTCATCCCAACGACGGGCGCGTCGAGGTCGCTCGACGTCGACGCCTCCATGTCGGCTCGCGAGCGGCTGGCAGCTCGCCGAC
The DNA here is from genome assembly GCA_963704915.1 of Ilumatobacteraceae bacterium. Taxonomy (GTDB): domain Bacteria; phylum Actinomycetota; class Acidimicrobiia; order Acidimicrobiales; family Ilumatobacteraceae; genus Sva-07. The sequence continues at coordinate 148,390 of CAVPIC010000005.1, read as the reverse complement.
GGCTGCCGACCGGCACCCACGTTCCCCATCCGAGCATCGCCACCAGGTCGGTGAGGACGGCGACGTGGCAGTTCGAGCGTCCCCTCGACGTCGTCGTCGACGGACGTCGCGTGGCTCGGGCATCGCGGCTGTCGATCGACGTTCTCGCCGATGCTGCGACCGTCTACGCCTGACGCGATCGGACGACCACCAGGTCGGCGCGTCCGGGAGATCCCGAGTCTCGATGCCGCGCCGTCCTAGAGTGGTCGATCGTGGCTGTGTACGTCCCTGAGTCCTTCACCGCGGACGAAGCAGATGTGTTGCGCCGCTACTTCACCAACCTCGACGGTCCGGTCTTCGCGCTCGTCAATCTGCCCGAGGTGGTCAAGGGCGCGCTCTTCGCTCGGTACAGCCGCAGCCACAAGTCGTTGCGGCGCCTCTTCCTCGACGAGTTCGTCGGCGACCTCGACGTGAGCGGCGATCACTCCGTCGATGCCACGATCGGTCTCGATCGTGCCGAAGAGCTCTACGAGCGGGTGTTCTTCGACTACGGCGACGACTCCGTCGCACAGCTCGGCGGCGTGCACCTCGCGTGCGAACAGGCCTCGAACCTGCTGACCAAGATCCTCGAGTGGGGACGCTTGATGAGCTACCTCGAGCAGAGCACCCGCTACATCGCGTACGACGCCCGCCTCGGTGGGCGATACCGCTACTACCGTGATCCCGCAGTGCTCGCGAGCCCGCTGGGCACCCGCTACGTGGGCGACCTCGACCGGATCTTCGATGCCTACAGCCGTTGCGTCGACGCGGTGACCGAACACGTGCGAGCCAACGTCGAACGGGGCCCCGACGACAGCGAGTTCGTCTACCGCACCGCCACGAGGGCCAAGGCGCTCGATGCGGTGCGCGGGATCCTGCCGGCCGCGGCCACGTCGAACGTCGGGATCTACGGCACCGGTCAGGCCTTCGAGGCACTGCTGCTGCGCATGCGTTCGAACCCGCTGCCCGAGTCGCGCGAGTACGCCGACCTGATGCTGCACGAGCTTCGCAAGGTGATCCCGAGCTTCTTGCGGCGTGTCGACCTCCCGGACCGAGGCGGGCGGTGGAGCGAGTACCTGGCGACCACTCGCGACGACACGGCGACGCTGGTGGCCGACCTCTTCGGCGCAACCCCGGTCGAGCCGGCCGCCGAGGTCGAGTTGGTCGACTTCGATCCCGAGGCCGAGGACAAGCTGCTGGCTGCGATCTGCTATTCGCACTCCACGCTGCCCGAACACCAGCTCCTCGAGCGGGTTCGCAAGCTCGGCGTCGACGAGCGCACCTCGCTGATCCGGGCCTACGTCGGCGAACGCGAGAACCGGCGCCACAAGCCCGGACGTGCCTTCGAGCGGTCCTTCTACCGGTTCGACGTCCTGAGCGACTACGGCGCCTTCCGCGACATGCAGCGCCATCGGATGCTCACGATCGAGTGGCAGCGTCTGACGCCCAACCACGGCTACACCCGCCCGGAACTGGTCACCGAAGCGGGACTCGGCGACGACTTCGACGAGGCGATGCATCGTTCGGCCGCGCTGTACGACGCCCTGCAGCCCGACTTCCCCCAGCAGGCGTCGTACGCCGTCTCGATGGCATACCGGATGCGCTACGTCATGCAGTTCAACGCCCGCGAGGCCATCCACATGCTCGAGCTGCGGTCGTCGCCGCAGGGTCATCCGTCCTACCGCCGGGTCGCGCTCGAGATGCACCGCTTGATCGCCGAGCGCGCCGGTCACCATGCGATCGCCGCCGCGATGAACCACATGACCACCGAGGCCCCGGAGCTCGAACGGCTCGAATCCGAGCGCCGGGCCGAGGCCCGGCGCAGCGAGGTCTGAGCGCCCCACCCGACGACTGTGACGCCTGTCACAGCTATGGTCTCCCGGTGGAACGTGAAGGTGTGCCTATGCTCCCGCCGCAACCCCCCGTACGCATGACGAGATCGAAACGACGAGATGGCTGACGACGAGATCACCGAACCCGACGACACCCTCGACGACGAGGAGACCGAGGAAGAAGACCGACGACGACCTCGACCTCGACGACGACGACCTCGACCTCGACGACGACGACGATGACGTCGCCACCGATGACGACGATGATGATGACGTCGCCACCGATGACGACGACGACGAAGAGGAAGCTGCCGCGGCGCCGCGCACCAAGCGCAAGAAGCGCGCGGATGACGACGACGACGACGACGACGACGAGTTGCTCACCGACGACGACGTCGAAGAAGACCTCGACAAGATCCTCAAGGATCGAATGGTCGCCGCTGACGACGACGACGACGACGACGACGACGATGACGAACCGGAGATCCGTGGCGAAGGCGGCGAGCGACTCCAACCCAAGCAGCAGGACGAGCAGCTGTGCTCCTCGTGCTTCCTCCTCGTGAGGGCCAGCGCGCCGAATTGTCCCGTCGGCGATGACGACTGCCCCATCTTCTCCTCCTGACGAGCCGCGGCCGTCGCTGGCCAGGCTCGTCGAGTTCGCGGTGGTCGTGCCCATCGAAGTGGGCAGCCGCCTGATCGAGGCGGTTCCCGCGGTCGTCGACAAGGTGCCCTCGGCGGCCGAACGGGTGAAGCGCGAGATCGTGCTCGCTCGGTTCCTCGGCAAGCTCGTCGTCGACCAGGGCGTCCGGGAACTCCGGTCCCGGCTCGCTCCCGAGCCCGATCTCGTCGACCGGAGTGCGGAGGTCCCCGAGCCGGAGCACCGGGAATCGGACCGGGACCTCACCGCCGAGAACGTTCCCGCCGCGGAGGTGCCCACCACAGAAGTGCCAGACGTCACGACGTTGGCGCTCACCGACTACGACCACCTGTCGTCGGCCCAGATCGTGGGCAAGCTCGACGGGCTCGACGACGCCGAGCGGGAGGCGATCGAGCGCTACGAGACCGCCGGACGGCATCGGCGCACCATCCTGGGCAAACTCGAACAGTTACGAACGGCCGAGTCGTGATCGACCCGACCGTCCGAGCGGCGACCGAGCAGGATCAGATCGCCCTCGAGGCGCTCGAGCTGGAGGCCCGCGCCGCACTGATCGACCAGCGCGGGGGAGAGGTCTGGCTCGTCGAGCATCCGCTGATCGGCGACGAGTGGGCTACTCGCTGCCGCAACGGCGAGGTGTTCGTCGGCACGATCGACGATGTCGTGATCGGCTACATCGTCGCCGAGCTCGGTGCCGACGCGGTCGTGCGGATCGATCAGGTCTGGGTGACGCCGGAGGCCCGCGAGCTGGGCTTCGGCGACGAACTCCTCGCCGCGGCGATCAGCTCGGCACAGGACCGGGGCGCCACCGCCGTGGAAGGCCAGGCGCTGCCCGGCGATCGCCACACGAAGAACCTGTACGAACGTGCAGGCATCGTCGCGCGGCTGATCACCACGTTTCGACGGCTCTGAGCGTCAGCGACCCTTCCACTGCGGAGGACGCTTCTCGATGAAGGCCGTGAGACCCTCGCCGATGTCCTCAGAGCGCATCACCACGCCCATTGCAGCATCGGTCATCTGCTTGAGCGTCTCGTCGTTCTCCGTCGCCGCCGCGAGCACGACCTTGCGGCTCTCCCAGACCGCAAGCGGCGCTGCAGCGGTGATCTGACCGGCGAGTGCCAGGGCCTCTTCGGTCGCCTGGCCAGGCTCGACCAGTCGGTTGACGAGACCGAGTTCGTGAGCACGCTCGGCCGAGAACGGTTCGCCCGTCAGGATCAGCTCCATCGCGGCATTGCGGCCGATCGCCCGGGGCAGCCGGAAGAGGCCACCGGCACCGGCGACCAGGTTGCGCTTGGCCTCGGCGAGGCCGAACGAGGACCGGGTGGTGGCGACGACGAGATCCGCGGCGAGCACGATCTCACAGCCGCCTGCGGTGGCGAGACCGTCGACCGCGACGATGACCGGCTTCTTGCGCTCGCGGTAGGCGAACCCGGCGAACCCGCCACGTTCGGTCATCAGCGAGCCGCCGGCGCCCGAGTTGATGGCCTTCAGGTCGGCGCCGGCGCAGAAGACGGGGCGATCCTGGCCCTCGGTGTTGGCCTGGATGATGCCCACCCAGATGTCGTCATCACCTTCCATCTGGTCGATGGCGGCTTCCATCGCCTGGGCGACATCGCCGTTCACGGCGTTTCGGGCGTCAGGGCGATTGAGGGTGATGAGCGCGACGCGGTCGTGTGCTTCGTAGGTGACGATGTCGGACATGGCCGCCGATGGTAGGCGGCGCTGTCGTGGCGGGGCGAACCCGCTCAGTCGGCTGAATTCGCCGTGTCGGCGGGTGCCGGTTCGGCGGTGGGTTCGTCGGTGGCCGGCGTCGGCCGGCTTCCGGCCGCTGGTGGCTTCGGCCGCTGGTGCCTCTGACGTCTGCGGTGCCTTCGCCGCGGCCGGGTCTCGGCAGTCGCTGGCCGGCCGGGTCTCGGTTGGTGCCGGGTCGGCCGCAGGCTTCCCGCCGTCGGAGCGTGGCGGCCGATCCTCGGCGCGAGCGTTCTTGGCGCCTGAGTTCTTGGCACCCGATCGCTTGGCATCCTTGCTGCGATCGTTGCGACCGTCCTTGCGAGGCGGGCCCGCCCGCAGCGGCTTCGGCTTCGGTGTTCCGGCCGGGATCTCGACGCCGAGCAGCGCAGCGATCTGGGGCAGTGCCGGCCCGAGACGCAGCGTGGTCGCCTTGAGGTCGTCGGTGATCGCCGACGGCGCGACGGTCGGTGCCAGGAGCGTACGGACCGGCGAGAACGCGCCCGCCTCGAGCACGGCGATCCACCGGTCGGCCGGATCGTCCGGACTCAGTGCCGCCGTGGCGGCCTCGCCGAGGCGTCGAGCCAGATCCGGCGGGAACATCACGCCGGCCTTGGGCGGCTGCGACGACAGGCGCAGCGCCCGGATCACACGGCCGACGCCGATCGCCGCATCGATGTCACCGAACCAGAGCGCCAGTTCCTCGTCCTGCTTGCGGACGAGTGCTTTGCGCAGGTCGTCGGCGATCGCACGCGTCGAGTCGTCACGGGCCACGATCGGATCGTCGCTGGCAGCGACCACGCTGCGCAGATCGCGCAGATCGAGATGCTCCATCTGGCGCTGAGCCGCCTCGGCCCGGTCGAGCCATTCGGCGACGCGGAGCTTGGGCAGCATGTCCTCGGCCATCTTGACCACCGATGCCTCGGGCATGGTCGGCTGGCCAGCCGCAGCCAGCTTGGTGTTCTCCTCCTTCACGCGGGCACGCACGGCCGACATGCCCTGCAAGGCCATCTCGGCGATCGGCCGCTGCTCTTCGGGGAGGTCGGCGAGCACGGCGTTGCGACGGGCCTTGCCCGGGCGCAAACGCTTGGGCTTCGGTCGCTGTGGCAGCTCGGGTGGTGCCTCGAAGTGCGGCCGCTGGCGGCGCTGGTCGGAACGCCCCTTGCCGTCACCATCCCGGGAATCTCGTGCGCCATCGCGCTTGCCGTCACGACGACGGCCACCATCGCGCTTGCCGTCGCGCGGCCGCGATCGCTGCGATCACGCTTGGCGCGGGTCTCGATCACCGCTTCGAACGGCTTCTCGCTCGGCAGCAGCTCGAGCACGTTTGCGTCCTCGGCCTTCTCCCGGCCGGGCACGATCGACTGGATCTCGATGCCGTCGAGCATCTGCTCGACCTCGACCTTCAGGATGTCGCCCACCGCCGATCCAGGTGGCAGGAGGCTGCCGTCCATCTGCCCGTTGGGCTTGCGGGCGCCAGCGGCGCGCCAGGTCCAGGAGCCGTCGGCGAGCGCGCTCGTCAGCTCGATGTCTATCCGTCGGGACATCTCGGCAACGGTACCGGGTCCGAGCGGGAGAACTCCAACGAGTCTGTGGTGACCGGTCACGCCGGATACCGTGCCGCCGATGGCTGTCTACGCACTCGGCGACTCGGAACCCACGATCGACTCGTCGGCCTACGTGCATCCCGACGCGGTGATCATCGGATCGGTCACCATCGGGGCGCAACTCGTCGATCTGGCCAGGAGCGGTGCTTCGCGGCGACGGCGGCGACATCCGAATCGGTGAACGCACGAGCGTGCAGGACAACGCGGTCCTCCACACCACGCCCGAGTGGCCCACCGTCGTGGGAAGCGGATGCGTGCTCGGTCATCTGATCCATCTCGAGGGGTGCACGGTCGAAGACGACGTGATGATCGGCAACGCAGCGATGGTCCTGCACCGATCGGTGATCCACCGTGGCGCCATCGTCGCTGCGAACTCTGTCGTGCTCAACGACGTCGACGTTCCGACCGGGGCCCTGGCGGCCGGCTCACCGGCGGTGATCAAGCCGGGTCGCGCCGACATCGACCTGATCCGCAACAGCGCAGCGGCCTACGTCGAGCGAATCGAGCAGTACCGCACGAGCCTGCGACGTCTCGACTGATGCGCGCCTTCGTCGTCACCGTGCCGGAGGACGAGGTCGAACTCGCCTCGGACGTCCTGTGGCGCTCGGCGTGCGTGCGATCGAGGAGCGCGCCGGCGACGACGGCCACGTCGAGCTGTGGACGGCGGTCGGCGACGAGATCGACGCAGCAGCGGCGTGCAACGACGGCACTGGGGGAGCGGTGGTCGACCCGCCTGGTCGACATCGTCGATGGCGCCGCCGACACCTGGCGAGAGTTCGCCGGACCGATGTGGATCGACGACGGTTTGGTCGTGGTCCCCGCCTGGCAACACCACGTCTTCGACGACGGTGTCGTGACGATCCAGATCGAACCGAGGGGCGCCTTCGGCCTCGGCGACCACCCGACCACGTTGCTGTCGCTGCGAGCAGCCCGGCGGCATCTCGCGATGGGCCGCAACGTCCTCGACGTCGGCTGCGGTACCGGCGTGATCGCCGTGATGGCAGCGCTGATCGGCGGGAGTTCCGTCCGGGCGGTCGATGTCGCGAGCGCTGCAGTCGAAGCGACCCGTGACAACGCCGCACGCAACGGTGTCGCCGAACGACATCGATGCCGACACCACCCCAGCCGGTGACCTCGACGGGTCATTCCACCTGGTGGTGGCCAACATCCTCGCGCCGACGCTGATCGAGCTCGCCGCCGACCTCCGGCGACTCACCGCCCCCGACGGGAGGTTGGTGATCAGCGGCATCCTCGCCGACCGCCACCACCATGTCCTGACCGCGCTGGCACCGATGACCGTCGAACGGACCGACACGCTCGACGGCTGGGCTGCGGTCACCCTCCGACATCCCACCCCCTGACCCCACCGTCCCACTGACCTCATCCCAGCGATGAGCGAACCGCCCGAATCGCGGCCTTTCGCTCATCGCATCTCAGACGAACGCCCCAGCGATGAGCGAACCGCCCGAATCGCGGCTTTTCGCTCATCGCTGCGGGGCGCGGCGGGGTGGGCGCGGGCAGGTCAGCGGCGGTGGGTGATCGCGAGGATGGCATCCGCGTGGGGGAGCGACGGGACGGCCCCGGCGACGGTGGTGGCGAGCGCGCCGGCGGCCGAGGCGTAGCGGACTGCGTCACGAAGTTCGTCACCCGCTGCGAGGCGTGCCGCGAGCGCGCCGCAGAATGCGTCGCCGGCGCCGGTGGTGTCGACCGGCGTGACCTCGACGGCCGGTTCGCTCCAGGTCTCGACGACACCATCGACCGACTCGGTGACGACGACCCCCGCGGCTCCCATGGTGGTCACCACGGCGGACACGCCCTGCTGCAACAGCGCCGCCGCACCGCCGATCAGGTCGGCTTCGTGTTCGTTGGGAACCACGATGTCGCACAGCTGCACCAGTTCGTCCGGTAGCGCCTGTGCCGGCGCCGGGTTGAGCATCGTCCGGGCGCCCGCCTGCTCGGGCGTGGCGGAATGCCGTGATCACCTCGTCGATCGGCACCTCGAGCTGGGCGATCACCACGCGGGCCGGTGGAATGGTGTCGGCCCGCATCTGCGCGTTCGCGCCGGGGACGACGACGATCGAGTTCTCGGCGTGCTCGTCGACGGTGATGAGCGCTCGCCCGGTCGTCTCGCCGTGCAGAACGGCCACCGCCGTGACGTCGATGCCGTCGTCGGCTGCCAGCGAACGCAACCTGCTGCCGGCGGCGTCGTCGCCGACCGCCGCGACCAGCGCGACTCGCGCCCCGCTTCGCGCAGCAGCGATTGCCTGGTTGAGTCCCTTGCCGCCGGCGTGTTCGGCGTAGGTCGCACCGGAGACCGTCTCACCCGGTCCGGGCAGTCGGGCCGTGGTGGCGACGAGATCGAGGTTGACGCTGCCGACGACGACGACGTCGAACACTCAGCTCGCTCGGGCGCGGATGCCGATCGGTGCGATCAGGCGGAAACCGGCGGCGTGGCGCTCGTCCTCCGACTCGCCACCCCAGAACCCGTACTCGTGGTTGCGGCGAGCGAACTCGACGCAGTCGACCTGGACCGAACAGCCGGCACACACTTCCTGAGCTGCGGCTTCGCGTCGCTCGCGGGCCTGCGGGCGCTCTGCAGCGGTCGGGAAGAAGAGGTGTGTCAACCCCTTGCACGCTCCGTGACGCATCCAATCGTCATCGGTAGCAATGCGGTCGAGTTCGATGGCCGACATGTACTCACACCCCCGTGTGGAAAGCCCCAACTCGAAGTCGGATGACCCCGAGCGGTCAGCAGACTAAATCGAATCAACCACCGAGTCAATTGCATCAAGCAAGGATTTTTCGGTTTCCTTCGAGCAGGAGTTCGACGCCCCGCGCAAACGTGCGAACGTCGTCGGCGGTGGTGTCCCACGCCGTCATCCACCTGACCTCGTGCTGGCTCACGTCCCAGTCCCAGAAGAAACACCAGTCGCGAAGCGGGCCGATCACCTCGGCCGGCAGGCGCGGGAAGATGCTGTTGACCGCCGGCGGGTCCGGCGAGTTCGACTCCGTCGATCGCATGGGTCAGCCGGTGCAGTTCGGTGGCCATCTCGTTGGCGTGCGACGCGAGGTCGATCCACAGATCGTCGTGCAGAACAGCGTTGAACTGTGCGGCCAGGAACCGCATCTTGGACGGCAGCTGGGTGACCTGCTTGCGGACGTACTGCGAGCCCTCGGCGACGGCGGGGGAGAGGAAGATGACCGCTTCGGCTCCGAGCAGGCCGTTCTTGGTGCCACCGAAGCTCACGGCGTCGACGCCGGCGTCGATCGTCATCGCCCGCAATGCCGCACGCGTCCCGCCGAGCGCGGCAGTGGCGTTGGCGATGCGGGCGCCGTCGAGGTGCACCAGCATCCCGAGCGCGTGTGCCTGGTCGCAGAGCGCGCGATCTCGTCCGCGGTGTACAGCGTGCCGAGCTCGGTGGCCTGGGTGATCGACACCACGCCGGGTTGCGCGTGGTGCTGGACGCCCTGGACGTGCGCGAGCTCCGCGAGCTGTTCGGGCACCAACTTGGCGCCAGGCGATGGGAGATCGATCAGCTTCGTCGCCAGGGCTCGTTCCGGGGCACCGGTCTCGTCGACGGCGATGTGCGCCCAATCGGTGCAGACGATGGCATGGTTCGGTCCGGGGAGCGACCCCAGCAGTGTCGCCAACGCGACGATGTTGGCGCCCGTCCCATTGAAGGTCAGGCGAGTCGTGACGTCGGCGCCGAAGAGGTCACGGAAGCGGGCAGCACACTCGCGGGTGTGCTCGTCATCGCCGTAGGCGAGCGCGGAACCGACGTTGGCGGCCAGGACCGCCTCGATCACCGCCGGGTGAGCGCCGGCGGCATTGTCGCTCGCGAACGCACGGGCGGGAGGGGGCGGCAAGTGTCGTCACGCCGGAAGTCTCACAGCCAGATCGCCGTCTCGCACCGCCGCGACGGCTACGATATCGTCATGACGAAATCAGCCGTGGGTGACGACATCGGAGGATCGGCCGCCCGACACTGCCGATGGTGCCGTCGAGCGCTGCCCGAGCGGTCCGGACCCGGTCGACCACGCGAGTTCTGTTCGGGACGGTGCCGTCAGTGGGACTGGGTGGCACGGCACCGAGCCGTCGAACTCGAACTCAGCGAGAACGAGCTGGTGATCACCCGGTCGGAACTCGATGCGCTGCACGACGAGCTCTACGTGCTGGCGTGCACCGTCGACGACGTCGAACGTGACCTGGCCGGCCGGCGACGCCGACCGCGCGGGAGCTGGCCGACGCCTGAACTGGCTGCTGGAGGCATCGCGGCCGTTGCGGAACCGGGAGATCGGCGCCGTCTGACGATCACCCCGCTCGGCCGCTTCGTCACCGATCGCCCATAATCTTCGTTATGTCATATTAGGGAGGAGCAATGGACACCGGCGCCCGGCGGGTGCAGAATGGCACTCCTCTCCAGACAGCGCTCTCACCAGGACTCTTGGGTTCACCCGGATGTCCCGTCGAGGCTCGGGAGTCTCAACCACGCATCGAGACTCTCAAGAAGCTTGAGGTCCAACCAGGGCGGACCGAAAACTCCACAGTGCAGAGAACGTCTCCGTCCACGATGACCACGACCCGTCGCCAGCGTTCCGTTCGGCTCGCACTGCGCGGCGTCGGCTTCGCGACCATCTCGGCGTTGACCCTCACGGCAGTCCCCGCAGTCGTGACGGCATCGCCGGCCGCGCTCCAGGCGCCGGCGCTCCCCCAGGCGCTCGTCGGATTGTCACAAGGGGCGACCGGCGCCGACGTCGTGGCACTCCAGAATGCGTTGATCGCCGCCGGTGTCACGGTGCCCGGTGGCGCCGACGGGGTCTTCGGTCCGGCCACGAAGTCGGCGCTCACTGCCTACCAGTCCCGCAGCGGCCTCGCGACCTCGGGCACCCTCGACAACCCCACGGCGACCGCGCTCGGGCTGATCGCTCCCGCCTCGGCAGCGTCGGGTGCACTGGCCGTCGGTGCACAGGGCGACGGTGTCAAGGAGCTGCAGAACGCGTTGATGGCGTTCGGAGTGTTCGTGCCCGGTGGCGCCGACGGCGTGTTCGGCCCGGCCACCAAGACGGCCGTGTCGAACTTCCAGCGCTGGAATGGCCTCGCGGTGACCGGCGAGGCCGATGCTGCAACGGCGTCGAAGCTCAAGCTCGGAAGTACGCCCAGCGCAGCTCCCGCCGGCGTGGCCGGCCCGACCGCCCCCGCGGCGTCGTCCCCCTCCGCCGGTTTCGTCGGCATGACCACCGGTGCCCGCGGCGACAACGTCAAGGTGCTGCAGCGCGCGCTGATCGCGGCCGGCATCACCGTTCGGGGTGGCGCCGACGGCGTCTTCGGCCCCATGACCGCTGCTGCCCTGACCTCGTACCAGCAGGCCAACGGCCTGACCGCCAACGGCATCGTCGACGACGGCGTCGTTGCGGGGCTCGCGCCTCGTCGGTGGTGCCCCCGCCGCGACGCCCGCGCCAGCTCCCGCTCCCGCTCCCGCGCCCGGAGCCTCGTACGTGGGGCTCACCGTCGGCTCGAACGGGCAGCTGGTCAAGGATCTCCAACGGGCGCTGATGCAGGCCGGCCTCACGCTGCGCGGCGGCGCCGACGGTGTGTTCGGCAACATGACCCGCACGACGTTGATGCAGTTCCAGCAGTCACAGGGCCGCGAGCAGAACGGAATCGTCGGCGACGCCGATGCGGCTGCGCTCTCCCTCGGATCGAGCGCTGCCCCGCAGGGCGTCAGCAACCCCGTGGGTTTCGCCGTGTTCGGTGAGCGCGGCGAACGTGTCGACGGCACTCCAGCAGTCGTTGATCGGCGCGGGGATCAGCTTCGCCGGGGGCGCCGACGGCGTGTTCGGCGCGGCGACCGCCGGCGCCATCCTGGCGTTCCAGCGACGAGAGGGACTGCCCGCGACCGGCAAGCTCGACCAGGTGACGGCCGATCGTCTCGGGAGCGCACCGGCTCCTGCACCCGCTCCCCCGTCGTCGGCCGGCGTGTCGATCGACGTCTTCCCCGTACAGGGGAAGTGCTGGTTCGGCGATACCTGGCTGGCCCCGCGTGGCGGAGGCCGCCTGCACGAGGGCCTCGACGTGATCGCAGCGCGCGGGAATCTGCTGTACGCCGTCGTCTCCGGCACCATCTCCAAGATCTACACCGACGCGCCGGGATTGCGCTCCGGCAACGGGCTACGTATCGCGCAGGACAACGGTACGTACTTCACCTACCTCCACATGGACACCTTCGCCGAGGGCATCGTGCTCGGCACCAAGGTCACCGCCGGCCAGGTCATCGGCACCGTCGGCGCAACCGGCAACGCCGCGACGCCCCACCTCCACTTCGAGGTGCACCCCGGCGGCGGTGCAGCCGTGAATCCGTACCCGCTGATCAAGCCGATCGACGACTGCAGCAACACCACGCCGCGCGCCTGAGGCCGACGCCGACTGCATGCCGCACGGCCGGGCCGCCGGCGGGTACGCTGCGAGCACAACTGAATCGCCGTTCCACCCGAGCGGGAGAGTCATCGACCGGCAACGTTGCGGTGCTGACGCCGAAGGAGCAACCTCCCCGGAATCTCTCAGGCCCACGGACCGCTCGGGCGAGGCACGCTGGAAAGCGCCACCCGGTGTCGAGTCGTCCCGACTCGTGACGACACCAGGTGGTCACCGACGGGGAAAGCCAGGGCTCGCCCGGGCGAAACTCTCAGGTATCGATGACAGCCGGGGAAGTCCGATCCACCGCAGGAGGCTTCCCCGTGTCCGAACCCACTCCCCCACGATCGCTGCGAATCGCTGGTCGAGCCCGACGAGTTCACGCGCCGCCACATCGGACCGTCGCCCGACGACGTCACCTCGATGTTGCAGGTGCTCGGCGTCGACTCGGTCGACGCACTGCTCTCGGAGACGATGCCGGGTTCGATCCGCACCGGGTCGCCGCTCGGGCTCGGAGGTGGCGTCTCCGAAGCCGACGCCCTCGAACGGCTCCGGCAGATCGCCGGGCGGAACCGTCAGGTGACGAGCCTGATCGGGATGGGCTACACCGGCACCGTCACTCCCCCGGTGATCGCCCGCAACGTGCTCGAGAATCCGGCCTGGTACACCGCGTACACGCCGTACCAACCCGAGATCAGCCAGGGACGACTCGAAGCCCTGCTGAACTTCCAGACGCTGATCACCGAGCTCACCGGGCTCGACGTCACCAACGCGTCGCTGCTCGACGAGGCAACCGCCGCCGCCGAGGCGATGACCATGGCCCGGCGCCAGTCGAAGTCGTCGTCGAACCGCTTCGTCGTGCACCACGACACCCACCCGCAGACGATCGCCGTCCTGCGTACTCGCGCCGAGCCGGTCGGCGTCGACCTCGTCGTCGGCGATGTCGACGACATCGGGTCGGGCGACGGACTGTTCGGCGCGCTGTTCAGCCTTCCCACGTCGACCGGGAGCGTGCTCGACTGGTCCGACGCCATCGCCCAGGTCCACGAACTCGGTGGGATCGCCGTCGTCGCCACCGACCCCTTGGCGTGTCTGTTGACCGTTCCTCCGGGACAGCTCGGCGCCGACATCGCCATCGGCTCGGCTCAGCGATTCGGCGTGCCGATGGGATTCGGCGGTCCGCATGCCGGGTTCCTCGCCGCCCACGAACGCGCCGCGCGCTCGATGCCGGGACGCATCGTCGGGGTGAGCGTCGACACCGAGGGGCGACCGGCGCTGCGACTTGCGTTGCAGACCCGAGAGCAGCACATCCGGCGCGAGAAGGCCACCTCCAACATCTGCACGGCGCAGGTGCTGCTGGCCAACATCGCCGGCCTCTACGCCGCCTGGCACGGTCGAGATGGCCTGACCCGCATCGCCGAACGCGTCCAGCGGCTCACGTCGATCGCAGCGGCGGGGCTGCGAGCCGGCGGCCTCGAGATCGGCAACGACTCGTGGTTCGACACGCTCACGATCACCGTTGCCTCCGCCGATGCCGCGCTCGCCGATGCGCTCGCGGCCGGATTCAACATCCGCCCGGTCGACGACACGCACGTCGGCGTCACGTTCGACGAGACCACGACGATCGAGCAGGTGCACGCAATCGTCGGCGCGCTCGGCGGTCAGCCGATCGACGACGCGCAGTACGACGTCGCCCCCGACGGGCTGACCGCGTCGATGCGTCGCACCGACGACTTCCTCACCCAGTCGGTGTTCGAGCGGTACCACAGCGAGCACGAGATGCTGCGCTACCTGCGCCGCCTCAGCGACCGTGACCTGGCGCTCGACCGCACGATGATCCCGCTCGGCTCGTGCACGATGAAGCTGAACGCCACCTCGGAGATGGTGCCGATCACCTGGCCCGAGTTCAGCGACATCCATCCGTTCGTCCCGGTCGACCAGGCCGCCGGCTATCTCGAGCTGATCCACGACCTCGAAGCACGCCTCGCCGAGATCACCGGCTACGACGCCGTCAGCCTGCAACCGAACGCCGGGCAGCCAGGGCGAGTACGCCGGCCTGCTCGCCATTCGCGCCTACCACCGCTCACGGGGCGACCTCGAGCGCACCGTGTGCCTGATCCCGTCGAGCGCGCACGGGACCAACGCCGCCAGCGCCGTGATGGCCGGCATGGACGTCGTCGTGGTGGCCTGCGACGAGCGGGGCAACGTCGACCTCGCCGACGTCCGCGCGAAGATCGACCAGGTCGGCGAGCGCCTCGCCGCCATCATGATCACCTACCCGTCGACCCACGGCGTGTTCGAGTCGAGCGTGGTCGAGTTGTGCGACCTCGTCCATGCCGCCGGCGGCCAGGTGTACGTCGACGGCGCGAACCTCAATGCACTGGTCGGCCACGCCCGTCCCGGCGCGTTCGGCGCCGATGTCAGCCACCTCAACCTCCACAAGACGTTCTGCATCCCCCACGGTGGCGGCGGTCCTGGTGTCGGCCCGATCGGCGTCGGCGCCCATCTGGCCCCGTTCCTGCCCGGGCATCCGCTGCTCGCCGACCAGCCCGTCGGCGCGGTCTCGGCGGCACCGTACGGATCGGCCGGCATCCTGCCGATCCCGTGGATGTACATCGAGATGATGGGCGCCGCAGGCCTCACCGAGGCGACCAGCGTGGCCATCGTCGCTGCCAACTACATCGCCGAGCGCCTCGACGAACACTTCCCGGTGCTGTACCGCGGCGAGCACGGTCGGGTCGCTCACGAGTGCATTCTCGACCTGCGCGACATCACCAAGCACACCGGCGTGACCGTCGACGACGTCGCCAAGCGACTCATGGACTACGGATTCCACGCCCCGACGATGAGCTTCCCCGTCGCGGGAACGCTGATGGTCGAGCCGACCGAGAGCGAGAGTCTCCGCGAGCTCGACCGGTTCTGCGATGCGATGATCGCCATTCGTGGCGAGATCGACCAGGTCGCCCGAGGCGACTGGCCGCTGGAGGACAGTCCGCTGCGTCACGCGCCCCACACCGCCGAGGACCTGCTCGGCGACTGGAATCGCCCGTACCCGCGCGACCTCGGTGCGTTCCCGGTCGTCGGGCTGCGGGCACAGAAGTACTTCCCGGCGGTGTCGCGGATCGACGGAGCGCAGGGCGACCGCCACCTCGTGTGCTCGTGCGAGCCCCTGGAGGCCTACGCCTCTGCACTAGCGTGACCGCGATGCCGGACGACCGCCCCGATCCGTTGGCCGACCTGTTCACGCTGTTCGCGACACCGCTGTCGGGAACCGTGCGCTCGATCGAACAGTTCCGCAAGGGCGTGGACGAGTTCCTGAAGGGCGTCGAGAACTTCAACAAGACGATGGAGAACCTGAACGAGACGACCGAGCGGATCAACGCGCTGCTGGCCGACGTCGAACAGCCCCTCCGTGCCGCGATCCCGCAGGTCACACGGACCGTCAAGGCCGCCGACGAGATGATGCAGGTGGTGAGCGGGCCGGCCATGGCCGTCGCTCCGGGCCTGAATCGGCTCGCCGAGACGCTCTCGACGCCGGCGTTCGCCCAGCTGCCGAACCAGATCGGCGCGTTCTCCGACGTGCTGGCCGAGGTCTCCAAGCGGCTCGGGCCGCTCACACAGCTCGCCGAGTCGGCCGGCGGGCTCTTCGGTGGGTTCCGGATGCCGGGAAGCCGCCCGGCGCCTGACGCGCCCACGATCACCCCCGAGCCGGTGCCCGAACCCGAACCAGCAGCGTCCGGCGATTCGCACGACCACGACGGTGCCGGCGAAGAAGCAGCCGGCGAAGCGAGCCGCAGCGAAGAAGCCGGCGGCGAAGAAGTCAACCGCGAAGAAGTCGACCGCGAAGAAGTCGACCGCGAAGAAGTCCGACCGGCGAAGAAGCGGCCGGCCAAGAAGTCGACCGCCTGACGGCTCGTCTCGCTCTCGACGCACCACCAGCGATGAGTCTTCGCGCGCACAGGTCGCGGCGGAAACTCATCGCTCGCGGGGCGTGACGATCGGGCGGCGCGGGTCGATCGACGATCACAGCGGGCGTCGAGGGCCTGGCGAAGGCCGTGCGTCGTCAGCGACGCACGAAGGGGGTGGCGGCGACCCGACCGGCAGCTCCTTGCCACGAACGTCGACGATCACCGCCGCACCTTCGGGTGTGTCGGGCGGCACGAACGCCAGTGCGATCCCGTGACCGAGCACCGGCGAGAAGTTGCCGCTCGTCACGTCGCCGACAACGGCGCCGTCGATGATGACCGAGCACCCGGCACGAGCGGGTCGTCGGCCCTCGGTCGTGATCCCCGACCAGCCGTCGTCGGATTCCGCGGTCGCGTTCGGCGATCGCCGCGTCGCGACCCGACGAAGGCCGGCTTGTTCCAGGCGACCACCCAACCCAGACCGGCCTGCAGCGAGGTGATCCCGGGTCCGAGTTCGTGACCGTGCAATGGCAGGGCGCTCTCGAGGCGCAGGGTGTCGCGCGCTCCGAGACCGGCCGGTGGAATGCCGGCGTCCGCGAGCGCTCGCCACAGCGACGGGTGCCGACTCGGCAGGGACCGCGATCTCGATGCCGTCCTCGCCGGTGTAGCCCGGTGCCGGCGACCGTGCAGGTCACACCGTTCCAGTCGAGGGCCGCCACCCGGAAGCGACCGACTGCACCGGCCGCGGGAAACACCGTCGACACCAGCGCCTTGGCGTCGGGTCCCTGTACCGCAACGACCGCACGCTGGTGGGTGGTGTCGGCGCCGCCGATGGCGGCGCGTACGCCACTGGTGTTGGACGCGTTCGGCATCACGTCGAAGGCGTCGGGATCGTCGGGGCGCCACCACACGATGATGTCGTCGACCACCGAGGCATCGGTGGCGTCGAGCAGGTGGGTGTACTGCGCACGACCGGGCTCGATCTTGCCGAGGTCGTTGGTGAGCGTCGACTGCAGGCGATCGAAGGCGTCGGGTCCCTCGACGCGCACGGTCCCGAGGTGCGACACGTCGAACATCACCGCCCGGTTCCGGCACGACAGGTGCTCCTCGAGCGTGCCCGTCGGGTACGCGATCGGCATCTCCCAGCCGCCGAACTCGACCATCGTGGCGCCGAGCGATCGATGCTCCGCGTCGAGGGGCGAGCGCTGCAAGGTGCCCTTCGGCTCCACGGTCATCCCGTGCGACGGCGAGTGTCGATGTCGATCGTCTCGATCGGCGTCGGGGCGAGATCGGCTTCCAGTTCCTCGCGCACTCCCCCGAGCGACAGCACGTTGAGCACGCCCTGTCCGTTCTTCAGCACGTCGACGAGTTGGTCGCCGTCGCACAGCATGACGCTGCCGCCGTCGATCACGATGTGCGCAGCTGCGATGTCGGTGGTGACGTGCTCGCGGAGGTACTCGAACACCTTGCGCACCTGCTCGAGCTTGATGCCGGCGTCGAGCAACTTCTTGATCGTCTTCAACTCGAGGAGGTCGTTGTAGGAGTAGCTGCGTCGGCTGCCGCTGCCGGTGGCGTCGCTGAGCGAGGGCCGGATGAGGTCGGTACGAGCCCAGTAGTCGAGCTGGCGATACGAGATCCCGACCACCTTGGCCGTCTGGGTCCCGCTGTAGCCGAGCTCGGTGTTCGGGACGATCGTCGTCGCCCCCGACTCGTCTCACTGTGTTCGTTCACGTGCATCCTCCGGTTCGTCCTGCCCAACACCACGAACGTGCAAGAGCCCGTCGCGCGCCTCACACCGCCGTAACTACGCCCATGTGAGATCGTGAAGACTACGGCGTTCGGCACGCAGCGTCAACAAGCGGTACTGTCGGGCCGAGAGCCAACAGGAGGCAACGTGAAACACGACGACACGATCACCGACGCCTTGCGCAATGTGAGGCTCTTCGAGGGGCTCGACACGGCGGCATTGCGCCGCATTGCGGCGCAGACCACGCCGCATTCGTTCCCCAGCGGTGCCACGGTGATCGACGCCGACACCTCCGGTCGCTTCGGTCGGCTGTACGTCGTCGCCAGCGGCACGGCAGCACGCACTGATCAACGACGAGGTCGTGGCCACGTTCGGGCCCAACGACTACTTCGGCGAGATGAGCGTGCTCGACGGCAGCCCTCGTTCGGCGACCGTCGTGGCAACGTCGGATCTGGTGACCTACGGGCTGACGTCGTGGAACATGCGAGCGCTGCTGCGCGAGGAACCCGACATCGCCATGCACGTCATCGAGACCCTCGCCGAGCGGCTGCGTACGCAGAACGCCGCGCTGCACGACTGACCAGCGGCGTTCGAGAGGCCGAGCACCAGGGCTGTCGCTACCATCGCACAATGCGGCTCCCGAAGGTGTTGTCCCCCGATGGTCGCCGCACCCGTCTGCAGAACGCGCGCGGCGAGTTCCTCCCGATGGAGGCCTGGCGCGACATCCCAACGGCGATCCTCGACAGACTTCGCAAACGGGACCAGACGGCGCCGTGGATGGCGCCCGGTGCGATCCGGTTCCTGAGCGAGCACATGCGGCCGGACTTCACCGTGCTCGAGCTGGGATCGGGTGCGTCGACGGCGTGGTACGCAGAGCGGGCGGCACGGGTGGTGAGCTATGAGAGCAACCATGTCTGGCTCGCCTCGACCGAGCGGGCAGTCACCGACCGAGGCGTTGCGGCGCGCGTCGAGCTCCGCTCGCTGCCGCTCGGGGAGATCCCGGCAGCGGTGAGGGCGCTCACCGACACCTTCGACCTGGTGATCGTCGACACCGACCTCGACGCAGACGCGACCAGACCGGAACTCGTCGTTGCGGCAGCGCCGCTCGTACCGGTCGGAGGATTCCTCGTCCTCGACGACTCGGACCGGCCGGTCTTCGACACCGACCTGCCGGGCGAGACGTGGGAGCGACGCCGGTTCCCCGGACTCAAGAGCTCCCCGTTCGACGCCACCGAGACGACGGTTTGGCGGCGGCTGGCCGAGCAACTTCTCTCGTTGGATGAGGTCAGCTGCCGAAGTCCTCGGGGCTGACGTTCTCGATGAAGTCCTTGAACTCGTCGATGATCTCCGCTGCATCGTCGTCGGGTTCGGGCACCGGCTCCTGGCCGACCTCGTCGATCAGCTCGTTCGAGGCGAACAGTGCCGCACCGCAGCGCACCGCGAGCGCAATCGCATCGGACGGGCGAGCCGAGATGACCTTCTCGCCGGTCGGCGTGACGAGGTGCAGCTCGGCGTAGTAGGTGCGATCGCGCATCTCGGTGACCACGACGCTGGTCAGGGTGGTGTCGAGCTCGCCGAGCACGTTGAGGAACAGGTCGTGCGTGAGCGGCCGCGGCGGCTCGACGCCCTCGAGCGCGTAGTGGATCGCTGAGGCTTCCGGGCTTCCGATGTAGATCGGGAGGAGCCGCTGTCGGCCATCGGATTCGCGCAGCAGGACCATTGGCGTGTTGGCGGGCATCTCGACCCTGACACCGATGAGTTCCAGAGGGACCACGAGCTCACTGTACCGCGCTGCCTGCAGCGGTGTGGCGTCGGTGTCGGATCGACGGTGATCGGTCAGTGGACGTGGTGGCGCAGCGCCGAGCGCATCATCGCCGCTCGCAGGCGGCCACCGTTCTGTTCGAGCTCGTCGAGCTGCGCGACGGCCTGCGCTCGCGCCTCGGGGTTGCGTTGGCGCAACAGTGGCTGGATCAGCTGCTCGAGCAGCCCCGCCTCGCGGTCGGCGGCGACTCGCCACCCACGGAGGTGCCGGGGCTCGATCCCCGCGTCGAGGAAGTGCTTCGAGAGCGTCGCGATCTCCACGGCATCCTCGTCGTAGACGCCGTCGGCGCCGCCCGACGTGGCCGCGAGCACTCCGAACGACTCCAGATCAGCGAGCTGGGCTCGGGTGATGCCGGCCATCGCGCAGATCTCGTCCGCGTTGAGCAGCAACCCGGGGAGCACGGCACCCGACGACGTGATCGGCCCGGTCCGCTCGCTCGAACGTTCCGGCGAGCGGATCACAGCGGCCGCAGGCGGACCTGGCTGCGGCCTCGGGTTGCGCTGCGGGGGTGGGTGGCGATGATGCAGCGGGCGCCAGAGGGTGTCAGCCCCATCGGTGCGCTGGAACAGCGCCGCAGCGCCGGTCACCGGTTCGCCGCCGGCGCCGTTGCCGAGGGCGCGGCCAGTGGCTCGGTGCGACCCCTGCCCGCGCTGGGGTGGGCGTCGGGACGTGGGACGTCGCTCGCATCGCCGACGTTCTTGATCCCCCGCGGTCGAGGCTGTTCGCCGGTCGGATCGATCTCGCCGGAGTCGATGCGATCCTTGATCACCCGCAATGGCAGGTAGTTCTCCCGCTGCTCGCGCAGGATGCACCGCAGCAACTCGACGTCGTCGGCGTAGAACTTGCGATACCCGGATGCCGTTCGCTCCGGGTCGATCAGTCCCTGGCTCTCGAGGAACCGGATCTTCGAGATCGTGACGTCGGGGAACTCCTCGAGCAGCAGTGCCAGGACCTCGCCGATCGAGAGGTGTCCGCCGGCGGGCGGCGCCGCGACCTCGGGCGGTGACGGCTCAACCATCGTGACGTTCGAAGAAGACGAGTCGGAACTTGCCGATCTGGAGTTCGTCGCCGTGACGCAGCAGCATCCGGTCGACTCGTTCCTGATTGACGTAGGTGCCGTTGAGCGAGCCGGCGTCGGAGACGACGTGACCGTCAGCGGTGCGTTCGATCTGGGCGTGGCGACGCGACACGGTGATGTCGTCGAGACTGATCTCGGACTCCGGATGACGTCCCAGTCGGGTGACCTGCTCGACCAACGGGAACTTCGCGCCCGTCTGGGCACCGGCTCGGACGATCAACACGCCGATCTCGCTGGGGAGGTCGCCGACCGCGACGACCACGTCGTCATCCTTGCCGGGAGCATCCTGGAGCGGATCGAGCGCCGTGAGGGTGATCGTTCGATCGTCGAGCGAGTCGAGTGGCGACCCACAGCTCGAACAGAACGTGCTCCTCGGGGGGTTGCGATGACCGCACTGGTTGCAGAAGACGTACGTCGTCATGGTCCCCCGTTCAGCCCTCGGTCAGTGCCCGGTAGGCCTCGGCGTCCATCAAGCCGTCGAGTTCCGACGGGTCGCTGATCTCGATGCGGCAGATCCACCCGGCGCCGTACGGATCGCTGTTGAGCAGTTCCGGCTGCGACTTCGAGTTCGGCATTGACCTCGGAGATCGAACCGGTGATCGGGGCGTAGATGTCGCTGACCGACTTGGTGCTCTCGACCTCGCTGAACGACTCCCCCGCCGACACGGCGAGGCCGGCGTCGGGCATCTCGACGAACACGACGTCGCCCAGTG
Organism: Ilumatobacteraceae bacterium; assembly: GCA_963704915.1. Lineage (GTDB taxonomy): Bacteria > Actinomycetota > Acidimicrobiia > Acidimicrobiales > Ilumatobacteraceae > Sva-07. The sequence goes on along the minus strand of CAVPIC010000005.1, from coordinate 126,873 downwards.
CGTCCTGGGCGTACTCGGTGATCCCGATCGTGGCGGTGGCGCCATCGACGCGCACCCACTCGTGATCGGACGAATAGCGGAGTTCGGCGGGGATGTTCATGAGGCAACGGTACCTGGGTTCACGAGTCGGATGTGACGGAAGCGGATCGAGCAGCGGCGCCTTCGGTCACCGCTCGTCGCACCTGCGGAATATAGGCGATGCCGGTCCAGTAGCTGAGAATCAGCCCGGGGATGCCGACGAGCCACGCCGCGACCTGGAATGCGTCGGCCCCGGCGATGTCGCTGTTCCCCATCAGGAATCCGGGGACGGCGAACATCAGGAGGAAGGTGGCGACCTTGCCCAGGTAGGTGACGTCGATGCGCGGCATCTTGTAGACCACCGTGGCGATCGCCATCATCAGTCCGACGGCGACCTCGCGGAACAGCACCGCCAGGGCGAACCAGAGCGGGATCGAGCCGTCGATGATGATCGCGATCGTGGCCACGACGAAGAGCAGCCGGTCGACGGTCGGGTCGAACACCTTGCCGAACTCGCTGACCTGGCCGAGCCGTCGCGCCAGGTACCCGTCGACCCAGTCCGTGGTGCTGAGCCCGCCGAGGAGGAGGGCAGCCGCGGCCCGGTTCTCGAGACCGAACAGCACGTAGAGGAACACCGGCAGCAGCAACAGCCGCAGCAGCGTGAACGCGTTGGGAATGGTCCAGATCCCGTCGAACATCGACACCGACGGCGCATCGGTGGTCGCCGCTGCGGCGCTCGGTGAGATGTCGTCGGTCACGAGCCACAGCGTAGGGTGCCGACATGAGCACGGTGTTCACGAAGATCATCGAGGGAGAGTTCCCCGGCACGTTCGTGTGGCGGGACGAGCTCTGCGTTGCGTTCATGTCGATCAATCCGATGGCTCCGGGCCACGTGCTGGTGGTCCCGATCGAGGAGATCGACCACTGGATCGACGCTCCTGCGGAACTCGCAGCGCACCTGTTCTCGGTGACCCACACGATCGGCACGGCCCAACGCGACGCCTTCGGCTGCGATCGAGTCGGGGTGATCGTGGCCGGATACGAGGTCCCCCACACGCACGTCCACGTGATCCCCACGTCGTCGATGTCGCAGTTGAGCTTCGCCAACGCGGCGGCGAGCGTCGATCGGGACGATCTCGACCGTTGGGCGGAAGCGATCCGTCGAGAACTGCGCGCGGCGGGCGCCACCGGCGTCAGCGACTGACGGGTTCGATCAGGTCGGGCCGGTTGTTGCGGACATTGTTGACGTCCGTCGAGACAGCGGCCATGGTGAGCAGATCGGGCGGTCCCCCGTCGAGGAGTCCGGTGAGCTGAGCGAGATCCTGGTTCGACGGGTCGAGCCACGTGGCCCAGTGCTCGGCCGTGAGCAGCGCCGGCATCCGATCGTGAACCGGCCGCATCGTGGCGTTTGCTGCGGTCGTGATGATCGTGGCGCTGTGCAGGAATCTGCCATCGGGATCGGCCGGGTCCTTCCACGCAGTCCACAACCCTGCCGCCGTGAGGAGTTCGCCATCGCCCCGGTGGATGAACATCGGCTGCTTCAGCGGCTGTCCCTTGGCGTTCAGTGGGCCGTCCGGACTGCCCGGCCGCCACTCGTAGAACCCGTCCATCGGGACGATGCATCGCTTCCTGGCGAGCAGCCCCTTGAACGCCGGCTTCTCGGCGAGCGTTTCGGCCCGGGCGTTGATCATGCGCGAAGCGATCTTGCGATCCTTGGCCCAGCTCGGGATCAGACCCCAGTGGAAGGCGTCGACGCGTGCGCTGCCGTCGCCATTGGCGACCACGGCGTAGACGTCCTGTGTCGGAGCCACGTTGTAGTTCTCGCCGAGCGACTCGGCGACCGCTTCGGTCGGCAGCACCGTGTCGAAGTACGCAGCGATGCGGTCAGGGCCGGCGGTGGACACGAAACGACCGCACATGAACGCCAGGTTACGGTGCGCCTGGACCGGCGACGTCACAACCCTGGCGTGCGACACTGTGTTCGTGTCCGATCTGCTCGCCCAGTGCGCTGAACTCCCCCAACGGCGCTGCGACGCAGGCTCGACGATCATCGAACAGGGCGAAGTGGGCGGCACCGTCTTCGTTCTGGTGGACGGCACCGTCAGCATCGAACGCGACGACACGGTGCTGGCCGTGCTCGACACGCCTGGCGCGTTGATCGGTGAGATGTCGACCGTTCTCCAACGGCCCTCATCGGCGTCCGTCAGGGCGGTGACCGACATCACGCTGCTCGAAGCCACCGACGGCGCAGCGTTCCTGCGCGGGCATCCCGATGTGCTGCTCGAGGTCGCTCGAACCCTGGCGACGCGCCTCGACAACCTCACGGGACACCTCGTCGACGTGAAACGCCAGTACGGCAACGACTCAGGTCATCTCGGCATGCTCGACGACGTGCTCAGTTCGCTGATGCACCACCAGGGCCGCCAGGTGTCGCCTGGCTCGGCCCGCCTCCCCGACCCGGAGTACTGAGCCGACGTCAGCCGAAGGGCATCTCGATCTGGTCGCGGTCAGGGAGTGCGACCCATTCGGCGGTGGCGTGTCCGGATGCCGGATCGAGGTGGATGACGACGTGCGCCGGCATCGGCCCCGGCTGGTGTCCGGCGTTGATCATCCATGTCGAGCCGCGCTGGTCGACCCAGGCGCCTCCCGAGACCCACGGCGCCTGATGGATGTGTCCACAGACGACGAGATCCGGCTTCCACCGATCGATCCACTCGGCCAGGTCAGGGTCGGGGAACGAGCGCTCGCCCGCATTGCACAGCGGCGAGTCGGCAGGCGGCGAGTGATACACCCACACCCAGCGTGCCGGCCGGTCGACAGCGGCAGCGGACAGCTGCTCGTCGACCTGCGCTCGGGTCAGTGGGCCGTCCCACCACGGACACACGGTGAAGCGCACGCCGTCGACGTCGACCGAGCCACCGTCGACGATCAGACGGTCGGCGGCGAGTTCCCGCAGCCAGGTCGTGGCCTGCTCGCCGGTCTCTCCGGGTCCGTCGAGGTCGTGATTACCCGACGAGGCGAGCACCAGGGTGTGCTCGGCGAGGCGCTGGAGGTACTTGGAAACGACCACGATCTGCACCTCGAGCGCCGCTGCACCGACGACCTGGAGCAGGTCACCGGGCAACACGACCACGTCGACGTCAGCAGCCTGCTCGACCAGCCAATCGAGCTGCGGCAGGCGGTAGTGCAGGTCCGCCGTACAGAGCAGTTTCACGTGGCGGGGACGGTTCCGCGGTACAGCGACTCGAAGTTCGCCCGGTAGAAGTTGTCGACGACTGCGTCATCGCTGGTGTCCATCGTCGACTCGAATCTCTGGATCGGATCCTTGGTGCCCTCGGGATGCGGGTAGTCCGACGAGAACATGAACAGCTCGGCGCCGGCCTGCTCGATCATCCAGCCGACCGGTTCGCCAGCGAACGGGGTGAACCGGAGATGGTCGCGGACGTAGTCGCTGGGGTCCTTGGTGAGCTCGCGCAGCGGTGCTTCGGTCTTCTCGAACTGCATGGCGCGGTCGAGCCGACGGATCCACGGCACCACCCACATTGCTCCCTCCTCCACCGACGCCCCGCGCAGCCCGGGGAACCTCTCGAACATGCCGTCGAGCACCATTGCCGCCCAGAACACCTCGGGGCGCTGATGGATGGCCATGAAGTCCTTCGCCCGCACGTTCTCGCCACCGCCCAGGAAGTCGGTGACCGTGTGGCCATTGTCGTGGAAGCCTGGCCGCACAGGCCGGCCTCCTCCACCGATGTGCGAGACGACCGGAACGTTCTCGTCCTCGAGCAGCGTCCACAGCAGATGGTGATCGGGGTGCGTCGGCGACACGACGCCCTTGGGGAGGTCGGTGGCCACCATCACCGCACGACATCCGTCATCGATGGCGCGACGTGCCGTTGCCAGGGTTCGGGCGGGGTCACCCCAGGGCACCGTCGCAACGGCCAGCAGCCGCGAGTCGTCGGCGCAGAACGCGGCCATCGCCCGGTTCAGCGCTTCGGCTCCCCCGTACAGGAGATCGAGGTCTCGTCCTGCGAACTGGGTGGCCGCGAACGTCGGGAACACGAGCTGCGCGGCGAATCCGAGCTGATCCATGACGAAGGAGCGCTCCGTCGCGTCGAAGGCACCGACTGCACCCCAGCCCTTCGCAGCGCAGCAACTGCTCGGGGTCGGCGTCGATGGTCGCCACTCCCCCGGCTCGACGGCTCGCAGCCTCCTCGACGGCTCGGTCGGCGAGCGCTCCGGCTCCACCGAGCGCGAGCGGCCGCAACGCATCGGCGGTCGAGGCGTCGGCGAATTCCTCGAGCCAGCCGGGAAGTTCCATCACATGGCTGTCTGCATCGAAGACGACTCGGTCACCTACGTACGTCATGCGGGCACGATAGTTCGTCCGGCTCGTGCCATGCTCTGCGAGATGACCCGAGGACTGGCCGACACCTACGCAGACTCGCGAGTGCGTTTCCTGGACTCGGCTCGCCGGGCCGGCGCCGAGGTGGTCACCTTCAGCCACCCCATGCGGGGCATCGACGGTGAGGAACTGGCGATCGACGTCGCCACGGCCGGCCCGCCGGGAGGCCGCCTCGGTACTGATCATCGTGTCGGGCACCCACGGCGTCGAGGGATTCACTGGTTCGGCGCTGCAGCACGAGTGGCTCGAGCGTCGGGCGGCCGACCGTCCGAGCGACCTTCGGGTCGTGCTGGTCCACGCCCTCAACCCGTACGGATTCGCATGGGTCCGTCGGGTCAACGAGGACAACGTCGACCTGAACCGCAACTTCGTCGACTGGTCGCAGCCGCCCCCGGCGAACGAGGACTACGGCGGACTGGCGCAACTGCTCGTGCCGGACCGATGGGACGACGACACCCAACAGACCACCACACTGCAGCTGCTCGCCTACGCCGAGGAGGTCGGGTTCCCGCGCCTCCAGGAGGTCGTCAGCGGCGGGCAGTACAGCCACCCGACCGGGGTCTTCTACGGCGGCGCCGGACCCGTCTGGTCGCATCGCTGGCTGGTCGAGCACCTTCCCGGACTCGTCGGCTCGGCAGGACGCCTCGGTCTGATCGACCTGCACACGGGTCTGGGCCCATGGGGCCACGGCGAGCTGATCTCGCACGAGGGCAGCGACGATGCGGGCTACCGGCGAGGGACGGCCTGGTGGGGCGACGTCCGCTCGATGGTCGACGGCGAGAGCGTGTCGGCGCAGCTCTCCGGTGACTGGCTGGGCGCGCTCGATCCGCTCCTCCCCCGCGTCGAGATCACCGCCGTCGCCCTCGAATTCGGCACCGTCGACGTGGTCAGCGTGCTGCAGGCCTTGCGGGCCGACGCCGTCCTCCACGCCCACGGGGATGCCCGCGGCGTCGATGCGGCAGGCCGTGCGCTCACAGGTTCGGGCCGCGTTCGCCGACGACGATCCGGCCTGGTTCGACGCGGTGTCGGCGCGCTTCGACGATGTCGTCGGTGCCGCGACGACGGCGCTGTCGTCGCCGTCCTGAACTCGATCGAATCCGACCTGGTTCACACTGCGATACGTACCCACTAGGGTATCCGCATGATCGAGATCGGCGAGCTGCCTCCCGCGCCGACGCCACGAGCGTTCGACACCATTCGGACGTGGTCACGTCGCCATGCCGTGGTCGCCGGCATCGCCGCCGTGCTGGTGGCGCTGGCGATCGGACTCCCGACCGACGTGATTCCCAATCCGGTCTTCGGTCGGCCGGTACCGGTCACATGGTGGTCGTATCCGACGTTGGTCATCACCGCAGTGCTCGGCGGACTGCTCGCCGCAACGTACGTGAGTGACCGCGGCGGTGCGCCGACATCGCTCGACGACATGGATGCGCCGACCCGACGAGGCGGTATCGCCGGCATGTTGTCGTTCTTCGCCGTCGGTTGTCCCGTCTGCAACAAACTGGTCATCGTGGCGCTCGGCACCACCGGAGCCCGGCAGTGGTTCGAGCCGATCCAGCCGATCCTCGCGGTGGCGTCGATCGCGCTGCTCGCGCTGGGCACTGCGAGGTCGGCTGCGCTCGTCGAGCGCCTGTTCGATCTGAGCGCGTCGCCGACGTCCAGCGTGTGGACATCTCGCATGCGATCATCGAGCTGTGGAACTCCGACGCTGGACCTCGATCGCCGTCTTCCTCCTGGTCGGGAGTGCATGCCAGGCGAGCGAGGGCGCCAAGACCAATCTCGCGGGAACCGACGTCGAGTGTTCGCAGAAGGCGTTGCAGGGAGGCGACGAGGAGTTCGTGTTCACCTCTGCCTACGTCGTCGTGGACGGCGAACTCGGTGAGCTGTGCTTCGGAAACGACGACGAGACGATCCTGGACGCCTGGGACGCGCTGGCCACGATCACACCCGACGGGCAGCTCGGCGATCTGGTGTTGTTCGGTGGATTCGAACCCGACGGCGAGGGCGCCGAGGAGACCCTAGCGTTCGTGAACGCGGTCGACAGCGACGGGTCCGGCTTCCAGATGTCGATCAATACCCTCGACGCGATCGCCGACCCTGACGAGCTGTTGCTGACCCTTGCCCACGAGTTCACGCACGTCTTCACAGCGACTCCCGACCAGCTCGACCGCAGCGACGAGGCCATCGACGGCTGCGTGACCTACTTCAACGGCGACGGCTGCTATCTCGCCGACTCGTTGATGTCCGACTGGATCAGCGAATTCTGGGATCCCGGCGTGCTCGCGACGGTCGACCCGCTCGAGGAGTCCGTCGACGACGCCGACGCCCGCTGCGTGGACGACGACGGGTTCTTCGGCCCGTACGCCGCGAGCAACCCGGAAGAAGACTTCGCCGAGGCCTTCAGTGCATTCGTGTTCGATCTCGAACCTGCGACCGATGGTCAAGCCGACCGCCTCGGGTGGATCGCAACCCAGCCGGGCCTCGCCGACTTCCGCGACCTGGCCGAGGCGGCCGGATTGACGCCGCTGGCGAACAACTTCGCCGTCTGCGGCACCTGAGTTGCCACGCGACGGGGCGCCGTCGCATGCCTCCGATACCGTGCATCCGATGTCGAGCGACCGTCTGGAGGAGCACCGCGAACTGACCCTGCTCGGCGAGACCGTGCGTCACCCCGTCGACCACGTCGAGGTGTTCCCGGCGCCCGCCCACGTGACCTCCGTGCGGATGACCAACGACGAGCTCACCTCGATGTGCCCCGTCACCGGACAGCCCGATCTGGCCACCGTGGAGATCAGCTACCGGCCCGACCGCTGGTGTATCGAGTCCAAGAGCCTGAAGCTGTACCTGTGGGGATTCCGCGATCGGGCGGTGTTCGTCGAGCAGCTTGCAGCCGAGATCGCCGACGAGATCGTCCTCACCGTCGAGCCACACGAGGTATGCGTCGTCGTCACCCAACGTCCACGGGGCGGTATCGAGGTGCAGGCAACGGCAGAACGCAGCGGTTCGTGACGTCCGAGAGCCCCACCACGCTGGTCCTCGTCCGACACGGCGAGTCGAACGTGACGGTCAACCGCGTGATCGGCGGGTACCGCAGCTTGCAGTGGCCTGTCCGAGCTCGGACGCCGTCAGGCCGAACGCCTGCGCGAACGACTTGCGACGACGCTGGAACTCACCGCCGACGTCCTGATCTCGAGCAACTTCCCGCGCGCCATCGAGACCGCAGAGGCGATCGCTCCCGCGTTCGGCACCCCAGCCATCGAGATCGATCCGGGTTTCGGCGAACACGACCCCGGCCCCGAGATCGACGGCATGACGTTCGAGCAGTACGTCGAGCGCTTCGGAACTCCGGACTGGACCGACCCGCACGTCGAGGTCTTTCCCGGCGGCGAGACGATCGCCGCGTTCCACGGCCGCGTCGGCGCCGCGTTGGCGTCGACGCTCGAGGTGCATCGCGGCAAGTCGATCGTCGATCGCCTGCCACGGCGGCGTGGTCGACGCGACGTTCCGTCACCTGTTGCGGACGGCGTCGACCGGCAGCTTCGAGTTGCACACGCTCAACACGTCGCTCACCGAATTCACGACGGCGCCCTCCGGTGAATGGCGGCTCAGGCGCTACAACGATGCGGCGCATCTTCACGGACTGCCCGCGGAGACGCCACGGACCACGCCGACGTCCTGAGGGTCGACGCTCCCGAGGTCAGCCGCGGCCGACGAGGCGCCAGTTCGCCCGCACGACGGTCTCGCGTTCGGCCCGACGCAGCCGGAGGATCTCGACGCCCCGCTCGCGCAACGGCCGCTGCGCCGGGTCGGCCATGCAGGCTTCGATCGCACACGACAGTGCCTCGGACATCAGGTTGTAGTCGTCGGCGAGATCGTCGAGTTGCAGCGATCCGCTCCGACCGGAGCGGCCGGCAGCGAGCGCGTCGATCGTGGCCTGATCGCCCGTGGCGTCGGCGACGTCGGCGGCGTAGGCCTCGATCTCGTCGATTTCCTCGACCATCCAGGCGATCTCCGAGCCCGAGCGGACGGCGCACTGTTCGAGGATGATGTCGATCTGTTCGAGCGTCACCCTCACGGTGGCACTCTGGACCTCGGGGACGACGACCGTCTCGAGTTCGTGGCGGATGTCGCGCAGCAGCTGTGCGGTGGTGGGACGGACGATCATGACGAGGCTCCCTCGGCAGCAGCGGCCATCGCGTCGAATGCGGCCTGCATCCCGGCGATGGCAGTGATGAAGTTGTCGTGGCCGAACGAGATCGAGCCGATCTGCAGCGCGGTCATCGCACCGGAGTTCTCCCCGAGCGCGAACTTGTCGAGCTGCGAGCAGATCGTCCCGAGGATCTTGATCGACGACAGCACGGTGAAGTAGCCGACCGTGAGCTGGTTGACCTCGGCCTCGCCGAACCCGGTGACCTCGCGGTAGGCGGCGAGGAACGCCTCCGGGTCGGCTTCGTAGAGGTTGGGGCCGGCCGCCGTCGAGTAGATGTTGTACCAACCGAGGTCCTCGCGTGGGTCGCCGATCGCAGCGAACTCCCAGTCGACCACGAGGTAGTTGTCGTGGTGGTCGACCATCACGTTCGGTGCTTGGGGATCGCCGTGGGTCAGGCGCAACGGCAACGGTGGCGGCTTGTTCGCCTCGAGCCATGCCGCGATGTAGCGCCAGGTCGGATCGTTGTTGACGCTGGCCGCCTCGTAGTGACGCCACGTCGCGATCAGTTCGTCGATGCGGGCGTCCCAGCTCTCCGGGTGCGGCATCGCATCGGGGAGCTGGTCAGGGGTGATCGTGTGGATCTGCCCCCAGAGCTTGGCGAGCCGGGTCGGATGGTCGCCGTAGTCGACCATGTCCTCGACGAGCGACTGCAGCGATCCGCCGGTGACGTGATCCATCACGATTGCCTTGGTGCCGAGGTGCTCGCCCGTACCGTCGTAGTACCGCGCCGCTGGGATCGGGATGACGCCGAGCTCGGTGAGCATCTCGAGCACCGCCCACTCGTGATCGCGATCGGTCTCGATCATCGAATGGCCGGGCGGCGGATCGCCGCGGAGCACCACGCTCTCCTCCAACGACACGCCGTCGTTGGTGTAGCGAATCCTCGCACGCGCCATCGAGCGGCTGTAGCCGCCCGCCATCGGCTCGTACTCGATGACCTCGATCGATTCGACGTCGTCTCGATGTCGTCGTAGGAACTCGGCCAGCAGCCCCGGCATGGCGTTCGTGATCGTGCACGTGAACCCCCTTCGTTCGGTTCGGAACCGTAGCGATCCGCGTCGCCTGACGACGATCTCTTCCCGACGATGCCTCGGGCGCCCGATTCGATGCCGGTGATGACCAATGGCTCTGGCACGTTTCCCGACGGACGAAGAACCTGGGTGTCGACATCAGCGAGTCGAATCGAGGCAGTGATGAACAAGGTACTTGTGGCCGTGTTCGGCGTGTCGTTGGCACTCTCGAGCTGCGGCAGCGACGGTGACAGCGGCACCGGCGACTCCGGCGCCACACAATCGGAACTCGCGGACCTCCTCGTGGCCCAGGGCGCGGGCGTCGGCTTCGACGAACAGTGCATCCGGGACAAGACCGACGAGCTGTCGGACCAGGACGCGCAGTTCCTCATCGACAACATCGACGTCGTCGGACACGGAGGAGTTCGGTTCCGAACTGGAGACGTGGATCGACGGTCTCATCGACTGTCTCGACGAATTCGACACGACGGACACGACGGACGGTGCGACGTCGTGTCAACCGACGCATCCGACGACACGGACGCAGTGGATGACTCCGACGATGCGGCGAGCAGCGAACTCGTCTCCATCGAGAGGTCCGGGTTCTCGACGTGGACGAACAACAGCGGCGAGACGTGGGCATCCGCAGCGGCGCTCGTCACCAACGACAGCGATCAGGATCTGTTCGGAACCGAGGTCACCTTCAACTTCGTGGGCGCTGACGGCGTACCCGTCGCGACCGAGTCGACCTATGTCGACGTGATCCCGGCCGGCGAGTCGTTCCCGGCTCAGCTCGAGACCTACACCGACCTGACCGCCGCCATGCCGATCACCATCGAGATCGTGCCCTTCGCGGAATCGGACTCGTTCTTCGAGACCGAGTGGATCGAACTCGAGCTGGGTTCGACCACGATCACGTCGGACGAATACTTCTCCAACGTGTCGGGCACGGTGACGAACCCCTCCGACGACGTCGTTCGACTTCTATCAGATCGCCTGTCTGATCGTGACCGCCGACGGCGACGTCGTCGGCGGCGCCTACACCTACCCCGATCGAGTGGCCCCCGGCCAGACGATCGCCTGGGAGGCGTCCGTGCAGGACGGCCCGATCCAGGCGGGCGGGGTCACCGCTGAGTGCCGGTCGATCGCAACGATCTCGTGAGCGCCCCACCTGGTTCACAGCAGCGCCGTGTGCCAGAGTGGCGAGATGATCGAACTGGTGTTGACCATCATCGGACGCGACCGGGCCGGGGTTGTGGCGTCACTGGCCGACGTGGTTCGCTTCCACGAGGGCAATTGGAAGCGCAGCGAGCTGGCGGAGATCGCTGGAACGTTCGCCGGTGTGGTGGTCGTGGAAGTGGGCGACGATCACGTCGACGAACTCCTGACCAACCTGTTGATCCTTCGCGACCAGGGCCTGCACGTCACGGCCCAGCAGGTCGAGGAGCCCGTTGCTCAGCCCGATGGCGACGACGTCCGCCTGCGGCTCACCGGCGATGACCGCCCGGGTGTCGTCCACGAGATCTCCACAGCGCTGAGTGACGCAGGCATCAGCATCTCCCGGATGGGCACCGTGACGGATCTGCCGGGTGAGGATGGTGGCAAGCGATTCGAGATCACCGTCCAGTTGACCGTGCCCGTCGGGACCGACCTCGACGCCGTGCTCGACTCGATCACGGAAGCTGCCGCCGGCTTGGGTGTCGCCATCGACGTGGACGATCTGACGGGCGACGACGCCAGCAACTAGCGGCGCCGACTCGAACTCGACGCCCGATCGGACGGCGGCCGGGCGTCGAGGCGTGAAGCCAGTGCCGCGTTGGCAGGCCGAATCGGTCGCCGAGGGCTGCATGTCCGAGGCGGTGCAGTGCGATGGCGGTGGATGTCGCCCGTGCCACGTCAAGGGCACCAGTTGTTCGTCACGAACGCGCCGCCACAGTTCGCGGAAATCGCTCGCATCTTGTCGTGGCCCGCGGGCACCGGCCCGATCCGTCAGGAATCGGTCAAGTGTCACGTGTCGAGTCCCGGTACCTGTCAAGACCCGGTACCTGTCAAGACCCGGTACCCGCCCGACCCTCGACGCGAACCAGGGGCTCCTCGCTCCCGAGAAACCCCTGGTCACAGTGTCGGGCTGGGGAGATTCGAACTCCCGACCTCTTGTCCCCCAGACAAGCGCGCTAACCAAGCTGCGCCACAGCCCGTATGCATGTGGAGCGTGGACTCTATCGACCCCTCCGCCTGATCCCATGGTGCCGGATCAACTCTGTGACAGCCCTTCGTCAGAATGGAACCATGTCGATGACCCGACTGATCGAGCAGCTGGAACGCACCGATCCGTCCACGCTCGATGCCGCCGGAATTGCGGTGACGCTGCGGGCCCTCCAGCGGCTGCGTGGCTTCGTTGCCGAGACCGAACACGCGGTTGCCCGACGAGCCAACGAACTCGCCGCATCCGGCGCCGGGGCACCTGCCAGCGAGGTGCTGGCCGCCAGCCGCACCTGTTCGGCGAGCGATGCTGCTCGAACGTCGCGGCGGGCCGAAGTGCTGCGGCGTGCTTCCCGCAATGGCGGATCAGCTCGGCCACGGACGCATCGGCACCGAGCACGCCGACGCACTTGCGACGGCCGCACGCCGTCTCGGCGACGACGAGCGCGAGCTCACTGTTCGCACTCGACGTCGAACTGGCGCAACATGCCGCTGCATCGACGCCGGGGCAGTTCAAGCGATTCGTCGAGCGGGTGATCGACCAGCTCGCGGCTGACCGCGGTCTCGAACGCGCCGCCCGCCAACGAGAGGCGGTGAGCCTGGCCAAGGGTGTCAACGATGACACTGGCATGTATTGGCTCAGAGCCGAGCTGGATCCCGAGTCAGGGGCTCGCCTGTTCCGGGCGATCGACGCCGAGACGAGGGCACTCGCGGCACGGCCCGGCACCGACGAGCGGTCACGCTCGCAACTCGCGGCGCACGCACTCGTCGACCTCGCCACCAGTGCCAGTCGAAATCGACGACCGAGTCGAGCCGAGCTTCTCGCGCTCGTCGACCTCGCCACGATCACCGGCGGACTCCACGACGCCTCGATCTGCGAACTCGACGACGGAACCACCGTGCCGGTCGAGACGATGCGACGACTCGCCTGCGACGCCCACATCATCCCCGTCGTGTTGAACGGCGACGGTGTCCCGCTCGACGTCGGTCGCAGCCGACGCCTCGCCACCGACGACCAGCGTCGGGCGCTGCGTGCCATGTACCGCACCTGCGGCATCGGCGACTGTGACGTGCCGTTCGACCGCTGCGAGATCCACCATCTCCGCGAATGGACCGCCGACCAGGGCGAAACCAACCTCGACTCGCTCATCCCCGGGTGCTCGCGTCATCACCACCTCGTCCACGAGGGCGGTTGGCGACTCGAACTCGACCCGGACACCCGCGAACTGACCATCTTCCTCCCCGACGGAACCGTCCACCGACGAAGTCGACCCCATCCCGTGACGGCATCGACCGTCGGGCGAGCCGCCTGAGTTCCGGCGTGCCCGGTGACGCTCAGGTGAAGATCTCGACGAACCGCCAGCCGAGATACACGACCAACGCGGCCACCATCAGCTTGAAGTGCCACGGCGTCTTCTCGTCGTCGGCAGCGGGCGCCGGCTCCTCGACGAGGCGACCACAGCTCGGGCAGGTGCCGTCATCGTTCATCGAGTTCGGTGTCCAGTACTTGGCGCACTCCTCACACCACGGCATCACGAGACCTCTGCATCGACGTCGACGATCTGATCGGCTGACTCGGTCACTGGCGCTTGCGGACGCGGATCTTGATCGCCGTCGCACCGAGACCGAATTCCTCGCGGATCGTGCGCTCGATGTAGCGCAGGTAGTGCTGCGGCACGTCGCGGTTGACGAACAGCGTGAACGTCGGCGGATCGATCGCTCCCTGCACCGCGTACAGGATCTTGGCGCCGCCACCGATCGGCTGGCGCTGCTGCGCCGCGGCGATCACCTTGTTGACGTCGCGGGTCGGCACACGGGTGTGGTACTGGCCGATCGCCTCGGTCAGACGAGGATGGAGCTTGTCGACGTTCTTGCCGGTCAGCGCCGAGATCTTCAGCACCGAACTGTCGGCGACGAAGCCCAGCATGCGGGCGACCTCGGCCTGGACCTCGAGGCGCTCCTCGGTGCCGACCAGATCCCACTTGTTGAGGATCAGCACGATCGGACAACCGGCCGCGTCGACGCGCTCGGCGAGGCGCTGGTCCTGGGCGGTGACACCGACGGTGGCGTCGATCACCAGCAGTGCGACGTCGGCATTGTCGATCGAGCGCAGCGCACGAACGAACGAGTAGTACTCCGCCGAGTCGTCGATGCGGCCCTTGCGGCGCATGCCGGCGGTGTCGATGAACACGATCGGACCGTCGTCGGTCTCGACCATCGTGTCGATCGAGTCACGCGTGGTGCCGGCCAGGTCGTGCACGACCGAGCGGTCCTCCCCCACGAGCCGGTTGAACAGGGTGCTCTTGCCGACGTTCGGGCGACCGACGATCGCCACGCGGGGCACCGTCGGCCTCCGATTCGGCGGCTGCAGCGGCCTCGTCGTCGTCGGCCGGGCGCCACGGATCGATCGGCTTGTTGATCGGCTGGCGGAGGTGCTCGGGGAAGCGTTCGAGCACCTTGTCGAGCAGGTCACCGGCGCGCCGACCGTGGAGGGCGCTCACCGGTACCGGTTCGCCGATGCCGAGGCTCATGAACTCCCACATCTCGGTTTCGCGACGCTCGTTGTCGGCCTTGTTGGCGACGACGATGACCTCGGTCTTCGAGCGTCGGATCCAGTTGGCGATCTGCTGGTCGTCGTCGGTGAGGCCGACGGAGGCGTCGACGACGAACAGCACCACATCGGCGTCCTTCACCGCGGCTTCGACCTGCCGGGACACCTTGGCGTCGAGCGCGTCGCCGCCGGGCATCCAGCCACCGGTGTCGACCACGCGGAACGGCACGTCGAGCCATTCGGCGTCGAGTTCCTTGCGGTCGCGGGTGATGCCCGGCCGGTCCTCGACGATGGCCTGCTGGCTCCCGACGATGCGGTTGAACAGCGTGCTCTTGCCGACGTTCGGGCGACCGATGATGACCACCGTGGCCACCACGTCGCTCGGCGCCGGTGTCGCCGGTCGTCTTGTTGTCGTCGATGTCGGTCATGGTTGCTCCAGTGCGGCACGCAGGGCGATGCCGTCGGTTTCGATGATCTCGACGACGCGTGGGAGGTCGGCGATGGTGAGGCCGTCGAGGAACCGGCCCTCGTCGGACAGGCACACGTCGGGCAGCAGATAGCGATGGCCCTGCGGTTGCGCGGCGAGCGTGCGACTCACGTCGTCGCCGGTCAGCAGACCGGTCACGCCGGTGTTGCCGCCGAAGAAGTCGTTGCTGACCGGGATCACCCGGATGTCGTCGCGTCCGAGCGACTCGATCAACGGGGTGATCACCGGAGCGCCGAGCTCGCCGGTGAGGATGCCGATCGGCGCGCTGCGGCGTGGACGCAGCGAGATCGCCGACGTGCCCGAGCATTCGAACCGCTGCCGCACGGGACACCGGTGCGCAGCCCGGTGTAGGCCGCAGGGTTCGGCGGGGCGTCGACGGCGGCGAAGAACCCGCGTCGCACCCCGGTGGCCTCGTCGGCGCGACCGTGGAACTCGGCTTCGAACGTCCGTGCCATCCCGATGCCGTCCTCGTGCATCGGGAAGCCGTCGTAGCGCTCGGCCGGCGGGAACGGTCGCTGCGCCATCAGGTAG
This sequence comes from Ilumatobacteraceae bacterium, assembly GCA_963704915.1. Taxonomy (GTDB): domain Bacteria; phylum Actinomycetota; class Acidimicrobiia; order Acidimicrobiales; family Ilumatobacteraceae; genus Sva-07. The sequence continues at coordinate 111,462 of CAVPIC010000005.1, read as the reverse complement.
TACTCGTCGGCGGCGTACACCATCCGCTTGCCGAGCGTGGCGAGGAACACGTCCTGCCAGTCGTCGACGATGTCGACCACGGCCTGCGCCTCGGCCACCGTGTGCAGCCGCATCGCCGCCTCGCCGTTGAACTTCGAGATCCCGAGGGGCACCACAGCCACCGAGTCGAGATCGGGGAACCGATCGAGGATGCCCGCCATCGTGTCGGCGAGCACGGCGCCGTCGTTCACACCGGGGCACACGACGATCTGGCCGCGCACCACGATGTCGTGGTCGAGCAGTGCTCGCAGCCACCGCAGGCTCATCGCGCCCCGCGGGTTCTTCAGCATGTGGCTGCGAACGTCGGGGTCGGTGGCGTGGATGCTGACGTGCAACGGCGACAGGCGCTCGGTGATCACCCGTTCGAGGTCGGCCTCGGTGAAGCGGGTGAGCGTGGTGAAGTTGCCGTACAGGAACGACAAGCGGTAGTCGTCGTCCTTCAGGTACAGGCTGCGGCGCATGCCCTTGGGCAGCTGGTAGATGAAGCAGAACTCGCAGTGGTTGTCGCAGGTGCGCACGCGGTCGAACACCGCACTCGACACGTCGACGCCGAGCGACTCGCCGGCACGCTTCTCGATCGAGAACGCAAGGTCGAGACCGCCACGCCGCACGTCGAGTTCGACCTCGGCCTCGTCGGCGGCCATCTGCCACTCGATGATGTCGCGCGGCACGTCGCCGTTGACCCGCACGATCTCGTCGCCCGCCTGCACTCCGGCGAGCGCAGCCGGTGATCCGGCCGCCACCGCCACGACCACGGGCGCGAGCGAGCCCGACGGGGCGGCGCGCTCGATGTGGGCGGTGTCGGACATGGGTTCGTCAGGCTACCGGCGGGGCACGGCGGGTAGCCTGGGACGGGATGTCACCCTCCGCAAGCGACTCCCGCGTCGAGCTGGTGCTGCTCGCCCAGCCGCGTGGGTTCTGTGCCGGCGTCGAGATGGCGATCAAGGCGTTGGCGTGGATGGTGCGCACGTTCCCGGCGCCGGTGTACTGCTACCACGAGATCGTGCACAACAAGCTCGTGGTCGACCGCTTCGTCGACCAGGGCGTGGTGTTCGTCGACGACATCGCCGACGTGCCCGTCGGCAGCCCGATCATGCTGTCCGCCCACGGGTCGGCGCCCGAGGTCGTCGAGGCCGCTCGCAGCCGCGGGTCGTACGTGGTCGATTCGGTGTGCCCGCTCGTCACCAAGGTGCACCACGAGGTCAAGGTGCGCGCCGGCAAGGGCTACCGGATCGTCTACGTCGGCCACGACGGCCACGAGGAAGCGATCGGCACGATGGCGGTCGCTCCCGATTCGATCGACCGGGTCGAATCCGTCGAGGAGGTCGACCGGCTCGAGCCGTCGGAGCAGCCGGTGGCGCTGCTCGCCCAGACCACGCTGTCGCACCGCGACTGGGAAGGCGTCGCCGTTCGGGTCAAGGAACGCTTCCCCGACGTGTGGACGCCCGGACGCAGCGACCTGTGCTTCGCCACCACCAACCGTCAGGCGGCGCTGATGGAGCTGGCGCACCGGTGCGATGTGGTCATCGTGATCGGATCGGCGAACTCGTCGAACACCCGAGCGCTCGAGCAGTTGGCCCGCGAGGAGGGGTGCGAGCGCGTGTACCGCATCAACTCCGTCGACGAGCTGCCCTCGGATCTCGTCCGGCACCGTCGGGGTCACCGCCGGCGCGTCGGCGCCGGAGGAACTCGTCGATCAGGTCCTCGACTTCCTCGCACCCGGCGAAGGGCGTCGAACTCGTCGACGTCACCGAGGAGGACGAGTACTTCCCTCCCCCGCGCAACATCCGCGAACTGCAGACATCGATCGAGACCGCCTCGACGGCACTGCTCGGCGGAAGCCTGCTCGACCGCCCGGGCATGGACGACCGCAGCCTCGGGGCCAGCGACGTCCTCGCCAGCCTGATGCGCTGGCCTGGCCCTCCCGTCAGCGATGAGCCAACCGCCCAAATATCGACACTTCTCTCATCGCAACCCGGTCAAGCTCGCCAGCGATGAGCCAACCGCCCGAATGGCGACGCGTCGCTCATCGCGACCCGGTGTGAGCGGGCGCGAGCGCCTGCGATCGGGTCAGCTGCGGGGGACCTCGGACCAGGGCCTGTCGCGGTCGACGCGGATGTCGCCGGGCAGACCGAGCACCCGCTCGCCGAGGATGTTCTTCATGACCTCGGTGGTGCCGCCCTCGATCGAGTTCGCACGGCTGCGCAGGAACGCCTTCTGCAGCGTGTCGGAACCCATCGCCGTCTCGGGGCGAACCATCTCGTAGCTGCCGTACAGCAACCCGTCGGCGCCGAGCAGGTTGACCACCTCGTCGTAGATGTCCTTGTTGAGGTCGGCCGAGGCCATCTTGCCGATCGAGCCCTCGGGCCCCGGATCGCCCATCTTGCGGTTCTGATTGGCGCGGATGTTGGTCAGCCGCAGCACTTCGGCTCGTGCCCACAGCTTCATCACCTCGTCGAGCGCGACCGGGGTCTTCGCCGACGCCGGCAGCTGCTGCCACGTCTGCACGAGCGCCGAGATCGTGCCCGATCCCTTCGCCGGGATCGATCCGCCGATCGAGACCCGCTCGTTCATCAGCGTCGTGAGCGACACGCGCCATCCGTCACCGGGTCCGCCGAGCATCTCAGCGGACGGGGATGCGGGTGTCGGAGAAGAACACCTCGTTGAACTCGGCTTCGCCGGTCATCTGACGCAGCGGCCGGATCTCGACGGTCGGGTCCTGCATGTCGACGACGAACGCGGTGAGCCCGGCGTGCTTCACTGCGTTCGGATCGGTGCGCACGACCAGCAGCCCCCAGCGTGAGAGGTGGGCCAGCGTGGTCCAGACCTTCTGGCCGTTGACGATCCACTCGTCACCGTCCTGCACGCCGGTCGACGACAGGCCGGCGAAGTCGGAGCCGGAGCCGGGCTCGGAGAACAACTGGCACCAGATCTCCTCGCCGGTGAACAGCGGCCGCAGGTAGCGCTGCTTCTGTTCCTCACTCCCCCACGCCACCACCGTGGGGCCACACATCCCGTGGCCGATCGGGTTGCGGTACATCGGATTCGGGGCTCCCGCGGCATACACCCGCTCGTTGATCAGCTTCTGCAGCTTCGGGTTGAGGCCCAGCCCGCCATTGCCCTCGGGGAAGTGGACCCAGGCGAGGCCGCGATCGAACTGCTGGCCGAGGAACTCCTTCGGGTCGGTGGTCTTCGGCGGGAAGGCGGCGAGGAGCTCGTCGACGAGGTCGCTGACACGCCGCTCGTCGGCGGTCAGCTCGGTGGTGCTGTCGGTCATCGTCATGATCGGCACCGTACTTTCAGTCGTCGTTCGGAATCCTGTCGAGCAGCTGATCGCGGATGCTCACGCCCGGTTCTCGGGCCTTGTCGCCGGTGATCCGCCACCCGAGCCGGCTCGAGTAGAGCAGCGGCGGTTCCTTCAGACGTAACGGCGCCACCTCGACGACTCGAGCGAAGAGCAACTCGTGGTCCGCCATCGTGACCCGTTCGAACGTCTCACAGTGCAGCCACGCGATCGAGTTCGGCACGACCGGCAGCACGTGATCCCGTCCAGGCCAGTCGGTCAGGTACTCGTCGGCGACGTAGCGGAACTTGCGACCGGGGTAGCTGAAGTACTGGCCTTCGACGATCTGATCGGCCGCCAGGATGCTCACGGCGAACCGGCCCGCCTCGACCATCAGCGGATAGGTGTCGTGCTTCGGCGACACGCTCGCCATCACGATCGGCTCCTCGAAGCTCACCTGCTCGAACCAGTGACTGGTGTAGGCGCGCCGAACGCCGCCGTGCGCAGCGCCGACGACCTGGACCCCCTTGATCATCTGGCCGAGGCACTGCTTGATGTCGCGATCGATCATCGTCTCAGTCTGGCGTCGCTGACGAGGCGATTGCAGCTGGGGTCTGACCCCAGACGTCACAGTCAGTTGAAGATGGCGGAGGTGGCGGCGATCTCTGCGGCTTCGAGTTCGGCGAGCTCGGGGACGGTACTGCGAAGGTCCATCACGATCGCGAGGCGCACGGCGTCGGATCGCCCGGTGAACACCCCTTTGAGGTTGTTCAGCATCCGGATGACGATGTCACGATTCGGCGTCGGGTCGAGAAACCGGTCGTCCCACGACACCTGGCCACCCGTCACCTGCTCGAACAGCGACCTCGCGCCGACGCGATCGAGCCGACGCCCTTGGTGGAACGGGTCGAAGAAGAGCTCGGGGTCGCTGGCCGACCGGACCAGGAAGTGCGCCGGCATCCCGACACCGCAGAGGTCGACGCCGACCCGCCGCGCCACCTCGATCATCAACACCGACAGGCTGATCGGGATGCCGGTGCGGGTGGCGATCACCCGATCGAGACACGAGTTGTGCCAGTCGTAGTACGCCGTGCGATTGCCCGCGAAGTGCCCGGTCGTGAACAGTTGATCGGCCACGGCCTCGGCGCTACCGTCCTCGACACCGTCGGCGAGCTCGTCGAGTTGGCCGAGCCAGTGGTCGACTTCGAGGCCCGACTGGATCGCCGACGAGATCAGCAGCGCTGCTTCATCGAGCGGCAGATCCGACCGACCGGGCTGCATGAGCTCGGCGAATCGGGCTCGGACCATGCAGGAACCGTATCGCCACCATGCGCTCGGCGACCCCGGTCGACTACGTTGCGGCGCATGTTCCCCGGCGCACACCTCGAATCCCACGGCGACAAGCCCGCACTCATCATGGCCGGCTCCGGCTTCACCCAGACCTTCGCCGAACTCGACGCAGCGGCCAACCGGCTGAGCCGGCTGCTCCGAGCGGCGGGGCTGCAGCCCGGTGATCACGTCGCAATGTGCATGGAGAACCACGATCGGTACCTGGAGATCGTGTGGGGCTGCCACTACGCCGGGCTCGTGTACACCTGCGCATCCTCGCGACTGACCAGTCCCGAGCTCGAGTACATCATCAACGACTGTGGCGCCCGGGCGTACATCACCTCGAAGTACAAGGCCGACCAGGCCGCCGAGGTCGCCGAGACGACTCCGAACGTCGAGTTGCGCCTCATGCTCGACGGCACGATCGACGGCTACGAGAGCTACGAGACCGCCGTCGCGTCGCAGTCGCCCGAACCGCTCGACGAGGAACGCGTTGCGGGCCTTGACATGCTGTATTCGTCCGGCACCACCGGTATGCCGAAGGGCATCGCGCGGGCGTTCCCGAACGAGCCGCTCGAAGCGGCGCCCGGAGCCGTCCAGGGGCTCCTGCAGTTGCTGTTCGGGATGGACGACTCGAAGCGCTATCTCTCCCCGGCGCCCTTCTACCACGCAGCTCCACTCCGCTTCTGCCTGGCCACGCACGGAATCGGAGCGACGATCATCGCCATGGAGCACTTCGATCCCGAGGAGTACCTCCGCCTCGTCGACGAGTACGACATCACCCACAGCCAGGTCGTGCCCACGATGTTCGTGCGCATGCTCAAGCTGCCCGAGGAGACGCGCTCCAAGTACGACGTCTCGTCGCTGGAGTGCGTCATCCATGCCGCCGCACCCTGTCCGGTTCCGGTCAAGCAGCAGATGATCGAGTGGTTCGGGCCAGTGATCCACGAGTACTACGCCGGCAGCGAAGGCAACGGGTTCGTCTACTGCAACAGCGAAGGATGGCTCGCCCACCCGGGCACGGTCGGGTCACCGATCAACTGTGTGCTGCACATCGTCGGCGAGGACGGCGAAGAGGTACCCCAGGGCGAGTCGGGCACCGTCTTCTTCGAGGGTGGCGCCGAGTTCGAGTACCACAACGACCCGGAGAAGACGAAGAGTTCGCGCCACCCGAAGGGCTGGAGCACGCTCGGCGACGTCGGCTACGTCGACGACGACGGGTTCCTGTACCTCACCGATCGCAAGGCGTACATGATCATCTCCGGCGGTGTGAACATCTACCCGCAGGAGGCCGAGAACGTCCTCGTCACGCACCCCAAGGTGATCGACGTCGCCGTGTTCGGCGTTCCCAACGACGACTTCGGCGAAGAGGTGAAGGCCGTCGTGCAGCCCGTCGAGATGCCCGCCGACGACGATGACGCATCGGCGCTTGCGTCGGAGCTGATCCAGTTCTGCCGCACCCAGCTCGCCGACGTGAAGTGCCCTCGCTCGATCGACTTCCGCACCGAACTCCCCCGCCACCCGACCGGCAAGCTCTACAAGCGCCTCCTGAAGGACGAGTACTGGAAGGAAGCCGGCCGGTCGATCTGAAACGACGGGCAATTCACCGAATCGCTACGTTGGATGCGTGTCCAACTCCAACCAATTCGACAGCGTTCGGTTTCACCAGGCGCAGCGGCGGCGCACTCAGCCGGATCATGTCGAGCACCATCGTGACGGCGAGCCGATCGGCCCACCTCGAAACGGGATGCGGATCGCCATCGTCCTGCTCGTCGTCATCGTGGCGGTGTGGGTCGCGATGCTGCTGCTCGACCCGGGCGGCAGCGAGGCCTGGATCTCGCCGCACCTCGCCGACAGACCGAACTCGTGAGCACCTCCCACCCCTATCTCGACTGGCCGGGACCCATCCCGTTCGCGCATCGAGGCGGCACCAGCGAGGCGCCGGAGAACACGATGCCGGCGTTCGAACACGCCGTCTCGCTCGGCTTCCGGTACCTCGAGACCGACGTGCACCTCAGTGCCGACCGGGTCCTGATGGCATTCCACGATCCCGACCTCACCCGCACGTGTGGAGTCGACGGCACGATCGCGGAGATGACCGCCGAGGAACTCGCTGAGGTTCGCGTCGACGGACGAGCGTCGATCCCTCTGATGAGCGAGCTGCTCGAGCGATTCCCCGACGTGCGTTTCAACATCGACTGCAAGTCCGACGCCGCCGCCGGGCCGCTGGCGGCGCTGATCCGTCGCTACGAGGCGATCGATCGCGTCTGCCTCGGCGCGTTCAGCCACGCCCGCCTCTCCAAGCTCCGCACGCTGCTCGGTCCGGAACTGCTGTCGTGCATGAGCCCGCAGGAGGTCGCCACACTCCGCCTCGCCGGACGCACCACCGGGGACGCCGAACGCGTCGCACAGGTCCCTGTCCGCTATGGCGCTTCGACCGGCCCCAAGGGAGTGACGGTCGTCACCGAGCGGTTCGTTCGCAACGCTCACCGGCGCGACGTGCCGGTGCACGTGTGGACGATCGACGACGCCGAGGAGATGCACCGGCTGCTCGACCTCGGCGTCGACGGCATCATGACCGACCATCCCGAGGTGTTGCGTGACGTGCTGATCGAGCGCGGCCAGTGGCACGGCGTCGCGTCGGGCTCGTGACGTAACGTCGCCGCCATGCCGACCGCCACTCCCCGATCCACGGTCAGATCCCGCATCACATGGTGGCGAGTGCCGACCAGCTCGCGACGTCCGCCGGGCCTCGCGATCTTCGCCCAGGGCGGCAACGCCGTCGACGCCGCGATCGCCACCAACGCGGCGATCGCCGTCACCGGCCCCCACCTGTGCGGTATCGGCGGCGACCTGTTCGCGCTGGTCCACATCGACGATCCGTCCGGCGACGGCGCTTCCGGCGAGACCTTTGCGCTCAACGCATCGGGCCGGGCCGGTTCCGGAGCGGACCCTGCTGCGCTGCGGGCGGAGGGCTTCACCGAGATGCCCTTCAAGCTCGACGTCCGCTCGATCACGGTGCCGGGCTGCATCGACGGATGGATGGCCCTGCACGAGCGGTTCGGTTCGCTCCCGCTCGACACCATCCTCGCTTCCGCCCGCCGCCTCGCCGCCGAGGGGTTCCCGGCGAGTCCGCTTGCTCGTCGGATCGCTCCGTCGCCTCGACGCGCCAAGCCGGTCCAACCTGGCCGAGCTGGCCGAGCAGGCCACCTCGACCGGCGCCGTCGTGCGGCGACCAGGCGCCGCACTGGTGCTGGCAGCGCTGCCAGCGAGCGGTCGCGACGGCTTCTACCTCGGGGCGTTCGGCGACGGCCTGCTCGAACTCGGCGACGGGCTGTTCGACGCCGACGACCTCGGTACGGTGCAGGCGAATTGGGTCGATCCACTCAGTGCGTCTGCGTTCGGCGTCGATCTCCACACGATCGGGCCGAACTCGCAGGGATACCTCACCCTGGCCGCAGCGCGGCTCGCCGAGCGGCTCGATCTGCCCGACGACCCCGACGACCCCCGCTGGGCCCACCTCTTGATCGAAGCGGCGACCGCCGCCGGCTTCGACCGTCCCGAGTCGCTGCACGAACACGCCGACGGCAACGCCCTCATCGCCTCGATCGACGGGCGACTCGATCTGATCGGCCTCGAGACCGCGAGTCGGCGCGCCGCACCGGGCTTCGACGGCGACACGACCTACCTCTGCACGGCCGGAATCGATCGCGACGGTCGTCGCATCGGCGTGTCGCTGATCCAGTCGAACGCCTCGGGGTTCGGCAGCCACCTCGTCGAACCGAACACCGGCATCAACCTCCACAACCGAGGAATCGGCTTCAACCTGATCGAGGGTCACCCCGCCGAACTCGGCCCGCGCCGGCGCCCACCCCACACGCTGTCGCCGGCCCTGGCCACCCGTTCGGGGCGACTGGCGTCGGTGTTCGGCACGATGGGCGGTGACGCCCAGCCGCAGATCCTGCTGCAGATCGCTGCTCGCCTCTTCCACCACGGCCAGTCGCCGACACAGGCGATCGACTCGGCCCGTTGGATCCTGCACGGCCCCGACACCGGCTTCGACACATGGACCGGCGCAGGCGGCCCGCTCGTCCACGTCGAAGGACACGCCCCCGACAACTGGGTCGACGACCTCGCCGCCAGGGGCCACCGCAGCGAGCAACGCCCGGCGTGGGACTCGGGCTTCGGCCATGCGCACGCGATCGTCGTCGAGCGACAACGGCATGTTCGCCGGCGCCGCCGACCCGCGCGCCGTCGTCGGCTCCGCCGCCGGCTTATGATCCACCGCGAGCGATGAGTTTCAGCGCGACCCGTCCGCGCAGAGACTCATCGCCCGGAAGGATCCACCGCGAGCGATGAGTTTCACCGCGACCCGTCCGCGCAGAGACTCATCGCTGGAGGTGGCCGAATGCGCTCGAGTCCTCAGAGCAGCGGGAGGACCTCGTCGGCGAAGCGGGCCATCTGCTCGTCGGCCTTCTTGTAGGGGTCGCCGAGCAGGTGCGGGAACAGGGTGAGGTACTCGAGGCCGAGCAGGTCGCGGTAGAAGGCGATCTCCTCGGCGACCTTCTCAGGCGGGCCGACCAGGATGGTCTTGTTCTCGATCGACTCGTCGAGCGTCGGGATCAGGCCGGGCTGGGCGGGCTTGCCGTCGGGACCCATGTAGCCGCGGCTCCAGCCATAGGGGCCGAGGAACTTCCAGAACTCGTCGTGGCCGGGCAATGCCGACGCCCGGGCCTCCTCCATCGTGTCCTCGATGCGGTACGAAATGACGAGCATCCGCTTCTCGTGCGGGGCCAGCTCGACGCCGTGCGCGGCGTGGTACTTCTCGCCATAGGTGTCCCAGAACCGCTTGATGAAGCTGTAGTGCTGGTTCCAGAACACGGCACCGTGGTCGACGACCGGTACGTAGTCGAGTGTCGGGGGCGACGTGACCGCCTGCCAGATCTCGAACGGGTGGATCGGCTTGGGGATCAGCGTCAGCTCCTGCACCGTCTCGCCACGGTCGGGGATGCCGGGGATCGGGATCTGGAAGTGCTTGCCCTGGAACGAGAACGACTCCTGGGTGAGCGCTCGACGGATGATCTCCATCGACTCCTCGAACACCTCACGGTTGTGGAGGTCGGCATCGACCATGTCCGGATTGTCGAGCGAACCGATCGACACGCCCTTGTCGTTCAGGTGCAACACCTCGCGAGGCACCGTCCCGCGGCCGACGCCGAGCATTCCCCGACCGCCGGACAGGTTGTGGAGCGTGGCGAAGTCCTCGGCGAGGCGCAGCGGGTTCCATTGCGGCACGACGTTGAACATCGCCCCGAACCGCAACGTGGTGGTCTGGGCGGCGATCCACGTCGAGATCAAGAGACCGTTCGGGATGACCTCGTAGCCCTCGTACTGGAAATGGTGCTCGGTGGTCCAGAACGAGTCGAAGCCCAGCCGCTCGGCCTCCTTGGCCGAATTGACGTAGTCGAGCGTCGCCTGCCAGCACGCCTCGTTCGAGTAGCGACGGTCCATCGGGTCCGGCTTGCCGGCACCAGCGTCGTCCATCTCGACTCCGCCGAAGAAGAAGGCGCCGAGCTTGAGGTCGGGTCGTTCGCTCATGAGGGTTAGCTTCGCGCACATGTCCAGCACCCTCCTACGGAAGGCGACGATTGTTCACGGAGCCGTGACAGATGGTCCCGTCGACGTTCGGATCGTCGACGGGACCATCGCCGAGGTCGGGCCTGATCTGACAGCGGACGACCCTGCCATCTTCGACCTCGACGGCGCGCTGCTGTTGCCCGCGGCGGTCGAGCCACATGCCCATCTCGACAAGGCCTTCCTCGCCGAACGGGTCAACAACCGCACCGGGGACCTCACCGGCGCCATCGACGCGATGATCGCGATGGCCGACCGGATCACCTTCGACGACATCGTCGAGCGAGCCGAGCGGGCCGTCCGACTGATGGCGACCAACGGCTACGTCGCCGTTCGCACCCATGCCGACACGAACCAGTTCGGTGGCCTCCGCAACGTCGAGGCGCTCGCTGAGGTGCGCCGCCGCGTCGCCGACGTCATCGACGTCGAGATCGTCGCCCTGACCGGCGAGCCCGTGGTCGGTGTGGCCGGCGTCGCCCATCGTTCGCTGCTGCGCGACGCCCTCGCGGCTGGGGCCGACCTCGTCGGCGGCTGTCCCCATCTCGAAGGAGCCGGAACGGTCGAGGCGGCCACCGACGTGTTCCTGGAGATCGCCGCTGACGCGGGAGTGGGCGTCGACCTGCACACCGACGAAACGCTCGATCCCGGAGTGATGGGGTTGGAGTACCTCGCCAGGAAGGTGCTCGCTGGATTCCCGCACCCGGTGACCGCCAGCCACTGCGTGAGCCTCGGCCAACGCGACGCCGGCGAACAGCAGCGGATCGCCGAGCTGGTCGCCGCTGCGCACATCGGGGTGGTGACGCTCCCCCACACCAACCTGTGGCTCGGTGGACGCGACCAGCAGCCCGTGCCCCGCGGGCTCACCGCCGTCGACGCCCTCCGCAGGGCCGGTGTCGCCCTGGCTGCCGGCGCGGACAACCTGCAGGACCCGTTCAACCCGATGGGCCGAGCCTGCCCCTTCGAGACCGCGTCGCTGATGGTGCTGGTCGCCCACGACCTCCCGCACATCGCGTGGGACTCGGTGAGTGCGGCCTCACGTCGTGTACTCGGCCTCCCCAGGGGTGCGATCGCGCCCGGCGCCCCCGCCGACTTCGTTGCGGTCGCCGGCGCCTCGCTGCGTCAGGCGATCGCCGAGGGCCCGATCCCACGGCGGGTGTTCCGACGTGGGATCGAGGTCGTGGCACCATAGGGCCACCCGTCACCGAGCAGTCGCCGATCACGGACAGCACGAAAGGTGGTTCGCCACGTGGTCATCGAGTTCCTCACGTTCCGTGTCCCCGCCGAGGAACGTCACGAGTGGATGCAGGTCGAAGAGGCGACCTGGAGCCGCTTCCTCGAACGCCAGGACGGCTTCGTCCGCAAGCAGCTCTGGGTCGACATCGACGATCCCGACCACGTGCACGCGATGATCGAGTGGGCCTCGCTCGAGCACTGGAAGAAGATCCCCGAGGAGGAGCTCGCGGCCGTCGACGACTCGATGGGCCCGTGGGTCAGGGAGTGCACCTGTCGTACCTTCGAGGTCGTCCGCGACTGCTGAGCGATGAGTTCCTCGACCTGTCCGCGCGACGGCTCATCGCTCGAGGAGGCGGTCGAACACGTCGACCGCATCGGCGAGCATGTCGAGCACGCCGCCGCCGTCGACGAGGGCCACACCGATGGAGTCGGGAGCGTAGGTGTCGACGAGTGCGCCGAGCATCGAGGCGATGTCCTCGGGACCGCCCGACACCGACGTCGGATCACCGGCGGCGGACGTCCGGAACCGTACCGACTGGTACAGGGCAACACGGGGTGACCCGTCGCTGCGCACCCAGCCGAGCACCTCGTCAAGCCGGTCCGGAGCGAACCCCGACAGGAACACGCCGTCGGCCTCGCGTGACGCCAGTCGGTTGATCTGCTCGCCTCTCGACGCCACGTACAAGGGAACGTCACGCGCCGGCGCGGCGTGATCGGTCACCACGTACCCTGCATCGCTACGTCGCTCGAGCACGGCTCGGGCGGTGCGCAGCGCATCGCGCATCAGCGCCAGCGGCCGTTCGACGGTCAAGCCGAACGGCTCCAGCGACTGGTGTCCGCCGACTCCGAAGCCGAGCATCATCCGCCCGCCTGACAGCTCGTCGAGCGACGCTACCGTCGTTGCGATCGCACCGGGGTGGCGCAGCAGCGGCGAGGTGATCCCGATGCCCATCCGCACCCGTTCGGTCGAGCCGGCCGCGGCTGCGAACACGACGAGCGGGTCGCGCATCACGCCTTCGTCGGCGATCCAGACCTCGTCGATCCCTGCCCGATCGGCTTCGACGACGGCCGCAACGAGGTGGTCGATCGGTGCGTCCGGATAGATCCAGACCCCGGTGGCAGCTGCGGTCATCGCACCAGTGTGCCGATCCGACGCTCGACCCGGTCGCGGAACGCACGCCGCTGCACCGGTGTCGAGCGGTCGAGCCCGTACAGCGTCAGCCGACGGTGCCGCGAGCCCTTTGTCAGGCGGTCTCGAACCGCAGCGGCGTCGTTCGCTGCACGGAGATGTGCGGAGGCCACGACGTTCACAAGCGACTCCATCCGCCATGCGACGCTGCGGAGGAACCGCGGACGCACGGCATCATCTGCCGTCGACCACGAGCACCACACGCATGACCGCTCCTGTGCCACGACATGCAACCGTGCCACCCCGATGTGCCGGGATGACCGCACCTCCCGGTCGGGCCGTGGGACCCGACCGGGAGGTGCGAATTTCAGGTGTTCCGTTCCTGCTGGTCAGCGCCCGGGGGCGTCAGCGCAGTACTCGTTGGTGAAGATTCCGTCGATCGACTCGGCGATCTCGGTGCCCTGCTCCTCGTAGATCGGAGCCAGGATGTCGTAGAGACCCTGGACCCGAGCCTCGTCGAAGCTGCAGTAGGTGCCGTCGGGGCTGTTCTCGGCGAACGGGGTCGGCTCCGCTGCGAACGCGGAAGTGTCGGTGCACCCCGCTTCGATCAGCTCCATGCCAGCCGTGTTGAGCCCCTCGCTCAGCGTCCAGAAGCCATCGTGGATCTCGTTGATCTCGATCATGGCGTCGGTGATCGGCTTCGGATCGTTCAGGAAGTCGACCCACGCCTGCTGCATGACCGGGACGAGCAGCTTGAGACACTCGTCGAGCTCCTCCGCCTTGTCGCGCATCATCGTGATCGCAGCCGGGTAGTTGTCGAAGCCGATGTCGGCGACCGTGAAGAAGTCGACCGGCGCCGGGGCACCGTCCTTCCACTGGATCTCGTTCTCGTACTTGTAGACCTCGTTGGTGGCGAAGCCCTGCTGGAAGAAGTTGCCGCCGTCGGCCACCCAAGCAGCATCCGAGCCGTCATAGCTGGGGTTGCTCTGATCTGCGGTCATGTATCCCGAACCGATCATGTAGTCGATGTAGGCGACGCCGGGGAAGTGGAGCACCTGCGCCCCTGACTCGAGAATGTCCTCGGGCTGCTGGATGTCGTGCGTCTCCGGGTCCCACATGATCATCTGGGGATCCTTGTCGAGGGTCTTGGCGATCGCGACCATGTCGACGGCGGCCGAGTCCTTGATGATGTCGCTCATGTTGATGTAGGCCATGTCGGCCTCACCGTCGAGCAGGACCGCACTGTTCAACTTGTCGAACTTGACCGTGTTGATCTGGATCTCCTCGAGGCCCCCGACTGCGTACTGCTCCTGGACCGGGCCGGAGTACGACACCGAGTCCTTGTCGGCGGTGCCGTCGGGGCCGATCAGCTGATAGGTGCCGCCGTGCTCGAGTTCGGGGAACCAGTCGGTCTGGATGACGAGCTTCTGCGGGCAGACGCCCTCACCGTCGGTTTCGGCGTCGGTGGTCTCGCTGCCGGCGTCGGTGGTCTCGCTGCCGGCGTCGGTGGTCTCGCTGCCGGCGTCGGAATCATCATCACTGCCGCAAGCGGCGAGCAATGCGATGGATGCGACGCTGAACAGCGCCACGGTTCTACGGGCCTTCATGTGGTGGTTCTCCCCTTGATGTGGTGTTGGAACGGCTGGAGGGTCGGCTCAGGTCTGCGTCGCCGCAGACTCGTGCCAGTTGCGAATGGCGCGCGCCGTGATCGCGCCAACGATGAGGAACATCACCACGCCGAACATCGACGCGGTGATGGTGCCGGCGAACATCTCGGGCCGGTTTGCTGCACGCTGCTGCCGGTTCCGGATGTAGTAGCCGATCCCCTTCTCGCCCTGGTTGAAGAAGAAGTCCGCAACGATCGCACCGATCACGGCGCCACCCGAGGCGATACGGATGCCGGCCATCATCGCCGGCAGTGCGGACGGGAGTTCGAGTTTGCGCAGACGCGTCCATCGACTCACGTGGTTGAGCGTGAACAGATCGTGGTGCAAGCGGTCGGTCGACTGCAAGCCGAACAAGGTGTTGGTGATCACCGGGAAGATCGCGATCAGCACCACCACCACCAGACGTACACCGATCTCGTCGCCGAACAGCTGGGTGAGCAGCGGGGTGATCGCAAGGATCGGCACGGTCTGCAGGATCACGGCGTAGGGGAACAGCGCTCGCTCCATCCCCCGCGACAGGTTCATGATGATGGCGATCGACACGCCGAGCACGATCGAGATCGCCAGACCGATCAGCGTGACCTTCACGGTGGGCCACATGTACCCGAGGATCGGGCGGAACCCGTTGGCCTCGTCCCAGAGCGGGAGGAAGCCGTCGGTGATCACCGTGTGCGGATACGGCAGCGCGTTGCGGCGTTGTGCTGCGTTGTCGAAGCGCGACCAGCTGTAGAGGTACCAGATGCCGATGAAGACGCAGAACGTGATCAGTGGCGGGATCAGGTTGCGGACGTGGTGGCCTGCCGACTTGCGGGGTTGATGGACGGGCATCGACACGCCGACCGCGGCCGGGGTGGCCATCGACTCCTGCGGGATCTCGGCGGGCGCCCGGTCGAGAGCGGTCACGCGTGTGCGTCCTTCAGGTCGTCGTTGATCAGACCGCAGATCTCTGCGAACTCCGGCTCGAAACGGATCTCCTGCGACCGATCAGATCCGAATGGGATCGCATAGTCGCCGATGATGCGTCCGGGTCGAGCCGACATCACCAGCACCCGGGTGCTCAGGAACACCGCTTCGGCGATCGAGTGGGTGATGAACAGTGCCGCGAATTTCTCGGAGTTGAAGAGGCTGATCAGCTCGTCGTTCAGGCGCTCCCGGGTGATCTCGTCCAGCGCGCCGAACGGCTCGTCGAAGAGGAAGATCTGGGGGTTGAGCACGAGCGATCGAGCCAGCGAGCAGCGCATCTTCATGCCACCCGACAGCTGCTTGGGGTACTTGTCCTCGTGGCCGACCAGGTTGACCAGCTCGATCGCCTCGGCGGCGCGTCGGACACGTTCGTCCTTCTTGATGCCCTGCAGTTCGGCGTTCAGTTCGACGTTCTTCTGAACGGTTCGCCACGGCAGCAACGTGGCGTCCTGGAAGACGTAGCCGATCGAATCGCGGTTGACGTCGCACACGCCGCCGGTGTGCTGGGTGAGGCCGGAGGCGATGCGCAGCAGCGTCGACTTGCCGCAACCGGATGGGCCGACCACCGTGACGAACTCGCCGGGCTCGACGCTGAACGACACGTCGTCGATCGCATGCGTGCCGTCGGGGAACACCATCGAAAGATGCTCGAATCGCAGCCGGGGCGACGTTGCCGTCCCGGACAGATCCGACGCAGTTGCGGTGTCGGTCATCATGTCCTCGATGAAGTTAGTTGCCGCGACTGCTCTTGCCCATCCGGTGAGCGTGAACATCGCGTTTCGACGTTCGGAACCTGGACCATGCCACCCCGCTGTGCACGCTAGCCGGTCGGCTCGCGGCGGTGAGATCTGTTCGCGTCACACGTAGGCGCAGAGGTCGAACGGGTTGCCGTCGAGGTCGGCGAGATTCACGATCGAGCCGTACGGTTCGCGACGCGGTTCCACGAGCTGCGTCGCTCCCAGCTCGACCAGCCGAGCGAGTTCCGCGTCGAAATCGGCCGACGCACACGACAGGTCGAGGTGGATCGAGCCGGGGCGGGTGACGCCGCGCTGGATGCCGAGACGCCGTGTGCCGTCGTGGTCGGCGAGCACGATCCATCGGTTGCCATCCTCCCGCTCGACCTCGTGCAGGTCGAGCGCCTCCGACCAGAACGCGGCGAGCGCATCGGTGTCCGGCGAGTCGATCGTGACGAGGTCGAACCGCGGCGCCATCGGGTCAGCCTCGATCACTGCCGGACAGGAGATCGAGGACCACATGCAGGAGCACGTTCGCCCCGGCATCGATGTCGGCGGCCTCGGTGAACTCGGCGATGTTGTGGCTGAGTCCGTTCACGCTCGGGGTGAACACCATCGCCGTCGGGCAGATCCGGGCGAGCATTTGCGCGTCGTGGCCGGCACCGCTCGGCATCCGCTTCGTCGAATGGCCCAGCCGGGTTGCGGTGGCCTCGACGAGATCGACCATGGCCGAATCGAACTCGACGGGTTCGAACCGTGCCAGCGACGACGTCGTGATGACGACACCCTCGCTCGCGGCGAGCTCGTCGAGGAACGTGACGAGTCGGGCCTCTGCCTCGCACAGGACCGAGTCGTCGGTGTTGCGGAGATCGACGGTCATCACCACCCGTGCCGGCACCACGTTGACCAGATTCGGATACACATCGATGCGGCCGACGGTTCCCACCTGTTCGGCGCCGAGCAATCGCGTCAGGTCGCGGACGTACGTGGTGATCGCTGCCGCGCAGTACGCCGGATCGTGGCGCAGCCGCATCGGGGTGGTGCCGGCGTGGGCGGACTGGCCGACGATCACGATCTCGGTCCACGAGATCCCCTGGACCCCCTCGACGACGCCGATCGTGATGCCCTCGGCCTCCAACACCGGCCCCTGCTCGATGTGCAGTTCCACGTAGGCGTGCGGCGCTGCGGCAGTCGGGCACGGAACGGCCCCGGCGTACCCGATGCGCTCGAGCTCGTCGCCGAGACGGGCACCATCGTCGGCAGCGACGAGGTCCAGCGCCTCCTCCAGCGGGAGGCCACCGACGTAGACAAGGCTGCCGAGCATGTCCGGCGCGAACCGCGAGCCCTCCTCGTCGGTGAAGAAGGCCACCTGGAGCGGCCGGGCGGTCTCGACACCGGCCTGCGCAAGGGTCTCCACGATCTCGAGCCCGGCGAGGACCCCGAGGTTGCCGTCGAAGCGGCCACCGGTGCCGACGGTATCGACGTGCGAGCCGACCATCACCGGCGCGAGCGTTGGATCCGTACCTGCTCGCGTGGCGACCACGTTGCCGATCGCGTCGATCGCGACGTCGAGTCCGAGGTCGCGCATCCACGCCACCACGAGGTCACGACCCTCTCGGTCCTCGTCGGTGAGTGCGAGCCGGGCGTTGCCCCACTCGCCGTTGGGCCCGTCGATCCGGCCGATCTCGCCGAGTTCATCGATGCGGCCGAGCAACCGTGCGGTGTCGACCCGGAGCCCGGACCACTCCTCGGGAACCGTCATCTCAACGCACCGGCAGCTCGAAGGCGGACACCTCGGCGAGTGCCTCACAGAAGGCATCGACGGCCTGATCGACGAGCTGCGCTCCTCGTTCGGCCGTCGCGGGTGTCGGGTCGCCGATGTGGCCGTCCGGCCCGAAGTCGTTCGACAGCCAGCCGAATCCGACCGCTCCGCCGAAACGGACGTACCGGTTGGCGGCCAGTTGTTCCGGCACGTTGCGCGTCGCTGCGGTCATGTCGACGAGGTGCGGGGCGAGGTGCAGCATCATCGACGTCTCGTCGGTGCCGCCGTGGATGCCCATGCCGAGTTCGTCGGGGGCCGAGACCCCGCCCTGGTCCGGCGGAACTCCCGGGTGGGCCAGGAAGGTCATCAGGCCGTGGGCGAGACGGATCTCGCGGTTGGCGACACCGACGAGCGCGGAGTTCCCGCCGTGGCCGTTGAAGAACACGAGCTTGCGCGCCGCTGTCGTGGCGACGCAGCGGCCGATGTCGTCGAGCACGGCCAGCAGCGTGGTGGCCGACAGCCACATCGTGCCGGCTGACCAGGCATGCTCGTTCGACTTCGTGTACGCCAACGGCGGCAGGAGCCACACGTCGAGTTCGGCGCCGGCCCGCTCGACCGCCAGCTCGGACACCCGATCGGCGATCAGCAGATCGGTGTTGAGCGGCAGGTGCGGACCGTGCTGCTCGACGGCGCCGAGGGGCTGGACGAAGATGCTGCGTTCGGTGACGAGCCGGGCAAGATCGGGAGCCCGGAGCTCTGCCAGATGACGGTTGACGGAAACCACATGGGCACGTTACGCCCCCGACATCGAACTGCGAGAGACTGTCGGCCGTGCCCTCCGCATCGCCTGCCCACGGTTCTGGCGACGATTTCGACGCGATCGTGATCGGGGCCGGGCACAACGGGCTGGTGACCGCCGCGTACCTCGCCCGCGGCGGCTTGTCGACGCTGCTCGTCGAGGCCCGCGCCGACGTCGGCGGCACCGCAGCGAGCGAGGACTTCGCCGGCGCCACGGTCAACATCTGCAACTGCGACCACCTCACCTTCCGCACCACACCAGTGATCGAGGAACTCGGTCTTCGGGAGCTGGGGCTCGAGTACATCGACGTCGAACCCGCCCAGCACAACTTCTCGTGGGCCAGTGCGGCAGACGGTGAGGGATGGTCGCACCACCACGACCTCGAGGCCACCCTCGACGACATCGGGCGTCACTTCCCCACCCAGGTCGACGGCTATCGGCGCTACGCGGCTGCTGCGATGCCAGCGGTCCGCATGATCTTCGAGGCCGCGGCACAACCGCCGACCGTGGCCGGCCTGACGAAGCTTGCGTTGCGACGCCGGTTCAGCGGGGCGACCACGCTGATGCGCTGGTCGCGGCGCAGCGCCGCCGATGTGCTGCGGTCGTTCTTCGACGAGGAGGCGATCCTGGGCCCGGCGGCGCTGACGGGTCCGATGGTGTGGGGCATCACGCCCGAGATGCCCGGCAGTGGACTCGGTGCGTTGACCCACGCGATGCGCAACGTCGCGAAGGTCGGCCGACCGGTCGGCGGCAGCGGTCAGCTGCCTGCCACGTTGCTCGCTGCGTTCGAGGCCGCAGGAGGCGTGCTGCGGACCAAGAGCCCGGTCGACACGATCATGTGCAGCGGTGAACGCGTCAGTGGCATCGCACTGGTCGACGGCACCGAGATCTCCGCACCGATCGTCGTGTCGGCGTGCAACCCCCACGACACGTTCCTGCGGTGGTTGAAGCACCCTCCGGCGACGGCCCACGATCTCGTGCGCCGGTGGCGCGACGTGCGTCACGACGAGGGCTACGAGTCCAAGATCGACGCCGTGCTGTCGGCGCCGCCGGTGTTGCGCGGCTTCGAACGTCCGCTGGGGCCGACGTCGGCGATCGCACCGAGCCTGGCCGACATCGACCGCGGCGCAGCGATGATGGCCGAGGGCCGGATCCTCGACCGGCCGGGCCTGCTGGTCAACGTGCCGAGCCTGCTCGACCCGACGATCGCTCCCGAGGGCCGTCATGTCCTGTCGCTCGAGGCGCTGTACACACCCTTCGGCTTCCGAGGAGGGTGGACCGATTCGGCCGAACCCCGACGGTGGCTCGAGACGTTCGCCGAACTCTGCGAACCAGGATTCCTCGACTCGATCATCGAGTGGCGAGCGATGACGCCGAATGTCTACGAGCGCGACTTCCACCTGCCAGCGGGTCACGCGACGAGCTTCGCCGGCGGGCCGCTCGCCGCATTCCGCAACGAGAACCCCGAGCTGACGAAGTACGAGACCGCCGTCGACGGCCTCTACCTCACCGGCGCCGCCACCTTCCCCGGCGCCGGCGTCTGGGGCGCCAGCGGCCGCAACTGCGCCACCGTCATCCTCGAGCAACGCTCCTGACGCTCGCCAGCCCCGCTCGCCCGACCCCAGCGATGAGCCAAGTGACGCCATTCGGGCGGTTCGCTCATCGCAAGCTGTACGAGACGCCCAGCGATGAGCCAACTGTCGCTATCCGGGCGGTTCGCTCATCGCTGTGTGTTGTCGGGCGGGACGGGAGCGAACCCGGAATAGCGCGGGCACTCGGGTCGTTGCAGCTCATAGACTCACCCAACACGTGTTCGCCCCGAAAGGAGCACTCCCCCATGACCCCCGGTTCGTTCCGACTCGGCACCTACGCCGGTATCCCAGTGCGTGCGCACTGGAGCATGGGGATCGTGGCGGTGTGGTTCGGGGTCCTGCTGTCGGTCGATCTCGGCATCGTCGGCGGCATCATCGCCACGACGGCGTTCTTCGCCTCGATCCTGGCACACGAGTTCGGACACGCGATGGTGGCGCGCCACTACGGGGTGCGCACCCAGTCCATCGACCTGTGGGCGCTCGGTGGTGTCGCCCGTCTCGACCGAGAATCCCCGACCCCTCGCGCCGACGGATTGATCGCGATCGCCGGGCCGGCCGTCAGCCTGCTCATCGGTGTGGTCGCCTTGGCCTCGAGTTTCGCGCTGCAGTCGAACGTCCTGTTCTGGATCGGCTTCGTCAACGGCTTCCTCGCGCTGTTCAACATGCTGCCCGGCGCGCCCCTCGATGGCGGTCGCGTGCTGCGAGCGGTTCGTTGGGCACGCACGGGCGACAAGTACCGCGCGATGCGCGATGCCGGCAATGCCGGGCGCGTGCTGGGCTGGAGCATGGTCGGCGTCGGCTTCGTGATGATGCTCAACGGCCAGTTCGGCGTGTTCGTCATGGTCATCGGGCTGTTCATCGCGCTCAACGCCCGAGCCGAGATCATGACCTCGTACATCGCCGAGCAGCTCGACGGCGTGAAGGTGCGTGACCTCACGTTCTTCGGGATAGCGCAGGCCGGCACCGACATGGACACCGACTCGATGATCGACCAGCGACAGCGCCTCGGCGACGCCGGCGCCGTGGCCGTCGTCGGCGAGAACGGCGAACTCGACGGGCTGGTGCTCGAGGACCAGCTCTGGGCGGTTCCGTTCGACCGGCGCCCGATGGTGATGCTCACGCAGCTGATGGTGCCGTTCAACAATCTGGCCAAGGCGTCACTCGACGAGGACCTGGCCACCGTGCTCCCCCGGCTCGACCCCCGACGGCCTGTCGTCACGGTCTGGAACGACGGCAAGCTGCTCGGTATCGTGCACCCCAAACGGCTGCAGGAACGCCTCGAGGCTGCACAGCGCCGAGCGTTCCCGAACGCCCGCACCGTCTGACGGTCGATGGTCCGACCGTCGGGTGAAGATCAGGCGTCCTTGACCGACCAGTCGCGCTTGGCGACAGGATCCTGGTCGCTCCACGGGAAGTTGATCCACCGATCGGTTTCCTTCCACACGTAGTCGCACTTGACGACCGAGTGCGGCTTCTCGTAGAGGACCCCGGTGCGCACGTCGGCCACCTTGCCCTCGACGAACTCCTGGACCGAGCGCAGCGTGTGCCCGGTGTCGGCGACGTCGTCGACGATGAGGATCCGGGCGTGGGACACGTCGACGAAGTCGGGCGCCGGCGGCAGGATGCGCGGGACCTCCAAGCGTTCGTCGACGCCGGTGTAGAACTCGACATTCATCGTGTACACGTTCTTGACCGACAGCGCGTAGCCGATCGCGCCGCCGATCAACAGGCCTCCCCGGGCGATCGCCAGCACCATGTCGGGCTCGTACTCGTCGTCGGCGACCATCTGGGCGAGCGCCCGCGATGCGGTTCCGAAGACGTCCCAGGTCATGATTTCGCGCTCGGCGGACATGGACTGCGAACCTAGCCGTACCAGAGTGACACTCCGACATTCCTGACGTACACGATGTGCCTGGCACATCGTGTACGTCACAGGCAGATGTCGGCGGGACGGACGGGAACTCGGTCGAGGGGCTTGCCGACGCCGTCGACCTGACGCAGCGCATCACGGATGGCCGCGACCACCGCTGGCGTCGCGGAGATGCACGGCGGCTCGCCGACACCCTTGGCGCCGAGCGGCGCGTGCGGATCCGGCTCCTCGATCAAGGTGGCCACGACATCGGGCATGTCGAGGAACGTCGGAAGGAGATAATCGGTGAAGTTGCCGTTGCGGATCACGCCGTCGATCTGGATGATCTCCTCCATCACCGCCAATCCGAGCCCTTGGGCGATCCCACCCTCGATCTGGCCCAACACCGACAACGGATTGAGCGCTCGCCCGACGTCCTGAGCGGTCGCGATCTGGACGACCTTGACGAGCCCCAACTCCGGATCGACATCGACGACGGCGCGGTGGGCGACGAACGCGAACGCGGTGTGGCAGTTGCCCTGGCCGTTCTCGTCGAGTTCCTCGGTTGCCGGGTGTCGGTACTCGACGGTCTCGTCGATGATGATCCCAGCGCTCGCCTCGGCCACCGGAATCCGCCAACCCGACACGGTGTCGACGACACCGGTGCCGTCGATCGCCAAACGCAACGGATCGACATCGTGGGCCCGCCCCACGTGTTCGAACAGCCGCTCGCGCACGGTTCGACACGCCGCGTCGACCGCTCCCCCACTCATCCACGTCTGACGCGACGCCGACGTCGATCCGGCCGAGCCGACCTCGGTGTCGATGCGGTCGAGCCGGACCTCGTCGACGCCCAGGATCGTTCGTGCGATCTGTGGCGCGATCGTGACGAATCCCTGCCCCACCTCCGAGGTCGCGAACTTCAGCGTCGCAACGCCGTCCGCGAGACGGCAACGTGCGGTCGAGTAGTCATCGAAGCCTTCTGAGTACATCAGGTTCTTCATCGCGACGCCCCAGCCGATGCCGCGCACGACGTCGCCGCGGTCGGCGGTGCGGCCGGCACCACCCGGCAACCGCATCACGTCGACGGCGCCGTCGTCCATGGGGAACCCGCCGACCGGCGTGTCCGGGAGTGGAAGTGCCGCCGTGTCGCGGATGCATCGCTCGACCGGTGCGACGTTGAGGACCGGCTGCCCGGTGATCAGCGGGTCGCCGGTCCGCATCGCATTGCGCAGGCGGATGTCCACCGGGTCGAGCCCGCATGCAGCTGCCAACTTGTCCATCTGCGACTCGTGAGCGAAACACGCCTGCACCACACCGAACCCTCGCATCGCCCCGCACGGCAGATGGTTCGTGCGCACCGCATACCCGTCGACCACCGCGTTCGGACACCGATAGGGGCCCTGGGTGTGCGTCACCGCATTGATCAACACCGCCGACGACGTCGAGGCGTACGCGCCACCGTCGAACACCATCCGCGACTCGATCTTGACGATCTCACCGGCAGCCGTGCTGTGATGGCGCATCCAGATGGTGGCCGGATGCCGATGAACGTGTCCGAGGAAGCTCTCCGCGCGGCTGTAGGCGATGCGAACCGGTCGACCCAGCCGCAGCGCGAGCAGGCACGTGTGCACTTGGAGACTGATGTCTTCGCGAGCACCGAATGCGCCACCGACGCCGCCCAGCACCAAACGCACGGACTCGACCGGGAGGGCCAGGCATGCAGCGATCTGCGCACGGTCCTCGTGTAGCCACTGGGTGGCCACGTGCAACTCCACACCCTTGCCGCCCGGGTCGGGCACCGCGAGCGCCGCCTCGAGGCCGAGGAACGCCTGGTCCTGCATACCGATCTCGTAGGTGCCCTCGACGACGACGTCACCGACGACCGAGGCGTCACCGCACACGATCCGCTGGTGGCGGATGACGTTGCCATCGGGATGGATCGGCGGATGGCTCCCGTCGATCGCACGTTCCGCGTCGAGCAGCGGCACCAGCACCTCGTACTCGACCGCGATCGCCTCGAGCGCGCGGCGACACGTCTCGGGATGGTCCGCCGCCACCGCCGCCAACGGTTCGCCGACGTAGCGAACCACGTCGCTCGCGAACACCGGCTGGTCCTGGGCGATCAGGCCGTAGCTCATCTCGCCGGGGACGTCGTCGGCCGTGATCACGGTCTCGACACCCGGAATCAGCCAGGCGGCGCTGACGTCGATCGACACGATCCGTGCGTACGGATGCGGCGACCGCAAGGTGGCGCCCCAGAGGCAGCCGTCCGCGGACACGTCCGAGGAGAACTCGAAACGGCCCTGCACCTTCGCGACGCCGTCAGGACGCGCCGGCGACGTGCCGATCGTTCCCGGACGCGCCGACCTGGTCGAGGTGCCGATCTGTTCGACCACACTCACGACGCGCCGCCTCGCCGCGCCACGGCGACGTGTTGGACGGCGTCGATGATCCGCCCGTAGCCGGTGCACCGGCACACGTTCCCCGCCAACTCCTCGCGGACCTGGGTCTCGGTGGGCGCCGGTATGCGCTCGAGGAGGTCGTGCGCCGCCATGATCAGCCCCGGCGTGCAGAACCCGCACTGCACGGCGCCCGCCTCGACGAAGGCTCGCTGCACGTCGCTGGGGGCATCGGGCGGCGCGACCCCCTCGATCGTCACGATCGGCTGATCGACGACCGAGGCCGCCATCACCAGGCACGAACACACGAGCACGTCATCGACCAGCACGCTGCACGAACCACACTCGCCCTGCTCGCAGGCGCCCTTGGCGCCGAGCAGACCGAGTCGGTCGCGCAGCACGTCGAGCAGGCTTTCGCCGAGCCATGAATCGGTGACGTCGCGCCGGACGCCGTTCACGTGCAGCGCATAGTGGTCACTGTCGCTCGTCATGCCGCCACGTCCGAGGCCGAGGCGCGGCGGACCAGTCGTCGAGCGAGCACACCGACCGCGTGGCGTCGGTACTCGGCAGAGGAACGGTGATCCGTGATCGGGCGGCTGGCCGACGACACCAGTTCCGCGAACCGGTCGAGGTCGACATCGGATGCGCTGAGCGTCGACCAGTCGAGCGTGGCGGCGAGGTGCGCCTCTGCTGCCGCGCAGCGCAGGATCGTCGGGCCCACCGAACCGAGCGCGACAGCGACGCTCTGCTCCGAGCGATCCAGGACGACACAGGCACTGGCGACAGCGATCACCATCGCGTTGCGCACGCCGACCTTGGCGTAGCCCTGCCAGCCGTCGACCACCGGCAGCGTCACCGACACGATCAGCTCGCCGGGGGCCAATGCCGTGCGCTTGACCCCGAGCATGAACTCGTCGAACGAGAGCCGACGCCGACCGACCGCAGCGGCCAGTTCGACCTCGGCACCGAGCGCGCTGAGCACCGGGAGGCCGTCACCCGCGGGCGAGGAGGTCCCCACGTTGCCGCCCAGCGTTCCCACGTTGCGAATCTGGGGCGATCCGACCGTCCGCGCCGCCTGGGACAGCGCCGGCACCAGCGTGGCGAGCGGGCCGTCGAGCATCTCGCTGTACGTCACTGCCGATCCGATCGTGACCGTCGCCGTCGCAGGGTCGTAGCGCCACGACCGCAACTCGGGAATCCGGTTGACGACGACTACCTCCGACGGACGTCGATGCCCGTCGTTGACCTCGACCATGAGATCGGTGCCACCTGCCAGCACCGTGGACGAGGGGGCCGCCGCCAGGTGCTCGACCGCTTCTTCGACGGTCGCGGGCAGATGGACGGCCATGACGCCAGACTGTACAAAACGTCAAGGCCGCCGGCGCGATCGCCGCGATGCGATTCACGAACTGGAAACGTACTCAGAGCGATCATCGCTGGAGCACGCCGCGCTGCTAGTTTCGCTCCGATGTTCGCAGGCAGACCGGTGACCGCCGGGTCCGACGAACCCGATCGGACCGGCGACGCCGAGGCCCCGATCGGTGCTGCCGTCGACACGTCATCGTGGACGCGGGCGGTCGCTGTCGGGCTCGGCGCCTACCTGGTGTCACGCCTGTGTGTGATCGCCGCAACGGCGGTGCGCGCCTCACAGGTGGTGGTCGACGCACGCGCCGACGGCGAGCCCGAACCGGGAGTGGGTTCGCTGATCAGCGGGGTGCTGACCGCCTGGGACGGCCGCTGGTACCTCGAACTCGTCCGAGGCGGGTACCCCGACTCGGTCCCGGCGAACATCACCTATGAACAGCTCGAGGCCCGCGCCGCGTTCTTCCCGCTCTACCCGTGGACCGTTCGAGTCGCCGACGCCGTCCTGCCCGGCGGGGACACGTTCGCCGCGCTCCTGGTGAACTTCGTCCTCGGAGCGATCTCGGTGCTGCTCGTCGGGCTCTTGGCCCGCCGTCTCTATTCGGTCGGGGTCGCTGCACGAGCCATGACCCTGTATGCCGTGTTCCCCGGCAGCGCCATCTTGTCCTTCGCCTACTCAGAGGCACTGCTCATCGTGCTGGCAGCCGCCTGCTTGCTGCTGCTGCTGGACGACCGTTGGCTGCTCGCGGGGCTCGCAGCGGCGCTGGCAACGGCGACACGACCCAATGGCATCGCGGTGGTTGCTGCGTGCGCCGTTGCCAGTTTCATCGCGATTCGGCAGCGTCGGCAGTGGTGGTCGTTGATCTCGGTCGTGCTCGCTCCGGTCGGATTCATCTTCTTCCAGTGGTACGTCGACCGCACCGCCGGTGAGTCGGGTGTCTGGTTCAGGGTCCAGCGCGAGGCCTGGTCGGAGGGCACGAGCTTCGGGGCGACTGCCGTCACGAACACGATCGGCTTCCTCACCAGTCCCCTGTCGTCGCCGGCCGACGCGCTCACGGCGCTCACCATGGCCACACTGGTGTTCATGGTCTTCTGCGCGTGGAAGGTCCGGTTGTCGTGGATCCTCGTCGCGTTCTGTGCCGTCGTCGTGGCCCTGATGCTGATTCCCGAGACCGTCACGGCCCGCCCACGATTCCTGTTCACCGCGTTCCCCTTCTTCATCGCTGTTGCCGCATGGTGGCCCGAACCGTCGGGTGATCGGGATCACCACCGCGCCAGCTGGGAGTACGCGGGGTGGGACTTCACCCTGGTCGTCTGTGGTGCGGGGCTCGCGACGCTCACCGGGCTCTACGGCGCCTACGGCGTCATTCCGTGACGGCCCCGCAGCGCACGTCGTCACCGGCATCTCGTTGGCTCGGGCTCGGCATTCTCGCAGCCCTCGCCTACGTCCCGGCGCTGACGAGTTCGCCAGGTCGGATGCCGGCCGACACCAAGCTGTACCTCTACCTCGATCCAGGCGGCCTCCTGAGTCGCGCCTCGTCGACGTTCGAGGTCGAACAGTTCGCCGGATGGGTGCCGCACCAGCAGATCGCGTACCTCTGGCCGACCGGTCCGTGGTTCTGGCTGCTCGACACCGTCGGCCTCCCGGACTGGGTCGCCCACCGGCTCTGGATCGCCACGGTGATGTTCGCCGCCGGCGCCGGTGTGAGGTGGGCCGCCCGCATCCTCGGGCTCGGTGCAGGTGCAGCACTCGCCGCTGCACTCGTCTACCAGCTGTCGCCGTTCATCCTCGCGTACGTCTCGCGGACGTCACTGTTGCTGCTCCCCTGGGCTGCGCTCGGGTGGATCGTCGGATTGACGATCCGAGCCGGGGTGGCGAGCGCATCGCCGCTGGCCGGGTCCGGCTGGCGGGAACGGCTCGGGAGATGGCGCGACCCGGCCGCCATTGCGCTCGTCGTCGCGACGATCGGCGCGGTGAACGCGACAGCGGTCGTGTTGATCGTTCCCGCGCCAGTGTTGTGGCTGGTCCACGCCGCGTGGCAGCGATCGCTGACGTGGCGGCAGGCCACGGCTGCGGCATTGCGTATCGGGGCGCTGTCGTTCGTCGTGTCGCTGTGGTGGATCGGCATGCTCGTGGTCCAGTCACGACACGGCGCTGCCGTCTTGGACTTCTCCGAGACGCTCGAGGACGTCAGCAGGAACTCAACCGGGTCCGAGGTACTTCGAACACTCGGCTACTGGCTCTTCTACCAACGCGACCCGATCGGTCCGACCACGACGGCATCGCTGCCGTACCTCATCAGCCTGCGCACGATGTTCGTCAGCTACCTGGTCCCACTGGTCGGGTTGGCCGGCCTTGCGCTCGTGTCGTGGCCACAACGGCGCTATGCAGCCATGTTGGTCGGCGTCGGCATGGTGCTGGCGATCGGCGTGCACCCCATCGGCTCGCCATCACCGCTGATGTCGCTGCTGACCAACGACGACGGATCGGGTCTGGCGCTCGCGTTGCGCAGCAGCACCCGAGCCGTCCCCGTCCTGCTGCTCGGCATCGCCCTGGGCGCCGGCGCGCTGGTGGCCGCGCTGCCGGCGCGTCCGTTCACCGCTGCGATGAGCCGGGTCACCCCACGGCGGCTCGCCGCAGCGGCGCTCTGCCTGCTGGCGGTGATCAACCTGCCGATCGTCGCCGAGCGCGGGTTCGTCGACGTGGCGATCGACCGTGACCAGGACCCACCGACGTACTGGCTCGACGCTGCCGAACGCATCGATGCCAGTGCCGACGGCTCGCGCGTGGTGCAGCTCCCCGGCGCCGAGTTCGGCAGCTTCCGCTGGGGGCACACCACCGATCAGCCATTCGTCGGGGTCGGAACGACCCCGTTGGTCACCCGTGATCTGCTCCCACTCGGCTCCGCCGCAGCGATGGATCTGGTCTTCGCGCTCGACGACCGCGTGCAGGAAGGCACCCTCGAGGTGGATGCGGTTGCTCCCGTCGCACGGCTGCTGGGAGCCAGCACGATCCTGCTCACCAACGACATGGCCTTCGAGCGGTACCGGACCGCCCGTCCGGAGATCGTCGATGCCCTGCTCACCGCGGGTGACGCAGCCGGCCTCTCGAACGTCGAACGTCTCGGCGATCCCGTCTCCAATCGCCCCGACGTTCCGATGGTCGATGCCACATCGCTGCTCGACGATCGGATCGGTCGACCGATCAACCCGCTCACGTTGATCACCGTCGCCGACCCGCAACCGGTGATCCGAGCCAAGTCCGAGTCGATCGTGCTGGCCGGATCGGGTGATGGAGTCCTGGATGCCGCCGCCAGCGGACTCCTCGACGGCTCCGACACGATCCGCTACAGCGCTTCGTTGTCTCCCGACGCGCTTCGCGAGGCGATCGACGACGCGAGGCTGGTGATCGTGACGGACGCGAACCGGGACCGTGCGCATCACTGGCGCGGTTCGCAGGACGTGCACGGTCACACCGAGCCCGGCGGCCCCGACGACGACGTGCTCGTGCCGACCGCCGCAGATCAGCGACTCGACCTCTTCGGCCATGAGGACCCGTCGGCCCAGACCGTCGCCGTGCAGGACGGTCCTGTCCGGGCGCAGGCCTCGTCGTACGGTGAACCGTTCGCCTACCGACCCGAGGATCGGGCCGTGATGGCGATCGACGGCGATCCCGACACCGCGTGGAGCGTCGGCGATCACGGCGAGCCGGTCGGCGAGCGCATTCGCCTCGAGGTCGATCGACCCGGGCCGGACCGGGTGACGCTGCACCAGATCCCACCACCGCCGGGCGGCCGCACCATCACGTCGATCCGACTCACCGTCGACGACGGACAGACCGTGGACGTCGACCTCGGTCCGCAGTCCGTGACCGCGGACGGCCAGGAACTCCTCGATCCGGCGTTCAGGTCCATGCGTTCGCTCGAGATCGAGATCACCGGCGTGTCGGAGGGCGGTCCCGACCTGACTGCTGCGTCCAGGTCAGGAGTCGGATTCACCGAGATCGACCTCGGGCGGGGCTCGACCACCGAGGTGATCCGCCTGCCGGTCGACACATCGTTGGCGGCCGGCGACGCTCCGCTGGCCCTCGTGATGACCCGCTTGCGAACGGATCCGACCGACCGGTGGCGTTCGGACCCCGAGCCGGATCTCGTGCGTTCGTTCTCGCTCGACGCGCAGCGGCAGTTCGAAACCACCGTCACACTTCGACTCGACCCGAACGCCAGCGACAGCACCATCGCAGCGGTCCTGGCGGCGGCGACCTCGCCCGGTGCACCCGTCGCCGACCGCCGCCTCGACGGGTCGATCGACGCGCGCGGGGCATCAGCGGCCGACGGCGATCAGGAATCTGCCTGGGTGACCCCCTTCGACGGTGCCATCGGTGCAACGCTGGATCTCATCACCACCGAGCCGTTGCGCACCTTCGACATCGTGCAACCCGACGGAGACTTCTCGCCGATCACCATGATCCAGCTCGACAACGGCGTCACGACCATCGACGCACCCGTCAGTGCACCGGATGAAGCCGGACGCAGCACGGTCACGCTCTCGGCGCCGCTCGACGCCGGACCGACGTCGCTCACGATCACGCAAGTGGACGCGCGAACGACGGTCGACCGACGCTACGGCGACGTCGTCACCCTTCCGGCTGCAATTGCCGAGTTGTCCTCACCGGCGGTCACCCGCTCGGACATCGACCCCGGTGCGACGGTCAGCGTCGAGTGCGCCGACGGACTCCTGAGCGTCGACGGTCGACCGGTCGGATTGTCGTTCTCGACGAACGTCGCGGCACTCCTCGACGGCGAGCCGATCGATGCCCAGGTCTGCGGTGGCCCGATCATGCTCGGTGCTGGGGACCACCTCGTGGCCGGATCGAACACCTCCGCAACCGGCTCGCTCGCTGCCATGACCGTCGACCGGGTCGTGATGACCGATGCGAGCGACGCAGCGATCGAGTCCGATTCGTCACCGATCGACCTCTCCGTCGAACGCAACGACCCGCGGTCGAGAGACATCACCGTCGGGCCCTGCCCCACTGGCTGCTGGGTCGTGCTCGGTGAGGGATACAACGACGCGTGGCGGGCATCGACGAGTGACCGCGACCTGGGCAGCCCCCAGCTCGTGGACGGGGGCTTCAACGGCTGGTGGATCCCGCCCAGCCAGCAGTCGGTGACCGTCGAGCTGCGTTGGACCGCGCAGGCGCCGGTGACCTGGGGTCTCGTCATCGGCGTAGCCTCCTCGGCAATGCTCGTGTTGGTGCTGGCGCTCTCGCGACGCATGCCCTCCCCTGTGCTCGCTGCACCCGAGCTCCGCAGTTCGTACCCGGGCGCCGCACGGGGGCTGCCGGCCGCGGCGGTCTTGATCGTTGCCTCGGCTGCGTTGATCGCCCCGATCTGGGGGATCATCGCAGTTGCCCCTGCGGCACTCGCGCTGTGGTCCGCTCGCCGACCGCGACCTTGGCTGCTCGCGCGACCGCTCGAGCTCGTCGGCCTCGCGGCGTCGATCGCTGTGGCGATCGACGTGCTGCTGATCGAGCGGGCGCAACGACCGTTTCCCAATGCCGGTTGGACGCTCGAGTTCGACCACCTCAACGGCCTCGCGGCCTGTGCCGTGCTGTCGCTGGCCGTCGGAGCGATGTTCGCCCCCGACGCCGAGCCCGCACCGACGCCATGACCGAGCGGATCGCCTACCTCCCGGCGCTGGATGGGCTCCGCGCGGTGGCGGTGACGCTGGTGGTCGCGTACCACCTCGACGTCGAGTGGGCTCGCGGAGGGTTTCTCGGTGTCGACCTCTTCTTCGTGATCTCCGGCTTCCTGATCACGACGTTGCTCCTCAGGGAACACGACAGCACCGGCCGTATTGCATTGGGAGCGTTCTGGACGAGGCGCTTTCGGCGTCTCGTGCCGCCGCTGGTCGTCATGACGGCCGCGACGGTGGCTGCCTCGCGTCTGTACGCGCTTCCCGAGCAATGGTCGTCGATTCGGTGGGACGCCGCAGCTGCGGTTGGCTACGTGGCCAACTGGCGTTTCGTGCTGGACGAGCAGAGCTACTTCGAGACGTTGCTCGGCCCCAGCCCACTGCGCCACACCTGGTCGCTGGCAGTCGAGGAGCAGTGGTACGTCCTGTGGCCCGCCGTCGTGCTCGGTCTGATGCTCATCTCGAGATCGTCGACCTGGCGCCGTTGGATTCCACTGGGCGCCATCGTGGTCGGCGCCATCGCGTCGGCGGCGCTCATGGCCGCGCTCTACGACCCGGCCGATCCGACGCGGGTGTACTTCGGAACGGACACTCGCGCCCAACAGCTCCTCGTCGGCGCAGGACTGGCCTGGCTGTCGTCTCGTCACCAGCTCCCGACCGCCGGCGAGCGCAGCCGCACACGCACGGCGACCGTCATCGTCGCCGTCGTGGCGTTCGCCTTCATCGCTGCCACGACGTCGGACGAATCGGCCTGGCTCTACCACGGAGGGTTCGTCGCCGTGTCACTGCTGTGCGCGGTGATCGTCTGGGCCGTCGCCGACACCGACGGCCCCATGGCGTGGTTGGGCGCTCGTCCCCTCGTGTGGATCGGCACCCGCTCGTATGCGATCTACCTGTGGCACTGGCCCGTGATCGTCTTCGTCGGCGCGCCGATGGGTCTGGACCTTCCCCGCCCGACGCTCGCGGCGTTGCAGGTCACACTGTCCGTCCTGCTGGCCGAACTCAGTTTCCGGCTGGTCGAGCGGCCGATCCGGCAGTCGACAGCGCGCCCCAGCGTCCTGCTCGGCGGCTGGACGGCCATCTCGGCGGCAACCGCCCTCGTGGCCGTCCTGGTCCTCGTCACGCCCGAGGGGAGATCGCTCGATGCCGTCGCGATCGTGCGGCCGAGCACCACCACGACCTCGCCGACGACGAGCACCGCGGCGCCGACGACCAGTCCCGCCGGAGGCTCGGCTCCGACCTCGAGCGTCGAATCGACGGTTCCAGCGGGGCCGACGACCGTGCTCCTGCTCGGGGACTCCACCGCATTGTCACTCGCCGAGCGGCGGACGCTCGATCCGGGCCCGGACTGGAACGTCCAGGCGTTCGCACGCCTCGGCTGCTCGATCTCTGCAGGAGATCCGCTCGACGTCGGCTCCGACGTCGGCGTCGTCCAGGGCGAGGGCTGCTCGTTGTGGCGCACAGAGTGGGCCGACGCCGTCGATCAGGTCGAGCCGGACGTCACGGTCCTCATGGTCGGTGCGTGGGAGGTCCTCGACCGCCTCATCGACGGCGTCGAGGTCCGCTTTCCCGATCCGGCGTGGTTCGACGTCGTCAGCGCCGGGGTTCGTGAGTCGATCGAGATCGCCGGTGCGAACGGGAACCTCGTCACGCTGCTCGCCGTGCCGTGCATGCGCCAAACGCCGGACGCCGTTCTGCAGACGCTGGCCCGCACCGATCCGGAACGGGTTTCTGCCTTCAACGAGATCCTGCGGCGGGAGGCCGCGCGCAGCCCGACCGTTCAGGTACTCGATCTCGACGAACTGCTGTGCCCGCAGGGCGTCTACCTGGAGGAGGTCGACGGCGCACCGGTCCGATACGACGGCGTTCACGTGTCGACCGAAGGATCCAACCTGGTGTGGCGATGGCTCCTCGACGAGCTCAGCGCGCTCGACCAGGCGACTGCGTCGAACGGACCCACGCCGACGAGTTCCAGCACCGTGCCCCCGCCGTGACCTCCGCACTCGTCGCGGCGACCGCAGACGCCATACTGGTGGCTCGATGACGTCGATGCAGGCCGGATTCACGAAGACGCTGACGCGGCCGTGACCGACGTGGCGACGACCACGACGGTGACACCCACCCGACCGGTCCTCCAGTACGACCCTGCGCTCGATGGGCTGAGGGGGCTGGCCGTCGCCGGTGTCGTCGCGTTCCACCTGGGTCACCTGCAGGGCGGGTTCCTCGGCGTCGACCTGTTCTTCACGCTGTCCGGATACCTGATCACGCGCCTGTTGCTGCTCGAGATCGCCAACACCGGGCGCGTGTCGATGCGGGCGTTCTGGACCCGTCGGGCATGGCGGCTCCTGCCGGTGCTGTACGTGCTGCTCGCGGCGCTCGCTGTGTATGCAGCAACGGCGGCGCGTCCGGACGAGCTGGAGGGGATACGCGGGCCCGGCATCAGCGCGCTGCTGTTCGTGTCGAACTGGTGGTTCATTGCCGACGGCAACGGCTACTGGGACCTCTTCACCGCGCCCTCGCCG
This sequence comes from Ilumatobacteraceae bacterium, assembly GCA_963704915.1. Classification (GTDB taxonomy): domain Bacteria; phylum Actinomycetota; class Acidimicrobiia; order Acidimicrobiales; family Ilumatobacteraceae; genus Sva-07. Next base: position 77,466 of record CAVPIC010000005.1, on the reverse strand, counting down.
CTGGAACACGTGTGGAGCCTGTCGATCGAGCAGCAGTTCTACGTGGTCTGGCCGCTGCTCGCCGTCGCGATACTCCGCAGCGGCCGCGGACGGAGCCGCCTCCTCGCGACGACCGTCGCGCTCGCTGCTGCCTCGACAACTGTGCTCGCAGTCCTCGCCCGCGAGGACGTCTCGCGCGCCTACTTCGGCTCCGGAGCGCGGATGAGCTCGATTCTCGTCGGCGCGGCGCTGGCGATCGTCGTCGATCGAGGTGACGCATGGCTCCCGAGGGTCGCCCAGTCGCGTGCGGCGCCGTGGATCGGGCTGGGGGCCGCAACGCTGATCGCGTGGACCTGGGTCACGATCGACGGCGCCACCGATCGCTGGTTCTACACCGGCGGGTTCCTGCTCCACGCGATCGCCGTCGCTGCGATCGTCGGTCTGCTCCTCCATCACCGATCGAGCCTGCCGGCGCGGCTGCTCGCATTCGGGCCGATCCGGCTGCTCGGCGTCATCTCCTACGGCGTCTACCTGTGGCACTGGCCGACGATCGTCCTGCTCGACGAGGCTCGGACCGGGCTCGACGGAGTCGCCCTGCTGCTGGCCCGGCTCGCAACGACGCTCGCGCTGTCGGTGGCGTCGTATCGCCTGATCGAGAAGCCGGCACAGCGCCGGCTGGCACGCCGGTGGCGAGCGGCGATCGTCTTCCCTGTCGCCGCCGCGGTCATCGGTGCTGCGTTGTGGGTGACCACGATCGCGCCGACGTCGACGTCGTCGGCGTCCACCCCGCCTCCTCCCCCGCTCGTCGTGCCCCCGCCCACTGCCGCGTCGACGACCGACCCGGCGGCTGACGAGTCGGGCTCGACGGCTGGCTCCACCGCCCCGGCCACCACGACCGAGGCCACCGGCACCACCGACACCGCCGACACCGCCGACACCAGTGCGTCACCCTCGTCGCTGCTCGAGGTGGTTCCCACTGCACTTCCGACGCTGCGTACGCCGACGGCGGCCGATCCGCTGCGGGTGCTCCTGGTCGGTGATTCCTACATGTACGACGCGCAGCCGGGGATCGTCGCAGCGCTCGAGGCGACCGGCGTCGTCGAGGTGATCGAAGGCGCCCAGCTGGGGTTCGCGCTCGCCAACGAGGGTTGGGAGCTCACGCTCCAGGGTCTCGTCGATGAGCACCAGCCCGACCTCGTCGCCACGATGTGGGCTCGCTTCGACGTCGCCTGGCTCGAATCCCACGACGACGAGGAGTACGTCGAACGGCTCGACCAGGCGGTCGAGATCCTGTCGTCGAACGGAGCCACCGTCGGGATCTTCGGTCTCGCACCGTCATTGACCGGAGGTGTGGATCAGGAGCCCGTCGACCGCTCGATCAACCAGATCTTCGCGGCGACGCCAGAACGCTTCCCCGGCACGGCGTTCTACGTCGATCCCGACCCGATCGTTGCGCCCGACGGAGAGCCGAACCGATGGCTGACCACCCCGGAGGGCACGCTGCTGGTGCGGAAAGTGGACGTCAGCCACTTCTGCAGCGACGGCGCCGCGAGGTATGGGCTCGCACTCACCGAGCTCTTCCAGCGCCTCGCGACGGTGACGCCGCCCGATCCGGCCACCTGGTGGTCCGAGCCGTGGCGCTCCGATCCCCGCTACAACGATCCTCCCGGAGCGTGCTCGTGAACGGACGGAGGCTCACCACGCTCGCTCCAGCGGCCCCATGCTGCGACGATCGCATACGCCGACAGCACGACAGCAGACGGCTCGGCGGCGACTCGGAATCGTAGGTTTCCGTACGTGGTCACGGTGATCGCGACGGCCACCGCGACCGGGGCGAGGAGCGGCCACAGGTCACCGCCGCGCCGATGCAGCACCACTGCGCCGGCGACCGCCACCGGCGCCACCAGCACCCAGCCGTACCAGGCGGCCCAGAGCCAGTCGAGGTCGACGTCTTCCAGACTGCCGAGGAACATCGTCCTGTCGAGGTCGAAGACCCCGAACGTTCGACCCAATCGTGCAGCCACGACGACGGGAAGCTCTCCGGCATGGTCGCTGATGTAGGCGACTCCAGCGTCGCGGTTGATGCGCGCGACTTCGACCTCGCCGAGACCGAGGTAGTCGCCCTCCGGAACGCAGTCCAGCCGCCAGCCGCCGATCTGCGGGCCGCGGTAGACCGCGTCACAGTTCGACCCGGCCAGGGCGGTCCCGCTGTTGTTGGTCAACGGAACGAACCCGTCGAGCGCGATCAGATTGCGGACGGTCCAGCCGCCGATGACGACGATCGTGCAGGCACCGACCACCCCGAGACGACGAAACCGGTGACGACGATCGCCTGACGACCACGCAGCGGGCACCACGAGCAGCACGAACAGCAGCAGCATCTCGGACCGCGTCATCACCGCGGCGGCCATCGCGACACTCACCGTCACCCACCACCGCATCGCACTGTCCTCGTCGGGAGCGGACCGCGCACGCACCACGCCGAGCAGCACAAGTGCGAGGAGCGAGAGCATCACCCCTTCGGAGAGCAGCGACCCGCCGTAGACGACGAAGTGCGGGTAGATCGCGCTGACCCAGGCTGCCAAGGCACCGACCGCTGGCCCACCGATCGCCCGACCCAGCAACCCGATCAGCACGATTGCGGACGCCGCGAGCAGCGCACCCATCAGCCGCTGGCCGGTTCGCGAGTCGACGCCCACCAGGTCGAACGCGGCGAGCACCGTGGGCCAGAACGGAGGAAACTCCGCGGTCGGCACGCTCTCGCCGAACACCCCCAGCTCGATCGGACGCACGTATCCGGCGCCCGACGCGAGGCCCTGGCCGAGACGGTAATAGGTCTCGGCATCGCCACCCTGCGGCGCCACGCGTCGCGTGGTGAGCACGTACACGAATCGGATCGCGACGCCGACCACGGCGGCGCCCGCCACGTTCCACCACCAGCGATATCGCGGATCGAAGATCCGGCGCACACCGCGACGGTTGATCTCGTTCGTCTCGACGGCGGTCACGACCACCGCACGGCGCGGCCGACGGCGGAGTACTTGACGATGCACGAGACCGCTCGAACCCCGTCCTTCCATCCGATCTTCTTGCCGTCGGCGTACGTACGCCCCGAGTACGAGATGCCGACCTCGAAGATGCGCAGACGCTGCTGGGCCAGCTTCGCCGTGACCTCGGGCTCGAAACCGAAGCGGTTCTCCTCGATGTCGATCGCCTGGATCACCTCGCGGCGGAACGCCTTGTAGCACGTCTCCATGTCGGTGAGGTTCAGGTCGGTGAACATGTTCGACAGCAGCGTCAACAGCCGATTGCCCAGGCTGTGCCAGAAGTAGAGCACCCGGTGCGGCCGACTCGAGACGAACCGCGAGCCGTACACGACGTCGGCGCGACCGTCGTCGAGTGGTGCCATCAACTCGCCGTACTCGGCGGGGTCGTACTCGAGATCGGCGTCCTGCACGATCACGTAGTCAGCGGTCGCTGCGGCAAAGCCGGTGCGAAGTGCCGCTCCCTTGCCCATGTTCCGCTCGTGGAGGATCACACGAACCATCGGGTCGCTCACCTCGGCGAGCAGCTCGCGGGTGCCATCCGTCGAGCCGTCGTCGACGACGATCACCTCGGCCACCCAGGGCGACGCCAGGACCCGGTCGAGGAGTTCGACGATCGTGGTCGCCTCGTCGTAGCACGGCACGACGACGCTGAGACACGGTCTTGGCGACGAGATCATCGAGATCGGACGATAACCCCTGTACGTTCGCAGCGATGATTCACCCGGTGCGCGCCGCGATCGGCTGGAGTGCGAGCCGGCAGGACCGGGCAGTTGCGGCAGTGCTCGCCGTCGCTGCCTACGTCCCGATCCTGCTGACGTCGCCGGGCCAGGTGAGCGCCGACACCAAGACGTACCTCACCGTCGATCCGGGCGAGGTGCTCCGACAGGCGACCTCGATGTGGGATCCGTCCGTCGGGGCCGGCACGGTCCCCCACCAGAACATCGGCTACCTGTTCCCTCTCGGTCCGTTCTACTGGCTGATGGATGCCGTCGGCATCCCGGACTGGCTGACCCAACGGCTGCTGTGGGGCACGCTGGTGTTCGCCGCCGCATACGGTGCCTACCGGCTCGTGCGCTGGCTCGGATGGGCCCCCATCGCCGCCGCCGTCGCCGCCGTCGCCTACGGATTCAGCCCCTACCTGCTCAGCTATCTGGCCCGCCTGTCGGTGATCCTCGGACCCTGGGCCGCGCTGCCATGGATGATCCTCCTCGCGGCGAAGGCAGCGCGGACGCGCTCGTGGAAACCCGCCGCCCAGTTCGCCGTCGTCGTCGCCCTCGTGGGCTCCGTCAACGCCACTGCGCTCGTGCTCGCCGGGATCGGCCCGATCATCTGGCTCGTCGCCGACGTGGCCAGCGGACGGGTCCGGCTCGGTGACGCAGTTCGCGGAGCGGCGAAGATCGGCATGCTGAGCCTGGCGGTCTCGTTGTGGTGGATCGTTGCGCTGCGAATCCAAGGCACCTACGGAATGCCGATCCTGCGATACACCGAGACGTACCAGGCGGTGGCGGGTGCCAGCACACCGGCCGAACTGGTCCGGGGGCTCGGATACTGGTTCTTCTACGGCAGCGACCGGCTCGACACCTGGGTCGGACCATCGTTGCCGTACATCGACAACAGCGTGTTGATCGGCCTCGGCTTCGTCATCACCGCGGTCGGTCTGCTCGGCTTCCTCCGATCGTTCATCGGTCGTGCGAGCGCCGCCGGCCTGCTCCTGGTCGGCCTCGCCGTCAGCGCCGGCGCGGCGCCACTCGACGGTTCGACACCGTACGGTCGCCTGTTCGAGTGGTTCGCGACCGAGACCACCGCCGGACTCGCGCTCCGATCCACACCCAGAGCCGCACCGCTCGTGGTGTTGGCGTTGGCGCTCGGCCTGGCGTCGAGCACCGAGTGGGTACGCGCGCAGGTGCGGAGTCGTTCCGCTGCGCGTTGGGATCTGCTCGCGCCGATCGGTGCCGTTGCGCTCGTCGGGGTCCAGTTCTTCCCCTGGTTCACCGGCGGTGCCCTGACGCCGTCGCTGTTGCGCGACGAACAGGTGCCGCAACACCAGGCCGAGCTGGCCGACTGGCTCGACGCAGACCGGGGCGACGGACGTGTCTACGAGGTGCCGGCGGCAGACTTCGCGTCGTACCGGTGGGGCGGGACCGTCGACCCGCTCCTTCCCGGGCTGATCGATCGCCCGTACCTGGCTCGCGAGCTGGTTCCCCAGGGCGGAGCAGCAACGGCAGACCTGCTCAACGCCTTCGAACGACGGCTGCCAGAAGGGTGGTTCGAGCCCGAGACGCTCGAGCCGATCGCGCGACGATTCGCCGCCGCCACGGTGGTGACACGAAACGATCTCGAACACGAGCGCTACCGCATCACCCGACCCGGCCAGCTCTGGGCCGACGTGACGTCGGCGCTCGGCGAGCCGGACCACGCCGGGCCGCTGGTGGTCGACACGCCACGCATCCCGGTACTCGACGAGCGAACACTCGCGCATCCCGATGCCGCCGAGGAGTTCCCGGTGGTTGCCGCGTTCGACCTCGATCCGTCGCCCGTCGCGACGTCGGTGTCGGCAGCGGCGCCGATCATCCTCGCTGGCAGCGGCGACGGGGTCGTCGACCTCGCCGGAGCCGGTCTGCTCGATCCCGATCGTCCCCTGCTGTACGCAGCGACGCTCGATGATCTGGGCCGCGATGGTGAGCTCGACCCGGCCATGCTCGGAACCGACCCGTGGTGGGTGTTCACCGACACCAACCGCCAGCAGGGCCGGCGCTGGTCGACGGTGTCGTCGAACCTGGGCGCACTCGAAGCGGGCGGTTCACTGCAACTCGACGACGACCCCGGCGACAACCGGCTCGACCTGTTCGGTCCCGGCGACGAGCGACGTACGTGTGCGCAGCACGAGGCCGACTTCGACGACGTCCGCGCCAGCTACTACGGCAATCGGATTGCCTACACCCCCGAAGACGCCCCGTGGTTCGCCACCGACGGTGACCCGTCGACCGCATGGCGCGCCGCCGTGTTCGAACCAACGGCCGGGCTCGTGTGGGAGGCCGACCTCGCCGCACCGGTCTCGGCGTCGACGGTGACGATCCTGCAACCGACCACTGGGGCGACCGATCGATTCATCACGGAGATCCGCGTCACGCTCGACGACACGGTGTCGTTCGATGCAGCGCTCGACGAGCGGTCGCGAGCCGTCCCGGGCCAGCAGATCGAACTTCCCGATCGACCGTTCGAGGCGCTGCGCATCGAGGTGCTCGCGGACAACGTCGGCGAGCTCAACACCTATGCGGCCCAGCCCGGCGTCGGTCTTGCAGAGGTCGTGATCGCCGGCATCAGTGACGATCGGGCGACGCTCGCTCCCGGGTTCGACGCGTTCGAGTTCCTCCCGACGGGCGCACTGCCGTCACAACGTCTCACCTACGTCCTCACACGTGAACGGATCGATCCGGCCACGGCCAACCGGACGGCGCCCGAGCCGAGAATGGTGCGGCGCATCGAGGTGCCCGACGAGCGGACCTTCGACCTCGCCGGCGAGGTCCGTCTCGCCGGCGAGGCCGCCGATGCGACGCTGCTCGACGCACTCGACGACGACCTGGTCGTCATCGCCGAGCAACGACTCCGAGGCAACCCGGCTGCTCGGGGTGCCAGCGCGTTCGACGGCGATGTCACGACTGCCTGGCAGACCCCGTTCGATGGCGCCATCGGGGCGACCGTGAGCGTGCAGGGCGGCCCAGCAGCGGTGAACGCCATCACGGCCTCGTGGCTCGATGACGAGCAGCACTCGCGACCCACGCAGCTCACCATCACCGCAGCCGACGGGACCGTCCACATCGTCGACCTGCCGGCAGGTGACCCGGTCGCCGGGCGCGCCTCGGCAACGATCGACGTGGGTCCCCTCGACGCGACCACGCTCTCGGCGACGATCAGCCAGATCGACCCCCGCACCACACCCGAAGACTTTTCCGGCCTGCCCAGGGTGCTTCCCGTCGGACTGACCGAGATCCAGCTCGGTGATGCTCCGAACGAAGCCCGCAGCGCGGATGAGGCACTCGACGATTCGTGCCGCAGCGACCTCGTCACGATCGACGGCGAACCGGTCGCCGTCCGACTGATCGGCACCCGCGGCGACGCGCTCGCCCGATCCGAGCTGCAGATGGAGTCGTGCGAGCCGATTCGACTCACACCGGGAAGCCATCGCCTCGATGCTGCCGGCGGGGCTCGGACCGGCTTCGACATCGACCGCATCGTCCTCGACAGTCCTGCTCCCTCCCCCGCTCCCGCCACTCCCCCCGATCCGGACACCACGATCGACGAGCAGGCAGCCACATCGCTGGAACTGACGGTGGGACCGTCCGACGTGCCGACCTGGCTGGTCCTCCAGCAGAGCTGGAATGCCGGCTGGACTGCCACCGCCGACGGTGACGACCTCGGAGCACCCGTGCTGATCGACGGATACGCCAACGCCTGGCTGCTCCCGGCCTCGACGACCACCCGCGACATCGTCCTCGACTGGGCACCGCAGCGGACGGTGACGATCGCACTGTGGCTCTCGCTCGTGGCGGGTGTCATCGTGCTCGCGCTGGCGCTCGGACTCCGTCGGCCGAGCGTCGAGCCCGTGGGCCTCGACGGCGGCGGCCGTCGAATCCCGCGCCAGGCGCTGGCCGTCTGCCTGGGCAGTGCGGTCGTCGCGTTCGCCGGCCCGCTCGTCGCGCTCGTCGCGTTCGCGATCGCGGCAGCGACGAACCGGTGGCGATGGCTCCCGGTCGTCGTCGTGACGGCCTGCCTCGCGGTCGTCGGCGTCGGAATCCCCGCGCTCGAGTGGAGGTACGACTTCCTGGCCGCTCCTGACTGGCCCTCACGATTCGGGTGGGCGTCACCGATCGTCTGGCTCGCCGTCGTCACCGTCGTCGTCGCCGCGCTCCGACCGGCGCTCACGCGATCGAGACCGGCGCCCGGTGAGGCAGCCGTCGCACCCCTCGAGCACTAGTGTCTGCGTCTCGTGCGCACCCTGATCATCGTGCCGACCCACAACGAGGCGGCGAACATCGCCGAGGTTCTCGATCGTCTCGATCAGCACGTACCTGACGCGGACATCATGGTGATCGACGATGCGTCCACCGACGAGACCCGAGCGATCGTTCGCGCCCGCCTCCGCGACCACCCCAACCTTCGCCTCGTCGAGCGGGCCGCCAAGAACGGTCTCGGCGACGCATACCTGCATGCGTTCGGCCTCGGCCTCGACGCCGGCTACGACGCGCTGGTCGAGATCGACGCCGACCTGTCACACGATCCTGCGGCCCTGCCGACCATGCTCGGCGTCGCCGAGCACGGCATTGCGCTCGTGATCGGGTCGCGGTACATCCCCGGAGGCTCGGTCATCGGCTGGCCGCGACGACGTACGTGGCTGTCGCGTTGGGGCAACCGGTACGCGGCGATCATGCTCGGCCTCGCCGTCAACGACGCGACGGCCGGATACCGCGTCTACCGAGCCGAAACGCTGCGACGGATCGGTCTCGATGACATTCGAGCAGACGGCTACGGATTCCAGATCGAGATGACCTACCGGACCGTCGAAGCCGGCCTGAGCGTGGTCGAGATCCCGATCACCTTTCGTGATCGCGTCGCCGGGACCTCGAAGATGCACCGCAGCATCGTGCTCGAGGCAATGCGGCTGGTCACGGTGTGGGGCATCGGCGACTTGGTCACCTTGCGCCGTGCCCGCCGCTCGTATCGGGCAGTGCCGCCGCGCCTCACCGACGGCGCCTGACAAAGCGGAGCAGATACCGAGTCGGCATGTACGTCTCATACAGACGCGCACGATGCCCATCGCTTACGCCCCCGCTCTGCGTGCTCTCCTCCGCCGTTGCACTACCGTCGCCGCACGATGAAAAAGTCCGTCACGAGCTGTGCCCTTGTTCTCACGATGCTGATGGTCGGAGCGGGGTGCGGTGGTAGCGACGACTCATCGACGGACGTGGTCGACGGCGTCTCCGACACCGTCGAGGGCAGCATCCCGGAAACCGAAGCGACCTCTGATGCGACACCGGACGACTCGGGTGACGAGACGGCGGTCGGGTTCGGCGACCTCATCGAGGGCACCTTCATCCTGTCCGGTGCCGTCGAGGAGCAGTACTTCTCGACCGACGAGGAACTCGACTTCCGGATGAGCGGTGGTTGCCAGGATGGCGCGTTCGGATTCGGCGCCAACGTCCAAGATGCCGAAGGGACGACCACGTTCGCGATTTTCGGCGCGCAGGGGCAGGAAGATCTCTCCGGCGGGATCACCGGCGAATTCGATGACGTCGACCTGGAGGTCACGGTGTTCCCCGGCGGTGACATGTCCGTGTCGGAGCGATACGAAGGGCCGGTCAGGATGGTCATCTCGGAGCACGACACCGGCGGAGTCGACGCAGACCTCAACGCACGACGGATGACCGTCACCCTGCTCGGGACCATCTCCGGGGATCAGGGCGACGTCGACGTCGACGTCACCTACCGCTGGGTGATGGGCTGCCCGTGAGCGAGAGGCACCGTCCTCGGCGCACGCCTGGGTCCGCCGACAGCGCAGGGTCACATCTACACTCGTGAGGCAGTCATGACCGATCAAACATCGGATGAGCAGACTGTCAGGCTGCTCGTCGAACAACTGATCACCGCGGCTGGCACCTCTGACCTCGACACGTTCGAGGCGATGATGGCCGCCAACGCCAACATCGGCTGGGCGTCCTTCCGAGATGGCGCCTGGACCACGACAACCATGACCGCTGAAGATTTCATTGCTAAAGCCAGATCAGAGGTCGATCCGATCCTCTACACCGAGCCAGTCGAGACCTGGACCATTCATGTCGACGGCGGGCATCTTGCCTTCGTCAGAGCCGACGCCCTGTTACACATCGATGGTCGACCTGAACGCCACAACATCGACTACTTCACCCTCATCAAACACGACGGAGTGTGGAAGTTCCTCAACGCCTCCTATGTAGGAAGGCCCGCCCGTCACGACTGAAGCCGGCCTGCGTGGTCATGCGTGACGAAGCCACGAATGGGTCTGCCGCACTGTGCGGCGTCGAGTCGACCCTCCGGACAACGTCCGTTGAAGAGGTGTCCAGCGGCGGAGGCAGGCGAACGCCCCTACCGGTGACGTGGGGAACCTCATAGCGTCGGAGTTGAAGCAGGAGGGAGCCAGACATGAAGCACCGTCCATTCGTCCTCAGCACACCACGCTCCGTGACGCTGTTGGTGGCACTGATCGCACTGCCACTGGTTGCATGCGGAGGTGGCGACGAAACCGTGGAGATCAATGGCACCACCGGCGACTGCCTCAACGTCGACGGAACATGGACCGGTGATCCCATCGGAGGCGCGCCCGGCTCGCTGGAGAGAGGCTTCACACAGACCTGTAGCGATGTCCAGATGTCAGACGAGAGGGCGAGTGGGGTCCTCGAAGCACTCGTCGACTGCGAGTTCACCCAGGAGGGCGAGGCCACGACCGGTGTCTGCTCGGGAACGGTCACCATCAGCAACGACGGCGGCACGTGGCAAGGCACCGTCGAGGGCACGACGTCGTGGACCACCTCCGAACCAGCGCACGTGCACGCACTGGACTCCACCTATCTCGGCACGGGCGGCTATGGCGGCCTCCGCATGGTCGTTCACGCTGCCGGTGAGGGCACACCGTGGACCCTCACGGGACGAATCGAACTTGTCGACTGAACTCGACGATCTCCAAGCACAACCCCCAAGCCCAGCCGCCTCCGCCGGTGCGCGGCTCGTGAGACGTGGGCCTGTGGGCAGCTTTCCGCTGACCACGGGTGCCGGCCCGAACCCGCAGCGTCGACACCGGGGAGCCGTTCAGTTGGGGAGGGAGCCGAGCACCAATGCGGACCTGGCGCCGACGAGCCGCCGGTTCGTCCCGGCCGGAAGATGAACCGGGCGTTGGGGTGCGTCGTCGGGCGGGTCGGCGGTCGTGTCGACGCCGATCACCCAGTGCCGGCCGGGGGCCGGCTCAGGGAGCTGGAAATCGAGCGGCTCCCAGTACGCATTCAACGCGACGTAGAGGTGATCGTCGTGGTCGGTGTGGGTGAGCTCGAAGGCGAGGGTGTGCGATTGGTCCCCCCAGTCCGGTCGGTCGAGCTCGACGCCATGCCAGCGGACGTCGGCGCCTCCGGACAGCGACCAGAACCGATCGTCGCGGAAGAATCGGCTGCCCTGGCGGAAGCGCAGCAGCCGGGCCACGAAGTCGACCAGGTCGCCGTGCTCCTCGACCAACGCCCAGTCGAACCAGCTGATCTCGTTGTCCTGGCAATAGGCGTTGTTGTTGCCGTGCTGGGTTCGACGCACTTCGTCACCCATGACGAACATCGGCCGTCCCTGCGAGAGCAGGAGGATCGTGAACAGGCTCCGGATCTGGCGGCGGCGGAGCGCCTCCACCTCGGGGTCGTCGGTCGGTCCCTCGACCCCGCAGTTCCAGCTGTCGTTCTGGTTGCTGCCGTCGCGGTTGTCCTCGCCGTTGGCGTCGTTGTGCTTGTCGTCGAACGTGACGAGGTCGTTGAGGGTGAACCCGTCGTGGGCGTCGACGAAGTTGACGCTGCGCATCGGGTCGCGAGTCGGGTCGCCGAACAGGTTCGGGCTCCCGCTGATCGCGTCGGCGAGGCCGACCACGGTCCGGTCGTCGCCCTTGACGAATTGGCGCACGGTGTCGCGGTACCGGCCGTTCCACACGGCCCACCGGTCGCCGGCGAACGAGCCGACCTGGTAGAGCCCGGCGGCGTCCCACGCCTCGGCGATGATCTTGGTGCCGGCGAGCACCGGATCGGTGTCGATGTCCCAGAGGATCGGCGGGTCGGCGAGGGGGATGTTGTCCTCGCCGCGGGACAGCACCGAGGCGAGGTCGAACCGGAAGCCGTCGACGTGCATGTGCTGCACCCAGTACCGGAGGCTGTCGACGATGAGCCGGCGGACCACGGTGTGGTTGCCGTTCACCGTGTTGCCGACCCCGCTGTCGTCGATGTAGCCGGACCGGTCGTCGGCCGGGAGCAGGTAGTACGCGTCGTTGGCGATGCCCCGCAGCGAGATCGTCGGCCCGTCGGCGCCGTCCTCGGCGGTGTGGTTGTAGACCACGTCGAGGATCACTTCGATGCCCGCCCGGTGGAGGGCCTTCACCAGGTCCCGGAACTCGGTGATCGGGCCGGTCGGCGTGCGGTCGGAGCTGTACGCGCGGTGCGGGGCGAAGAACGAGACGGGCTCGTACCCCCAGTAGTTCGGGCGTCCGCCCGGTGCCGAGTACGGATCGAACTGGTACACCGGCAGCAGTTCGACGGCCTCGATCCCGAGCCGTTGGAGGTGCGGGATCTTCTCGATCATGCCGGCGTAGGTGCCGCGAAGCTTCCGGCGGACGCCGGAGCTCGGATGCTGCGTGAACCCCCGGACGTGCGTTTCGTAGATCGCACCGCCGCGGAACGGACGGCGGAGCGGTTCGTCGCCCTCCCAGTCGTAGCCGCCGGGATCGACGACCACGCCGAGCAGGGCAGCGCCGAGATTGGACGCTCCGAACCGGGTGGCGAGCGTGCGGTCGTAGTCGTCGTCGATCACCGCTTTCGCGTACGGGTCGAGCAGCAGCTTGCTCCGGTCGAACCGCAGGCCGTCCTCGGGGCGGTACGGTCCGTCGACCCGGTAGGCGTACGGGGTGCCCGGCCGCACCTTCGACACGGCCGCGTGCCAGTAGTTGTCGGTGCGATGGACGGCCGGATCGAGCGCGACCACCGCGGCCGGCTCGCGTCGATCCTTGCGGTCGAACAGCAACAGCTCGACCCCGGTCGCGTCAGGGGACCAGAGCGAGAAGTTCACGCCGCCGTCGACGACGGTGGCGCCGAGCGGATCTGGGGAACCGGAACGGACGGCGCCGACGGAGCGGGTCACCGCACCTCCCCTTCGACGTCGCCGAGCAGCTGGAAGACACGGGCGACGAGACCGGTCCAGCCGGTCTGGTGGCTGGCGCCGAGGCCGGCTCCGTTGTCGCCGTGGAAGTACTCGTAGAACGGCACGAGGTCACGCCAGTGCGGGTCGTGCTGGAACGTGTCCGTGCCGCCGAACACCGGACGGCGGCCGGCCTCGTCGCGTTCGAAGATGCCGGTGAGACGCCGGCCGAGCTCACCGACCACCTCCTGCAGGGTGAGCTGGTTGCCCGAACCGGTCGGGAACTCGACGCGCAGCTCGTCGCCGTAGTAGGCGCCGTAGTGCAACAGGCCGCGCAGGAGCAGGAAGTTCATCGGGAACCAGATCGGACCGCGCCAGTTGCTGTTGCCGCCGAACATGCCGGTGTCCGACTCGGCGGGCAGGTAGTCGACGCGATACTCGCGACCGTCGACGTGCACCACGTAGGGATGGTCGAGATGGAACTTCGACAACGACCTGATGCCGTGGGAACCGAGGAACTCGGTCTCGTCGAGCAGCTGCGTCACCATGCGCCGGAACTTCTCCTCGCTGACGGCCGCGAGCAGGCGCCGGTCGGCGATGCCGGGCCGGCCCAGCGTGGGGAAGCCGGCGACCAGGTGCTGACGGTGCTCGTTGAGCCAGGCAACTCGTTCCATGAAGCGGGGGAGGCGGCGCACCTCGTCGGGGCGCAGCACGATGCACGCAGCGAGTGGGAGGAGCCCGACGAGTGAGCGGACCTTCATCCGGTGCGTGGTGCCGTCGGGCAACACCAGGGCGTCGTAGAAGAAGCCGTCGTCGTCGTCCCACAGGGTGACCGGGTTGTCGGGATCGTCCATCGCCCCCGAGATCCACAGGAAGTGCTCGAAGAACTTCGACGCCATCGGTTCGTAGGTCGGGTCGTGGAGCGAGAGTTCGATCGCGATCTCGAGCATCGTGAGCGCGTAGAACGCCATCCAGCTCGTCCCGTCGGCTTGCTCGAGGTGCCCTCCGGTCGGAAGCGGTGAGCTGCGGTCGAACACGCCGATGTTGTCGAGGCCCAGGAATCCCCCGCCGAAGAGGTCGTTGCCGTCGGGATCCTTCCGGTTGACCCACCACGTGTAGTTGAGGGCCAGCTTGTGGAAGGCCTCCTCGAGGAACGCGACGTCGCCCGCCCCGCCCTGGCGCCGCTCGGTCTCGTAGACGCGCATGACCGACCACGCGTGGACGGGCGGGTTGACGTCGCCGAAGTTCCACTCGTACGCGGGGATCTGACCGTTCGGGTTCAGATACCGCTCGTCGAGCACGAGCAACAGTTGCGACTTGGCGAATTCGGGATCGACGATCGCGAGGCTGACCGCGTGGAAGGCCAGATCCCACGCCGCGTACCAGGGGTACTCCCACTTGTCGGGCATCGAGATGACGTCGTCGTTGACCATGTGGTACCACGCCGCGTTGCGCACGCTCGATCCCTCGCTCGCGAACCGGCTCGTGACGCCGTGTTGACGGGCGAGCCACCGGCTGACGTCGTAGGAGTAGTACTGCTTGGTCCACAGCATCCCGGCGAGTGCCTGGCGCATCACCGACGCAGCGTCCTCGCTCAGGCCACTCGGCGTGAGGCCCGCGTAGAAGGCGGCACACTCGGAACGCCGTGCGTCGAGCACTTCGGCGACGTCATCGCCCATCCCGCGGGCGGCGCCGGACTCCGACGCTGCGGTGAGCCGCAGCGTCACCTGCTCGGTGGCGCCGGCAGCGATGTCGAGCGAGTAGCGGGCGGCGACCTTGGTTCCCGAATCGTCCGGCGCGAGACCGCTCGTGTCGCCGCGTACCACGGCGTCGTTGATGCCGTCCTTGACCGCCCGCGACGTATTCGGTTGTCCGTACACCCGCTGCCGGTTCGTCTCGTTCTCGCAGAAGAGCAGCGCCGACGATCCGGCAGCAACGAGATGGTGGACGCCGAGCGCCGGGTGGGATGTCCGCACGACCGGATCGCCGTCGACGTCATCGACCCGCTCGAGACGAGGGCGGATCACCGCTGGATCGTCGGCCCAGGTGTTCCGGAACCAGAGCGTCGGCAGGAGCTCCAGCCGGGCAGCGTCGGGCCCCCGATTGGTGACCGTCACCGAGACGAGCAGGTCGTCGGGAGCGGCCTTCGCATACTCCACGACCACGTCGAAGTACCGGTCGTCGTCGAACACGCCGGTGTCGATCAACTCGTACTCGAAGTCGTCCCGGCTCCTGGCAGCGTTGGTGGCCACGAGGTCCTCGTAGGGGTATGCCGCCTGCGGGTACTTGTAGAGGTACCGCATGTACGAGTGGGTCGGCGTGTTGTCGAGGTAGAAGTAGTACTCCTTGACGTCCTCGCCGTGGTTGCCCTCGCCGTTCGTGAGACCGAACAGCCGCTCCTTGAGGATGGAATCGGCGCCGTTCCACAGCGCGAGTGCGAAGCACAGCTGCTGGTGGTCGTCGGAGATGCCGGCCAGGCCGTCCTCTCCCCACCGGTAGGCCCGAGACCGGGCCTGGTCGTGCGGGAACGAGTTCCACGCATCGCCGTCAGCACTGTCGTCCTCGCGCACCGTCCCCCATTGCCGCTCACTGAGGTACGGACCCCATCGACCCCATGGCACACCGTCTCGTCGCTGTTCGAGGCGGCGTTGCTCCGGGTCGTCCTGCGTGGGCACGACCGTGATCGTACCGACGGCGAGTCACCTCGGAGATCGAGCGACGCGCAGTTCGTCAGCCGTTCATCGACCGTTCAGCGCCGTGACTCAGTCTCCGGTGGGTGGCGGTACGTCGGCAAGCCGTCGTCGCGCGACGTTCACGATCAACTTGACCAAGACGCCCAGGACGACGATGTTCGCCACGATCTGGAACATGACGGTGATCCTGGCGACATCGGTCGACGCCGAGATGTCACCGAAGCCCACCGTCGTCAGTGTGGTCACGGTGAAGTACAGCGCGGCCGTGTGGTTCAACGACTCCGAGAATGCTTCCGGGTCGCTGTGTGAGAGCGACAGGTAGCAGCTCGCGAACAGCACGATCAGTGCTGACGTCGAGAACGCGAGCGCCTCGATCGCTCGGACTTCGGGAAACGCTGCGTGGGCGACGGCACGGAGTTGCCAGCGTGCCACGCCGATGATCAGCACGGCTCCCACGACGACGGCTGTTCCCAGCTGGAGGGCGGGCGCCCAGGTGAACGGCACGAGGTAGAACAGCGCAATCAACGCGGCCGACAGCACCACGCTGCGCACGGTTGCGAACAGCACGAGGCGACGGCGATCATCCCGCCCGAGTTCGAGGATGTGGTGTGCGGTCGGCAGGCGCTCGCCACGGTCGTTGCGGCCGTGCGATTCTTCCGGATCGCTCATCGCGCCGATCTCGACGTCGAGATGTGGACGGCGCGCGAACGCATCACAGCGGGAGACCGAAGATCAGGATCGTGGCCATGACGAGCCCGATGAGGACGAATCCGGCGACGGCCGCGATGTTTCGCTGCCTGCGGGCGAGCATCGCGGCGAGCGCGATCTGGATCAGGAAGTACGCCGCGAACACACGTGATGCGAGGTTGACGGCCGTCGTGACGTCGGCGACGAGCACGAGCACGATCGCCGGCACGAGAATGATGAGAAAGGTGGCCGGTCTCGGCACCTTGTGCTCGACCAGCATGTCGCTGCGCGACGACGTCGCGCCGATGATCGCCGACGTCTGGCTCCCGATCGCAGCGACGAGCAGCAGCCAGGGCATCGCACCACCGATGCGCTGCGAGACGATGAACACGGCGGTTCCGTCGGACTTGACGCCCGGTGGGAGGAACAGGACGAGCAACGACAGGATGAACACCACGAACACGACCGACGAGATGACCTGGGCGACGCGCATGGTCGTGATGCGCTCCTGTGCACCGAAACGTACTCCGATGTATCGCGACGCCTCGAAGCCCTGGACGATGGCGAACAGTCCGATCATCTTGCGGACGCCGTCGGTGTCCATGGACGGCGAATCGCCGAGCACCCAGCGCCCTCCGAGCCACTCCTGGACGTTGAACACCGAGAAAGCGACGACGACGCCGATGACCGCTGCGAGGTTGAACGCGGTCGTGCGGTCACCGAGTCGGTTCAGCCGGCCCATTCCGCCGGACACCCCGACCAGGATCACGATCGCCAGGATCGCTGCGGCGAGCACACCCTGGCGGCTCGTCGTGAATGCCTCGAGCGGCAGGAGGATCAGCGCGGTCAGCAGCAGGGCGTAGTACGCGATGTTGACCATCGAGGCGACCAGCAGCGCCCACTCCGCGGTTCCTTCGATCCGGTCGGCGTTGCGGTCGGATCCCTCGATCGGTTCGTAGTGACGGATGTTGTAGGCGATCGCGAATCCGGCCGCGATGGCGACGAGACAGATCGCGAGCATCACGAACGGCGCTCGGAATCCGGCGATGAGCACGATGGCCGGGGACAGGATGATGAAGCCGACATCCATGATGTTGGCCAGTGGCACGACCGTGGCCTGGTACGACGTGGATCGTTGGATCCGGGGTCGGTACAGCGCCACCGCCACGACGGCAATCACCAGGAAACCCAACCCGACCGCGACGAACTCGTCCAGACCGCTTCGCATCACGTCGCCCCCACGCCCATACCGCACGGGATCCTCGCACATCGACGACGAGCGCCTGGAGTTCCCTGCTCACCCATCAGCAGCCAGATCCAGGCGATGAGCGGTGACCGCAGATCTGCGCGGGCGATCTTCACTCGTGCGCGGGCAGTCGGCCCTGTGCGATGGCCGTGGTGAACGCGTCGTAGTCGCGCTCGTTCTGGTCGGCGTAGGCGACCGAGAAGTCGCCGATCGCCCGGTCGAAGCGGTCGCTCTTCCCCAAGTACCCGGCGATGGCAGCGGGGTCGCCCGAGCGGGCGTGGGCTCGGGCGAGTGTCCATCCGCAGATCGACGCGTACCGTCGGACCATGCTCACCGGAGCGCCGTCGATCTCGATCGATCCCTTCATGTCCTTGAACTGGCGGACGTAGTAGTGGGTGCCGGGCACCGACGGTCCATCCGAGGAAGCTGTCGCTCGCCGCCTGCACGAGACGCTGGCCCTCGACGACTCGCCGGCCGTGCTGGTCGTAGACGCTGGCCGGCAGCTGATCCTCGAGCACCGATCGATCCGCCTCCTTGATCTGGAGGAAGAAGGGATCCTGCTCGTCCCGGCCCTCCAGGAGGACGATCCAGCACCGAGTGCCCACCGACCCCACCCCGACCACCTTGATCGCCATGTCCCGGTAGCGGTAGCGCTCGACGAGCACCTTGACGTGGTCGGGCAGCGTGTCGACATACTGCTGGAACACCTGCAGGATCGCCGCGGCCAGAGCTTCGGGATCGAGGTCATGCGGGATCTCCCGCAGCGGAATGAGCAGCGGTGGTTGGGAGACGATGCGATATCCGTCGTCGGAGTGCTCCGTCAGCTTGTCGAACGCGTGCAGGCTGTTCTTCGAACGGGCCTTGGTGACGAATCTCGTTCCGCGCTTCTGCTCCTTCTTCGTCAGTCGGTCGGCGAAGGCCCGGTAGACCTCCTCGACGTCGAGATGCGCGTACCAGACATCGGCGTAACGCGCCTCGGCGAACCCCAGCATCGCCTCGCGGTACGCCTGCGTCGCCCGCCGCGGCAGGTCGAGTTCGTCGTCGTCGCCGTACCCGTTGTGGCGGGCGGCGATCGAGAAGCTCGCAGCGAGGCGTTTCACATCCCATTCCCACGGGCCCGGCAACGTCTCGTCGAAGTCGTTCAGGTCGAACACGAGACTCCGCTCCGGCGAGCCGTAGACACCGAAATTCGACAGGTGCGCGTCTCCACAGAGCTGCACGTGCAAGCCGGTCACCGGTGTCGTCGACAGATCCTGGGCCATCACCCGAGCGCCGCCGCGGTAGAAGGCGAACGGCGACTCCGACATCCGCTGATGCCGGATCGGCACCAGAAACTGCACCCGCGACTCGTTCTGTCCGGCGATCAGCTCGACCGGGTCCGGGCGATCCGGCGCCGGCGTCCACTGGCCGTGACGGCTGCGCGGTACCTCGTCGCGCAGCGCTCGTCCCTGGGCGCGTGCGGGCTCGTTGGACTGTTCGGCGTCGGTCATGGTTCGATCCGATCTGCAGCGGCTTCGTAGAGATTGGCGTAGATGTGATCCTCGCCGAGCGTGTCGACCACCCCGTCACGGCGCAGGACGTCGACGACGGACGGCTTGACCCTGGCGAGGCGGATGTCGGCGCCATAGGACCGGGCGAGCGCAATGATGTCGCCGATGGTGCTCGATCCCTGAGAGTCGATGAAGTCGACACCCTCGAAGGAGATGACCACGGTGTCGTACGGCGGGTCGGCGTCTTCGGCCAGTTCCCGCAGGCGGTCGGTGAAGGCATCGGCACTGGCGAAGAACAACCCGGCGTCGAATCGGAGGACGAGCAGGCCCGGGTAGGTCACGGCGTCCGCATGGTGCTCGATGTCACGGAACGCCTGGGTACCGGGCTCTCGACCGAGGACCGGCGCCTCGGGGCTCGAGCTGACGTACACCAGCCAACCCAACGACAGCACGACGCCCATGATCACGCCGGCGAGGACGCCGGACGACAGCACGGCCAGCAGTGCGGCGATGGCGATCCAGAAGTCCACTCGCGCAACTCGGCGCAGCCGACGCATCTCCGCGACGTCCATCATCCCGAACACGACCGCGTCGATGATGAGCGCACCGAGTACCGGTTGGGGGAGATCGGAGAACAGCGGTGCGAGCACGAGCAGGGTGAGCACGATCAACGCCCCGGTCGTCAGCGACGCGAGGGGTGTCTTTGCGCCGGACTCGTCGTTGAGCGAACTCGCCGACAGGCTCGTGGACACCGGGATGCCCTGCAACACGCCCGATCCCAGGTTCGACATGCTCTGCGCCACCGACTCCTGGTCGATGTCGACGCGGTACCGGTGCTTCGATGCGAACGCCCGTGCGTCCGCCGCCGTCTGGGAGAACCCGATCAACAACAGCCCGATCGCCGCCGGCCCGATCGCCGCGAAGTTGTCGACGACGAAGCCGACATCGGGCAGGCTGGGAGCTGCGAAGCCACGCGGGACATCGCCGACGAGCGCGATCCCGCGGTCGGCGAAGTCGAACGCCACCGACGCCCCGAGCCCGCCGACGACGAGCACCAGCGCCCCGGGCACCTTGATCCTCGAGAACCGGATTCCCACGACCACGATCAAGGACACGACTCCGACCAGCACCGTGGCGCCGTCGATGTCGCCGAGGCCCTCGATCCAGCTGCCGAACTTGCGCCAGGAGTTCGCTCCGTCGATCGTCGTGCCGGTGATCTTGGCCAATTCACCGATGACGACCTCGATCGCGGCCCCGAACAGGAATCCCGTGATCACCGCCTTGGACAGGAAATGGGAGATCCAGCCCATCTTGAAGATCGCCAGCAGCAGGAACAGCACGCCCGTGAGGAGCGTGATCGCGGCAACGAGCTCGACGGCGTCGTCACCCGAGACCGACGTCAGCACGACAGCGCTGGCCACGACGGCAGCCAGGGCCGAACTGGGACCGGTTGCGATCTGGCGGGCCGTCCCGAACAGTGCGTACAGGATCGCTCCCGCCGCGGCCGCATACAGGCCGTGCTGGATCGGCACGCCGGCGATGCCCGCGTAGCCCAGCGACTTCGGGATGACCAGCGCCGCCACGGTGAGGCCGGCGAGCAGGTCGGCCCGCAGCCAGGACCGGTCGTAGTGACGGCTCCAGTGCAGGATCGGCAGGAGGCGCGACCAACCGGACGGCGCCGTCGAACGCTCGTCTGTTTCTCGCTCCACGTTCGTGTCCGATCCGTCCGTCAACGTGCGATCATCGAATCATCGCAGTCGATGCGCCGCTCGAGCCACTCGGGGTATCCGCAGGACATCGCAGACACCGACAGCCACTCCCCCGGTGGCGGCACCGACGCCAGCGAGCGCCACGCCATGGCGATGCTGGCGCCTCGGGCGCTGGGTGGTCCCTGCGCGGCCAAGGCGAGCGACCACGACGCGCTCGCACCGACGTCGATGGCGACGATCTCGACGTCGCAGAACGCACGATCGGGCGGATCGTCGGACTCGGACACGGTCAACTCATCTCCGGCGATCGAGAACCGGCGCTTGAGGATCGTCTTGCTCACCTCGACCCACGCACCGGTTCGGCCGTCCAGGCCCGCATCCTCGGGACGCCCTTTCCACCACACTTCGAGCACTCCAGCCATGCGCGACCCCGCCTCGTTCGATCGGCGACCGCTCCAGTGCGATGCTCGACTGTCTGCTCTTGATCTCGAGGGTCGATCGCCCACGGACCTTGACGCCGACGTCGACGCGGCCGTCGATTCGGTAGAGATCGGTGCGTTCCTCGAGCCTGCCGTGCGCGCTGTCCCGGGTGAACCACGACCGCAGCGATGCCGGGAGCGCGCCCGATTCGAACCAGCGGAGTTCGGTGGTCTCGATCAGATCTCGAAATGGCGCCGAGCACTCCGCACCGCAGGCGCGACGACCGACGGGCGCGGGGTCCGAGCACTCGTGCGGTGGCACGTCGACGACGGTCATCTCGACCCGTCGGCAGCGATCGGCGCACGAGCGCCCGGCACGAGGAACGGCCGCAGGCTCATCTCGATCACTTTCCCGCGTCGATCCGGCGCCGTCACCCCCAGAGGGGGTGAAAACTCCGCTCACCC
This sequence comes from Ilumatobacteraceae bacterium, assembly GCA_963704915.1. GTDB lineage: Bacteria > Actinomycetota > Acidimicrobiia > Acidimicrobiales > Ilumatobacteraceae > Sva-07. The sequence goes on along the minus strand of CAVPIC010000005.1, from coordinate 55,828 downwards.
TGCTGTTCACCCGCGACAGCAGGCTGGATCGCACGTCGCCGACAGATTCAGAGGTAGGCGTGCTTGGTGAGCCAGCACAGGCCGACGAGTGGAACCTCTTCCAGCGCAGCCCATTGTGACCAAGCCCACCCGTGAACGCGCCCGACGCGCCCGATAGGGGGACGTGCAGAGAGGCATGCGGCTCACATGCGGAAGTGCCCGCTACGCGTGAGCTGGGACGTCTCAGATGGTCCGTACAGCCTTTCCAACGAACGCGATGCCCCGACCGCGCCGGGTCAGGAGCGCTCGACGGCGTCGGCGAGCAGGTCGAGCTGACGAGCCGCAACTGCCGTCCACGAGAGTCCTCGCGCGTGGTCGATCGCGGCGGAACCCATCGCCTGACGGCCTGCGTCGTCGGTCAGCAACGCTGCGACCTCGCCGCCGAGGTCGTCCACATCGACGACCAGTACCCCGGTCTCGCCGTCGATGCACGAGCCGCGATGGCCGGCGATGTCGGTGGCCACGCACGGTGTCCCGCACGCTCCCCCTTCGGTCAGCGACATGCCCCATCCTTCGGCGTGCGACGCGCTGACCACCAGCCACGCCCGCCGGTAGGCGTCCACGAGGTCGTCGTCGCTGACGCGTCCGCGCCGCTCGATCCAGCCGTCGGCTCCGTGCTCGGCGATCCATGCGTCGACGAGCGTCCGGTCCGGGCCATCGCCGACGAGTTCCACGGTCAGCTCGGGCACCGCGCGCCGCGCCTCGGCCAGCGCGGCCAGAGCGAGACGTTGGCGCTTCACGGGGGCCAGCCGTCCGACCACGACCACGTGCGGGTGGTCGGCGCGGCGGGTCGGATCGGGGGTGAACCGCTCATGTACGCCGGGCGGGATCACGGTCAGATGCGCCCGGTCGATGCCCAACGCTTCGATCTCATCGGCTGACGACTCGGACAGCGTGGCAAAGGTGCTGCGACGGTAGAACAACGGCGCGAAGCGCGTCTCGACGAATCGGCCAGCAGCATCGAGCGGCCGCGGGAGTACCTCGGTCCACATGTCGCGGTGGACGTGATGCATCCACACCAGTCGTCGTCGTGGCGCCCACAGCGGCCCGAACCAGGGCACGCCGTTCCAGATCTCGATCGTCGCCGTGTCGCTCGGACGTCGCCGAACGAGTTGGCGCAGCGCAACCCTGGCGAACACGTCGTAGCGGCCACCGCGCTGGATCACCCGGTAGCCGTTGCGGTCGAACTCGCGTGGCGTGTCACGGGTCGACGTGCGGTGCACGACTTCCACGCCGACCTCTGCCCAGCGCCGGAAGATCTCGTCGGCGTGCAGCTCCGAGCCACCCGCCTCGGCGTCGTCGAGATCACGCCAGGCGTAGCTCTCGACCCGCCGAACACCGGCGCCCATGAGACGCTCGGCAGCTGCTGCCAGGTCGGCGGCAGCCCCACCGTTCGGGTTCATCGGTCGAGCTTGCGCCACACCACGTCGGGCGCGTAGCGCAGCAGGCCGAACACCACCCGCAGGATGCCTGGCACCCACACGACGCTGCGGCCCTTGCGCAGGCCGTCCGCGACGGCGGCGGCGACGTCGTCGACGTCACACGAGAACGGAGCGTCGGGCATCCCGGTGGTCATCGACGACCGGACGAAGCCGGGGCGCACCGTCAGCACCCTCGCCCCGGTGCCGTGGAGCAGGTGGCCGAGGCCCGTGGCGAAGGCGTCCTGGCCGGCCTTGGTCGAGCCGTAGACGAAGTTCGAGGCGCGGGTGCGGACGCCGGCCACGCTCGACAGCACGACGAGCGTCCCGTGGCCCTGGGTACGCAGATGGCGCGCAACCGCCAGGCCCGATGACACGGCGCCGACATAGTTCACCCGGGCCAGCTCGGCGGCCGCAGCCGGGTCTTCCAGACCCGGTGCGCCCAACTGCCCGAATGCCTGGATGACGACATCGAGGTCACCGAAGCGCTCGGCGACGTCGGCGACCACCTGCTCGTGCCGGTCGCTGTCCGCGGCATCGAAGGCCACCGTCGAGACCTCGGCCGACCCGAACGACAGCGTATCGACGTCGACGGCGTCGGGGTTGCGGACGGCCAGGATCACCCGACGCAGCGACGGCGACACCAGCGCGGACACGATCGCCTGACCGATGTCGCTGGTTCCGCCGAGCACGAGCACGGTCTGGGGTTGGTGGACGGCGTTGTTCACGGTGAGATCCTGTCAGGAGTGAGCGGTCAGTGCAGATCGAGGCGCCGGGCCTGGTCGCTGATCCACCGGCCCGCCGGGTCGACCGTCCGGCGGATCTGCAACCACTCGTCGAGGCGCGGATAGCCGGCGCGGATGATCTCGGGCGTGGCGGTGGCGTCCTTCGCGAGGTAGTGGCGCCCGCCGGCATCGAGGACCATCCGGTCGAGTTCGCCGACCAGACCGCCGAGGCCGGCGACGGCGGCGGGCAAGTCGAGTGTCAGCGTCCACCCGGGGGTCGGGAAGCTCAGCAGTCCCCCGCTCTCGGGCCCGAATCGCTTGAGGACCGCGAGGAAGCTGGCATGGCCCGACGCGGCCACGGTTGCGACGATGGTGCGCAGCGTGTCGACGGCCTCGAACGGAACGACGAACTGGTACTGCAGAAATCCACCGCGTCCGTAGAGCCGGTTCCAGTCGCCGACCATGTCGAGGGGATGGAAGAAGCCGGTGATCGACTCGAGGCCGAGGTGCGACGACGGTGCCTTGCGATACCACAACTCGTTGAAGGCGCGAACCGCAAGACGGTTGAGCACGTTCGGCATCCCAGGGGGAACGGCTGCGAGCCCAGCGGGAGCGAACGCGAGAGGATCATCACCGTCTGCCGGTCGTTCGGCGACCAGCTGGTCGTAGGTGGCATGGTCGCCGCGGGTCAGCACCGCTCGACCCAGGTGGGCTCCGGTGGCAACCATGTCGACCCAGGCCACGGAGTACCGGTGGAGGTGGTCACCGGTCTCCATCCGTTCGAGCAGGCTGTCGAGGTTCGGTACCCGTTCGGTCAGCACGAGGCAGCGGCTGGTCTCGATCGGCAGCAGCCTGACCGTCGCGTCGAGGACGATACCGGTGAGCCCCATGCCGCCGATCGTCGCCCACCACAACGAGGGGTCCGTCGCCGGGGTGATCGCGCGCCGGGAACCGTCGGCGAGCAGGATCGTCATTGCGTCGACGTGGGCCCCGAAGGTCCTGTCGGCATGGTGGTTCTTGCCGTGGATGTCGCTTGCGATCGCGCCGCCGACGGTGACGAACCGCGTGCCGGGCGACACCGGAACGAAGAACCCACGCGGCACGATGTGGCGGAGCAGCTCGTCGAGACTCACGCCGGCGCCGACGTGCACCGTGCCCGCCCGGGCGTCGAGCACGATCGGCCCGCGGGCCAATCGCACGACCGTGCCACCCGCGTTCTGTGCCGGGTCGCCGTAGGCCCGGCCCATGCCACGCGCGATGATGCCGCGTGGCTCGGCGAGTTCGTCGAGCACCGTGCCGTCGAGTTCGTCGGCGTCGACGTCGACGAACGTGGCCGCCGACGGCGCCGTGCGGCCCCAGCCGGACAGTTCGAGCTGACGAGTCCTCACACCGGATCAGCCACGTTGGATCAGTACGGCCAGTCCGGCACGTTGCGACCCATCCGTCCGAGCACCTTGCCGAGCCCGAGCGTGAGCCCCACCTTCAGCGCCACGTTCTTGACGAACCACGGCAACTGGGCCAGCTGGCGGCCGGCATTGCGGGCGCACGCTGCCGGCCCGGCGGGGAGGTCGGCTCGGTAGATCGTCATCGACCGCGAGCGCCCCACGTAGCGGAGCCGGCTGCCGAGCAACAGCTCGCGCACGATGGCGAGCGTCACGCCGATCGAGGAGAACGAATCGTGAATCAACATCGTGCCACCATCGGTCACCCGCGCTCCCCAGTCGCGGATGTCCGCACGTGCGGGCCCGTACCGGTGCGCTCCGTCGATGTAGAGCACGTCGATCGGCACGTCGACGTCGACGAGCGCATCGTCGGAGAACTTGCGGATGTGACGGACCCGGTCGGCCACACCGGCACGCTCGAGGTTCGCACGGAACACGGCGTGGTCGTCGGCGGCGGCGTCGGCGTAGCCGTCGATCTCCTGCGGACCACGATCGTTGCCGGCGTGCGGGTCGATCGCGATCACCGACACGTCCGGCGGCGCGGCACTGGCCAGCACGATCGTGGAGCGGCCTCGGAAACTGCCGATCTCGACGATCGTGCCGCCGGTCGGGCAGCGGCGTGCGGCGTCGTAGAGCGTCGAGGCCTGACCGGGCGACATCCACCCCTCGACGTCGGCGACTCGAGCGGTGATGGTGGCCAGATCCGGCGTTTCGGAACCGAGAGGGTCAGGAGACATAGACGGCGAGACCATAGACGACAATCCAGCAGAACCCCAGCAACACCAGCAGGCGATCGCTGGTGAACACCTCCTCGGGTGCGGCGCCCTGCCCCTGGTCGAGCACGAGCAGATAGCGCAGCAGGGCCATCAGCATCGGCACGATCGACAGTTCGTACAGCGGCCAGTCGCTCGTCGAGGCCGCACTGGTCTCGAAGGCCCAGACGCAATAGCTGATCAGGACGCCGGCGAGGCTGACCGACATCAGCATGCGCAGGTAGCCGATCGAGTACTCCTCGAGCGTGACCCGGGTCTGCGCCTCACCGCCCAGCTCGTTGAGTTCGGCGTAGCGCTTGCCGACCACGATGAACAGCGAACCGAACATGATGCACAGCACGAACCAGCGCGACATCGGCACGTCGACGGCCACCGCGCCCGCTGCAGCGCGCAGCACGAACCCCGCAGCGACGGTGACCACGTCGACCACCGGCACGTGTTTCAGTCGCAAGGTGTAAGCGATCGTGATGACGATGTAGGTGGCGACCACCGCACCGGTCTGCCAGCGACCGGTGAGCGCAGCGAGACCGAGCGCGATCATCGGGAGCACGACGCCGAACACCCGCGCCGCGCCGACGCCCAACTCACCTGAGGCGATCGCCCGGTGGCGTTTCGTGGGGTGGCGACGGTCGGCCTCGACGTCGAGCAGGTCGTTCCAGACGTAGATGCCGCTTGCGGCGAAACAGAACGACACGAACGCGAGCACGGTCAGCGCCAGGTTGTTGCTCTCGTCGAGCACGCCGGCCGCTCCGGGCGCGGCGAACACCAGCACGTTCTTCAGCCACTGCTTGGGCCGCGCCGTGCGCCACAAACCTCTCAGCACGCCGATTTCCTGCGCACGATCGAAGGGCGGCTCGCTGCGTTCATGGCGCCGTGCACGGTAGTCGCCGGTGTCACGTTCAACGTGGCATCGCTCCCCGCCCGACCCAGCGAGCGACGTCGGCGTCGGCGAGCAACTCGCGGTCTCCTGTCGAGTCGCCGTAGGCGGTCACGTGGGCAGCAGTACGTCCGCCTGCATGCTCGTCGAGCCAGGCGTGCAGTCGGACCACCTTTTGCGGTCCGCGGCAGTTCGGCCCGTCCAGCTGTCCGGTGAGGCGTCCGTCAGGTCCGACCTCGAGCCGGGCGGCGAGCACGTCGTCGGCTCCGAGCAGTTCGGCGAGCGGGCGCAGGTAGACCTCGAACGACGCCGACACCAACAAGACGGTGTCGCCGCGATCCCGATGGCTGTCGAGCAGTGCCACGATGTCGTCACGCAGGCCACTCGAGTGCACGGAGCGGGCAAAGTCCGCTGCGATCGCCTCGATCCGATCGATCGGCTGCCCGGTGAACGCAGCGGAGGCTGCCGCGGCTTTCAGACCGTCGCGGTCGCGACGCGACGCCAGTGCCGACACCGTGCGGGTCTGGGCAACGAGACGTCTGCCGAGCGTGGCCGTTCCGGCGACACGTCGTAGGAACGGCACGACGCAGTCGCGTTGAGTGATCGTGCCGTCGACGTCGAACGCAGCGACGCGAACCCGGTCGTCGAGACCGGTCACAGCAGCCGCGAGGGAATCGCCGCCAGCGCGTCCCAGTAACTCGGCCAGCTCTTCGACACCACCGCTGGCTCGACGACCTCGATGCCGTCGACGACGAGGCCGAGCAGCCCGAACGCCATCGCGAGCCGATGATCGTGATGGGTGAACAGCCGAGCGCCGTGAAGCAGGTCGGTCGGTTCGATGAGCAGGCCGTCGGGCTCGACGGTCACGATCGCGCCGGTCCTGCGGAGTTCGTCGGCGAGGTCGCCGAGACGGTCGCTCTCCTTGGCCCGGATGAAGCCGACGCCGGTGATCCTCGTCGGTGTGACCGCTTGCGTGGCGACCACGGCGAGTGTCGGCACGAGATCGGACACGTCGGCCATGTCGACCTCGACGCCGCGCAGCGGCGTGTCGCGGCGCCGCATCACCACGGTGTCGCGGGCGCCCTGGGTGACGATGCAACCCATCGAGGCGAGGATGTCGACGAACCGGGCGTCGCCCTGCAACGACGCCGAGCCGAGCCCCCGAACGCTCACCGCGCCGCCGACCATCGCCGCAGCCGCGAGCGGGTAGCTGGCCGAACTCGCGTCGGGTTCGACGGTGAACTCGGTCGGCCAGTACTCCCCCGGCTCGACGATGACGTGGCGGTCGCGCAGGTCGACGCCGTCGTGGCCGAATGCCGACATCACCGCGCGCGTCATCTCGAGGTACGGACGCGACACGAGCCCAGACGACAACCAGAGCTTCAGCCCACCCGGCACGTACGGAGCGATGAGCATCATTGCCGTGATGTACTGGCTCGACACGTCGCCGGGCATGACGACGGCGTCGGCCCGACGCAGCGGGCCTTCGATGGTGACGGGGAGGTGGCCGGCGGCCTCGCCGGGTGTGACCCGTGCGCCGAGCGCGGCGAGCGAGTCGTGCAGTGGTGCCATCGGACGAGCGCGCAGCGGCGGGTGCCCGTCGATCGTGTACTCGCCGCTCCCGAGTGCGCTCAGCGCGGTGATGAACCGCGACGTGGTGCCGGCCAGGCCGGCATGCAGCGTCATCGGCCCCGGCGTCAGGTCCCCACCGGTACCCGCCACGTCGGCGATCCGGTCGTCGCCCTCGACGCGGATTCCGATGCCACAGCCGAGCTGCTGCAGGCACGAGATCATCGCGGCGGTGTCGTCGCCGGGTGCGATCCCGGTGATCGTGCTCGCGCCGTCGGCGAGTGCCGCGCAGACCAGCGCTCGGTTGACGATGCTCTTGGACGGCGGGACGTGGACGTCGGCGATCACCGGACCGTCGGCGCGCCGCACCTGATGCAGTTCGTCGGCGGGGAGATCGGATTCGTTCACGACAGCGGCTGCACGGCAGGGCGGAAGCCGCGGGCGAGCAGCCCGCCGCGGAACAGCTCGACCATCGCCCGGTCGACGAGCACGACCGCAACACCACGCGTGCTCTCGGCGACGTGGACGACCTCGAAGCTGGCGATGTTGACGCTGAGTTCGGCGGCCAGGGTGAACACCTCGGCGGCGGCGCCGGCGCGGTCGGGAATGGGGATCCGGACCTCGGAGAGCTCGTCGGGATGCACGACGCGGGTCGGCAGGTTGGCGCGGGCATGTCGGGCCGCGGTCAGGCGGGCGTGCAGGGCCTCGCGGTCGTCGGCACCGATGATGTCGCGAACCTCGCCCAGCCCGTCGATGAGCTGGTCGAGCACGCCGACGATCGCGGTGCGATTCTCGGCACAGATGTCGAGCCAGATCATCGGGCGCCCGCTCGCCACCCTGGTCATGTCACGGAAACCACCGGCGGCGAGGCGCAGCAGCGCGGCGTGTTCCTCGGCCCGCTCGCTCGCGAGACCCATCAGCGTGGCCGCAGTGAGGTGCGGAACGTGGCTGACCACAGCGACGAGCTGGTCGTGACGCTCGGGGGTCAGCGCGACGACCTCGGCACCAAATGATGCGACGACCGATGCCACCTTGGCGAACACGGCGTCGTCGCTGTCGGGACCGGGGGTGAGCACCCACACCGCACCTTCGAACAGGTCGGCCTGGGCGCCGTCGAGCCCGTCGAGTTCCGATCCCGCCATCGGGTGCCCGCCGACGAACCGGGTATCGGCGGCGGCGGCGCAGACCGCCGCCTTGACGCTGCCCACGTCGGTGACGGCGCCACCCGTTTCCGCGAGCGCCCGCTTGACCTGATCGGCAGCGATCAACACCGGCACCGCCACGAACGTGATCTCGGCCTGGTGATCGAGCCCGATCTCATCCACCGCGCCACGGTCGACGGCAGCCGACGCTGTCGCTGGATCGATGTCCTCGCCGCTGACGTGCCAACCCCGCTCGCGAAGCGCCAGCGCGACCGAACCACCGATGAGCCCGAGGCCGATCACGTTGGCCCGGCGGGCCGGATCGAGGTCAGTCATGGACATCGATCGTATCGGTGGCATCCGGCGGCGGACCCGAACTCCCGGCGACCGCCTCGGTCAGGGCCCGCCACTCGTCGACGGTCAACTCGCGCCAGCTGCCCGGTTGCATCGATCGGTCGCTGAGTGGCCCGATCCGGGTGCGCACCAGGCGTGTCACCGGGTACCCGACCGACTCGCACATCCGGCGGACCTGCCGGTTGCGGCCTTCGTGGATCGTGATCCGCAGCACGCCCGGATCGGGTTGCGAGACCTTGGCAGGAGCGGTCATCCCGTCGTCGAGCAGCACGCCTTCGCGCAGTGCACGGATCGAACCGGCCGATACGGCTCCGCCGGCCACCTCGACCAGGTACTCCTTCTCGATGCCGTGGGACGGATGCGCGATGCGGTTCGCGAGATCACCGTCGTTGGTGAGGAGCAGCAACCCCTCGGTGTCGACGTCGAGACGCCCGACGGAGAAGACACGGGGCTCCGACGGCACCAGCTCGACCACCGTCGGACGCCGGTGGGTGTCTCGGGCCGTCGTCACCACCCCGACCGGCTTGTTGAGCAGGTAGTACACGAGGTCGGGGCGGACCCCGATGGGTGCACCGTCGACGGCGACGTGATCACGCCCCGAATCGACGCGCCTGCCCAGGATCGCGACCTCGCCGTTCACGGTGACCCGGCCGGCGGCGATCAGCTCCTCGCAGACCCGGCGGCTGCCGTACCCGGTGGCCGCGAGCACTTTCTGGAGTCGTTCACCCTGCGGGAGCGCGGCGCTGCGCTGTGCCATCTGCTCCCAGAGCGGGGGCTCGGGCGTCCGATCGTTCACGGCGCGGCGTCGTCGGAGATGGCTGGGCCTGGGGATGTCGGTTCAGCGGTGGTTCCCGTCGACACCTCGATCAGTGGCGTGACGCGGAGTCCCGTCTCGAGTGCCTCGACCACGTCGGCACCGGGAATGAACTCGGCGATCGGCGGCAGGTCGTCGAGCGAGGCGAGGCCGAGCTTCTCCAGGAACGTCGCCGTGGTTCCGAACAGGATTGCCTGGCCCGGCCCGTTGTCGCGACCGACCTCGTCGATGTAGCCACGCGCCTGCAGGGTGCGCAGCACCCCGTCGGGGTCCACGCCGCGGATCGACGCGATCTGACCGCGTGAGATCGGTTGCTTGTAGGCCACGATCGCCAGCGTCTCGAGTGCAGCGCCGGACAGTCGGGCCCGCTGATCGTGCAGAAGGAAGCGTTCGACGTACGGCGTGAGGTCGGACGCCGTCTGGAAACGCCACCCTCCGGCGATGTGCACGAGTTCGAAACCGTGGCCCGCGTCGACGTACGCCCCTGCCAGTTCCTCACACCACTGCTCGACCATCACCGTCGGTTCCTCGAGCAGCTGTGCGAGCAGCTCGGCGGGGACCGGATCGTGGGCGACCAGCACGATCGATTCGATCGCCCGCTTGTACTCAGCGACTCGTTCGTCCATCAGCGCACCACCATCTCGCGTCAGCCGTCGTACGCGTCGATCAGGATCGCGGCGGTGTCGAAGTCGTCGTCCGCACTCCAGGTGACCTCGATGTCGCCGAACCGTTCGGGCTGGTCGAGCTCGACGGCACCCTGCTTGTAGAGCTCGAGCACGGCGAGGAACCGGATGATCACCTCGATGCGGTCGGCGAGGTCGGCGGTGAGACGCCGGAACGTGATCCGGCCCGCACGCGGGAGCTCGTCGAGCAGTTCGGCGACAGCGTCGGCAACGGTGATCGTGATCGGGTTGACGTGGAACAGGTCGACCACTGGGACCGGCTTCGGCGTGAGCGCCCTGATGGCGGCGTTGCGAAGGCTGGTGATGCTGGTGCCCTCGAGCATGTCGGGCACGACGGCCGCGAAACGCTCGTCGGGGCCGACCACTCGGGGAAACGAGAGGTCGGCGTCGTCGGCGAGCTTCGAGAAGATCTGCGCCACGTCCTTGAAGGTCTTGGCCTCGAGCAGCCTCGACAGCAGCATGTCGCGCTCTTCCCACAGCGCGAACTCATCGTCGAGATCAAGGTCCGTCGGGTTCGGCAGCAAGCGGCGAGCCTTGAGCTCGACCAGCGTGGCCGCGATCAACAGGAACCCGGTGGCCACGTCGAGGTCGAGGAGTTGCATTCGTTCGATCTCGGCGAGGTACGCATCGACGATGCTCGACAGGTTGATCTCGTAGATGTCGACCTGCTCGCGCAGGATCAGCTGCAAGAGCATGTCGAAGGGCCCCTCGTACACGGGAGTGGACACGACGGTGCCCGAGGTGCTGTTCGCGGCGTCGCTGATCACGTGGAGGGACATCGTCGCCCAACCTACCGGAGCGCCGGTGGTGCAAACGGGTATCGTCGGCGCCCGTGACGAACGCACCCGGCAACTCGACGACACGTGTGCTGTCGTGTATGCAGCCCACCGGCGATGTACACCTCGGCAACTACCTCGGGGCGCTGCGGAACTGGGTTGCAGGCCAGTACACCTGCGACGCGTTCCACGGCATCGTCGACCTCCACGCCCTCACCGTGACGGACGAGCCCGGCGTGCTGGGTCGACAGACGATGTCGCTGGCGGCGATGTTCTTCGCCATCGGACTCGATCCCGACGCATCGACGGTGTTCGTGCAGAGCCACGTGCCCGAACACAATCAGCTGGGCTGGATCATGGAGTGCACGGTCAGCTACGGCGAGCTGTCGCGCATGACGCAGTTCAAGGACAAGAGCGCCAAACGAGAGCACGAATTCGTGTCGGCGGGACTATTCACCTATCCGGCGCTGCAGGCCGCCGACATCGTGTTGTACGACGCCAACGAGGTGCCGATCGGCGACGACCAGCGCCAGCACGTCGAGATCACCCGCGACATCGCGATCCGCTTCAACCATCGCTTCGGCGACACCTTCGTCATCCCCGAGGCGGTCACTCCGGCCGCCGGCGCACGGGTGATGAGCCTGCAGGACCCGACCTCGAAGATGTCGAAGTCCGACGAGTCGGACTCCGGCTGCGTGTACCTGATCGACGAGCCGAGCGTCGTGATGAAGAAGTTCAAGCGGGCCGTCACCGACTCCGACACGGGTGCGGATGCGGTGCGCTACGACCGCGCCGAGAAGCCAGGCGTGGCCAACCTGCTGGAGATCAATGCGGCGGTCACCGATCGCACGCCGCAGGCCGTCGCCGAGGAGTACGAGCAGTACGGCAAACTCAAGGTCGACACCGGCGAAGCGGTGCTGGCGGTCCTCGATCCGATCCGCGTGCGATACCTCGAGCTGCTCGACGACCCGGGCGAACTCGCCCGACTGCTCGCCGTCGGCGCCGACAAGGCCCGCGAGGTCGCCTCGGCCACGCTCGCCCGGGCGCACGCCAACATCGGCCTCCTCCCCGCCTGAGCGCCCCCTCCGCCGTTCTCGTGCACTCGTGCGGGATCTGGTCCCGTACGAGTTCACGAGAAGCGTGAGTGGCGCCCGGTCACGGTGACAGCTGATCGATGCTGACGGCGTGGCGCCAGGCGCCGAATGGGAGCGGCGACGACCACACCGGTCGGGCGCGGGAGCGGTCGGCAGGGAACCAGGCGAACTCGCGACCGACTCCGGCAGCAGAACGACACACCACGCCGCGCAGCCCGGCGTCGTGCACGTCGACGCCGATCGCTTGCGTCGTCTCGTGCGGGACCTGGCCACCGCGGTCGTCGAGTGGATACGACGACGGAAGCCCCGCCGCCGCGATCCCCCGGTCCGAGAACGCGTCGGCGCCACGTTGACGACCGGGCAGCGTCGCCGCAGCGAGCCGGATGGGTGCGTCGTCGTCGAGATCGTCCGGCTCGATGCCACGCCCGGCGAACAGGTGTCGAACCTGCGCGTGCACGGTGACGAGGTCGTGGTTCAAGTACAGCGTCGGCCAGGAATCCGGCGGGTTCCATCGTCCACCTCGCCGCTGAGCGAACGCTGGATCGAAGGGATCGGCGTAGTGAGGCCGGGTGATCCGCAACCACACGTGTCCATCGGGCACGCGCAGCTCGATCACGGGGCGATGCGCGTCAGGTCGAACGTGTCGGCCAGTTCGTCACGCAACAGCTCGAACTCGCCGGCAAGAGCCACATCGAGACGGCTGCGACCATCGAGGAGTTCGACCGGTCGGCGCACGACCGCTGGGATCCGCTCGCGCTTCACCCACTGGTCGAGGAGGTCGGTCGCCTGGCCGAGCAGCGCAACCTGGTCGCGCCGACCGGCCGGTGGACCCTCGGCGAGCCACTTCGACGCCGCCTGCCGGCTGATGTCGAACATCTGTCCGAGCTGCGTCGCCGAGATGTCCCACAGACGCACCGTCCGTTGCAGTGGGCTCGCGTTCAGCTCGTGGTCGAGCCGATCGACGAGCCGACGCAGCACATCGGAGCTTCCACCGGCTCGCAACAGTACTTCGGTCGCCAACGTCTCGGTCAGCGCATCGGTTCGGGCCATACTCCAACACTAATCGCAACCGAATGTCAACCGCAACCGTTTGACAACCAACACGCGCTGATTGCCTGGTCAGGCGTGATCAGATGCCTCCAGCGCATCGAAGGCGGGACCGCACTGGGCGATCAGTTCGACCGTGGCCGGATCCGAGCCAGCCGCGCTCGCCAGACGGGCACCGATCGCCTCGTGGTCGTGATAGGCGCTGAAGGCAGCGCTGCGGGGACCAACGAGCGTGGCGACCACCCGCCCGAAGGTCCCGAGGCCGCATTCGATCTTGCCGACGTCATGCAGGATCGCTCCGGCGATCTCGGCGCGCGTGGCGCCCGGCCGCTCGAGGACGAAGCGACGTGCCACCGCGGCGCTGTGGCGACGGTCCTGGTTCGACAGCTGCACCCAGAGCGCCCGCTCCCCCGCCACCAGGTGCTCGTCGACCCAGATCTCGTCGTCGACGCTCGGCGGAGTCGGTGGAAGGGAGGTCACGAATCGAGCAGCGAGGTGCCAGACCTTGGTCAGCGGGTTCGCGTCGCTCATCGCGTCAGTGTGGCCCGGGGATGCGCCGAGCGGTACACGTCCCACAATCGCTCCTGGCTGACCTTGGTGTAGATCTGGGTGGTCGAGATCGATGCGTGTCCCAGCATCTCCTGGACGACCCGGAGGTCGGCACCATGATCGAGCAGGTGTGTCGCACACGAGTGACGCAGCACGTGTGGAGACAGCTCGTCGCCGATGCCGGCGAGGGTCCCGTACTTCTTGATCACCTGCCATGCCGCCTGCCTGGTCAGTCGCCCGCCCCGCGTGTTGAGAAACACCGCTTCAGCGTCGTCGCGGCTGCGCCACTGGGCAGGGACCACCATCGCTCGCCCACTCGGCGAGAACCAGTCGTCGAGCGCGGCGGCAGCAGTGGACCCGAACGGCACGATCCGCTCCTTGGCCCCCTTGCCGTACAGCCGGACCAGTCGTGCGTCCATGTCGATCTCGCCGATCGACAGCCCGACGGCCTCGGAGATACGGGCGCCAGTGGCATACAACAACTCGATCAGCGCCAGGTCGCGACGATGGATCGGCTCGGTGACGAGCACCGAGTCGATCAGGCTCGTCACCTGCGCCTCGGTGAGTGGCTTGGGAATTCCCGACGGCACACGCACACCTTCGAGTTCGGCGGCCGGATCGTCACGGCGTTCGCCCTCGATCGACAGGTAGCGGTGCAGCATCCGCACGGCCGCCAACTGCCGCGCGATCGACGAGGTGGCGGCGCCGCTGGCCCGCCGTTTCCCGACGAAGTCGACGAGTTGCTGGTGCGTCACGTCGAGCACCGTTGCGTCGTTGTCTGCCAGCCATTCGCTGTAGGCGGTGAGGTCACGGCGGTAGGCAGCGATCGTGTTGGCGGAGCGTCCCTTCTCGGCAACCATCCACGACAGGAACTCCTCGATCTCGATCGGCAGTGGCGGGCGAGCCATCGACGGGTTCCCGGGCGCTCAGCCGTACGGGTGGTCGGAGGCCCGCAGGCGCTTGTCGGTCAGCAGCAGCGCAATGACCGTCTTGGCGTCGGCGATCTCACCGCGCTCGACCATCGTCACCGCATCGGCCAGGGGCACGTGCAGCAACTCCATGTGCTCCTCCTCCGGGCCGTGGCGATCGTGGGGCACCGGGGAGCAGGCGGTCGCCAGGTACAGGGTGGTGACCGAGTCGGTCATCCCCGGCGACGGCAGGATCTCGGTGAGCAGTTCCAGACCACCGGCTTCCAGCCCGGCCTCTTCGATCAGCTCGCGGCGGGCCACCTCGGCGGTGTCCTCCCCCTCGATGTCACGCATCCCGGCGGGCATCTCGATGATCGAACGCTCGTACGGCGGCCGGTACTGCGACACGAGCACGACGGACGGGTTGCCCTCGGCGTCGAACACCAGCGGCAGCACACCGACGGCGCCGGGCGAACGGACGATGTCGCGGGTGAAGCTGGACCCGTCGGGCGCCTCGAACTCGACGAGGGCGAGATTCCAGACGTGACCCTCGTGGATCGTACGTTCGGAGATCCGCCGGAACTCGCTCACGAGGTGAGCGATGCCGCCGCAGCGTTGGCCGGCGCCTCGACCGGTGCGTCCTCTGCCGCGTTGCCCCCGGCAGGTTCTGCCTGCGCTCGACGCCGCAACGCTGCAGCGATCAACTCGCGGAACAGCGGGTGCGGGCGATCCGGCCGGCTCTTGAACTCCGGATGAGCCTGCGTGCCCACCCAGAACGGGTGGCCCGGCAGTTCTATGAACTCGACGAGCCGGTTGTCGGGCGACGTGCCCGAGCACCACAGACCGGAGTCCTCGAGTTGCTTGCGGTAGCGCTCGTTGAACTCGTAGCGATGACGGTGCCGCTCGCTGACAACGGGTTCCCCGTAGGCCTCGGCCACCTGCGAGCCGGGAGCGAGCACGGCGTAGTAGGCGCCGAGGCGCATCGTGCCGCCCTTGTCCTCGATGCCTCGCTGCTCGAGCATCAGGTCGATCACCGGATGGTGGGTCGTGGGGTCGAACTCGGTCGAGTTGGCATCGGTGAGGCCCACGACATCGCGGGCGAACTCGATCGCCATCGCCTGCAGTCCGAGGCAGAGCCCGAGACACGGGACGCCCTCCTCGCGTGAATAGCGGGCCGCGGCGATCTTGCCCTCGACGCCGCGGTAACCGAACCCGCCGGGGATGACGATGCCGTCGAGGTGGTTGAGCTGGCCGGCGGCCAGCAACCCCTCGACGCTCTCGGACTGGATCCAGACGATCTCGACGTTGGCGCCATGGTGGAACCCGGCGTGCTTGAGGCTCTCGACCACGGAGAGGTAGGCGTCGGGCAACTCGATGTACTTGCCGATCAGGCCGATGCGAACCGGAGTCGTTGCGGCCTCGACCTTGGCGACGAACTCCTCCCAGTAGGTGAGATCGGGTTCGCCCTCGATGCGCAACAGGTCGCAGACGAAGTCGTCGAGGCCCTCGTCGTGGAGGATCAGCGGCAGCTCGTAGATGTTCTTTGCGTCGGCCGCATTGACGACGGCTCGTTCCTCGACGTCACAGAGGCTCGAGATCTTGCGCTTGAGGTCGTCGGACAACGGCTCCTCGCTCCGGCACACGATCACATCGGGCTGGATGCCGCGGCTGCGCAGCTCGGTCACCGAGTGCTGGGTGGGCTTGGTCTTCTGCTCGCCGGACGGACCGATGAACGGCACCAGGGTGACGTGGATGTAGCAGACGTTGTCACGCCCGACCATGTTGCGGAACTGTCGAATCGCTTCGAGGAACGGCAGGATCTCGATGTCGCCGACCGTGCCGCCGACCTCGGTGATCACGACGTCGACGTCGTCGTGAGCGACGCGCTCGATCCGACGCTTGATCTCGTCGGTGATGTGCGGGATCACCTGCACGGTCTTGCCGAGGTAGTCGCCACGGCGCTCGGCGGCGAGCACGGCCTGGTAGATCGATCCGGTGGTCGCGTTGGAGTTCCGCGACAGGTTCTCGTCGATGAAGCGTTCGTAGTGTCCGAGGTCGAGGTCGGTCTCGCCGCCGTCGTCGGTGACGAAGACCTCACCATGCTCGAACGGGTTCATCGTGCCCGGGTCGATGTTGATGTACGGATCGAGCTTCTGCAGCGTCACCCGCAGACCCCGGAGCTTCAGCAGACGCCCGAGCGACGACGCCGTGAGACCCTTGCCGAGCGAGCTGGCAACGCCTCCGGTCACGAAAATGTGCTTCGGCATTCGACCATTCCTCCGTCTCGACCCTGCTGTCGTATCCCGATGTCGTGCGACACCATGACGGGAGATCACCATACCCCGCGCGTCGACCGCGATGCGTCTTCGCGGCGAATTGGCGCAGGTTCAGGCGCCGAGCAGCTCGCGGGCGTGGTCGAGCGCGGAGGCGCTGGCCGAGCCCGAGAGCATGCGGGCGATCTCGACCACGCGCTCCTCGCCGGAGATCGGAGCAACCTCGGCGAAGGTCTCGCCGTCTCGCACGGACTTGGCGACGGCGATCTGGACGTCTGCTGCCGCTGCCACCTGCGCCAGGTGCGTGACCACGAGCACCTGATGCGACCGTCCCAGCTGAGCGAGCGCATCGCCGATCGCCTGCGCCGCAGCGCCGCCGATGCCGGCATCGACCTCGTCGAACACCAACGTGCGGCCGACGTCGGAGCGTCCCGACGCCCGAGACAGGACGAGCCGCAGCGCCAGCATCGCTCTGGCCAGCTCCCCGCCGGACGCGACGCGGGTGAGCGGCAGCAACGGCGAGCCGGGATTGGCTGCGAGCAGGAACTGGACCCGATCTCCGGGGTGGTCGTCGGCATGCTCGCCGATCTCGACCTCGACCGACACGTGCGGCATCGCCAGACGACGCAACTCGGTCTCGACCGCCGACGCGAGCGACGGCCCGACCTCGCGACGGCGTCGTCCGACTGCCGCGGCGGCAACCCGTTCCGCCGCGAGCGCGTCGTGACGAGCCCCGTCGAGTTCGGCCGCGCGCTCGTCGAAACGCTCGAGCTCGCCGAGCCGGTCGGCCGACTCGGCGTGGAATGCCATCACTGCTGCCAGGTCGTCTCCGTACTTGCGTCGCAGGTTCTTGAGCGTCTGACGCCGTTCACGGATCTCGGCCAAGCGTTCGGGCGACTCGTCGATCTGCTCACCCGAGGTCCTGATCTCGCCGACCACGTCGTCGAGTTCAGCCAGCAGGTCGCGGAGTCTGGAGACCTGCTCGGTGAAGGGCGTTCGCCCGTCGAGCGCTCCGAGCGCGGCGGCGATCGCATCGCGCGCTCCGCCGTCGTCGCTGACCGATGCAGTTGCCGCAGCCGCGGCATCGCGGTGGGCCGCTGCATCGGCGAGCACCGACTCCTCGGCATCGAGACGTTCGTCCTCGGCGGCGTCGACGACGGCGGCTGCGTCGAGTTCGTCGACCTGGAAGCGCAGGAGATCGATCTCCCTCGCTCGCGCCCGGTCGTCGCCACCGAGCGCGGCAAGCTCTGCGTCGATCTCGGTGAGCCGCGCTCGCGCGTTGCGCAGCGGTGCGAGATCGACGGCGCCGTATTCGTCGAGCGCGGCGCGCTGTGTCGCCGTCGACAGCAGCGACTGGTGCGCGTGCTGGCCGTGCAGGTCGACTGCATCGGCGGCCGCGTCGGCAAGTGAGGCAACGGTGGCCGGCCGGCTGTTGAGATAGGCCCGCGACCGGCCTGACGTCGGGATCACCCGCGTCAGCACGATCTCGTCGCCGTCCGGGGTGACGAGACGGCCGTCGATGCGGGCCTCGTGAGCACCGTGTCGGACCATCGAGGCATCGGCCCGCCCGCCGACCAGGAGTTCGATCGCCTCGACCAGCATGGTCTTTCCGGCCCCGGTCTCGCCGGTGAGCGCGGTCAGGCCCGACCCGAGCACGATCTCGATCCGCTCGATCACGCCGAGATTCTCGATGTGCAGTTCGGTCAACACGGCGTCGCGTCGTCGTTCAGCGGTCGGCGAGGCCGAACTTGGCCTTCAGGATCTGGTGGTAGTACTCGGCGCCGAGCCGGACGAAGTTCGCCGTCGACTCCGACGGCGTGCAGCGCACGACGTCACCGTCGTCGAGGGGCGCCACTGGCCGGCCGTCGAGGACGAGTTCGGCGACGCGGTGTCCCGACACCTCGATCTCGATGGTTTCGGTCGGATCGAGCACGAGCGTGCGGTCGAACAACATGTGCGGCGACACCGGCGTCAACAGCATCGCCCGGTGACGCGGCGACACCACCGGCCCACGGGCCGACAACGAGTAGGCGGTCGACCCCGTCGGTGTGGCGACGATGAGACCGTCGGCGGCGTAGTAGGTGAAGGGCTCGCCGTCGATTCGAGCGAGGAGCCGCACCGTGTGTCCCGACTCCGCCTTCTCGACCACCGCTTCGTTGAGGGCCCGGCCGATCAGTTCGCCGTTCACCGCAACGTCGAGCATCATGCGTCGATCGAGGGTCCACGCTCCCGCCTCCGACCCGGCGACGAACCGATCGAGCGCGTCGGTCAACCGGTCCGGTTCGACCTGTGTCAGATAGCCGAGTGAGCCGAGATTCACGCCGAGGACCGGAACCGGTGCGCCCTCGAGCATCCGCACGCTGCGCAGCATCGTCCCGTCGCCACCGAGGCTGAGCACCAGATCGGCCTCGGCGATCGGCCGGACGCTCGCACAGTCGCCGAGATCGAGTGCCTCCGCGTCGTCGACGGGCATCCAGAACACCACGTGGTGGTCGGTGCACCAGGCGGCGGCCTGCTCGGCGAGCGCGCGAGCGGCCGAACGCTCGTGGTGTGCCACGACCGCGATGCTGGTCATCGATCGCTCGCAGGCGACGTCGTCGCGTGGACGAGGAACTCACGGTTGCCGTCGGCACCCGCGATCGGCGAGTCGGTCCATCCCCGCACCTGACATCCCGCCGCCAGCAGCGCCGCCTCGATCTCGTCACGAACACGCTCGTGGATCACCGGGTCGGTGATGATGCCGCGACCACGGTCGACCTCCTGGCGACCGGCTTCGAACTGTGGCTTCACGAGCAGCACCATGGGGGCCCCAGGTTGGCACAGCCCCACCAGCACCGGGATCACCAGCCGCAACGAGATGAACGACAGGTCGCCGACGATGACGTCGGCCGGTCCACCGATCTGGTCGACATCCACATGTCGCACGTTGACGCGTTCGAGATTGGTGACCCGTTGATCGGCCCGCAACCGCTCGTGGAGCTGGCCGTGCCCGACGTCGAGCGCCACCACGTGGCCCGCCCCGCGCTGGAGCAGACAGTCCGTGAATCCCCCGGTCGAGGCGCCGATGTCGAGCGCTCGCTTGTCGTCGACACCCACACCGAAGACATCGAGGGCATGGTCGAGCTTCATCGCGCCACGGCCGACGAACCGCGCCGGCGGCCCCTCGATCACCACCGCGTCAGCGGGTGCGACCTGGCGCGAGGCCTTGTCGGCGACCGACCCGTTGACCAGCACCCGGTTGGCCGCGATCAGCGATTGCGCCTCGGTGCGACTCGTGGTCAGTTCACGCCGAACCAGTTCGGCGTCGAGCCGTCGTCGTGGCCCCACCGAGGTCAGTCGGCGGGCTTCGACGCCGCCGACGCCTTCTTGGCGGGAGCCTTCTTCTTCGCCGCGGCCTTCTTGGCCGGAGCCTTCTTCTTCGCCGGAGCCTTCTTGGCCGGAGCCTTCTTCTTCGCCGGAGCCTTCTTGGCCGGAGCCTTCTTCTTCGCCGGAGCCTTCTTGGCCGGCGCCTTCTTCTGCGCTGCGGACACGTCGGCCTTGACCCGTTCGGTGATCTTCTGCGCGAGTTCTTCGAAGCGGTCCTCGAGCTCGTCGAATCGCTCGGAGAGCCAGTTCATCTGCTTGGAGACCTCGCGTTGCACGTCCGTGCCGATTCGGTCCGAGGTCTCGCGTCCTCGCTCAATCAGCGTCTGGACGGCCTTCTCGGCGTCGGCCCGCTGGACCTCGCCCGCTTTGACGAGCGCCTTGACGATCGACTCCGCCTGCTTACGCGACGTGTCAGAGAACTCGTTACCTGCATCGACGAGACGTTGAACTGTCGGATTTGCCATGCCCACAGGTTACCCGGATCGTTCCATCACCGGTTTCGATCGCCGGTTTCGATCGCCGGTTTCGATCGCCTCAGGCGCCCGGATCGGGCAGGATCTCACGCACCGCATGAGCACATCGGTACGCCGCTCAGCGAACCAGCCGACGGGCGACCGCAGCGAGATCGGCGACGTCGATGTCGACCGTCGTCGCCTCGTCGATCTGGACTGCCGCGCTGCTCACGCCCGATCGAACGAGCGCGAATCGACAGCCAAGCAAGACCGCGAACCGGCCGTCGGTCTCCGGCCGATCGCCGACCATCAGCACCCGGGTAGGATCGAAGGCCTCGTTGCGTTCGCCGAGCATCGATTCCACCAGCGTCGCCAGCGGCTGGTGCGGCTTTCCGGCGATCACGGGATCGACTCCCGATGCCACCGCAACTGCGGCCAGGATCGACCCGCCACCCGGCAGCAGACCATCGGGCGTCGGATAGGTGCTGTCGGTGTTCGTTCCGATCAGGCGGCCACATCGGCGCGCGGCGTCGGCGGCGACGGCCAACCGGTTGTAGTCGAAATCACGGTGCATCCCCACGACGACCGCATCGACAGCTTCGGTGAGCGGCTCGCCGGAATTGATCACCACGTCGGCTCCCGCTCGTTCCAGTGCCTCGACCACGCCGGGCCCGGCCGCCACGAGCACGCGAGTACTTCGTGTGACCAACGCGGTGACCGCCATGGCCGAACTCACGACGTCACCGCCTGCCGAGATCCCGACGTCCGCCAAGGCCTGCTCGTGCTGCGCCGACGTCGCTGCAGAATTGTTGGTGACGAAGATCACCCGGCGCCCACTGCGGCGGAGTGCGGCCACGGCCTCGACCGAGCCGGCGATCGGTTGGTGGGCGAGCCAGACCACGCCGTCGAGGTCGCACAACACCGTGTCGATCCCCCGGGTCCAGTCGTGCACCTGGTCGATCGTTGCAGTTGCGGTGCTGCGCCGTGACATCCTGTCGTCGTGCCACGTTTCACGCCGTTTCCCGCCCTGCGCTACTCCGATCCCGAGATCGACGATCTGATCGCCCCACCCTACGACGTCCTGTCGGAGGCCGACCTCGACGAACTCGGCGGTCGCAGCCCGTCGAACATCACCCACGTCGACGTTCCGCGCGAATCAGACGGGCCCGAGCGCTACGCGGCCGCCGCCGCCACGCTGGACAGCTGGATCGACGCCGGCGTGATGACCTACGACGACACGCCGTCGTTCACGATCTACCGGATGAGATTCACCGATGCATCGGGCACCGCACGCGACATCGCCGGGGTGCTGGGCGGTCTCGAAGTCGTCGACGAGGGCGCAGGCGGCGTGCTCCCACACGAGCGAGTCACCCCGAAAGCATCGACCGACCGGCTGGATTTGACCCGGGCGACGACGGCGAACCTGTCGCCGGTGTGGGGCCTCTCGCTCGCGACGGGTCTCACTGCCTTGTTGAGCGAACCCGGTGAACCGATGGCGTCGGTCACGGTGGATGGGGTCGACCACATCGTCGAGCGCGTCTCCGACCCCGACCGGATCCGCGCCATCGCCGACAGGATCGGCTCCGACGACGTCCTGATCGCCGACGGACACCACCGCTACGGGATCAGCCGCACCTACCGCGACGAGGTGCGCGCCGAGAACGGCAACCAGCCGAACCCTGCCGACGAGACACTCGCGTTCGTCAACGAACTCGTGGCCGACCAGCTCTCGGTCGAGGCGATCCACCGCCTGTACGCCGACGTCTCCGTCGACGAGCTGGTCACGGCACTCGACGCCTGCTTCGAACGCAGCGACGCGGGCCAACCCGACGGCTCGACGCTTGCGACGATGGACGCCGAGGGCGTGTTGTGCCTGGTGACCGGCGACGGAACTGCCCACTGGCTGCGTCCCCGCCCGGGCGCGTTCGACGATGTCCGCTCGCTCGACGGCGCGTGGCTCGAACATGCGCTCGCCGAGGTCGCGCACTCGGTCAGCTACCAGCACGGCGTCGATCACGTCGTGGCCGCCGTCACGTCGGGAGCTGCAACTGCAGCCGTGCTGATCCGTCCGGTCAGCGTTGCCGAGATCGAACGAACCGCACGTGAGGGCGTATTGATGCCGCCGAAATCGACATTCTTCACCCCGAAGCTGCGCACCGGCCTGGTGGTGCGCAGCCTCGCGTGAGGCAACGGGTTCAGCCGGCGAGGTCGAGCACCCGGTCGGCCGCCGCACGCAGTGCGGTGTCCACCCGCTTGTGTCGGCGCACCGGCACCACCGCGTCGGCGACCACCTCGGTGCGGCTCTGAGTGACGCCACCGACGCGGAAGAACCGTCGACGGACCGTGCCGACGACCAACACGACGGATCCACCCGCGAGGACGCCGAGCTGCGCCGCCGTCGGATCGCTCCACGCGATCGGCACCGACACGCTGAGCTGACGGCCGTCGGACTCCGCCGTGGTGGCGACGTCGAACTGGACGACGACACCTCCGCCCGGAAGTTCGCGAACGGTCGGTTCGGCGCGTACCGCCCCGCAGATGACGGCGATGTTGCCGAGAACCGCTTCGTCGTGGTCGTTCATGTCCTGCTCCCTTTGCGATGATGACTGCTGGGGAGGAGTCGGTCACCCATCACCATAGAGAGGCCCTGTCACAGAGATGAGCAACAACTCCGAGAGTCGCCCGCTGCGGTGGGGCATCGCCGCGACCGGCGGCATCGCGGCCAGCATGTGCGAGGCGCTGCGTGCCCTGCCCGACGCCGACATCGTGGCCGTCGGCTCGCGCACCCAGGAGGCCGCCGACGCCTTCGCACGGCGGTTCTCGATCCCCCGCGCCCACGGCTCCTACGAATCGTTGTGGGCCGACGGCGAGGTCGATGTCGTCTACGTCGCGTCCCCCCACAGCCATCACCATGCGATGACGATCGCTGCGCTCGATGCCGGCAAGCACGTCC
The DNA here is from genome assembly GCA_963704915.1 of Ilumatobacteraceae bacterium. Taxonomy (GTDB): domain Bacteria; phylum Actinomycetota; class Acidimicrobiia; order Acidimicrobiales; family Ilumatobacteraceae; genus Sva-07. Next base: position 32,574 of record CAVPIC010000005.1, on the reverse strand, counting down.
TGTGCGAGAAGGCCTTCGCCGTCAACGCAGCCCAGGCGCGCGAGATGGTCGAGGCGGCCGCCCGCAACGATCGGTTCCTGATGGAAGCGATGTGGACCTGGTTCATCCCCGCCGTGGTCGACATCCGCCAACGGGTGCTCGACGGCGAGATCGGCGAGCTCAAGGTGGTCGAGGCGAACTTCGGCATCGCCGTCGGTGATCCCGACGGACGCCATCGACGCATCGACCTGGCCGGCGGTGCCATGCTCGACGTCGGCATCTACCCGATCACGTTTGCCCGGTATCTCGCCGGCGACCCGGTCGAGGCCAAGGTCAGCGGCATCCTCGGCGACACCGGTGTGGACGCCACCGTCGGCGGCGTGGTCTCGTACGCGAGCGGCGCGCTCGGGGTCTTCCACACGTCGCTCGACATGGTGAGCAGTTTGGGAGCATCGGTGTTCGGCACGCTCGGACGTATCGACGTCGACGCCCCGTTCTGGTTCCCGAGTGGCTTCACCGTCCGGCTCACCGGTGAGGAACCGGTGCACGTGGACATGCCCAACCAGGGGTTGGCCCACGAGGCTGCGCACGCGATGGAGCGGATACGAGACGGTCATCGCGAGAGCGACGTGATCCCACTCGCGACCACCGTGTCGACGATGGAGCTGCTCGACGACATTCGCTCGCAGCTGGGCGTCGTCTACCCCGAAGAACGATGACTCGCTGACTCGTCAGGTGGGGTAGCCAGCGAACGATGCCTTGAAGACACCCTGGTGGAGCAGCACGGTTGCGGCGTGTACTCCGGTGTCGACGTCGGTGATCGTCGTCTCGGTCCAGTACGACTCGACGCGCTTGGTCTGGCCGAGCCCGACCAGCGTGTGTTCCACCCGGTAGGGCTGGCCGACGAACACCGGCCCGTCGACGAAGCGCACCTCGAGGTCGATGAACAGCCCGATCGCCGGGCCGCGCACCGGGAAGTGCACGTTCGAACGGTGGGCGATCACGCTGATCATCTCCGTCGGCACGATCGGGCGTCCCCACGGGCTGTCGCCGTCGGGCAGGTACCACGACGATCGCTCGGTGATGCGTTCGAGCTTCTGGGCGAGGCTGAACGGATAGAGGTTCCCGTTGTGGTCCTCGAATCCCATCGTGACGGGTTCGGGAACGGCGATGTTCATGCCGACCTCGAGCTGGTCGACGATGTACAGCGCCCCGGGGTCCGCCAGCCCGCGCTGGCGCCGCTCGTCGAGCTCGGTCTGGTCGTCGTGGCCGATCGATGCCGTTGCTGTCAGCACCGGCGTCCCGTCGGCCTTCTGCGCGTCGATTCGGGCCAGCGTCGGGGTCACCGGCTCGAGCGTCGCTCGCAGCTGTTCACCCTCGACCACCATGTTCAGGAAGTGCGAACTCACGCAGCCACGTTCGAACCATGCCCGACCCCAGTGCTCGACGGCGAGCGGATCGATCTGGCTGAAGTGCGTGGGACCCTCGATCGGCGCGCCGTCGAGCCCGAGCTTTGCCGCGGTCTCGTCGTCGTGGACGCTGGTGTGCCCGGCGTACTCCTGCTCGGCGAGCATCTGTGCGGGAGCACGCAGCGGCCCGACCAGGGTGTCGCCGTCGCGGGAGATCTCGGTCTCGAAGGCCATCAGGTGGCGGGCGGGAGGACCTTGAGGCCGAGTTCGGCGAGCGCCTTCGGGTCGCCGGGGATCGGCGAGTTGGTCATCGGGTCCTGGCCGGACTGGGTCTTCGGGAAGGCGATCACCTCGCGGATGTTCTCCTCCCCCGCCAGGATCGCCACGAGGCGGTCGAGTCCGAACGCGAACCCCCCGTGCGGCGGCGCGCCGTAGTCGAAGGGGTTGAGGAAGAAGCCGAACTTGCGCTCGGCCTCCTCGTCGGAGATCCCGAGCGCCTTGAACACACGACGCTGCAGTTCCGGCTCGTGGATACGAATCGAGCCCGAGCCGAGCTCCCAGCCGTTGAGCACGAGGTCGTACGCGATCGAGCGCACCGACAGCGGATCGGTCTCGATCTTGTCGAGGTCGTCGGGGTGCGGCGTGGTGAACGGGTGATGGCCCGGCTTCGGACGGCCGGACTCCTTGTCGACACCGACGAACAGGGGAAACTCCACGACCCACACGTAGCGGTACGGGCCCTGGTGCACCGGCGGGCGACCGAGATCGTTGCGCAGCGTGCCCAGCACCTCGCAGGTGACCATCCACTCGTCGGCGACGATCAGGATCAGGTCACCGTCCTCGGCGCCCATCGTCGAGCGGATCGCCGCCGCCTCGTCGTCCGACAGGAACTTGGCGACCGGCGAATCGAATCCATCAGCCGTCACCTTGAGCCACACCAGGCCCTTGGCCCCGAGCGACTTGGCACGATCGGTCAGTTTGTCGAGCTGGTTGCGGCCGTACTCGCCGGCGGCGCCCGGCACCCGGATTCCCTTGATCGAACCGGCGCCCGCGAACGCCTTGAACTCGGTCGCCGCGAACAGCGGGGTCAGCTCGACGAGCTCGAGACCGAAGCGGAGGTCGGGCTTGTCGATGCCGTACCGATCCATCGCCTCGTGCCAGGTGATCCGCTCGATCGGCTGCGGACGCTCGCCCGTCGCTGCCTCGGCGGCGTCGAGCACGGCTTCGCTGACGGCATCGAGCACGTCGTCCTGGGTGACGAAGCTCATCTCCATGTCGAGCTGCATGAACTCGTACTGGCGATCGGCGCGGAGGTCTTCATCTCGCAGGCAGCGCGCCATCTGGTAGTAGCGGTCGACGCCACCGACCATCAGCAGCTGCTTGAACAGCTGCGGCGACTGCGGCAGCGCGTAGAACGAGCCGGGCTCCTTGCGCGACGGCACGAGGAACTCACGTGCGCCCTCCGGTGTCGACGGCACCAGCATCGGTGTCTCGACCTCGACGAATCCCTGGCGCTCCATGCCTGCCCGAACCGCAGCGTTGATCGCAGCACGAACCCGCAGGTTCTTCTGCATGCGCTCGCGGCGCAGGTCGAGGTAGCGGTGCTGGAGGCGGATGTTCTCGTCGACGTCGTCGGCGCGGGCGTCGATCGGGAACGGCGGTGGGTCCGCCTTGCGGAGCACCTCGACCTGGCACTCCCCCAGCTCGATGTGGCCGGTCGGCAGGTTCTCGTTGACGGTGCCCTCGGGCCGCTCACGCACCACGCCGGTGACGCGGAGCACGTACTCGCTGCGGACGTCGACGTCGTCGTTGATCACACACTGCACGATGCCCGAGTGGTCGCGCAGGTCGACGAACGCGAGGTGCTCACCGTGCTCACGGCGACGACCGACCCAGCCGCAGACGCTGACGGTCTGGCCGATGTTGTCGGGTCGGAGCTCGCCGCACAGGTGCGTGCGCATCGAGGTGGCTTGCGAGGAGGTGGTCGAGGGGTCACTCATCTTGGGATCAATTCTGTCGTGTTTGGGAGGCGAGGTGGTTGGAGATTTCGGTGCGCATGACGACGATCTGGCCGCCATCGCCATGCATCGGCTTGACGATGACGGTGCCGGCGGCGAGTTCGTCGTCGCCGATGATCAATGCGAAACGCGCCGCGCTGCGGTTCGCGAGCTTCATCTGGGCCTTCATCGAGCGGCTGTCGTAGCCCCGGTCGACCGCGAATCCGGCTGCACGGAGCTCGGCGGTGAGTGCGACGGCCTGAAGTCCGCCGGTGACGTCGACCACGAATGCATCGAGCGCCACCGGGTCGGCGGCGAACACGCCCTCGTCGTCGCAGGCCAAGAGCGTGCGCTCGACGCCGAGCGCGAACCCGACGCCGGGTGTCGCCGGGCCGCCGAGTGCCTCGACCAGGCCGTCGTAGCGGCCGCCACCCCCGAGTGCGTTCTGGGCCGAGTCGAGGGTGCCGCCCTGGAACTCGAAGATCGTGCGACGGTAGTAGTCGAGACCGCGCACGAGCTTCGGCTCGATCGTGAACGGGATGTCCAGGGCGCGAAGACCGTCGAGGACGGCGGCGAAGTGAGAAGCGGCGTCGTCGCTGTGGAACTCCGCGATCTGCGGCGCGGCATCGATGTGCCTGCGGTCCCCGTCGCGCTTGGAGTCGAGCACGCGCAGCGGGTTGCGCTCGAGCGTGGTGCGCGACTGCTCGCTCAGACCATCGCCGGCTGCCACGAAGTGCTCGCGCAGCGCCTCGACGTACCTGGCTCGGTCGTCGGGTTCGCCGAGGCTGTTGACCAGCAGCTTCACTTGCCGGAGGCCCAGCGCTCGGTAGAACTCCCACGCAAGTGCGATCACTTCGACGTCGAGGTTCGGGTCGTCGGCGCCCAGCACCTCGACACCGACCTGGTCGAACTGGCGGTAGCGCCCGCGCTGGGGCTTCTCGTACCGGAAGTTCGAACCGGAGTAGAACACCTTCCACGGCGTGGTCGGTCGATGCTCGGCGAAGGCCCGACAGACGCTCGCCGTCATCTCGGGGCGCAGTGCGATGTGACGGTCGCCCTTGTCGACGAAGTCGTACATCTCCTTGGTGACCACGTCGGTGGCGTCACCGATCCGTGTGAACACCCCGAGATCCTCGAGCAGCGGGGTGATCAGCTGACCGTACCCGGCCCGTTCGACCACGTCGGCGAACACGTCGGTGAACCGGCGCCATCGACCACTCTCTGGCGGCAGGATGTCCCGCATGCCGGGACTGGTCTGGAACGCTGGCACGGCCGGTCAGGCTACCGGCGTGGCCGCTCCGGGGATCAGACGATATGCGTCGTAGACCGAGTCGACGCCCTTGATGGTGCGGATCACGGCGTCGAGATAGCTCGGATTGGCGAATTCGAACTCGAAACGCATCTTGGCGACGCGGTCGGAACCGGTGACGGTCTGGCACGACAGGATGTTCACGTGGTGATCGGCGAGCGCGTTGGTCACGTCGCGCAGCAGGCGTGAACGATCCAGCGCCACGACCTCGACACCGGCGACGAAGGTCCGTCCGGGCCGTTCGTCGCGGTCCCACTCGACCTCGATCATCCGGGTGGCCTGCTCAGCAGTGAGCGAGGACGCATTGGCGCAGTCGGAGCGGTGCACGCTCACACCGCGGCCTCGCGTGACGAACCCGATGATCGAGTCGCCGGGTACCGGGGTGCAACAGTTGGCGAGGCGGACGAGCACGTCGTCGAGGCCCTCGACGTGGATGCCGACCGGGGTGTCGTAGCCGTCGCGGCGCTCCCGACGCGGCGTGGCGACCGTTGCGGGGAGCTGTTCGCCGGCGTCGCCGTGGATGAGGCGCGCGAGCCGCTGCGCCACCGACTTCGCGGACACGTGGTGCTCGCCGATCGCCGCCAGCAGTGCATCGAGGTCGACGTAGCTGAGTTCGCCGACGACCTTGTCGAGTTCCGACGACTTCCACACCTGCTGCACCGGCAGCCGCTCACGGCGCAGCTCGGAGGTCAGGTCGTCACGGCCGGCTTCGACCATGTCGACGCGCCGCTCGCGGCTGAACCACTGTCGGATCTTGTTGCGCGCCCTGGGCGACACCACGAACGACAACCAGTCCTGCGATGGGCCCGCCGTCTCGACCTTCGAGGTGAAGATCTCGACGTTGTCTCCACTCGCGAGCACGTGGTCGAGCGACACGAGCCGGCCGTTGACCTTGGCGCCGATGCACGCGTGCCCGACCTCGGTGTGCACCGCGTACGCGAAGTCCACGGTGGTCGAACCGACCGGGAGGGTGATGACGCGCCCCTTGGGCGTGAACACGAACACCTCGTCCTGCTCGAGGTCGGTCTTCAGACTCTGCATGAACTGGGCGGGATCGGAGAGTTCCTCCTGCCAGTCGATGATCCGGCTCAGCCAGTCGATCTCGGCCGGCAGTTCGCTGCCCTCCTTGTACGCCCAGTGCGCAGCGACGCCCCACTCGGCGCGCTGGTGCATCTCGACGGTTCGGATCTGCACTTCGATCGGCTTGCCCGCCGGGCCGATCACCGTGGTGTGCAAGCTCTGGTAGAGGTTGAACTTGGGCATTGCGATGTAGTCCTTGAAGCGGCCCACGACGGGACGCCACCGGCCGTGGATCGAGCCGAGCGCGGCGTAGCAGTCCTTCATCGAGTCGACGACCACACGGATCGCGATCAGGTCGAAGATCTCGTCGAACTCGCGCCCTTTGACGACCATCTTCTCGTAGATGCTCCACAGGTGCTTGCCGCGCCCGGTGACCTCGGCCTTGATGCCCAACTCCTCGAGCCGAGCACGCACCTCGGCGAGCGTCTTGGCCAGGTACAGGTCGCGTTCGGGGGTGCGACTGGACACGAGGTGATCGAGTTCGGCGAACCGCTTCGGGTGCAGCGCCGCGAAGGCGAGGTCCTCGAGCTGCTGTTTCATCTCCTGCATGCCGAGGCGGTGCGCCAACGGCGCGTAGATGTCGAGGGTTTCCTGGGCGATGCGCTGTTGCTTCTCGAGCGGCATGGCGGCGATGGTGCGCATGTTGTGCAGCCGGTCGGCGAGCTTGATGACCAGCACCCGAAGGTCCTTGGCCATCGCGACCAGCATCTTGCGCATGCTGGCTGCCTGTTGCTCCTCGCGCGAGTCGAACCGGATGCGCTCGAGCTTGGTGACACCGTCGACGATCGCCGCGACCTCGGCGCCGAAATCGCGCTCGACGTCGGCGACGGTGATCTCGGTGTCCTCGACCGCATCGTGCAGCAGTGCGGCAGTGACGGAGATCTCGTCGAGGCCGATGTCGGCCACGATCTGCGCAACCGCAAGCGGATGGTTGATGTAGCTCTCACCGCTGGAGCGCATCTGCGACTGGTGCGCGTCGGCGGCCACTCGATAGGCACGGCTGATCGTCGACACGGGCGACTTGGGGTGGCGGCGCCGGTAGGACGCGAGCAGCGGTGTCAGCTCGGAGTTGGCGGCCTCGACGGGTTGACGCCGCCATGGGAGCACACGGTCGACGGTCCCCATGGCGTTGCTCAGTAGTGCAGGAGCGCCTTCACCGGGCGCTCCCCCAGATGCTTGCGGCCGCCGAGGTGGTCGAGTTCGATCACGAAGCCGAGCCCGGCGATCACGCCGCCCAGGGTCTCGACGAGACGCGCAGTCGCAGCCGCGGTTCCGCCGGTGGCGAGGACGTCGTCGATGATCAGGATCCGTTCGCCCGGATGGATCGCGTCTCGATGGATCTCGAGTTTGTCGGAGCCGTACTCGAGCTCGTACTCCTCACGGACGACGGCCCACGGCAGCTTGCCCGGCTTGCGCACCGGTACGAGACCGGCGCCGATGTGGTAGGCGACCGCCGAGGCGAAGATGAAGCCACGGGCCTCGACACCCACGACCCGGTCCACGGACGAACCTGCGAAGTCGGCGACGAGGCCGTCGACAGCCGCAGCGAACGTGGCGGCGTCGCCCAGCAACGGCGTGATGTCGCGGAACGTGACGCCATCGGTCGGGTAGTCCTGGATCTCACGCACGAAACTGCGCAACGTCTGGTGATCGTCACGAGGTTCGGCTGTGGAGTCGCCTGCCATGGTCGGAGGTTACCGCCGCGGAACCGACTCGACGATGACCGGACGGGGAAGGATCAGCGACGCTTCTTCTTGCGCGGCCGCGGCGGGTGCGACAGCAGGCGATCGGCCTGTGCCGGCGCGGTGATGCCGGGAGCGCCCGCCGTGACCGGCTCGAGCGGACGGTCGCCACCCGACACATCGTCGGCGTCGCCGTGCGGTGTGTCCTCGGGGATCCGGCCCGTGACTCCGGCGCCCATGACCGCCGCGCGGAGTTCGTCTCCTACCAGGCGCTTGCGCCGCGACGGGGGCAACGACTTGATCTTGAGGTAGGCGAGCAACGGCGTCGCGATGAAGATCGAGGAGTACACACCCGAGATCATGCCGATCAGCAGCGCCAGCGCGAACTCTCGCAGCGCCACCGCTCCCATCACTCCCGAGCCGATGATCAGCAACGAGATCACGGGCAGGATCGAGGAGAAGCTGGTCAGCAACGACCGGACCATCACCTGGTTCATCGAGATGTTGGCGATGTCCTCGTAGGGCATCTTGGTGCTGGCGTAGCGACCCTCGTTCTCCTTGACCCGGTCGAACACCACGATCGTGTCGTAGAGCGAGTAGCCGAGGATCGTCAGGAAGGCGATCACGGTGGCCGGCGTCACCTCGAACTGGAACACGGAGTACACCCCGACGGCCACGACGACGTCGTTGACCATGGCCGCGATGGCCGCCAACGCCATGCGCCACTCGAATCTCACCGAGATGAACACGGCGACCACGAGCAGGAAGATCACCAGCGCGCGGACGGCTTTCTCCGTGATCTCGGCACCCCAGGTCGAACTGGTGAACGAGAAGCTGACGTCCTCGACGGCGACACCGGCGGCCTCGGCGAAGTCCGCGGTGACCGCCTCGGCCGTCTCGCGCGGGAGCTCCTCGACCTGGACCGTGACGACGTCGGAGGTCTCCGAGCTGCGCAGCTGGATGCGGGCACCAGTGGTGGAGACGTCGTTGGCGGCGAGCACGTCCGTGGCCTCGTCGACGCCGAAGGTCTCGCTCGCCGGGATGTCCCAGGCGTCGCCGCCCTCGAAGTCGAGACCGAGGTTCAGTCCCTGTGTCAGCAACGAACCGATGGTCACGATCACGGCGACGACCGCGAGGATGAGACCGATCTTGCGCTTGCCGTAGAAGTCGATGGCAGTCTGGCCGCGGAAGACGCGTCCGAGTCCGGACGTCGAGACACTCGTGTCGAGGGTCATGCCGTGGCCACCTTCATGCCGAGCACCGTCTCCCGTTTGGCCATCCGCTTGCTGCGAGCGAGCAGCAACACCGCCGGCCGGGTGAAGAAGTAGCAGACGAGCAGGTCGCAGATCGTGGTGAGGCCGAGGTACAAGGCGAAGCCGCGCACCGAACCCACGCTCAACGAGAAGAGGATTCCCGCTGCGATCAGTGAGATGACGTCGGCCGACCAGATCGTCCGCCAGGTCATCTTGAAGCTCCGTGGCGCAGCGTTCTTGATGGTGCGTCCGTTGCGCAGTTCGTCCTTGATGCGCTCGAAGAACACCACGTAGCTGTCGACGGTGACGCCGATGGCGACGATGATGCCGGTCACGCCGGCGAGGCTGAGCGCGTAGTTGGTCCAGCCCGAGACGAACGATGCCATCGAGAACACCATGCCGGCCCAGACGGCGATGCCCCCGACGATGACCAGCGCGAGCCACTGGTAGTAGACGATCAGGAACACCAGCACCAGCGCGAGGCCGACGAGCCCGGCGATGATGGCTGCCTGCAGCGAGTCGGAGCCCGCCGACGGAGACACGGTACGGGCCTCCTGGGCCTCGACCTCGACCGGGAACGCTCCACGATTGAGCACCGAGGCGAGTTCCTCGGCCTCGGACTGCGTGAAATTGCCGGTGATCGAGACCGAATCGGTGAAGTTCGGCTCGTTGACGCTCGGCGCGGACTGCACCACGCTGTCGAGCACGATCGCCAGACGCTGCGTGGGGCAGGTGGGAGCCCGGTTGAAGCACTGGCTGGCGAGGCTGTTCCAGGTGTCACGACCCTCGCCGCCACGCAGGTCGACGGAAACGCCCCAACCCTGCGAGGGGTCGAGCGTCGGTTCGGCGCTGCCGCGTTCGAAGACCTCGCCGGTTCCCTGGACGGGACCGAGGCACTCGGCTCCCCCGTCTCGGGTGGGCAGGACGACGGCGCCCGGATCGACGAACTGGGTCGGCACCGGCTCGTTCACGGCGCCGGGCGGGATGGTCTCGGTCGGAACCGTGTCACCCGGAACCGTGTCACCCGGAACTGTGTCACCCGGAACCGTGTCACCCGGAGTCGTGTCAGCGGGAGGCGCAACAGGACGCCGGATGCCCTGCGGTTCGGTTCCCGATGTGGTGTCGGTCGGGACATCGCTCGGGCTGCCGATCACCGGTCCGGTGGGTGCCGCGTCGAGCGGTTGGCAGCTCTCCGGATTCAGCACGGGCCGAAGTTCGACGACGCCTGACACGTCGACCGCGCTCAACGCCTCCTGCTGATCACGGACACCGGGGAGGTCGACGACGATGGTCTCGCCCTGCACCCGAACGTCGGGCTCGGCAATCCCCTGGCGTTCGAGTTCTGCCCGGATCTGGTCGCGGATGACCGTGAGTTCCTCTTGGGTCGCCGGTTCGGTCGGCGCGAGGATCACCGACACGCCGCCCTGCAGGTCGAGACCGAGGATCGGGGTGTTGTCGGTGGCGATGTTGTAGCCCAGCGTGATGATCACGATCAGCACGACGCCGATCAGCGAGGTCCAGAGTCGACGCGTCATGTGGCGGGCTCAGTCGTCGGCATCGGCATCGGCATCGGCGTTCGCCGACACCGTCTCGCTCGACGCGGCCGAGTCGCCGGCGTCGTCGTCGGTCGACGCCTTGCCGGAGATCGCAGCGCGAGCGATGCGGATCTGCACGTCATCGTCGATCTCGAGCCAGAAACGGCTGTCGCCGTCCTCGCCGGTGATGACGCCGTAGACGCCCGAGGTGGTGATCACTTCGTCACCGACCTGGATCGAGCGCTGCAGCTCCTGCTGCTCGCGCATCCGACGCCGCTGCGGCCGGATCATGAAGAAGTACATGGCGAACGGGATCAAGAGCAGGATCCCGAGCTGGATGATGGCGCCGCTTCCGCCGCCGGACGACGACTCCTGGGCGATCAGCGAGGTGATGAGATGCGAGGACATGACGGCGAGCGATCCTACCGGCGATCCATCGCTCGTGCCGGTCATCCCACCAAGACGGTCGGTCCGGACCTGGTCATCCCCAGACGTCGAGCACCGATCGGCGCAGTGATTCGAACGTCCCGGCGGTGATCGCCGAGCGCATCGAGTTCATCAGCGCGATCGTCCAGGCCACGTTGTGGATCGACAACAGGCGCGACGCCGTCGGTTCTCCCACCTGGAGCAGGTGACGGATGTAGCCACGGCTGTGGCGTGCACAGACCTCGCACGGGCACGTGGCATCGAGCGGGTCGTCGAGCTCGGCGTTCCTGGCCGCTTTGGCCTGGAACCGGCCCGTCGACGTCAGCGCCGTTCCGTGCCGGCCGAGCCGGGTCTGCATCACGCAGTCGAACTGGTCCACGCCCAGGGCGACCGCCTCGACGAGCGACGCCGGATCGCCGACGCCCATCAGGTACCGGGGACGATCGCTGGGCAGGTGTTCGAGTGCCGCGGCGAGTGCAGGCAACATCTCCTCGCGGGTCTCACCCACCGACAGACCACCGATGCCATAGCCGTCGAAGCCGATCTCGGCGATCTGTTCGGCGCTCTCTCGTCGCATCGCCTCGTCGATGCCACCCTGCACGATGCCGAAGAGGGATTGGTCCTCACGGGTGTGTGCGGCTCGGGCACGCTCTGCCCACGCTGTCGTCCGTTCGAGGGCCGTCCGGATCACGTCGGGCGGGCTCGGCAGTGGCGGGCAGACGTCGAGCACCATCATGATGTCGGCGCCGAGACGCTGCTGGACGTCGACGGCGATCTCGGGCGTGAAGCGATGGGTGGAGCCGTCGTAGGTGCTCTTGAACGTCACGCCGTCGTCGTCGACCTTCGGGTCGAGCGAGAAGACCTGGAATCCCCCGGAGTCGGTGAGCGTGAGGCCGTCCCATCCGGCGAACCTGCCGAGGCCGCCGAACCGTTCGACGAGGTCGGCCCCGGGACGCAACATCAGGTGGTACGTGTTGCCGAGCACGATCTGTGCACCGATGCGTTCGTAGTCGTCCGCACTGAGGTACTTGATCGCGCCACGCGTGCCCACCGGCATGAACAGCGGCGTGGTGTAGCTCCCCCGAGCAGTCGTGGCCGTCCCCGCGCGCGCTGCGCCGTCACTCGCCTCGATCTGGAACTCGACCGGATGCATCGCTTCGACGGTACCGGCGATCTCGGTGGCGTGGGTCCCGGATCAGGGGACTGTGGCCACCGAGATCCTGTTCAGACGGCGCGGCGGTCGAGGAGCATGGCGTCGCCGAAGGACAAGAAGCGGTAGTCGCGACCGAGTGCGGTCTCGTACAGCGAGCGCCAGCGAGGTCCGACGAACGCGTCGATCATCATCAGCAACGTCGTCTTCGGGAGGTGGAAGTTGGTCATCATCACGTCGACCAGTTGCCAGTCGAAGCCCCGGTGGATGAACAGGTCGGTGCGGCCGGACAGCTCGCCTGAGCGGGCGGCTGACTCGAGTGCACGGACCGCTGTGGTCCCGACGGCGACCACACGCTCCGCGTCGCGGCACGCCGCCATCGTCTCGGGTGGGACCCGGTACCGCTCGGTGTGCATCGGATGATCGAGTGGATCGTCGGTGCTGATCGGCTGGAACGTGTCGAGGCCGACGACGAGTTCGACCGTCGCGATGCCGATCTCCCGCTCGGCCAGGCGATCGAACAGGTCCGGCGTGAAGTGCAACCCGGCCGTGGGCGCCGCCGCCGATCCCGGCTCGCGTGCGAAGACCGTCTGATAGCGCTCGGGATCGCCGAGGCGTTCGGAGATGTAGGGCGGCAAGGGCACTTCGCCGTGGCGATCGAGCAACACGACCGGGTCGTCGTCGCCGATGAGTTCGACCCAGAACGTGTCGCCGGCCGGGGTCCGCTCCCCCATCCGCACCAGCGGGACGTCACCGGACAGCAACACTTCGCCGACGGCGAGCTTGCCGCCGGGCCGTACGAGCGCCTCCCACGTCCGTCGGTCGTGGTCCCAGGGTTCGAGCAGCAGCACCTCGGCGGCTCCGCCGCTCGCGCGGCGCAGGCGCAACCGCGCCGGGATCACTCGGGTCTCGTTGAGGACGAGGAGATCCCCCGTGCGCAGGAGTTCCGGCAGGTCCCGCACGCAGCGGTGCTCGGGCGGCTCACTGCCCCGATCGACGAGCAGCCGCGCCGAGTCGCGCGGCTCGATCGGTGTCTGCGCGATCCGGTCGTCCGGCAACTCGTAGTCGAAATCGGCGATCTGCACGGCGAGAGGGTACGAGCATCACATCAGGCCCGACACCGGGTCGCGTTCAGTCGAAGAGGCTGGCATTGCCCGAACGGCGCGGCGGCGTGAGGCCGAGGTGCTCGTAGGCGGCGTCGAGCACGACGCGCCCGCGCGGCGTGCGCGCGATCATGCCCTGGGTGATCAGGAACGGCTCGTACACGTCTTCCACGGTCTCGGGCTGCTCGCCGACGCTGATCGCGACGGTCGACAGGCCGACCGGACCTCCGTTGAACTGCGTGCACAGCGCCGCCAGGATCGCACGGTCGACCTTGTCGAGGCCGCGGTCGTCGACGCCGAACAGCGCCAGGCCTTCGCGGGCGACCGCTGCGTCGATCGTGCCGTCGACGCGCACTTCGGCGAAGTCGCGGACGCGTCGCAACAGTCGGTTGGCGATGCGGGGAGTTCCGCGAGAACGGCGGGCGATCTCCCACGCGCCGTCACGATCGATCTGCACGTCGAGGATGCCCGCGGCGCGCTCGACGATCGCACGCAACTCGTCGTCGTCGTAGTAATCGAGACGGGCGACGAGCCCGAAGCGATCGCGCAGCGGTCCGGTGATCATGCCGGTGCGGGTGGTGGCTCCGACGAGGGTGAATGGTGGCATCGTCAGGCGGATGCTGGATGCGGCGGGACCCTTGCCGACCACGATGTCGAGCTGGAAGTCCTCCATCGCCGGGTAGAGGATCTCCTCGACCGCCCGTGACAGTCGGTGGATCTCGTCGATGAAGAGCACGTCACCGTCGTCGAGTTTGGTGAGGATCGCCGCCAGGTCGCCGGCGCGTTCCAATGCCGGTCCCGACGTGACGTGCAGGTGCACGCCCATCTCGGTGGCAACGATGCCCGCCAGCGTGGTCTTGCCGAGGCCGGGCGGTCCGGCGAAGAGCAGATGATCGACCGGCTGCTCACGTTTGCGGGCGGCCTCGAGGACGATGCGCAGGTGTTCCTTGAGTTCGCGCTGTCCGACGAACTCGTCGAGCGCACGCGGTCGCAGCCCGGCCTCGAGTTCGACCTCGGAGGCAATCACGTCGTCGTCACTGCCGCCGATGCCGGGGTCGAGGAACTCGTCACGCACGACGCGCTCCCAACGACTTCAGCGCATCACGCAGGAGCGTGGCGGAGTCGGCATCGGAGCGCAGCTCGCGCAGCACGTCACGGATCTCGTCGGTGCCGTAGCCGAGGCCCGCGAGCGCATCTCGCACGTCGGCAACGACGGAGGCCGATCCGCTCGTTCCGGCGCCGTCGAGCACCGGCACCGAGAGCCGGTCGCGCAACTCGACGATGAGCCGCTCGGCAGTCTTCTTGCCGACACCCGGCACGAGGGTGAGCGCGGCGACGTCGTTGTTCGAGACCACGTCGAACAGGGCGGCAGGCGGGTGCGTTGCCAGGATTGCCATCGCGAGCGCGGGGCCGATGCCGTTGGTCTTGATCAGCACCTGGAACGTCTGGCGGTCGTCGCGTGACGTGAAGCCGAACAGCGTCTGGGCGTCCTCGCGGATGTGGTGGTGGACGTAGAGGAACACCGGTGTTCCGGGCTCCAGCTCGGCGAGCACCCGGGTCGACACGGCGACGAGATAGCCGACGCCGCCGACCTCCAGCAGGACCGTGCCGTCGACATTGCGTTCGAGCACCGAGCCGCGCAGCGAACCGATCATGCGCTGCGCTCCGCGGTGCGGGCCAGGGGGGACATCGCCAGGTGACACAGCGCCAGCGCGGCGGCATCGGCGGCGTCGGCGGGCTTCGGCAGCGACGTGAGCCCGAGGCGAGCCTGGACCATCTTCTGGACCTGGGCCTTGTCGGCGGCTCCCCAGCCTGCGACGGCGTCCTTCACCTGGTTCGGCGTGTACTGGATGACCTCGCAGCCCGCCAGCGCGGCCTCGGCGAGGGCGAGACCACTCGCCTGTCCGACACTCATTGCGGTGCGCACGTTGACCTGGAAGAACACCTGCTCGACCGCGACCACGTCAGGGCGAAATTCGGCGATCAGGGCGGTGAACTCGGTCCGCAGGGCGGCGAGGCGCTGCGGTAGCGGGTCGGTGCGCGGCGTGGTGATGACGCCGAGTGAGATCGCGACCGCCTTGGACGGCCCCCGCGACTCGACGATTGCGTACCCGCAGCGGGTCAGCCCGGGGTCGATCCCGAGCACCCGGCACGACCGCATCGGCGACCGGGAGGAGACACTGTTGGCGAACACAGGTTCGTACCTTAGTTCGCCGCTCGGATCAACTGGTGATCTTCTCCAGTTCGCCGATCAACTCGTCGACCGGGCGGAACGTGAGCCCGGCGATCGCACGGTGGGCGTAGCGCACGATCCCGTCGCCGTCGACGATGAAGACACTGCGACGCGGGAAGCCGATCGGCCCGAGCGTGCCGTACAACCCGGCGACGGTCTTGTCGGTGTCGGCCAGCAGTGGGAACTCGAAACCGTGCTTGCCGGCGAATGCGTCGTGACTGCTGACGTCCTGCGCCGAGATCCCGATCACCTGGGCGTTCATCTCGGCGAACTGGCCGAGGTCGTCGTTGTAGGTGTTGAGCTGTTTGGTGCACACCGGCGTGTCGTCGCCCGGATAGAAGACGAGCACGACGGGCTGACCGCGGAACTCGGCCAACGAGTAGTCGCGGCCACCGGTGCCGGGCAGCGTGAAGTCGGGTGCGCGGTCGCCGACGCCGAGGCTCACGACGCAGCCACTTCCATCAACTCGTCGCTCATGTCGAAGTTCGAGAACACGTCCTGCACGTCGTCGTTGTCCTCGAGCGCGTCGAGAATGCGAAGGATCGCCTTGGCGTCGGAGGGCTCGGTGACGGGCACCAGATTGTCGGCGACCATCGGCGAATCGGCCGAGATCACCTCGATGCCGGCCTCGTCGATCGCCGCTTTGACGTCGTAGACGACCGACGGGTCGGTCATCACCCGGAACGCGGAACCCTCGGCGATGACGTCGTCGGCGCCCGCCTCGATGGCGGCCATCATGATCGTGTCCTCGTCGACGCCGTCACCGGTGATGATCACGCCACGCCGCTGGAACTGCCAGCCCACGGCGCCGGGTTCGGCCATCGACCCGCCGAGCTTGGAGAAGATGTTGCGGATCTCGGCGCCGGTGCGGTTGCGGTTGTCGGTGAGTACGTCGATCATCAGCGCCACGCCGCCCGGGGCGTAGCCCTCGTACATGATGCTCTCGTAGGTGCCACCGTCGTCGTCGCCGGTCCCCCGCTTGATCGCCCGGTCGATCGCGTCGTTGGTCATACGCGCCGCCTTGGCCTTCTGGACGGCCGCGCGCAGCGTCGGGTTCGTGTCGACATCGCCGCCGCTCTTGGCCGACACCTCGATCTGGCGGGCGAGCTTGGCGAAGAGCTTGCCGCGCGCCTTGTCGGCAGCGCCCTTCTTGTGCTTGATCGTTGCCCATTTGGAATGGCCGGACATGCGTGCTCCGTTGGCGTTCTGGACGTGTGTCAGTCGGTGAGCGAGTCGAGGAACAGCTCGTGCAGACGTGCGTCGTCGGTGAGTTCTGGATGGAACGCTGCCACGGTACAGCGCGCGCCGCGCACGAGGACAGGCACACCGTCGTGACGGGCGAGCACCTCGACGTCGGGCCCGACCCGCTCGACGAGCGGCGCCCGGATGAACACGGCGTGGAAGGGTGCAGTCGAGGGCATCGACGTCGAGATCGGCCTCGAAGCTGTCGAGCTGGCGTCCGTAGCCGTTGCGGCGAACGGTGAGGTCGATCAGGTCGAACCCGCGCTGGTCCGATCGGCCGTCGAGGACGTCGGTGGCGCACAGGATCATCCCGGCGCACGTGCCGAACACCGCCAACCCGTCGATCAGTCGCCCCTTGAGTTCGTCGAACAGCCCGCTGGTGGTGAGCAGCCTCGACATCGTGGTGCTCTCACCGCCGGGCAGCACGATCGCGTCGAGCCCCTCGAGATCGGCCGGCGTACGCACCATCGGCGCGGCGGCACCGAGTTGCATCAGTCGCTGGCGATGGGCGTCGAAGGCGCCCTGCAGCGCGAGGACGCCGACGGTCAGGCCGGTCCCGGGAGTGCCGGGGTCACCAGCCCCGATCGGCATATCGCTGGTTGATCTCGTCCATCTCGATGCCGGTCATCGGTGCGCCGAGCCCCCGGCTGACCTTGGCGAGGATGTCGGGGTCGTTGAAGTGGGTCGTGGCCTCGACGATCGCCTTGGCCCGCGGCGAGGGATCCTCGGACTTGAAGATGCCCGAGCCGACGAACACCGCTTCGGCACCGAGCTGCATGGCCAGTGCTGCGTCGGCCGGTGTGGCCAGACCACCCGCGCAGAACAGCGGCACCTGCAGCGTGCCGGTCTCGGCGATCTCCTGGACGAGCGGCAGCGGCGCCTGGAGCTGCTTGGCCCACTGGAACAGTTCGGCCTCGTCGGCCTGGGTGATCTTGCGAATGTCGCCCAGGATGTTGCGCAGGTGACGGACCGCTTCGACGACGTTGCCGGTCCCGGCCTCGCCCTTCGAGCGGATCATCGCAGCGCCTTCGGAGATGCGGCGCAACGCCTCGCCGAGGTTGGTCGCGCCACACACGAACGGCACGTCGAACGCGAACTTGTCGATGTGGTGGGTCTCGTCGGCAGGCGTGAGCACCTCGGACTCGTCGATGAAGTCGACGCCGAGCGCCTGCAGGATCTGCGCCTCGACGAAGTGGCCGATACGCGCCTTGGCCATCACCGGGATCGACACGGCGGCCTGGATCCCCTCGATCATCTCCGGGTCGCTCATGCGCGCGACGCCTCCATCGCGGCGGATGTCGGCGGGCACTCGCTCGAGGGCCATCACGGCGACCGCACCGGCGTCCTCGGCGACCTTTGCCTGGCCGGGCGTGACGACGTCCATGATGACGCCGCCCTTCATCATCTCGGCGAGTCCTCGCTTGACAGGGAACGTTCCGGTGCTGGCGGTCATGTGATCAGCGTACTTTCGTCTCGGGCGATCCGCTGCGGCCGGCTCAGGGTGCGGGTGGTGCCGACGGCAACACCTCGACGGCACCGGTGAGCACGTCGCCGATGTCGGCCAGCTCGATCCAGGTGTTGCCCGGGGCGAACTCGACCGGCTCGCCGTCGGCATCGAAGTACTCGATCGGGAACAGCGAGAATTCGCGCTTCCACGTGCCTTCGATGAACTCGCCACCGGAGAAGAAGTACGCGGGTCCCTCACCGATCGTCTGCGCCTCGGGGCTGTTGCGGTCGACCACGCTGGGCCTGTACTCGACGCCGAGGACGATCACGTTGGTCGCCCGGATCCGACCGAAGACCTTGTCGTCGTGGTCGCGCCCGCGCTGCGAGCGGTCGAACTTCTCGAACTCGGGGTTCCACGTCCACTCGATCTGCTCGGAACCCACGCGGGCCGTGACGCCGGCGGTCGCCTCGCCGCCGAACTCACTGTCGCCCTCGAGGTACCTGAGCTGCGCGGGCGGCGGCCCGGGGTGGTCCTCGGGGGCCTGGATCCAGATGTTGTCCGTGCTCGTGTACAGGTTGTGCGGGGCTCTTCCCGGGCCCCGGAAGTAGCCCGACACGTTGCTCGGGCCCATGTTGATCAGCTGTGACTCGTTGATCAGTCGGGTGACGCCACCGTTGCCGCCGCTCCACACGAACAGCGGGTAGTTGAACGAGGTGAACAGGTTGATGTCCTGGGTACGACCGGAACGGATGGGACCGATCGGGTCGGAACTCTGCGAGTGGAACACCGCAGCGAATCGCGTCGTGCGACCCTCGACGACCTCTTCGAACACGATGTCGGCGACGGCGAGGCCGCTGTGGTTCGGCACGGCTGCCGCGTTGTTGTCGATCTTCGCGACCAGCGCCGGTCGCTGCAGGATCTCGTCCTCGCTCTCGAGTGGCTCGCCGGTCAGCGGCTGACGAATGGTCGCCGGCACCGTCGTCGAGGTCGTCGACGAGCTGCTGCTCGTGGTCGTGGGGCGCGCTCGTCGTGGTGGGCGCCGCCGTGGTCGACGGCGCGGTCGAGTCGGCGGACTCGTCACCCCCACCGCCACACGCAACGGCAAGGAGGGACAGGGCAGCGAGGGCAGCGATGGGTCGGAGGTGCGTCATCAGAGTTCTCTCAGGAGTGCAATTCGCTCGTCGAGCGGGGGGTGGGTGTCGAAAAGTCGGTGGATGCCGCCCAGCTTGCCGTCGTCGCCGACGCCGCTCATGGGCTGCTCGATCCACAAGTGTGCCGTAGCGGTGGACGCGGAATGCGTCACCGTCGTGTCGTCCTTGAGCTTCTCGAGCGCCGAGATCAGCCCCGGCGGATACCGGGTGAGCTGACAGGCGCTCACGTCGGCCAGGGTTTCGCGGCTTCTCGAGATCGTCGCCTGCATGATCTTGGCGATGATCGGCGCAACGACCAGCAGCACGATGCCCGCGTACGCAAACGGGTTGTTGCCGTCGGGCTGGTCGCCGCGACGCGCCACTCGCCCACCGTTCCACCACATCATGCGGATCGCGAGGTCGGCCATCAGGGCAACCGCGCCGACCATGACGACCGCGAGTGTCGAGACCAGGATGTCGTAGTTGCGGATGTGGCTCAGTTCGTGGGCGACGACGCCCTCGAGTTCGACGCGGTTCAGCTTCTCCAGCAGGCCAGTGGTGACGGCGATCGCAGCGTGGTTCGGGTTCCGGCCGGTCGCGAACGCATTGGGCGCGGGGTCGTCGATGATGTAGACGCCGGGCTTGGGGAGGCCGCCGGCGATGCAGAGCCCCTCGACGAGGTTGTGCAGCCGTTGGTACTCCTCGGGCGACGCCGGTCGGGCGCGGCTGACCGCCAGCGCGATCTTGTCGGCGCGCCAGTACGAGGCGAACGCGATGGCCCCACTGAACACGAGGGCGACGAGCGTGAACACCAGTCCGTTGCCGACGACGGCTCCGATCGCGGCACCGACGAGCGCCACGACCAAGATGAATCCGGCCACGAGCAGCACGCTGCGCCGCTTGTTCGATCTGATGAGTTCAAACATCGGTGCAGGTCAGAACTCGACCGTCGGAGCGACTCGGGCCTGATCCTCGGCCTCGAAGTACTCCTTGGGTTCGAAACTGAAGATCTTCGCGATGATCACCGTCGGAAACGACTCGAGCTTGTTGTCGTAGGTGAGCACGCTGTCGTTGTAGAACTGGCGGGCGTAGGCAACGCGACCCTCCGTTGCGGTCAGCTCCTCTTGCAGCGCGAGGAAGTTCTGGTTGGCCTTGAGATCCGGGTAGGCCTCACCGAGGGCGAAGAGTTGACGCAGCGCTCCCGACAGCACGTTGTCGGCTGCGGCCTGCGCCGCCGGCGTGTCGGGCGCTGCGATCGCCGAGTTCCGAGCAGCGATGACGGCTTCGAAGGTCTCGCGCTCGTGCGCCGCGTAGCCCTTGACGGTCTCGACGAGGTTCGGGATGAGGTCGATCCGGCGCTTGAGCTGAACGTCGATCTGCGACCAGGCGTTCTCGATCTGGTTCTTCGAGCGAACCAGCCCGTTGTAGGCGACGATCACGTACCCCACCAGGATCACCACGACGATGATCACGATGATGAGAGGAATCATTCGGGCAAGTCTACGGGGGCACTGCAGGTCAACCGGAGGATGGGCAGATCGACCGGTAGATCTCGAGATATCGGTCGGTGAGCGAGGCCATCGCGAACTCTTCGGCACGAGCGTCGCCGGTACGTCGCAACCGCTCGGCGAGTTCGTGGTCGGTGGTGACCCGTCGCAGCGCATCGGCGAGCGCATCGATGTCGCCTGGCTCGACCAGCAGCGCATCGACGTCGTCGGTCGCCACGTTTCGGTACCCGTCGAGCGAACTGGCGACCACGGCGGTACCCGCCGCCATCGCCTCGATGAGCACCACCCCGAAGGATTCACCGTGCAGCGACGGCGCACAGAAGACGTCGGCGGATCCCAGCCGTGCGAACTTCTCCTCGTCGGTGACCCTGCCGAGCCAGTGGAATCGATCGTCCTCGGTCGTCGCTGCGGTCAGCTCGGCGGTGTCCGGACCGTCGCTGCCGATCCACACGTCGACGTCGAGATCGCCTCGCACGACGGCCTGGACGAGCACGCGAAGTCCCTTGCGCTCCTCGTGGCGACCGCAGAAGAAGACCGCCGGTCGCTCCTTCGCCGCAGTCGATTCGCTCCGCCACGGCACGACGGAGCGGATCTCGTCGAGTTCCACCCCGTTGAACAGCACCTCGTAGTCGCCGCCCAGATGGCTGCGCACCAGCGCGAGCGCATCCTTGGACACCACGACCTTGTGATCGATCCGACGGATCAGCCGGGTCAGCGCCGGCCCGAGTATGCGATAGCTCGCCGAGGTGCCAGCCGCATGGAACGTGCCCACCGTGGGGGCCGAGTGCACCATCAACGCGGTCGACGTCGGACCCGGCGCCAAGGGCTCGTGCAGGTGGATCACGTCGAACTGCTCGTCGGCGAGTACCCGCAGCGTCCGCAGTGCCGCAGACGGATCGGGCGCGATCGGGGCGATCGATCCGTTGGCAGACAACGGCAGCGAGTCGCCGAGCGGTGTGACGAACGGCTCGGGCGGTGGCCCGTCACACGGTCCGAGCACCCGCGCCTCGTGGCCGCGCCTGCGGAGTTCACGCGCGAGGCCGAGCACCTGGGCCTGCACGCCTCCGGGCACCGTGAGACTGTAGGGACAGACGATGCCGATCCTCATGTAGGGGCCAGGGCTGACGGCACCCCGAGGCACCGGTCGAGCTCGTCGGCTTCGAGTGGACCCGACAGCAGGTAGCCCTGCCCGACGTCGCAGCCGAGCGCCTTGAGCATGTGCAGCTGGGCGGGGCGTTCGATCCCCTCGGCGACCGAGGTCACCTCGAGCCCTGCGGTCAGCTGCAGGATCAACTTGGCCAGCGACATGCCGTGAGGGTGCCCGTCGAGCTCGTCGATGAACTGATGGTCGATCTTGACGATGTCGACCGGGAACCGCTGCAGGTAGGACATCGAGCAGTAGCCGGTTCCGAAGTCATCGACTGCAATCAGTACACCAAGTTCACGCAGTGAGGCAAGGTTGTCCGATGCCGACTCGATCTCGGCGACGAACGTCGTCTCGGTGATCTCCAACACCAGCCGGCTCGGATCGAGTCGGTGTTCCTCGAGTGAGTCACGCACCCACTCGACGAACTCCGGAGATCGGATCTGCAGGGCCGACACGTTGACGCTCACCCGCTGGGGCCCCCTCGACTGCCAACGCGACGCTGCCTCGATGCTCTGGTCGACCACCCATTTGCCGATCGGCACGATGAGTCCGGCTCGCTCGGCGATGGGGATGAACTCGACCGGAGCGATCGGCCCCCGGATGGGATGCTCCCAGCGGAGCAGCGCCTCTGCGCCGACCACGCGTTGCGTGCGCAGGTCCACCATCGGCTGGAAGACGAGTCGCAGCTGATCGTGCTCGATCGCCGATCCGAGGTCGCTGCGGAACTCGAGGTGACGCGTCGCGGTCAGACGCATCGCAGGATCGAAGATCTTGATCTGGCTCTTGCCGGCGCGTTTGGCCTCGTACATCGCGATGTCGGCGTCGCGCAGCAATCCGGCCGTGGTCATGCCGGGGGTCGAGACCGCCACGCCGACGCTCGCGAGCACCGTGAGGTCGTATCCGGCGAGTGCAACGGGCTGGCGGAGCGTCTCGAGCAACCCCTCGGCCACGTCCAGCGCACGGTCGACGCCGCCACGGTCCTCGAGCAGCAGTGCGAACTCGTCACCACCCAGGCGCGCCGGGGTGTCGCCCGGTCCAGCAGCGAGCCGAATCCTGTCGGCAATCGATCGCAGCATCTGGTCGCCCACGCCGTGTCCGAGCGCATCGTTGACCGACTTGAAGTCGTCGAGGTCCACGAACAGCACGACGACGGGGTCGTCGGCGGGGCGAGCAACCTGCAGCGCATGGTCCATCCGATCGAGGAACAGCGCCCGGTTCGCGAGACCGGTCAGTTCGTCGTGGTAGGCGCGGTGGCTGAGTTGGCGTTCGAGGTTGCGTTGCTCGGTGACGTCACGGAAGGTGGCGACGAGGCCATCGACGGCATCGCCGCCGAGCAGGTTGGCGATCGTGGCCTCCATGCGACGACGTTGCCCGTCGACGCGAACGAGACTCGCTTCGAACTTGACCATCTCGCCGTGCGGAAGCGCTGCCGCCTTGCGCAGTTCGCTCCCCGCGGCATCGTGATCATCGCTCGCGACCAGATCGACCAGGGACCTGCCGGTCCAGTCGGTCGGGCGATGCCCGAGCGTGCTGGCGAGCCCCGGGCTCGCGTAGTTGATCATGCCATTGGCGCCCACGAGCAGCACCACGTCGCTGGAGTGTTCGACCATCGCGGCCAGCCGATCCTGGCCCTTGCGTTCGGTGAGCCGGCGCACGGTCGCCACCAGACGCCACATTCGTGTCAGCGCGAGCACGACCACCACGACGGCAGACACCGCAGCGATCGTGCGCGTGGCGCGAGTGCCGAGACCCGTCAGATTCAACGTCAGCAGCACCGTCAGCGGTGTCAGGGCGGCGACGCTCAGCCACACCACCCGACCGAAGCCGAGCATCGGCGCCGTCTCCGTCGGCCGGTTGCGGTGCGTCATCGTCGGGTCCAGCGCCGCCGCGCCGAGGACGAGTGACGGCGCGATCGACAACCCGGCGACCAGCCCGCCTGCGCCCATCGACCCGTTCAGCTCGGCGATGCTGCGCGCGACATCGGAGATCAAGAGCAGCCCGACGCCGGCGGCGAGGAGCACCGTTGCGGGGACCCGGAAACGGTTCTGCGCTGCGGTGCGGAACGCGATCGCGAGGGCGAGCGCGTCGACCATCGGGACGAGCACTGCCCACACCCGGTCACCGAATGCCAGGCCACGATCGGCCAGATAGGGCTCGACCACAGCGAGCCACACCCCGAGGCCCACAGCGACGCCGACGATGGTGGTCTCGATCGGTCCCAACGAGTCGTCGTCGGGCGACGAGTCCCGCCCCAACATGGCGAGTGCGATCACGAGCAGACTCGCCGACACGAGGTGCAGCGCGTCGCCCACCGACGGGAAGGTCGCCGATCCGCCGAAGTAGAGACGCGCCCAGATCAACTGTGCACCGGCGAGCAGGCCGAGCGAAACGGCCGCCAGCGTCCATGCCAGCACGCGTCGCGGCTGGTGAGCGGCCATTCCGACGCAGACGGCACCCGCACCGATCGCCGGAGCGAGGACGCGAATCGCCTCCGCAGCCGCAGCCTCGGGCAACACGAAGTACAGCGCCGTGAGCGCAACCGCGATCGCGATTACGAGGCGGGCGCGCCCTGCCACCGGATATGTGTCAGCGTTGTCGATGCTGTCTCTTCGGCAGAACGCTCAGCCGACTTGATCGTCGTGCCCGTACCCCGGATCACTCGGCCAGTTCGGCTGGAACATGTGCCACTGCGAGGGCGCACGGCGGATCAGGAGCTCGAGTTCACGCGCGAGGTCCTGAGTGATGCGCTCGACGTCGTCTCGGAGCCGTTTGCCGACCCGCTCGACCGCAAGCGGCGGCCGCACCCAGGCGAAGTGCCCGTCGACACGCCCGGTGAAGTAGACGGCGGTCGGCAGGATCGGGGCCCCGGTCCGCAGCGCCAGCGTCGCCGGACCCGCCGGCATCGTGGTCCGCTCGCCGAAGAACTCGACCTCGGGGCCGCCGCCCTGCAGATCACGATCTGCGAGCAGGCACACGACGTGGTTGTCCTTGAGCGCTCGCATCACCGTGGTGCCCGCACCAGCGCCCAACGGCACCACGTGCATGCCGAGCGCGGAACGGAGCTCGACGAACCATTCGAACAGCTCCGGTGGTTCGATCTTCTCGACCACGACGGTGATCTGGTGACCCTGCTCGGCGATCCAGCGGCCCGCCCACTCCCAGCCACCGAGGTGCGGCAGGACCAGGATCACGCCGTTGCCGCCCTCGAGCGCCGTGACGATGTTGTCGTAGCCGTCGACGTCGAAGCCCCGCTCGACCGTGGCAGCGGAGAGGTTCGGCAGCCGGAAGCTCTCGAGCCAGTAGTGCGCATAGGAGTCGAAGGCCTCCTGGACCGCCCGGCGCAGCCGCAGCCCGCTGAGGGTGGGATCGACGCGCTGGAGATGACGACCGATCATCTCGCGGCGCTCGCGGCTCGCGACGTTGGCACCGACGCCGAACGGCGCCGTCAGCCCGGCGGCCACCCGTGCCGGCATCAGTTGGGCTGCTGCCGCGCCGAACCGGTACGACGACGTGGTCGCCAGGTCGACGAACCGGCGGGGATCGGTGATCGGTCGCGACGGCACAACTCAGGTCGGCCGGCGCGGCACCCGGGTACGACGCCGCTCGGTGCGCGCCACCCGACGGCTCTGGCGCCGAGACCGACGCATCTCGATCTTCGCGGCGGTGACCGGAGCGACCGCCGCCTGCTTCCAGACCTTCACGAACCGCTGGATCGCCGTGATCGAGGTGAGTACGAGCATGATCCACAGGATCGGGATGAGCAGTACCGGGATCAGCAGGCCGAGGCAGATGGCGATGATCCGCTCGGCACGTTCCATCAACCCGCCCTTGGCGTCGATGCCGAGCGATTCCGCCTTGGCTCGCTGATAGCTGATCAGGCTCGACACCGCCATGACCGCGTAGGGCAGCAGCGCCATGTGCGGCGACTCCTCGCTCGCGAGGTACCAGGCAATGCCGCCGAGGAGGAGCGCGTCGGTGATGCGGTCGACGGTGGAGTCGAAGAACGCGCCGCGTTGGCTCGCAGTGTCGGACGCCTTGGCGAGGGCACCGTCGAGGAGATCCGGCAGTGCGGCGAGAATCACCAGCAACAGACCCAGACGAAGCTGGCCGAGGCCGATGGCGACCGCGGCACCGACGCCGACGAGCAGCCCCAGAATCGTCAGGTGGTCGGGGGTGAGGCCCGTCTTGCGCAGCGCGGCGCCAACAGGCTTGACGGCCTTGTCGACCGGACCACGGAACTTGCCGTCGAACATCGAAGCGACGCTATCGCGACTCGGCGGAGAGATCGGGGTTGTCGAGTTCCGGATTCTTCTCGCGGAGGTGTTCGATGACCCGGCCGTCGATGGCGTCGACGAGCACGAGTCCGCGCTCGGACGGCGGTTCGTCGGCGGAGTAGCACAACACCCGCCACGTCGGGCGGCTGCGCAGACCACGCCAGACCTGCTGCGCCGACGCATGACCGACCGGGAAGCCCAGGGCCTGCTGGGCGGCGACGAGTGCCTCGGTCTCGTCGACGTGCATCCTCCAACCGCTGGTGATCGAGAACACCCCGACGGCGCCAAGGACGACGGCAGCGACGAGCCATCCCTCGTTGACGATGGCGGCGTCCTCGAAGCCCACGTAGATCCCGACGCAGATCGCAGCGATCACGAGGTAGAGCACACCGGGCCACCGCCGCCGGCTGTTGTCGGGGAACTGATACGGGCCGACGAACACCGACGGATCGAGATCCGCAGGCAGCTCGTCACGGAGGTCGTCGGTCATCGCAGCAAGGCTACTGACCGTCTGGCGCGGCTGCTGCCCAGCCGTCGCGGAGTTTCGCGGCGGTGTCGACGAGCGCCTCGGGCAGCGTCTGGGTGTTCGAGATCGCCGACATGAAGTTCGAGTCCCCGGTCCAGCGCGGCACCACGTGGACGTGCAGGTGGTCCGGCACCGAGCCCCCTGCGGGACGGCCCAGGTTGAGCCCGACGTTCAGACCGTCGGGGGCGTACACCGAGCGCACGATGCGGACTGCGTCGGTGACCGTGGCCCACAGATCGGTCGTCTCGTGCGGGGTCAGACCGTCGAGGTCGGCGACCTCGCGGTACGGCACGACCAGCAGATGGCCGGGGGTGTACGGGAACAGGTTCACGACCACGAAGCACGTGTCGCCACGGTGGACGATGTGGGTCTCTGAGTCTGGTGCCCCGGACCGCAACAACCGTGTGAACACACTGCCCGGCACGCTCGCCTCGTCGCCGTTGCGGACGGGCGCGGCGCTGACGTAACTCGACCGCCACCCCGACCAGATGCGCTCCAACATGCTCAGGCGTCGAGCGCCGCCGATTCGGCGTCGGCGATCTCTTGGAGGAACTGATCGACGAACGCTCCGAGCGGGACACCTCGCTCGACCTCGCCGCCTCGCGGGTTGACCCCGACCGAGCCTGCTGCGACGTCGTCGTCGCCGACGACGAGCACGTACGGGATCTTCTCGAGCTTGGCGTTGCGGATTCGCTTGCCGAGTCCGTCGTCAGCCGGCGACGTGTCGACGCGTGCGCCGGCAGCGACGAGCGCGTCGACGACCGTTGCCGCATACGGCTCGTGGGCTTCGGCCACGGCGAGCACCCGCACCTGCGTCGGTGCGAGCCACGTGGGGAACGCTCCGGCGTAGTGCTCGAGGAGCACGCCGAAGAACCGTTCGATCGAGCCGAACAGGGCGCGGTGCAACATGATCGGACGGTGGCGGCCGTTGTCGGCGCCCACGTACTCGAGGTCGAAGCGCTCCGGGAGCTGGAAGTCGGCCTGGATCGTCGACAGCTGCCACGACCGCCCGATCGCGTCCTTGACGTCGATGTCGATCTTCGGTCCGTAGAACGCGGCGTCACCGTCCTTGACGGCGTAGTCGAGGCCGTGGGAGTCGAGCGCCTGGCGTAGCGCCTCGGTGGCCTCGTCCCAGATCTCGTCGTCGCCGATGTACTTCTCCGGGTCCTTCGTCGACAGGTTGAACGTGAAGTCGTCGAACCCGAACGCCCGCAGCACCGACAGCACGAAGTCCAGCAGGCTCGCAACCTCGGTCGCCATCTGCTCCTTGGTGCAGTAGATGTGGCTGTCGTCCTGCGTGAAGCCGCGGATGCGCATCAGGCCGTGCAGCGTGCCGGCGCGCTCGTAGCGGTAGACGTTGCCGAGCTCGAACAGCCGCAGCGGCAGTTCGCGGTAGCTGCGCTGGCGACTGCGGAAGATCAAGCAGTGCATCGGGCAGTTCATCGGCTTCATGTAGTACGTGCCGTTGTCCATCTCCATCGGCGGGTACATCCCGTCGGCATACCACTGGAGATGGCCGGAGGTCTCGAAGAGCTTGCCGTTCGCCAAGTGCGGCGTGTACACGAACTCGTAGCCGCCGTGCTCGTGGCGCGTCCGGCTGTAGTCCTCCATCAGCTTGCGCACGATGGCACCCTTCGGGTGCCAGACCGCCAGGCCGCCGCCGAGTTCGTGCGG
This sequence comes from Ilumatobacteraceae bacterium, assembly GCA_963704915.1. Taxonomy (GTDB): domain Bacteria; phylum Actinomycetota; class Acidimicrobiia; order Acidimicrobiales; family Ilumatobacteraceae; genus Sva-07. The sequence goes on along the minus strand of CAVPIC010000005.1, from coordinate 4,470 downwards.
AAAGCTCAACAGGTCGAGTTCGGTGGCCAGCTTGCGGTGATCACGCTTGGCGGCCTCCTCGAGCTGGTGGAGATGGTCGGCGAGTGCCTGCTTCGACTCCCAGGCGGTGCCGTAGATGCGCTGCAGCATCGGGCCCTTCTCGTTGCCGCGCCAGTAGGCGCCGGACACACGTTGCAGCTTGAAGAAGCCCAGCTTGCCCGTGGAGGGCACGTGGGGGCCGACGCACATGTCGACGAAGGAATCGGTGTTGCGGTAGGCACTGATCACGCCGCCCTCGCCAACCTCGGCGGCATCCTCGTTGTCGGACTCCGCCGACTCGACGCGCTCGATGATCTCGACCTTGTACGGCTGGTCGGCGAAGAGCTCCTTGGCCTCGGCCATCGACATCTCCGAACGCACGAACGGCTGGTTCGCCTTCACGATCTCGCGCATCTCTGCCTCGATGCGCTCGAGGTCGTCGTCGCTGAAGGTCGCCCCGCCGGGCAGTTCGAAGTCGTAGTAGAAGCCGTTGTCGATGGCGGGCCCGATCGAGAACTTGGCGCCGGGGAACAACCGAGTCACCGCCTGTGCCATCACGTGCGCGGTCGAATGGCGCAGCACGTGGCGGCCATCGGGCGTACCCGCCGTGATGATCGCGACGGTGGCGCCGTCGCGCAGCGGTGCGGTGAGGTCGGTCTCCTGTCCGTCGACGACCGCAGCGACCGCTGCCTTCTTCAGGCCGGAGCCGATGGCGGCGGCCAGGTCCAGTGCGGTGGCGTCGTCGGCCAGTTCGCGAACGGAGCCGTCGGGGAGTGAGACCGTGATGTTCGACATGCGGCCCTCAGGATAGGAGCAGCCGCGACCGTCCGACGGGTGAGTTGCCGGACGGGGTCAGTTCCCGGCGACCAGGGTGAGCTCGCGTTCGATCGCCGAGTTCGAGTTGACGACCGGAATCGGGTTCGGCTCGGACACCGATGCGACCCTCGCAGCAACGGTCGGTTCGGTCTCCGCTGTCGAACCGGCATAGGTGTTGACGTAGGTCTGTCCGGTGAGTTCGCGGATCTCGAACATCACCTCGTCGATCATCGAGCGCCACGCGATGTGCTCGGCGCCGCGACCGCGGTATCGCTCGGGACGGATCGGGCGGCCGATCTTGATCTGGCAGCTGTTGAACAGCTTGGGCATCTTCGCGTCCGGCGGCTGGATCTCGTCGGTGCCGATCACCCCGACCGGGAAGATCGGGCAGTCGAGCTTCATCGCCAGACGGGCCGCGCCCGTGCGGCCCTTGTGGAGATTGCCGTTGCGGCTGCGAGTGCCCTCGGGGAAGATCCCGAAGAGTTCGCCGCGGCGGAGCACCGCTTCGGCTGCGTCGAGTGCAGCGGTGCTCTTGTCGCCACCGGACCGATCGATCGGGATCATCCCCATCGCCGGGAACAGGTACTTGGTCTTCCACGAGTCCATGTACTCGGCCTTGCCGACGAAGGAGATGTTGCGCGGCACGGTCAGCATCAGGAATGCCGAGTCGAGGAAGCTGACGTGGTTCGGGCACAGGATCGCCGGGCCGGACACCGGCAGGCGTTCGTAGCCGCTCAGTTCGATGTTCCACAGGCGAGCAGCGACGGGACGGCCGATGCGGCGCACGCGCTGCTGCATCGCTCCTGCTCCCGGCTGTGACGTCATGCCTGCAGAGTAGACCGCACGATCGCGCAAGTGAAGGCCAAACCGTGAACTTCGTGTCAACAGCCGATTCAGTCGAGGTCGACGCCGAGCAGGGCGGCAGCCTCGGCGACGCCGGCGCCGCGTCGCGCGGCGTCGTCGATCGCAGCGATCGCGCCTGGCGTGTCGAGATCGTCGTCGAGGCACCCGCGCACCTCGTCGAGGAGGTCGGGGTTCGAGCCGGCGCGTTCGTTCCAGGCCTCGAGTCGGGCCGAGTTGCGCGGCATCAGCTCGTCATTCCACTCCCACTCGGTGCGGTAGTGGTGCTCGATGATCGCCAGGCGGATCGCCCGAGGGTCCCACGTCTCGCGGAGCTGATCGACGAACACGAGGTTGCCGAGGCTCTTCGACATCTTCTCGCCGTCCTTGTGGATCAGGGCGGTGTGCATCCAGTGGGTCACGAACGGCTCGCCGGTCGCAGCTTCGGACTGGGCGCGCTCACACTCGTGATGGGGGAAGATGAGGTCCGCTCCCCCGCCGTGCAGGTCGATGGTGGTCCCGAGCTCGCGCAGCGCGAGCGCGGAGCACTCGATGTGCCAGCCCGGGCGACCGGCACCCCACATCGTGTCCCACGACGGCTCGTCGGACGCTGATGGATGCCACAGCACGAAGTCGAGCGGCGAGCGCTTGTTGGGATCGTCGATGTTGCCGCCGCGCTCCTTGGCGAGCACGAGCATCTCGTCGTCGCTGTAGTGACTCAGCGAGCCGAACGACCCGAACTTCGACACGTCGAAGTACACCGACCCGCCCGCCTCGTAGGCGTAGCCACGGTCGAGCACCATGCCGATGAAGCCCCGGATGTCCGGAATCGCCGACGACGCACGAGGCGCCGCGGCGACAGGCAGCGCATTGAGCGCCTCCATGTCACGTTCGAAACGCGCTTCCTCGCCCGCAGCCAGGTCGAGGTAGTGGATTCCGAGCTCACGGGCCTTGGCGAACAAGGGGTCGTCGACATCGGTGACGTTGCGGATGCACCGCACGGTGTGACCCTTGTCGATCAGGCGCCGCTGGAGCACGTCGTAGGCGATGAACGTGGCCGCGTGCCCGAGGTGCGTGGCGTCGTACGGCGTGATCCCGCACGTGTACATCAGCACGTGGTCGTTCGGTTCGAACGCCACGATGGCGCGCCGCGCGGTGTCGTAGAGCTGCATCACCCGGCGTCAACAACGCGAGGGTCGCGTTTGATTCCCGTCAGCTTCGGCGCGACCCGCGTCTTGTAGCGGACGTTGAGCTGGAGCAACACCGCGGTGAACGCCTCGATCGCCGTGGCGTTCGACAATTCACCGGCGTCGAGCGGACGGCAACCCGGGAAGTCCTCGACGATCTTGCTGACCTCGCGGACCGCCGCGGGGTCGTCACCGCAGATGAGCACGTCGGAATCGATCGGGTGATCGATCAAGCCCAGCTCGGCCGCGGGGAGGTGATGGAACGCCGCCACGATCCGACAACGGGGGACCGCTGCTTGCACGTGCGCGGCCACGCTGCCGCGCGGCGGCACGAGCGGTTGGAACTCCTTGTTGACCCGCACCAACGCATTCGCCATCGAGATCACGATCTTGCCGGCGAGCGCCTCCTCGTTCTCCTGCGCGGTACTGGCCGCCGAGTCCCAGGGCGTCGCGATCACGACCATGTCGCACTCGGCAGCCGCTGCGTTGTCGCCGGCCTCGAGGAGATCGGCGAGGTGCGGCCACTTGCCCACGAGTTCATCGACGGTCTCCATGGCCCGGTACTTCGAACGGGAGCCGATCACGCACGGGTAGCCGATGCTCGCGAGTCGCGCAGCGAGTCCGCTGCCTGCTGGTCCGGTTCCGCCGAAGATGCCGATGCGCATAGCGACAGCGTGGCACACCGACGGCCGGAATCACCAAGGGGCCCACGTCGGCGGCACCGATCATCTACGGTCCGGTGCATGGGTCTGCTCGACGGCAAGAAGATCGTGATCACCGGCGTCCTGACCGACGCCTCGCTGGCCTTCGGTGTGGCCCGGCTCGCCCGAGCCGAGGGGGCCGACATCGTGCTCACCGGCGCCGGCCGAGCACTGAAGCTGACCCAGCGAACCGCACGAAAGCTCGGCGACGACATCGACGTGTTCGAACTCGACGTGACCGTGCCCGAACACGGCGTGGCGGTCCGCGAAGCGCTGGCCGAGAAGTGGGGTCACGTCGACGGTGTGCTCCACGCCATCGGGTTTGCTCCGGAGGTCTGCCTCGGCGACGACTTCCTCGCCGCGCAGTGGGACGACGTCGCCGTCGCCATGCACATCTCGGCCTACTCCCTGAAGGCGTTGGCGGACGCGTTCCTTCCCCTGATGGGCGAAGGCGGTTCGTTCGTCGGCCTCGACTTCGACAACCGGCAGGCGTGGCCCGCCTACAACTGGATGGGCGTCGCCAAGTCCGCGCTGCAGAGCGTGTCGCGCTACCTGGCCAAAGAGGTCGGCCCTCGCGGCATCCGGTCGAACCTCGTCGCCGCCGGCCCGATCAAGACGATGGCCGCCAAGTCGATCCCCGGCTTCTCGAAGTTCGAGGACGTCTGGGACGACCGCGCGCCACTTGGCTGGGACGTCACCGACTCCGAACCGGTCGCGCGCGCCGTGATCGCACTGCTGTCCGACTGGTTCCCCGCCACCACCGGCGAGATCATCCACGTCGACGGCGGTTACCACGCCATCGGCGTCTGACCGCACCACCCAGCGATGAGCCAACCGCCCGGATGGCGCCACTTCGCTCATCGCAAGCTGATTCGACGACCTCGCGGCGCGGACGTCGCCGTCGACCC
>CAVPIC010000004.1:0-245360 GCA_963704915.1 Ilumatobacteraceae bacterium | reverse complement strand
AAGCCCGGCCGCACGCTGTTCGAGCTGTCGTACCCGAACGAGGAACTGGCCAAGGCCGCCCTCAACAAGGCGATCCAGAAGCTGCCGATCAAGGCCCGCGATCGTCACCCGTGAGGAGGAGATCTGACATGGCGAAGAAGAACGACCTGGTCGAGCTCAGCCTCGGTGAGCTGATCGACGAACTCAAGGCCACCAAGCAAGAGGCGCTGAACCTGCGTTTCCGCAACGCGACCGGCCAGCTCGAGAACACCGCCGAGATCGGCAAGGTGCGCAAGCAGGTCGCTCGTATCAACACCCTCATCCGCCAGCGAGAGATCGCTGCGGCCGAGGCCGGACAGTGACGAGACAGACATGCAGAAGCAACCACAACCTCAACCGACGCACCCGAGCGCAACGCTCGCAAGACCCGCGAAGGCGTGGTCGTGTCGAACGCGATGGACAAGACCGCCGTCGTGGCCGTCGTCGATCGTGTGCGTCACGCCAAGTACAACAAGTTCGTGCTGCGTACCAAGAAGCTGTACGCCCACGACGAGACCAACGACGTCAACATCGGCGACAAGGTCCGCGTGATGGAGACCCGTCCGCTCAGCAAGAACAAGCGCTGGCGCATCACCGATGTGCTGGAGCGGGCCAAGTGAGCGAGCGCAGCGACCAGCGAAAGAAGGTGGCACGGTGATCCAGCAGGAATCCCGGCTTCGCGTCGCCGACAACTCCGGCGCCAAGGAAGTGCTCTGCATCAAGGTCCTCGGTGGCACCCGCCGTCGCTACGCCTCGATCGGTGACGTCTTCGTCGCCACGGTCAAGGACGCGATGCCCGGCGCCGGCGTCAAGAAGGGCGAAGTCGTCAAGTGCGTCGTCGTCCGTACCAAGAAGGAGAAGCGTCGTCCCGACGGCAGCTACATCCGCTTCGACGAGAACGCGGCCGTGCTGATCAAGGACGACCTCACACCACACGGCACGCGCATCTTCGGCCCGGTCGGCCGCGAGCTGCGTGACCGCAAGTTCATGCGCATCGTGTCGCTGGCACCGGAGGTGCTGTGATGAAACTCAAGAAGGGTGACACCGTCGAGGTGATCACCGGCAAGGACAAGGGCAAGCAGGGCGAGGTCGCCTTCGTCTTCCCGAAGACCAACAAGATCATCGTGCACGGTGTGAACACCGCGTCGAAGCATCAGAAGGCCCGCCGCGCCAATGAGGCCGGGGGCATCATCGAGAAGGATCTGCCCTTCGACGTGAGCAACGTGATGCTCGTCCACAAGGGCAAGAAGGTCCGTGTGGGTTACAAGATCCAGGACGACGGCACGAAGGTGCGCGTCGCCCGCCCGAGCGGAGAGGTGATCGGATGAGCACCGCGACTGCCACTGACATCCCACGCCTGAAGGCGCGCTACAACGACGAGATCAAGGCCAAGCTGCAAGAGGAACTGGGCATCCAGAACGTCATGCAGGTCCCGGCGCTCGAGAAGATCGTGATCAACATGGGCGTCGGTCGCGCCGCCGGTCAGCCGTCGCTGATCGAAGGCTGCGTCAACGACCTCACCGTGATCTCCGGCCAGAAGCCGATCGTCACGAAGGCCCGTACCTCGATCGCCAACTTCAAGTTGCGTGAGGGTCAGGCCATCGGCGTCAAGGTGACGTTGCGTGGCGACCGCATGTGGGAGTTCCTCGACCGACTGATCTCGGTCGCCATCCCTCGTATCCGTGACTTCCGAGGTCTGCCTGCGAACTCGTGGGACGGACACGGCAACTACACCTTCGGGCTCAACGAGCAGACGATGTTCGCCGAGATCGATCCCGACAAGGCCGATCAGCAGCGTGGCATGGACATCACGATCGTGACCACCGCCAAGGACAACGAGAGCGCCAAGGCGCTTCTCGATGCGTACGGTTTCCCGTTCAAGAAGGGTGCCGACGCCGACAACGAGCCCCGCAAGAAGAAGAACCGTGGCCCTCGCTACGGCGGCAAGAAGAAGTGAGCTGAGGCGACGACATGGCAAAGAAAGCACTGATCAACAAGGCCAACGCGAAGCCGAAGTTCAAGGTTCGCGGCTACACCCGCTGCCGCCGCTGCGGCCGGGCCCGTTCGGTCTACCGCAAGTTCGGCCTCTGCCGTCTGTGCCTGCGCGAGCTCGCACACGCCGGCGAGATCCCCGGTCTGACGAAGTCGAGCTGGTGAGGAGACAACCATCATGATGACCGATCCCATCGCCGACATGCTCACGCGGGTCCGCAACGCGAACACCGCCAAGCACGACGAGGTGCGCATGCCCTCGTCCAAGCAGAAGGTCGCCCTCGCCGAAGTGCTCCGCAAGGAGGGCTACATCGAGAGCTTCGAGACCGCGCCGTCGCCCAAGGGCGTCGGTGAGGTGCTGACCATCAAGATGAAGTACTCGCCCGATCGTGACCGCACGATCATGGGCCTGCGTCGCATCTCGACGCCGGGCCTGCGCGTGTACCGCAACGCCGACACCGTCCCCCGAGTCCTCGGTGGCCTCGGTGTTGCCGTCCTGTCCACCTCCCAGGGCCTCATGACCGACCGCGAGGCGCGCAAGCGCAACGTCGGCGGCGAGGTCATGTGTTACGTCTGGTGATCCGGGCCGGAGCCAAGGAGAAGTAGGAACCATGTCCCGCATCGGAAAAGCACCCATCACGGTGCCGTCAGGCGTCGACGTCAAGGTCGACGGCCGCACCATCTCGGTCAAGGGGCCCAAGGGCACCCTCGAACGTGAGATCCCCGGCACCATCACGATCACCCAGGACGGCGACACGCTCGTGTGTGAACGCCCGAACGACGAGAACAAGACCAAGGCCATGCACGGGCTCACCCGCAGCCTGGTCAACAACATGGTCATCGGCGTCACCGACGGGTTCACCAAGAATCTCGAGATCGTCGGCGTCGGTTACCGCGCCGAGGCGCAGGGCCCGAACGCACTGCGTCTCAACCTGGGCTTCAGCCATTCGGTCGACGTCAAGGCGCCCGAGGGCATCACCTTCGAGGTGCCCGCCCAGACCCAGGTCATCGTGTCGGGCATCGACAAAGAAGTGGTCGGCCAGGTGGCCGCCAACATCCGCAGCATCCGCAAGCCCGAGCCGTACAAGGGCAAGGGCGTCCGCTACGCGGGCGAGCGAGTGGTGCGCAAGGCCGGCAAGGCCGGAAAGAAGTAACGGAGCGTTTCATGACCAAGATCGCCGAAGCACGCCGCAGTGGCCGCATCCGCCGCCACCGCCGTGTCCGCAAGAAGATCCACGGCACCGCCGCACGTCCCCGTCTGGCCGTGTACCGCTCGAACAAGCACCTGTCGGTGCAGGTCATCGACGACGACGCCGGCACGACGCTGGCGGCGGCGTCCACCAACGAAGCCGACCTGCGTGCCGCGGGTTCGGGTTCGAGCGTCGAGGCGGCTTCCCGCGTCGGCCAGCTGATCGCCGAGCGTGCCAAGGCCGCCGGTGTCGACAAGGTCGTGTTCGATCGTGGCGGGTTCGCCTACCACGGCCGGATCGCCGCCGTGGCGTCCGCCGCCCGTGAAGCAGGACTGGAGTTCTGATGGCATTCCCACCAACAATCCCGGTGACAACCGCGGCGGTGGTCGCGACAGCCGCGACAACCGCGGTCGCGACGGTCGCGATGGTCGTGACAGCCGCGACGGCGACGACAGCGGTCTGCGCGAGTCGCGCGTCATCACCATCAACCGCGTGGCCAAGGTCGTCAAGGGCGGTCGTCGGTTCTCCTTCACCGCGCTCGTGGTGATCGGCGACGGCAACGGCCGTGTCGGTCTCGGCTACGGCAAGGCCAAGGAAGTGCCGCTCGCGATCCAGAAGGGCACCGAGGAAGCCAAGCGCAACCTCTTCGAGGTCCCGATGGCCGGCTGCACGATCATCCACCCCGTCCTCGGTACCACCGGTGGCGGCAAGGTCATGATGAAGCCCGCAGCGCCCGGTACCGGTGTGATCGCCGGTGGCGCCGCCCGCGTCATCCTCGAAGAGGCCGGCGTGCACGACGTGCTCTGCAAGTCGCTCGGCTCGGCCAACCACATCAACGTCGCCCGCGCCACCGTGGCCGGTCTCAAGTCGCTGCAGCGTCCCGACGAGATCGCGGCCCGCCGTGGCCTGCCCGCCGAGGAGTTCGTGCCCAAGGGTCTGCTCAACGCCTACAACGAGCGCCAGAAGAGCCTGCCGGTGCGGCCGCTGCCACCACCGGAGGTGCCGAATGAGCGAGTCCACCATCACCGTCACGCAGGTCAAGTCGTCGATCGGCACCAAGCCCAAGCACCGCGGCACCCTGCGCGCCCTCGGCCTGGGCAAGATCGGCTCGACCAACACCCTGCCCGACCGTCCGGAGATCCGCGGCATGATCGCCCGCGTCCCGCACCTCCTCGAGGTGTCCGACGCAGCGACACGAAAGAGAGCTGACCATGAAGGTCCATGACCTCGCGCCGGCACCCGGCGCCACGAAGAACGCGAAGCGAGTCGGTCGCGGCACCGGCGGCAAGGGCGGCAAGACCGCCGGCCGTGGCTCCAAGGGCCAGCGCGCCCGCAACACCGTCGCCCGCGGTTTCGAGGGTGGCCAGACGCCTCTCAAGCAGCGCGTGCCGAAGTTGAAGGGGTTCAACAACCCGTTCCGCGTCGAGTACCAGGCCGTCAACCTGCACGCGATCGACGCGCTCGTCGAGACGACGGGCGAGACGACCGTGACCCCCGAGGCGCTCGTCGCCAACGGTGTGGTGCGCAAGAAGTCGTTCGTGAAGGTGCTCGCCCGCGGTGAGATCTCGACCAAGGTCGATCTCCACGTGCACGCGATCTCTGCCGCAGCTGAAGCAGCCGTCACGGCTGCAGGCGGTACGGTGACGCTGATCGAACTTCCCTTCCACGAAGAGGGCAAGGCCGGTCGGCCCGCCGTCCAGGGCAACCAGTTCGCCAACCGCTGACCAGCATCGTCCATCCCGCACGTCATCCCGACGCCGACTTTCACACCAGCAGGAGTGTTCTGAGTGTTCTCGCAGCTGGCGAACATCTTGAAGGTCCACGACCTTCGCAACAAGCTCCTGTTCGTCGTCGCGATGGTGGCCGTCTACCGGCTCGGTGTGGCGATCCGGGTGCCCGGTGTCGACCCGATCGCCATCGAGCAGCTCCGTGAGTCCGCCAACCAGCAGGGCGCGCTCGGATTCTTGAACCTGTTCTCCGGTGGCGCGTTCGAGAGCTTCTCGATCTTCGCGCTCGGCATCATGCCGTACATCACGGCAAGCATCATCATGCAGGTGCTCGGTGTGGTGATCCCCAAGCTCGAGGAGCTGCAGCAGGAGGGTGCGGTCGGCCAGCGCAAGATCACCCAGTACACCCGCTACGTCACGATCGGCCTCGCCACGCTGCAGGCGACCGGTCTCGTGTTCATCTTCGGAACGGGCCGCGGCACGGCGTTCTTCTCGGCCGCGAGCGCAGCGCCGACGGTGCCGTTGCTCCCCGACGGCGTGTGGCCGCGCGGCTACCTGATCATCCCGACGCTCGTCGCCGGCACCGCGGTGCTGATGTGGATGGCCGAACTCATCAGCCAGCGCGGCATCGGCAACGGCATGTCGATGATCATCTTCGCGTCGGTCGTCGCCAGCCTGCCGGGCGGCTTCTGGAGCATCCTGCAGCTCAACAAGGTGTTCTGGTTCGTCGCCATGATCGTGCTCACCTTGGCGATCATCGTGGCGGTGGTCTACGTCGAACTCGGGCAGCGCCGCATCCCGGTGCAGTTCGCGAAACGTGTCGTCGGCCGGCGGATGATGGGCGGACAGAACACCTACATCCCGTTGAAGGTCAACCAGTCCGGCGTCATCCCGATCATCTTCGCCAGCTCGATCCTGCTGCTGCCGGTGATCTTCTCGCAGTTCCTCGGGTCGGGCGAGGGATGGCGTGGCGAGATCGCCCAGTTCGTCGATCGCTACATCGTCAACCCGCAGAACTTCGTGTACATCACGATCTTCGCCCTGATGATCATCGCGTTCGCCTACTTCTACAACTCGATCGCCTTCGACCCGGTGCGTCAGGCCGACCAGCTGCGTCGACAGGGCGGCTTCATTCCCGGTGTCCGCCCCGGTCCGCAGACCGAGCGATACCTCGCCAAGGCCGTCAACCGGATCACGCTGCCCGGCGCCGTGTTCATCGCGATCATCGCCGTGCTGCCGTACATCCTGCTGATCATCGCCGGCATCAACTCCTTCGGGTTCGCCGGCACCAGCGTGCTGATCTCGGTCGGTGTCGCACTCGAACTGATGCGTCAGATCGACAGCCAGCTCACGCTGCGCAACTACGAGGGATTCCTCAAGTAGGTCTGCCGTGATCCCCGGCGCCCGCCTCATCATCCTCGGGCGACAGGGTGCCGGCAAGGGCACGCAGTGCGTGCGGTTGTCCCGGCACTTCGTCGTTCCGCACATCTCCACCGGTGACATGCTGCGTGCCGCCGTGCGCGAGGGCACCGAGCTCGGCCTGATGGCCAAGCAGGTGATGGACGCCGGCGGACTCGTCGGCGACGAGATCATGATCGGCCTCGTCGACGAGCGGCTGTCGGCGCCGGATGCGTCGACCCGTGGCTACATCCTCGACGGGTTCCCGCGCACGATCGAGCAGGCCGACGCACTCGACGCGATCGCCGACAACCGTCCGATCGACGTGGTGCTCGACCTGAACGTGCCGCGTGAGATCGTGCTCGAGCGCATCTCCGCCCGCCGGGTGTGCCGCGACTGCGGCACCAACTACACCTCGACCGGCAACGATCCCGACCCGTGGATCTGCGACGTGTGCGGCGGTGACGTCCAGCAGCGTGCCGACGACACACCCGAGTCGGTCAACCGGCGTCTCGACCTGTACGAGGAGCAGACGTTCCCGTTGATCAAGCACTACGGCGATCAGAACCGCCTCGTGGTGATCAACGGCATCGGCCACCCCGACGCCGTCTTCGACCGTCTGGTCAAGGCCGTCGAAGCCAACCGCAACTGACGGCTCCGAACCCGCCCCGCGATGAGCGAAGCGACCGGATGGCGGCCTCTCGCTCATCGGTGGCCGGGGTCAGAACCAGCCGGCGAGCATGGCCACGCCGAAGAGGGCGAAGAGCACGGCGGAGGTGAACTGGAGCGCCCGGGCGGAGACCCGGTGCCCGATCATGTTGCCGGCGACGGCGCCGACCATTCCACTCGACGCCGCACCGAGCGTTGCGCCGATCCACACGCCGACCGGTGACGACTGCGACGCCAGTGTGGCGGCGGCGATCTGAGTCTTGTCGCCCATTTCGGCGACGGCGATCAGCCCGGCGATCGAAGCGATCACGGACAGAGTGGTCGTGCCGTGCACCGCGTCCGCCTGCCCGGCCTCCTCGTCGTCGTGCACGTCGGATCTCGCCCGTCGCACCGCCAGGACCGCGAAGCCGAGGAACACGGCCCCGCCGATGATCTGGATCGGTCGGTCGGGGAGCGCGGCACCGAGGACGCCTCCGACGATCGTGGCGACGATGTTGGCGAGGCCGTAGCCGAGGGCGAGACCGATCGCGACGGTGCGCAGCGAGAACCGTGCACCGAAGTCGAGTGCGAGCAGTTGGGTCTTGTCGCCGAGTTCGGCGACGAAGACGACGCCGAACGCGACAAGCGAGGGCAGCGACGAAGTCGGTCATGGACGTACTTGTGGGACTCGGTGGCGAAGGGGCCTGGTCTCAGGCCACGGCGCCGCGCTGGAGGCGACCGGGCCGGGCCCCGGTCAGCTCGCCACCCTCGGCGATCACCTCACCGCGCTTGATGGTGGCGACGTAGCCGTCGGCTGCCTGCATCAGGCGAGTCCCACCGGCCGGAAGGTCGGCGACGAGGACCGGCGGGTGCAGCGTGAGGCGGTCGTGGTCGATCACGTTCAGGTCGGCGAGCATCCCCGGTGCGACGACGCCACGGTCGGTCCAGCCCACGTGGCGAGCCGTTCGCTGGGTCTGCTGGTGCACGACGTACTCGAGCGGCAGTTGCTCGCCGCGGGACCGGTCGCGGGTCCAGTGGGTGATCGCGGTGGTCGGGAAGCTGCCGTCGCAGATCGAGTTGCAATGTGCGCCGGCATCGGACAGCCCGAACATCGCGTTGGGCGACGTCAGCATCTCGCGAACGTCGGCGAGGTCGCCGCGTGCGTAGTTCATGAGGGGGATGTACAGCAGACGGCTCGCCGTCGCCGTCGAGCAGCAGGTCGTAGAGCAACTCGTCGGGCTCGATGCCCGACGCTGCCGCACGCCCGGCAACGCTGTCGGCTGGTGTCGGTTCGTAGTCCGGGGGGTCCGACAGCGGGTACATGCGGGTCGTAGCCCGAGTGCAGGATGCCGACGAATCCGGACGGGCTCGACGCCGCGTGTTCCTGCGAGCAGCGTGCGCCGCACGTCGGGGTCGCGCAGGCGGGCCAGACGCTCGTCGTGGGTGAGCGAGTGCAGCTGCCGGTACGAGGGGCAGAACATGAACGGGTTGGCCGTGGCCTGCAGCCCGATCAGCACGCCGATGGGGCGGACGCCGACCTGGGCCTTGACGTCGGCGCCGGCCGCGTTCCACGTGTCGATGGCGGCGAGCAGCTGGCGGAAGCGGTCGGGCGCGTCGTCGTTCTGCTGCACCGTGAAGCTGAGGGGACGGCCGACCTCGGTGGCGATGCGGCCGAGCAGTTCGATCTCGTGGGCGACCAACTCGTCGTCGGTCGACTGGTACGCGTCGGAGATCAGCTGGATCACGCCGGTGCCGGCACGTCGCAGTGCCGTGGCGATGCCGAGCACTTCCTCGGCGCTCGCGCGCAACGTGCCGATCTGCTGGCCGCGCGAGGTGCGGTGGACGTAGGTCCGCGACGTGGTGAAGCCCATCGCCCCGGCGCGGATCGCCTCCTCGCAGAGCTGTGACATCCGTTCGATCTCGTCGGCGCTGGCGGCGGCTTCGACGTCGGCGCCGCGGTCGCCCATCACGTAGGTGCGCAGCGCGGCGTGGGGAACCTGGGTGCCGACGTCGACGGTCCAGCGCAACCGGTCGAGCAGATCGAGGTACTCGGGGAACGACTCCCAGCCCCAGGTCATGCCCTCGCTGAGCGCGGTGCCGGGAATGTCCTCGACGCCTTCGAGCAGCTCGATCAGGAACTGGTGCTGGTCGGGTCGCACCGGGAGCGAAGCCGACGCCGCAGTTGCCGAGCAGGATCGAGGTGACGCCGTTCACCGACGACGGTGCGACGTCGGGATCCCAGGTGACCTGGCCGTCGTAGTGGGTGTGGATGTCGACCCAGCCCGGGGTGACCAACAGCCCGTCGGCGTCGATCTCGCGGCGGCCCGGCCCGATCGTGCCCGGCGTTTCGATCGCAGCGATCGTGTCGCCCTCGATCGCCACGTCAGCGACACGTCGGTCGGCGCCGGTTCCGTCGACCACCGTGCCGTTGCGAATCACCAGATCGTGCATGGCCGAACGCTAGCAACCTCACGTTTGCGTACAGTTCTCGGCGGACCGGTCCGCCGGAACTGCAACGCAAACGTGGTTCTGGCGGCTCGGGGGCGGCCGCATAGCACACGACGGAAGAAATCCGGCGGATCAGGCCATTGGATCTCCGAAGATGTCGCCGCTAGCATGACACGCCGGTCTGTTCGCAGGCCGAGAATTCTGTCCCTGGTGCTCGCAGCTGTGTGCTGTCGTGCCCGCCACCGGCTCGCCGGAACAACGAACGAGTGAGGAGAAGCCCCTGCCAAAGCCAAAGGAAGACGCGATCGTGCTGGAAGGCAAGATCCTCGAATCGCTTCCGAACGCCATGTTCAAGGTCGCGCTCGACAACGGGCACGAAGTCTTGGCCCACATCTCCGGAAAGATGCGCATGCACTACATCCGCATCCTCCCCGGCGACAAGGTGCAGGTGGAACTCACCCCCTACGACCTCACCCGAGGTCGCATCACGTACAGGTACAAGTAAGAGAGCAACCATGAAAGTCCGACCCAGCGTCAAGCCGATGTGCGACAACTGCAAGGTGATCCGTCGCCATCGTCGCATCATGGTCATCTGCACCAATCCCCGTCACAAGCAGCGTCAGGGCTGAGGGGCACAGGAGAAATCACATGGCACGTATCGCCGGCGTCGACATCCCCCGCGAAAAGCGGTTGGAGATCTCGCTCACCTACATCTTCGGAATCGGATTGCCCACCTCGCAGAAGATCTGCGCGGAGCTCGAACTCGACCCCAACACCAAGGTCTCCAATCTGACCGAGGACGAGGTCAACCGCATCCGTACCTACATCGACCAGAACCTGAAGATCGAAGGTGACCTGCGCCGCGACGTGCAGGGCGACATCAAGCGCAAGATCGAGATCGGCTGCCTGCAGGGCGTCCGTCATCGCAAGGGCCTCCCGGTCCGCGGTCAGCGCACCCACACCAACGCTCGCACCCGCAAGGGTCCCAAGCGCACCGTCGCCAACAAGAAGAAGGCAGTGAGGAAGTAATGGCGAAGCAGACCGCGAGCCGCCGTCCGCGCAAGCGCGACCGCAAGAACATCAGCACGGGCATCGTGCACATCAAGAGCTCGTTCAACAACACGATCGTCTCCATCACCGACACCGAGGGCAACGTCATTGCCTGGGCGTCGTCGGGTGGTGTCGGATTCAAGGGCAGCCGCAAGAGCACGCCCTACGCCGCGCAGCAGGCCGCCGAGAAGGCCGCCCGCGCCGCCATCGAGCACGGCCTGCGCCGCGCCGAGGTGCAGGTGAAGGGCCCGGGTTCGGGTCGTGACACCGCCGTGCGCTCGATCCAGCAGACCGGCATCGAGGTCACCTCGATCAAGGACGTCACCCCGGTTCCCCACAACGGATGCCGCCAACCCAAGCGTCGGCGCGGCTGAGGAGTTACTGAGTCATGGCTCGCTACACCGGACCCAAGGTGCGCATCTCGCGCCGTCTGTCGGTCAACATCTTCGAGAACGAAAAGGGCCGTCAGGCACTCGAGCGTCGTCCGTTCCCTCCTGGCCAGCACGGCCGTACCCGTCGCCGCAACGCCGGCAGCGAGTACCTCGCCCAGATGCAGGAGAAGCAGAAGGCCAAGTACATCTACGGCCTGCTCGAGAAGCAGTTCCACAAGACCTACCTCGAGGCCCAGCGCCTCCAGGGCCCGACGGGTGAGATCCTGTTGCGCCTGCTCGAACAGCGTCTCGACAACGTCGTGTACCGCGCCGGGTGGGCCTCGAGCCGCCCGCAGGCCCGTCAGTTCGTGAACCACGGCCTGATCCAGGTCGACGGCAAGCGCGTCGACATCGCCAGCTTCCGCTGCAAGAAGGGCCAGGTCATCTCGCTGTCGCCGAAGGCCCAGAAGATGATCGTGATCCAGCACAACATCGACACCCTCGACCGTTCGCTCGTCGGGTGGCTCGAGGCCAGCGACGGCGGCAAGGCCGTGACGGTCCGCAGCCTCCCCGAGCGTGAGCACATCGATGTGCCCGTTCGCGAGTCGCTCATCGTCGAGCTCTACTCCAAGTAATCCCCGTCTCTCGTACGTCCCCGTTTCGCCAGCTCGTCACTCGAACACCCGGAAAGGTCCCGGCACCAATGCTCGTCATGCAGCGCCCCACCATCGAAGCTCTCGGTGAGGAGTCAGACAACCGCGGTCGTTTCGCCGTCGGCCCACTCGAGCCCGGCTTCGGCCACACGCTCGGCAACTCGCTGCGTCGCACCCTGCTGTCGTCGATCCCCGGCGCTGCGATCACCACGGCGCGCTTCGACGACTCCCTCCACGAGTTCGACACGATCCCCGGCGTCGCCGAGGACGTCACCGACATCATCTTGAACCTCAAGGACATCGTGGTCACCTCGGTGTCCGAGGAGCCCGTCACGATGCGCCTCGACGCCCGTGGCGCCGGTGCGGTCACCGCCGGCGACATCGAGTGCCCGGCCGACGTCGAGGTCCTCAACAAGGACCTGCACATCGCCACGCTCAACTCCAAGGGCCGCCTCGCCATCGACCTCACCGTCGAGCAGGGCCGTGGCTACCTGTCGAGCAACCGCGAAGACGACAACCGGGTCATCGGTGTCATCCCGATCGACGCGATCTTCAGCCCGGTGCGCCGGGTTGCGTTCGACGTCGAGCCGACCCGCGTCGAGCAGTCGACGAACTACGACCGCCTCGTGATCGAGATCGAGACCGACGGTTCGATCACCGCTGCCGACGCCCTCGCCTCGGCGGGCGCCACGCTGCGTTCGCTGGTCGACCTCGTCGCCACCATGTCCGACGAGCCCAAGGGCCTCGAGCTCGGCGAGATCGTCGACACCGCCGTCAGCTCGCCCGACCTCGACCTCCCGATCGAGGACCTCGATCTGTCGGAGCGTCCGAACAACTGCCTCAAGCGGGCCCAGGTCAACACCGTCGGCGAGCTGCTGACCAAGACCGAGGACGACCTGCTGAACATCACCAACTTCGGCCAGAAGAGCCTCGACGAGGTCAAGGCCAAGCTCGACGAGCGCGGCCTCACGCTGCGCGGCTGATCGCTGCGACGCACGTAACGAAAGACGATTGAACGATGCCCACTCCACGCCGCTCCCGCCGCTTCGGAAGCTCCGCTTCCCACCAGCGCCTCATGATGGCCAACCTCGCCGCGTCGCTGTTCGCCGCCGAGGCCATCACCACCTCCGAGGCCAAGGCCAAGCACCTCCGCCCGATCGCCGAGAAGCTGATCACCAAGGCGAAGAAGGCCCAGGAGGAAGGCCCGATGCAGGTCCATCGCATCCGTCAGATCGAGGCATTCCTCGGCGACAAGGAGATGACCTACAAGCTCGTGCACGACGTGGCCCCGCGCTACGCCGAGCGCAACGGCGGCTACACCCGGATCCTGAAGATGGGTCCGCGCCAGGGCGACAACGCCCAGATGGCACGCATCGAACTCGTCTGACGGTGAGGTGACGGTGACGGTCGCGTGTCCGACACGCGCAATGTCCGCCTGACCGTCGCCTACGACGGCACCGACTTCCGCGGGTTCGCCGAGAGCGACGGCGTGCGAACCGTGATGGGCGAGCTCCGGCGAGCCGTCGAGACGATCGTCAGAACTCCGGTCGAACTCGCCGCTGCCGGGCGCACCGACGCCGGCGTCCACGGCTGGGGACAGGTGGTCTCCGGTGAACTGCCCGCAGCGACCGACCTGCGCCGCCTCGAACGCAGTGTCAACGGCTTGTGCGCCCCCGACCTCGCCGTCCGCGACGTGGCCTGGGCCGAGCCGTCGTTCTCGGCGCGGTTCTCCGCCACCGGTCGCACGTACCGGTACCACGTCTGGAACGATCCGGTGCCGAACCCGCTGCTGGCTCGCACCACCTGGCACGTGCCGCAGGATCTCGATGTTCCCGCGATGGACGATGCGGCGGCAGTCGCTGCTCGGCGAGCACGACTTCTCGTCGTTCTGCCGCCGTCCGAAACCCGGCGCCGGCTTCGACGAGCCGAGTCTCGTGCGCCACCTTCAGTCGGCCCGGTGGGCAATCGCCGACACCGACCAGTGGGGCTCGTCGTTGCTCCGATTCGAGATCACCGCCTCGTCGTTCTGCCACCAGATGGTGCGCAGCATCGTCGGCACGCTCGTCGACGTCGGACTCGGTCGGCGTCGGGCCGACTCCCTGCCGGCGACGCTGGCCGCGCTCGACCGCAACGCCGCGGGCCAGGTGGCGCCGCCGACGGGGCTGGTGCTGTGGTCGGTCGACTACAGCGGCGAGCGCTGGGACGCCTGAGCGTCGGCGACGGGCGCCACATCACCGAGGTCGATGCGCGGCAGCATCGCCATCAGCTCGTCGGCCGCGACCGCAGGGGAGTACAGCCACCCCTGGAACGCGGTGCAGCCGAGTTCCGCGAGCCGCTCGCGCTGGTACGGCTGCTCGACACCTTCGGCGACGCAGCTCAGCTTGAGGTTGTCGCTCAGGCCCAAGATGGCGGTGGTGAGATTGGTCGCGGCCGGGTCGACGTCGATGCCGGCCACGAAGCGGCGATCGATCTTGACCCCGTCGATCGGGAGCTCGAGCAGGTGCGCGAGCGACGAGTAGCCGGTGCCGAAGTCGTCGATGGACACGTGAATGCCGGCGAACCGGAGCTTCTGCATGTTCGCGAGCGATGCCGCTCCCGGCGACAGCAGATCGGTCTCGGTGATCTCGACGACGAGATGGGTGGGGTCGGCACCCGCCCGGCGACAGCGTTCGAGGAACGTCGCCCCGAAGGCAGGCCGCGACATCACCTTGGGGTCGATGTTGACGTGCACTTCGATCTCGGGATGGCCGGCGTTGGCGAGCCGGACAGCGAAGTGCAGGGCACGTTCGAGGACCTCGTCGTCGACGGCCTCGGCGAGGCCGGCCATCTGGGCGAGCGGAAGGATCTCGCCGACGCCGAGGACCCCGCGTAGCGGGTGTACCCAGCGGACCAGCGCCTCGACCGCGGTGATCGTGCCGTCGACGGAACAGATCGGCTGGAAGTACGGCTGGATCTGACCGTCGCTGAGCGCAGCGCGGAGCAACTCGAGCTGGCGTCGCCGTTCGTTGATCGCATCGACCGAGATCCCGCCCGTCTCGGGGTCGGCGAAACGCTTCGCCGACATCAGCTCGTTGCTGGCACTGACCAACAACGCGTCGAGCACCTCGGGACGCGCCTCGAACGCGGTTGCGGTGCGAATGTCGAAGTTGACGTCCTGGCCGCGCACCGAGATCGGCCGTGCAACGTCGCGCCGGACGCGCTCGCGGAGCATCTCGACGGCGTTCGTGCTCTCGGCCCGGATCGCGAGCACGAACTCGTCGCCACCGAATCGAGCGGTCACCAGGTCGGGCCAGCGGATCTGATCGATACGGTCGCCGACCGCTGCGAGCACGGCGTCGCCGACCGGTTCGCCGTAGAGCTCGTTGATCGATCTGAAGTGGACGATGTCGAGCACGAGGATGCCGAGACCGCCGCCCTCGTGCATCAGTGCATGCGCCGCCCGCATGAAGCCGTCGCGGTTGAGCAAGCCCGTGCGGCTGTCGTGTTCCGCGAGGAACTCGACTCGATTGCGGGCATCGGCCAGCGACGTCGCGATCTGGGCGCTGACCACGTAGCTCTCGACCACTGGGTCGTCGAGCAGGTTGTTGACGGTGAACTCGCAGACCATCGGGTTGCCACCGGCGTCGAGCACCCGAGCATCCATCGTGAGCGATCCCTGCGGATCGAGACGCTGCGCCGCGTCGAGCACGGTGTCGCGGTCGTCCTCGTGGAGGAAGTCGATGATCGGCCGACCACGCACCAGTTCGGGATCGTGGCCGAGCAGCCGTGTCACCGCACCGTTCACGGAACGGACCATGCCACTGGCGTCGGCGAGGACGACCATGCCGTGCATGTTCGCCATCACCGCGCGCAACACCTCGGTGTCGCCCTGATCGAAGTCGAGCCGGTGGCGATCGGTGACGTCTCGGGCGACGACGACGATCAGGCCGGCCAACGGGTCGTCATCGCCGGGCTGCCGGTACGCACCTCGGAACTCGAGATAGCGCCAGGTTCCCCGCCCGGTGCGGACCCGGAGCGTGAGCAGCTCGCCGAAGGCCTTGTCGACCACAGTGTGCAGCGCTGCCGTGGCGAGCGTCACGTCGTCCGGGTGGACCAGGTCGAGCATCCCCGTGCCGAGCAGTTCGGTCGCATCCCAGCCGAGGACGTCGGCGGCGGTGTCGTTCGCGTACCGCAGCACGCCGGTCGAGTCGACGGCGAACACCGGGTCGGCGAGGTGGTCCACCGACGGCGCGTGCGGACGGCCGGTAGCTCATGTGGGTCCATCGGCAGGTCGTCGCACGAACTTGAGACTATTGTCCCGACGACGTGCGGGCGGTGCGAGCGGGGTTGGAGGCGGGTCCGGGCCGCCGTATCATTTCACGGTTCCCCAATGCGGGATACCTGACTCTTCGACTCTCGACAGATTGACTGCGCCATGCCTACGTACACTCCCAAATCCAGCGAAATCCAGCGTGAATGGCACGTCGTCGACGCGGACGGCCTCGTGCTCGGCCGCCTCTGCACCGAGGTCGCCCGCATCCTGCGTGGCAAGCACAAGCCGACCTACGCCCCCCACATCGACACCGGCGACCACGTGATCATCGTCAACGCCGACAAGATCGTGATGACGGCAGGCAAGGCCGAGCGCACCATGGTGTACCGCCACAGCGGCTACCCCGGTGGCATCAAGTCCGAGAGCTACGCCCACCTGCATGCACGCAAGCCCGAAGAGGCCGTGCGCAAGTCGATCCGCGGCATGCTCCCGAAGGGCCCCCTCGGCCGCCAGCAACTCCTGAAGCTCCAGGTGTACGCCGGCCCGACGCACCCGCACGCCGCCCAGACCCCCACCAAGCTCGAGATCCCGGCCGCCAAGGCCCGCTGAACGACCGATTGCACCAGAGAGACACACACATGGGAACCGCACCGCTCACGCAGACCACCGGCCGCCGCAAGGAAGCCGTCGCCAGGGCCCAGCTCCGCCCCGGCACCGGACAGTTCACGATCAACGGCAAGTCGCTCGACGCGTACTTCCCGACGGCCGTGTCGCAGATGGTCGTCTCCGAGGCGCTCACCGTCACCGACACCCGTGAGAACTACGACATCACCGCGTCGATCCACGGCGGTGGCGTCAGCGGTCAGGCCGGCGCACTGCGCTTGGCGATCGCGCGCTCGCTCGTCGAGATCGACCCCGAGAGCCGTGCGGCTCTGAAGAAGGCCGGCCTCCTCACGCGCGACTCGCGTAAGAAGGAGAGCAAGAAGTACGGCCTCAAGAAGGCCCGCAAGGCGCCGCAGTTCACCAAGCGTTGATCGGGTTCGCCCGATGCAGTTCGGCACCGACGGCGTCCGAGGTGTCGCCCTCACCGAACTGACCACCGAGTTCGCGACCCGGCTCGGCCGTGCCGCGGCTCGGGTGCTCGGTGTCGGCGACGTCGCCAGCGTCGTGGTCGGCGGTGACACCCGCGAGTCCACCGACGTCCTCGATCGTGCGCTGTGCGACGGATTCGCCCTCGAAGGCCTCGACGTCGTCCGCCTCGGCGTTGCGCCGACCCCGCAGGTTGCCTTCGAAGCCCAACGTCGCGGGGGGATCGGTGCCGTCGTGTCGGCGTCGCACAATCCCTGGACCGACAACGGGATCAAGCTCTTCGCCCGCGGCGGGGTGAAGCTGGCCGACGACGTCGAAGGTCGCATCGAGGCCGAACTGGCGGCGCTCGACGCTGATGCAAGTGGTCGCGAGGATCGGTCGGATCGTCGACGCAACCGCCGACCACGACGCGTACATCGCGCACGTCGTGGGATTCCTCGAAGGGCTGGACCTCGACGGGCTTCGCATCGTGCTCGACGCAGCGAACGGTGCCGCACACCAGATCGGCCCGGAGGTCCTCGCGCGCCGCCGGCGCCGACGTGATCGTCGTGGCGGCATCGCCCGATGGCCGCAACATCAACGACGGCTGCGGAGCCACGGCGCCCTCGCTCGTCGCCGACGCGGTCCTGGCCCACGGCGCCGACGTCGGCATCGCGCTCGACGGCGACGCCGATCGCCTGATCGCCGTCGACCACACCGGCAAGGTCGTCGACGGTGACCACATCATCGCGATCACGGCCAAGGACCTCCGCTCTCGCGGAGAGTTGCGCCACGACACGGTCGTCGTGACGGTGATGACCAACCTGGGCTTCCGCCTCGCCATGCGCGCCGAGGGGATCGACGTGGTCGAGACCGCCGTCGGCGATCGTTACGTGCTCGAGGCGCTTGCCGCTGGTGGGTTCTCGCTGGGTGGCGAGCAGTCCGGTCACGTGATCTTCGCCGACCACGCGACCACCGGCGACGGCATCCTCACCGCCGTCGCGTTGCTCGACGCCGTTCGACGATCCGGTCGCCCACTCGCCGAGCTCGCCGATGACGCCATGACGTCGCTGCCGCAGGTGCTCGTCAACGTGCGCGTCGCTCGTCGACTGCCCGACGTCGCCGACCGTCTCGCCGACGAGATCGCGGCAGCCGAACGGGAGCTCGGTGGCACCGGTCGGATCCTGGTTCGTGCCAGTGGCACCGAGCCACTCGTTCGGGTGATGGTCGAGGCTCCCACCCACGACCAGGCCCAGTCGGTCGCCAACTCCGTCGCCGCAGCCGCCCGTCTCCTCCCCGACACCTGACCGCCGACCCCTCGCTGGCATCGGGTTCACGGCGTGCGATGAGCGAAAAGCCGGTATCCGGTCGGTTCGCTCATCGCTGGGTTGTGGGCCGGCCGGAACCTGGCCGGAGTCGGCAGTAGCCTGACGGGCCATGTGCGGCATCATCGGCATCGTCAGTCGACCACCGACGCGGGCGACGCCCGACGCCGCCGAACTGATCGCCGGACTCGATCGTGCGGTGGACCCGATCTCCGCCGTGCCGGCCGATGTCGTCGGCGCCGCCGCCCAGGTGCGCCGCGTCGACGAACTCCTACGCGGGCTGCCCGGCGTGCTCGCGCTGGCCGGCCACGTCGACCTGGTGGCGGCGATCACCGCTCGCCTCGACCGGCTCGATGCCGTGGCGTCGGACATCGAGCACCGCCTCGACGACAACAGCGATCGGCTCGACGCCGACGCGCTCGAGCGCGCCAACGCCGAACTGATCGATCTCAAGGACGCCCTGTGGGCCATCCGCCACGATCGTCTCCGCTCGGCACGCGAGGTCGAGGCGCTCGCCGGACGAGACGCACCGGCGTCTGCGCTCGGCGGATATCTCGCCGTGCAACAGGCCTTCTCGGCGATCGACCGGCTCGAAGTGCGAGGCCGCGACTCGGCGGGCCTTCACGTGTTCGTGTGGGGTCACGACATCGAGCCGACGTGCTCGCCGCACTCGTCGCCGAGCGCGGCACCGACCCGCTGTTCCAGTCCGGCAGCGGTCGTGCAGGCCGACGAGTGCCTCTCGTTCGTGTACAAGGCCGCCGCCGAGATCGGCGAACTCGGCGACAACACCGCCGCGCTGCGACGTGCACTGAACGCCGATGCGCTGCTCCGGCGTGCCGTGCAGTCGCCGGGCGCCCGGGTGGCGATCCTGGGCCACACTCGCTGGGCGAGCGTCGGCATCATCAGCGAGCCCAACACCCATCCGCTCAACTCGTTCGAACTCGAACAACCTGGCGGTGCACAGCCGCCGTACGTCGTGGCCGCGTTGAACGGTGACGTCGACAACCACGCCGACCTGCGCGTCGCCCACGGGCTGCGGATCGCATCGACGATCACCACCGACGCCAAGGTCATCCCCGCGCTCGTCGCACGGCACGCCGCCACGACCGACCTGGCCGAGGCCTTCCGGCGCACCGTCTGCGAGTTCGAGGGCTCGGTGGCGATCGGCGTCGCCAGCGCCGCGGCGCCCTCCCGGCTGTTTCTCGCCTTGCGCGGCAGCGGCCAGGGCCTCTACGTCGGACTCGCGGACGACTGCTACATCGTGGCGAGCGAGCCCTACGGCGTGGTCGAGGAGACCTCGAGGTACGTGCGCATGGACGGCGAACAGGGCGGCGAGATCGTCGTGCTCGACGGCGCCGACGCAGGCGACCTCGACGGCATCGTGCGACTGGCCTACGACGGATCGGTCATCCCCGTCACGCCCGCCGATGTCGTGACCGCCGAGGTCACCACCCGGGACATCAACCGCGGAGACGCGCCGCACTTCCTGCTCAAGGAGATCTCGGAGGCGCCGCTCAGCTTTGCGAAGACGCTGCGCGGCAAGATCGTCGAACGTGACGGTCTCCTGCACGCCGATGTCGGCCAGCGCGCACTTCCTGCCGACGTCGCCGCCCGGCTCGCCGCCGGCACGATCACCCGCGTGCGGGTGATCGGTCAGGGCACCGCTGCGGTCGCCGGGCAGAGCACCGCAGCGATTCTCGACGAGTTGACCGACGCCAGGCTCGACGTCGACGCGATCACCGCCACCGAGTTGTCGGGCTTCGGTATGCGTCTCGACATGAGCGACACGCTGGCGATCGCCGTCAGCCAGTCGGGAACCACGACCGACACGAACCGCACGGTCGATCTGTTGCGTTCGCGTGGCGCCGCGGTGATCGGCATCGTCAACCGCCGGAGCAGCGACCTCACCGACAAGGCCGACGGTGTCCTCTACACCTCCGACGGCCGCGACGTCGAGATGAGTGTGGCCTCCACCAAGGCGTTCTACGCTCAGGTGGCGGCCGGTGCGCTGCTGTCGTGCGCGATCGCCGAGGCCACCGGAATCGGTGATGCCCGCCGGCGATCCGACCTGCTCGCATCGCTCCGAGAACTCCCCGACGCCATGCGCGAGGTGCTGACACGCCGCGACGTGATCGCGGACGCGGCCCGTCGACTCGCGCCGCCCAAGCGCTACTGGGCCGTCGTCGGCAACGGCCCCAACAAGGTGGCTGCCGAAGAGGTCCGCATCAAGCTCAGCGAGCTCTGCTACAAGTCGATGGCCTGTGACTCCACCGAGGACAAGAAGCACATCGACCTGTCGTCGGAACCGCTGATCCTGGTGTGCGCCGCGGGGCTCGTCGGCTCGACCGCCGACGACGTCGCGAAGGAAGTGGCGATCTTCACCGCCCACAAGGCGACACCGATCGTGGTGGCAAACGACGGCGAGACTCGCTACCACGCCGCAGCGACCATCAACGTTCCCCCCGTCGATCCTGCACTGGGTTTCGTGTTGTCGGCGATGGTCGGCCATCTCTTCGGCTACGAGGCGGCTCTGGCGATCGACGCGTCGGCACACCCGCTTCGCGAGGCTCGCGAGACGATCGAACGGCTCGTCGGCGAGAACCTGTCGGGCGACGAGGTCGTCGATCGCCTGCGCGGCGCGCTCCGTCAACCGATCGAACGGTTCCAGGACGGTCTGCGTTCGGGCCTCTACGACGGCCACCTCGAGGCGTCGACCGCCGCCAGTCTGTACGGCCTGTTGCGCGACGTGTCGTCCGAACGACCGATCGAGCAGTATCAGCAGCAGTCCGGCAAGGTCGGCACCCCAGCGGCACTGATCGACGACGTCGTGGCCTCTCTCACCCGCGCCATCGAGGAACTCACCCGGCCCGTGGACACGATCAAGCATCAGGCCAAGACGGTCACGGTCGGGATCTCACGCAGCGACGAGGACGTGATCGATCGGGCGCTCGTCCAGGCGGTCCTCGCGGCGGGTGCCGGCCGCGACGTGCTCAGCTATCGAACACTCAAGGTGCTCGCCGATCTCGATCCGGCCGTGGCCGACGTCCGCGGCTACACGCGTTATCGGATCGACGGCGACACGATCTCGATCATCGATCGCGGCGGCATCTCGCGTGATCTGCCGAGCCGCGTCGAGCGGGGTGCCGAGCTGCGCGGCACGAAGCACCGGGTGGCGTCCGAGCGCGAGGTGCTGGTGGCGATCGGTCGCAGTGATGGGCGCACGTTGGCATTCGTGCCCGAGGTGAAGGGCGGCGAGACCACGGGTATCACGCTGCTCCACGTGGCCTTCCACGATCGGCTTCCCGCCGATGTGATGCGCGGTGTCCTGCAGGGCTACGACCGGCGTTACGACCGGTTGGTCGACTGGGTCACGGAGACCGAGGGCGGCTTCGACGAGTCGTTGCTCGGTGAACTCCCTGTCGCCGAGCTGCTGATCCAGCCGATCTCCGACACAGCGGACCACTGGCGCCGGTGACGGACTGCAGGGCGATGTCGTGGGCGTGATCGGCATCGGCGTCGACCTGGTCGACATCGAGCGCTTCCGTCGTTCACTGGAACGCACGCCGTCGATGCGCACCCGCCTGTTCACCGAGGTCGAACTCGCCTACGTGGCACCCCAGGTCGACCCGGTGCCGTCGCTCGCAGCACGCTTCGCCGCGAGGGAGGCGGTGATGAAATCGCTGGGCGTGGGACTCGGAGCGTTCGGGTTCCACGATGTGTGGGTCGAACGCGCCGAGTCGGGCAAGCCCTCGCTCGTGTTCGCCGGCCGGGCCGCCGAGCTCGCCGCCGACGCCGGCGTCGTCACGTGGCATCTGTCGCTGACGCACAGCGACCTGATGGCGGCGGCGTACGTGATCGCCGAGTGACGACTGGACGGAGGCACGGTGTCGGCTCAGCTGCGACGTGCGTCGCCCACTTCGCCCATGGTGTGCGGTGGATCCACATCGACATCGTCGGTGTGGCTGCCACGGCAAGCCCCAGGGACTGGAAGACTCGAGGTAGGAGTGGCGTCGGCGTCGGCGCCGGCTACTCGTCGACACTCACGAACGAATCGACTGACCGCTGATCAACGAACCACAGCCGAGGAACTGAAGGCCGAGCGTCTCGCGGCGGCGCGCCGTACGCCGGTCGTGGCAAACGCACCGACGGCCAAGAAGGCAAAGGGCAGTGCCACATCGAGCAAGAGCACGACCCGGACTCCGGCGAGCGAGAAGAAGCGAGCCTCGGCCAAGGCATCCAACAAGCGAAACCAAGCCGCCCGCGACCGTCGCTCGTAGCCAGGGCCGGCCACGTCAGCGGGACCCCGGGCCCGCGCGGGCCCGCCCAAGATGGCCCGACTAGGACTTGGGGGACTTGCGCTGCGAACATGCTCGCCATGATCGAGCAGTACACAGACGCCTGGGACGAGTTGACCGCACCGGGGGCACAGTTCGCCACGACGACGATCGAGGTGCGCGGCGTCCCGATCACGGTGTTCGAATCGGCGCTGCCGAGCATGCGCAGCGTGTGGGAGATGGCTCGCGGCTACGGCGACCGCGACTACGTCGTCTACGAGGACGAGCGCTATACGTTCGCCGAGGCCGACGCCATCATCCGTGCGCTGGCTGGGCGGCTCGTCGACGTGCACGGTGTCCAGCCTGGCGACCGGGTCGCGCTCGCCATGCGGAACTACCCCGAGTGGGTGCTCGGCTACTGGGCCGTGATCTCGATTGGCGCCGCCGTCGTCGGGATGAATGCCTGGTGGACGACCGAGGAGATGCAGTACGGGCTGTCCGACTCGAAGCCGAAGGTCCTGATCGCCGACGGCGAGCGCGTCGAGCGCGTGTTGCCGGTGCTCGACGCGTTGCGCACCGATTCGCCGATGGCGCTGATGACCGTGCGATACGACGGCGATCTCCCCGACGGCGCCGAGCGCTGGGAAGACGTGATCGATCCTGCGGCCGCACCGGCGGAGCTTCCGAACGTCGCGATCGATCCCGACGACGACGCGTGCATCTTCTACACCTCGGGCACCACGGGCTTCCCCAAGGGCGCGCAGCTCACCCATCGCGGCTCGGTCCACAACCTGCTCAACATCGTGTTCATGACCACCGTCGCCGGGCTGGCTTCGGTGAAGGCGGGAGTCGTTCCGTCACCGGCTCCCACCGATGCCGGCGGTCAGCCGAAGCAGGCCGTGTTCATGGCGCCGACGCCGTTGTTTCACGTCACGGCCAACAACTGCCTGCTGCACCCGGCGACCATCGCCGGCGGACGCATCGTGTTCACCTACAAGTGGGACGCCGGCCGGGCGCTCGAACTGATCGAACGCGAAGGTGTCACCAACTTCTCCGGCGTACCGACGATGAGTCGCGAACTCCTCATGCACCCCGACTGGGCGAAGCGTGACACCTCGACGCTCGCTGGGATGGGCGGCGGCGGCGCACCGCTCCAACCCGACCTGGTCGACAAGATCGACAAGTCCCTCGCCGGCGGCGCGCCCAGCACCGGCTACGGCCTCACCGAGACCCATGGCATCGTCACGGCGAACTCGGGCAGCCTGTACCTCGCCAAGCCCTCGTCGTGCGGCCGTGTGGTGCCGACACTCGAGGCCAAGCTCGTCGACGAGAACGACAACGAGGTGCCGCCCGGCCAGCCGGGCGAGCTGTGCGTGCGCGGTGCGATCGTCATCAAGGGATACCTCAACCGTCCCGAGGCGACCGCCGACTCGATCCGAGATGGCTGGTTCCACACCGGTGACGTCGCCACGATCGATGAGGACGGGTTCGTGTTCATCGTCGACCGCATCAAGGACATGGTGCTGCGCGGTGGCGAGAACGTGTACTGCTCCGAGGTCGAAGCCGCCATCTACGAACTCGAGGGCGTCGCCGAGGCCGCCGTGTTCGGCGTGCCGGACGACCGTCTGGGCGAGATCGTCGGCGCTGCCATCGTGTTGTCGCCCGGCGCCACGATGACGGAGGATCAACTCCTCTCGCGTCTCGGTGAGCACCTCGCCAAGTTCAAGATCCCCGAGCGGGTGTGGTTCCTCAACGAGTCGCTGCCTCGCAACGCCAACGGCAAGTTCGTCAAGCGTGACCTCAAGGAGTCGCTGCTCGGCGGCTGAGTCGATCCGGCGGCCGACCGCGGGCCTCGCCGATGGGTGCCTTTCGTTACGCTCGCATCCGTGATCCCGATCGTGACACCCGAGGAGATGGGTGCGATCGATGCCGCCGCGCCTGAACCGGTCGTGGAGCTGATCGACCGCGCCGGACGGGCCACAGCGAAGGTGGCCATCGACATGCTCGGCGGCACGTACGGCCGCGTCGTCAACATCCTCGCCGGTGGTGGCAACAACGGCAACGACGGCCGGACCGCGGGCCGGTACCTCGAGCGTCGAGGGGTGAAGGTTCGGGTGATCGACGCCGCAACGCGACCGCCGATGCTGCCCCGGTGCGACCTCGTGATCGATGCCGCGTACGGCACGGGCTTCCGTGGCGACTGGATCGCCCCGGGCATCGAATCGACTCTGGGCGGCCGTCCGCTCGTGCTCGCCGTCGACATTCCGAGCGGTACGAATGCACTCACCGGTGCCGCGGGTCCCGGTGTGCTCGCCGCCGACCGCACGGTCACGTTCCAGGCAATGAAGCCGGGCCTGGTGTTCGGTGCCGGTCGCGAATTGGCCGGAGACGTCGAGGTCGTCGACATCGGCCTCGATGCGTCGTCGGCGACACAGTACCTGGTGGAGGCGGCTGACGTCGCTGCGTGGTGGCCGGCCAGGGCGACCGATGCCCACAAGTGGCACGGTGCCGTTCGCGTGATCGCAGGGAGCGTCGGCATGCTCGGGGCCGGCCGGCTGTGCGCCGAGGCAGCGGCACGGTCAGGCGCCAGCCTCGTCACGCTGTCGAGCCCGGGAATCGATCCGCACGCGCGCAGCGAGATCATCCAGCGCCCCATTCCGGCGACGGAGTTCGAGCAGGAGGTGTTCGGCGATCTCGATCGGTTCCGTGCGCTCGTCGTCGGCCCTGGTCTCGGTCGCGCCGAGGGCACGATCTCGTCCGCACGTGCCGTGATCGGCGAGGCGACGCTCCCGGTGGTGATCGACGGCGACGGCATCTTCGCTGCGGCGTGGAGTGCTGACGGCGCTGGTCCGCTGTTGCGCCAGCGCGGGCGCCCGACGGTGATCACGCCGCACGATGGCGAGTTCGCCCTGCTCGCCGGACACGCGCCAGGAGCCGACCGGGTCGCTGATGCGAGGGCGCTCGCAGCCGACCTCCAGGTGGTGGTGCTGCTCAAGGGGCCGACCACGGTGGTCGCCTCGCCCCACGGCGACGTGCTCGTGGTCGACCACGGTGACGAGCGGCTGGCGACAGCCGGCTCCGGCGACGTGCTCGCCGGGATGATCGGCGCATTGCTGGCGGCTGGGCTCGATCCCGAACGCGCCGCTGCGGGCGCCGCCTGGCTCCATGCCGACGCGGCGTTGCGAGGGCCGCGCCACGGGCTGCTCGCCGGTGACATCGTCGATCTGATCCCGCCGGCGATCGGGTCGCTGTGAGCCACGACGCGTCCGCACGGTGGGCGTGGGCCGACATCGACCTCGACGCCGTCGTCCACAACGTCGAGCATCTCCGTTCCGTCGTCGCTCCGTCGGCGGTGTGGGCAGTCGTCAAGGCCAACGGCTACGGACACGGCGCGGTCGAGGTGGCGCAGGCGGCGATGGACGCCGGTGCCCAGGGGCTGTGTGTCGCTCTCGTCGAGGAGGGAGCGCAGCTGCGCGTCGCCGGTCTCGACGCGCCGATCCTGGTCCTCAGCGAGCAACCGGTCGACGCCGCCGACGACATCGTCCGCTTCCGGCTGATGGCCACGGTGTATTCGGTCGCATTCATCGACGCGCTCGCCGCTGCGGCGCGCGATCGCGGTGTCGACGGTGTGCCGGTGCACCTCAAGATCGACACGGGCATGCAGCGCGTCGGGGCCGCGGTCGATGCTGCGGCCGCCATGATCGCCGCCGTCGACGCCCATGCGCCGGCGCTCCGCCTCGTCGGTGTCTTCACCCACCTCGCACTCGCCGACGAGCCGGACGATCCGTTCACCGACGACCAGCTGGCAGCGTTCGACGAGACCGTCGACGCGCTGTCGTTGCCGCCCGGCGTCCTCGTGCACGCGGCCAACTCTGCCGGGGCGCTGGCCCATCCCGGCGCCAGGCGTTCGTTCGTGCGCGCCGGTATCGCGATCTACGGGATCTCGCCCGGCAGTGGCGTCGACGCGCTGTGCGGCGCGTTGCGCCCGTCGATGTCGCTCGAGGCGCGGGTGTCGTTCGTGAAGCGGGTGGCCGCGGGCAGCCGGATCTCCTACGGATTGCGGCACACCTTCGAGCGGGCAACCACCGTGGCGACCGTCCCGATCGGGTACGCCGACGGGGTACCTCGGCGGCTCTTCGGGACGGGCGGTGAGGTCCTGATCGGCGGTCGCCGACGCCCGATCGTCGGCGTGGTCACGATGGACCAGCTGATGGTCGACTGCGGCGACGACACCGTCGGCGTCGGCGATGAGGTGGTGCTGATCGGGAGCCAGGACGGCCCTGAGGGTCGCCAGACCATCCGGGCCGAGGACTGGGCCGATCGACTCGGCACGATCGGATACGAGATCGTGTGTGGCATCGGAGGTCGCGTGCCGCGCCGTCACGCTCGTAACATCAACTCCGCCATGTCGGGTCGTGACGATGCTTGAACTGCGTGCCACCTCGCTCGCGGACACCCACGCGATCGCCGCCGTGCTCGCCGGGCTGAGCCGGCCGGGCGATCTGATCGTGCTGTCCGGCGAGATGGGCGCCGGCAAGACGGCGTTCGCGAAGGGCTTCGGAGCGGCGTTGGGTGTGACCGAGCCGATCAGGTCGCCGACCTTCACGCTCGTGCACACCTACGACATCGCACCCGATCTGGGCCACGGCGCCAAGGCGCTGCACCACGCTGACCTGTATCGGCTCGACCGCACGGCCGAGATCGCCGACCTGGCGTTGGAGGAACTCGCGGAGTACCAGGGGATCGTGCTCGTCGAGTGGGGCGATGTCGCCGACACGCTCTTCGGCGACCACTTGGTCGTGCACCTCGAACCGGACCTGTTCGACGACGGGGTCGGCGACGACGAAGTCTTCGACGGAATCGGCGATGGAGCCCGTTTGATCGAGATCTCGGCGAGTGGCGCGAGCTGGGCGCCGCGCTGGAGCCGACTCGTCGAATCCTGTGAGGAGTACCGATGCTGATCCTGGGCATCGAGACCGCCACCGAGCGCGTCAGCGTGGCGGTCGGCGGGCACGAAGGCGTGATCGGTCTGTTCGAGATCACCAAGGGCCGTCGTCATGTCGAGACACTCGTGCCGGCAATCGAATTCCTGCTGCGCCAAGCGGACATCGAGCTCGACGAGATCAGCGTCGTCGCTGTCGACGTCGGTCCCGGCCTCTTCACCGGGATGCGCGTCGGGCTCGCGGCGGCGAAGGCGATCGCGCAGGCGTTGCGGATCCCGATGATCGGCATCTCGTCGCTCGACCTGCTCTCGTTCCCGTGCCGACACTCCGACCGAGTGATCGTGCCGGTCATCGACGCCCGCAAGAGCGAGGTGTTCTACGCGATGTACCGCCAGGTTCCCGGCGGGTTGCAGCAGGTGGCCGAACCGACCGTCGGACCGGTCGAGGAACTCGTCGCCGATCTGCTGGCACGGAGCCAGGATGTGCTGTGCGTGGGTGACGGAGCGTTGCGGTACCGCGACGAGATCCTCGACGGCTACCACTGCGAGATCGGCGGCGACGCACATCCGTCGGCCGCACCGCTGGTGCAGCTCGCGCACGCTCGGGCGTTGCGCGAGGAGTGGGTGAATCCGTGGGAGGTCGAACCGATCTACCTGCGTGCTCCCGACGCGCAGATCAACTGGTCGACGAGGGTCACACGATGAGCGTGATCGAACGCCTCCTCCGTCGTGACGACGACAGCGCAGCACTGGACTTCGGTGGCCTGATGATCGAGCCGATGCAGCGTCGCGACCTTCGGCGCGGGGTGATGGCGATCGAATCGGTGAGTTATCCGCGGCCGTGGTCACAGGGGGTCTTCGAGAGCGAGCTCGCCCAGGTGCGGGCGGGGACGCGTCGGTATCTCGTCGCGCGACGCATCGACGGGCCCGGCAAGGGGCGCGGGCGGGTCGTCGGCTATGCGGGGCTCTGGTTCAGCGGCGACGAAGCCCATGTCACCAACGTGGCGGTCGAGCCGACGCTGCAGCGCACGGGCGTGGCGACGGCGCTCCTCGTGGCGCTGGGCGAGGCGGCCATCGAACGTGGTTGCAGCGCCTGGACGCTCGAGGTGCGGGTGTCGTCGGTGGGAGCGCAGGAGCTGTACCGGCACTTCGGGTTCAACCCGGCGGGTGTTCGGGCCCGTTACTACGAGAACACCGAGGACGCGATCGTCATGTGGTGCAACGACATCCAAGGGGACGGCTACCGGGCGCTGCTCGGCTCGATCCGCGCCGAGACCGAGAAGCGGTGGACCCGATGACTGTCCACGTCCCCGACGACGATGTACGAGATGGGCCAGGCACATCTCGTACGTTCGACGAGTCGACGCTGGTGTTGGGCATCGAGACGAGCTGCGACGAGACCGCCGCGGCGCTGGTGCTCGGCGGCTACGACGTGGTGTCGAGCGTGGTGTCGACGCAGGTCGACCTGCACGCCGACTTCGGCGGTGTCGTGCCGGAGATCGCGTCGCGGGCGCACCTCGACGTGCTCAATCCGGTCATCGCGCGCACGATCGTCGAGGCCGGCGTCGCCGAGGAGCGCATCGACGCCGTGGCCTGCACCGTCGGGCCGGGGCTGATCGGGGCGCTGCTCGTCGGGGTGTCGGCGGCCAAGGCGCTGGCGATGGCCTGGGACGTCCCGTTCGTCGGGGTCAACCACATGGAGGCTCACCTCTATGCCGCCTCGTTGGAGGATCCGACGCTCGAGTTCCCGCTGCTCGTGCTGCTGGTGTCGGGCGGGCACACGATGCTCGTCGAGATGCAGGGTCACGGTCGATACCGGTTGGTCGGGCAGACGATCGACGATGCCGCGGGTGAGGCGTTCGACAAGGTCGCCCGGTTCCTCGACCTCGGCTACCCGGGCGGACCGGCGATCGATCGGGCGGCACTCGACGGCAACCCGGAGGCGATCCGGTTCCCGCGGGCGATCATGGACGAGGGTTACGACTTCTCGTTCAGCGGGCTGAAGACGGCGGTCGTCAACTACGTCCGCAAGCACCCCGACGTGTCCTCCGACGACGTTGCGGCGTCGTTCCAGGCGGCAGTCGTCGACGTGCTGGTCACCAAGGCCCGTCGTGCGGCCGCCGAGGTCGGGGCGACCGGCATCGTGCTCGGTGGCGGCGTCGCGGCGAACTCGCTGTTGCGCGAGCAGATCCTCGATGCGTGCGAGCACGACGGGATCCAGGGGTTCCTGCCGAGTCGGGCGATGTGCACCGACAACGCGGCCATGATCGCGGCGGCGGGCTGGCACCGCCTGCGCTCCGACGGACCGACACCCCTGGACGTCGGCGCCACCCCCAACCTCCGCCTTCCGTTCCTTTCCTGATTGTCGGGCCTCACCGCTTCTGCAGGGAGGGCCTCACTGCACATAGGTGCGTGCCAATCGTGGTCGGCCCTCCTCCGGCTCGTCGCTGGCGCTTCCCTCCTTGGTCAGCCGAGCCTCACCGCGGGCCGCAGCACATCACGCCAGGTCGGCCCGACTCCGGCTCGTCGCTGGCGCTTCCCTCGCCGGCGCGCTGGGCGTGACGGCGACCTTCAATGCACGCCGATACCGTTGGGGCGGCATGTCGTTCCGGATCGGTCAGTTCGAGCTGTCGGCTCCTGTGGTGCTCGCCCCGATGGCGGGCGTCACCAACGCGCCGTTCCGGGAGATGTGCCGATCGTTTGCTCCGGGCCTCGTGTACGTCAACGAGATGGTGATGGCCACGCCCGTCGTGCACGGCAACGCCAAGACCGATCGCATGATCTCGTTCGCCCCCGATGAACACCCGCGCAGTCTCCAGCTGTACGGCAGCGACCCCGAGATCATGGGCCGTGCGGTGGCCAAGCTCTGCGACGCCGGTCGCGTCGATCACATCGACATCAACTTCGGATGCCCGGCAGCCAAGGTGACCCGGCGGGGTGGGGGAGCGGCGGTCCCCGCCCGCCCCGAGCTGTTGCGGGCGATCCTGCGCGCTGCGGTGTCGAACGCGTCGCCGTACGGCGTTCCGGTGACGGCGAAATTCCGCATGGGACTGTTCGACGACTGGTTGACCCACATCCGCACCGGTGAGGTGTGTGCCGAGGAGGGGGTGGCGTCGATCGCGCTGCACGCCCGAACCGTGCAGCAGCACTACTCGGGCGAGGCGCGCTGGGAGGCGATCGCCGAACTCAAGGACGCGGTCGGCTCGATCCCGGTACTCGGCAACGGCGACATCTGGGAAGCGTCCGATGCCGTGCGGATGATGGCCGAGACCGGCTGCGACGGCGTCGTGATCGGCCGCGGGTGCCTCGGGCGACCGTGGCTGTTCGCCGACCTTGTCGAGGCGCTCGCCGGTCGGCCCGTCCCGGAGAGCCGACTGCTCGGCGAGGTGTGTGACGTGATGGTGCGCCACGCTCGCCTGCTGGTCGGTCATCTCGGCGAGAACCATGCGATGCGCGACTTCCGCAAGCACACCGGCTGGTACATGAGCGGCTATCCGGTCGGCCCAGAAGTCCGGCGCCGGTTCTCGATGATCAAGTCGCTGATGGAGCTCGAGGACATCGTCGCCGGGCTCGATCCGACCGCTCGGATCGTTGACGGCGGCGAACGGATCAAGCGCGGCCACACCAACGGGCCGATCAAGGTCAGCCT
This sequence comes from Ilumatobacteraceae bacterium, assembly GCA_963704915.1. Taxonomy (GTDB): domain Bacteria; phylum Actinomycetota; class Acidimicrobiia; order Acidimicrobiales; family Ilumatobacteraceae; genus Sva-07. The sequence goes on along the minus strand of CAVPIC010000004.1, from coordinate 214,355 downwards.
GCCCGACGGCTGGCTCGACGGCCATCGACGCGACGAGTTGCTTCACGACGTCTCGGTGCCCGACGACGACCAGGTCATGGCACTCTCCGGCGGCTGAGTGTCCGACCGTGCCGGGCCTGACGTGACACTGATCGAATTCCCTGCCGGGGCGCGGCTGGTGCTGGCGTCTGCGTCGCCCCGCCGATCGGAGCTCCTGCGCTCGGTCGGGCTCGACTTCGACGTGATCCCCGCCGACATCGACGAATCGACACTCTCGGGCGAGACGCCGTCCGACTACGTGTCGCGGCTCTCGAACGAGAAGGCTCGCGTCGTCGCCGAGCGGGTCGGTGGTGGCGCCATCGTCATCGCCGCCGACACGACGGTCGACGTCGACGGTCGGATTCTCGAGAAGCCGACGGACGAGCCCGACGCCCGCCGCATGCTTCGTCTCCTCTCCGGACGCACCCACCTCGTCCACACCGGCGTGACGGTGTCGCGGTCCCCGGAGACCCGGGCTCGGGGAACCGCGGGGTCGCCGGCGACGGTCGTGGTCGAGACGGCGGTGCGGTTCGTGGAGCTGACCGACCGTTCGATCGACTGGTACCTCGCGACCGGTGAGCACGCCGGCAAAGCCGGGGCCTACGGCATCCAGGGTGCGGCAGGAGCGTTCGTCGAACGCATCGACGGCAGCGTCACCAACGTGATCGGCCTCCCGCTCGCCGAGACGCTGGCGCTGCTCGCGGCCGCGGCCGCTGATCTGCCTTAGCGTTAGCACTCTCGGGGGGCGGTTGCTAACGGTGGGGTCGCCGGTCTAGCCTTGGCACTCGCCCGGGTCGAGTGCTAACTCGCTCCGGATCAACAGACCCAACGGGATTCGAACCCGCCGTGAGCAAGCCAATGGAGGCTTACACCATGAACCTGAAGCCGCTGGATGACCGCATCGTGGTCCGGCCGAACGAGGCCGAGACGCAGACCGCATCGGGTCTCGTCATCCCCGACACCGCCAAGGAGAAGCCGCAGCAGGGTGAAGTCCTCGCCGTCGGTCCGGGCAAGCGTTCCGAGACCACGGGCGAGCTGATCCCCGTCGACATCAAGGTCGGCGACACCGTCCTGTACTCGAAGTACGGCGGCACGGAAGTCGCCGTCAAGGGCGAAGACCTGCTCGTGCTCAACAGCCGCGACGTGCTCGCGGTCGTGGAGAGCTGATCGTCGCGCTGCGACATCAGCTCCCGTTCCCACACCGCAACCGCAACACAAACGACCGCCAGAGAGGAACCCCCAATGGCAAAAGTACTGAAGTTCGACGATGAGGCCCGCCGGGCGCTGGAAGCCGGCGTCAACAAGCTGGCCGACGCCGTCCGCGTGACCATCGGCCCCAAGGGCCGCAACGTGGTGCTCGACAAGAAGTTCGGCGCCCCGACGATCACCAACGACGGCGTGTCCATCGCCAAGGAGATCGAGCTCGAGGACCCCTTCGAGAACATGGGCGCCCAGCTCGTGAAGGAAGTCGCCACCAAGACCGACGACATCGCCGGTGACGGCACCACCACCGCCACGGTGCTCGCCCAGGCGATGGTGTCGACCGGCATGAAGAACGTCGCTGCCGGCGCCAACCCGATGTCGGTCAAGCGCGGCATCGAGAAGGCCGTTGCCGCAGCGGTCGAGTCGATCGCCAAGCAGGCCAAGGATGTCGACGACAAGTCCGACATCGCCAGCGTCGCCACCATCTCGGCCGCTGATGCGTCGATCGGCGAGGTCATCGCCGACGCCATCGACAAGGTCGGCAAGGACGGCGTCGTCACCGTCGAGGAGTCGAACACGTTCGGCACCGAACTCGACTTCACCGAGGGCATGCAGTTCGACAAGGGCTACCTGTCGCCGTACTTCGTCACCGACGCCGAGCGCCAGGAAGTCGTCCTCGAGGACGCCTACATCCTGCTCAACAGCGCCAAGATCTCGACGGTGCAGGCCATGCTGCCGACCCTCGAGGCCGTGATGCAGACCGGCAAGCCGCTCGTGATCATCGCCGAGGACATCGAGGGTGAAGCCCTCGCGACCCTCGTCGTCAACAAGATCCGTGGCACGTTCAACGCCGCCGCCGTCAAGGCGCCCGGCTTCGGCGACCGCCGCAAGGCGATGCTGCAGGACATGGCCGTCCTCACCGGTGGCCAGGTCGTCAGCGAAGAGGTCGGGCTCAAGCTCGAGAACGTCACCCTCGACCTGCTCGGTACCGCCAAGCGCGTCGTGATCACCAAGGACAACACCACCATCGTCGATGGTGGGGGTACCGAGGACGACATCGCCGGCCGCATCAACCAGATCAAGGCCGAGATCGAGAACACCGACTCCGACTGGGATCGCGAGAAGCTCCAGGAGCGCCTCGCGAAGCTGGCCGGCGGTGTGGCGCTGATCAAGGTCGGCGCTGCCACCGAGGTGGAGCTCAAGGAGAAGAAGCACCGCATCGAAGACGCCGTGTCGTCGGTTCGTGCGGCCATCGAGGAAGGCGTGGTCGCCGGTGGCGGCACCGCCCTCATCCGTGCCCGCGGCGCGGTGCAAGAGGTCGTCGACTCGCTGGAAGGCGACGAGAAGACCGGCGCCAAGACCGTGTGGGAGGCGCTCACCGCGCCGGCTCGCAACATCGCGAACAACGCCGGGCTCGAAGGCTCCGTCGTCGTTCGCGAAATCGAGGCTGCTGAAGGCTCGATCGGCATGAACGCCGCGACCGGTGAGATGATGGACCTCATCGCTGCCGGCATCATCGACCCGGCCAAGGTGACCCGTGCGGGTCTCCAGAACGCTGCGTCGATCGCCGCGATGGTGCTCACCACCGAGTGCCTCGTCGCCGACGAGCCCGAAGACGACGCCGGCATGGGCGGCATGCCCGGTGGCGGCATGGGTGGCATGGGCGGCATGATGTGATGACGGCTCCGGCCGTCGGATCACGCATCCGATCCTGAACACCTGAACACCGAATCGGACGGAGCCCCGGGGGAAACCTCGGGGCTCCGTCGCGTCCGGGGTCTGACGGAGCTGCGGCTGAGCTGACCTCGCAGACAGTTGGCATCTCGGACTCGTACACTTCCGCGATGGTCGAGATCGAACGAGTACGGCGTCCGTTCTGGGCGCATCAGCTCATCGAGTACCTGTTGGGCATCGGTCTGATCAGCGTTGCGGTCCAGATGCCACAGCCCGCGGTGCCCGCCGTGCTCGGCCTCGTGATCATCCTCAACGCGGCGATCACCAAGGGTGCCGCAGGCGCATTTCGATGGGCCGGCAAGGGCGCACACAAGCGACTCGACGTCGTCGTCATGGCGCTGCTGTTCGGCGGTGCGGTGCAACCGTGGGTGTCGATCGACAACACCAGCCGGTTGTTGCTCGGCGCGGTGGCGTTCGTGCTGTGGTTCGTGTGGTTCCACACCGACTTCACGGAGAAGGTGCCACGTTCGGAACGAAAGGCGGCGAAGGCCGAGGCCGGTGGATCGGAGCGACCCTCGAGCGAGCAGATCGGCCGCGGCGCCGGGCGGGTGGTCGGCGGAGGTGTCAACTCGCTCAAGCGCTGGAAGGACTCGTTCGACAGCGGAGCGAAGGGCGACTGACGTCGCCAGCGTCGGCGCGACGGTCCACGACCGAGCACGGGCGGGGACGACCCGCGAGCGGAACCGGAGATACCGTCACGCCCATGAGCGACTGGACCCCGCAGACCTGGCTCGTCGCCGGCGCCCGCGATCGCACGCCCGGCGAGCCGCTCAACGTGGCGCCGGTGTTCGCTTCCAACTACTACCTGCCCGACGAACGCGTCTACAGCCGGTCGGATGGCACGCCGACCACCGACTCGCTCGAGACACTCCTCGGCGGTCTCGACGGCGGCCGGGCGCTTGCGTTCGCGTCGGGCATGGCCGCTGCCGCCGTCGTGTTCCAGCGGTTGCCGGTCGGTTCGCAGCTCGCCGTTCCGACCGATCCGTATCACGGTGTCGCGGGCATCGTCGACGAGGGTGAGCGACAGGGTCGCTGGACCGTGCGGCGCCTCGACCAGGCCGACACCGCCGCCTGGGTCGATGCCGTCGCCGAGTGCGATCTGGTCTGGCTCGAATCGCCCGAGAACCCCCTGATCACCGTTGCCGACCTCCCGACGATCTGCCAGGCACCGCGTCCTGATACGACCCTCGTCGCCGTCGACAGCACGTTTGCGACGCCACTCAACCAGCAGCCGCTGGCGCTCGGCGCCGACGTGGTGATGCACTCGGCGACCAAGTTCATCGGTGGCCACTCCGACCTGCTCGCCGGCGTGCTGACCGTGTCGAGCGACGACCTGTTCGACGAGTTCCACGAGCGTCGGCTGCTCCACGGAGCGAGCATCGGCGCGATGGAAGCGTTCCTGACGATCCGTGGCGCCCGAACCCTCGGACTGCGGCTGGAGCGTGCCCAGGCGAATGCGATGGAACTCGCAACGCGTCTCGAGGCACATCCGGAGGTCGCCCGGGTGCGTTACCCCGGGCTGGCGAGCCACCCCACCCACGAGGTCGCCGCCCGGTTCATGTCCGGGTTCGGGGCGATGTTGTCGTTCGAGACGACCGGTTCCGGCGAACGCGCCACCGAGGTGTGCGAACGGGCCGAGCTGATCAACCACGCGACCAGCCTGGGTGGTGTCGAGTCGACGATGGAGCGGCGGGCGACCATCCCGGGCCAGGAACGGATCCCGCCGACGTTGATCCGCTTCAGCGTCGGCTGCGAGGACGTCGAGGATCTCTGGGTCGACCTCGATCGGGCACTCGACGCGACCTCTGCGAATCGTCGGAGTGGCGGATGACCGGACGGCGCCGAGGGGGGAACCAGCAGATCCCGCGACCCGATGTCTGGACCGAGCACCACGACCCGCCGTGGCCGCACGGCACCCGTTGGAGCGTCGACGACGTCGTCGCCGAGGTGCCGGAGCACTCGGCGCCGCTGCTGCCGTCGTTCCCCGACGCCCGCGTGTCGGCGGTGCTGATCGCGCTCTTCGAAGGAGACGATGGGGCCGAGGTGCTCCTCACGCGACGTTCGATGCACATGCGCAACCACCGCGGCGAGATCAGCTTCCCCGGCGGCCGCCTCGACCCCGGCGAGACCCCGATCGAGACGGCGTTGCGGGAAGCCCACGAGGAGGTCGGCCTCGATCCCGGCGTGCCGGCCGTCGTCGGCGAACTCGCCCACCTGAACACGATCGTCAGCCGCAGTTACATCGTGCCGATCGTGTCGGTGCTCGATCATCGGGCCGAGGTCGCCCCGCGGACGGGCGAGGTCGACCGGGTGCTGTGGACGCCGCTGGCCGAACTCGCGAGGCCCGGGACCTACCGGATGGAGCGCTGGGGCAGCGCGCCGATGGACCGACCGCTGCACTTCTTCGAACTCGACGACGAGACCGTGTGGGGCGCGACGGCTCACATGCTCGTCGACCTGCTCACACGGGCGACAACGCCTCGGTAGCCGGTCACGTACTCCAGCCGCCACTGAAGCTGAAGAACTGGCCGGTCTGGAAGCGGCTCGTGCCATCGAGCAGCACGCTCGTGAACGCCGCGAGTTCGTCCATCGTGCCGAGCTTCTTCATCGGCACCTGCGCCTCGATGGCTGCTCGCCGTTCGGGGTCGGTGTCGGCGCGTGACGCCTTCAGGAAGCCGGGGAAGTCCATGTAGTTCGTGCCGACGGCGTTCACCTGGATGCCGTCGCGGGCGTGCTCGAGCCCGACCGCCCGAACGATGCCGTTGGCGCCCGCCCGTGTGCCGCCGTAGATCGAGGTGATCGGGTCCGGTCGGGTGCCTGTGGCCGAGGTGAACACGACGACCTGACCCTGCTTCGACTCGACCATCGGCGGTAGCACTGCTTGCAGACCGTGGAACACCATGTCGAGGTTCATGCGCTTGACGCGTTCCCACTGGTCGATCGTCATGTCGAGGAACTTGCCGACGACGATCAGCCCGGTGACGAGACATGCCGAGTCGAGCCGCCCGAAACGATCGAGGGTCGCGGCGACGAGTGCCTGGTTGCCCTCGGCGGTCGAGAGGTCGACGTGGGTGACCGTGTGCACGGTTGCGCCGAGCGCTTCGAGTTCCGGTACCTGCTCGGCAAAGGGGGCTTCGACGCCCACCATCGTGTCGTCGCCGGCGGCCCCCTGGAGCACGAGATCGAACCCACGGCCCGCGAGCGATCGCGCAAGGGCCGGGCCGACGTATCCCGTGGCCATGGTGATGAGTGCGACGGGGCGCTGATCGGTCATCACTGCATCCTGTCAAGTCCGCCCGCCCCCATCGAACTCGTGAACGAGGTGCGCACCAGGTGCGCACCAGATGCGCACCTCGTTCACGAGAACGGTCAGGCGAGGCGGTCGAGGAGCTGCCAGGCCGACTCGACGTGGTGGCGTTCCGTCGAGCGGGCGCCGATCGAGATGCGCAACACCGAGCGGCCGTCGAGCACGGTGCGCGTGAAGAGCGCCTCACCGGTCGCGTTCGCGGCGTCGATCAACCCATCCGTCGCCGCGTCGCCACTGTCGCCACGCCGCGAGACGCACAGCAAGTTGAGCGGGTGCGGTGCGACGATCTCGAAGCGGTCGTCGTCGGCGATCCGAGCGGCGAGGTCCTGGGTCAGTTCGACGTGGCGGCGGATCATCTCCTGGAACGACGCGACGCCCTCGCAGCGGATCGTGAACCACAGCTTCAACGCCCGGAAGCGTCGGCCGAGCGGGATCTGCCAGTCGCGGTAGTCGATCACCGCGCCGGCCTCGGCCGCCTCCGAGCGCAGGTACTCCGGCAGGATGCTCAGCGCGCCGAGCAACGCGTGGCGGTCGCGGGTCCAGTAGAGGTTGCAGTCGAAGTTGACGCCCATCCACTTGTGCGGGTTGGTGCAGTACGAGTCCGCGAATTCCAGTCCATCGTTGACCCAGCGGAACTCGGGCGCGAGCGCCGCGATGCCGGACATCGCGGCGTCGACGTGGAGCCATACGTCGTGGCTGTGGCACACCTCGCCGATCGCCCTCGTCGGATCGAACGCCATCGACGACGTCGTGCCGTGGGTGGAGCACACGAAGAACGGCACGAGTCCCGCGGCGAGGTCGGCAGCGATCATCTCGTCGAGCGCGTCGGCGCGCATCGCGTAGGCGTCGTCGTGGGGCACCACGCGGATCCGGTCGGTGCCGACGCCGGCGATCCGCAGGCCCTTCTCGATGCTCGAGTGCGCCTGCGAGGTGGCGTAGGCGACGAGTCTCGTGGTGTCGCCGTCGTGGTTGACCGCGCCGGCGGTGGCGCGCCAGCGGGCAGACAGGATGGCGACCAGCGTCGCCTCGCTCGCGGTGCCCTGGATCACGCCGCCACCGGTCTCGCTGGTCGAGCGGAACGCCGCAGGCAGGTCGAGCAGCTCCTGCATCCAGTCGAGCATCAGCGTCTCGACCTCGGTGCACGCCGGCGAGGTCACCCAACTCATCCCCTGCACGCCGAGCCCGGCCGTCAGGAGTTCGCCGAGGATCGACGGGAACGAGGTGTTCGAGGGGAAGTACGCGAAGAAGCCCGGGTGCTGCCACTGGGTCAGCCCGGGTACGACGATGCGGTCGACATCGGCCATCACGCGCTCGAACGGCTCCGGTTCGGTCGGTGGGTGCTCAGGAAGCTGCGAGCGCACGTCACCGGGGGCAACGGTCGATCCGACCGGGCGCTGCTCGACCGAGCCGACGTAATCGGCGATCCAGTCGATCAGGTCGTGGCCATGGCTGCGGAACTCGTCGGGTGTCACGTCGTGGAGACTACGGGCGTCCTGGTGTGTCAGCCTGGCGAGATGCGTGTCCTGGCTCTGGACGTCGACGGCGTGCTGCTCGATCCCGATCGCGGCGGTGCCGGGCACTGGACGATCGAGATGGAACGGAACTTCGGGTTGACCCGACCCCAGTTCCGTGACGCGTTCTTCCAGCGATCGTGGGACGACGTCGTCAACGGGCGGCGATCGGTGGAAGACGCCGTCGGCGAAGCGCTCGCCGACCTGGGCGCAGACGTCGACGTCGAGGAGTTCCTTCGCGTCTGGTTCGAGGCCGACTTCGTCCCGATCTCCGAGGCGATCGAGTGTGCTCGCCGGGCCGGGAACGTGGGTTGTCGCGTGGTGTTGGCGACCAACCAGGAGCACCGACGCGCAGCCTTTCTGTTCGAGCGCCTCGGGTCGATGGTGCCGATCGGTGATGTGATCTACTCCGCCGAGCTCGGTGTCCAGAAGCACGAGGCGGCCTTCTTCGAGCTGGCGTCCGCCCGCTTGGGCGTGGCAGGTGACAGGCGCGACACCGTCGTGTTCGTCGACGATGTTGTCCACAATGTGGACCAGGCGCGCGCTGCGGGCTGGCGGGCAGTTCACGCCGCGCCTGGCGTTCCGCCCGGCGTCTGGATCGCCGAGATCGATCGACTCCTCGACCTCTGACAATTCACTATTCCCCGAGTCCGGGTCTCCGGGAACGACCGCGGTCCCTCGAGACCTGGGCTCGGGGAACCACCCGGGTCGAGATCGCGGCCGAGGCGTCAGTCAGGTGTGGCGGCGGCGGCGTTCTTCTGGCCGCGGCGGACACCCCAGGCGACACGTCCGAAGACGATCAGCAAGCCGGTGATCATCACGATCGCCACGGCGTTCTGGTGCCAGCCGCCGCGGGCCTCGCTGCCGCAGCCTGGGCGCTGCAGCGTGCCGATGCAGTCGGTGATGTCACGGTTCTCCGGCAGGAACGGGTTGGCCTCGTCGATGACGATCTCGTCGACGGGCACGGTCGTCGGCGGGACCGTCGGGTCCGGGGAGGACGCCGATGCAACCTGGGGTGCGATCGGTCCGGCGATGAGAGCCAGCGCGAACAGGATGCGGACGAACCACGAGCCTGATCTACGATTCACATCCTTGAGTCAACCGCAGCATCACGACGTCCACACCGACAGGCCCACCGTTCTCGTCGTCGACTTCGGCGCCCAATACGCCCAGTTGATCGCCCGTCGGGTGCGTGAGCTGAAGGTGTACTCCGAGATCGTCCCGCACCGGATCACCGCCGAGGAGATCGCCGAACGCAAGCCGGCGGCGATCATCCTGTCCGGCGGCCCGAAGAGCGTCCACGTCGAAGGTGCGCCGTCGCTCGATCCGGCGATCTACGAGCTCGGCGTGCCGGTGCTCGGCATCTGTTACGGCGCCCAGCTGATCGGCCAGCAGCTCGGCGGCGTCGTCGGCCGGGGCATGCAGGGCGAGTACGGACGTGCCCGAATGACGCGTACCGGACCGTCGCTACTCCTGCCCGACGATGCTCCAGCCGAACACGACGTGTGGATGAGCCACTTCGACGGCATCACCGAGGCGCCTGCCGGCTTCACGGTCTCGGCGACCACGCCCGGCGCCCCAGTTGCGGTCCTGGAGAACGACGAGCGCCGGATCTACGGCGTGCAGTTCCACCCGGAGGTGGTGCACTCGCCGCACGGCATGGCGGTGCTGGCGCGCTTCCTCCACGAGCGTGCGGGGATCGGTGCCGACTGGGAGATGGCGTCGGTGATCGACGAGCAGGTCGAGCTGATCCGCGAGCGTGTCGGCACCGATCGAGTGATCTGCGGGCTCTCGGGTGGCGTCGACTCGTCGGTCGCCGCTGCGCTGGTGCACAAGGCGATCGGCCATCAGCTCACCTGCATCTACGTCGACACCGGACTGATGCGCAAGGGGGAGAGCCATCAGGTCGTCGAGACGTTCCGCCGCAACCTCGGCATCGAACTGATCCACGTCGACGCCGGCTGGCGGTTCTTCGATGCCCTCGAGGGCGTCACCGAACCGGAAGCGAAACGCAAGGCGATCGGCGAGCAGTTCATCCGCGTGTTCGAGGAGAACACGGGCGGGCTCACCGACGCCAAGTGGCTGGTGCAGGGCACGCTGTACCCCGACCTGATCGAGAGTGGCGGTACCGACGGCACCGCCTCGGTGATCAAGAGCCATCACAACGTCGGCGGCCTTCCCGACGACATGAGCCTCGAGTTGATCGAGCCGCTGCGCGAGCTGTTCAAGGACGAGGTGCGCAAGCTCGGTACCGAACTCGGCCTGCCCGACGAGATGGTGTGGCGCCAGCCGTTCCCCGGACCGGGCCTCGGCGTACGGATCATCGGCGAGGTCACCCCGGAGCGCGTTGCACTGCTGCAGGAGGCGGATGCGATCGTCCGCGAGGAGTTGCGCCTCGCCGGCCTCGAACGCGAGATCTGGCAGTCGTTCGCGGTGCTCGCCGACATCCGTTCGGTCGGGGTGATGGGCGACGAGCGGACCTACGGTCACCCGATCATCATCCGGGCCGTCACCAGCGACGACGCGATGACCGCCGACTGGGCCCGGATCCCCTACGACGTCCTCGAGACGATGTCGCAGCGCATCATCAACGAGGTGCCGGGCATCAACCGGGTGGCCTACGACATCACCTCGAAGCCCCCCGGCACGATCGAGTGGGAGTGAACATCGGGGTCAGACCCCGATGTTCACCCGGTTGCCGTGACTCGACGGTGTGACGCGCGGCACATATACATTCGTCAGCCGTTCGCAACACGTTCGTCATATTCGGTAGGGTGATTCCTCTAACTATGTGGCCCCCCCTGAAGCAGCTCCTGCGCGGTCTTCCCGTTGCCCTCGCCGTCACCTTTGCCGTGCCGGTCGCCCTCCCGACCGTCGTGGAAGCGCAGAGCGTCGACCAGCAGCGCCAGCGAGTCGAGGACATCGTCGACGAACTCGAACGGCTCGAGGAGCGCGCCCGCCAGCTCGGCGAGGACTACAACGAAGCCATCGACACCAAGAGCCAGCTCGACGTCGAGATCACCGAGGCCGAGGCTCGTATCGCCGAGCAAGAGGCCGAACTGAACCAGCTGCGAGTCAGCCTCGCAGACATGGCGTTGCGGTCGTTCGTCGGCGGCGGATCCGTCCCGCTCGGACCGTTGTTCGAGGACTCCGAGAACTTGAACGATGCCGTCAAGCGCGACGAGCTCGCCCGCGTGGCGCTGAGCGCCGGCGACATCACGACCGACGAATTCGAGGCACTCGTCGCCGACCTCAACGACGACAAGGACGAACTCGCCCGCAAGCGCGAGCAGGCCGACCAGATCGCCGCGTCGCTCACCGACGCGCAGGCCGAGACCGAGCGGCTCACCACGGAGTACACCGAGGCCCGCGCCGAGGCCGAGGCCAAGCTCGGCCAGCTGATCGCCCAGGAAGAGCAGCGCCGCGCCGAGGAGTCGGCCCGCCGCCTTCGCGAGCAGGCCGCCGCAGCGTCCGCCAACACCTCGTCCGGAGGCGGCACGTCGACTTCGGGCGGCACGGCCACATCCGGCGGCACCTCCACGTCGAGTGGCACCTCCACGTCGAGCGGCGACAGCTCGGGCGGGTCGTCGGGCAGCGGCGGCGGATACTCGGTGCCCGCAGTGTCGTCACGCTCCGGCATCGCCGTGCAGGCAGCGCTCGGCCAGCAGGGTGTGCCGTACCGATACGCGACCTCGATCCCGGGTCAGGGATTCGACTGCTCTGGGCTCACTGCCTACGCGTGGGCGCAGGCCGGTGTCGGTCTGCCGCACCAGTCGCGTGCGCAGTACGCCTCGATTCCGCACGTGCCGAAGGAATCAGCGCAACCCGGCGACCTGATCTTCTTCTACAGCCCGATCAGCCACGTCAGCATCTACCTCGGCAACGGCATGCAGGTCCACGCCCCCAACACCGGCAAGACCGTCACGGTCGCGCCCGTCAACTGGGGCAAGGTCACCGGCGTCGGCCGACCCGGCTGATCCACCTCCACGATGTGCCAGGCACATCGTGGACGTCAGGTCGCGGCTACGGTCGACCCTCGTGCAGGAATCGATTCACGGCATCGACGTTCCCCGGGTGACGGCATGGCTCGTCGCGAACATCGAGGGCGCAACCGCCCCTTTTCGTTTCGACGCCATCGTCGGAGGCCGCTCGAACCTGACCTACACGGTCACCGGGGCCGACGGCACGAAGTACGTCCTGCGACGCCCACCGACGGGTGCGGTACTCGCCACCGCCCACGACATGGCCCGCGAGCACAAGATCATCTCGGGTGTCGGCAAGTCGTCCGTACCTGTGCCGCCGGCGCTCGGGCTCTGTACCGATGATGCGGTGAACGGCGCTCCGTTCTACGTGATGGGCTTCGTCGACGGTGTCGTGCTCGACAGCGCCGACAAGGGGGCACTGCTCAGCGTCGACAACCGTCGGAATGCCGGCTTCGACCTGATCGACGTGCTCGCCGACCTGCATGCGGTCGACGTCGATGCGGTGGGCCTCGGCGACCTCGCCAAACGCGAGGGGTACGTCGAGCGTCAGGTGAAGCGCTGGAGCACGCAGTGGGAGCGCTCGAAGACGCGAGAGCTGCCGGCGGTCGAGGAGGTCGCGCGCCGACTTGCCGAGCGGTTTCCCGAGCAGCAGGGTGTCTCGATCGCTCACGGCGACTACCGCTTCGGCAACGTGCTCACCGATGTCGACCGGGGCCGGATCACTGCGGTGCTCGACTGGGAACTGTGCACGCTCGGTGACCCGCTCGCCGACGTCGGCTACATCGGCGTGTACTGGGCCGATCCCGGCACCGTCCAGTCGCGCCCGAACGACCCGACCGGCATCGAGGGCTTCCCGACCTACGCCGAGCTGCTCGACCGCTACGCAACCCGCACCGGTCGCGACCTGTCGCAGATCGACTACTACCTCGCGTTCGGGTCGTTCCGCCTGGCGGTGATCTCCGAGGGCGTCTACGCGCGCTACCTGCACGGGGCGATGGGCGACCAGGGCATCAGTGAGGAACAGCTGAACGCATTCAAGGTCGGTACCGAGATCCTCGCCGAGTCGGCACTCGACGCCATGCGGCGTCTCTGAGCTCGCCGCCGACCTGACAAGATCGAGCCATGAGCACCACGACGCACGTTCTCGATGGATGGACGCTCGGCGAGTTCAGCGCCGCTGGGCTGACTCGGCCGACGTATCGACGAGGAGAAGGTCCCGGTGTGATCGTGATCCACGAGATCCCCGGCGTCACGCCGCTCGTCACCAAGTTCGCGAACGAGGTGGTCGACCGTGGCTTCACCGTGATCATGCCGTCGCTCGCCGGCACCCCGGGCAAGGAACCGTCGAACGCGTACGCGATGCAGCAGATGGCCAAGGTCTGCATCGCTCGCGAGTTCACGTCGTTCGCGCTCAACCAGACCTCGCCGATCATCGCGTGGCTCCGAGCGCTCGCCCGCAATCTCCATCAGGAAGTCGGCGGTCCCGGCGTCGGCGCCGTCGGGATGTGCTTCTCCGGTGGCTTCGCGCTCGGGATGATGGTCGACGACATCATGCTGGCGCCCGTGTTGTCGCAGCCGTCGATGCCGCTGCCGATCGGCAAGGCCCGCGGCGCGGACCTGAATCTGTCACCCGACGATGCCGCTGCCATCGCTGAGCGAGCAGCCGCAGGATGCCAGGTACTCGGTCTGCGGTTCACCGGCGACAAGCTCGTCGGCGATCGATTCGCCTCGTTGCGTGAGTTGCTCGGCGACGCGTTCATCGCCGTCGAGCTGCCGAGTTCCAAGGCCACCGACCACTCGGTGCTCACCGAGCAGCGCGACGAGGAGAGCGTCACCCGGGTCCTCGACTTCTTCGTCGACAAACTCCGGCCCTGATACCCCGACCGCCGTTCTCGTGAACTCGTGCGGGATCTCAGCCCGCACGAGTTCACGAGAAGCGGGTCAGAGGGCGGCTTCGGCGTGCTCCTTGGCCCGGCGGTAGTCGGCCTTGCCGTTCGGGGCGCGGGGGACCTGGTCGACGAAGATCACCGACTTCGGCGCCTTGTAGCCGGCGAGATCGGTCTTGACGGACGCGATGATGCCCGCGGAGTCGACCGTGGCGCCGTCCTCGAGCGACACGACGGCAGTGACCGCCTGGCCGAACTTCTCGTTCTCGATGCCGACCACGAGGCAGTCGCGCACGCCCCCGACGCGCTTGACGGCTTCCTCGACCTCCTCGGGGAACACCTTCTCGCCGCCGGTGTTGATCACCTGGCTACCGCGCCCGAGCAGGATCAGCGACCCGTCGGCGGCAACCTTGGCGAAGTCGCCCGGGAACGAGTACCGGACGCCGTTGATCACCCGGAACGTCTTGGCCGACTTCTCCTCGTCCTTGTAGTAGCCGATGGGGACGTTGCCGCCGGCGGCCACCATGCCCACCTCGTCGGACCCGGGCTCGACCTCGCGGTCGTCGTCGGTGAAGACCTTGGTCTCCTCCATCTTGGAGAACTTCGCGGTCTCGGTCGGCACGCCCTTCATCGTGATCTGCGTACCCATCGAGCCCTCGGACGAGCCGATCGCGTCGACCAGGACCGCCTGCTCGATCCGATCGAGGATCTGCTGCTTGACCTCCGAAGTCCACATCACACCGGATGAGATGAACATCCCGATCGACGACGTGTCGTACGTGCCGCCGTCGGGCTTGCCCTCGTCGAGCGCACGGATGATCGGCTTCGCGAAGCTGTCACCAACGATCGTCAGCGCGGTGACCTTGTGCTGCTCGACCGTCGACAGCAGCTCGTGGGCATCGAGGCTGCGGTTCTCGAGCGTCACGACGTGACCGCCGGCGAGGTGGGGGATGAACCATCCCAGCCAACAGCCGGTGCCGTGCATCAACGGTGCTGCCGGGATCGACACGAGCGTGCTGCCGTCCTTCGAGGCCTCGGCGATGAGCGCGCCGATCTCGCTGGTGTCGTTCGGCGCTGCCAGGCCGAGCATCGGCAACCCGAGCATCACGAAGCCTCGGGTCATGCCGCCCATGTCGTACATCACGCCCTTGGGCATGCCGGTCGTGCCGCCGGTGTAGAGCATGTACAGGTCGTCCTCGGAGCGCTCGATCCGCTCCATCGGATCGGTGTTGGCGATGACGTCGTCGTAGGCGACCGCGTTCGGCACCTGGCCGGTGCCACCGTCGTCGACCTCGATCAGCAGTTTGAGCTTGGGCAGGCGCTCGGCCACACGGGCGACTCGGTCGCCGAGCGACGAATGGAAGATGATCGCCTCGGAGTCGGAGTTGTCGAGCAGGTACCAGAGCTCGTCGTCGAGGTAGCGGTAGTTCACGTTGATCGGCACGCCGCGCATCTTGAACACCCCGAACTGCGACTCCATGTACTCGTTGCAGTTGTACATGAAGAGCGCCACCTTCGAGTCCGCTCCCAGCCCGGCGGCGGTGAGCGCGCCAGCGACACGCGCCGCGCGGTCGTCGTACTCGGCCCAGGTCCGGGTGACCGACCCGTGGGTGGTGGCAGGGAGGTTCGGAATCGCATCGGCGATCGATTCCCAGACGGTGGCGAAGTGCATCTCCATGACGGTCACAGTAGCGAGCGTCCTGTGGCGAGGGTCACACGGCGGCGAGACGGTGGTGCTCCGGCGGCCGAACGACCCCCGATGTCGTGGGTCCGATTGCCGTCAGTCCGGCGCGTCGGCGACGTCGCGGGGCCGGAACGCCACGGTGCTCGCCATTTCGGGGTGCTTGCCGCGGACGCCGGTGACGAAGTCGCGAATCGTCGCCAGATCGGCGTCGACGTCCCCGGTCACCTCGACGGTCGGGCCGAAGCCGCCGACCCGTCGTTCGTAGTCGAGGTAGATGCACACGATCGGCACGTCGGCGGCGCGGGCGATCTCGTAGAAGCCCGACTTCCAGTAGGGGCGGGCGCGACGGGTGCCCTCCGGTGGAATGACGAGCACGAAGCGACGATCGTCGGCGGCCGCAGCATCGAAGCGATCGGCGAGCGAACGGACGAGTCCGGACTTGCTGTTGCGTTCGACGGGGACCCCGCCGAGCGCTCGGAGCACGGGGCCGGCGGGCCACCGGAAGAGGGTGTCCTTGCCGAGCCACGAGATCGGCAGTTCGTGATACCAGGCGTGGAGCAACAGGTACAAGAGGTCCCAGTTGGTGGTGTGTGGAGCGGCGATCGCCACGTAACGACGCACCTCGGGTGGCCGCCCGTCGGTCTGCCAACGCGTCAGCCGAAGACCCCACGCGCCGATGCGCTGCTTCATCGTGGGCCACCGTCGACGTCGATCACGGCGCCGGTGGTGTACGACGAGGCGTCGCTCGCCAGATAGAGCGCGGTGCCGACGATCTCCTGGGGCTGCCCGCCGCGCCCGAGTGCAAAGCCCGCCCGAGCCGAGCGCTCGAAGGCGTCGATGTCCCACGCCTTGGAGATGTCGGTCAGGAACGGCCCCGGTGCGATGCAGTTGACCCTGACCTTGGGGCCCAGCGTGCGAGCGAGGCCGTACGTGAGGTTGTTGATCCCGGCCTTCGCGGCGCCGTAGACGAGCTCGTTCGGGCTCGGGTCGGTGCGACGCGATCGACGACACGAAGATGATCGAACCGCCGTCGCTGCCGCCGTGGTCGGGGCCCGCCATGCGGGTGCCGACCAGTGCCGACAGCCGGAAGGGTCCCTTCAGGTTCACGTCCATCACCTTGTCGTACAGCTCCTCGGTGATCGCGTCGACGCTCGGATACAGCGGTGACATGCCGGCGTTGTTCACCAGCACGTCGCAGCGCCCGAACTCGCGGTACACCTCCTCGTACAGCCGGTCGGCGTCGTCCCAGCGTCCGGCGTGATAGTCGATCGCCACGGCCCGCCGGCCTCGTTGCTCGACCTCGGCGGCGACCGCCAGGCATGCATCGATCTTGCGACTGGCGACCACCACGTCGGCGCCACGCTCCGCGAAGGCGAGCGACATCTCGCGGCCGAGACCCCTCGATCCGCCGGTCACCACCGCCACGCGACCGGACAAGTCGAACAGGTCGTCGTGGTTCGCCATGACTCGTGAGTGTTGCAGGGTGCGCAGGTGCAGGCGGCATCGCTGAGCCCCTGGCGACGGGCGGTGGCTCGACCTTCGGTCTCAACGGATCTCCGACCCCTCGGAAGCACATCGGAACTGGTGCTGCGATCCTGCCCGGTGCCGGTACTCGTGGCCCCAGTTCAGGAGGGAGGTCGCCCTCGACGCGACCGGTGATCAGAGCCCGTTCTGGCTGCTGCCGAGAACGAGTCCGCGACCTTGCTCGTGGCCTGGGCGCCAGTGGACCTACGTCGACGTCGTCACCCAGATCCCGTCCCGCGGCGCGGGCGGGTGTGTGCCCGTCAGATCGCGAGGGCCGCCCGGCGCGCTTCGAGGACGGCCTCGTGGATGGTGCGCGGTGCGATGGCATCGCCGATCTGCACCGCTGCATCGATCGGTTCGGTCGGGACGCGGAATCCGCAGTCCACGAGCACAGCGCACTGGATCGTGCGCCGCTCGCCCGAGTAGCGGTCCTCGAGCTCCACCTCGCCTGGCTGGGCCGTTCGCAGCAGGGTGCGTCGCTCGATCGTGACGCCAGCCTGTGCGAGGCGGGTGTTGGACGGCGCCAGGTCGCCCGTTCGTGACAGCTCGTTGCCGGCGATGTTGTCCTGGGTGATCAAGACGGCGCGTTCGCCCAGTTCCTCGGCGAGCGCCACGGCGATCGGCCCGCCGATCGGGTCGAAGAGCACGACCGTGCCCTCGTCGGGGAGCTCGGCGGCACCCCGTCGGACATCGGCGACATCGACGACGAGCGAGCCGTCGATCACCTCGTACGGCCGTGGCCCTGCCAGCGACCCGGTCGCCTGGACGACCGTCGTGTGGTCGCCGGCCTCCCAGGTGCTGGTCGACAGGCGGACGTCGATGCCGAGCCGTTCGTGCTCGATGCGCCACCAGTCGACCAGCGCGCCATTCGGTCCAGCGACCGCTGCGAGCCCGCCGATCCGGTCGGTCTTCTCGATCACCTGCACACGGTGGCCGCGGATCGCCGCGACCCTGGCCGCCTCGAGCCCGGCGGGGCCGGCGCCGATCACCACGACGTCGCGCGGATGCGGCGACGGCACGTACCAGTCGGGATCCTCGGTCTCGCGGCCACTCGTGGGTTCGCCGATGCAGGTGACGATCGGGTTGCGGGCGTCGCGCACCTGGCAGGTCTGGTTGCAGCGAGTACACGGGCGGATGCGATCGGTCTCGCCGGCGGCCACCTTTGCCGACGAGGTCGGGGTCGGCGATCTGCGCACGGGTCATCTCGACGGCGTCGCACAGGGCGTCATCGTCGTAGCCGCCGAGCGCCCACTCGGCCTGGCCGACCTCGACGATCGAGCCCTGCAGGATCACCGGAACGTCGGGATGGACCTGGTGGACCGCGGCACGGACGCTGCGACACACCTCGATGTTGAACCCGGTCGGTTCGTGGAAGTCGGGCCGGGTCTTCTCGACGGTGTAGATCGACCCACGGGTCACCACCAGGTAGTCGAGTCCGGCGCCGACGAGCGCCACGGCGATCTCCGGGGCCATCTCGGGCGTGATCCCCGCCCATGGAGCGAGTTCGTCGCACGACAGACGCAGTCCGACGACCCGGTCGCCCGCGGCGCGACGCGTGGCCTCGATCACCTCGCGGGCCAAGCGCAGACGATCATGGCCCCACTCGTCGTCGCGATGGTTCGTGAGCCCGGACAGGAACTGGCGCACCAGGCTGTGCTGGCCGGCGTTGATCTCGACGCCGTCGAGGCCGGCATCGACGGCCAGCTTGGTGGCCGCGCCGAAGCCGTCGATGACGGCGGCGATGTCGTCGGCCTCCATCCACTTCGGAACCTCGCGCGAGTTCACCTCGGGGACCCGTGACGGTGCCCACAGCGGAGCCTGGCTGTAGGCCGACGATCCCTGCCCGCCGGCGTGATCGAGCGACGCGATCACGAGCGAACCGTGCGGGTGGCAGGCGCCGGCGATCGCCGACCAGCCGTCGGCGCACCGTTCGGCCAGCAGCGAGCGCTCGTAGGGCCAGTCCGATGGATGCACCGAGGCGCCTTCGACGACGATCGTGCCGCAACCGCCAGCGGCCCGGCGTTCGTAGTACGCCGAGAGCCGCTCGGGGATCGACCGGTCGTCGGCGCCGAGATTGGTGACGTGCGGCCCGAACACGACCCGGTTCGCTGCGGTGCGGGAACCGAGGGCGAAGGGCGTCAGCAGCTGCATGTGGTGTCCAATCTCGCGGGAACGATCAATTCTTGCTGAGCGAGTGCTCTTCCCGCCGAATCAGCCGCACGATGTTGCCGGCGTGCTTCACCAGGATCAGCGCGCACACCCCCGCGACCGCGAACAGTTCCCAACGGGGCTGGTCCATCACGATGATGCCGATCGGGACGAGCGCTGACGGCCACCACCGATCCCAGCGCTGCCTTCCCGGTCACCTTCGACACCAGCCACCAGAGCCCGACCGCGAGCGGAGCGAGAATCGGCTGGACGATCAGCAGCACGCCGGATCCCGTCGCGACGCCCTTGCCGCCCTTGAATCGTCGGAACACGGGGAACATGTGGCCGACGATGGCGGCCGCCCCGCACCAGTACGCCATCGGTCGGCCGTCGACGACCAGTCCGAGTCCGGCGGCGAGGGCTCCCTTGCCGGCGTCGAGGCACGTACACCCAGACGCCCTTGCGCCAGCCGAGTGCCCGGGTGACGTTCGACGCGCCCGGGTTGCCGGAGCCGAAGGTGGAGATGTCGATGCCGTTGGCGCGGGCGATCAGGATCGCCGAGGGGAACGTGCCGAGGACGTACGCGATCGGCACCAGCAACAGCACGAGTGGACGATCATCGCACGGTCTGCTGGGAAAACCGCCCACCGGCGACGATTCGCCCCCGTGTAGCGTGTCCGACCCCTATGGCGTCCGAACTGTTTCCCGACCTCGTCGCCGAGCGGGACCGTCTGGCCTTCGCGAGACGGTCGCGAGATCGCATGATCCAGCGGCTCGAGGCCGTCGACCCCGAGAGCGCTGCCGACGAGATCACCAAGGAGTACATCGAGGTCACCGTCGCCGACGCGCTCGAGGATCTCCGCGGACCCGGAGCAGGCGACTTCTTCGGGCGCATCGACGAGTGGTACATCGGGCGCCGTCACATCGAGGACGACCAGCACGATCCGGTCGTCGTCGACTGGCGGGCCCCGATCGCCGCGCCCTTCTACCGCGCGACGTCGGTCGACCCGCTCGGCGTTGCGTTCCGGCGACGGTTCACGCTCGACGACGGCGACCTGATCGCATACCTCGACGAGCACCTCGACGATCCGAACGAGGGTGAGGTCGCGGGCGGTATCCCCGACCCCGTGCTCGCCGAGATCGGTGCCGAACGCTCTGGCGAGATGCGCGAGATCGTCTCGACGATCCAGGCCGAACAGGACGTCGTCATCCGCTCGCCGATCGATCAGGTCCTCGTCGTGCAGGGAGGCCCGGGCACCGGGAAGACCGCGGTGGCGCTCCACCGAGCGGCCTTCCTCCTGTTCGAACATCGGGCCCGGCTCGCTCGCGACGGCGTACTCGTCGTCGGCCCGAACCAGGCATTCCTCGACTACATCGCCAACGTGTTGCCGTCGCTCGGCGAGCGGACCGTCCGACAGGCGACCGTCGACGAGTTGTGCATCCCGCGTGTCGAGGTCGCCGGCGTCGACGACGTGGAGTCGGCCCGCTGGAAGGGAGCCGCCGACAGGCTGTCGGACCTCGAGGACTTGGCGCTGGCAGCGATCATCCCACCGGACGACGACATCCGTATCCCGATCGGTGCGCGAACGCACGTGATCGAACGCGACCTGTTCGCGGACTGGCTGGCGACGGCGGCCTCGGGCACCTCCCCACTCAACCAACGCCGCGAGCGGATGCGTTCGTTGGCGCAACGAGAGCTGCTGCGGCGCACCGGCTCCGAGGACGCCTGGCGACACGCAGCGCCGCTCAAGGCGGCGATCAACAAGGCGTGGCCGACCCAGAAGCCGGTGCGACTGGTCGACAAGCTCCTGCCCGGACCGTCGGGCAAGCGCCGGGTGTGGACCCGCGCCGACCAACTGCTCGTCGACGAGGCGAACTCGATGCTCAACGGCTCGCCGTTCACCTACGGCCACGTCATCGTCGACGAGGCCCAGGACCACTCAGCCGTCGCATTGCGCGTGATCGGTCGGCGCAGCCCGGGCGGTTCGATGACGCTCGTCGGCGACGTCGCCCAATCGACGACGCCGGCGGGCCAGGAGCGCTGGTCGACGGTGTTCGACCACCTCAGCGTCCGGGAGCGCCCGGTCGGCACGATCGCAGATCTGACGATCGGCTATCGCGTTCCCGAACCGATCCTGACGGTCGCGAACCGGCTGCTCGCGCACACCGGCGTCGACGCCACCGAGAGCCGCAGCGTCCGCCACACCGGTCAGCGCCCCGACCTGGCACGTGGTTCCCCGAGCCCGGGTCTCCGGGAACCACGACCTGGCCGAGAAGGTGGCCGAGGTCGCGGCGGCGACCAAGCGTCGGCGTCGAGTCAGCGGTGTGGTCGCACCGGCGGGGCTGCACGAGGCGATCGTGGCGGCGCTGGCCGGGCACGGTCTGGTTGCGGTCGATCACGTCCACGAACTCGGCCCCGACGAGCTGCCGCTGTTCGATCCCGAGCGAGTCAAGGGTCTCGAGTTCGACGGCGTCATCGTGGTCAACCCGCACGAGATCCTGAGCGAGGGCACCGCAGAGGAGATCACGCCCCGGGGCGCCCGCCTGCTCTACGTCGCGATGACCCGCGCCGTGCAGGAGCTCCACTTCGTCACCGACTCCGAACCGCCGATGGTCCTCGACGCTCGGTGACGGTTTTCGCCGGATCTGGTGTCGACTGCTGCGACCATATCCGTTCATCGCTGCACGCCCCTCGGGCGCGGCACCGCTCAGCGGCGGCCGAGGGTGACGGGGACTCGCTCGGGCGTTGCGACGCGCACCGGCTTCGAGTGATCCATCATCGGACGCGGGCGGTCGATCGCCGACGCCGCCAGCATCGCTGCTTCGCCGTGGCCGCCGACGCACTCGGGGTCGGGGCCGTCGAGCGGGATTCCCACGAAGAACTTCGCTGCCATGCACCCGCCCTGGCAGGCGTCGTAGCTGCCACACGATGCACACGCTCCGGCAGACTGAGGTTCGCGCAGCTCGGCGAACAGCTCGCTGTGCTTCCACACGTGGGCGAATCCGCCGGCGTCGCGGACCGACCCGGCCTTGAACTCGTCGTGGATCACGAACGGGCAGGCGTAGACGTCGCCGATCGGATCGATCAGGCACACGACGCGCCCGGCGCCGCACATGTTCAGCCCGGGCAGTGGTTCTTCACCGAGTGCATTGAGGTGGAAGAACGAATCGCCGGTGAGCACGTTGTCGCCGTGGGCGAGCAACCACTCGTAGATCTGGCGCTGCTGGGCGTTGGTCGGGTGCAGGTCGTGCCACGAGTCGGCACCACGACCGGAGGGGCGCAGGCGAGTGATCCGCAGCTGTGCGCCGAACGAGTCGGCCAGCGCCTTGAACTCGTCGAGCTGGTCGACGTTGTGGCGGGTGACGACCACCGAGATCTTGAACTCGCCGAAGCCTGCGTCGCGCAGGTGGTTCATCGCCCGGATCGCCGTGTCGTAGGAGCCCTCGCCGCGCACGGCGTCGTTGGTGACGGCGTCGGTTCCGTCGAGGCTGATCTGGATGTCGAGGTAGTCCATCGCCGCAAGTCGCCGCGCCTTGTCGGCATCGATGAACGCGCCGTTGGTCGAGAACTTGACGCCGATGCCACGGCCGATCGAGTACTCGAGCAGCTCGAAGAAATCGCGTCGGATCATCGGCTCACCACCGCCGATGTTGATGTAGAACACCTGGAGGTCGTGCAGTTCGTCGAGCACGGCCTTGGCCTCGTCGGTGGTCAGCTCGCGAGGGTCGCGTCGGCCGGACGACGACAGGCAGTGCACGCACTCGAGATTGCAGGCGTAGGTGAGTTCCCAGGTGAGGCAGATCGGGGCGTCGAGGCCCGTCTTCAGTTGCTCAACCAGGTGCGACTTCGTGGCGCTCATGGAGCATCTCCGATTCGGTGAGTGAGGCGAGCGCCCGTTCGAACGACGGCCAGCGGGCGGGATCGATGTCGCAGGCCCGCAACGTGTCGGCGAGCGTGTCGTGGTCGGCCAGCGCCTGGACGACACGGACGACGTCGGGGTGCTTGAGGAAGATCAGCCTGCGGTTGCCGTAGTGGTAGGCGAGGGCACCGAACGGCTCGGGTCGGAGGGCGACCTGCTGGTCGAGCTCGAGATGGTGGTCGAGCAGTGACACCGGCGTCGGCGTCAGTAGACGCCGCACATCCCGTCGATCGAGATCTCCTCGACGAGCAGTTCCTCGTCGAGCAGGTCGTCGGTGTGTGCAGTGGTGGTCTCGTCGGCGTCAGCGACGGTCGTGTCGTCCATGGCGCCGAGACTACCCGTCCTCGTCGAACCGGGCCATCCCGTCGGCGTCGGTACCACCAGCGATGAGCGAAAGGCCGCTCTCAGGTCGCTTCGCTCATCGCGGGGAGGGGGAGGTCGACGAACTCGAACGCCGCGACGGCCCCGATGACGATGACGGCAGGAGAGCGCACGTCGGCGGCGGCGAGATCGGTGAGCGACCAGCGGCCGACCACCTGAGCGTCGGTGGTGGCCGACTCGATGGCCGCCACGGGTGTCGTCGCGGCGAGGCCGCCGGCCATCAGTTCGGCGGCGATCGTGGAGCGCTGGGACACGCCCATGAGGACGACGATCGTGCCGCCGACCCGGGCGAGTGCCCGCCAGTCGACATCCGGTTCGCCAGCGCGGCGGTGGCCGGTGACGACGGTGAACGCAGCGGAGACGCCGCGATGGGTGACGGGAATCCCGGCGGCGGCCGGGGCCGCAACCGACGACGTGATGCCCGGCACGACCTCGAACGGGACGCCAGCGGCGGCCAGGGCCTCGGCCTCCTCGCCGCCGCGTCCGAACACGAACGGGTCGCCGCCCTTGAGACGCACGACCCGCCTGCCCTGGCGGCCGAGCTCGACCAGCAACGCGGAGATCATCTCCTGCGGCGTCGCACGGCCGGGTCGCTTGCCGACGTCGATGCGTTCTGCCGACCCGGGGATCAGCGCCAGCACGCCATCGCCGACCAGCGCGTCGTGCACCACCACCTCGGCCGTGGCCAACAGCCGGGCGGCCTTCAGCGTGAGCAGGTCCGGGTCCCCGGGCCCCGCTCCGACCAACGCCACGCTCACCGCTGCCGCCATTCCACCGTTTGTGCGCAGTTCTGGGTGACCCGTCCCACCCGAAGTTGCGCGCAAACGGTGTGTGGGCCGGTCATGTCGCCGGGTTCGGGTTCGGGTCGACTCGGGTGCGCCGGGGGGTGGTGACCGCAGGCAGGAGCGACTGGAGGTGGTCCCAGTCCTGCGCGACGGCCCAGTTGCCGAAGCTGTCCTGGTCGTCGGAACGGGAAAACGCCTCGAGGAGCGGCCGCAACAGATCGGGCACGTCGGTCAGCGGTACGTCGGCGCGCAGGAGGCGCGCAAGCCGATCGCCGGCCGGCGAGCCGCCCAGGAAGATGTCGTAGTTCTTCTTCGTGCGCCCGACGATGCCGAGTTCGGCGGCGTACGGCCGTGAGCATCCGTTCGGGCAGCCGGTCATGTTCAGACGCACCGGCAAGCCGGTGTTGCCGGTGTCGGCGAGCACCTTCTCGAGGCGGTCGACGACGTCGGGGAGTACCCGCTCGGCCTCGCCCAACGCCTTGGAGCACGTCGGCAGCGCCGGACACGCGATCGCCAGGTTTCGAGTCGGGCTCTGGTCGTCGGCGAGCCGAACCCCATTCGCTCGTAGCACGTTCTCGACGGCGACCCGATCGGTCACGCCGAGCAGCAGCAGATCCTGTCGAGGGGTGACGCGCAGTTCGCGCACGGTCGAGTCCGAGACGAGGCGCCGGAGGGCGAGGCGCAGGCCGCCGGCCACCTTGCCCGACGGCACCGGCAGCCCGAGGGCATTCGATCCATCGACGTCGTGCCACCCGTGATGGGCATGGACCTCCCAGTCGGGTAGCGCCACGGACTGTGCCAGGGTCAATCCCGTGCGCTCTTCGATCTGATGACGCAGCCAGTCGACGCCCTCGGCTTCGAGCAGGTACTTGAGACGCGCTCGCGAGCGGTCGTCGCGATTGCCGTGGTCGCGCTGGATGGTCACGATCGCCTCGACGACGTCGACGACCTCGTCCGGTGGCACCCACGCGACGGGCTGTGCCAGCAGCGGATACGTGTCGTCGGGGCGGCTGTGGCTCATGCCCATCCCCCCGCCGGCGAGCACGACGTAGCCGGTGAGCTCGCCCGTCGTCCCCTCCGACAGCGTCGGCACGATCCCGACGTCGTTGGTGTAGACGTCGACGCAGTTGTCGCCGGGCCAGGCGATCGCGATCTTGAACTTGCGCGGCAGGTACGCGGCGCCGTAGATCGGCTCGACGTCGTCGATCGGCGACGCGGCGTCGGGTCGCTCGGCCGACACGGCGCGCTCGCCGTCGACCCACAGTTCCCAGTAGCTCTCTGTCTGCGGGCGGAACCGGGTAACGATCGCTGCGAGCAGTGGCTCGAGGACCGCCGAGCGTTCCGGGTGGGGGAGCGGGCACGCCATCACGTTGCGCACCACGTCGCCGCAGGCCCCGAGCGTGGTCAGCAGCGACGAGTTGACCCCGGCGACCAGCTCGCGCAACTCGCCCTTGTGCACGACGTGGTACTGCACCCCCTGCCGTGTGGTGAGCCGGAGCTTGTGGTCCGCGAGCGCTGCGACCCGATCGAGGGCGAGCCACTGCCGGTTGGTGATCACACCGCCCGGTACCGAGGCGCGCACCATGCACGAATAGTCGAGGGGCAGTTTCAGTTGGGTGCGTGCGCGGCGGACGTCGCGGTCGTCCTGCTGGTAGATGCCGTGGAACTTCAGCAGCAGCTCGGCGTCGTGGTCGAAGTCGTCGCGGTCGTTCGCGAGCTCCTCGCCGATCGTGCCGCCGAGGTAGTTACTGGCGAGCTTGATGGCTTCGGCGTCGGCGCTCACAGGTGCAACCCGCATTCGGTCTTGTCGCTGTCGGCCCATCGGCCGGCGCGCTGGTCGTCTCCGTCGGCGACCGGTCGGGTGCACGGCCAGCAGCCGATCGACGGGTAGCCGCGGTCGGCGAGCGGGTGGTCCGGGATGCCGTAGGCGGCGACGTAGGTCACGACGTGGGCGTCCGTCCAGCCGGCGAGCGGATTGATCTTCACCACGCCGCGCAGGAGATCGTCGTGGACGAACGGTGCGGTTCGGCGAGCAGCGGAATCGCTTCGTCGGAGTCCGCTCACCCACGCCGAACGCCCGGCCAGCGCCCGTGCGAGCGGCTCGACCTTGCGGGCCGCGCAGCAGGCGTCGGTGTTCGTCTGCCAGACGTTCACCGGCAGAGCGGGCTCGGGCCGGATGATGCGCAGGTCGAGGTCGAAGCGTGAGCGGAGTTCGTCGGCGAACCACTCCGTCTCGGCGAAGAGGTAGCCGGTGTCGAGCAGCGTGATCTCGACGCCGGAGATCGCTTCGCTCGCCACGTGGGCGAGCACGGCGTCGCCGAAACTGGCGGTCACGCAGAGCCCGCCACCGAAGCGTCGATGCGCCCAACGCAGGACGTTGTGGGCGTCGACGACGGGGTCATCCGTCTCGGCAGGGCAGTCGGTGATGGGGGCGGACGAGCTGGGCACGGGGTGCATTCAATCAATCCCGACCAAACAGATCAACTTTGTAGGGAATTTAGTTCCTACACTCCTGCCCATGGCTCTGGGACTCACCTCGACGTTCGCCTATCCCGTGTTCCTCGACCTCCACGACGTGGCCGTGCTGGTGGTCGGTGGTGGCCGCATCGGGGCGAGGAAGGCCGAGGGTCTGGCCGCTGCTGGCGCCAGGGTTCGACTGGTCGCCACGAACGTGAGCGAGCACGTGGACGCCTCGATGATCGAGGATCTCCGGCCTCGCTCGTTCCAGCCCGACGACCTCGATGGGATCCGACTCGTCGTGACCGCAACGGGTGACGAGCGTGTCGACGCCTCGATCTCCGCGCAGGCACGCGCCCGCGGCATCTGGACCAACGCCGCGGATCAACCGGTCGATTGCGAGTTCATCCTTCCGGCAATCGCCCGTCGGGGCCGCGTCGCCGTGGCGGTCAGCACCGATGGTGCGAGCCCGGCGCTCGCCCGCGAGCTGCGCAACGTGATCGACGAGTACCTCACCGACGAGATCGGTGCCCTGGCCGAGGCCCTCGCCGCCGAGCGTTCTGCGGTGCAGGCGAGCGGTGCGTCGACTGAGGACGTGGATTGGACCGAACGCGTGCGACGCGGCATCAGCGAGGCACTCTCCGGCCGTAGTCTCGCTCCGTGACCCCCGCTCGCCGGCCTCGACGCTCCTGGGTCGCTGCAGCGGCGGGCGCAGTGTTGCTCGCTGCCTGCACTGCCACATCCGACGTCGAGGTCAAGGCGCCCGAGGGCGCGCCGGCGAGCACGGCGGCGCCGCAACCCGTCGACGGCTCCACGCCGGTCGCTGCGCCGTCGGCAACGGCGCTGCCGTCGCTGAGCGAACCCGATCCTGCGATCGTGATCGGACAGCTCGACAATGGGCTGCGGTACTTCATTCGCGACAACGACAACCCGGGCCGACGGGTCGAGATGCGACTGGCCGTCGATGCCGGCTCGGCCCTCGAGGACGACACGCAGGACGGTGGCGCCCACTTCCTCGAGCACATGCTCTTCAACGGCACCGAGGAGTTCCCGGAGAACGAGCTGATCGCCGTCCTGCGCAGCTTCGGCGCAGGGTTCGGCGCCGACATCAACGCCTACACGAGCTACGACGAAACCGTGTACCAACTCACGATGCCGACCGACGACCCGACGGTGGTCGACACCGGACTCGACGTGCTCGAGCAGTGGCTCTCGGCCGCGACGATCGACCAGGCGCAGGTCGAAGCCGAGCGTGGCGTCGTGCTCGACGAGTGGCGCGGCTCGGCAGCCACCTCCAGCGGTCGCATCTTCAGCGCGTTGGAGGACCTGTTCCTCTCCGGTTCGGCCTACGAGGACAAGAACCCGATCGGTGCGGACGAGGCGATCGCCACGACTGATGCCGAGCCGTTGAGGGCCTTCTACGACGACTGGTATCGTCCCGACAACGCAGCGGTCGTCGTCGTCGGCGACATCGACACCGGCACGATCGAGGACGGCATCGTCGATCGATTCGGACCGATCGTGGCCAGGGGAACGTCGCCGGTGCGACCCGAGTTGACCGTCGAGCCCTCGTACGAACCGCAGGTGTCGATCCTCGCCGATCCCGACGTGGCAGAGGGGTCCGCTCAGGTGACGCTGCCGCTGACGGTGGCCTCCGCCGAGTCGGTGGAGGCCGACTACCAGAACTCGATCCTCGACTCGATGGCGTTCGAGATGATCGCCACCCGGCTCGGCAACGATGCGCTCCGCGGCGATGCGCCGTTCGACGATGCCCGGGTGGACTCGAGCGGGTTCGTCCGCAGCCTGGACGCACCGGAGATCATCGTGTCTGCCGACGGCGACGCGCTGGAGGCATCGACGCAGGCGGTGTTCGACGAGTACGAACGGGTCCGCCGCTTCGGGTTCTCGGCAGGCCGAGGTCGATCGGGTGGTCGAGTCGTACCGCACATCGGCGCAGTCGACCTACGACGGGCGCGACTCGCGCCAGGACGCGGACTTCGCCGACGAGTACGTGCGCCACGTGCTGACCGGCGAGCCGATCCCGACCGCGGATGCCCAGTACGACTTCACGCAGGTCGTCCTCGACCGCGCGACGCCCGAGACGATCGCGTACCGGTTCGTGCAACGACTCACGGAGGGCGCGCCCCACGTGCTGGTCGTCGTGCCGAGCGCCGAGTCTGCCGATGTCCCCGACGCGGCTGTCTTCGAGGCCCAGGCGATGTCGATGCGCGACCGTGATCTGTCCCCACGCCCGGACGACACGGGAATCGAGGGCGACCTGATGATTGCCCCGGAGCCGGTGGAGGAGGTCTCCGGCGAGCGCCTCAGCGACAACGGAATGGACGACTTCGTCGACCCGGTCGTGCTCGAGTTCGACAACGGCGTGCGGGTCGCGTTCAACACCAACCTGATCGTCGAGGGCCAGGTCGCCTTCGAGGCGCGCAGCCCTGGCGGTCTGGCGGTGCTCGCCGACGCCGACGTGCCTGCGGCCGATGCCGCCGGTGCCGTGGTCGGCCAGAGCGGCATCGCCACCTACGGTCCCGTCGAGATCGAGGACTTCCTCTCGGACAAGGACGTCACGTTGCAGGCCGTCATCGATACCTTCACGGAGGGCATGTTCGGCAGTGCCGCGGCGAGTGACCTCGAGATCCTGTTCCAGTTGATCCACCTGGCCATGACCCAGCCACGCGTCGATCCGGTTGCGCTCGAGCAATACCTCGACGACGAGCTCGCGATCGCCTCCGACCCGTCGATCGACCCCGGTTACGCGGAGTTCGAGGCGCTGCTCGACGCCCGATACGACGACCCCCGCTTCCTGCTCCCTACCGTCGACTCGCTCAACTCGGTGACCGCCGAGGACATCGATCGCGTGTATCGCGATCGATTCGGTGACGCCTCCGACTTCTCGTTCTCGTTCAGCGGCGACTTCGACCTCGAGGCGGCCACCGACCTCGCCCGGCGCTACCTGGGCACGTTGCCGTCGACCAATCGCGTCGAGCGGGTCGACTATGTCGAGCCGGATCCGCCTGTTGGCATCGTTGCCGAACAGACCGTCGCCGGCGAGGGAGCGCAGGCATCGGTGGCGTTGTTGTTCACCGCTGCGGCCACACCCGATCGACGCGACGACATCGCGGCGGCGATCCTGCAGGAGGTCGTGACGGCCCGCCTGACCGACGTCGTGCGCGAGGAACTCGGCGACTCGTACTCGCCGTTCGCCTTCGTCCAGATCACCGATGGCGGGGCACCGAACGCGGAGACCTACATCTCGAACACGACCGCTCCGGAACTGCTCGACGAGGTCGTCGCCGCGGTGACCGCCCAACTCGACGACCTGCGAGTCAGCGGTCCGACCGCCCGTGAGTTCGCAGCCGCGACCGAGAACGTCAGGCAGCAGCTCGTGCTGTTCAGCAACGAGCAGGTCAACGACGAGGTGCTGTCGGTGTTCACCGACCCCGCCGGCAACGCATCCTTCGACGAATTCCTCGACCGGGCGCAGTGGGTCGAGGTGATCGATGCAGCGGAGATCCGCGACGCTGCGTCACGTTGGCTGCCCGCCGACCGCTACATCGAAGTCCAGGTCCTGCCCCGCTGACCCCTCGTTTCTTCCCGTTTGCGTTGCATTTCTGCTGGACCGGGTCAGCAGAAATGCAACGCAAACGAGGGGTGCGGGCGGGTCAGCGCATGTTGGCGGGGGTGACGGTGCGCTGGCTGACCTCGACCAGCTCGCCGCCGCGCACCTCGTAGCTCACGACGTGATCGACCGAGTGCTGGCCACTACGGGCCTTGCCGGTGACGACGTCGAGTTCGGTGCCGTCGACGAGGGGGACGAGGGCGATCGCGCGGAAGCCCTCCTCGGTACCGGGCGAGGATCGCTTGTCCTCGCGCAGCAGCAGCCCGGAGTCCCACACCCAGACGTCGTCGACGCTGACGAACCGACAGCGATGACTGGTCTTCGACTTCGACACCATCCCGCCGGGACACACGATCACGCTGCCCTCGACCCACGGCAGGACGCCGAGGCCGTCGCGCCCGAACCCGGTCTCGAACCCGGCGGCGACGATCGCGTCGTGGTCGCCGCTGTCGATCGCCCGCTCGATCTGCACCTGCCGGACCACTTCGGCGAGGTTGTGCAACTCGTCGTCGGCGAGTCCCCTGACAGCTGCCACCACCGCATCGGGGTCGTCCGGGAACCGAAGCGGTCGGGCCTGCTCTGGCCCAGGGGGGTTGGCCGGATCCGTCACGGAACCAGTCTGGTGGGTACAGTCCGAGAACGTCCGATGAATCGTCCGGTACTGCCGGAACCGAACCCCTGGGAGCCTCGACATGAAGACCAAAGCCGCCATCTTGTGGGAGCGGAACACCCCATGGAGCGTCGAGGAGATCGAGCTCGATCCGCCCAAGGCCGGTGAGGTGCTCGTCAAGCTCGCCGCCAGCGGCATGTGCCACTCCGACGAGCACCTCGTCACCGGGGATCTCGCCGGTGCAACGCCGGAGCCGCCGCTGATCGGCGGTCACGAGGGCGCCGGCGTGGTGATGGAGGTCGGCCCTGGGGTGTTCTCCCTCGTACCCGGCGATCACGTCGTCTTCGGGTTCATCCCGGCGTGTGGTCGATGCCCGAGCTGCGCCGGTGGCCACTCGAACCTCTGCGACATGGGGAACCTGACCGCGTCGGGCCTGCAGATCACCGACGGAACGAGCCGTCATCACGCCCAGGGCAAGGACCTCCTGCTCGGCATCGGCAACCTCGGGACATTCGCCCACCACACCGTCGTCAACGAGGCGAGCTGTATCAAGATCGACGCCGATCTGCCGCTCGACAAGGCGTGTCTGCTCGGTTGTGGCGTCGTGACCGGATGGGGTTCTGCCGTCTACGCGGCCGATGTGCAACCGGGCGACACCGTCGCCGTGGTCGGCGTCGGCGGTATCGGGGCGAACGCCGTGCAGGGTGCCAAGCTCGCCGGCGCTCGGGTGGTCGCGGCGATCGACCCGGTCGAGTTCAAGCGTGAGAAGGCGATGGAGTTCGGTGCCACCCACACCCATTCGAGCGTCGAGGAAGCGCTCGGCGCGCTCGGCGAGACGACGTGGGACCGCGGGTTCGACAAGGTGATCATGACGATCGGTGTCGGCAACGGCGACGTGCTGGGTGAGGCGTTCCACCTCGGGGGCAAGCGCTCGAAGATCGTGGTCACCAACATCCACCCGACTGCCGAACAGACGATCGCCATCCCGGCGGTCTTCCTCACCGTCTTCGAGAAGCAGCTGATCGGCTCGTTGTTCGGTTCGGCCAACCCGCGCAAGGACATCCCGCGCCTGTTGGAGCTGTACACCCAGGGTCAGCTCGACCTCGATGGTCTGGTCACCCGGACGTACAGCCTCGACGAGATCAACCAGGGCTACGCCGACATGAACGACGGCAAGAACATCCGCGGCGTCCTCGTCTACGACTGACGGTCGGGCCTCACGGCAGGCCGGTGGTCGGCGACGTCGGGTCGGCCCGACTCCGGCTCGTCGCTGGCGCTTCCCTCGCCGGGCTGCATCATCGGGGCGCATCGTGACATCGACAACGGAGCCGCCACATCGACAATAAAGGGGGACACCAATGAAGAGCAAGGCAGCGGTCCTTCACGGGATGCACCAGGAATGGCAGATCGAGGAGATCGAGGTCGACGCCCCGAAAGCCGGTGAGGTGATCGTCGAGTGGAAGGCCGCAGGCCTCTGCCACAGCGACGAGCACCTCGTCACCGGTGACATGGTGCCTCCGGAGGAGGCGTGGGAGATGATGGGCATCGAGGACATGTGGCCGGCGATCGGCGGTCACGAAGGTGCCGGAGTGATCGCGGAGGTCGGGCCGGGCGTCACGAGCGTCGCCGTCGGCGACCACGTATCAGCGTCGTTCGTCCCCTCGTGTGGCAAGTGCCGCTATTGCTCGACCGGCCGTCAGAACCTGTGCGACGCCGGTGCCGGCGCCTTCCTCAAGGGCATGATCACCGACGGCACCAGCCGACACCATCTCGCCGACGGAAGTGCCGACCCGATGCTGTTCGCCAAGCTCGGGACCTTCTCTCAGTACACGTGCGTGTCGACCGACCAGGTGATCAAGGTCGACACCGACCTGCCACTCGAGGCCGTGGCGCTCGTGTCGTGCGGCGTGGCGACCGGATGGGGATCGGCGACCAATCGGGCCGCGGTAGCACCCGGCGACACCGTCGTCGTCGTCGGCATCGGTGGCATCGGCATCAACGCAGTGCAGGGTGCAGCGATGGCCGGCGCTCGCCGTGTCGTTGCGGTCGACCCGATCGAGTTCAAGCGCGAGAAGGCGATGGAGTTCGGCGCGACCGAGACGTTCACGTCGATGGAAGAGGCGCTGCCGGCGGTGATGGAGCTGACCCAGGGCATGATGGCCGACAAAGTGATCATGACGCCGGGGGTGCTGTACGGCGACCTGATGGCGCTCGGCACGCAGTTGGCCGGCAAGGGTGGCACGATCGTGGTCACCGGCGTGGCCCCGATGAGCCAGACCGAATCATCGGTCAACCTCTTCGAGTTGGCGATGTGGAACAAGGAGATCAAGGGCACGATCTTCGGATCGCTCAACCCTCGCGCTGACATTCCGCGGCTGCTCGACATGTACCGCGACGGCCAGCTCAAGCTCGACGAGCTGATCACCAACCGCTACACGCTCGACGAGATCAACGACGGCTATCAGGCCATGCGCGACGGCACGAACATCCGCGGCGTGGTCGTGCATGGCTGAGCGCGAATCGAACGACACACTGCGCCCGACCCGAGAACTCGTCGATTCGATCGGTTCGACGGTGGTCGGCCGCCGACGCGAGATCGAGCTGGTCGTCGCTGCGCTGATCGCCGACCGTCACGTGGTGATCGAGGGTCCGCCCGGCACCGGGAAGTCGACGCTCCTACGCACCGTCGCCCACGAACTCGGCGTCGGATTCGAGTTCGTCGAGGGCAACGCAGAGCTCACACCGGCTCGCCTGGTCGGTCATTTCGACCCGGCCCGAGTGATGGCGGAGGGCTACGACGCCGACGTCTTCGTCGACGGGCCGCTCGCGTCTGCGTTGCGGGATGGCTCGCTCCTCTACGTCGAGGAGATCAACCGTGTGCCCGAGGAGACGTTGAACGTCCTCATCACGGTGATGAGTGAGGGTGAACTCCACGTGCCTCGCCTCGGCCGGCTCGCCGCGGCGCCTGGCTTCCGCCTCGTTGCGGCGATGAACCCCTTCGACGCGATCGGAACCGCCCGCATCTCCGGAGCCGTGTACGACCGCGTCTGCCGCCTGGCGGTCGACTACCAGACGGCGACCGACGAGCAGAAGATCACGCTGCGCGAGTCGGGGAGCGGCGAACTCGATCCTGATTGGGTCGCGAAGGTCGTCGAACTCGTGCGACTCACGCGGACCCACGCAGATCTCCGCGTCGGTTCCTCGGTGCGTGGAGCGATCGACATGTGCGCAGTTGCGTCGTCGCTCGCGGCCGTGCGCGGTTCGTCGGTGGCCGCCGGTGACGTCTCGCTCGATGCGGCGCTCGTGGCGCTCTCGGGGCGTGTCCGTCTGCGGGAAGGCACGACTCGCTCGACCGAGGACATCGTTCGCGAGCTGTGGAAGTCCGTGTTCGGCAAGATCGACGACGGTGGGTCGAACGAGGGAAAAGCGATCGCCCCGACCGGGGCGACACCGGCTCGCTGACCAGCCCGCCTCCGGCCAAGGAGGGTGATGCCGCCGACGAGGAGGTGTCGAAGGCGAGGCGCAAGACCTCGTCGCGTCGCTCGCTCGAGCAGCAGCCTCACTTCGACGAGATCTCGCCGGAGGTCGGCGAACTCGACGAGGAAGCGCTGGAGCAGGCGCTCGACGAGGATCCCGACGACACGCTGGCGCTGCTCGCCGACCTCACAGGAGCGACCGATCCGAAGCTGCGACAACTGGCCCGGCGCCTGGCCGGGCGGCTGTTCCTCGATCTCGCCAAGCGTGGCCCGGCGTCGCCACGCGGCGTCGGTCAGCTGCGCACTCAGCGCTACCGGCCCGACGGGGGCGACCTCGACGTCGACGCCAGCCTCGACGCGCTCGTCTCGGCTCGTGCGCAGGGCGTCGTCGTCGACCCTGACGAGCTTCGTGTGCGGTCGTGGTCCACGCCGGGTACCGCGATCTGCTTGCTGGTCGACCGCAGCGGCTCCATGACGGGTCGGCCGCTCGCCACGGCGGCGGTGGCTGCGTCGGCGGTTGCCTGGCGCAGCCCCGAGGACTATTCGGTGTTGTCGTTCGGTAAGGACGTCGTCGCTGCGAAGAGCCAGGACGTCGCCAAGTCGAACGAGCAGGTGATCGACGCCGTGCTCGCCCTGCGGGGCTTCGGCACCACTGACGTCGCTGGCGCGCTCGCCGCTGCCGCGGAGCAGCTCTCACGCTCGAGGGCCGGCCGCAAGATCGTCGTGCTGCTCTCCGACTGTCGTGCAACGACGCCCGGAGATGTGCCGGCCGCCGCCCGGAGAGTCGACGAACTCGTGATCGTGGCGCCCGAGTCCGACGACGCCGAGGCCCGTGACCTCGCCGAGCAGGTCGGTGCTCGTTTCACCACCGTCGCGGGTCCGTCCGACGCGGCGGCAGCGCTCGCCCGCGTGCTCGACGCCTGAGTGTTACATCCGGGGTCTGACCCCTGGTGTAACACTCAGCAGGAGACGTTCTTGTCCGGGACGATGCCGAACAGGTTCTCCTCAGCCTGCACGCTCGGCAGCGTGGTGGCGGGTACCGGTTCGGTGGTGTCGGGATCGACGTTCGGATCGATGTCCGGGTCGGAGGTCGGTGGCTGGGCGTTGGTTGGCGCGTCGGTGGTGTCCGCTGTGGGCTCGATCACCTGGAGGGGCGCATCGCCGAGCGTGGCCTCGCCACGGAAGACCGCCAGGATCGCCTGCATGTTGTCGCCGCCGAGCGACGGCACCAGTACGGCGTTGCCCTGGATGTTCCGCGGGTCGGCCGTGATCTGGTACGTCGTGATCGCCGAGGGGTCGACCCCGCTGAGTACCCCGGCGAACTCGAGCATCTTGCGCGGGGTGAGGCCCGGATCGGTGACGATGTACTCGGACAATGTCTCGATCAGGCCCCCGGCGACGTCGGGGTTGTAGGCGCCCTTCGCCAGCAGCTCCGACACGGTGCGGCGGAGGAAGTCCTGCTGGCGCGAGATCCGTCCCAGGTCGGAGGTGGGATCCTGCTGCCACTCGCCGTTCTCGTCGAGCCACTGCAGCTTGCGTGATCGGGTGTACGCGAGTGCGTGGTCGCCGTCGAAGGTGAAGCACCCGGCCTCGGTCACGTTGAGGCCGGTGTTGGGGTCGCGCACCGGCGTCTCGAACGGAACCGCGACACCGCCGACTGCATCGACCAGCGTGCGGAACGCGCAGAAGTCGACCTGGACGAAATGGTCGGTGTTGATCCCGAAGTTCTGGTAGATCGTGTCGATCAGCTTCTGGGGGTTGTCGCGTTCGTAGGCCTCGTTGATACGGCCCTTGCGCGACGTGCCGGCGATGTCGACGAAGAGGTCGCGGGGAAACGACAGCACCGCGACCTGCGACGTGCTCGGGTTGACGCGCCACATCATGATCGTGTCGCTGCGCTCGCCGAGGTTCGTGCGATCGCCGAATGCCGGCGCGTACGGCGAGTCGGGATCGATGCACGAGTTGTTGTCCGCGCCGGTGATCAGGAAGTTCTTGGCGCCGGGTTCGACCGGCGGGAACGTCTCGGGCGGTGCCACCGACTCGGCCACCGAATCCGACGGCGCCACCGAGTCGGCAGGAGGCTGTGCGCCAGCGATGGTGGTGGTCTGGGACGGATCGATGATCGCCGGAGCGATGTTGCGGTCCTCGATGACGCGCTGGCCGGCGTACAGCGCGCCGGCGGCTCCGAACGATCCGATGGCCATGACGAAGACCGCGGCGATCGTCAGCCGTTGCGGCCACGTGCGTGGGACCTTCCTGGCCGACGTCGGCTTCTCGGTGGCCTTCGGCGGTGGCGGTGGCGGTGGGACCGAGGGCTCGGTGGGCAGCGAGCAGCGCCGTCGGGTTCTGGCTCGGTGCTGGTGGCCTCGTCCTCGGGCTCGGTCTGGTCGGACATGTCGGCGACGACGATACTGCGGCGACGTGCGACCTCCCGGTCGCCCCGGCTCGGTGGGACGACGACGTCTCGGCTCGTCCTCAGGGGGTGACGACGACGACGGTCCCGATCTGGGCCCAGTTCCACATCCAGATCGCATCCTCGGGTGCCTGGCGCACGCACCCGCCGGACAACGCTTGGCCCAACTGGTCGATCGTCTGGACCGGTTGGCCGTACTGGTAGGGGATGTCGTGGAACCCGATGTTGCCGTCACGGTCGCCCTTGGCGAAGCGGACCATGTAGCTCCAGGTGATCGTCGGGTTGTTGATCGAGAACGTCCGCAGCGAACGCGACCACACCTGGTACGTGCCGGGCAGCGGATCGCGGGGGTCCTGTCGGCCCGACACGCGGTGCATCTTGATGATGGTGTTGCTCTCGTCGTAGGCCCACACGGTCTGCTGCGACTTGGAGTAGACGACTCTCCTGCCGTTGCCGCCGTCGACCGGAGGGTCGAACGGGCTCGGTGGCGGAGGTGTGAGCTGGACCTGCGGTCCTCTCGTCGGAAGTGCGCCCCGGGTCGACGCCGGGCCGCGTGATCGCGCCGGGCTGGGAGGTGAGGGGCTCGGCCATCGGCGGGTGGTCGTCGGGACGCTCGTCTCCGCGACGGTGGTGTCGGGAGCAGGGGTCTCGGCGAGCACGGGCGTCGCAACGACGAGCAGACAGGCGATCACCATCGCCGGCAGACCCAACTTCGCTGGCACGGCGCCGAGTGTAGGCGAGCGGCGTCGCCGCGTCAGCCGACCGACGGTCGGCCCGATGGTCAGTCGTCGTCCGCGAGCGTGACGACGGTCGTGACCGCCTCGCCGTCGACGACGACGAGGTCGCGGATCGAACCGGCATCGACGAGATCGTCGCGTCCGGCCTCGATCGCCGCGTGCAGCGTCGCCGGTGCCGTGACGACGAGGGTCGCCACCGCCGCGCGCTGGCTGCGCTTGGCCTCGGTCTTGGCCCGGCGGACCTGCGTGAGGATCTCGATGGTCACGTCGGCCAGCGTGGGGTCACCGAACGGGGCGGACTCGTCGCCCGACGGGGTGGGCCACGGCGCGAGGTGCACGCTGGAGTCGTTCCACCAGCTCCACGATTCCTCGGCGGCGAACGGCAGCACTGGGGCGAGCAGGCGCTGGACGGCGCTGAGTGCCTCGCGCAGGGCCCGCTTGGCCGAGTCGGCGCCGTCGGGGCGCTGTTCGTCGTAGGTGCGTCCCTTGACGAGTTCGACGTAGTTGTCGCAGAACCACCAGAAGAACGCCTCGGTGCGCTCGAGTGCACGGGCGTAGTCGAAGGCGTCGAAGGCGGCGGTCGCGTCGGCGATCACGCCGTCGAGCTTGGCGAGCATCGAGCGGTCGATCGGGTCGGTGACGGCGTCGTCGAGCGACCGGTCGCCGGACGGCGCGCCGAACTGCAGCACGAACTTGGTGACGTTGAGCAGCTTGTTGGCCAGCTTGCGGCCGACCTTCATCTGGTCCTCGCTGAACGCGGTGTCGACGCCCGGGCGGCCGGAGCCAGCCCAGTACCGCACGGCGTCGGTGCCGTAGGTCTCGAACAGGTCCATCGGGCGTGACGACGTTGCCCTTCGACTTCGACATCTTCTTGCGGTCGGGATCGAGGATCCAGCCCGACAGTGCCGCATGCTGCCACGGTGCGCAGCCGAACTCGTGGTGGCTGCGCGTCATCGTGGCGAACAGCCACGTGCGGATGATGTCGTGGCCCTGCGGCCGCATGTCCATCGGGAAGACGTGCTCGAACAGGTCGGCGTCCTCCTCCCAGCCGCCGGCGATCTGCGGGGTGAGCGACGACGTCGCCCACGTGTCGAAGATGTCGGGGTCGCCGATGAAGCCGCCGGGCTGGTCGCGTTGGTCCTCGGTGTAGCCGGCGGGCGCGTCGGTCGACGGGTCGATCGGCAGCTCGGCCTCGGCGGGCAGCAGCGGCTCGTCGTAGCGCGGCTCGCCGTGCTCGTCGAGCGCGTACCAGACCGGGATCGGCACGCCGAAGAAGCGCTGGCGGCTGACGAGCCAGTCGCCGTTGAGGCCCTCGACCCAGTTGTCGTAGCGGTGCTGCATGTGGGCGGGGTGCCACGTGACCTCGCCGCCGCGGGCGACGAGCGCGGCGCGCAGGTCGGGATCGCGGCCGCCGTTGCGGATGTACCACTGGCGCGAGGTGACGATCTCGAGCGGACGGTCGCCGCGCTCGTAGAACTTCACCGGGTGCTGGATCGGGCGAGGTTCGCCGATCAGAAGGTCCGCCTCGACGAGCTGCTCGACGACGACCTTCTGCGCCTGCTTCGCCGTGAGGCCGGCGATCTTCGCGTAGGCGTCGGGGTCGACGCCGTGCGGTGCCTCGGCGAAGCAGCCGACCGTCGCGTCCGATGATGGCCCGCATCGACAGGTTCAGCTCGCGCCACCAGGTGACGTCGGTGGTGTCGCCGAACGTGCAGATCATGGCGATGCCCGTGCCCTTGTCGGGCTGGGCGAGTTCGTGGGCGCGCACCTCGACCTGCTGGCCGTAGAGCGGCACGGTGACCGTGGTGCCGAACAGCGGCTGGTACCGCTCGTCGTCGGGATGGGCGACGAGCGCCACGCAGGCGGCGAGGAGTTCGGGTCGCGTGGTGTCGATCTCGATCGCGTCGCTCCCGTCGGTGCGGGCGAACGGGATCTTGTGGTAGGCGCCAGGACGCTCGCGGTCCTCCATCTCGGCCTGCGCGACCGCGGTGCGGAAGTCGACGTCCCAGAGCGTCGGTGCCTCCTGGCTGTAGGCCTCGCCGCGGGCGACGTTGCGCAGGAACGCCCGCTGGCTGGCACGACGCGAGCGCTCGTCGATGGTGGCGTACTGGTAGTTCCAGTCGACCGACAGACCGAGGCGCTTGAGCAGGTCTTCGAAGACCTGCTCGTCGAGTTCGACCAGTTCGTCGCAGAGCTCGAGGAAGTTCGGGCGCGAGATCGGAATGGCGTGGTGGTTCTTCGGCGGGTCGCCGCGGAACGGGGGTTCGAAGCCCTCGACGTAGTGCTGGCCGGGGTCGCAGCGCACCCCGTAGTAGTTCTGGACGCGGCGCTCAGTGGGCAGGCCGTTGTCGTCCCAGCCCATCGGGTAGAAGACGGCCTTGCCGCGCATGCGCTGGAAGCGGGCGATCGTGTCGGTGTGGGTGTAGCTGAACACGTGGCCCATGTGCAGCGACCCGCTCACGGTGGGCGGCGGCGTGTCGATGGAGAACACGCCCTCGCGGGGGACCGACGCGTCGAAGCGATACGTGCCGTCGGCGTCCCACTGGGCAGCCCAGCGCTCCTCGATGCCGTCGAGCGTCGGCTTGTCGGGGATGTTCGCCGCCGTGTTGGTCATAGAGCGCCGAGGCTACCGACTCGCCCCCTCACCCTCCCCAGAACGTTTGCGTTGCGTTCTGGGTGACCCGGCTCACCCGGAGTGCAACACAAACGCATGGGCCAGCCGTCTCAGACGTTTGCGCGCGGATTCTGGTGACCCGGCTCACCCGGAATGCAACACAACCGTGGTTGGTGCTGGGGTCGGGGTGGTGGAAATGGTGCCGGGGTGGCCGGAGGGGGTGCTCGTAGACTCGAGACCGTGCTGCACCTCTACGACACCGCCACGCGTTCCGTGCGCGAGCTGGCTCTTCGCGAGCCGGGCAAGGTCAGCATC
The DNA here is from genome assembly GCA_963704915.1 of Ilumatobacteraceae bacterium. Taxonomy (GTDB): domain Bacteria; phylum Actinomycetota; class Acidimicrobiia; order Acidimicrobiales; family Ilumatobacteraceae; genus Sva-07. Next base: position 174,018 of record CAVPIC010000004.1, on the reverse strand, counting down.
TACCTGTGCGGGCCCACCGTGTACGGCCCTCCCCATCTCGGGCCACGGTCGTGCCACGCTCGTCTACGACATCCTGCGTCGCTACCTCGAGTGGACCGGCCTCGAGGTCCGGCTCGTGTCGAACATCACCGACATCGAGGACAAGATCATCGAGCGCGCGCTGCGTGAGGACCGTCCGTGGCAGGACATCACCACCAAGTGCGAGGCGGTCTGGTGGCAGGCGATGGACGCCGTCGACTTCCAGCGGCCCACCGACACGCCGCATGCCACCGACTACGTCGACGAGATGGTCTCGATGATCGGCGAGTTGATCGAGCGCGACCACGCGTACGTCACCGACGACGGCGTGTACATGTCGGTCGAGTCCGTCGACGACTACGGGTTGCTCGCCCACCAGTCGGTCGACGACATGCGTTCGGGTGGCGGTGACCGCGAGGTCGTCGGCGCTGCCGGCAAGCGCCACCCTGCCGACTTCGTGCTGTGGAAGTTCGCCACCGGTCCGGCCACCGAGAGCGATCCGGCGTGGCCGTCGCCGTGGGGCGCGGGCCGTCCGGGATGGCACTCCGAGTGCGTGGTGATGAGCCTCGACATTCTCGGCGAGGGGTTCGATCTGCACGGCGGTGGCCAGGACCTGCGATTTCCCGCATCACGAGAACGAACGTGCCCAGGCTGTTGCGCTCGGCAAGACGTTCGCGAACCACTGGATGCACAACGGTTTCGTCGTCGACGCCGAGGGCGAGAAGATGTCGAAGAGCCTCGGCAACGTGTCGAACCTGCTCGACCTGATCGAGCACTACGACCCGCGTGCGTACCGGATGGTGCTGCTGCAGTCGCACTACCGGAGCCCGGTGAAGATCACCCAGGACGGCATCGACGCGGCCGTCAAGTCCCTGGCCGGCCTCGACGTCTTCGCCGCTCGCGTCGCCGGCGTCGAACCGGCCGAGCCCGACCCCGCCGTGCTCGCCGAGTTCCGCGCCGCGATGGACGACGACCTCGACACGCCGAGGGCAACGGCGTTGCTGTTCGACACCGTTCGCCGGGCGAACGCTGCCCTCGACGCCGGCGACGATCGTTCGGGACCGCTGGTCGCTGCCGTCCACGAGATCGCCGACGCGGTCGGGCTGCGGCTCGGCTCCGAGGTCGTGGTCGACGCCGACGCGCTCGCACGCGCCAAGGCGCTCGACGAAGCTCGCGCCGCCAAGGACTTCGCCACCGCCGACAACCTGCGGGCGGAACTCCAGGCCGAGGGATGGACGGTGGAGACGACCCGCGACGGTACGTCGCTGCGGCGGTGACCACGCTCGTCGATCGACCGGCACCGGCCGACGCCGGCGCCGGCAGTCGGGGCGCCGACTGCGTTCCCCGCGATGGGATACCAGCCGTCGCTCGACGGGCTGCGTGCCCTGTCCGTCGGCGTGGTCCTGCTCTACCACGGGGGGTTCTCGTGGATGCACGGCGGGTTCTTCGGCGTCGAGGTGTTCTTCGTGGTCTCCGGATTCCTGATCACGTCGCTGCTGCTCGACGAGCACGGCCGCAACGGCGAGGTGTCGTTCCGTCAGTTCTGGCTCCGCCGGGCACGCCGGCTCTTCCCGGCGCTCTACGCCGTGCTGCTGGCCGTCGCCGTGTGGGCTGCGCTCGCCGGCACGGCCGAACAGCAGTCGCAGGTGCGTCGCGACATCCCGTGGTCGGTCTTCTACGTCAACAACTGGGGCCAGATCCTCGGCAACGTGCCGTACTTCGCCGGCGAGCCACCGCTGCTGCGACACCTCTGGAGCCTGGCGGTGGAGGAGCAGTGGTACCTGATCTGGCCGCTGGTGTTCGTCGCACTGCTCCGGATCCGGGCACCCCGTCACGTCGTCGGCGGAGCGATCATCGCCGCGGCGTTCGTGGTGTTCGCCTACATGTTCTGGATGCACTCGCGGCACCCCGACGCCGCTTGGCGGTCCGCCCGCAGCGTTCGACGGCGTCGACCGAACGAACTTCCTGTACCTCTCGACGATCACCCGCGCCGGCGGGCTCCTCCTCGGAGCCGGAGCGGCGTTCCTCTGGCGGCCGTGGCGGTGGACGCACGCGCCCGATGCGCCGGTGGGCCGTGTCCTCGACCCGGTCGGCGCTGCAGCGGTGGCGATGCTCGGTTGCGCGGCCTCGGTGGCAGTCCTCACCGAGGGCTACGTGTACCAGTGGCTGTTGCCGCTGGTGTCGATCCTGTCGCTGGTTGCCGTGATGGTCGCCGTCCATCCCGCCGCCGTCGGGTTCCGCCGCATCATGAGCTGGACCCCGCTGGTCGAGATGGGCAAGCGGAGCTACGGGCTGTACCTGTGGAGTTGGCCGATCTTCGTGATCGTCGGCGCCACCACCGGCTCGGTGTCGAACTTCGTGTGGGCGATGGTCCTGACGGTCGTTGTCTCCGAGGCCTCGTACCGGTACCTGGAAACCCCGGTGCGCAAGGGCGTCGTCGGCCGGTGGTGGAACGACCGAGCGACGATCACCTATTGGCCACTCGCTGGCGGTGCGGTGCTGGCCGGTGCGTTGCTGCTGTTCTACGTGAGCGTCGACGAGTTCAACCGCTTCGAGGGTGGCGACGAGGCCGTGTTCGAGCTCGACGCTGCTGCCGAGGCACCCGCCGCACCCGCCACCGAGACCGTCGTCGCTTCCACCGACTCCGCTGCATTCCCGAGCCCGTCGGACGTGCCGGCCCGCCGGTCACGCCGGAGCCAGCGGTCGTGCCGGCGACGTCGGCGAGACTGGCGATCGTCGGTGACTCGCAGGCGAACGCGCTCGCGATCAACCTGCCCGACGGCATCGACGGCGTGTTCCCGGCGGTGGTCAACGGCAGCGTCGACGGCTGCAGCGTGTACGACTCGGGCTCGGTGCAGAGTTCGGTCCGGTTCGGCAACAACTTCTCGATCTGTCAGGGCTGGCAACAGGAGTGGGCCGACGCCGCCACCGGCAACGACGTGGCCCTGGTCGTCGTCGGCGCGTGGGACGTGTTCGACATCGACGACAACGGCACGATCTACGGATTCGCCACGCCGGAGGGTGACGCTCTGTTCGTGCGGAACCTGTCCTCGGGAATCGACGCGATGCTCGCCGAAGGAGCCAATGTCGGCCTGCTCGAAGTCGCCTGCATGCGACCGCAGGACGTCGAAGGAGCGGGTGTCCGGGCGCTGCCCGAACGCGGCGACGACACCCGCGTCGCCCACGTCAACGACCTGCTGCGCCAGACCGCTGCCTCGTACGACTCGCCGAGCGTCCAGTTCGTCGAGGGTCCCGACGAGTGGTGCAACGACGAGGCGATCGCCACCGACGTCGGCTACCGGTGGGACGGCGTCCACGTCTACACACCCGGCGCCAATCTGATCTACACGACGGTCGCGCCGGACCTGCTCCGCCTCGCCGCGGCCTGAGCGGTCACGCCCGATCCCTCCGAAGCGATGAGTCGTTCGCGCGACCTGTCCGCGCGGAAACTCATTGCTTGGGGGTCAGCGCGCAGCGATCGTGCAGGGGTCGGCGTCGCAGACGTCGATCAGTTCGCCCTCGAAGAGGAAGGCGGCCTTCTGGCGCCGGACCTCTGGGTCGTTTCGGGGGTCGGCGTGTGGGTCGCGGCTCGTGCTCGGCGGCACCGGCTCGACCGGGATGGGATCGGAGCCCGAGTCCCAGATGACGAGCGCCGAGCTGTCGCGGGCGTAATCGACACCGTCGAGGCCCCAACCGGGTTCAGCTTCGCGGCTGCGGTCGTCGGCCGTGACGGGACGATGGATCGACACGCCCATCGTCCGCGCCGCCACCAGTGCGGTGAGCTCGGACACCTGCCAGTCACCGAACGCCGCGTGCATCAGCACATCCTTGACAGGCGTGCCCGGCAAGGGGTCGTCCACGACGTGGCGCACGTAGCCGGCCCCCTCGGTCCGGTCCCACAGCATCTGGACGACGCCCAGCGCGATCGCCCGGTCGACCGCATCGGGATAGGCGGCGACGAAGATCGACTCGAACGGGTCGAAGTCGACCGAGCGGGGGAGCAACGTCGAGTAGTTCATCCCGACCACGCCGAGAGCGAACCGTTCGACGTCGGTCGAGATCGCGGCGAGCGCCATGCCCATGATCCCGCCTTGGCTGTTCCCGTCGAAGACCAGCGTCGAGTTGTCGAGCATCGCCGAGCCGTCGTCGCGGAGGAGCCCCGGTTCGCCGACGAGACCGTTGTCGGCGAGGACGAGGCGGGCGAGCACCAGCTGATCGACGAGACCCTGGCTCATCCGGTCGATGAACCTGGGGAAGTTCGACAGGTCGTCGAGCGCTGCGACGGCGGTGGGGATGTCGTCGTCGCTGAAGCCCGCCCACTTCGTGGCGCAGTAGATCGAGTTGTGCTCGTTCGACATCGCAACGACGTTCCCGGCGGTGATCTCGAGATGAGATCCGAGCAGACCGTGGCCGTACGCGACCGCGTTCGCGGGTCTGTCACCGTTGAGCACGGTGTCGGCGATCCCGCACGCGAAGGGTGCCTGGCGGACGCCGTTGAGTTCCGGTTGGCCATCGTCGCCCCGGTTGAGTTCGGTGCCAGGACTGCCGCCGAGCGTCATCCAGTTCGGAACGGAAAAGATGCCCTCGACGAGCCGTGCCAGCCCCGGCTCAGGGCTCTCGGTGACCGTCGTGATCTCGAACTCGGGCGTCGAGTTCCCGAGCCCGTCGAGCGTTTCGTCGCGCATGCTGAGGATGTCGGCGGTGGTGTTCTCGGTGCTCGCCGTGGTGAACGACCAGGCGAGCTGCAGTTCCTCCGGTCGAATGCCGCCTCGTTCGAGCGCGTCGATCGCTTCGGTCATGGTGTCGCGCCGATTCTCGATCGCTCCGATTTCGGTGCCGAGGCCGTCGCGGAGCGCGCGGAACGCCGGGGTGGGTTCGAGCGGCGTTCCCTCGGTCGTCACGAGTCCGCGAAGGCCGACGGCGTAGGTGGTCGCCGGCTCGAGGCTCACGGCGGGACGGATCACGAGTAGCTGCCCGTCAGGTCCGCCGGCGTCGACGTCTACCTCGGCCCACAGCGGTACACGGTCGCCCGACGTCGTGTCGACCAGCACCACCGGGGCGTCGTTCGCCAATGATGCCTGCAGATCGGTCCACGACGGCAGGTTCGATGCCGCGGGGTCGAGCCCAGCGATCCAGGTGAGGATCGGGGAGTTGGCGCTGAATCCGTCGGCCACGTTCCAGGCCGCTGGATCGATCGTCACGCCGCTCGAGTTGGTCGGGAGACCCTGCTCGGGAAAGGCGACTCGGCGATTGGTTGCGGAGGTGTCGTCGTCGACGGTGAGCACGTCGCTCGGAAACGGCAGGACGCAGGAGCGCGTGTCGAGGGGGTCGCATCCGGGCGGTGATGACGCGAGCTGGGTCACGATCGCGTCGACGGTGGCGTCGTCGGCTGGGATCGTGGTCGTCGTGGTCGGCGCGACATCTGCACCGGTCGGCGGCGGCGATGCGGTGACATCGGGGCCGTCGTCGGGCGGCGATGGCGGGATCGTCGTCGTGGCGGACGACGATTCCGACGAGCTGCAGCCCGCGACGATCCCGGCGACGAGCAGTATCCGGATCAGCGACCGCGTCCGCAGCATCGAGCGCGACGGTACCGGTCGTCTGGACGAGAGTCGCCGCGGAGCTGTCCGCCCGGCCGTCGTCCGACGCGGCCGGGCGATTACACCACCTGTCGATCTGTCACTCACAGCGGAAAAATGGTCCGAACCGGACACCGACCGTCGCCAGAGCGTAAAGATTCGGTCAGGGCCCCAACCCATTTCTCACGCAGCGTCGTGTGCCGACCATGGAAACGAACATCGACGGCCGGAGCACCTGGTCGCGTCTGGTAGCCCAGTGGCAGCCGGCCGTTCTCGTTACTGCCTGTGTGGCAGGCGGATTGACGCTCACCATGATGGTCATCGGTTCCACTCCGGACGTCGTGGTCCAGGCATCCCAGGCAGCGCTCGAGGCGGCACCGGTCGACGCGCCGGACGCGCCGGTGGTTTCCGAGGTGCCGGTCGACACGGCACTGTCGTCCGACTCGACCGAAGTCGTCGACCCCGCAGCGGCTGAGGCTGCGGCGGCTGCCCAGGGAACAGCTTCAGCGGCGCTGCTGGATCCAGCGACGATGGCTCCTGCCGCCGGCCCAGCGCCCGCAGGTCCAGCACCGACTGCTGCCCCCAGCGCGGGAACGCCGTCGGCGCCGGCCCCCGCGCCGGTTGTCACGGCGGCGCCGGTCACGCCTGGGGCGGTCGCGGCTCCGCAGGCCACCGTGGCACCGACAACTACTGCGCTACCGACCACGGCTGCGCCGACTCCGACCACGGCTGCGCCGCCTCCGACCACGGCTGCGCCGCCTCCGACCACGGCTGCGCCGCCTCCGACGACCGCGGCACCGACAACGGCGGCGCTGACGTACCCGTCGTTCTCGGCCGGCTCTGCCGCAACGGTCGTCCTGCAGTTCGACGGTTCGTCGATCTACGTGGCCTCGGTGAATCGACAAGCGAACTGGGTGTCCCAGGTCGACAAGAACGGTCCGCGCACGGTCGAGATCAAATTCTTCAACACCGCGACTCAACGGGACGAAGAATTCCATGCGACCGTCGAGAACGGACGCATCAAGGTCGAGAACTGAGGTCGACGATGCCCGAACTCACCACCGAAGAGCGACTCGCCCGTCTCCGCGCGAATCGCGGCATGCCGGCAGCTGCGGTGCCAGTCGACGCGCCAGCGTCCGCTCCGGCTCCTTCACCGGCGGCTGCGCCATGGGGCCCACCTCCGGTCAGTGCCGCCGCGAGGCAGGTCACCGAATCGGTCGTCGCCGTCGAGGCCGTGAGCGACGCGGCCCCGACCGCCAAGCGGATCCGCGACCGGATCCCCCGGAAACCGCACCCTGCGCGTCGCGCCAGATGGGGCGCCACGATCGCTGCGGCCGCCGGATTCGTCGGGCTGGTCCCGGCGATGGGATCGCTGTCGGCCGCGCCCGAGGCCGATGTTCCCGAGCCGCCCGAAGTACCTGACCCGGCGTCGACCACCTCGATCCCCGACGCGCAGGTCGACGCCACGATCGAACTGCTGGACACGACGACTGTGCCCGACCCGGTGGCGTCGATCGCCCCGCTCGACGCGACCGTCGTGGACCCTGCGGCCACCACACCGCTCGCTCCGGCCGCTCCTGCCGGCGCAGCCGCTGCGCCGAGCGCCCCGACGACCCGTTCGACAGCCGGAGGAGTACCGGCCCCTGCGCCGGCGGTCGCTCCTGCTGCTCCTGCGCCGGCTCCCGCTCCCGCTCCGGCTCCGGCTCCGGCGCCTGCTCCGGCTCCGGCGCCTGCTCCTGCTCCGGCTCCGGCTCCGGCGCCTGCTCCTGCGCCTGCTCCTGCGCCGGCGCCTGCTCCTGCTCCTGCGCCTGCTCCTGCTCCTGCGCCTGCTCCTGCTCCTGCGCCGGCTCCTGCTCCTGCTCCTGCGCCGGCTCCTGCTCCTGCTCCTGCTCCTGCTCCTGCTCCTGCGCCCGTCACGTCGGGGTCCGGGTGAGCGCGATGCGGCCGTGGTCGCTGGTGGTGTTCCGGGCTATGGGCAGCCCATGCCGCATCATCGCGCCCACCAACGAGCTCGCCCGACACGGGCAGGACCTCGTGCTCGAGCTCGAGCGCACGTGGACCCGGTTCGACCCGTCGAGCGAGGTCTGCGAACTGAACGAACACGCCGGTCACCTCACGGTCCTGTCGCCGGTGACGTTCGAACTGGTCTCGCTCGCCGAGCACGCGCGACGGGCGACCAGTGGCGCCTTCAATCCACTTCTGCTCGATCATCTCGTCGAGCTCGGCTACGACCGGACGTGGGAGTCGATGGGGCGCGTCGATGGGGCGCTCCCGCCCGCGCGGACGGTGTCGAGCGAAGCGATTGAGCTGTATCCGGAGATCTCGGCGGTTCGTCTGCCGTCCGGCACGCGCTTCGACCCGGGTGGGATCGGCAAGGGCATGACGGGCGACATGGTCGCTGCCGCGCTGCTCGCCGAGGGCGCCGAGGCCGTCCAGATCGAGCTCGGTGGCGACGTTCGGGTCGCGGGCCCGTCGTGGTCCGACGGGCCATGGCAGGTCCAACTCGACGACCGCGACCACGGTCGGTCGTGTCCGGCCACGATCTCGTTGGCGGGCGGGGGTGTCGCCACCAGCAGTGTCCTTCGTCGTCGCTGGCGCCGCGGCGACGTGGACGTGCACCACCTCATCGATGCGAACACGGGACGGAGCGCGATCACCGACCTCGACGCGGTCACCGTCGTCGGTCCCACGTTGTGGTGGGCCGAGGTGGTCGCCAAGGTCGTACTGATCCGCGGATCGGCGCAGGGTCGGGATCTGCTCGAGGAGTTCGGGATGTCGGGCGTGCTCGTCGGTCGAGACGTCGAGTCCCGGTACCAGGTCGTCTCACAGGGGGTCGTGGCCGCATGAATCCGCAGGTGTGGTGGTTCGTCTCGAGGTCGTCCGGCATCGTGGCCTGGGCGCTGCTCACGCTGTCGGTCTGCTGGGGGCTCTTCATCTCCACCAAGGCGGTCGCCAAGGCGTCCAGCCCGGCCTGGTTGCTCGACCTGCACCGCTATCTCGGGGGCCTTGCGGTCATCTTCACCGGGATCCATCTCGTCGGGCTCGTCGCCGACAACTACGTCACCTTCGGGTGGGCCGAAACCTTCATCCCAATGGCGTCGACCTGGAAGCCGGGACCGGTCGCATTCGGGATCGTCGGGTTCTACTTGCTCCTCGCGGTCGAACTGAGCTCACTCGCCATGAAGCGCCTGCCTCGCCGACTCTGGCGCTGGATCCACCGCTCGAGCTTCGTGCTCTACTTCGTCGCGACCTACCACGCCATCAGTGCCGGTACCGACTCAGAAAACCAGTGGTTCCGAATCGTCGCGTTGGCATCGATCAACATCGTGATGTTCCTGACCATCGTGTTGATCCTTGCGGCACGGAAGGCGAAGCTGGCACCAGCGAGGCCGGAACGGGTTCGTGCTTCGGAACTGGCCCGCACCGCCGCCGAGTGACACGGCGTCTCGCTCCGCCCGGCACGATTCCGTGACGACGTGCGATCGTCAGGCGTCGTGATCGGAGTTCTGGATCTCGACGTCGAGCCCGCTCGACTTGAGTTCGGCATGCACCTCGCAACTGTCGTCGCTGCCGAGGAACTTCATCTCCACCGACTCGGGCCCGTCAGTCGACACCTGTGAGGTGTACCCGGGCAACGGCGAGATCGAAGTGACCCTGACCGTGCCTTCGTCGATCTCGACGATGACGTCACCACATGCGCTGCTCAGCACTCGGGACGTCGGTGCTGCCGGAGGTGGAGGTGTCGCCGGCGCCGCCGGCTCGGGTGCGGCGGTCGTGGCAGGCATCGCGGTCGGCTCGTCGTCGGGTGGTGGCGTGGCGGAGTCCGGCTTCGGCGTGGCGTCGGCGGACTCCGGAGCTGCCGGCGGTTCGTCGGCAGCTGGTGCCGGTGCCGGGGCTTCCATCGGGGTCGGCGCAGCTGCGGTCGTGGGCACTGCCTCCGGGCCGGGCGGGTCGGCGTCCGACATTTCGCGCGGTTCGCTCACGGGCGGGAGGGTCGAGATGGCCGCGCCGTTCTCGTCGTCGGGCGACGTCGTGCGAACCGTCGGGGAACTCGGTGCGGACGTGAGCGCCAGTACCCCGGCCCCACCGCCCACGAGAATCAGCGCGGCGGTGGCGCCCGCGGCGGCTCGACGGCGCCGGCGGGCGCGTCGCATCGTCGGGCGGAGATCCTGGAGCACCTGGTAGGAACTGATCGGCTCCGTCTGGCGATGGAGTGCCTGGCGCAGGACGTCGTCGTCGTTCACGCCTGTGCCTCGTTCCGGTCGATGACGGATCGCAGCCTTTCGCGAGCATCCGACAGGTGCGACTTCACGGTCCCTTCGTTCACCTCGAGGATCGCGGCGATCTCCGCGACGCTGCGGTCGTCGACGTAGAACAGTGTCGCCACCTCACGCTGTCGGTCGGGAAGGATCTGCAGCATCTCGTACGCGGACGACTCGGCGTGGAAGTGATCGGCGCCCGAGGTCTCGGCGGGCGACGGCAGGGTCTCCTCGCGGCGTCGCCGGCGGCGGTCGGAGCGGTAACTGTCGCGGCTGGCGTTGAGGGCGACACGCCTGACCCAACCGGCGGGGGACTCGTAGCCTCTGATCTTCGACCAGCGGGCGTAGGCCCTGATGAAGGCCTCCTGGGTGGCATCGGTCGCTCGCTCGCGATCGCCGGTGGTCACGACGAGCACACGGAGCACGGCGTCGTAGTTCGCCAGGAAGAACCGTTCGAATTCGTCGTCGGGCGTCGGCACGTTCACCCCGAGCCGCCAACGTCGCCTGGACGAGGTGCGCTGGCTGATGAAGAGCGCGTCCACCACGCAGCCAACACGTCACCGGCTGCCGATCGGGTTGGGCCGGGTGGGACCGGTGCGAGGCGACGGTTGGCGAGGAGCCCCACGTCTCTGGATCGTAGTCGCCTGTCTCTGTCGGATCGGAGGCAAGTTACCAACGGGTAGACAACCGCATTACCGGTGGGTAACTTGTGGTCATGACGGACTTCTCGCTCAACCTCAACGAAGACCAGCTGCAGATCCAGAAGTGGGTCCACGACTTCGCCGAAGGCGTCATCCGCCCCGTCGCCGAGGAGTGGGACGAACGCGAGGAGTTCCCGTGGCCCGTCGTCGAGGAGGCTGCGCAGATCGGCCTGTACGGCGTCGACTTCCTTCTGAACGCCATGGGTGATCCCACCGGTCTGACGCTCCCGGTCGCGATCGAAGAACTCTTCTGGGGCGACGCCGGCATCGGCATGGCGATCATGGGCTCGGCCCTCGCGGCGGCCGGTATCGCCGGCAATGGCACCCCCGAACAGGTCATGGAGTGGGCGCCACAGTGCTACGGCACCGCCGACAACGTGATGCTCGGCGCGTTCTGCGTCAGCGAGCCCGACGCCGGCTCCGACGTCTCCAGCCTGCGCACCCGTGCGGTCTACAACGAGGCCAAGGACGAGTGGACGCTCAACGGCACCAAGGCGTGGATCACGAACGGCGGTATCGCCGACGTGCACGTCGTGGTCGCCAGCGTCGACCCCGAACTGAAGTCCAAGGGCCAGGCCAGCTTCATCGTGCCGCCGAAGACCCCGGGTCTCTCGATGGGCCAGAAGTACAAGAAGCACGGCATCCGCGCCAGCCACACCTCCGAGGTCGTCCTCGACGACGTCAAGGTGCCCGGCTCGTGCCTGCTCGGCGGCAAGGAGAAGCTCGACGCCAAGCTCGCCCGTGCCCGCGAGAACGTGTCGACCGGCAAGCAGCCGGCGATGGCCACCTTCGAGGCCACTCGCCCCGCCGTCGGTGCCCAGGCGCTCGGCGTCGCCCGCGCGGCCTACGAGTACTCGCTCGAGTACGCCAAGGAGCGTGTCGCATTCGGCCGGCCGATCATCATGAACCAGGCGATTGCGTTCAAGCTCGCCAACATGGCAACCGAGATCGACGCCAGTCGTCTGCTGATCTGGCGCGCTGCCTGGCTCGCCAAGAACGGCCAGTTCAAGAACGGCGAGGGCTCGATGTCGAAGTGGAAGGCATCGGAGACGGCCGTGCGCGTCACCGAGGAAGCCATTCAGATCCTCGGCGGCTACGGCTACACCCGTGAGTACCCCGTCGAGCGCTGGCACCGCGACGCGAAGATCCACACGATCTTCGAAGGCACCAGCGAGATCCAGCAGCTGGTCATCTCTCGGGCGATCTCCGGCCTGCGTATCGAGTGATGCTACCGCTCGGCGCTTAGGCACCGAGTTGACGGAATTCGACCATCCTGAGAATCATCCCGAGGGTCTTCCTGGCGAGCGTGACACCCCTGGCGCACGCATTGGTCCTTGGTGCAGTTGCACGGTTGATGTTGGCGGCATGCGATTCAGGCGACACGGCAGGCCATTGCCGACCTCACCGAGCGCCCGAGTCAAGCCGAGCACCCGATAGCTGAAAATGTCGATCTGGACAGGGGCGCGGTCCGACGGTCACGTCCAGTCGACGTCGAGAAGCTGGTCGATGTGTTCGACCGCCTCGGCAGGATCGAGTTCGTCGATGGCCCCGTTCGCGCCAGCGAGGCCTGCTCGTTCCACGATCCCCTTCTCATTCAACGCCCACTCACCCGAGGAGGCGAGACGCGCCTGCGCGGCGGCGAGAACTGCCTGGCCGACGTTCGCCGAGGACGCGACGAGGTCGCCGCGTGCCAGATGGGCACGGGCGAAGTGCATCGCTCCGCCTGCGAGTCGGTTCCACCGCGCCGGCGCCGATTCGCGCAGTGCGTCGGGGAAGAACGGCTTGGGGAGTTCGCCTTCGAGTACCTCGTTCACTGCAAGTTCGCCAGCAAGAACGTACGTGGCGATACCAGCCACGTAGCCGACCTCGCGTTGGATCTCGAACCGTCCGCGCTCGGCTTCGGACGTCCACCTCGACACCTCGTCCAGGTCCCGATAGATGAGATCGACCTTCTGACCATCGACCTCCAACCAGGCGCCCCCGTTGACGATGCGACCCCATTCGCCCGGTTCGAAAACCTGCCCGGACCATCCGAGCCGTCGGATTGCGTCGGTGTCAATGTCGCCGCGGTAGTACAACCCGAAGTCCCAGTCAGAGTCCGTCGTCGCAGTACCGATCGCTCGAGAACCGCCCAGAGCGACTGCCACGACGCCGGGGAGTTTGATGAGATCCTCGGCCAGGTGGCGCATCCCCACGGTCTAGTCGGCGCCGGAAGCAACCAGTGCCTCGGATTCGAGCTGGCCCAAGCACGACACGAGATCATCCGGGCACGTCACGAGACCGTGAGCTCGGACTACCGAAGTGCGTCGGCGAAGTGCAGGTAGTTGTCCGACCACCATCGGCGTCGGCGGTCGAACCGCTCCTGGCCGCCCATGTTGTTCCGCATACCCAGCATGAATCAGGTCCAAGCCTCGCATCACGTAGTCGCGTCACCGGCCGGGCGTTCCGGGTTGCAGTGAGCGGTCGAGGGCACCGCTGCTTCAGAACGCAAGTCGGGCAGTCGGACGGCGGTCTACGATGCCACCATGCGTCTGCGCCCGATGCTGCAGGTGAGCGATGTTGTCGTGGCGAGCGGGTGGTATCAGGACGCGCTCGGGTTGATGTCGGGTCACGGCGGTGACGAGTTCGAGATGTTGTTCTCTGGTGACAACCTGGTGCTCCAGCTCCACCGCCTCGATGCGCATGAGCATGGATTTCTCCAGCTCGACGAGTCCGACGTCCGTGGCGCCGGCGTGTCGCTGTGGTTCGAGACGTCGGAGCGGTCTACGTTCGACGCGTTGTTCGAACGCGCTGAATTGTCCGGCGCGACCATCGTCGAGCGGCCCCACTGGAATCCGCTGGCCCACCACCACGAGGCGACGTTGATCGATGCCGACGGGTACATCGTGGTGATCCACAGCCCATTCGAAGCTGACGGCTGATCCGGCCCGTCTGTGCTCCGGGTTGGGGCGATGCTCACCGAAGCCGCACACTTCGACACGCAGAATCCCGCGGAGCGGACTTGCGCATGCGTGCGAGCTCGGCCCAGGCCTGGCGCCACGCTTGCACAGGCATATCGGCCGCAGTGCGGCGCTCGGTGTTCGCCGTTCTGATGTGGGCCGCCTTGCCGAGTAGACGCGCCGATGATCGGCAGCTGTAGCCCGCGATCTTGAGTCACAGCCAGCTCGGGGCGCGGTCGAGGTGCCAGGCCAGTCCGGCGGACTCGGTTCCTCGGTGTCGTTGTCTCAACCGCACTTCGATGGTCGGCGCCGGAGCAACGAGTCGGACCGCGAAGACGGATGTTCCAACGGCTTCGTCAAGCCGAATGAGTGCGCAGGTGTCTTGCACGACCCAGGTCAACACGAGCCGCTCAGCGCTAGGCGTGACGAGAACAATGCGCATCGGCAAAGCATCTCTTCACCGCAGCGAGACGTGGCAACACTGAACGTCGCTCACACACCCGGTGAGGGTGAGCCACACGATCTTCGAAGGAGTTCTTGGGCGTCGTCCTGCCGGGCGCGAGCGGTCAGGCCCGGAATCGGGGCCTCGGCAGTCTGCCCGTCACGTCGGATGATCTGCGAAGACGCAGCGCCCCATCGGCCCCGTGCGCCAACCGCAGCCGACCCCTGTCGTCGCCGCTGTCGACGACGTCGTGCCGCCACCGCTCGATCTCGGCCGGTATCGGTACGCCACGCTGCGGCGCCAGTGGTCACCTCGGGAGCGATCGACAGCGGGCGCCATCTCCCTTCGTTGTTGCGACGAGTGCGGAATACCGGCCAGAGCGGGCCAGACTCTGGAAACACTCAAGAAGACGTTCGGGTTGGACCTGCTCCCCACCCGGATGACTACCAAGCGTGGTCGGTATGCGCGCTCCGTGTTGACGGATGGAGATTCCTAAGATATCGTCAAGCCGTCATCAAGGATCTGACAAGCGCCGGGCGGCCTTGGACTGATCGCCAAGGCTCCCCCGGGAGCGGCAAGAACGGAGCACCCATGAACAGCACGCAGCGTTCCAACCAGCCCAAGACCCGTCGCAGCAACTCCTGGCGCAGTAACTCTTGGCGCAGTAACTCTTGGCGCAGCAACTCCTGGCGCTGAGCCAGACGCTCGCTTCGTCTTCTTCAAGTGCGACGTTCCCTGGGCCGATAGATCCCGTGGGAACGTCAACTGGCGTTCCTGCCTTGGGAGCGCCGCGTGTCGACCACTCAGTCAAAACCGAGCACAGCTGACAACAGCATTCGTGCCGCGCTCGAGTCTGTCGCGTTCTCTGCACCGCATCCGCCCGGAGGTTCGCGTCGCCTTTCTTGGCATCCTGCTGAGCATTGCCGCGGGCCTGCTCGTATCTGCGCTGCTGGACAGCGGCGATGCAACCCGGCCATCACAAGCCTGGGTCGCAATCGCTCTTCTGTTTGCCTTTGCGGCGACTGAAGTCACGGTCTTCGAATTCACGTTTCGACGCGAGGCAGCTGCGTTCTCTCTGTCGGAGATCCCGCTCGCATTTGCGCTCGTGTATCTCCCGCCCTCACTGGCGATTGCCGTTCGGGTCATCGGTTCTGTGGCGGTGTTGCTGCTGATCCTCAGGCAGCCGCTCTACAAGTTGATCTTGAACTTCGGCATGTTCGCGTTCGAGGTAGTGATCGCACTCATCGTGTTCCGAGGCGTCACTGGTGCAGTCGGGTCGGACGACACCCAAGTGGTCGTTGCCGCCATGCTCGCAACGGCGGCAGGCGCACTGATGTGCTTTGTCGTCGTATCGGTGGCGATCGCGCAGTTCGACGGCGGATTCTGGCGCATGGTCGGCAATCAGATCCGCGTTGCCTGGTGGTACTACTTCGTGAACGCGGCCGTCGCCGGGGTGGTGCTCGGACTGGCCCTAATCTCGCCCTACTTCATCCTGATCGCCCTCGTCCCGCTTGGTGTGCTCTGGTACGTCCTGAGGTCCTACAGCGCAGTCGAGCAGCAGTTGCACGACCTCGACGCGGTCCACGGATTCACCGGTCAGGTTGGTCGGTCGCTCGATCCGGACGAGATCATGTGGGCCGCTGTTGCCCAGACGGCGGTGCTGCTTCGCACCGACGGCACCGCGATCGTTCTCTTCAGGGATGGCGAACCTGCGATCCGGAAGATCCACGGCATCGTCGGGGTGGACTTGCCCAGTGACATCGAGGACGAGGGCTGGCAGCCGATGATCGAGTCGGAGCGAGCGACATTGGTCTCGGGAGCCCTGCTCGACCCTGTCAAGACATCGGGCTCGAAGGTCTCGGAGATGATGGTCGCCCCGATCCGTGACGGGTCCGGGGTCATCGGCCTACTCGTCGTGGCCGGGCGTACCGGTGTGGGCAAGCGGTTCGGGCACGAGGACGTCGTCCGATTGCAGAACCTCACCGAACAGCTCACGGCGAGCCTTCGTCGAGGAATGCTGCACCAGCGGATCGAACGCGAAGCCCACCACGACCTGCTGACCGGTCTGCCCAACCGGCTCTCGTTCGAGCGTTCGGCCGTCGACGCCGCAGCGGCGAAGCCGAGCGACGACCTGTTCGTCATCATGCTCGACCTCGATCGGTTCAAGGAGGTCAACGACACGCTCGGGCATCATGCCGGCGACCAACTGCTCATCGAGACGGCCGGTCGCCTTCGTACCGTCCTCGCGCCGGACGATGTCCTGGCGCGTCTCGCTGCAGACGAGTTCGCCGTCGTCGGACAGCGAGGTACTCGAGAGGAAATGCTCGAACTCGCGTGGGCCTGCGTTCGTGAGGTCGGGCGCCCGGTCACGCTCGACGGGCTCGAGATCGTCGTCACCGCGAGCGCGGGACTTGCGGTGATCGACGAGGATGTCGAAGCGGGTGCGCCGTTGCGCTACGCGGACATCGCCATGTTCAATGCGAAGACCCAACGGTCGGGTGTCGAGGTGTACCGCGACGAAATCGACCGGCGCACACCCGCTCGATTGTCGATGCTCGGCGACCTGCGTACCGCGATCGAGGAGGAGCAGTTGCACATGCACCTGCAGCCGAAGCTCGATCTGAGCACCGGGACCGTCGTCGGGGCGGAAGCGCTCGTGCGCTGGACGCACCCGGCGCGGGGCCTCGTGCCGCCGGTGCAGTTCGTCCGTATTGCCGAGGACACCGGCCTGATCAAGCAGCTCACCGACCTGATGCTGCACCGAGGGATCTCGACGCTGCGCGACATCCACGACCGTGGGTATCTTCTCGGCCTCTCGGTCAACCTGTCGACGCACGACCTGCTCGACCGACGCCTTGCCGAGCGGGTCCAGCAGCATCTGAACATGAACGACGTCGACCCCTCGATGCTGACGCTCGAGATCACCGAATCGTCGCTGTTGATCGACGCGCCACGGGCGCGGGCCACGATCAACGAACTGCACGAGGTCGGCGTCTCGCTGTCGATCGACGACTTCGGCACTGGGTACTCCTCGCTGAGCTACCTGCGTCGGCTCCCCGTCGGCGAGCTCAAGATCGACCAGAGCTTCGTCGCGAACGTGCTGCTCGACGAGCAGGACGAGGTGATCGTGCGATCGACCATCGACCTGGGGCACAACCTCGGTCTCGTGGTCGTCGCCGAAGGTGTCGAGAACAACGAAGTGCTCGAACGGCTCCGCGACCTCGGCTGCGACATCGCCCAGGGCTACTGCATCTCGCGCCCGCTGGCGCCCGGCCACTTCCTGTCCTGGCTGGCAACGACCGGGCATCCCAGCCGTCGGGTGGACCCGCTCGACTTCTCCCGGTGGGTCGACACCGGGCCGCGGCGCGCGGCGCCGACCTCCGACCCCGCGCTGGACTGATCGCTCACCTCGGCATGCAGATGCCTCGGCCCGCACGCAGAGTGGACGGCATCTTGGTCCGTTCGGCCCTGCACGGGCGACCCCCTCACCGGTGATACTGGGAGTGTGAGCCAGCGACTTCCGCTTCAGCACGTCTCCATCCACGGGCACTCGGTCGGGTATCGACGCGGCGGCACCGGTGAGACGATCCTGCTGATCCACGGGCTCGCGGGCAGCTCCAAGACGTGGGACGACGTGATCCCGCTGCTCACCCCGCACGCCGACGTGATCGCGGTCGATCTGCTCGGCCACGGCGAGTCGGCCAAGCCGACCGGTGACTACTCCCTGGGCGCCTTCGCCAGCGGGTTGCGCGACTTCCTCTCGATCCTCGGCGTCGAGACGGTCACCATCGTCGGGCATTCCTTCGGAGGGGGCGTGGCAATGCAGCTTGCGTATCAACACCCGCACCTCGTCGACCGATTGGTGCTCGTCGGCAGTGGCGGCCTCGGACGCGAAGTTTCCTGGCTGCTGCGGCTGCTCACCCTCCCGGGCGCCGAGTTCGTGATGCCCATCGCGTTCCCGAAACCGCTGGTCGACCGCGCCACCGACGTGGGTCGCCAGCTCGGGCGTCGGAACATCCGCTCGCCCAAGCTCGCAGAGATGTGGCGTGCCTACAGCTCGCTCGCCGGAGCGACGAACCGCAAGGCGTTCGTACGCACGATGCGTGGCGTGATCGAACCGACCGGGCAGACCGTGAACGCCAGCGACCGCCTGTATCTCGCAGCCCACGTGCCGACGATGATCGTGTGGGGCGATCAGGACGGCATCATCCCGGTCGCCCACGCCCAGGCCGCACACGAGCTGATTCCGACGAGTCGACTCGAGATCATCGAGGGCGTCGGCCACTTCCCGCACGTCGAGCAACCCGACACCTTCGCCAACCTGCTCGTCGACTTCCTCGAGAGCAGCGAGCCCGCGTCGACGCGCCACGAAGCGCTCCGTGAGGTGCTGCTCGCCGGTTCCTGAAGCCTCCGGGGTCAGGGCTCAGCGACGGCGCACCACGGCGTGTGCGACGCCGTCACCCTCGAATTGGCAGAGGATCTCGCAGCGCTCGTCGGCTCCGAACGCGATCGTGAGTTCGCCTGCGGTGGCGTGGAACGGGCCCGGGACGTCGGCCCCGACGCTCGACAACACCGTGACGACGGCAAGACCGCCCGCGCGGAGACGGTCGACGATCGGCCGGTAGAGCGCGGGGTCGCGGAAGCGCTGGCACACCACCAGGTCGAGCTCGTCGAGGTCCTCAGGAAGTCCCTCGTCGAGATCGGCCGTGCGGGCGTCGATGCGTCCGGACAGCCCGCTCACAGTCGCAGCCGCCTCCAGTCGGTCGATCGCGACGTCCGAGACGTCCAGCGCACTGACCTCCAGGCCGTGCTGCGCAAGCCACAGCGCCACCGCCCCGGTGCCGCTCGCGACGTCGACGCAGCGTCCGGATTCGGGGAGCAGCGACGCGAGTTCGGGCCAGCGGTCGAGTACCTCCGGTGCTCGGGGCGATGGCACTGGGCTCGCTGCGTAGCGTTCGTTCCAGCGTCGTCCATCTTCGTGCATCATCCGATGCTCGCAGCTGGCGCCGCTCGCGACCGAGGTCACAGCGCTGGAGTGGGCGCGGATATGGGAGCACCACTGCTCCGCGTGAGATCATCGAGGGCGTGACCGACATCGACGAAGGCGCCAGCACTCAGACTTCGACTGGATGGCTCTCACCCGAGGACCTCGAACTCGTGCGGGCGCATGTGCCGATCGTGTACGTCGATGCCGTCCCCGTGCGCGTCGACGCACTCGGCAACGTCACCGAGGTCGGGATGCTGTTGCGCGTCGCCTCCGACGGCTCGATCAGCCGAATGGTGGTCACCGGTCGCGTGCTCTTCGGTGAGCGAGTACGCGAGGCGCTGATGCGGCATTGCGAGAAGGACCTCGGACCGATGGCCTTCCCGCGGGTGCCTGCCAACCCGACCCCGTTCACCGTGGTCGAGTACTTCCCGAACCCCGACCGCTCCGGGTTCTACGACCCCCGCCACCACGCCGTGAGCCTCGCCTACGTGGTCCCGGTCGACGGCGAGTGCGAGCCCACCCAGGAGGCGCTCGATCTCTCCTGGTTCAGCCCGGAAGAAGCCGTGAGCAGCGAGGTGATCGCCCAGATGACGAGCGGTCACGACCGCCTCATCCGTCTCGCGCTCGCCCACGTCGGCAAACTTCCCTGAAAATTCCCGAGCGTCCCACCGCGCCGCTCGCACCGTGACGCGACGGCGTCAGAGCATCCAGAGCAGGAGCCACAGCGTGATCATGCCGGCCGCCAGCGCTGCGAGCAGGTTGCGGGCCACGGCAGCGACGACGATCGCGACGACGAGCGCCGCGACCTCGACGAACTCGACACCGCCGATGCCCTGACCACCTGCGAGCAGGTTGACCGTGAGGGCCGACAGCACCGCTGGGCCCACGTAGCGCAGCGCACGGCTGATGTTCGTCGGCAGTGGGCGATCGGCGAGGAACACGATCAGTCCTGCTCGCGACGCATAGGTGATCATGCCGACCGAGATGACCGCAGCGATCGCAGGAACAGTGTTCATCGCGCCCCCGTCGTGTCGGGTCGGGCCTCGGCTCGTCGGACTTCGGCGACGTCCGCGAGGTAGCCGGCGATCACACCGCTGATCGCGCCCACGAGGATGCCGCCGTTGTTGGGGACATCGAGCGCGAGCAGACACACGCCGGCGCCGACGATCGCGGCCACGATTCCTGGTCGATTCGCGAGCCCGAGCACGACGAGTCCGGCGAACATGATGGCCGGGGCGACGTCGAGGCGCCACTCGACCGGTATCGACGACCCGACCACGAGGCCGACCGTGACGACGGAGGTCCAGGAGAGGAAGTAGAAGACGCCGGCAGTCAAGTAGAACCGCCGCCACGCGGCGGCGGACAGGGACGTTCGGACACTGGTGAGCGCGAACAGCTGGTCGATCAGGAAGAACGGGCCGACCCAGCGGAACCACCGTGGTTGATCGTTGAATCGTGGCGACAGCGCGGCGCTGTACATGACGTGGCGGAGGTTGATCACCGCAGCGGTGGCGACCAGGGTGAGCCACGTCGCCGTGGCGGCCAGGCTCACGGTGGCGAGCTGTGCGGCGCCGGCGAAGATGACGACGTTGGTCGACCAGGCAACGGCGGTCGGCATCGCTGAGTCGGTGATCGCAACGCCGACGACGAGGCCGAACGGAATCGCCGGGATGAACAGCGGGAGTGCGGCGCGCAGCGCGGCCGCGGAGGTGCCCGCTGGCGCACTCGTCTCGGTGAGCGGATCAACAGGCGGATCGGCGGCGGGCATCGGTCCTCGACGCTACGAGTCGGTGGTGGGCATCACGCAGGCCACCCTGGTGTGTGGCGTACCATGCTCGTTCGATGCCCGAAGGCGACACGATCCATCGATCGGCCAGCGCCCTGAGAACTGCGCTCGCCGGCAAGCCGATGCTTCGCTTCGATGCGCCCCGACTCATCGGCCCGGTCCCGCAGGCCGGCCGTGTTGTCGAGGCGGTCGAGAGCCACGGCAAGCACCTCGAGATCGAGTGGGACGACGGCCTCGTACTCGACACCCACATGCGGATGACCGGGTCATGGCACCTGTATCGGCGCGGCGACAACTGGCGACGTCCGTACACCCAGATGCGTGCTGCGATCGAGGTCGACGACTGGGTGGCCGTGTGCTTCAGCGCGCCGACCGTCGAGACCTACCGCAAGCCCGATCGTCGCCGCCATCCGGGCATGGGCCGACTTGGGCCCGGACTCTGTGCAAGGCCGACACCGACCTCGGCGAGGTCGTCAACCTGCTGCTGGGGTACCCCGAACCGAACACTCGCATCGCCGAGGTCCTGCTCGACCAGCGCGTCATGTGCGGGGTCGGCAACGTCTACCGCTGCGAAGTGCTCTGGGCGACCGAACTCAGCCCGTACGCGCCCGTTGGTGCCCTCAGCGAGCGCGACGCCATTCGGGTCGTCAACACCGCGGCACGGATGCTGCGATCGAACCTGCATCATGCGAAGCGCATCACCGCACCATCCGTGAAGGGTGGCCTCGCGGTCTACGGCCGCAACGTGCAACGCTGCGCTCGTTGCGCCGACACGATCGAGTGCCGCCGGATGGGCGAGCACCGTCGGATCCTCTACTGGTGTCCGGGATGTCAGATCCATCTCGACCCGCGGCTCGAGAAGTCGACCGACGACACCCCGATGGATCCGCACCCCGCGGCGCAGCGCTGGCTCGCTGAGCTTCCCTGGAACCGCGACGCCAGTTGAGGTCGTTGCAGGGGGCCGACCCTGCTGCGATCGTCAGCCGCGGCCGAGGACGCGATCGACGGCGATCTCGATCACAACGCGGTCGTCGCGCTCCTTCGGCTGGCGGTACCGAGCGGCGTAGCCGTCGACGCCGGCCCGCACGCCGTCGGGATCGGTGACCAGGCGGACCGGACCCTCCAGGCTCAACCAGCGCCCGCCGTCGACCTGCGCGACAGCAGCTCGTTGCCCGCGCTGCTGCATCCGCCCGGCGTTGACCGCCTTCTGCGAGCCGGCCCACGTGATGATCCGTGCCACCTGTTGGCGGGCGTCAAAGCTGAAGCCGACGGCAACCACGTGGGGCGACAGATCGTCGCGCAGTGTCGTGAGCGTGGCGAGGTGGTACTCGGCAAGGAACGTCAGCACCTCGTCGGGCAGGTCCGCAGGGTCAAGCGCCATCTCGTCGTTGTAGTACGTACACGATGTGCCTGGCACATCGTGTACGTCACTCGGTGGCGATGGCTTCGAGGACGTTCATGTTGGAGGCCTTGTACGACGGGTACAGGGCAGCCATCAGTCCTGCGATCACGGCGCCGACCAAGATCGCCACGATGATCGTCGGGTTGAACGCCAGCTTGCTGATCACGTCGTCGGGCACGGCCAACGTCAGCACCACACCGAGGAACGTACCGACCACAATGCCGACCAGCGCACCGAACATCGACACGATCACGGCCTCCCAGCGCACTGACCGGCGGGTTTGACGCTTGTTCATGCCGACCGCTCGCAGCAGCCCGATCTCGCGGGTCCGCTCGAACACACCGAGCGCCAACGTGATCGAGATGCCGAGGATCGCGATCAGGATCGCGAAGGCCAACAGCAGCGTGATGATCAGCAGCAACTGGTTGATCTGCGCTTCCTGCGAGTCGAGGAACTCGGCATTGGTCTGCACGTTCGCCTGCGGGAACGGCTCCATTGCAGCCTCGACCGCGGCATCGCCGCTCGCAGGGTCGACTCCGTCGGCGAGCTTCGCGATCACGAAGAAGTCCCTCGCCGGGGCGTCGCTGATCTCGGCCAGGGTGTCGAGGCCGATCAGCCAGTTCCCGAATGTCGCATCGCCGTAGATACCGGCCACGGCCAAGGTCTGCTCGACACCGTTCTGGAAGGTGACATCGATCGTCGAGCCGATCGTGGCCCCGAGATCGTTCGCCGGGTCTCGGTGGAGCAGCAGTTCGTTGACGGCGAGGTCGGCGACAGTGCCGTCCTGCAGGTCGGGGTCGACCAGCTTGTCGAAGGCCACGGGGTCGACGGCACCGAAGTTCTTGGTGCTGCCATCGACCTGCCCGCTGATCCCGCGGATCGGCGTGACCGCCTCGAGTTCGGGCACCGCCCCGAGCGTCTCGCTGACCACCGGCGACAGCCCCTGGAAGCCGCTGTCGGTGACGATGTAGTCGGCGGAGATAGCGCTCTCGAGCGTGTCGACCAGCGACGCCCGCAGCGACGAGGCGAACACGGCGGTGCTGCTGACCAACGCCACGCCGATCATCAGTGCCGACGCGCTCGACGACGTACGTCGGGGCGCGCGCGCGACGTTCTGGCGAGCGAGGGCGCCGGGCACCTTGAACAGCTTCTCGATCGGCCAGCCGATCACGCGGGTGACCGGCGTGGCGACCGTCGACGACAGGCTGGCGATGCCGAGGAACAGCACGAGCGCGCCGATGCCGGCGAAGGCGATCAATCCTGGGGTTCCGCCCGGGCGCAGGAACAGCCCGACGACGAACATCGTGACGCCGATGACGGTGACGACGACGCCGGCGACGAGACGGCGCGACCGCATCGCCGCGAAGCCGAGTTCGGGTCGCATTGCTGCGACCGGTGGGATCTTTGCGGCGCGCCGGGACGGCACGATGACCGACGCCATGGTGATGCCGACGCCGACCAGCGCGGCGATCACGACAGTGCGGACCTGGAGCACGGTCTGGGTGTCGGGGAATCCGGCCCCGGCCGCGTCGAATGCGGCGATGAGGCCACGGGCGACGAGCAGGCCGCCGAGGACCCCGAACAGCGTTGCCAACACGCCGAGCACGAAGGCCTCGGCCGAGATCATCCAGCGCACCTGGCGACCTGATGCGCCGACCGCTCGGAGAAGTGCGAGTTCGCGCAGGCGCTGCCCGATCGTGATCTGGAACACGTTGTTGATGATGAAGGCGCTGACGAATGCCGTGATGAAGGCGAAGATGAGCAGTCCGGTTCCAAAGACGTTGACGAACTGATTGACGTCGTCGGCGGTCTCCTGGGCCACCTCTTCACCGGTGACCACCTCGGTCCCCGGCGGCAGGATGTCTTCGATCGCCTGCTGGACCGCTGCGACGTCGGCGTCATCGGCGACGGCGATGTCGATCGCGTCGACCTTGCCGTCGGCGCCGAAGTACACGAGCGCCGTGTCGAGGTCGAGGGCGACGAGCTGGGCACCGCCGAAGCTGTCGGCGCTGCCCAGCCCGACCGTCGCGGTGATCTTCCCCTCGAAGGTGCCGACGTCGGTGAGGTATGACACCGTGTCGCCGACGGCGAAGCCCTCGGTGTCGGCGGTTGCCTTGTCGATGGCGAGTTCGCCGGGTCCGTTGGGTGCTTGACCCTGCTTGATCGTGACGCCCTGGAGGCCGTCGTCGCCCTCCCACGACACGCCGATGGTCGGCCCGCCGGGGGGCGTGATCGCCTCGCCGTCGGCGTCGAGGAGCTGTGCGTAGCGCTGCAGGATCGGCTCTGCGATGGCGACGCCGTCGACTGCACGGATCGAGTCGGCGATCGCCACATCGATCGGGTCGCGGGCGTCGTCGCTCTCGAACGCCTGCGCCGCGCGTACTTCGAGGTCGACGTCTTCGTTGAGTTCCTGGAAGAGGTTGTCGAAGGTGGCTCGGAGGCTGTCCGCGAGGACGAACGAGCCGACGACGAACGAGACGCTTGCGGTGATCGCGAACAGGATGGCCAGCGTGCGGCCCCAACGGGCGCGGATGCTCTTGCGAGCGATGAGGGTTCCGGCGCTCATGGTCAGTCCCAGTGCTTGAGATGGTCGATGACCTGATCCACGTGCGGGTCGACCATCTCGCCGGTGATCTTCCCGTCACCGACGAACACCACCCGATCGGCGTATGACGCCGCAACCGGATCGTGGGTCACCATCACGATGGTTTGGCCGAACTCGCGCACGGCGTTGCGCATGAACGACAGGATCTCGGTGCCGGTGACCGAGTCGAGGTTGCCGGTCGGCTCGTCGGCGAAGATGATCTGCGGCCGAGACGCGAGCGCCCGTGCGACGGCCACACGTTGCTGCTGGCCGCCCGACAGCTCGCTCGGGCGATGCTTGAGACGATCACCGAGACCGACCGTGGCGACGACGTGGTCGATCCACTCCGTGTCGCCCGACTCGCCTCCGAGCATCATCGGCAGCCGGATGTTCTCGTCGGCAGTCAACGTCGGAATCAGGTTGAACGCCTGGAAGATGAAGCCGACCTTGGTGCGGCGCAGCTCGGTGAGCTCCTTGTCGTCGAGCGCCGCGAGGTAGGTGTCGCCGATGTACGTCGCCCCGGAGGTGAGCGTGTCGAGTCCGGCGAGGCAGTGCAGCAACGTCGACTTGCCCGACCCGGACGGGCCCATGATGGCGCTGAACTTGCCGGTCTCGAACGAGACGCTGACGCCGTCGAGTGCGTGGACCTGTGCGTCGCCGATGCCGTAGGTCTTGCGGGCGTCGACGGCGCCGGCAGCAGCGACGGTGCCCGGAGCAGGAGGTGCAGGAGGTGCGGGAGGCGTGGCCATGTACTCAGGTCTACCGTTCATTCGTGATGGCTGCATCAGCCTTTTGGCGGATCGTGGTCACCCGAGCGACGCAGTGACCTTCTGCGATCGGCGGGGCACGGTGGTTCGCCCACGGGCGGACGTGCCGTACGATCAGCTGTTGATATGACCACGTGCGCCTCGTGCGACTCCACGCTGCCCGACGGTGCACGGTTCTGTCCTTCGTGCGGTCAGGAGGTTGCGCCGCTTGTCGCTGAGGAGCGTCGGGTGGTGACGGTCGTGTTCGCTGATCTCGTCGGGTACACGGCGCTGTCCGAGCATCTCGACCCCGAGCGGGTCAAGCGCCTGATCGATGCCAGCTTCGAGCGCTTGATCGCCGACATCACGGCCTTCGGCGGTCGCGTCGACAAGGTGCTCGGAGACGGGATCCTCGCGCTCTTCGGGGCGCCCGTCGCACACGAGGACGATGCTGATCGAGCGATCCGCGCCGCATTGCAGATGCACGAATCGCTTGCACGTTTCGTCGACGAGCAACCCGACCTCGACCGACCGCTCCGACTGCGGATCGGCGTCAACACCGGCGAAGTCGTCGTCGGCAACGTGTCGGGTACCGCTGAGTACACCGCAATGGGCGACGTGGTCAATGTCGCCTCACGCCTGCAGACGCTGGCCGAGCCCGGCGGCATCCTGGTCGGCGACGCGACGGAGTCGCTCGCCTCCGAGGAGATCCTGCGCGAGCCGGTCGACTCGCTGGACGTTCGTGGACGCGAGCAGCAGGTGCGGGTGTGGCGGGTCACGGGCCGCCGGCGTCGAGTCCCGAGGATCGGTGCCAGGTTCCACGACGTCGCGTTCGTGGGCCGTTCGACGCAGTGGGAACTGCTCGCGTCGATCATGGCGATGGTGGCCAACGGTCGCAGTGCGATCGTGTCGGTCACCGGGGAGGCCGGCGCCGGCAAGACCCGGCTCGTCGCCGAAGCACTCGACTCGTTCCCGAGCCGTGCCGTCACCATCTTCTCGGGAGCATGCGCACCGTACGGCGAGACGAACGTGTGGGCGCCGATCGCAACAGCATTGTTCCGGCGCCTCGAGCTCGACCAGGACGCGCCGCCGGAACTCCTCCGCGAGGTGAGTCGGGCCAAGGGGGTCGAGCTCTACGGGTTCGAGGCCGACGATCCTGTGCTCGGTCGGTTCGTCGAAGGGGTGATCCATCTCCTGGGGTATCCGTCCGAACTCGACGACGTCCCGCCGGCGCAGGCCCGCGAAATCCTGTTCTCGCTGATCGTCGAGGGACTGCGGCGGCGCACGAGGACCGGCCCGGTCGTGTTGTGGATCGACGACCTGCAGTGGGCCGACGTGTTGATCGTCGAGCTGTTGCACCGTGTGGCGCGCTCGCTCGTCGATCGACCGCTGCTGATCGTCACGGCGCAACGTGACGATGCCGACATCGACTGGCCGCCGGCCAGCGATCACCCGGTAACCGTCCGGATGCCGTTGGATCCGTTGACGCACGACGAAGCAGCCCGGTTGATCGGTGCCGTGTTGGGGCCGTTGGCCAACGACGCGCTCGTCGACGGCTTGTACGAACGCAGTGGCGGCAATCCGCTGTTCCTCATCGAGCTCTCGGAACTCGCCGAAATCCAACCCGGCCAGCACGGCGTTGCCGGGATCATTGCGGGCGCTGATCTCTGCCGCGCCTCGACCAACTTCCTCTTGCTCAGCGAGCGATCATCGACAACGCGGCAGTGCTCGGGGCGTCGGGGCCGGTCGAGTCGTTGGAGAAGTTCGCGGCCGAGATGAAGCAGCGGTTCGACCCCGACGACCTCGAGGAGCTCCTGGAATCCGGCTTGCTCGAAATCGATGGCCCGACATGGGAGTTCCGCAGTGATGTCGTACGCGAGGTCGCCTACCAGACCCTGACGAAGCTGGTGCGGGCGCAGCGTCACGGCGGAACCGCAGCGGTGATGTTCCGCGACCAGAAGGTGCCGATCGAGCAGGTCGCGCATCACGCAGCATGTGCCGCGGAGCTGGCTGCGGAGATCGGCCCGGTTCCCGGCTTGCCCGACGACATCGCCGATCGAGCAGTCGAACTGCTGTACGAGGCGGCGAAGCGATCGATGGACGTCGGAGCGTTCAACCAGGTGCGCCGACAGGCCACGCGCGCCCTCGACCTCGGACCCAGCGATGCGGCCATCGCCCGCGAGTTGTTGCTGTTGCGGGCGCTGGCGCAGACCGAACGCCGTGCGCTCGCTCCGGCGCTCGCCGACGCCGACGACGCCCTCGAAGCAGCGGTTGCGGCCGGAGATCGTCGTCAGGAAGGTGTGGCCCGTCGACTGCGCGGCGTCCTGCACCAGCGCGACGGCGATCTCGCCGGGGCGCGACGAGAACTCGGCGCGAGCGTCGACATCTTCCGCGAGCTGGGCGACGACACCGAACTGGCGGCGTCACTGCGCGAGCGGGGGCTCGCCGAGGTGTTCGGCGGGTCGCTGAGCGACGCGGAGTGGCTCCTCGGCGAGGCCGAGTCGCTCACCGAGCGGATGCACGACGTCCGCGGACGCGCCTGGGTGCGTCAGCACCAGGCCTGGGTGGCGTTCCTGTCGGGGGATGCGGCGCTGGCCGAGACCCGTCTGCTGACCGCAGCGCAGGAGTTCGACCTGCTCGGCGATCGTTTCGGTCGCGGCTGGGCCGCCGGGCTGCTCGCGTACGTGCGCTTCTACCAGCGGCGCTTCGAGGAGGCCGAGGCGCTCGCCGTCGAGGTCCGTCGCGACTCGTTGGAGCTCGGCGATCCGTGGGCGCCGGCGATGATGGACTCGCTGATCGCGGCGATCCGCCTCTGGTCGTCGAGGTTCGTCGAGGCCGAGGAGTTGTCGCGCCGCGCGTTGACGAACTTCCGTCAGATCGGCGACAAGTTCGGCGTCGTGCAAGCACTCGCTCCGAGAATGCGGGCGCTGGTGGCGCTCGGTCGGACGCACGAGGCCGAACGCGGCATCGAGGAGTCGCTCGCGATGAGTGAGTCGTTCGGCGACCTGTCGTTCCCGATGATGGCCGCCGCTGGCACCGCGGTCCACTTGGGCCTGGGCGATCGGGCGCTGTCCATCAGCGAGCATGCGCTCGACCGTTCGTTGGCGATGGGCGCCGACGGTTCCGAGTCGCGCATTACCCTGGCGTTGGCGCTGTGCCAGGTCGGCCGAGCTGACGAGGCGCTGGCCGTGCTCGACGTGGTCGAGAACGTCACCCCCTACATGCTGTCCGTGCGAGCGCTTGCCCGGGCGATCACCGGCGACCCGTCGGGCTCGATCGACGATGCCGATCTGGTCGCGGCGGATGTCGGGGCGAGTTACCTCGACCAGGTGATCGCCGGAATGTCAGCTGGTGCTGCTGCGGTGCAACTCGGTCGGCGCGATGAATCGGTCGCGCGCTTCGACGATGCGTCCGCGACGGCACGCGTCGCCGGCGACGTGGTTGCCCGCGAGCTCGTGTCGCTGGCCCGCTCTGTGGTGCTGCGGGAGCAGTCGCACCAGGATGCGGGCCACGTCGGATCCGGGTGGCGGTCGGTTGCAGCGGCGCTCGCCACGCTGGTCGTCGATCGTCCCGGCGAACCGGTGGCGTGAGGCTCCGGCACCGATGAGCGACGCAACGGTGCACTCGACCGGGCTGATCGTCGGCCGCTTCGATCCACCGCATCTGGGGCACTCCCACATGATCGACTGGGCAGCGCAGCGCTGCGAGATGCTCGTGGTCTTCGTGAACACCTCTCCCGACCGCGACACCGCCCCCGGCCAGCTGCGAGCAGAGTGGCTCGCCGAACTGCATCCCCAGGTCACGGTGATCGAGCTCCGGCACCGCCTCGGCACCGACTTCGACGACGAGGAGCTGTGGGGGAAGTGGATGGCGCTGTTCACCGAGTCCTGGCCACACGACGAGGGCCCGCACGCCGTGTTCTCGTCGGATGCCTATGTCGTCGAGTTGGCGAGTCGATTCGGCGCTGAGCACGTGGTCGTCGACGCCGATCGTGTGACCGTGCCGATCTCCGCCACCCAGATCCGTGACGACCCGGCCTCGCACCTGCATCACCTCGCTCCCGAGGTGCGGGCCTGGGTCGAGGTCAACTGGCTCTGAGCGCGCCATCGATCCCGACACCCCGAAATTCGGAGCGCGTGTTGCGCTCAGCGCAACGGTGGCTCCGAATTTCGGATTTGCGGGGTGTGAGTGGTGGAGGGTGCGTCAGCGGTTGGGTTGCTTGGTGACGCGGAAGTAGGGCTTGACGGGGTTCCAGCCGGCGGGGAACAGGTCCTTGGCCTCGTCGTCGGAGAGTGCCGGGACGATGATGACGTCCTCGCCGTCCTTCCAGTTCGCCGGGGTCGCGACCTTGTAGTCGGCGGTGAGCTGGAGGCTGTCGATCACCCGGAGGATCTCGTCGAAGTTGCGGCCAGTCGACGCCGGGTACGTGAGCGTGAGCTTGACCTTCTTGTCCGGTCCGATCACGAAGACCGACCGCACGGTCAGGGTGTCGCTGGCGTTCTCGTGGATCATGTCGTAGAGATCGGCGACCTTGCGCTCAGGGTCGCCGATCATCGGGAAGTTCACCGCGGTGCCCTGGGTCTCCTCGATGTCGCCTTCCCACTTGACGTGGCTGTCGACCGGGTCCACCGAGAGGCCGATCACCTTCACGTTGCGCTTGTCG
Organism: Ilumatobacteraceae bacterium; assembly: GCA_963704915.1. Classification (GTDB taxonomy): domain Bacteria; phylum Actinomycetota; class Acidimicrobiia; order Acidimicrobiales; family Ilumatobacteraceae; genus Sva-07. Next base: position 143,912 of record CAVPIC010000004.1, on the reverse strand, counting down.
AACTCGGGCTTGATCTTGGCGACGTGGCCGAGTTCGGTCGTGCAGACCGGGGTGAAGTCCTTGGGATGACTGAACAGCACACCCCACGAGTCGCCGAGCCACTCGTGGAAGCTGATCTCTCCCTGGGTGGTCGGTGCGCTGAAGTCGGGTGCGATGTCGCCGAGGCGGACGGCCATGATGACGCTCCTGTCAGTGAAGTCGGTTCGGGTTGACGGACGCCATGGCGACGTCGTCCGGGAGACGATAGCGAATACCCGATAAAACCGGTCGGGAATATCGGGATTCGCCTCGTGGAGTTCAGGAGCGAGGGGGTGGGGCCGCCGTCGGGGCCAGCGCTGCGGCCCGGTCGAACCACTCGGACGTGGTGGTCATCGCTGGGAGATCGTTTGCGAGCTGGAGTGCTGACTGCTTGAGGCGCTGTGCCGATCGGGCGGGGAACGAGGCGATCTCCGCTGCCAGCGCCTCGGCTCGGGCGCGGACCTGATCGTCGTCGACCACCTCGTGGGCGATCCCGAGGCGGAGCAGGTCGGCGCCGGCCAACCGGGTGCCAGGCAGCACGACCTGGAGCACGGTTGCTATCGGGTACCGGGCGACGAGCCAGGCCAGGTTCATCGGGGCGTTCATCCCCAGTCGTGATTCGCCGACCTGCAGCCAGGCGTCGCGGCCGGCGACGATCAGGTCGCCGGCGAGCGCGAAGGCGGCGCCACCGTTGATCGCGTACCGCTCGAGGGCGACCACCACCGGTTTCGGGCACGCACCCAAGGCAATGTGCGCCGCTCTCAGCGAGGCCGACGCGGTCGGCATCCAGTCGGGTGGTGGATCGGCGTTGTACTCGGTGAGATCGAGCCCGGAGCAGAACGCTCCGCCCGCGCCGCACAGCAGCACCACTTCAACGGAATCGGACGCGCTCGCCGCGTCGACGTGGGCGGCCAGTTCGTCGAGCATCGGGGCGATGATCGCGTTCTTGCGCTGCGGCCGGTTGCAGCTCGACTGTCGCCACGCCGTCGCGGTCGGTTCGTCGAACCAGCGGCTCGCTCATCGTTCGTCCTCAGTTCCTCGGGAGTTCGGAGAAGGGCGTGTTGCGGTCGGGTCCCGGCTCGCGCGGCAGGCCCAGCACTCGCTCGCCGAGGGTGTTCTTCTGGATCTCGTCGGTCCCGCCGCCGAGTGACATCCCGCGGCAGTTGAGCACGTGATAGGCGAAATAGTCGTCGTCGACGTCGTCGGGTTCCCAGGCCGCGGCGGTCGGCCCGCCGAGAAGGTGTGCGAGCTGTGCGGCACGGTGGCCCTGGATCGTGCGCCAGAGTTTGCCGATCGACGGGTGCAGGCCCCGGGCGGTTCCCCACGGCACGAGCCGCTCACCGGTGTACACCGCTGCCAGCTCCTGTCGCACGAGCGGGTCGGCGAGCCGGTCGTGCTCCCGGGCGCGTGCGACGAGCCCGCTGAACGGCAGCGGTGAGCGACCGGCCTTCGACTTTGCGTCGTCGTCGGTCAGGTTGCCACGGCCGAGCGAGGTCCGCTCGTGCGCGAGCAGCGCGACGGCGAGTCCCCAACCGCCGTTGACGTCGCCGACGACCCAGTCGGCCGGCACGCGCGCCTCGTCGAGGAACACTTCATTGAACTCGGCGACGCCGGTCATCTGGACGAGCGGTCGGACCGTGACGCCCGGCTGATGCATCGGCAGGACGAACATCGTGATGCCACTGTGCTTGGGAACCTCGAAGTCGGTGCGTGCGATCAGGATGCCGAGGTCGGCGTGGTGGGCTCCGGAGGTCCAGACCTTCTGTCCGGTGATCACCCATTCGTCGCCGTCGAGGATCGCTCGCGTGGTCAGTCCCGCGAGGTCGGAGCCAGCGCCCGGTTCGGAGTACAGCTGGCACCAGATCTCGTCGCCGCGCAGTGCCGGTGGGACGAATCGCTGCTGCAGCTCCGGCGAGCCGTGTTCGAGCAGGGTCGGCACGGTCATGCCGAGCCCGATTCCGAACAGGGCATCCTCTCCCGGGACCAGCTCGCGGCTCTCGTCGCGAAACGCCTGGTCGTACTCGGTCGGCAGACCCGCGCCGCCGAGGTGGATCGGGTACGAGATCCCGGCGAGTCCGGCGTCGCACAGCGCGCGTCGGTAGGTCTTGGCACGAGTCCATCGCGCCGTGGTGCGCGTCGAGCAACGCGGGAAGCTCGGCGAAGAACTCGCGAACCCGGCGTCGGAAGTCGGCGATCGACTCGAGTGGCGGATCGGTGGCGGTCATGTTCGTCGCCGACCCTACGCGGCAACGATCGAGTCAGCCGACGTGGGCGGCGGCCGGGGAGGGGGTCGGGTCTACGCTCGCGACATGAGCATTCCCGTCGCCATCGACGACCTGGCCGCCGCGACCGGCGAGTTCGGCTGGGCCTATCTCCTCACGGTTCGCGACGACCTTCGTCCGCACATCGTGGCGGTGACGCCGACGTGGGAGGGCGATCGATTGGTGATGTCGGTCGGGCGAGGTACGGCACGCAACGCAGCAGCTCGCACGGCCATCTCGCTGTGCTATCCACCGGTCACCGACGGCGGCTACAGCCTGATCGTCGACGGGACCGCCGCCGTCGACGGCGACGCAACGGTGCGGTTCGCTCCGACCGGTGCGGTGCTGCATCGACCGGCGCCGGACGGCTTCACGGGTTCGACAACGGGGTGCGGCAACGACTGCGAGCCGGTCGGTCCATCGGGGGGCTGAGGACCGACCGGCTCGCACTCGCCGCTGCTGGCAGCGATCAGGCGGCCCGATCGACGAGATCGAGCCGGACCGTGTTGAGGGGGCCGCGCTTCACCGTGGCGACCGCATTGCGGCGGGTGCCACCGAGCCACACGGCGACGTTCGGGTCGGCTTCGGCGTTGCGGATCCACTGCGAGTCGGAACGGACGGTGCTGACGGTCAGCGTGTCGCCGAGGCGGGTGGAGAGCACCGGGACGGGACGAGGCAGACCCGAGCGGCGTCCCGTGGTTTCCAGCACGACGGCGCCGGCGCCGATCGGGAGTGGATTCCCGATTCCGGCCTGCACCATTGGACGTACGACCCCGTTGAGTGCGGCGAAACCCCGCTTGGTGATCGAGTCGGTGATGTTGCGCATGGTCTGGACAACCGACATACGCCACCCGGTATTCCTGTGGTCTCCACGGGCCTCAGCTCGTCGTCCAACGGGTGAGTGTGGTGACGAGTTCGTCGTGGCGGCCGACGGCGACTGCGGCCGCCACCGCCAGGCCGACGCCACCGGCCGACCATCCGGCCCGCCGCGTCGCCATCGGTGACGGATCGATCGCCCGGACCACCAGCACGACTGCCAGTACCGGCACCATCGCTCCGAGCATGTACGCGGTGATCCCCGGCAGTTCCCCCAGCAACCCGGCGCGGGCACCGGTGAGGATCGCCCCGAGCTCTTCGCCGATGCACGGTCGCCACCACAGCGTGGCCACGAACGTGACGATGCCGGCGGTCGCTGCGTGCCCGCCAGGTGTCGCGGCCCACCACAGCCGTGGGACGGACGGTGCGGCGAGAGCGATCCCGATGGCCGCGACGACCAGCGCGCCGCTGAGTCTGAAGCTGCCCTCCGTCGAGCGCGACGACGTTGGCGATGAACAGCCAGCCGCCGAGCACGGCCGCCACACACGTCGCAGCGAAGGCCGCCCACCGTCCCCGCGTGACGATCGCCATCACGGTCGGTGGCAGGAGCAACAACAGGGTGCACGGCTGTGTCGTTGCCCGAATGGCCTCGAGGAACGCCGCCAGCACGCTCGACTCCGCCGGTCAGTTCGACTCTGCCAACAGCGCCTGCACCGCGTCGTCGGTCTCGGCGTAGCGACCCTCGCCGATGTGGTCGTAGCGGATGTTGCCGTCGCGGTCCAGGAGGTAGATCCGTGGCCAGTGTGCGGTCGGGCCCTCCTGCCACGAGTGGAAGGTGCGCTTCTTCGTGTCGAGCACGATCGGCCACGTGACTCCGAGTTCGGCGGCCGCTTCCTCGATGTTCGGCACCTCGGCCTCGTAGCCGAACTCGGGGGCGTGGATGCCCACGATCTCGAAGCCCTGGTCGCCGTAGTGCTCGTACAGCTCCTGCATGTGCGGAATCGTCGCCCGGCAGTTCCGGCAGGCGAAGGTCCAGAACTGGACGGCGACGACCTTGCCGCGCAGCTCCTCGAGCGATGCGACCTCGCTCTGGAGCCAGCCGTCGATTTCGAGGAGCTCAGGATGTGGCCCGCGATTCGGCAGGTCGGGGGTGGGGGGCGTCGCCGCGGTGGCCGACGGGGCGTTGCCGAGGGACGAGGGGGCATCGGCCACCGACGGCGGAGCGCCAGCCGGGGCGGGATCGCTGTCGCCGCCGAACACGAACGCGGCGCCGATCACCAACGCCACGGCTGTTGCGCCCGCGCCGGCGAGGACTCGAGGGCTCACAGCCCGGCGTACCAGTCGTAGCTGCGTTCAGCCCAGTAGTCGGCGGGACGTTCGTTGGCGTAGCGGATCACGCCGATCCGCTTGAGGCACTTGATGCCGTACTTGTTGGGCGTCGCGAGACGAAGCGGCGCACCGTGGTCGAGGTCGAGCGGCTCGGTGCCCTGGCGCAGCGCGAGCATCGTCTGGGGGTGCATCGCCGACGACATGTCCCAGCCGACGTAGTAGAGGCCGTCCGGGGTCTCGAAGCCGACGTACGGCACGTCGCCGACCCGGTCCGCGTACCGGGCGTGGAAGTCGGAGAAGCGGGCGCCGCCCCAGTGGACGATGCTCGACCAGCCCTCGATGCACTTGTGCTCGATGATCATGTCGCGCTGGGGGAGCGCCTCGAAGGTCGAGAGGTCGAGTTCGTCGAGCAGTTCGCCGTCGGGGCCCTCGACACGGACGGTCCAGGCGGCGAGGTCGATCTCGTTGCGGATGCCGATGCGGCCGTTGACCTGGATCGGCGTCGCCTTCGAGATCGGGTGCTCGGGTGCAGATCGACCCTCGGACAGGTTGCTCCAGACGGTCTCGTTGAACTCGAGTGTGTTGCGCAAGGGCTCGGGGATGCCGTCGTCGATCGGGCTGGTCCTGGAGCCAGCGCCAGCCGAGGTACGCGGCGCCGGCGCCAGCCGCGCCGGTGAGGAACGAGCGGCGCGAGCGACGCTTGAACTCCGACGACCGGGATCGTCGGAGCGTCGTCGAGCTGGGCGCGGAGCTGCTGTTCGCGGGTGAGTTCGGGCTGGTTCGCTCATGCGTTGTCGTCCTTCGACGGGTCTCGTCGCGATCTCGGTGTCGCTGGGTCCCGGCATCCGGGACTCTCGCCACCGAGATCTCGACGTCGGCGCGAGTCCGTTCGATCACGTAGCCGGTGACCATCGAGCGGAAGTTGCCCCATCCGGACCGGATGACCTGCAGGACGTGGATCAGGAAGAACAGGCCGAGTCCGATCGTCATCCAGAAGTGGACCAGCCGGGCACCCTGGTAGCCGCCGAACAGCAGCGGGAGCGGGTACAGCTGGGTCGGCTTGTAGATGGCGAACCCGCTGACCACGATGATCAGTGCCATCACGAGCACGGCCGTGTACGAGATGCGCTGGGCGGCGTTGTACTTGCCCTGTGGCGGCATCTCCTTCTTGAGGTGCAGGTCGTGGAGCACGACGTCCTTCGCCTCCCTGGCGGCGTGGCGGTCCGGGAGGATGTGGCGCCACTGCTTGGTTGCCAGCAGGTACGTCGCATAGATCGCGCCGTTGATCACGAACAGCCAGCCGAAGGCGAAGTGGAACGCCATGCCGCGGGCGAGGCGCCGATCGAGCTCGAACGTCTCGTAGACGGCGTCGGGGAAGAAGGCGAACCACTGCCAGCTGCCGATCCCGAGGGCGTAGACGTCCTCCGCCCAGTAGATGCGCAGCCCGCTCCAGATCATGATCATCAACAGCGGGAAGTTGATCCAGTGCAGCCAGCGGATTGCCCGTGGGTGCACGAGGCGGGCGACCGGTTCGTCCGGCGGCCGCTCCTCGGGTACGACGGCCTCGGCGGAGGCGTCGTCGGTGGTGGTGTCGATCGACATGCCAGCGACGGTAGGCCCAGCAGCGCTGGAGGTCGATCCATCCGGGCCAGTGTTTCGTCGCCGTTCCCAGACGTTTCGAGATCCGACACCGGCGCCGGGCCCCAGCGATGAGCGAAACGCCGCTATCTGGGCGGTTCGCTCATCGCTCGGGCGTGTGGGGCTGCTGCGATGAGGGAAAGGACGGTATTCGGGCGGTTCGCTCATCGCAGCGGTGTGTGGGTTGGAGGGGCGATGGGCGAGGGTCAGGCGGGGGCGAGGACGGTGTCGATCACGTGGATGACGCCATTGGTGGCGAAGATGTCGGCTTCGACGATCTCGGCGCCGCCGATGGTGATCGTGTCGCCGTCGACGGTGACCGGAAGTTCTGTGCCGGCGAGGCTGACGAACGGGTTGTCGACCATCCCGGCGACCATCGCCGAGTCGTCGCCTGCCTCGACGACGTGGCCCTGGAGCAGCGTCGAGAGGAACTCGGTGTCGGCAAGAGCGTCCTCGGCGGTCATGCCCATCTCGCCGAGGTAGTCCATGAACGCCTCGTCGTTCGGAGCGAAGATCGTGAACGGGCCGTCGCCGCTCAGAGCGCCGGTCAGTCCGGCCGCCTCGACCGCCGCGACGAGAATGGTGAGGTCGTCACGATCCGGACGCGACCACGAGGAGGTCGCCCTCGGCGGCCGACATCTCGTCGTCGGTCATGTCGTCGGTCATCTCGTCGTCCGACATCTCGTCGTCGGACATGTCGTCCTCCGACATCTCGTCGTCGCTCATCTCGTCGTCCGACATGTCGTCGGTGGTCTCGGTCATCTCGTCGTCGGACATCTCGTCCTCGGCCATCGCCTCGGTCGTGGCCGGGCTGGCGCGGCGTCGTCGGCCGAGTTGTCGTCGCTCCCGCAGGCGGCGAGTGCGAGTGCCCCGACGATGGCGAGTGCTGCTGGTGTACGTGTACGCATGGTGAACTCCTTGGTTCGGACGTGGTCCCGGTCGGGACGCCGCGCAACGTAGGCCCGCTCGACGTCGAGTCGCTCGGCTGCACGGCGGTGTTTCCGAAGGCGCTCGCGGGCGTTGCGCAGCCGTTTCTCGAACACGAAACCTTCCCGGAACGCTTGGCCCGACGCGCCTCGGTGACGACGTCTCGAGGGCGTCTGCCTACTGTCGTCGCATGACCTTCTCGTTCGAATCAACCACCGACGACGTGCTCGACGGCATCGACCTGTCCGGCCGCCGTTTCGTGATCACCGGCGCCGCGAGCGGCCTCGGTGAGGAGTCGACCCGTGCGCTCGCGGCTCACGGTGCGTCGATCCTCATGCTCGCTCGCGATCCGCAGAAGAACGCCGACGCCGCCGAACGCGTTCGCGCCGAGGTGCCCGACGCCGACCTGTCGCTCGACACTGTCGACCTCGCCGACCTGTCGAGCATCCGGTGCCTTCGCCGCCCGGTACATCGAATCCGGGCGCCCGATCGACGTCCTGATGAACAACGCCGGCGTGATGGCGTGCCCGTTCGGGCACACCGCCGACGGGTTCGAGATGCAGTTCGGCACCAACCACCTCGGTCACTTCGAGCTGACGCGTCTGCTCGAACCGGCGGTCCTCGCCGGCGACGATCCGCGCATCGTGATCCTGTCATCGGCCGCGCACGGCATCGCCGACGTCGATCTCGACGATCCCAACTTCGAACACACCGCCTACGACGCCTGGGAGGCCTATGGCCGATCGAAGTCCGCCAACGCGCTCCACGCGCTCGCGTTGTCGCAGCGCCTCGAGGGTGTGCTCTCGCTGTCCGTGCACCCAGGCGGGATCATGACCAACCTCGGTCGCCACCTCGACGACGACCTGCTGCAGCAGATGCTCGACCGCGCCAAGGAGCGCTCGGAAGCGGCCGGTGAATCCGGCGGCATGCAGTTCAAGTCGATCCCGCAGGGCGCTGCCACACAGGTGTGGGGTGCGACCTCAGCCGATCTGTTGGCTCACAACGGCGCATATCTCGCCGACTGCGGCGTCGGCGTCGAGGGCGGCAACATCGGCAAGAACGGGTTCGCGCCGTACATCGCGGACACCGCGACGGCCGAGCGTCTGTGGTCCGTCAGCGAGCAACTGCTCGCCGGCTGACGGGGACATCCGTGGGGCTCGCTCGGTCTACCGTGACTGCATGAGCAACGCCGGACCGTCAGACGAGCAGCGAGCCTGGTTCGAACAGGTCTGCGTCGAACTCCACAAGCGGTACGCGCCGCTGCAGGACGGCGCGCCGGCGTCGTACATCCCCGAGCTCTCTGCGGTGGACCCCGATCGATTCGCGATCGCTGCGGTCACGCTCGACGGCGAACAGATCCTGGTCGGCGACGTCGAGCACGCGTTCACGATCCAGTCGATCTCGAAGCTGCTCGTCTATGGCCTGGCGCTGGAGCTCCACGGTCGCGACGCCGTGCTCGCGAAGGTGGGGGTGTCGCCGACCGGGGACAGCTTCAACGCGATCGAGCTGGACGAGGCGACGAATCGTGCGCCCAACCCGATGGTGAACGCCGGCGCCATCGCGGTCACCGATCTCATCGGGGGCGACTCGGTCGATCGGCGCGTCGAGACGATGCGCTCGATGTACGAGCGCTACCTCGGGCGTCGACCGGCGATCGACCACGACGTGTGGGCGTCCGAGCGCGCGACCGGCAACCGGAATCGGGCGATTGCATATCTGATGTTGAGCCGGGGCATCGTTGGTGAGCACGTCGAAGAGACACTGGACCTGTACTTCGCGCAGTGCTCGGTGCTGGTCACCGTGGCAGATCTCGCCATGATCGGCGCGATCATCGCCAACCACGGCGTGCATCCGCTGACGGGCGAACAGGTCGTGTCTCGGGAGGTCACGCGCGACATGTTGACCGTGGCCCTCACGTGCGGGATGTACGACTACGCGGGGGAGTGGGCGTACTCCGTCGGCATCCCGGCCAAGAGCGGCGTTGGTGGTGGGATACTCGGGATGCTCCCCGGCGCCGGCGGGCTCGCGACGTTCTCGCCACGCCTCGACGCGATCGGCAACAGCGTGCGCGGACTGCGGGTGTTCGAGGAGCTGTCCGCCGAGTTCGAGATGCATCTGTTCGATCCGGACCGTCCATGGCGGCGGACGCTGGGGACCTGAGCCCGCCTCGGTCCCCATCTCATCGACACCGCTCGCGAGCGGTCCAACTACGGTGGCGTCGTGGAGTTGTCGGAGCGGTCTCTCGGGTGGTTGCGCTACCTGCACCGCAAGGCGCACACCCCCGACGACTGGAGCCGCAGCGGCCATCCACACCCGCACTGGGACGATCGGTCGGATCCGCCGATGGCGAGCTGGCATCGCTTCGACCTCGTCGACTCGTCGTACGCGATGGGCCTCATGGCGCACCGCACGCCGGCATGGACCGAGCCGTACGTGGCGATCCTCGATCAGCTGATCGAGCGGCACACCGGCTGGTGGTCGGCGAGCGACTGGCTCACCCAGTTCGGCCACGACCCCGACCGGGCGAACTATCCCGACGTCTACCGGTTGTTCATCCCGACGGAGCTGTTCGGTGACTACGACGCTCCCGGCTGGACCGCGAACGGCGTCGAGCCCTGGGGCGTCCAGATGGACCCGGTGGCGGCCGATGGCATGTTGTTCTACAAGGGGTTCTTTCTCGTGCTGCTCGGCATGCGTTCGATGATCGCCGGTGACGACGACCGATGGAACCAGCCGTTCGAGATGATCCGCGACGGTGACAACACCTTCACCTGGACGCATTCCGGGATCGCCGACCACCTGTGTCGCCAATGGTTGGCCGCCCCGATCGGATGTCATTGAGAGAACACCAAGGTCTGGCCGTTTTGACTGGCCGGAGCCGGCCTCGGTCTGAGGCTGCACGACAACCGGCACGGCACTGACTTCCATCGCCAGGCGTTCGAGCCCTGGTGGCGATACGCCCGCAAGCACTACCTCGAGCTGGCCGGTGACGCACCGCCGCAGGTCACGACCTTCTACTACGACCCGATGCTCGACGTACACCATCGGTTACCCGTCCAGGCGGCGCTGACGACGTCGTTCTATGCCGCGCCGCAGGAACCGGTGGATGCGAGGCGGTTGTTCGAAGCGGGGTACCGGTCGATCGGCCTCGACGGGGAACCGCCGCTGCCGCTGAATCCGAGCCGGGCGATCGGCTCGTCGCTGGTCCTCGCCAAGGAGTGGGGCCTCGACGATCTCGTCGACCGGCTCGAACGGGCCATCGACGCGTCGTACGAACCGACGTGGGACACAGAACGCGGCGAGTTCACCTGGGGACTGCGGCTGAACGAACCGCATCCGCGTGGGCAGTTCAACGCGTTCCTGGCGGCCGGCGAAGCAGCCGGACGAGGCATGTGGACCCGTCTGTCCGAGGCGCCGCTGGAACCGTGTCCGCAGATCGTCGGCGTCGACTTTCCGACGATGGCGTTCACCCGGGCCGAGTGGGTCGACGGGAATCTCCGGCTGCGCCTAGCGCCGCTGCGCGAGGACCCGACGAAGCGCACGAGCTTCCGGATCGTCGGCGCCGAACCGCGGAACTGGGAGGTCCACGGCATGGATGGTTTGAGCCTCGACCTGTCGAGCTCCGGGCTCGACGTCCGTGTGCCGCTGATCGCCGGCGACCTCGAGCTCATCCGAAGCAGCTACTGACCGCGTCGGTGATGGCTGCCGGGCGCCTGTCGGGGAGACTGACCCACGTGACCTACGACGACATCGCTGCGATCTTCCTGGCGCCGCTCGATGAGCCGATCGCAGAACCGGATGTGACCACCACCCCGGCCCGACGGCTACGCGACGCGCTCGAACCGATCGCGACGCAGGGCTGGTGGTCGCGTGCGGCCGGTGAACGGCTCGCCGAACTCGGCGTCGACTTCTTCCCCGGTTACGTGTGGGGTCGCGCTGCCGCACTTGGGACTCCGCCGGCCGGTCTGGTCGCCGCCACGTTCGGTGTGTTCGACCCCGGACTGATCGGAGCGGTCTACGAGACAGGCGCTGCCGCCGTGAGCCGTGACGAGATCCTCGCGGCGCGCGCTGAAGGCGGCGCGGCGAGTGTCGCTGCGGTCGCCACCGACGACGAGTGTGCCGCGCTCGCCGAGCCACTTCTGGCTGTACTGGGCGGACTCGACGCGCTCGGGCGTCCGCTGTTCTCTGCGCTGCGGTCGTTGCCGCTGCCGACCTCGCCGAGCGGCCGACTCTGGCGGGCCGCCGAACTCGTCCGCGAACATCGTGGCGACGCCCATCTTGCTGCGCTCGTTGGCGCCGGGCTCGACGCCGCGGAGGCCAACGTGTTGACCGAGCGCTGGCTCGGTTTCGGTCTCGGCGAGTACAGCGCCACACGTGGCTTCGGTCCTGAGGCGCTCGACGCAGCGGTCGGGCGTCTCGCGGCGCGGGGCTGGATGGTGGGACACGAACTGACCGATGCCGGTCGCCGCGCGCGCGTCGCCATCGAGGAGGCAACCGACGCCGGCCAGGCCTCGCTGGTCACCGCGTTGGGCGCTCAACTCGATGACGTCGTCGAGGGTGCCGCACAGATCTCGGCGAGGTTGATCGGGGCCCGGTCGTTTCCGGCCGACCCGAGGAAGCGAGCGGGTGGCTGACGCGTTCCCCGAATGCGCCGCCGCCGATCTCGCATCGTGGATCAGCGAGCGGGCCGATGGTGCCGATCGCTACGTGTTCGGGATCGCCGGCCCGCCGGGCAGTGGCAAATCGACCCTCGCCGCGCGGCTCGCGACCGAGCTCGGCGCGCCCGTCGTGGCCATGGACGGCTTCCACCTCCCGAACGACGTGTTGCGCGCTCGTGGGCTGCTCGCCGTGAAGGGAGCGCCGGAAACGTTCGACGCCGCGGCGTTCCTTGCACTCGTCCGCGCGATCCGCGAGTCGAACGAAACGGTCTCGTGCCCGGCGTTCGACCGCAAGGTCGACGCTCCGGTCGCGGATCGCGTCCGCGTCGTTCCCGGCGATGTCGTGGTGGTCGTCGAGGGCAACTACCTCCTCCTCGACCGGCCACCCTGGGCGTCGCTCTCCGAGGCCTTCGACGCAGTTGCGTACCTGGATGTCCCCGACGAGATCCGGCGGTCGCGGTTGATCGCTCGTCACGTGGAGTTCGGCCGCGAGCCCGACGATGCGGCGGAGTTCGTGCACCGCTCGGACGAGGCGAACGCGGCGCTGGTGAAGGCGAGCCGCACCCGTGCCGACCTGATCGTTCGGTGACCGTCTCACCTCGTCGACGACGGACTCGCTTTCGTAGCGTGCAGCCGGACACGACGAAGGGAATCGACGATGGACGTACCGGCAACGCCGGCTGAGATCTCGGCATCAGATCTGAACGAGGTGGCGGCGGCCGCGTTTGCCGGGGGCACCGTGACGGAGATCCGCTGCACTGACATCGGCGAGGGGACGGGCATCTTCGGCCAGATCGCCCGACTCGAGGTGACGGTGGACGGAGGTGGCGGGGCGGCACCTGCGTCGCTGGTCGCCAAGATGGCGTGCACCGAGCCGGCCAACCTCGAGATCGCGCAGATGCTCGGGCTGTACGAACGCGAGATCAACATGTTCGAGCACGTGCTCGACGGCACGCCGATCCGTACACCGGTCTGCCACGCTGCCGTGCGCGGCGCGGACGGGCGTTTCTTGCTGCTGCTCGAGGACCTGTCGGTCGACTACGAGGTCGGCGACCAGATCGTCGGCGCAACCCTCGAGCAGGCCGAGCGCGTCGTCGAGACGCTCGCCGCGATGCACGCTCGGTGGTGGCAGCACCCGGAACTCGCTGCGATGGACTGGCTGCCGATCCCGAACGCGCCGCAGTACGTGGCCGCCGTCCCGAACATCTACCGGGCGGGACTCGCGGTGCTCGAGACCGAGTGGGCCGACCGGGTGCCGCCCGCGGCGATCGATGTGGCCCGTGCCGTCGACCCGCAGTTCGAGGAACTGCTCCACCGAACCGCCGGTGGGCCGTCGACGTTGATCCACTCCGACACCCGCCTCGACAACGTCTTCTTCGAGCGATCGGGTGACGGCATCGCGATGATCGACTTCCAGCTCGCCCTGCAGGGCCGAGCGGTCGCCGACGTCGCCTATCTCGTCGGCACGAGCGTTCCGCACGAGTTGGGTCGGGAGCAGTGGGAGGCCATCCTGCGCCACTGGCATACCGCGATCGTGGACCTCGGGGTGACCGACTATGGCTTCGACGACGCAGTGCGCCACTACCGCGAGGCGGCGATGTACTACCTGTCGGGTGCGATGTCGCTGATCGGGACCTTCGACGCGGGCAACGACCGCGGCGCGGCGATGGCCGAGGCGTACTCGACGAGGATTCTCAATCACGTCGTCGACATCGATGCCCGCTCCGTACTCTGAGTGTCCGATGGGCGAGGCGGACGCGATGGCATCGGTTGGCGCGCTGCCCGACTGGCATGTCGACGTCGGCGGTTGTGTGAACTTCCGCGATGCGGGTGGTTGGCGCACCGTCGACGGCGGTGAGGTTCGCCGGGGTCGCCTGTATCGCTCCGACGATCCGATCAGGATCACGCCGGACGGACGTCGGGCCGTCGACCGATTGGGCCTGGCCATGGTGGTCGATCTGCGCCAACAGACACAGTTCAGTCGCACGCCCGGCTTCGTCGAACGCGAGCGGACGTCGCACGTCCCCCTCGTCGACCAGGTCGTCGACCACACGAACCCGCCACCGCTCGACACCGCACGTGACATTGCGAACCTCTACGCGGGAATGCTCGGCGAGAGCCGCCATCAGGTTGGTCGAGTGCTCGATGTCGTCGCCGATCACCTGGCGAGTGGTCCGGTGCTCGTGCACTGCGCCTTCGGGAAGGATCGTGCCGGGCTGATCACGGCGATCGTCCACGCCGCGATCGGTGTCCGGCCGGACGACATCGTCGCCGACTACGTGCGATCCGGCGCTCCCGCTCGTCGACGCCGGGCGACGATGATCGAGCAGCCCCTCGAGGACGATCCGCCCGTCGCCCGTCTCCCCGAGGCCCTGTTCCGGGCGTCAGCCGAGACGATGGAACTCGTGTTGGCCCGCGCGGTCGAGCAGCATGGCTCGCTCGACGGGTGGGTCTCTTCGTTCCCGACGATGCCGTCGACGGTCGAGCGCCTCCGCGCGAACCTGATCGACCGATGAGTTCCAGCTGACCGTCAGCGTGGCGTCGTCCACGTGCCACCGCTGCCGGACGAGGTGATCACCGCCTCGACGAACGCCAGCCCGGCGACGCCGTCGGAGGCCGATGGGAACGACAGGGCGAGCGGGTCGGGGTCGACTCCCGCCCGCCGGGCGGCGATCGCTTCGGCGGCGTCGGAGTAGATGTTGGCGAAGCCTTCGTGGAAGCCCTCCGGGTGACCTGCGACGATCCGGCTCGATCGTCGCGCGAGTGGCAGGGTGCCGGGCCCGTTGGGCGTGCGGATCTCCGCGGGAGCTCCGAGTGGCTTGAACGAGAGCTGTGTCGGCGACTCCTGCATCCACTCGAGCGTGCCCTTCGTCCCCGAGACGCGGAGCCGCAGGCAGTTCTCGACACCTGCGGCCGCCTGGGTGACCCAGAACGAACCTCGGGCACCGTTGTCGAAACGGAGCAGCGCGCCGGCGTAGTCGTCGACGAGTCGATTCGCGACGATGTGGCCGACGTCGGCGCTGACCTCGGCGACCTCGAGTCCGGTGACGAATCGGACGAGGCTGTGGGCGTGTGTTCCGATGTCGCCCATGACCAGCGACGGTCCGCCCCGGACGGGGTCGTAGCGCCACGGAACCGTGTCGCCCTCGGCCCGATCGGGGTCGCGTTCGGCCGCCTTGCCACCCTGCACGTACTCGACCTGGACCAGTTGGACCGTCCCGAGCAGACCGTCGAATACCATGGATCGCGCCTGGCGCACCATCGGATAGCCCGTGTAGTTGTGGGTGAGGCAAAAGACGAGCCCGGTCGCCTCGGCGGCTGCGAGCACTTCGACGGCCTCGTCGAGCGTGTTGGTGATCGGCTTGTCGCAGATCACATCGAATCCGTGGTGTAGCGCCCCGAGCGCGTATCGGTGGTGGCTGTCGTTCGGGGTCATGATCGCGACGACGTCGGCGCCGTCGGAGCGGGCGGACTCGGCCTCGAAGAGCGACTCGGGCGTTTCGTACGAGCGCTCGGATGCGATCCCGATGGCGGCCGCGGCGGCTCGTGACCGTTCGGGCTCCGATGACAGGACCCCGGCGACGATCTCGTACCGGTCGTCGATCCGCGCTGCAGCCCGATGCATCGCCCCGATGAAGCTGCCTGGCCCGCCGCCGATCACGGCGAGCCGGAGCCGCCGTCCGAGCATGTCGATCACTGGGTTGTCGTCCATCGGCTTCCCCCGGCCTGGTGCTGTGCGCGGAACGCTACCCCTCGGCCATCGGTGCTCACCTCCTCGACGTCCGCGGTCCGCGTCGCGGTCGGCCGATATCGTGCGAACCGCCACACGCGGTGCGATGTGGTCCCGCCTCTGTAGCTCAGTGGATAGAGCATCGGTTTCCTAAACCGTGTGTCGCAGGTTCGATCCCTGCCAGGGGCGCCATCCGATCGGCGTGAATATGCGGCGGGCCGATCGGGCCCCGAGGCCGCACAGTTCGCCGGAGGTGCGGCGCGGGCGTGAGCATTTCAGTCCGGGATTGCCGAGCGGGTTTCTGGGCTCAGTTCCTGAAGGTGACCCGTTCGCGGAGCCAGCTTGCGAGCCAGGTCTCGTCGACCTCCCGTGCCGCCACCGCAAGCATCGCCCCGACGGCGTCGTCGGTGTCGGGTTGCTCGTCGTTCCATGACCCGTCGTTGAGGTCGATGAACAGCACGAGACCGGCCCACGCTGCGCGCTTGTTGCCGTCGGGCAACGGGTGATTCCACGCGATCCGACATGCGAGCACCGCGGCCTTGTCATACGGGTCCGGGTAGAAGTCGGTGTCGCCGAAGCCGGCCTGCGGTGCGTGCAGTGCGGAGTCGGCGAGCTCGACGCGACTGGCTCTGATCAGCGTTGCGGCGTTGATGCCGGTGACGTGTTCGGCGAGGTACCAGAACTCAGCGAGGCTGAGATAGCGGGTCACTTGGCGAGGCGGTCGAGGATCTCCCGGTCGCGCTCGAGCAGCTTTTTCGCCCGGGCGGTGAAGTCCTCATCGGAGCGGACTCGTTCGATCTCCGCGGCGAGCGCGTCGATGATGAGCTGGTTGACGCTGTCACCGCGCACACGAGCGACAGCCTCAGCGTCGTCGGCGAGGTCGTCGGGCAACCTGACGGTGGTCTGCTTTGCCATGACATCATGATATCACGATGCGTTTCGACAGAGTGTTGCAGTTCGGGGGCGCATATCGCCGGAAGCCGAGCGCGGAGAACGCGTTTGCGCTCGGACATTTCCGAGCGGGTCGGGCGAACACGTGCGTGGCGTACTGGGCGGGTGAAGTGGCCTTGGCGGATGCTGCCATTTGCGGTGTTTGGTGCGAGACCGGCGAGGTCGCCGGTTCTGAAATTCCTCGGCCACTGCACGAGCAGCTCGAAGCCATCCTCGATGTCGCTCACAGCTCAACTATTGTTCGCTCGTGGGCAGCATCGAGGAAGCGCAGCAGTCCGCGATCGCCGTCGCAGCCGCTGCTGGCGACTGGCTGACCGGTGCTCAGCGAGTGGCGGTCTGGCGCGAGGTACGCGACGCCGCAGTCAACGAGCTCGACCAGGAACGCAAACGAGCGCTGTCGCCGAATGCCGTCGAAGGCGCCCATATCGTGAGCGCCGAGCTGTCCGCATCGGCGATGGAGGTTGTCCACCGGGTCGCATCCGACCCGGGACGGTTGACTCGAACGTGGGCGGACGGCCATATCGCCGATCTCGGCGAGGCGACCTATACCGAGCTGGTCGGCGTGACTGCGATGGTCACTGTGGTCGACCGGTTTCATCGAGCGATGGGCTGGCCCGAGGTTCCACTCCCCGACCCTGTCGATGGTGAACCAGCCCGGGTCCGACCGGACGACGTTGGTGACGTTGGCGCTTGGGTCAGCCAGAGAACCGGCCCGACCAGGTCAAACGTGGGCCGAGCACTCAGCCTCGTGCCCGTCACCAATCGGTCGTGGCTCCAACTGGTCGACACGCACTACGCCCACGGCGCCGAGTTCACGAACCTGCGGTGGGAGTTCCCGCTGTCTCGTCCTCAGGCCGAACTCGTGGCGGCCCGTTCGACGGCGCTCAACGAGTGCTTCTATTGAACGGCGTCCCACACCACGCTGCTCCGTGTGAGCAGCGAAGCGAACGGTTTGGCTGTCGACCTCGAGGGTGCCCTCGATCCCGAACACGTTGGCGACGTCGGTATTCCTGCGGGACCTGAACTCCTCGCGTTCACCAACGCAGTCGAACTCGGCCGCGATGACGTCAACGAGACACGCCGAGCATTGGCCGCCGTGATCGGTGACCAGGGAGCGATCGAGGCTGCGGCGATCATCGCGATCTTCAACGGGCTCGTCCGTGTCGCCGACGGCACCGGCATCCAACTCGACGATGGCGTGTTCAACGCATCGGTCACCGAACGCGATTCGCTCCACATCAACGACTTCGCCGGTGCCGTCAACTCAGCGAACCTCCGGCCCGACCCTGCTGCAGCGCCCAGCCGGGTGCACGAACTCTTCGGCTGAGCGCCAGCGTCCGAGTCTCTGGACCGCCCCGCCTTCGGGTGGCACGGCGGCTGACTTGGTTGTCGCCCGCTTCGCCGTGAGGCGCTCGGTATCGGCATCTCTCGGCGCCACGTTCGTCCGATCGATATCCGGCACGATGCTCGCCCGGAACCCACACATAACGCGCTCTTCTGCTGTGTCCGTGGGTGAGTTGAGGGCCTATCCGCGGGTGCACCCCGTCTGATTCCTAGGTTTCGCGCTGTCGAAGGCTCGAAATCAAGAGGAAGGCAGACGGGGTGCTGAACACCAAGGTATGGGAGCGGGCGTGCGGTCTGGCGCGCACGGTCGTGGAAGGGGTCCGTGTCGATGACACCGACGGCTCGATCGTGGTGTCGGTGCGCCCGAACGCGAAGGCTCGTGGCCGGTGCGGACAGTGTCATCGGCGTTCGCCTCGCTATGACCGTGGTGATGGGCGGCGGCGTTGGCGGGCGCTGGATGCCGGGACGACGAAGGTGTTCATCGAAGCTGACGCACCACGGGTCCGTTGCCGCACGCATGGCCCGACGGTGGTGGCGGTGCCGTGGGCTCGTCACGGTGTGGGCCACACCCGCGACTTCGACGCGATGGCGGCGTGGCTGGCGGTGCGCACCTCGAAGTCCGCGACCTGTGAGTTGTTGCGGGTGGCGTGGCGCACCATCGGAGCGATCGTCACCCGCGTCAACAATGACGTCGAGGCGCGCATCGATCGGCTCGCCGGGCTACGTCGGATCGGGATCGATGAGATCTCTTACAAGCGCGGACACCGCTACCTGATCGTGGTGGTGGATCACGACACCGGCCATCTGGTGTGGGCCGGCCCGGGCCGCACCGATGCTGCGTTGGAGGTGTTCTTCGATGAGCTCGGCGACGAACGCGCCGCTGAGTTGACCCACGTATCTGCGGACATGGCGGGCTGGATCGCCCGCGTCGTGGCCAAACGAGCCCCGAACGCACAGCGCTGCGCCGATGCGTTCCATGTCGTTGCGTGGGCGATCGAAGCGCTCGATGTGGAACGCCGCCGAGCCTGGAACCAGGCATCGGGGCGAAACGCGATCACCACTACCACTTCCCGGCGAGGACGAGCTCGAGGCACCTCGCTCGGCATCGCCCGAGCCCGCTACGCACTCTGGAAGAACCCCCAAGATCTCACCGACAACCAACGCGTCCAGCTCGACTGGATCGCCAAGATCGACCCTCGGCTGCATCGCGCCTACCTCCTCAAGGAGGGACTGAGATTCGTGTTCGCCGTCAAGGGCGACGCTGGTAAACAGGCTCTGGATCGATGGTTGTCATGGGCGCGCCGGTCACGAATGCCGGCCTTTGTCGAGCTCGCCCGCAAGATCGTGAAACATCGCGTGGCGATCGATCACGCCCTCGACTCCGGACTGTCCAACGCCCTCATCGAGTCGACCAACACCAAGATCCGACTCCTCACCGGAATCGCGTTCGGCTTCCACGGACCTGAACCCCTCATCGCCCTCGCCCTGCTCGCGCTCGGCAGCCAACCACCCGCCCTCCCAGGCCGAACCTGACCCACGGATCGAGCAGGAGAGCGACATAACGTCCGCTCCGTAACCCGCTTCTCGGCGCGTTGCCGGCGTGCGACTTCGGCCCAAGCCGAGCACCCGATAATCCCGAACTCCGCTGGGCTGCTCCGGAGCCGAGTGGTGACTCGTGCGCGGTGAGTTCGTTCGGGCCGACGTCGGACGCCTGCTTGGGTCGAGCAGATCGACAGTTGGCGTTTGCTCTCGCCTGGATTTCGTGGACTACGGAAACGACTGCACCTCGATCGCCAGCGGCAGCAGGTAGCGGAATCGAAAATTTCGAAATCCTCGGTCATCGGTCTTGAGTGGCTCAAGGCCCACATCGCGCGGATGCGCGTTGAGTCGGTTCCAGATCTCTTGAGCTTCGTCGCTTGATGCAACGACAATGCCGAGGTGCTCGTAGCCCGAGCAGATCATCGGGTCGGCATGCTCACGTAGATTCACATACGTGTGTTGCCCGACCGAGATCGTGAGGCGATCGGGAAGACGGAGAGACTCGATTTCGCGCCAGCCGAGGAGCGCGCTGTAGAACTCAAGCAGTTCCGCTCGCCACTCGTCGGTCAGGGTGCCGGGAAGAACGCTCATGGCGACGTGGTCCAGCCCGGTCGGTACAGCCATCCAGTCCTCCTAGCGAAGGTGTCCATACTGACCGGGTACGCGCACTCGACGCAAGAGCGGCACCTGGTCGAGGGGCTGGAAGCCGCTCGATAGTGCCGCCTGTCATCCCGACTCAAATGCTTCAGGTCGCGTGCGACTGCGGCCCGTACGTGACACGAGATAATCTCGCCCGTCGATCGGGTTGAATCTATTGGAGAAGTCCAATAGATTAGAGCACATGCCATCCGACCTGGTGTCACTTGCGGACGCGTCGAGCATCCTGGGGGTGTCGTCGGAGCGCGTCCGTCAGCTCGTCGTGGCCGGCGATCTGCCGGCGCAGCGGTTCGGAAACGCGTGGGCCGTCCCGATGGATGCAATCGTTGCTCGCCGGCACTCGGCTCGGTCTGGTGGCCGACCGCTGGGGGCTGTTCGGGCGTGGCGCGAGCTCGTTGATGGCGACATCGATCTGGGTCGGCCGGGTCGCTACCAGCGACGAGCGGAGGTCGTGCGCTGCGAGATGGGTGAGGCCGACTTCGAGTCACTTCCTGGTGCGGTGGGAGCGCTGATGGGTGGCGTTCGTGCGGCCATCGAGTTCGGGGCGTCGCTGATCGCCGCTGACGATCGCGATTTCTACCTCTCTCGCAGTGCGTTCGGTCAGCTGGACTCGCTCGTGGCAGCGGTTCCAGACCCGCTCGGCCCGATCCGTCTGCGAGTCGTCGATGACGACGCGTGGGGGATCATCTCTGGCGGGGAGTTCGCTCCACGTGGTGCCGTCGCCCTCGACCTTCTGGACTCATCTGATCCACGGCACTGGATTGCAGCCGAGGGCCTGGTTGCCGATGCCTGACGACGTGGCGGTTCGACTTCCACCGCTCGCCGGTCGACAGCAGGAGTCGTGGCGCGCCTTCATCGAGCTCACACCAAGACCCGGGGACCACTGCCTGCTGGTCGGCGGACAGATGGTCTTTCTGCTCGAGGTCGAACGAGGCTCACTTGACACACGACCCACCGATGATGTCGACATCGTGGTCGATCTTCGGGTGGAACCGGCGCGGCGATCGATGTGATGGCACCGGACCGGCTCGGAAGCCGAGCCCGTTTGGCGCTCGGCGGTGGCCGCACGATCGAGGCGCCCGGTGGCAGCCAGGCTCTCGTTCGCAGCAGTGTGGTCAAGGTCGAGCTCACCGACGGCTCGACGGCTCGGGTGCGTCGTCCAACCGTGGTCGGCGCACTCCTCGGCAAGGTCGCCGCGGTGACGCAGATCGTTGCCCAGACCTCGGCCGAACGAGCGAAGCACGTGCGAGATGTCGACTCACTTGCGCGCTTGCTCGGCCCGACGGATCGCGAACAGGCGCACCTCACCCGTAAGGAACGGTCCGTGCTCGAGCGAATGGCCGAGTTGCCCGACCTCGGCGCGCTCGCGCAACGTTCGATCGTGTTGCTCACGGGCGCGCCCGCCCACTCCGACTGATGCTGTTCGGCGTGCCGCCAGACACCCGCGAACATTCGCCCCGGACTTCAGGTCACGCCTCCGACACCAGATGACCAGGGCGATCGGGGCTGGCGATCCGCGGGAGCGTGACGAGCAATGTGACACGTGGACGTCACCAGATCAACGAGCGACGCAGTTCCCGCAGCGCGCTGGGGATGGTCCGTCGTCAATCGTTGGATGAACCGCACGTAACGGAGCCCAAGCCGAGTGCAGATCCCGTTGCAGCTGACGGCGTGAAGTTCCTCATCTCCAGTGACGACCGGATTCGGGTGCGTCTCCTCCCGCTGCTGCACGACGATCGAGGGGCCGTCGGCGGGATCCGGTGACGCCGATTTGAGTAGCGTTCGGGTAGCAAACGCGGCGGAACTCCCCGGATTTCACGTCACTCGGCGCACCACCAGGCCCTGGAAACCCATATTCCACGGGCTTTCACGGATTCGCCCGCACCTGCCGGACGGGCACGGGACGATTCCTGAACCGTGTGTCGCAGGTTTGATCCCTGCCAGGGACGCCATCCGATCGGCGTGAATATGCGGCGGGCCGATCGGGCCCCGAGGCCGCACAGTTCGGCGGATATGTGGGTGTGGATGCGCCGTTGGTGACCGGTGTTATGCGGTGGTCGTGGAGGCTGTTCGTTCAACCGGCACGGAGGTAGCGGCGAAGTGCTTCGCGGACGACGTCCGACGCGGTGGTGTGCTCTGCGGCAGCGCGTTCGTCCACTGCTCGCCGCAACTCGGGGTCGAGCCGGACGGGCAACGAATCGGCAGGTCCGGACCCCATCAACGGGCGTCCAGGACGTCGTCGCAGCTTGGTGACGTCGAGGCCGGCTTCGGCCTGTTCGGCGAGTTCGTCGAGCACGTCATCGGTCAGCTCGACTCCTTCCTTGGTTCGTCCGTGTGTCTTGTTCTCAGTCATCGGTTCCTCTCATTTCACGGAGTAGTGGTTCGTAGAGTCGGCGCATCCGCATGGCGTGAATCACGATTTCGGTGCCGTCGTCACGTTCGATCGCGATCACCTCGAGCATGTTGCCTGCTCGGCCCGGACCGAGGTAGAGCACCTTTCCGTCGTCTTGTTCGGCGGCGCCGAGCGCGTGGTCGACGGCGTGCAAGATGTCGGCGTCGGCAACGCCGTGCTTGCGAGCAGATCGTTAGATGTCCACGTGACGAGTATCGTATCGCGAAACGACGAGACGCCGCCCGCATCGAAGGGAACCGTTACCGAGCCCGAGCAGAGCAGTTCTGCTCGCCCAGCGACCGGCCACCGCAGTGCGGGTGCGGTGGACGTTGCGGAGCGGGCGACCGGAGTTCGTTGACGCCAGAGTTGGCGGGAACTCACGCGCGGATTTCAGCGTTGGGCCGCTTGATCATCGCGAGGTTCAGGCGCCCTGACCGCAGGGGTGGATGTTCGACGGCGTCGCTACAGCGCGATGTAGGCAACGGCGAAGCCCACGAGCGCTACCGGGACTGCGTACCTCGTCCACGGGCGGATCGGGGAACCGATCCATGCAGCCTCGAACTGCGTCGACAGAGCGAGGATGAGGCCGATGAAGGTCACCACCAATGCGACCACCGCAACCAGACCGCCAAGGGCGAGTCCGATGATCCACGCAATGCTGCATGCCCAGACAGCGAGTAGACGCCTGCGGGCCTGACGCCACGTCCCGGGTGCGTAGATCGCTGACAGGTCAGGTGAGTCGCCTCGCTGGACCTCCAACGCCCTGCCGCGCAGGATGTACATCAACCCACTTGGTCCACCATCCAACGGCATGCACACCAAGGATACTTGTCGTCGGGGCACCCGACTGTGGCCCGTCTGCGGCATCACACAGTCGGGCGGCAAGGTCGCCGCGGTGACGCAGATCGTTGCCCAGACCTCGGCCGAACGAGCGAAGCACGTGCGAGATGTCGACTCACCTGCGCGCTTGCTCGGCCCGACGGATCGCGCCCGCCGAGGCTGTGGGAGCCGCCCCGGATCCGGCGAGTGAGCGGTTTGCGTTCGGTTCCGGAGTTGCAGGTGTTGTATCAAATTGGGCATGGCGATGGACTATTCGGGGCACGTCGACTCCACGTACCTCGACACGGCGGCGCAGATGTTGTCGGCGGCGAAGCGACGGACCTATGAACTGATGGAGCTGCAGGTAGGGCACCGGGCGCTCGACCTCGGCTGCGGACCCGCTTCCGACACGATCGCACTCGCCGACCTCGTCGGTGAGACGGGTCAGGTCCACGGCGCCGACTTCGATCCGGAGATGGTCGAGGAGGCAAACGTCCGGGCGAAGGCCGCTGGCCTCGACGAACGGGTGCTTCATCGGCAAGCCGATGCGGTTGCGCTGCCCTTCGACGACGACTTCTTCGACGCATGTCGGAGCGAGCGGGTCTTCCAGCACCTCCCTGATCCGGCGGCGGGGCTTGCGGAGATGATCCGCGTGACCCGTCCCGGTGGTCGGATCGTCGTGCTCGATACCGATTTCGGATCGCTCAGCATTGCCAGTGAGGTCTCCGAGCTCGAACGACGTGTCGCCGAGCACTACCGCTCCATGATGAACAGCCCGTTCGCCGGGCGGATGCTGTACCGCTCGTTCAAGGCGGCGGGCCTCGATGACGTAGCGGTCGAGGTCGTCCCCGTGACGGTCGACGACCTGGGCGTGTTTTTTGAGACATTCGTGCTCGCTCGGGTTCTCGAGGCAGCCGAGGATGCCGGCGTGCTGACGAACGACGAGGTGCTTCACTTTCGCGCCGACCTCGAGCAGGCCGCAGAGATCGGCGGTTTCTTCGCCTCCGTCCAGCAACTGCTGGTCACCGGCCGCAAGCCGGACGTCACCGCCAGTGCCTGACACCGGCGCCAACGCACGGGTCAGCTGACCAGAGCACGTACCCGACGGCATTGCCGCCGAGGATCACCTCGCAGGAATGGCTTCATCTCCGCAGAGCCTCGCTGAGTATCTCTGCGGTTCAACGTCAAATCGAGGCACGTCGCTTGCGACTGGACAGCGTCATTCAGCGGCTCGCGCCTGCGACGAACGTCGACACGATGTAGGTGGCGTGCCCGTCGGGTGATCGTCGCCCTCGGTCGTAGCGCATCGTCGTTCTCAGGTCCGCGTGCGACGCTGCTTCTTGGACATTTCGCAGCGGGACGCCGGCATCGATGGTGGCGGTGATGAAACCGTGACGCAGCGAATGCGGACTGATCCGCTTGTTGATCCCCGCAGCCATGGCCAACCGTGTCACGATCCGAGCCGACGCGTGCCGATCAAGACCCGTGCCGTTCCCGGCACAGCGGAATGGTGGCGGTCTTGTTGCCCTTGCGATGGATGAACAACGTTCGGTGTCCGCGGTTGACGTCGAGGTTGTCGATGTCAGCACCGAGAAACTCGGAGATGCGCAGCCCGTTCAACGCCAACAGACACGCGAGCGCGTGATCCCCACCGGCAGGGCAGCGAGCCGCATCCACACGACTATTGTGCGTCCCGCGTCTCGAACCAGCGAGTGCGCTCACATTTTTCAACCCTGGGAAGTCGTTATGTTCACGGAGATCGAGGCGGTCGCTGCTCTGGAGACCAACGCGTGGTCGATGTTCGCTCAATTCGGCCGCGTCGACCCAGGGCGCCTGATTGACACTCCAACACGGCTCGTCCTCGAGACCGATGTCCCCAAAGCTCCTTACAACACGGTGCTCCGGTTCTACGACGAGGGCGATCGCAGCATCGATGCCCAGGTCCATGAACTGCTCGAGCGGTTCGAACGCCGTGCCTGCACCCCCGCCTGGCTCGTCCATCCGACCACCCCGATCGAAGTTCGAGAGAGCCTCGACGCGCACGGGTGGGTTCGCGCCGAGACGATGCCCGGAATGATTCACACTCTCGACGACCTGCCGCCCATGCCGGACGTACCGTCGGATATCGAGGTGGTCGAAGCCGGAGTCGGCCATGGCGCGGCCTGGTTCGATCTCGTGTCGACCCGATACGGGCTTGAGGAGGACAACTCGCCGTACTTTCGTCGGGTGTTCGACCGCTTCATCGGCACGGGCGTGCGCGTGTGGATCGCATCGCTCGACGGCACACCCGTCTCCAAAGTCGGCATCCACATGAGCAACGACGTGGCTGGCATCTATGGGGTTGCCACGACCGAGCGTGGCCGCGGCAAGGGACTCGCAAGCCTGCTGACTGGCACTGCGCTACATGCGACGGCCGACGCAGGGTTCAGAGCGAGTGTGCTCCACTCGACACCGATGGCTCACTCGATGTACCAGCGGTTGGGGTACCGGGACGTCGCTACCTTCGAGTTGTGGTCGCGACCCAATGAAGTGCACCTCTAGCAGGAGGAGTACTTGACCACTCGTCCCGTCGTTCGCTTCAAACGCGCGGTGGGTGTGGCGTCCATCGGCGCCAGGGGGACTGTCGTCCGCCGGCGTCGAGCACGGACCGGACGTGCCTCGAACAGTGCGTCACATGGGAGCCAGCCGAGGCTTGACCGAAGTGTGCAGCCGCTCTCGTCCCTGCGCGATGCTGTCGACCATGCAAGAGCTCTCCGACTCGGCGACCAGCAGCGCCTTCCAGCAGCTCCAACACGACCTCGAGGCGGTCTACGCGCTCAACTCGCCCGCGTCGACCGTGCCGCACGTCGTGGTGGTGTTGCCGTCATTCAGCGTAGGAGAGAGCCTGCTGTCCCACTACAGCAGTCGCCTCGCTGCGCTCGAGCATCGATTCCTGGCCGCGCTGCTGATGCTTCGCATGCCGGCCGCTCGGCTCGTGTACTTCTGCTCGGCCGAGCCAGATGCGGCGGTCATCGACCATTGCCTCTCACTGCTGCCCGACTCGCTCGATGCCAGTGAACGATTCCATCTGGTCGTGGTCGATGATCCGTCGGCCCGCGCCGTCGCGACAAAGCTGCTCGATCGGCCTGATGTGCTCGCCGGCGTCACTCGGTGGATCGGCGACGACCCTGCATTCATCGAGCCGTGGAACGTCGCGGAGCCGGAGCGCCAACTCGCACTCACGCTCGGGGTGCCGATCAACGGTTCCGCACCGGAGCTGTGGCCGCTGGGATTCAAGAGTTCAGGGCGGAAGCTGTTCCGGGAGGCTGGGGTTCCGGTCCCGCCAGGGTTCGAGGATCTCACGACCGTCTCCGATGCGGTCGACGCCATCGAACAGCTTCGCACCGCACAGCCCGACATCCCGGCAGTGATCCTCAAGCACGACGACTCCGGGGCGGGCGACGGCAACGCAGTCATCCACACAGACGATCTGGAGCCCGCCGGGTCCCCGGCTGCTCGGCGACGGCTACGGAGTCGGATCAACAGCCTCGAGCCGTGGTATCTCGACGAGTTGGAGAAGGGTTTCGTGGCCGAGAGCCGCATCGTGGGAGATCAGTTCTCGAGCCCGAGCGCCCAGGTGGAGATCCGCCCGGACGGCTCGGTCGTCGTGTTGTCCACCCATGAACAGATCCTGGGAGACGACGGCCAGGTGTACCTCGGGTGTCGGTTCCCAGCGGATCCTGCCTACGCACCTGAACTCGGTGCACACGCACTCGCTGCTGCCCGAGTACTCGGTGAACGGGGCGCTCGCGGGCGAGCCGGGATCGACTTCGTGACGGCCCGTTCAGGGAGCGAACCCTGGTCGACGTACGCGATCGAGATCAATCTTCGCAAGCCCGGAACGACGCACCCGTACACCGTGCTTCGTCACCTCGCTCCCGGGCGCTACGACATGGACACCGGCTCCTACACCGATGACACCGGTACATCGAAGTTCTACGTGGCGTCGGACAATCTCGTGGACGAGAACTGGACTGGGGTTCCAGAGGCCGACGTGATCGCTGCATTCGTGCGGGCAGGTCTCTCGTTCGACCCGCTGACAAGGACGGGTGTGGTCCCGCACATGCTGTCATGCCTCGCCATCGATGGGCGCTTCGGCATCACCGCAGTCGGCGACTCGGCCTCGCACGCTGACGAACTCCAAGAGGCAACCATCGCCGCCATGCACGACGTCGCCGCCACCTTCGGTTGAAAAGCGCCGATTGGAACCGCAACCCTGCCTCCCACCACCGGATCAGGGGTGCATGACGACGTCTACCGACCGTGAGCAGACGTGTCCTGTATCCGGCATTCTGCGCACCCCGATCAGCGCCTAATGCGCGCTCGATGGTCCGTCCATCAGGTCTCGGACCGCGCCGCAAGGCCATCGAGTATCAATCAGGCCCAAGCCGAGCGCTGCACTTTCCTGAGCGTTCTGGACCGCCGACGACAGGGTCGCAACGGCCTGGGAGAGCTTCGGGTCGATGCGACGGACTTCGTTTCCGTCTGCATCGAGGATCGAGCGGTCGTCCAGATGTTCGTCCAGCTCAACACGCCGGGGATCGGAGCATCCGCCTCCTCCGCTGCAGCCGAAACGGGCCCGAGTGCTCGCCGTCACGACGATCTCGGTGTCGGACTCGACCACTGACACGCTGGTGCTGTCCTCGTTGCAGGTGTTGACCTGCAACACGAGGCTCGCCCCGTCGTTCTGAACCGACACTTCTTGCACCTCGGCGTCCGGTCTTCCGCTACATGCGCTGAAAACCCCGACGAGCATCATCGCGCCGAGGACGAGTGTGCGGGCCCGCCACGAACAGCGCACCCATCGACTCCCCGCAAACCCCATCACTGGCTCCATTGGTCCAAGTCGAACGGGATGGTCGTGCGTAGCGATTCGAGTTGTTCCGAGAGCCCGACGTCTTGGCGCAGATGGAGATGCTCGACGTCGTCATCGTGGAACCCGTCGTACCTGACGGCCACGATCCGCCATCCTCCGGCTCGACGGAGGTCCAGCACGACATCAGCGCATCGTCCGTCGCCGCTCGGGTGGACGGAGCAGTAGATCACCTGGCCGTCGTTTCCGGAGCCGCCGCCCTGGCCGTTGGCGAACTCCAGCGGCACCAACGCGGGATCGAGAGCTGCGACAACCTGCCTGAGCACCACGTCGTCCGGTTGATCGCCGGAGGAAGGCATCTGGTCATGATGGTCGATCAGGGACACGTCTCGCCGCCCGATATCGACACGCGTATTCGCCACCCGCACGAGCAGCGAGCTGCCCGCGCTGCGGCCCAAGAAGCGCACTCGATATTCCCGGACACCAAAGAGCGGCTCCGCCGGCGACGCGGCGCCTCTGCATCGATTTCACGGTGGATGATCGCGCGGATCAGAGCCAACAGGTCCACGGTTGATCATGCGCTCGAAGGACGGACTCAGTGTTGCTGATCATCTGGCCGTTCCTGGCTGCAGATCTGCTTTCAGCAGAACTGGATCGACTTCGGACCGTCGCTCGGCTGTTCGCGTGAGCATGGCGACACCGGACTCACTGGCTCAGGTCCACCGAGGCCCTCGCAGGGCCACTCCGTCAGTTTCAGCTACGCGACGTCGGGCGGCTCGAACAGCTTGTGGCTGCCTGGAACAGAAACACCGACATCAAGAACGCACGCTGCGCGAGGCCCTTGCGTGGTGAATCGAATCGTGTCGTCAGGCCTGCGGTGACAAACATGACCAGCGTCGTGACCCTGAGCACGCGGGCAACTCGGCAGTACCAGACCGGCTCGGACTCCTGTGCCGCGATGAACGGCATCGCGGTCCAGAACGCAAAGGTCGCAATGCTGGCAGCACCATGACCAACGTCTGATGAGGTTGCCAATGGATCGAGTCCGGGCTGAGGGCAGCGTGGTTCACTGACGCGAATGAGCCCGGCGGCGATGGTAGTGATCCCAGCGGCTCGCTCGACGCGTCGAAGAGTCTTCGTTGGTGCATCGGCGACCAAGCTCGATGCACCCAGCAGGAGGAACCCCGGAATCATGATTCTCGCCGATGGCTCTCCGCGGGCTGCAAGACCGCTGACGTGATGCGCTCGGTGGGAGTAGCCAGGCTGACGATGGGCCGCAGCAGCGGCGGCGCCAAGGAAAGTCAGCGGTCCCCAGAACCCGGCTGTTCGGCTGTTCGGCATCATTGCCTGAGTCTCGCGTTCGAGCAACGTGAGGCAACGAACTCGCGACACGTACGCCGACCAGACGGAGGGGCCGGCGCTCGTTTGGCTGGCACGTCATCAACGTGTGCATCGAAGCCGACGAGACGTTGCGCGATGCTGCGACCCATCCCGTCCGCGCCCTCGACGGCCCACACCCGATTCGGAAACTCGCCGACTGAGGCGAGCATCTCGACGAATCCGTGGTCGGAGTTCTCGAAGCGTCGCCGAGTCAACAAGTTGCTCTCTTCAGCCACGTCCCTGCCGAGGCTCAGGCCGCATGCCGAAGGCGAGCCACACCACACGAAGCGATGGGCAGCCGGTCAACGAGCGAACCGTCCAGAACCCCGACCCAAAGGCTGGCCGCACCCCCCGGATCACCGTCAGCGATGACAAGAGGCCGGTTCCCGGGTGGGCCGTCGCGTAGTGCTGTACGTGATTACGGAGTGGGTTGCCGACCATCTCGGGGCGTGGCGCAATCGTGACCATGACGACGGACTCGCTGCGGAACGTGAAGGATCGATTCTCCGAGTTCGTCGACCGCGTCAACCGCGAACACGAACGCATCGTCGTCACCCGCAACGGTCGACCCGCTGCTGTGTTGATCAGCCCGGACGACCTCGACAGCCTCGAAGAGACCCTCGAACTGCTCGGCGACCACGACGCCGTCCGAGCGTTGCGCACATCGCCAGGTTCGTGACCGACGACGGATACGAGCTCATCGTCGCTCGTCCCGCCGCGACAGCGATCGCCGAAACGCTGCCCGAACCGGTCGCCGCCGCCGTCATCGACTTCATCACCGGATCGCTCGTCGAGAATCCCCGTCGCGTCGGACGCGAGCTACGAAACGAACTTGCCGGCATCCACAGCGCCCGCCGAGGGAGTTACCGAGTCCTGTACCGAATCGCGAGAGCGAGCGAACTGTCACGGTGCTACGGATCGATCACCGAGGCGACGTCTGTCGAACCACTTGAGGTTGGGTCGTGCTCGATGCTGATCGTTACCGGGCGGCAGGGCAGTTCGCCGGACGCGGTGCGGGACGGGTGCGTTCTCGGCCGCGATGATGAGCTGGGTGCCAGCGCGCTGTCGCTGATCGGAAAGTGCCGCATCTTCTCGGGTCGAGGGCAACGGCGCACTTGGGATCAGTTCACTGCTGACGGCGGGTGCCGAGGACGCCGGGGTGCATGATCCCCACGCCGACGTGACCGGCCGCTGCGAGAGGCAGCAGCCGACTTCCAGCGGCTGCTCGCCGACGACAACTCGGTCGTGCTGATTTCTCGACGCAACGGCACAATTGTCGGCCACGTCGTCGGCTGCACGGCACCGTCGAGCCCGACTCGTCAACCAGTGACCTTCGGTGTGCTGCGCAGCATGTACGTGCGGAGCAATGCCCGGGGAGCAGGTGTCGGGTAGCTACTCACGGAGGCGTTCATCGACTGGGCGCGGGAGCGGGGCTGCGTCGAGGTGCATGTCGACAGCTACTTCGAGAACGCGACCGCCCGACGCCTGTATGAACGATCAGGATTCTCTCCGCGAAGCGTCGCCCACGTGCTCAGGCTCTGATCACCTCGACGCGCACCCGGTGGTCCTTCAGCAAGGCCATCGCACTTCGGCTGCAGACGCCGCGCCCTTCACGATCAATTGCCACTTTCCAGCTTCCAACGTGACCTGTTCGTTGACGCCGTCGATCCCGCTGCCGATCACCGTGCCTCGAAATGGCTGTGTGGTCGGCGACGTCTCGTCGATGTCGGCAGGCAGGCCGCCGCCGGTGGCGATGGCATAGACCGTCTTGCCGACCTGAATGACGCCCCCGTCGTCCCTGGCGAGTGCCAGGTCGACTTGGACGGTCTGCGAGTCCTCGACCAGTTCGAACGTGGCGCTCCGACTCCAGCGGCCTTCTTGCTGGGTCCATTCCAAGATGACGGGCTCACGGTCGCAGCTCGGGAGCTCGTTGTCGAAGATCTCGTTGCGAAGGTAGACGAGGCCTCCGACGATCGCCACCACGGCCACGGCGCCGGCGAGCGCAGTCGTTCCGATGACGACTGCGACGGTCTTTCGTCTGTTCTGCACTGACGGCTCGGCCACGTCCACATCATGCTCGTTGGCACCCAGCCGCACCCGGCTTCAGACGGCCCAACCGCTCAACGAACACTCGATCTGGGCGTGTCCGACATGTGCGCCTGATGCATGTACCGGGCACCCGATAATCCCGCTGAACAACCCGTCGCTGACTGCGGAGCGTGATCCCGTTACGAGCTGCCGGTCACGATCCGCAAAATGCGCTGGCTGCACGGCCATGCGCCTCGACTCTTGTTGGACATCACGCTGAGCGTCAGGTGCCGGCTCGGATCGTGAACGGAAACGAACCCGACACCGGTGTCGAATCCGTGGATGGACACTGCGTCGTCCGGTCCGAGCCAGAACCCGAGCCCGTAGCGCAGTCCGTCCTTGGGATCGCTGCGCGGTTGCGTCATCTCGGTCACCGTTTCGGGTGAGACGATCCGTCCTGCCATCAGCGATTCCCAGAAGGCGTGGATGTCGGCAGCGGTGGTGTAGATGCCGCCGTCGCCGCTGCCACGGACAGGCAGGTGGAACACGTTGGTCGTCAATCCGTGGTCGTCGAGATAGCCGAGCGCTGCTCGGCCGGGTAGCGCGTCGGAGCGCAGGAACGCAGTGTCGGTCATGCCGGCCGGCTTGCAGACTCGTTCGTCGACCAGGTCGTGGAAGGACCGTCCGGAGACGCGTTCGGTGATCAGGGCGAGGATCACGTAGCCGCTGTTGCAGTATGCGAACCGCTCGCCCGGCGCGAACTTCGCCGGGTGCCTGTCGAGGATGGGGATGTAGTCGTCGGTGGTGACGAGTTCGTGGACGGGGATGGGCATCAGGTAGGCGTCCGGGTCCTCGATTGCGTCCTCGTCGAGGTAGTCGCCGATGCCGGAACGGTGTGCGAGGAGGTGCTCGACGGTGACGCGATCGTCGACGAGCGGGAGGTCGTCGCCGAGAATCGAGCGCACACGCGTGTCCAGGGCGAGGTCGCCTTGTTCGACGAGGCTCATCACCACCAATGCGGTGAATGCCTTGTTGCCGCTGGCGATCGCGAGTTGCGCGTTGATCGTCATCTCGATGCCGAGGCTGCGGTGCGATTGTCCGAATGCTGCCTCGGCGGCGATTTCGCCGTCGAGGTCGAGGCGGACGACACCCGACAGCGCCTCCTCGGTTGCGATCGCCCGCACGGACCGTTCGAGATCTGTACCGGGGCCGTGTGGGCGCGTTGACATCAGCGGAGTCTTGCCGGTTGCGACGCGCTCTGAGCCCGGTGGAGCGCGTAGGGCTCGATAGTCGCAGTCAGTTTGGTTGCTACGAGGCGTTGACGGACTGCCTGTAACGTTGGCGTGCTGCCTCGCCCGAGGTGCCGACCATGGCCCCGATCGAAGCCCAGGAGTGCCCGTTGTGACGGGCGCGAACGACGGCATCGCCGAGTGCGCGTTCTGCGTGGGCTCGGGCAAGGAACGCCTCTCGGACGAGACGCAGCTCGGTGGCGTCGTGGATGTCGTCGCCGGGCTCGTGAGTCTCGAATCGGGCGGCGAGTTCGTCGGCGCGGTCGAGGATTTCTTGGGCGGTGCGGGGCATGGTGGTCACCACAGGCACTTCGGTCGGGCGGACATGGCGTGGACGATGATCGGACCGTCGCTGGTGTCGACGACGCCGATCTCGAGCAGCGATGAGTGGCGCGTTCGCAAGTTGGCTTGCGCCACCGGGCATCGCAAGTTGTCTTGCGTAGGTGCTCGTCGACGGCGCCCGGTTCCAGGTCTCACAACGACCGACAGCACCCCGTCCGTGTCTCGAAATCGGCCCTGACACAGTTCCTCTTTGTGCCCGCACGATGGCTCAGAGAACGTGTAGTGCTCGATATCGCACCCACGTCATCACGGACAGAGGCGCCACGCCGGTGCGCGAGTCCAACCTCATCGTGGCGTCACGAAATCACTTCGCCGTGTAGGCGGTGTCGGGAAGCTTCCCGTGGGAGAATCGTTGGGTGCGAGGCGAGCGATGGAACTCGAGTCGTTGCTCGGTTCTCGTCGGGCTCGGCGATGCGTAGCTTGCAGGGCTTGTGGCTCGGTGCTGCAGCGGGCGTCGTGTTCCTCACGGCGTGCGGTTCCGACACCGTCGAGTCCACATCGACGACAACCGAAGAGTCGGGCTACTGCGCCAACGTCGCTGCTCTCATCGTTGTGCTCGACGACGGTGGCACGATCGGCGACTACGACGAGCTGTTGACCGCCGTCGCCGACGAGGGCCCCGCTGACCACGCATCGACCTGGTCCCTTCTGCTCACGTTGAGCGAAGAACCGTTCAGCTACGACAACTTCAACCCAGCGATCGACTCGCTCGAGCGACTCGTTCCTCAACTCGATGTCGCGTGCCCAGGACTCGGCGAGATGATCGTCGACGACTCCGGCCGGGTCAGGGCGTTTCCGACGGACTGATCATCTCGACCGCAGAGTCCATGCGCTCGACGAAACAACTCTGCAACGTCCACCGCTCACCGATGCAGCTCGAACCTCATCAGTCCGACTTCACACCAACGCCGCCCCCGGCACGCAACAACAGCCGGACCAGAGCAAGTACGACCAACGAAAGAACGAGTCGTCTCGCTGGGTTCTCTTGCTCCCCGAAGCGTCGCCCACGTGCTCAGGCTCTGACCGAGAAGCAGGACCAACATTGGCGGCGATCGCATCAGCTCTTCACGGCGAACGCCGAAGGCGTGGACATCGCAACCGTGCCGTACCGGCTCAAACGTCGATCCCGCTCCCTCCTTCGTCTGGTCGGCCGTCACCGACGGTGACATCGTCCGGCGAGCCCGGCGGTTCTGTGGCGACAGGGACGCCGATCCCGATGGTCGCCAGACGCAGCGACGCGTCGTACTCTTCGTCCATGACGGGGGCACGGCGGGCTCTGGTTGCGGCAGCGTGCGCGATGGCGGTCGTCGTCCCAGCGGCGTGTGACGACGACAACAGTCGTTACGGCGAGCTCGAGAGCGCTGCCGAAGAGCTCGGGAGTGCGATCGCTGGCACCGACGTCAACGTGATTGCTGCGCCTTCGCCCTGTCCCGTCCCAGATAGCTGTCCGGACATCGCACGCGTCGATCTGCGGGATCGAACTGACCTTTCGCTGGATGAACTCGCAACGATTGCGGCCAATCTGGGATGGAACGCGACGGTGGTCAACGAGCGGTTGATCACCCTGGCGAACGATGACGAGATGTCCGGCAGCATCGGTATCGACGGCGAGCGACGAGTCGTCGTCGTCGTCGGTGAGGACTGAACTCGGCGTCTTTCAACTGCTCCAAGCACGGCGTGCGACCACGCAATGGAGGCTGCACGCGCAGGTCGAACGCACCCCCAGCATGAATCAGGCCCAAGCCGCACGCGAGACGATCCCAGGGATGGCCGTGCCGCGGCTGCGATGGGAGCCACCGTCGATCACGCGGCCGAACTCATCGAACCCCGTCCGCTGCCGAAGACGGAGTCTGGGGTGCATGGCGCGGATCACGATCGACCCCGCGGTGGCGGGTGGCGGGTGGCGTGCGCGTCAGGAACCGGACGACGGGATCTGCTCGATCCAGCCCGACAAGAAGTATCCGTCGTACAAGTTCGTCGTCGTGCCGTCATACAGCGCCGGTTGCTGCATCCCCCACTCGCGCAGCACCAGCCCTTCGTACTTGCCCTCGCCTGCGAGCTCGTCGTAGAACACGGTGTGGAGCGTTCCCTCGACGTCCCACAGGTCGATGCCGAATCCTTCGCCACTCCACCGCTCACCGTCGTCGGTGGTCAGCACGGCCGTGTACTCGAAACGTGCGGTCTCGGGAATGCTCAGGACGGCCGCGTACTTGACGTAGCGCGCTTCGCTCAGCGTCAATTCCAAGTCACCGCTGAGGCGTGGATCGGAGTACGTCACATCCGGGCACGAGAACCCGCCGTCGTAGACCTCGATCCCGTCGAAGGACTCCGGCGAACCGAGGACGGGTGTACATCCTCCGAACTCGCCGTAGACCGGGACGACGCCGTCGGGTAGGGCGCTGAACTCGACGTCGCCCGCCGACCCTCCGTCCGTCGAATCGGCGAGCGCCTGCTCGAGCGTTGCGACCTGCTCCTGCGCATCGATGTACTGCTGCTCGAGACGCTGGTATTCGTCGGAGTCCTCGGGATCGGCAGAGCACCCCGCAGCGATCGCCAGAGCGACGACCACGCTGATGAACAAGGGTTGTTGTCGCATCGTTCACCTCCTGTGTCGGCTTCCTTGCACTTCTCAGGTTCCGTGAGGTTGCCTTGCGACGCAAGAGGCCAATGCCTCCCTGAGGGAAGAAGGTGACGGCAGAAGGAGCGCGCTGCATGCACGGCCTCGGTCTCCGTTGCCCACGTCATCGATCCGAAGCTGCGCATCTGGCACCTGGGCTGGGTGAGCTGAAGTCTCATACGCCCTGTCTGGCCGGTGGGTGTGCCGCGCGTCTCGCGAAGACTGATGGCCCGTCCCTCAAGTGCGTTCGTTCGCAGGCGCTCGTATCGCCGCACGTCATCCCGCTCCGGACGCGGTAGCGGTGCGAGATGACCCGCGGCACTCCAGCTACGCGATCGGCAGTCATCAGTGGATCCGAGCGAGCGTGACCGGGCACGTCGTGTCGGTCGTTGCCTGCCGCCGATCAGCGCATGATCGGGAGGCCGGCCCGTCACGGCGCGGCCGTGGCAGGATTGCATCGTGGACGCCAGCGGATTCGGCCTCGAGGCTGTGGTCTATGCGATCCTCGCCGTGCTCGTGGGCGTGCCACTCGTCGGTCTGCTCATCGCTGCGACGGCACACAGACTCGGTGGGCGACGGTTCGGGTTCGCGTCGATCGGCATGGGAATCGTTGTCTTCGTTGCCACAGTCGTCGTCGTGGTCCTCCAGAGAACGATCAACGGAGAGGTAACCGGCTGGGACCTGCTCTGGGCGGCAGGTCTCACCGTGGCCGCAGTCTGGAGCCTGCGGATGCTTCGGACCGATGGATCAGGTGCCGATCTCATCGCTGACCGCTGACGGCAAGGAGCACGCGTCGGAGCTCTCGGCGGTCCTTGTCGCGGCGGATGAGGCCTCGGACGTATCCGCTCGTCGATCCGCATCCGCCGTCGCCGACCTGTTCGTCGACGTGCGACTTGAGTTCGTCTGGCAGCGACACGTTCATCGTCGGCATTGCGTCAGCGTCACGAGGGTTGGCGACGCTTGCCAATAGCCGCCGACTGCTCGATTCCTCGCTCGGGTGATCGAAATGGTGGAAGGCTTGCGGGATGGAACCCACGCAGTTGTCTGATCCGCACGCCGTGACCACCGACGCGGAGTTGGAAGCCGCTATCGGCGCACCTGGCGAGCGGGTCAAGCTGAAGCTACGCACCGAGATTGACGACACGGCCCGAGCGTTCATCGAGCGCTCACCCTTCGTCGTTGTCGCCACCTGTGATGCCGACGGCCGCCTCGACGCATCTCCCAAAGGAGACCCGCCCGGATTCGTCCACGTGGTCGACTCAACCACGCTCGCCATCCCCGAGCGGAAGGGAAACTCGCTGGGCTTCGGTCCCCGAAACGTGCTGGCCACCGGCCGCATCGGGCTGATCTTCATGGTCCCCGGACAGCGCGAGACCTACCGGGTCAACGGAACGGCCCACCTGACACGCGATCCCGAGCTACTCGATCGGCTCGCCATCATGGGCAATCCAGCACTGATGGCGACGGTCGTCGGGGTCGAGGAGGCGTTCTTCCACTGCGGGAAGGCGGTGATCCGCGCCGAGTTGTGGACGGCACCGGATGAGTCCGAGGCCGAACGCAACCCCATCGCTGAACAGATCGGCGAACTGATGGGCGATGACAAGCTCGTGCCGGTGGTCGCCGCCGACCTCGAACAGAACTACCGGGACAGCCTCTACTGACCCGATGGGCAGTGCCCCGGACACCGGTTGGGTGACGCGACTCGGGACGTGGGCCGCACTGCGGCTCGAGTCCAGATCGGTGCGCCTTCGGTATGTCTTGATTCGTGCCGGGGTGCGTTGCGGCGAGGACTACCGTCTTCGGCGATGGACGTGGAGCGGGATCGTGTCTATGTGACCCCGTTGGGCGAGCCCGATCCGGACGAGATTCATTCCTTCTGGGCCCGCTGCCAACCTGTGCTCGGCGCTGTGCAGCCAGTGCCAGTGCCCTCTGCTTGGTGCTTCGGCGACACCGTGGAGCTTGCGAACGAATTGATCGAACTCGTCGTCACCGGGACCAAACGCGCAACTGTCGGCGCGATGGCCGAGTACGAAGCCGCCGGTGATCCGCTGCCAACTCCGGGCGACCTGAGCATCGTGATGGATGGCTCGACGCGGCCGAGGGCGTTGCTGGAGACGACCGAGGTCCGCGTCGGGCCACTGTCGTCGGTCGATGAGCAGTTTGCCTGGGACGAGGGCGAAGGTGACCGGACGAGACAGTGGTGGTTGGACGCGCACACGTGGTACTTCACTCGCGCGTTCGCTCGCCTGGACATGGAGTTCCATCCAGACATCGCCGTCGTTTTCGAACGCTTCGTCGTCCGCTATCACGAAAGCTGATCTTGGCCGTGGTGAGCCAGCGCACCCCGCTGTGCGGCCGCGTCTGTGGGTGTCGTTCGCAGGTGCGCTCTTGGTGTCGGTGTGAGGTCCATGGTTCTGATGTCGACGGTGTCGATGATGGACTCTGCGTCGGGGTAGCCGACGCCGACGACTCGTGAACCTCTGTGCCACCGAGCGCCATCCCCACGTGCGCAACGACCGCCCGACCGGTCCCGTTCGTCAGGTGGCGAGGCACCCCGGGTCGATCGGGGTGTGGTTGACGACCGTGCCGAGGCCCGGCAGTCGGAACAGGCCCTCGGCGTGAACGAGGCGCGCCACCGCGTCGGCTGCGGTCGGGCTGACCAGTGTCATCTGGCGCAACAGCGCCGCAGCGACGATCGGCGCGGCGAAGCTGGTGCCGGTCCATCGGGCCCAGTGAGCGAACCGGTCGGGGTCGGTGCTGCCGGGCATGGGCGGCATCTCCATCTTGCCGTCGAACTCGAAGAAGGCGCTCACGAGGTCGGTCCCCGGAGCGCACGCGTCCACCCACGCGCCATGGTTCGTGTAGACCGCCGGACCGTAGGGATCGAGCGCCGCGACGCCGACCACGTCGGGAAGACAGGCCGGGAACATCGGGCGGTCGGTGGCGTCATTGCCGGCGGAGGCAACGACGACCGCGCCGGTTCGCCGGACGCGACGGATCGCGGCCGCCAGCGCGAGCATCTCCTCGTCGGCGTATCCGCCGAACGACATGTTGACGATCGTGCGCTCGTCGAGCACGCCGGCCTGGCGCAGCTTCTCGATCGCCTGCACGATCGTCAACACGTCGACGTCGCCGAACGGTGCGACCACCCGCACCGGAACGATCGCTCGTCCGGGTGCCAGCAAGTGCACGAGCCCGGCGATGAACGTTCCGTGGCCGCTCGCGGGATCGAGGAAGTCGTCGGGCGGGTTGTCCGGATCGCCTCCGTCAGGGCTCTCCGACTGCTTCGGATACTCAGCGGACAGCGCCGCCAGCATCGGAGGGCAGTTCGATGCCTGCGAGATTCCCGTGTCGAGGATGATGACCTTCGGCGCCCCGACCTGGTTGGGCGAGTACGCACCGGGAACTTCCGGCGGAACGGCCGCGGGTCGGGCCGTGCTCGGACGCTGCCCCGAGCAGACATACGAGTTCGCCAACGTCGAACTCGCGTAGACCGGGTTGGCGTACACCGGGCTCGCATACACCGGGTTCGCGTACACGGGATTGGCGTACACCGGATTCGCGTACACGGGATTGGCGTACACCGGGTTGGCGTACACCGGGTTCGCGTACACGGGATTGGCGTACACCGGGTTGGCGTACACCGGGTTGGCGTACACCGGTGTCGCGAACATGACGTAGTTGGGCTCGGCTCGGTGTCCACGATCGCGGAGTTCGCTCACGAGATCGTCGACGTCACCCTCGAAGCGGATCAGGTGTACGTCGTCGGCATCGGCGATCTCGATCCGGTCGGACTCGGCATCCGGACGAATCGTAAGTGCAGCATCGCGCGCTGCCAGGTCCAGACACACCACGTGTCCCGGACGGTGGGCGTAGCCGCCGGCGCGGCGGGAGTACCGGACTCGTCTCGACCAGCCCGGTCGACGGTCGGCCCCCTCCGGCGGTGGATACGCCGGAGGATCACTCGGTGGCTCGGGTGTCGGGGTGTCGTCGGTCATCTGCGGTCCTTTCCGTGACTCGAGGGCAATCGGTTCTGCGCACCGGTCCCATCGGCGACGACTCGTTCCAGCACCTGGCGGGCGAGTTCGGCGGTCTCGACGGTGTCGAGGCGGGCTCCCGCGGCGTTCTCGACGTCGACCTCGTCGGGACTGAGGTGCTCTTTCGCGTCGGCGCGAAGTTGTTCCAATGCCTCGGCATCGGAGGGATACAAAGCGGTTCCCGCAGCTGCGAGCCCCGCCTCCGCCGCAGATTGGAGACGGACGGCGGTCTCCCACACCCCCAGTCGAGCGGCGAGATGAGCGGCCACCACCGCCGAGAAGGCCACCATGACCGGTTGACCGATCACGAGGGCCGCTTCGAGCGACGCGAGCTGACGCGAGGCCGCGGCACGTGTGTCACCGAGTCGCAACATCACCTCGGCGACGTTGCCGTTCGCCGATGCGGCCTTCGTGTCGAGGTCCAGTGCGCTGTAGGCCGCCAGTTCCTGGAGGAAGGCCACTCTGCTCGTCTCGAGGTCGCCGTCGCTCATCGAGGCGATGCCCAGCAGATTCCACATCCGGGCTTCCTCCCCGATCGACAGATCCGCTCGATCGAGCGCAGCGCGGGCTACGTCGACCGCACTCGCGAAGTCTCCACGCCGCAGGAGCACTTCACCTCGTGTCCGCTCGATCGCCGCCGCCGCCCACGGCGGGGTCCCCACCAGGTCGCGCAGCTCGGCAGCAGCGACGAGCAACCGCTCTGCCTCGTCGTGCTCACCTCGACGGAGATGGAGATCTGCGAGTGCCGCGAGGAGCACCGAGCGGGTGGGTGTCGGTTCGCCGAGTCGCTCCACCAGCGAGGTCAGTTCGGAGATACCGGCTTCGAAGCGCTGCGTGGCATCGTGGAAGGCACCCAGGCTGCACGCCGCCGCCTGCGCACGCTCGTGATCGACGGCCATCAGCGGTGCGATGAGACCCCGAAGGCTGGTGACTTCGACCGACATCTCGCCGAGCCACTGCCGATCCGGCGGGCGCCAGGGTCCGACTCGGTCGAGAAGATCGTTCGCGACCCGCCCGACGACGACGTCGGACTCACCGGACTCCACGAGCAGACCCAGGGCGAACTCCCGGACCGATTCGAGCAGCCGGTACCTGGTGCCAGACCCCGACTGGTCGAGCGCGATCAGCGACTTGTCGAAGAGCGACCACACCAGCTCGGGTGCCTCCTCAGCCGCCAACATCGACCGTCCGGGGCCGCTCGGGTCCTGGTCGTCGTAGGCCAGGGCGACCGCTGCCGACCGGAGCGTGAACGAACCGGCGAACACCGAGAGCCGGCGGAGTGCAGCCCGGGAGTCGTCGTCGAGCAGGTCGTAGCTCCACTGGAGCAACCCTCGTAACGTCCGCTGCCGTTCGGGGCGATGCCGCTCGCTGCTCCGCAGGAGGTTGAATCGATCGGCCAGGCCCTCGAGGATCTCGGGCACCGTGAGCACCTTGACCCGAGCTGCGGCGATCTCGATCGCCAGTGGGAGCCCGTCGAGTTGGGCACAGATCCGCGCGATGTCAGCGAGATGCGGGGTCGGATCGAAGTCGGGTCGCACCGATGTCGCCCGGTCCACGAACAACTCGACCGCCGGGGACGACGCCAACACTGCGTCGTCCGAGTCGGGTGGGGCCACGCCGAGCGGGTCGAGGCGCCACACGACCTCAGCGGGGACGTTCAGCGGCTCACGGCTCGTCGTCATGATCGCGAGACCGGACGCGGCCAGCGCAGGCAACAGCCGTGCACACGCGTCGAGGCACGATTCGATGTTGTCGACGATGAGCAGCGCCCGCCGGTCGCGGGCCCACACGAGCAATTCGTGGTGCACATCACTGTCCGGAGCCGGACTGAGGCCCACCGCATCCGCGATCGTCGATTCCACCAGTGCAGCGTCGGAGACGTCGGCGAGTTCCGCCAACCAGACGCCGTCGTCCCACTCGCTCGCGTGTTCGAGACCGACCTCGACGGCAAGTCGTGTCTTGCCGGTCCCGCCCGGTCCGACGACGCTGACGATGAAACCCTGTGCAATGACGGCGAGCACCTTGTCGAGCACCGACTCACGGCCGATGAACGACGTCGGGACACGAACGAGATTGTGGCCGTCGGCCGGAATCGCGCGAAGTGGTCGCTCGGTCGGCGGGAGCCCGATCGGGTCGAGCCGCACCAGTTCGACCGGTTCGTCGAAGTCGCGGACACGGAATCGACCGAGCGACGACTCGTTGACCGGTGCGGGAACGTGCCGGCCGTCGAGCGTGGATCTGGTTGCGATGATCTGGCCACCGTGTGCCGTGTTCACCACGCGGGCCGCCTGGTGTACTGCCATCGCGATGTAGTCGTCGTTGCGCGGGATGGCGACGCCGGTGTGGATGCCGACACGGACGCGGACCTCTGCGCCGTCCGGCCATGGTTCAGCCGCGAGGTCATGCTGCAGCTGCGCACATGCGGCGATTGCCTGGTCGACACCGTCGAACGCGACGAAGAATGCGTCGCCCTCGGTGTTCACCTCGCAGCCTCCGCAGTCGGCGATGGCGGTTCGTACGATCTCGCAGTGACGTTCGAAGAGATCGGGGGCGATGTCCGGGTGCCGCTTGAGGAGGCGCGTCGATCCCTCGATGTCCGTGAACACGAACGTGACGGTGCCCGAGGGCAGCGCGCGGGTGGTGGCAGCAACGCCCGAACGATCGCCACTCACGTTCTGGGCCCCGTTCGGATCACCACTCCAGTGTCGCGCACCCCTCGGGTGAGCGAGCACGGATTTCGAGCGGAGGGCCGGGTGCGACCGATGTCGCAGTCATCGGCAGCAACGGCGATCGTCCTGGTGCGGCCGACCGATGACGCCGCCGACACGACCGACGCGGTCCGATGCCGACCGGCACGAGATCGATACCAAGCCGGCGTGCTCCGGATTCGCGTCGCCGCAGATCAGTCGTCGCGACCAACACCGTCTTGCTGGAGTACGTAGACGTTTCCGTCGGGTGCGCGAAAGAAGCACCACCCCCAACCGTCATCGGCTGGATCGCCCGTGACGTCGACCGCCCACACCACCTCGCCAATGAGCTCGATTCCCGCCATGGCGAGTTCCTCCCGGGCACTCAGCACGTCGTCGACCGCAAACGCGACCAGCACACCGTGCTCGAACTCTGCAGGCACCACTCGCTCATCGACGTCTCCTGAACCGAAGACCTCCAGCAGGTCCCGGTCGCCAGAGGGCAGATGGAAACCTGCCCATCCGGGGTGCTCGAACGCTGCGCCCAGTCCCAGCACGTCGCGGAACATGTCGACGGTCGACGCAAAGTTCCCTGACCGGACCCCGACGAAGGAGACTCTCAACACCTTCATGTACCCACCCCATCTCTGTCGTTCGTGAGACGGTACACCGGGCGCTCAGCGGCCGGGACGCCGGTCCAGCGGCATCCGAAGCCGAGCACTCGGTTCTTCTCGCCGTCTGCTGGTCGTCGAGCAGGTGCCATGATGGCCGGGTGGTCGAGGAGTTCGAGTTCCGTGACCTGAGCGGCGCAGCGTTCTGGGGCGTGAACCTGCAGGGTGCGACGTTCCGCGATGTCGATCTCAGCGGTGCGCGTCTCTCGCATGCCCGGCTTGCCGACGTCGTCATCGATGCCGAGATCGATCGGTTGGTGGTCAACGGAGTCGACGTGACCGCCTACGTCAACGAGCGGGACGAGTGGTTCACCCTCCGTTCGCAGATTCGTCCGGTCGACTCCTCCAGCATGCGTGAGGGGTGGCAGGCCATCAGGCGAGCGTGGGTGGCAGCGATCGAGCGGGCGCGTGGTCTGGGTGAGGCGCAGTGTCACCGATCTGTCGACGGGGAGTGGTCGTTCGTGCAGACGCTCCGACACCTCGTGTTCGCGACCGACAAGTGGTTCACGGTGCCGATGCTCGGTGGGACCTTCCACGAAATCGGCCTCCCGAACTCCGGATCGGCCGGCTTCGGCTGGCCCGGCATCGACTCCGCTGTTGCGCCCACCTTCGACGAGGCTGTCGCTGCGTGGCAGGGCCGTTCCGAACAGCTTCGCCAGTACATCGATGGCGTCGAGAACGAGGCATTGAACGACACCGTCGAGGTGCTCGAGAACGGTGCGACCGCCGTGCACGACTGTGTCGGCGTGGTCTTCGAAGAGCACTTCCAGCACCTCCGATACGCGCTGCGGGATCTCGATCGCCTCGGGTGATGCGGTCGTCCGAGGCGACACCGAGCGGACGCTCGCTAGCTGATCAGGAGTCCGAGGAGTTCGCGGACGATCTTCGCGGCGACCATCGCCGTGACGTCGTTGACGTCGCGATTCGGATTCAACTCGACGATGTCGGCGCCGACGACCGCCGAGCCACTCGCCCCGATCTGACGGAGTGAGTCGAGCAACTGCCGGGTCGACAGCCCGCCCGGCTCGTGGTGGGAGACCCCCGGAGCGAAGGCCGGATCGAGCGCGTCGAGATCGATCGTCACGTATACCGGCCCGGTGATGGGTGGCACCACGCCGTCCCAGTCGCGCAGCTCGTGGACCTCGACGTCGAAGCGGTCGGCCTGTGCCCGTTGGTGCGGGTTCATCGTGCGGATACCGAGTTGTACGAGCCTCTCGACCGTGCCCTCTTCCATGATCCGGGCGAAGGGGCA
The DNA here is from genome assembly GCA_963704915.1 of Ilumatobacteraceae bacterium. Classification (GTDB taxonomy): domain Bacteria; phylum Actinomycetota; class Acidimicrobiia; order Acidimicrobiales; family Ilumatobacteraceae; genus Sva-07. The sequence goes on along the minus strand of CAVPIC010000004.1, from coordinate 99,678 downwards.
TGCGTGCGAGAAGCGGTCACCCTCGAGGGAGTCGTAGAGATCGGGATGCGCGTCGAAGTGGACGATCGTGAGCCCGTCGACGCGGTCGGACACCGCACGAACGAGTGGCCACGTGACCATGTGGTCGCCGCCGAGCGACAGCAGCGGCGACCCGTCGGCCATCGCGTCGGCAGCGCCACGGTGGATCGCCTCGACTGCGTCGGCGGCGTCCTCCGGTAGCTCAAGGTCGCCGAGGTCGGTCCACTCGTGGTTGGTCGTCGGGTCGAGGTCGAGGCCCGACTCGGTGCACCAGTTGGCCGAGCCACACGTCAGTGCAGCTCGAATCGCAGTCGGGGCCAATGCCGGTCCCCGAAGAAACGACGAGTGGGCGTCGTAGGGGACGCCGAGCAGCTTGACGGTCACCGGCGCCTCCTCACGCGTAGGCGTCGAAGAGCTCTGCGACGGCCTTCGCCTGGCCGCCGGAGGTCGACGACGGCACCACGACCGGTGTGACGCCGCCATCGAACCAGGCGTCGACACCGTCGCGTACCCGGCCGGCGGGTCCCGACAACGTGCAGTCGTCGAGCCAACGGTCGGTCATCGCGGCGACGAGCGCGTCCGTGTCGCCGGCGTCGATCGCCGCCTTCGCCGCGTGCATCTCGGCGTCGTAGCCGGCCCCGATCCAGTAGTTGCGGTAGTTGGGCAGTGCCACGTAGCCCTGGAGCGTCTTGCGGTTGCGGGCACGGGCAGCGTCGAGGTCGTTGTCGATCACCGTCGGGATCATGTTGCCGATCCAGAACCCGGCGTCGCGGCGGTCCAGCGGGATCAGTCCCACGGAATGCTCCATGCGGCTGAGTGATCCGTTCGCCCACACGGCGCCGTCGCCGATGTCGACCGAGAGCTCGACCATTTTGTCGCGCAGCGTCGCGAGCACGACCGGCGGGAGCCCACCCATGTGTTCGCCGGCGGCGCGCATCGCGGCCACGTAGTTCCGCATGTCGGTCAGTGGTTTGCCGGTCTCCACGCCGAGGCGTTCGATCACCGGTCCGTGCGTGACGCCGACCCCGAGCCGGAAGCGACCCTCGGAGATCTCGTGGAGGTAGCTCGCCGACGTCGCGAGCGCAGCCGGGTGCTGGAGGTAGATCGGTTGGATCGAGGTGCCGACCTCCAACGTCGTCGTCGCCTCGGCAATCGAGAGGCACAGCCCCATCGCATCACCGAAACTCGGACAGTAGACACCCGGGAACCCGCGCGACTCGATGTCCTTTGCGAGCTCGACGGTGCGGGCGCGACGCCCCGGCGAGGCAGCGAGCGACAGAGCAGGGAGTCGAGCGGTCATGTCACGAACCTATTCGCCCCGGGGCGACGTACACGATGTGCCAGGTACCCGTGTACATCTCAGTCGAGCGAGTCGACGAAGGCGTCGAGCGCAGCGTTGGTCGCGGCGGGTGCTTCCTGCTGCACCCAGTGGCCGACGCCGGGGATGATCGTCGACCCGCGGAAGTCAGTGCAGAACGCCGGGGCGAAGTCGAACAGGTCGAGGCCGGGCACGAAGTTGCGCACGCCGTCGAGCTCACCGGCGACGAACGCCGTGGGTTGATGCAACTGGCCGTCCGGCAGAGATCCGAGTTCGTCCGCGTCGAGCCCTTGTGCCCGGTACCGGTTGAACGGCCCGATCCATCCACTGGTCTCGAACGCCTCGACGTAGACCGCGAGGTCGTCGTCGGTCATCCAGGCGGGGAACGGATCGGGATCGATGGTGGCGTCGAGGAGCCCGGCGTCGGGGCCCTTCTCGACGAAGAGCGATCGGTCGGCATCGCCGCTCGCGCCGTAGTAGATCCTGCGGAGCGCGCTCGGCGTGGTCCGCGCCCACTTCGGCCTCGACCACTCCGGGCTGCTGGATGTAGAGCTGGTAGAAGAACTTGCCCTCGTATCGCTCCTTCCACATCTCGACCGACGACACCGGCCCGATCGGCGTGTAGGGCACGCTCAGCCCGGCGACGGCGCGCACCTTGTCGGCGTGCAGACGGGCGGTGTTCCAGGCGATCGGCGCGCCCCAGTCGTGACCGAACACGATCGCCGGCCCGACGCCCAGTTCGTCGATCACCGCGGCAGCATCGCCGCAGAGTTCGCTGAGACGGTAGGCCTCGATCTCGGGCGGGTTGGAACTGCCGCCGTACCCGCGGACGTCCATGGCGGCGACGGTGAAGCCGCGCGCGGCGAAGTGCTCCATCTGGTGGCGCCACGAGTACCACAGCTCGGGCCATCCGTGGATGCACAGGATCAACGGCCCCGACCCGGTGACGGCGACGCGCAGGTCGATGTCACCGTTGCGCACGGTCACGAACGTCGGAACGAACATCGACCGATCGTAGGTCGTCGCCATGCTCTCCGGGTTTGTGTGAGCGACAACGCAGGAGTCGACGATAAGCGCTCGCACAAACCGCGATGGTCGGCCCCGTTGGTTGTTTGTGCGAACGACAAGGGCCACGGTGACGATACGTGCTCACACAAACCGTCTGGCGCGTAGTGGATGTCCGCCGGAGCAGTCTTTGCGGGTCAGACGGTCTCGCGCCAGTGTTCCTTGGTCTGGACCAGCCAGAAGATGGCGAACAGGGCGATCTCGGTCGCTTCCAGCACGAGCACCATGTGTCGCCAGCTCGAACCGAGGGGGAACATGATCGCCGGGGCGATCAGCATCGCCGCCGCGATCGAGGCGTAGAGCCAGAAGTAGATCCGCGGTGCCGGGTCGCCGCGGCGCTGCCAGGCATTGCCGCCGACTGCGAGTGCGAGGAAGAAGAACATGAGCACCGCAGCGATGCCGTGGGCGCGGGAGTCGAAGTCGTCCCACACGACGAACAGTCCCGCGCCGACGAGCAGGAACACCATCGCCGCCAGCAGGCCGAGGCGCATGCCGACATCGCCGACCTCGGCCACCGCTTTCAGATTGCTGGTCGCGATGCTGGCGATCACCGCTGCCACCAGCAGCCCGGCGATCCCGGTGACGAGCAGCGCCGTGATGTTGTTGTCGATGTTCGCGACGACCCACGAGGCGAGGTTCCCGTCGTCGTCGATCGGGAGCCGGCCGGGGCTCTGCGACCAGCACTCGCCGACGTCGGTGGTCGGAACGACCGCAACGATCGGGGCCAGCATCCCGGCCGCGTTCAGCGTGGCGTCCTCCCATGCGGTGCTGCCCTTGATCACGATGAGACACAGCCCGATCGCCATCAGCACCCCGACGAAGATCGCCCGCACCGGGGTGTAGTAGTAGGCCGACACCGAGGTCTGCCAGCAGTCGACGTTCGACCTCTCGATCAGGATCGAGACGCCGAGCAACACCACCGCGCCGACCATGCTGATGCGCAGGTAGCGGTAGGTCTTGACCGCCGCGACGTCAGTCATTCGTGCCAGTCGAGCGTGTTGCGCATGACTGCCTCGAACTCCTCGAACGGCATCGATGACTTGACCGAGTGGATCAACTGGGCGTCGTCGCCGACGAAGTTGCGGAACGGCGCGTCGGGGTCGAGTGCGGCGCGCACGATCGCGTCGGCGACGTCCTGCGGGTCGGCGGGGGGACCGTCGCCCGACAGCGCGCCCCGCGACTCGCGGAACCGTTCCGCTCGATCGACGTAGTCGGAGCCTTCCCACCCGTCGACGGTGACGATGTTGGCGCGGAAGTCGGTCTCGAACGATCCTGGTTCGACGAGGCGCACCCGGATGCCGAACCCGCTCGTCTCGAAGTGGAGCGCCTCGCTCAGGCCCTCGAGCGCGTGCTTCGACGCGGCGTAGACGCCACCGAACGGTGACCCGACGACGCCGGCGATGCTCGAGACGTTCACGATCGTGCCGCTGCCGCGCTCGCGCCAGGCTGGCAGGACGTGGCGGATCACCCGCATCGGGCCGAGCACGTTGGTGTCGAGCTGTCGGTTCCACAGTCCGTCGTCGATCAGTTCGAGGGCGCCCCAGGCCTCGAAGCCGGCGTTGTTGACAACGGCGTCGATCTCGGCCGGGTCGCCGACGCCCTCGGTGACCGATGCGGCGTCGGTCACGTCGAGCCGCCGGATCTCGATTGGCAGGCCCTCGGCGTCGACGATGGAGCGGAGGTCGTCGCCCTTCTCGAGCGTCCGCATCGTGGCGACCACGCCGTGGCCCTGTCGGGCGAAGCTGAGCGCGGCGAGCTTCCCGAATCCGCTGTTGCTCCCGGTGATGAGAATGCGTGCCATGTGTGTCCGATCGGGGTCGGGTGAACATCGGGGTCGGACCCCGTTGTTCACGGTGTGTGTCAGCCGCCGAGTGCGGCGTCTCGGAGTTCTCGCTTGAGGATCTTGCCGGATGCGTTGCGGGGGAGTTGCTCGGTCACGATCGTCACGCGGCTCGGCACCTTGAACGAGGCGAGACGTTCGCCGACGAATCGTTGCAGCTCGTCGACGTCGAGCCGCTCGCCGGGCTTGACCATCACGTGGCAGGCCAGCTCTTCACCCAGTCGCTCGTGCGGGATGCCGTACACCGCGGCCTCGTAGACGGCGGGGTGCTCGTAGATCGCCGCTTCGACCTCGGCGGAGTAGATGTTCTCGCCGCCGCGAAGGACCATGTCCTTGGCCCGGTCGCTCACGTAGACGAACCCCTCGCCGTCGATGTGGCCGATGTCGCCCGAACGCAGCCAGCTGTCGGCGATCGTGTCGGCGGTCGCATCGGGCCGGTTCCAGTACCCGCGGATCAGCATCGGCCCCTTGAACCAGATCTCGCCGGTCTCGCCGGCCGGCAGCACGTTGCCGAGGGGATCGGTCACCCGGAGGTCCATCACCGGAACAGCGCGACCGGTCGAGGTCGGATGGGCCAGGAAGTCGTCGCCGGCGTTGCCCGGGCCGTACGCGTTGGTCTCGGTCATGCCGTACCCCAGGCTCGGCCGGCCCTTGGTGAAGTTGTCCTCGATGCGCTTCACGAGCTCGGGTGGCATCGGGGCGCCGCCGCCGCCGACGGCGAGCAGGCTCGAGGTGTCGCGCTGCTCGAACGTCGGCGCTTCCAGCAGATCCCAGCTCATCGTGGGAACGCCGACGAAGTTCGTCACGCGTTCGCGTTCGATCAGCTCGAGGGCACGGTCGGGATCCCACCTGTACGTCATCACGAGCTTCGAACCGCCGACGAACGCGCCGAGCATCACCGGCACCAGCCCGGTGACGTGGAACAACGGCACCGGCAGCATCACCGCGGGCTGGGGCTTGTCGGGATCGGGTGGTGCGTTCTCCCGCAGCGCGTTGACGGCACCGCGAGCCGCGAACGCCATCAGCGAGCTGAGCACCGCGCGGTGGGTGGACACCGCACCCTTCGGATGCCCGGTCGTGCCCGAGGTGTAGAGGATCGTGACGTCGTCGTCGGGGTCGATGTCGACATCGGGCAGGGTCGCTCCGTCGGTCAGCAGGTTTTCCAGCGCAACCACGTGGAACGGGTCGTCCGGTCGGGCTTCGGCGTTCTCGCGGACGGTCACCACCGTGGCGTCCACCGAGCCTGGCTCGGCGGCCCGCAGGCGGTCGAGCCGGTCGGCATCGGCGATGACGATCTTCGAGCCGGAGTCGTGCAGGGCGAACACCATCTCGTCGGTCTGCCACCACGCGTTCATCGGGACGGCCACCGCACCGATGGAGGTGATCGCTGCGAACGCGGCGATCCATTCCGGGTAGTTGCGCATCGCGATGGCGACCCGATCGCCCTTGGCGACACCGAGGTCATGCACGAGGGCATGACCGATCCGACCGATCAGCTCGAGCACACGCGGCATCGGCCATCGCTCGTCCTCGAAGACGATGAAGTCGTCGGTGCGCGACGCGGCGGCGGCGAACAGGTGGCGCATGTTCGGTGGCGTGCCGGCGAACACCTTGGTCGGTACGCCGAAGACGTCGACTTCTCGGATCTCGAATCGTGTACCCGGCGCGCAGACGGTCGCGCATGCCTCGTGGAAGTCCATCGTCATGCGCCCCGTCGTACCACATCACCCGAGCGCCACACCGAGTCACACCGCACGCGGTTCCCCGAGCCCGGGTCTCCGGGAACCACCGTGGTTCCCGGAGGCCCGGGCTGGGGGAACCACGGGCGAGGTACTGTCGGGCGCGTGTGCGACACCCTGGTCTCGATCACGCCGAACGGGGTGCTCTTCGCGAAGAACAGCGATCGTGATCCGAACGAGGCGCAGATCCCTCGCTGGCACGCTGCCGTCGATCACGGCGCAGCCTCGGGTGACGTCGAGTGCACCTGGATCTCGATCCCGCAGGTCGAACATACCCACGCCGTGCTGCTGTCGCAGCCGTGGTGGATGTGGGGCGCCGAGATGGGAGCGAACGAACACGGCGTGGTCATCGGCAACGAGGCGGTGTTCACCAACCAGCCACTCGGCGAACCCGCCCTGCTCGGGATGGACCTGCTGCGTCTCGCCCTGGAGCGCGCGGCGAACGCTCACGACGCCGTCGGCGTGATCGTCGACCTGCTCGAACGTCACGGCCAGGGAGGACCGTGCAGCCACGAGAAGCCAGGGTTCTCCTACCACAACAGCTTCCTGGTCGCGGACCCGGCCGGCGCGATCGTGTTGGAGACCGCCGGCACCCGGTGGGCGGTCGAGCCTGTGGTCGGGCGAGGACGCTCGATCTCGAACGGTCTCACGATCGTCGGGTTCGCCGAGGAGTTCACTTCGACGACCGCGGCGCGCAACACGTCGTGCACGATGCGCCGCGGGCGCACCCAACCGGCCGCCGAGGCAGCGGAAGGGGTCGCAGACCTCTTCGCTGCACTGCGCGACCACGGAGGTGGCCCGGCGCCCGTGTGGTCGACGGTCGACGGAGCGATGGGGGCGCCGTGCGTCCACGCGGGTGGCGAGGTCTCGTCGTCGCAGAGCACCGCGTCGTGGGCGAGCGACCTCCGCAGCGATCCGCTCCACTGGGTGACCGCGACCTCGGCGCCGTGCACCTCGACGTTCCACCCGGTGCGCGTCGATCAGCCCGTCGATCAGGCGTCGACGTTCGGCCCCGACCCGACGAATCGCTTCGACCGTGCCACACGTTGGTGGACCCACGAACTACTGCATCGCCTGGTGTTGCGCGACCACGAGTCGTCGATCGCCACGATCGGTGCCGATCGAGACCGGCTCGAACGCGAGTGGATCGCCGCGCCACCGCGCAGCGAGGCCGCGTTCGCTGCCTCGGCCGCAGCCGAGCAACAGTGGCTCGCCGCGCTCGTGGCCGCCGACCTTCCCGACATCCGTCCGCCGTGGCTCGTCGACCTCTGGAAGGACCTCGACGAGGTGGCGGGCGTGCCGAACCTCGATGCGCTGACCTGATCAGGCCGGAGAGGTCGACGTGCGAGGGGAGTCCCCACTGCAGCGGGCGTCGGCATCGTCGAGGAGCGAACGGCCGAGCCACAGCGGTACCACCTGACCGAGCAGGAGCGTGACGCCGCCGACAACCAACAGGATGCGCATGAGTACCACGCCGGTGTCGAGATCGTTGTTCGCCGACAGCGCGAGTGCGCGGGCGTCGGCCACGCTCGCCCGGTACTGATCGACCAGTGCATCGGTGTCGCCGAGGTCCTCGCTGATCGAGACGACCGAAGCCGTGAGGTCGTCGAGTTGCTGTTGGAGTTCGTCGGCCGAGCCGGTGAACTCCGTGAGACTGGTCGCTGTCGATTCGAGCTGGCCGGGCAGCGATTCGAGCGTGTCCGCGAGTTGTCCGAACGTGTCGCCGAGGCCGGCGTCGGGGTCGTAGTCGGGGGCGAGTGGGAGATTGGACAGCGCCGACAACACCGAGTCGATGTCGTCGCCGATGCGCTCCAAGGTGCGTACGGTGCTGCCTGCATCCTCCAGCGACGGCCCGATCGTGGTGGCAAGCCCCGCGATGTCGTCGATCGCCTGGGTGCCGGCATCGAACGACCCCGACACCGCAGCCAGGCTGCCTGCGAGCGCCGCGACCGCATCGGTCGACGAGCCCAGCACCTCGTCTGCGAGGTCGATGGTGTCGTCGATCGCGTCGAGCGACTGCAGCGTGACCTCCAGCGTGTCGTCCGATGCCGTCGCCAGCTGTCCGACGAAGACCCAGCCGATGACCGTGCCCGACACGGCGATCAGCATCCCCGCCATGCCGACGCCGACCATGACCCGTCCGACTCGTCGAGTGGCGGCCGGTGAGCGCCACTGCTCTCGCCACGTCGACGCCCGAGATGTGCCCGGAACATCGTGTACGTCGGTGGGCGGTACGGGCTCGGAGTGCGTCACAACGTGCTGGGGTTCAGGTGACGGAACGTCAGCGCAGTTCGAACATCTCGTAGACGAGCGTGCCGTCGGGTTGGAACGTTCCCTTCGACACGGCCTGGACCCGGTTCATCCAGGCGTAGCGCTCGTCGCCGGTGTTGAACAGCGGTGCTGCATAGACGGTCATCGTGTCGAACTGGAGCCGGCCGCTGTAGGTGGCGTGCACGATCGCGCCGTCGTCGGTCTCGAGGGTGATCTTGACGTCGAGCGTCCCGTACCCGTCGGGAGACACCTGCAGCCAGTCGGCCGCAGCGTTGCCCTTCAGATTGGCCTTGAAGCGCTCGCCTTCGGCGCGAGCTGCGGTGACCTCGCCGATCACGAGACTGGACGACACGTTGATCGTCTCGGCGAGCGAGACGGTGAGAGTGCACAACGGGACGAGTTCGAGCGACATGCACGAACGATAACGACCCCGTTCAGCTGGAGTATTGGTGGAGCGCTCCGCCCTCGGCGGCGAGGCGCTCGAGGAGTGGCGACAGGTTCCAGTGGTTCCCGCCGAGGGTCGCGCTGTAGTGCTTGATCTTGTCGACGATCTCGGCGAGGCCGACTTGATCGGCCCAGTACATCGGGCCGCCGCGGTACACCGGCCAGCCGTAGCCGTTCACCCAGACCACGTCGATGTCGCTGCCGCGGATGGCGATGCCCTCGTCGAGGATCTTGGCGCCCTCGTTGACCATCGGGTACAGCAGGCGCTCGAGCACCTCCTGGTCGGTGACCTCTCGCTGCTCGATGCCCTTGCCGATCGCAAAGTTCTTGATCAGCTCGACCACCTCTGGATCCGGGGTGGAGGCACGCGTCTCGGGATCGTAGGTGTAGTAGCCGCGCCCGTTCTTCTGGCCGCGGCGACCGTTCTCGCAGAGCACTTCGCGCACGGTGGAGCTCGACGAGGTCTCCTCCTTCCAGCCGATGTCGAGGCCGGCGAGGTCGCTCATCGCGAAGGGACCCATCGGGAAACCGAACTCGTAGAGCACGTTGTCGACCTGCGCCGGCGTGGCGCCTTCGAGGATCATCCGCTCGGCCTCGGCGCCGCGCATGAACAGCATCCGATTCCCGACGAAGCCGCGGCACACGCCGACCATCACCGGCACCTTGCCGATCTGCTTGCCGATCGCCATCGTCGTGGCGACGACCGAGTCGGACGACGTGTCGCCACGGACGTTCTCGAGCAGCTTCATCACGTTGGCGGGCGAGAAGAAGTGCATGCCGATCACGCTCTCCGGGCGGGAGGTGACCGAGGCGATCTCGTTGATGTCGAGCGCCGAGGTGTTCGATGCCAGGATCGCCCCCGGCTTGCAGATCTCGTCGAGCTCACGGAAGATCGTCTTCTTGAGGTCCATGTCCTCGAACACCGCTTCGATCACCATGTCGCAGTCGGCGAAGTCGGCCTTGTCGGTGCTGCCCGTGATCAGCGCCATCCGCTGCTCGACGGCCTCGGGTGGGATCGACCCGCGCGACGCCGAGCGCTCGTAGTTCTTGCGGACCACACCCAGACCGCGGTCGAGTGCTGCCTGGTCGCGTTCGACGATCGTGACCGGGATGCCGACGTTCGCGAAGTTCATCGCGATGCCGCCGCCCATGGTGCCGGCGCCGAGCACGCCGCACTTCTTCACGTCGATGACCGGGGTGTCCTTGGCGATGTCGGGGATCTTGTTGGCGGCGCGCTCGGCGAAGAACGCGTAGCGCTGCGCGCCCGACTGCGGGCCCGTCATCAGCTCCATGAAGAGCTTGCCTTCGACCTTCAGTCCCTCGTCGAACGGCAAATTCGCTGCCGCCTCGATGCACTGGATGTTGTACTCGGGTGCGAGGAAGCCACGGGTCTTGCGGGCGATCGATGCGCGGAAGTCAGCGAACAGCTTGTCGTTGCCCCGGGCGTCGAGCACCTTCTCGTCACGGTCGCGGACACGGGCGAGCGGGAGGTCGTCGGCGACGGCCTTGTTCGCGAAGGCGATGGCGGCCTCACGCAACTCAGCCGGCCCGCCGGCGGTGACGTCGTCGATCAGCCCGGCATCGAGTGCTTCACCGGTGCCGATGTGGCGGCCGGACGTCATCATCTCGAGCGCCTTGGGGACGCCGACCAGGCGGGGGAGGCGCTGCGTGCCGCCCGCACCCGGCAGGAGCCCGAGGTTGACCTCGGGCAGACCGAATTTCGCCGACTCGACAGCGACGCGGTAGTGCGCACAGAGCGCCACTTCGAGCCCGCCGCCGAGCGCGGTGCCGTGGATCGCGGCGATCACCGGCACCGAGGCATTCTCCATCGCGGCTTGGACTTCGTGGAGGCCGGCTGCCTTCGGCACGTTGCCGCCGAATTCGCTGATGTCGGCGCCGGCGATGAACGTGCGTCCGTCGCAGATCACGACGACCGCTTTCGCGCCGTCCTCGACCGCCTTGCTGATCCCGTCGAACAAGCCCTGGCGGACGTGCCAGCTCAGGGCGTTGACCGGCGGGTTGTCGACGATGACGAGCGCGATGTCGCCGACGTCGGCGGCGACGGTCTCGAGGCGGACGGATTCGGAAATCGCAGTCATGCCGTCAGTCAAGCACCCGACCCCATCGCGCTCCGATTCCGGGCGGACAACACGGGTCTGACCCGTGTTGTCCGTGTTGTCCGTGTCAGGGCGCGATCGCGTTGCCGGGGAGGTCGCTGTCGGGATGGAGGGCGCTCTGGAAGCGGCGCATGCCGGCCAGCCAGCGGTCGCGATCGGTGGCCTTGCGCTCGACGTAGGTGGCGACCTCGGGATGGGGGAGGATCAGGAACTGCTCGTCGCGGATCGCCTGCAGGCACAGCTGAGCCACGTCGGCCGGATCGAGAACGCCGTCGCCGCTCGCCACGCCGCCTTCGAACCCCTTGTCGTCACCGCCGGCCTGCGCCGACATCGCATTCTGCGGGCTGTTGGCCACGATGTTCGTCGCCACGGCCTGCGGGCACAACACCGAGAAGCGGATGCCCTGATGGTGATGGCTGATCGCCAGCCACTCGGCGAGCGAGATCGCCGCCGCCTTCGTCATCGAGTACGCCATCGAACCGATCTGCGTCAGCAGGCCGGCAGCGGACGCGGTACTCAGGATGTAACCCTCGCCACGCGCGATCATCGATGGCAGCACCGCACGGGCCGCGTAGATGTGCGCCATGCAGTGCACCTCCCACATCGCCTGGATCGCCTCGTTCGAATCCTCCACGCCGGCCGCCGTGACGAAGCCGGCATTCGACACGAACAGGTCGATCGGGCCGTGTGCCTCGAGCGTCGACTCGACCATTTCGACGATCGCCGACTCGTCGCGGACGTCGATCGCCACGGCCGTGCCGCCGATGGCGGCGGCCACACGCTCGGCCTCGTCGCCGTGCAGGTCGGCGACCACGACGTGGCGGGCGCCTGCAGCGTGCGCGGCCCGGGCGATGGCTTCGCCGATGCCCGATCCGGCTCCGGTGACGACGACGACTCGATCCTGCAGTTCCATGCGCGGAACCGTAGACGGGCAGGTCGCTCAGGCCGGAAGGCGGTGCAGTGGGTGGCCGGCGTCGACCACGACCGTGCAGGCGTCGCCGACGCTCAACGGCGTGGACCCCGGCGCTCCGGCAAGGTCCACGTCGACGTGGGTGCCGTCCACTCGCCGGACCGAATATCTCCACGCAGCGCCGAGATAGCGGCGCGCGACCACCCGATCGTCACCGGTGCCGTCGACGACGAGCGACAGGTCGTGCGGGCGCGCCATCATCGCGTGCCCCGGATCGTCGGGGTCGACCAGGAACGACGCCTCGCCGAGGAACGTGGCGACGAAACGGTCGCTCGGACGCTCGTACACCTCGTCGGGCCGGTCGATCTGGAGCATCCGGCCGGCTGACATCACCGCGACACGGTCGCCGAGTGCCAACGCCTCCTCGCGATCGTGGGTGACGAGCACTGCGGCGGCATTGCGCAGTCGGAGCGCTTCGATCACGTCGGTGCGCACCTCGTCGCGTAGCGACGGATCGAGGCTCGCGAACGGCTCGTCGAGCAACACGACCGCTGGGTCGGGGGCGAGCGCCCTCGCCAACGCGATGCGTTGCTGTTCGCCGCCCGACAACTCGTGGGGATATCGCTTGCCCACGCCGGGAAGCCGCACGAGTTCGAGCAGTTCGTCGACTCGGCGCGCTCGGTGCGGCGCGGTCGAGATGCGTGAGCCCGAACGCGATGTTCTGCTCGACGCGGCGATGCGGGAACAACGCGTGGTCCTGGAACACGAGCCCGATGCGGCGCTTCTCGGGAGGGAGCGCCGAGACGTCGGTGCCGTCGAGGACCACCCGACCGCTGACGACGGGGTCCAGCCCGGCGATCGCTCGCAACAGCGACGACTTGCCGCACCCGCTCGGCCCGACGATCACGACGAGTTCGCCGTCGGCGACGTCGAACGACACGCCGTCGACGACGTCGCGCCCGGCGATGCGCCGTGTGATGTCGCTCACCGACAACGCCGGCCGAGGCTGGTCGAGTACCGCATCCATCGAGGTGGGAACGGTAGCGGTCGTCCGGTCGTCCCGGAACGTCTCGTCGCCCGGGACGTGGCGTCCTGCGATGCCCGTCGGGGTGGTCACGACACGGTCTCCGCGCCGCGCTCGAGCGTCCACAGCAGTACCGCCACGAGCACCATGCCGACCGCGACGATCGCGAGCGACGGCACCGCAGCCTGCACCCACAGGCTCTCGGACGTCGCCTGCCACACCCAGATCGGCAGCGTCTCGGTGCCGAATGGTCGCAGCAGCAGCGTGATCGGCAGTTCCTTCAGCGTGTCGATCGCCACGAGAACCGATGCCGCGATGATGCCGGCGCCCGCCAGTGGTAGCTCGATGCGAGTGGCAACCCGGAAGCGGCCGGCGCCGAGCGTGCGGGCGCTCGCCACCACCGACGGCGAGACCTTCCCGACGCTGGACTCGATGCCCTGGTAGGCAACGGCGAGGAACCGTACGACCAGCGCGTAGATCAGCCCGGCGAACGACCCGACGAGCAACCAGCCGTCCGGTAGCCAGCCGGTCCGGTCGATCGCCGCGAGGGTGACCAGCACCCCGATCGCGACGACGGGGCCCGGCACGGTGTACCCGAGCGTCGCCAACCGGGCGACGAGTGTCCCACCGGCTCGGCGACGGTTCAGCCCGGCGACCAGCAGAATGCCGAGCGCCAGACACGACACCGTGGCGATCGCCGCCACCCGCAGCGACGACATCAGATGGAAGCCGAGGTCACCGGCCACCGTGGCGGTCTGATCGGTGCGGCGGGCCTCGAGCGCCCAGGTGATCAGACGGTAGACCGGGAGGGCGACGGCGACGGTGAACATCGCCCAGCCGATCGCCGAGGCTGTCGCCGCCCGGGCGCCACGCAGGCGTTCGACGTGCAACCCGACACGCGAACCCGATTGGGTGAAGCGGGCCCGCCCACGGGCGAGCCGCTCCACGGCGATCAGGACGATCGCGATCCCGATCAACAGCACGGCCAGCTCGGCGGCGGCATTGCGGTTGCCGGTCCCGAACCAGACGCGCAGCACACCGTCGGCGATGGTCGAGACGTTGAACAGCCGCACGGTGCCGACATCGGTCAGCACCTCCATCCCGACCAGCGCAGCGCCGCCTGCGAGCGAGGGCCGGGCCATCGGCAGCACGACGCGCCAGAACGCCTGCGACCGGCTGCATCCGAGGCTGCGCGCCACGTCGATCGCCCGTTGTGACTGCTCGCGGAACGCGGCCCTCGCAAACAGGTAGACGTATGGATACAGGGTGATCGTGAGCACCAGCGCGCACAACCAGATCGACCGCACGCTGCGGGCGCCGAGGGGTTCCTGGAGCGTGTCGAGCCACACGAAGCCGAGCACGTAGCCCGGTATCGCGAGCGGCGTCACCAGCAGCCAGCCGAGCAGGCGCCGTCCCGGGAACTGATATGCGGTCACCAGCCACGCAAGGGCCGTGCCGAGCACCAGTGTTCCGAACAGCACCGCTGCGAGCAGCGTCGCCGTGTCGCGAATCATGCCAGGCAGGCGGGTCGCCCACAGCTCCACCCAGACGTCGGTGCTCGGCTGGACGATCGACCAGACGATCACCAGGACCGGGATCGAGACGGCGACCGCCACGGCCGACACCGTCGCTGTCGTGGTCCACGATCCAACGCGCTGCACCATTACTGGGGTCGTCGACGGCGCGCCACCGCGCCTGATGGCGTCGGTCGAGATCGAGTCGTCGTGGTCGACGTCGATGGCGTCGGTGAGCGTGTTGCCCATGGGTGTGGCGTCAGCTCACTCGTAGCCGGTGGCGCTCAGGATCTCGACGGCTGCGGGCTGGTTCGCTCCGAGCAGGCGGACCGCTGCGAGGTCGGCGGTGAACTCGCCGAAGCCGGCCACGATCTCGTTCGGCTCGACGTCGGGGTCGGCGGGGTACTCGAAGTTTGCGTCGGCGAACTGCTGCTGGCCGTCGGTGGCGAGCCACTCGATGAGTGCGAGGGCACCCTCGGGATTGGGCGCGTTCGCCGTGACGGCGGCGGTGCTCACGTTGACGTGAGCGCCGCGACCGTCCTGTTCCGGCCACACGATCTCGACGGGGAAGTCGGGGTCCTCCGTGAGCAGCCGACCGAAGTAGTACGTGTTCACAACGGCGATGTCGCACTCGCCGTCGGCGACCGCCTTGTAGATGTCGGTGTCGCTGTTGATGTACAGCGGGTCGTTGTCGACCCACGACTGCACGATCTCGGTGGCGCGCTCCGGGCCCTCGGCGATGATCAGGCTGGCGACCAACGACTGGGTGTACGGGTGCGTGCTCGGACGCAGGCAGATCTTGCCCTGCCACGCCGGGTCGCCGACGCCGGCGTACGTGGTGGGCGGATTCTCGACGCGCTCGGTGCTGGCGATGATCACGCGTGCGCGCTGGCTGAGCGAGAACCAGTCGTTGTCGTCGCTCCGGAGTTCCTCGGGGATCGTCTCGGTCAACACGGCGCTGTCGACGCTGGCGAGGATCCCGGCCTCGGCCGACAGTTCGATGTTGGCCGCATCGGCGGTCATCACGACGTCGGCGGGCGTGTTCGCCCCTTCCGCGATCAGGCGTTCGCGCAGTTCGGGGTCATTGCCGGTCGTGAAGCGGACCTCGATGCCGGTGTCGGCGGTGAACTGCTCGAAGACCGGCTCGATGCCGTAGTGGCGTCCGGTGTACACGGTGATCGTGCCGCCGTCGGCAGGGGTGGCGTCCGCCTCGGTCGTGCCGGCGGTCGTGTCGGTCGATGCGTCGGTCGATGCGTCGCCGGTGTCGTCGTCGCTTCCGCACGCGCCGAGCACCAGGGCTCCGACGAGTACGCTTCCCAGCAGGTATCGGGGGTGCTTCCTGATCATAGTTAGGCAACCCTAACAATCCTCGGGAACCATGCGCAACTCTCGATCGGCCGACGCGTGCGCCCGCCCCAGCGATGAGTGAACCGCCCGGATAGCGACACTTGGCTCATCGCTGGAGGTTGGGTCCGTGCTGCGATGAGTGAACCGCCCGGATAGCGACACTTGGCTCATCGCTGGAGGTTGGGTCCGTGCTGCGATGAGCGAACCGCCCGGATAGCGACACTTGGGTCATCGCAGCCCAGACGACGACCGGTGTCAAACAATACCCTAGGGGGTATACTTCGATCATGAAGTTCCTCTCGTTCATGAACACTCCGACCGGTCGTGCGATCCGCATCGGCGGCGGTCTCGTGGTGCTGGCAGTCGGGCTGGTGCTCGGAGGCTGGCTCGGTACCGCACTCGCCGTGTTCTCGGTCCTCCCCATTGCGACCGGCGTGTTCGGCGTGTGCCCGATCAACCCGCTGGTCGGCCAGCCGATGCGTGCCTGCGCCGTGCCGACCCAGCGCCGAGCGCATCGGGCCTGATCTCGGCTCCCATCCTACGATGGGCCGATGGCGATCGGATACCGGCACGTCGGCGTGATCGGAGCGATGGCCGAGGAGGTCGAGCGCCTCCACCACCACCTCGTCGCCGAGACCGTCACCGAACACGCCGGCCGCACGTATCGCCACGGGACTCTTGCGGGCCAGCGGGTCACCGTCGTCCAATCGAGGATCGGCAAGGTCGCGGCAGCGCTCACCGCCGCGTCGCTGGTGCGTGACCACGGCGTCGACGCGATCATCTTCACGGGCATCGCTGGCGCGCTCGACGACGACCTGGCGATCGGTGATGTCGTCGTGGCCACCGAACTCGTCCAGCACGATCTCGCCGGCCCGCCCGACATGTTCGCTCGGGGTGAGATTCCCCTCCTCGGCGTGGTCGAACTCCCGACCGACGAGTCGCTGACCGCCGTGGCCGTGGCCGCGGCCCGATCGTTCGTCGTCGATGGTCTCGATGCCGTCGTGACCCCGGAGCAGCTCGCGAGCCTCGGCATCGGCCGGCCGACAGTGCACACCGGACAGGTGGCGACCGGTGACGAGTTCATCGACGGCGAACTCAAGGCGATCGTGCGACGGCGTGCACCCTCGGCGGTGTGTGTCGACATGGAAGGCGCCGCCGTCGCCCAGGTGTGTCACGAACTCGACGGCATTCCTCTGTGCGTGGTCCGCGCCATCTCCGATCTGGCGGGCGGCACGGCGTCGGTCGACTTCCCGAAGTTCCTCGACCAACTCGCGTCGCACTACTCCTACGAGATCCTTCGCCGCATGTTCGAGTGACGTGCAACGATGTGCCGATGGCCTGCGAGCACCTGACCTCCCTCACCGTTGCCGAGCCGACCACGAGCGCTGGCTGCGAGGACTGCATCGCCATCGGCGGTCGCTGGGTGCACCTGCGCATGTGCATGACCTGCGGTCACGTGGGGTGCTGCAACGACTCACCAAATCGCCATGCTGCCGAACACTTCGACAACACAGGACATCCAGTGATCCAGTCGTTCGAGCCCGGTGAGCACTGGGCCTGGTGTTACGTCGACGAGCAGGCAGTCCCGGATGTCGGGGTGGCTCTCGATCGTTCCTCTCCCTGACCTCTCAGAGCGTCGAGACGGCTCCTGCTGCATCGTCGGCCGAGGCATAGATCGCATCAACGATCCGGTGTGCGGCAAGTGCCTCGCGCAGTGGGAGCGGCGAGGCGGTCCCCTCCGCGATCGCGTCCAGGAACGGCGTCAGCGGGTTGAACATCGCACCGCCGGCAACGGGAGCGAGGTCGCGCTCGCGCGCTGACCCGGCGTCGATGCATGCGCGTGCGAGCGCGTCGCCTCCGAGCGTCTGTACCGGCTCGCCCGTGAACTGCCACGTGAGCGGGCTCGTCGCCTCGCCGTCGAGGTGCAGGTACAGGTTCTCCGAGAAGATCTCGATGTGGCGAAGGCTCGGCCGGTCGAAGATGTCGTGCCAGATCGAGGTGAGCGAGGCGATGCCGCCACCGGCGAACTCGAGGCGGGCGACGGCGACATCATCGATGCCGCGAATGTCCGTGGACTTCACGCACCGTGCCGCTGACCGACCCGACGGGACCGCACATCCACTGCATCACGTCGACGTCGTGGATCGAGTGTTCGAGCAACGTGCCGCGACCGCATCGTTCGGGATCGATGCGCCACGTCGACCCGTAGTGGCTCTGGATCGGGATGAACTGATCGTCTCGGAACGACACCGCCAGGAGACGCCCCGCCCGTTCGTCGGCCAGCAGCGCCTTCGCATGCAGGAACTGCGGCACGAAGCGAAGCACGAGGCCGACGTGGTTGGCGACGCCAGCCGTCTCGACGGCGTCGACCATCCGTTGCGCAGCCGCCTCGTCGAACGCCAACGGCTTCTCGCAGAACACGGCGACGCCGCGCTCGGCTGCTGCGGCGACGAGCCGCTCGTGCTCGGACGTCCACGTCGTCACGAACACCGCGTCGACCCGTTCGAGCAGTTCGTCCTCGCCGACCACCTCCGCTCCGACTCGATCGGCGAATGCCCGTGCCCGCATCGTGTCGAGGTCGTGGACGGCGATGATCCGGTGGTCGGCGGCCGTGTGCTTGAGGAACCAGTTGTGCGTGCGCGCGATGAACCCCGTCCCGATGAACCCGACCCGAATCGTCACGACCGCAGTGTTACATCTGGGGTCAGACCCCCGGCGTAACGGTCAGTCGTAGATCAGGCAGCCGTCGTCGAGGTCGAGGGTGGGGAGCTCGGTCTTCTCGGTCCAGTAGTCCTGGGTGTGTTGCCACTCGGGCTTGTCGCCGCGCTTGGGCATCAGGTGCTGGCTGCGCATGAGGTACCCCGGATTGAAGTTGTCGGGGTCGATCCACGAACCCAGCTCCATGTCGGCGTCCTCGGGCCGCAACTGCGGCGTGACCTTCTTCGCACCGATCTCGTCCATGTGGTGCAACAGACGACAGACGAAGTCGCCGAGCAGGTCGGCCCGCAACGTCCAGCTCGCCCGGAAGTAGCCGAACACCCAGAGCAGGTTCGGCACGCCGGTGAACATCATCCCGCGGAACGTCACCGTGTCGGCGAAGTTGACCGGGACACCGTCGACGCTGAACGCGATGTCGCCGAGCACGCTCAGATCGAATCCGGTCGCGGTGACGATCACGTCGGCGTCGAGCTGCTGGCCGGACTTCGTGAGGATGCCGGTGGCGTTGAAGGTCTCGATCTCGTCGGTGACGACCGACGCGAGCCCGGCACTGATCCCCTTGAAGAGGTCGCCGTCGGGCACCATCGCCAACCGCTGCTGCCACGGCCGGTACTTCGGCGTGAAGTGGGTGTCGACGTCGTAGCCCTCGGGGAGTTCGGCGCGTACACCGTTGAGCAGTTCCGTCCGGACCCATTCGGGCTCCTCGAAGGACAGTTTCGTGACCAATGCCTGATCCTGGAGCGCCTTGCGGCGCACGATCTCGTGCGTCCACTCCTCGGGGATCTCCAGGCTGCGCAACATGTCGGCCACCTCGTTCACGTTCGGCCGGGACACGAAGTACGTCGGCGAACGCTGCAACATCGTGACGTGCTCGCACTCGCCGGCGATCGCCGGCACGAGCGTGGCGGCGGTCGCGCCCGACCCGATCACCAGCACCTGCTTGCCCGACAGGTCGATGTCGGTCGGCCACGTCTGGGGGTGCACGATCTGGCCCTGGTAGTCGTCCATCCCCGGCCAATCGGGGGTGTAGCCCTTCTCGTGGCGGTAATAGCCCTGGCACATCCACAAGAAGTTGGTGGTGAACGTCACCGGTTCGGCAGCACCGGTCGCCGGGTCGGTGCGGGTTGCGTGCACGGTCCAGAGGTTGTCGTCGCTCGACCATTCGGCCGTCGAGGTCGCATGGTGGTAGCGGATGTGGCGATCGAGGTCGTTCTCCTCGATCACCTCGCCCATGTAGGCGAGGATCTTGTCGGCGGTGGCGATCGGCGGCCCGATCCACGGCTTGAACCGGTAGCCGAACGTGTACAGGTCGCTGTCGGAGCGGATGCCGGGGTACTTGTGCGTCAGCCACGTCCCGCCGAAGCTCTCGAACTTCTCGAGGATGACGAACGACTTCGCCGGGTACTGATCCTGCAGGTGGTATCCGGCACCGATGCCCGAGATTCCCGCCCCGACGATCAGGACGTCGACGTGCTCGACCGGTCGACCGTCGGTCTGTTCGAGCGTGCTGCTGGTCTGGCTCATCTCGCCCTCCTCGGCTCGATCGCAGCTTCGCGCATCGAGATCGCATCGCCACAAGTGACGGTTCCTGCAAGGATCGGGACGATGCGTGACGGTGATGGCTGAGTGGATCTGTCCGCGGTGCGATCGGCTGTTCGGCCGGTCGGGGCAATCGCACGACTGCGCGCCCGGACTCTCGCTCGAGGAGTACTTCGAGACGGGCCCGGCACACGAGCGACCGATTTTCGACGTGGTGATGACCCATGTGGAGACGCTCGGACCGGTGCACGCCGACATCGTGTCCGTCGGTGTGTTCCTCAAGAACCCGCGCAAGTTCGCCGAGTTGCGTCCGAAGGACCGCTGGGTCGCGGTCTCGTTCTCCCTGCGCCGCCGGGCGACGCACCCCACGATCACCCGCAAGGTGGTCGAGTACGGCAACCGGTACTGGCACGTCGCGAACGTCCGCGAGCCCGCCGAAGTCGACGCGGCGCTCCTCGAACTGCTCACCGAGGCCTACGTCGACGAACCGAGCTGACCGACGCCTCGCTGCCAGACATGGCCGGGGGCCGTTCGCCCCTGGCAACCCTGGGGGAGCGGGCAGACATTGGGGGTATGAGAGTGCTGGCCGCGCTGCTGCTGGGCTTGGCGATCCCGGCCGCCGGCTGCGGCGCAGGTTCCGATGCGAACGAACTCGACGTACAGCGCGAGCTCGACGTCGCCGGGGTCACGGTGACCGACGTGTTCGCACCGCCGGGTGGCGAGGATCTCCCGGTCGTGGTCGTGTTGCACGGAACGGGCGGCGAACGCGAGGTGATGGAGCCGCTCGCACGGGCGCTGGCCGAGGAGGATGCGGTCGTGTACCTGCCGAGCTGGCCGGTGATCGACCAAGTGGCGGAGTTCCCTGCCGACGACGACGAGCCGTTCCGTCTTCAGGCCGAAGCCGTGGTGTGCGCACTCAGGTTCGCTCGCCGCACGGCCGCCGAGTTCGGTGGCGATCCCGACGAGCTGACCCTGCTCGGTCATTCCGGTGGCGCGACCGCCGGTGCTCGCGTCGCGCTCGTCGACGAGCCGCTGTGGCCGGGCATCGACTGCGATGCTGGCATCAGCCATGTACCGCAGCGGTTCATCGGAACGGGTGGCGACTTCCTCGGCGAATACCAGTACGCCTTCGAGTGCCCCGATCTCTTCCGACCGTACGATCCGTCATCGATCGAGGTCACCGACTCGGAGCTGGAGGTGCGCCTGATCCACGGCGTCGTCGACCGGGCGGTGTGCTCGCGGGTGAGCGTGCTCTTCGACGACCACCTGCGCGACCTCGGCCTCGACACGGCGTTGGTCGCGACCGACACCGGTCACTCCGAACTGCGCGACCCGGAGACACCGGCCGGCCGGTTCGTCGTGGAACAGGTGGGCGCCCTGATCCACGATCGCCCCAGCGTGTTCGACAGCGAGGGAATCCCCGCGACGCTCACGGTGGGTGACGGCACCTGTGACTACTCGGGGCCGATCGAGATCGATCGGGACGGGCTCTTGCGTCTCGAGCTGCGGAACCCGACGAACGCCCCGGTCTGGTTCTCGCCGGTTCGCGTGCAGCCCGACTCGGACATCTCGCTCGAGCAGGTCCGAGCCGACCGGTCGCCCGCCGGCGAGGGGCCGCCCGAGTGGGCCGACACCGGCGACTTCTTCCTGATGCGGGCCGAATCGACCCGGTCATTCGACTGGGCCTTCGTCGACGGTGGCGCTCGGTGGGCGATCTTCTGCATGGCCGACCCGAATCCGAGCGATCCCATGAGGTGGCCGACCGTCGGGTCGTGGGGCGGGCCGTCGATGCAGGCAGCGGTGATCATTTCTGTTGGGTGAGGCCAACCGCTTCGGCCCCGCCCGAGGGATGTTCCGCGATCGCCGTCGAGATGGACGACACTGTCGAACGTGAGAATCGATGGTGCCGCCTACGTCGACGGTCAACGGCATGAGTTCGATCCGGCCACGATGACGCTCGACGACGTCGTGGGCGACGGGTTCGTGTGGCTCGGGCTCCGAATGCCCGACGAGGCCGAGTTGCAGCAGGGGATGGACTCGCTCGGCATCGCCGGTGTGTCGGCGCTCGACGTGCTGACACCGCACGCTCGGCCGGTGCTCACCGTCGAGGGGACGGTCGTGCAACTCGTGCTCCGAACCGCGGCGTACGAGGACGGCAACGAGACGATCGCGCTCGGCGAGATGACGGTGCTGGTCGGTCCGCGCTCGGTGCTCACGATCCGACACGGTCAGGCCAGCCAGCTGTCGACGGCGCGCGCTGCGCTCGAAGCCGATCCCGAACGGCTTCGGCTCGGTCCGGCCGCCGTCGTGGCCGCCGTGGTCAACGTGGTCATCGACGGCTACGGCCCGGCGCTCGACGGATTCGAGAACGACGTGATCGAGGTCGAACGCGACGTCTTCTCCGACAGCAACCGCCAGCCCGTGCAGCGGCTCTACAAGCTCAAGCGGGAAGTGCGACGGATGATCGTGGCGATCGACTCGCTCGACGATCCGCTCGCTCGTCTCATCCGGGTGCGCGGCTCGCACATGCCGGCGCCGATCCTTCACGACCTCAACGAGGCCTCCGACCAGCTCGACCGTGCCGTCACCCGGGCCCACTCGCTGTCCGGCCTGCTCGATGCGGCGCTCACGGCGAGCCTCACCCAGATCTCGGTGCAGCAGAACGACGACATGCGCAAGATCAGCGCCTGGGTCGCGATGGCCGCGGTGCCGACGATGGTGGCCGGCATCTACGGCATGAACTTCGAGAACATGCCCGAGCTGGCGTGGGCCGGCGGCTATCCACTCGTACTGTCGCTGACCGCGATCGCCGTCGCCCTGCTGTACCGACTGTTCAAGAAGTCCGACTGGCTCTGACGTACACGATGCGCCAGGCACATCGGCTACGTCAGACGATGGCGCTGGAGCTGCGAGCGACGAGCTTGCCGAGTGCCCACTGCGAGGCTCGGGGCGAGATGCGCGCCGCGGCGTCGAAGAGGTGAGCGTCCGGGCCGATCAGGGCGCGACGCTTGTTCTTCCGGACTGCGCCCAGGATCAACTGGGCCGCCTTCTCCGGCGTCGTCCGTGTGAGCCGCTCGAAGTCGACCGCCGCCTGCTCGGCATCGACGGCCTCCTCGTGCTCGGCGAACTCGAAGCGGGCGTTGCGGGCGATGTTGGTGCGGATGCCGCCCGGATGGATCGTCGTGGCAGACACGCCGCACTGCTCGATGTCGAGCTCGGTGCGCAACGCGTCGGTGAAGCCGCGCACGGCGAACTTGGCGGAGTTGTAGGCCGACTGGGTCGGGATGCCGAGCAGTCCGAACACGCTGGAGATGTTGACCACGTGACCATCGCCGGAGGCCCTGAGGTGGGGGAGGAAGGCCACGGTTCCGTGCACGACGCCCCAGAAGTTGATGTCCATCAACCAGCGGAAGCTCTCGTAGGTCATCGCACTCACGTTGGCGCTGAGCGCGACGCCGGCGTTGTTGAAGATCAGGTTGACCTGTCCGAACTCGTCGACGACGCTGGCCGCCCACGCGTCGACGGCATCGCGATCGACGACGTCGACGCGGGTGCTCGACACCTTCACGCCGGGACGCACAGCGCCCTGGATTCCGGTGGCCTGCTCGACCATGGTGACGGTCTCGGCGAGTCCGGCGTCGTCCAGGTCGGACAGGGCGAGGTGACATCCCTCGGCAGCCAGTTCGAGCGCGAGACCTCGCCCGATGCCCGAACCTGCTCCCGTGATCGCCGCGACCTTTCCCCTGAACTGCTCCATGTCGTCGACTCTACGGAGCCGCGGCAGGCGGTACAGCAGGTGCGTCAGGCGGCGAGCGTGAACTCGGACCGGCGGCGGCCCGAGGAGATCTGCATGGCGAGGAGGCCGAACGCGCGCTCGCGGACGGGGGCCGGCTCGAGTTCGTCGGCGAACACCTCGGCGAGCACCGGCGAGGCGTCGGCGGCCTCCGCGAGCGCGAGCACGTCGCCGATGGTGGTGCGATCGAGGGCCTCGAAGCCCTGGCGGTCGATGGTGATGGCGATCCGGTCGAGCTGGTTCGTGGGGGAGGTCATGCCTTCACGGTACGGTCGACGGAGCCACATCAAAAGCGATGATCCTGACTCAAGATGATCAGATATCGTGATGATCATGCCTGGCCTTCGAGACCTCGAACTGCGGCACCTCGTGGCACTCGACGCGGTGGCAACCGAGGGGACGTTCGCCCGTGCCGCCGAACGTCTCGGCTACACACAGTCGGCGGTCAGCCAGCAGATCGCCGCGCTCGAGCGTGCGTTGGGCGAGAAGGTGTTCGATCGCCCAGGGGGTCCGCGTGCTGTCGAGCTCACGCCCTTCGGCGCCGAACTCTTGCGCGGTGGACGCGACCTTCTCGCGCGAGTGGCGGCGCTCGCCCACGATCTCAATCGGTTCCGCTCGGGTCACGCCGGGCGCCTCACGATCGGCACCTTCCAGAGCGTGTCGTCCGCCGTGCTGCCGATGGTGCTCGGCCGGTTTCGCGCCGCCCACCCCGATGTCGAGGTGCAGTTGTTCGAGACCGACGTCGACGAGGAACTCGAAGAACACCTCGAACGCGGCCAGACCGAGGTGTCGTTCCTGGTCGGCGAGGTCGCCGAACCGGCGACCTCCGGATTCGAATCGAGGCTCCTGCTCACCGACCCGTTCGTCCTGATCGCGCGACCCGGCCAGTTCCCGTCGGGTCCGGTGTCGCTCGAGGACGTCGCGGACGAACCGCTGATCGGCCAGCACCCCAACTCGTGCCAGTTGCTCAACGAGGCCGGCCTGCGCTCGGCCGGACTCGACCCGAGCTACGTCTTCCGCTCGAACGACAACGGCACGGTGGCGGCGATGGTGCGCGCCGGGATGGGTGTCGCCGTGATGCCGTTGCTGTGCACCGAGCCGGAAGACCCGCGTACCGAACTGCATCCGCTCGACCCGCCGATCCCGGGGCGGCAGGTCTCGATCGCCTGGCGGGCCGGTCGCACACCGTCGCCTGCCGCCAGCGCATTCGTCGAGCTGGCCACGGCGGTGTGCGCCGAGCTGTCGTTGCCGGACGAGCGCTTCGACCTCGCCGCGGCTACGGTCTCGTCATGACCGAGCCGCACGACATCACGGTCCGCAAGGTGAAGTTCGAGTTCCCCGACGAGCTCGACGATGTCCTGCCCGGCAACGATCCGGTGCGCGAGAGCTACCTGGTTGCCTTCTCGCTGACGATGCCGTATCTCGAGCCGTACCTGATCCGTACGTTCCGGTCGGTTGCCGATGACATCACCGATCCCGGCCTCGCCGCCGACGTCAAGGAGTTCATCGGGCAGGAGGCGCAGCACTTCCAGAATCACCGCCGGATCAACGAGATCATCAAGGGCCAGCTCGGCGCGACGGTCGCGGCCGAACTGCAAGCGATCGAGGATCGCCTCGACGCCGACTACCGACGGTTCAACACCTCGAAGTCGCGTCGATTCAACCTCGCCTACGCCGAGGGGTTCGAGGCGATGACCTGCGCGATGGCGCTCACGTCGATCGCCGCCGCCGAGGCGGGCACGAGCACGATCCCAGCGGGCCCGTGGGGGCAGCTGTGGGGCTGGCACCTCGCCGAGGAGATGGAGCATCGAACCGTCGCATTCGACCTCTACGAGCACCTCGAGGGCAGCTACCCGTACCGGGTGATCGGTTCGCTGCGGTCGCAGGCGCACTTTCAGCGGGCGATCGACCGCCTGCAGCGGGTGCTGTTGGCGTCGCAGGGGCAGCCCGCCAGGCCGCACGTCCCGTACTGGTTCCGCGCCGGCCGTTCCCGCTACCTGAACACGTTCAAGCGCAGCTACGACCCCGGTCTGATCGACCCCGGTCCGATCCCGGCCCTGATCCTCTCCCAGTACGCCGCCTGAAATCACGTTTGCGTTGCATTTCGGGTGGACCGGTCCACCCGAATCTGTACGCAAACGTGGGTTGGCGGCCTCAGGCGGCGGGTTGCCAGCCAGGGCCGCGGAACACGTAGCCGAGCTTGTCGCGCCATCGGCTCGCACGGCGCACGTCGCGGGCGATGTCGACGAATTCGTGGTAGCCGATCCGGATCGGGTTGTACGTGTGGATGTTCTTCGTCAGGCCGTACTTGACGCGGCGCACCTCGGGCTCGAACGTTCCGAAGAGCTTGTCCCACACGATCAGGATCCCGCCGTAGTTCTTGTCGAGGTACTGCGGATTCGCTCCGTGGTGAACACGATGATGCGACGGCGTGTTGAAGACCGCCTCGATCGGCTTCGGGAGCCGGTCGATCGCCTCGGTGTGGATCCAGTACTGATAGAGCAGGTTCAGCTGTGCGGCCTTGGCGACGTGACGAGCGGGGATGCCCAGCAGCGGCATCGGGAGGAAGACCCACGGTGTCAGAAAGCCCGACCATGGCTGGCGCAGCGCGGTCGACAGGTTGTACCGCTCGCTCGAGTGGTGCGTGACGTGGTTCGCCCAGAACAGGCGCACTTCGTGCATCCATCGATGGTCCCAGTAGTAGAGGAAATCCCACGCGACCATCGCCACCGGCAGCGACCACTTGGTGAGCCCGAGATCGACGATGCGGCGCTTGTACACGGCACGACCCATGGCGCCGACGGCGCCGGCGACCGCGAGGTTGACCGCCACGTTGCCGGCGAGCATCGCCAGACTTGCCGTCGTATCACGCCGGTCGTAGCCGACCGGCACGAGCGGATCAGGAGGAAGGGTCGGATCCGACAGCTCCCGGGGCGTGGCGTCGTCGAGATCGCCGAACTTGCGCAGCTCCCGCCGCGACAGCACGCGCGCCTCCCACGCCATCGTGGCGACGAACACCGGCAGCGACAGCAGGTCGATCGTGTCGATCGGTCGCGAGTTGAGCTGCTTCACCTCTCCAGTCTGGCCGCCCCCACCCCCGTTTGTGTTGCGTTTCGGGTGACCCGTCCCACCGGAATTCGCACGCAAACGACGAGGGCGACACGCTGGGGCGTTTGTGTCGCGATTCGGGTGACCCGTTCCGCCGGGAATCTCACGCAAACGGGGAGAGGAGTAGGTTCCGGGGATGGTCGACATCGCCACCGACACCGCCACCGACACCGCGACCCGGAAGTTCCCGCAGTCGCGGTTCTCGCCGCCTCCGGGGGCGACCGAAATCCTGTTGGTGCGTCACGGCGAGTCGGCGCCTCACGTCGAGGGCGAGTCGTTCGACCTCGTCGACGGCCACGGCGACCCGCCGCTCGCACCGGGCGGTTGGGAACAGGCGAAGCTGGCCGCGCAACGCCTGATCGACACCGGCGAGCGGATCGCCGCGGTGTACGTGACCACGCTGCAGCGCACGCACCAGACCGCGGAACCGCTGCTCGAGTACCTCGAGATGGAGGCGACGGAGATCGCCGACCTGCGCGAGGTGTTCCTGGGTGACTGGGAGGGTGGCGAGTTTCGCAAACGTGTGGCCGACGCCGACCCGATCGCCCAGCGGATGTACATCGAGCAGCGCTGGGACGTGATCCCCGGGGCGGAGCCCGCTCACCAGTTCGAGAACCGGGTTCGCCGCGGCATCGAGCGCATCGCAACCGATCATCCCGACGAGCTCGTGGTCGCTGTCGTGCACGGCGGCGTGATCGGCCAGATCATGAACATCGCCACGGGGTCCGCCGGGTTCGCCTTCACCGGCGCGGACAACGCGTCGATCTCACACATCGTCGTCGACGGCGACCGCTGGGTGGTGCGCTGTTGGAACGACACCTCGCACCTGAGCCCGACGTTCAGCACCGCTGCCGAACCGTTGATCTGACCTCCGCGGCGTCGAGCGTCACGACGTCTCGGGACGCCAGAATCCTGCCAGGAGCGCGGCGCCACCGCCGATGCCTCCAACCGCGGCGATGAGGAGACCGGTCCAACCGACGAGGTCGTCGTTCAGGTCGAGCGCCCGGTCGAGCGACCATGCCCCCGGGCCGATCGCACCGATCGCCAGCCCGACGAGGCCGAGTGTCATCACGTACTCCCAGCCCTCGCCGGGGCGGAAGATGAAGAAGCCGTTGCCGCGATGGTTGATCGCCCATGCCACGAACATCACGCCGACCACGCCGGCGGCAGCGAACGGGGTGAGCAGACCGAGCACCAGTGCGATGCCGGCGCCGATCTCGGTGACGCTGGCCAACCAAGCGTGGAGCTTCGCGGGTCGCATTCCCATCGATCCGAACCAACCCGCTGTTCCGTCGATGTTCGGACGGATGTGGTTGACGCCGTGGGCCAACATCACCGCTCCCACGCCGCCACGCAGGAGGAGCAGGGCGAAGTCGATGGCGTCGGCGTCGGACATCGGCTCAGCCTGTCACGTGAACTCGGGTCGCTTCGACCTTTCGTCCTGGTGTCGGTCGTCGTGCCGGTCGTCGTGTTGGTCGGGAACGGGTGATCCGACGCAGCGGGCGCGCTCGACGGTTCGATCGTGCAATGCGAGCAATTCGACGGAGCGTCCCGGGCTCAGACTCTCGAGCGTCGCTCGATCGTTGCGCTCACATGCGAAGACAACCTCGAGCGCATCGCCGATGCGTCCGGTGCCCTGCAGGAGCGCTCGGGTCGTTGTGTCGCTCATCGGGAGTTCGGCCAACAGGTCTGCGAGCGGTGTGTCGTACAGCCGGTCGACGACCGACAGCAGCGCAGCGGTGGCGCCGCTGCGCGCGAGGTCCGAGTCGTCCAAGAGCGTCTCGACCATGTCGGCGCGAATCACTCCTCGCCGGACGTCGTCGCTGTGGTCGACAGCGTCGTCCTCGACGGCGTCGGCCGAGGATGCGAGCAGGTCCGCGAGACACCGCAACTTGCCGACACCGAGCAGCACGACGGCCTCGTCGAGCGTGGTCACCCTCCGATCCAGACCGAACGCGTTGGCGTTGACGGCGGTGAGGAGGCGAAACGCCAACGTGGGGTCGCTGGAGACGATCGCTTCGACCCTCGCCACGTCGATCTCGCCGCGCAGGGATTCGTGCAGTGCTGTCGCCGATCGACGCGTGGCGTGCCGGGCCGGCCGCCGCAACACCTCGGGTTCGTGCAGGTGATAGCCCTGGAAGAGGTCGAAGCCGTGATCGATGCAGCGGTTGAACTCGTCCTGCGACTCGACCTTCTCCGCCACGACGAGCACACCGGGCGATCGATCGCGTGCGACCGCGATCAGGCGGTCGATCTCGGCGTGGTGGGCGGTGGTCAGTTCGATCTTGACGATGCTCGCCAATGGCAACAATTCCGAGCGTTCGATGTCGCCGAGACGGCTGACGTTGTCGAGCGCGAAGTGATACCCGTTCAGCCGGGCCCGACGGAGCGCGTCGACGGTCGCCTCGTCGAACGGCGTCGGCTCGCGCATCTCGATGATCATGCCCTCGGGCGGCATCGCCTCGTGCAGGCCGTGGACGACCAAGCTCGAACTTGCGTTCACCAGTCCGAACCGGTCGCCGACGACGTGCTCCATGCCCCATTGCAGGAACACGCGCTCCATGACGCAACGCGTCGCAGCGTCAGGGTCGTCGAAGGCGGTCGCCGAGTCCGGGCCGCCTCGATACAGCAGCTCGTATCCGAAGATCTCGCGTTCCGCGTCGACGATCCGTTGTCGGCCGAGGAACACCTCTGAAGTCATGCGGCTGCGGCCTCCCGCCGATCGGGACCGTCCGCGATCGGACCGTCTCGAGGTTCCATCGGCATGCCCGCCGTGGAACTCAAGTGTGCGGAGGCTCGACGATGCTCGCACGACGTGTCGGACCGACGCGTAACCTGCGTGCATGACCTGCCGGATCCTGGTGCTCAACGGCCCGAACCTCAACCTGCTCGGCACCCGCGAAGTCGACGTGTACGGCTCGGCGACGTTGGACGACGTCCTGGCGGCGCTCCGCACTGCCGCCGCCGAGCGAGGCGCCGAGATCTACGACGTGCAGAGCAACTCCGAAGGTGCGCTGATCGATGCCCTCCAGGAGGCTCGTACTCGGGCCGACGGTGTGATCTTCAACCCGGGTGCCTACACGCACTACAGCATCGCGTTACGTGATGCGATCTCATCGATCGACGTGCCGGTCGTCGAGACACACCTGTCGAACGTGCATGCCCGCGAGGAGTTCCGGCACACCTCGGTGGTGAGCGGCGTGTGTGTCGGCGTGATCGCCGGGTTCGGCGTCGACAGCTACCTGCTCGGGCTCGACGCGGTGCTGCGCCACCTCGCTCGCTGAATGGCGGTCGCCGAGGGGCTCAGCCCAGGGTGTTGACCAGAACGGCGAAATGGTTCGAGCTCGCTGCGAGGCGCTTGCCCACAACCGCCTGGTATTCGCCCGAGTCGTAGATCTCGCGGGCCTTCTCCATCGAGTCGAACTTGAGCACCACCGTCGTGCGGCCGGTTTGGTCGCCCTCGACATGCTGGGATTCGGGGTCGAAGACGAGGACCTCGCAGTCGGTGCCGACCTTGAGGGCGGGGATCGCCCCGGCCTGGTACTCCGCGTACAGCTCGGGGTTGTCGATGTCGTAGTTGACGATGAGGAATGCGCTCATCCGCCGACCCTTGCAGACCCGGCTGCCGGTGCTTGTGTCGGACGGCACGTGGTGTCGAGCTGTGGAACAGCAGTGGTCGGCCGATACTGCTGTGTGAGTTCCGCCATCGTCGAGCAGTCGCGCCCCGACTCTGACTTCGGCGCGCCTGTCGATTCCGGGTTCCGCATCCCGCCTCTCAGTCGCGCCGGCGCCATCGCTGCGGTGTTGGCGGATGGGCCGATGCCGACGTTGCCGCGTCGTTCGGCGAGGTTCGGGCTACTCGTTGCCGGATCGGTGGTCATCGCCGCCGGCGTCGCGGTGATGCTGTGGACCCAGCTCGGCCCCGGTCCGCTCGACGTGTTCATCGGGGCGGTCCGTGTCCGTACCGGCTTGTCGCTGACGCTCGCCGTGTGGGTCGTCATCGCGTCGCTCATCGCCGCGGCGTGGCTGCTGGGCCGACGACCAGGACCGGGCACGTTGGCATCGCCGCTCATCGTCGGCCCGGCGATGCAGGCGTTCGTGTCGCGGCTCGAAGGCATCGAACCTCCTGACGCGTTCGTGCTCGTCGTCGCGATCCACGTCGCCGCGGTGTTCGTCGTCGGTCTCGGCTCCGGCGCGCTGATCGTGTCGGGACTCGGAGCCGGTTCAGGGGAACTGCTCACATCGGCGGCATCGGACCGCACGGGGCGGACCGAACCACGGATCCGTATGGGCTTCGAGCTCTCCTGGCTCGGCGTCGGCGTGCTGCTGGGCGGGCCGATCGGGGTCGGGACCGTCCTGGTCGCCCTCACGATCGGACCAGCGGTCGCCGTCGGGTTTCGAGCGGTCGACGCGATCGTCGTCAATTGCCGCACCAGGCTCGCAGTTGTGGGCGCACTGCCCGTGGCGCAGCCGCTGTAGACGCCCGGGCGTCGGCGTCCGACCGATCTCGTGGCAGAATATTGCGATGGCAAGCAATGACCTCCAGTTCGGTACGGCCCACGACGGCGATCATCCCGACCGGGAGGACGAGTGGGCCCGGATGCGGGCCAAACATCTGCTGGCCCCGCAGGACCGGCCGCCGTCCAGCGCGCGTGGGGTGCACCATCAGGCGCTGATCTCCTCCGACGTCGAGCGGACGATCGCGTTCTACCAGGGACTGCTCGAGTTCCCCTTGACCGAGCTGTTCCAGAACCGTGACTACGTCGGCTCGACGCACTTCTTCTTCGACATCGGCAACGGCAACGCGCTCGCCTTCTTCGACTTCCCCGGCCTCGGCCTCGACGACTACGCCGAGGTGCTCGGCGGTCACCATCACCTGGCGATCTCGGTGACGCGCGAGAACTGGGAGCGGCTCAAGGGCAAGCTCGACGCCGCGGAGGTGCCGTATCACCTCGAGGGCGATACCTCGATCTACTTCATGGGTCCCGACGGCGAGCGCCTCGAGCTGATCAGCGATCCGCTCGGTGAGATGTACGGCATGAAGGTCGTCTGAGCGCCAGCGCCCCTCCGCCGGGCGCTGACGCCCTGACGGAGGGGTGAACTGCAGGTGGCGTGTGGGTTCGGGTGAGCGCCATGGGTGCAGGCGAGGGGAGCCCGAAAGGGCGTCCGAGCCCGAGGGGCACGTTCGAGACCGAGGATTACGGTCGAGCCCGAGGGTTACGGGGCGACGAGTTGGACGTCGAGGTCCAGCGCGACCTTGTCGGAGATCATCACCTTGTCAGCGCCGACGGGTGCGTTGAAGTTGATGCCGAAGTCCTTGCGTGAGATCGTGCCCGTGGCGCTGAACCCGGCGCGGGTCGACTGATCCCCCGGGAACACCGAGGTGCCGAAGAACTCGACGTCGAGTTCCACCTGCTTGGTGATGCCGCTGATCGTGAGATCGCCGATCAACGTGTACTCCTCGCCGTCACCGGTGATCGAGGTCGAACGGAACGTCATCGTCGGGTTGGTCTCGGCGTTGAAGAAGTCGCTGGAGGCGAGGTGCGCGTCCCGATCGGCATTGCCTGTCGTGACGCTGCCCATCTCGATCACGGCGTTCACCGAGCTGCTGGCGAGGTCGTCTCCGACGACGAGCTGTGCGGTCACGCCGTTGAATCGGCCGCGGACCCTGGAGAGCCCGAGGTGCCGGACGACGAAGCCGACGGTGGTGTGCGCCGAGTCGGCGGTCCACGTGCCGGTGGCGAGGGGGAGTGTCGTGGTCGAGATAGTTGTCATAGCAATGAATGTACGTCGAGAACATTGCGATCGCAACTAAATGGCTCGAATCATCGAAACTTCGGAGCGAGTGTTGCGCCGAGCGCAACGATCCCTCCGAATTTCGGATCGGGTCAGGGGCGCGAGGTGGGGTTGCGGGGGACCGTGACGTGGCGCTGCCAGAGTGTGCCGGTAGCGGTGCCGGCGACGACGTCGGGATGTGCGCCGGCTGCTGTGAGCGCGAACAGGGTGCGGCTGTCGGCGCCACCGAGCATGCAGGCGTACACGTTGTCGGGAGTCGGCACCCGGTCGGTGATCTCGCCGCCCTCGACGACGCGGACAACTTGTGCTCCGAGCGCGTCGGCGAACCAAATGGCGCCGTCGGCGTCGATCGTGCAGCCGTCGGGCGCCATGCCCGGCACCTCTGCCCACACCCGGCGATCGGTGAGGCCGCGGTCGTGGGTGATCGTGAAGGCGGTGTAGCGCGCCCCATCGACTCGCCCACGATCAGCGTCGACCCGTCGTCGGTGATCACCGAGCCGTTCGGAAACCGGAGGTCATCGGCTGCGGCGGTGACGGTGCCGTCGGCCCACACGATGGCCAACGTCGCCGCGGCGGGCGTTTCGCCGCCCTCGAAGTCGAAGCCGAAGTTGCCCACGTAGGCGTTGCCCTGTGGTCCGACGACCATGTCGTTGCAGTGGCCGGTCGCGATGCCGTCGAGGTCGGCGTGCTCGACGATCGTGCCGTCGAGTTCGCGTCGCATCACGCGTCGGTCGAGCATCGACACGAAGAGCAACCGTCCGTCCGGCAGCCACCCGAGACCCGATGGACGGCCGTCGTACTCGACCTCGATGCGCCGCGTGCGGTCGTGGCCGACCGACGAGATCGTGCCCTGATAGAAGTCGCTGAACCACAACCGACCCAGGTGCCAGCGCGGTCCCTCCCCGAAGTCGATGCCGTCGACGACCAGTTCCCAACCTTCCGCGTCGTTCGAACTCATCCCGCCAATCTGGCACGGTCCGCGGTGTATCGATGCAGTGGGGGATAGCCGATGGCCGCCGCGCGCTCGCCGAGGATCTTGACCAGCTCGTTCGCGATGCCGCGCCGTCGGAACTCCTCGACCACGGCCAGGGCCACCGCCCCGTCGTTGTCGACCGCAGCGACTGCGATCAGCCGCCGGAGGTGCATCACGCCCAATCGCATCATCTGGGGCTCGGCCAACCGATCGATCAGTTCCGGGTACGGCGTGCGTCCGCGGCCGGGAGCACGGCCCCTGCAGCCGCGCTCGGTGCGCAGCTCGTCGAGGAAGATGCCGAGCGTGCCGTACAGGCTCGGATGGTCCACGGACGTCACGATGAACTGGTCGGAGATCACCCGTTCATGATGATCGGCGTGCGTGTCCGCCGTGTTTCCGAGGGATCAGGAGTGCGTAACCCCTCCGAGTTCCCGTTTGTGCTGAATTTCGGATGACTCGGTCCACCCGGAGTGCAACGCAAACGGGAGAGCGGCGAGAGTGGTGGGCTCAGCTGACGGTGCGCATCGTCTCCACGAGGGGCGCCATCTCGTCGAGCGCTGCGAGGACCTCGTCGCGAGGGCCCTGCGGAAGCCCGAAGACGGCCCGGCGCGCTCCTTTGGCGGCAAGGTCGTGGAGCTTGGCCTCGTCTGGCGGCGCGCCGAACACGCCGAGTTCGACGGTGTCGGGATCGCGTCCGATCCGCTCGCATGCCGCACGGACCTCGTCCCACTTGTCGAGCGCATGTCGGCCGCCGATCGGCATCCAGCCGTCGCAGAACTCGGCGATGTGGGCGGCTGTCTTCGGCCCGGCGTCGCCTCCCAGGATGACCGGCGGCCCGGGCCGTTGCGTCGGCTTCGGCCACGACCAGCTCGGCTCGATCGTCACGTACTCGCCCTCGAACGAGGCCTCGTCGTTCGCCCACAGCTCCTTCATGGCGAGGATGTTCTCGCGCAGGATCGCCCGCCGCTCGCCGTAGGCGGTCCCGTGCTGGGCCATCTCCTCCTTGTTCCAGCCGTAGCCGACACCGAACAGGAACCGGCCGTTCGACAGCGCGTCGACGCTCGCCACCTCCTTGGCGGTGTGGATCGGATCGCGCTGGGCCACGAGACAGATTCCCGTCGCCAGCTTGAGCGTGGTGGTCACCGCGGCGCATGCACCCAGCGCCACGAACGGATCGAACGTCCGCCAGTAGAACTCCGGCAGCGGTGGTGCCCCTTCGCGCCCACCCCACGGCGTCGTCCGCCGGGTGGGGATGTGGGAGTGCTCGGGGAACCAGAGCGACTCGAACCCCCGGGTCTCGACCTCGCGGGCGAGTTCGATCGCTCCGATCGTCTGATCGGTGGGGAAGATCTCGACGCCGATGTGCATGGCCGTCGACCGTACCCGAGCGCCGGTTCCCGATCTTGGTCCAAAGAGTCCAAAGTCCCTAGGGTCTCGGTGAGAGGGCTGCGAGGCTGCGCAGCACATCATCACGA
Organism: Ilumatobacteraceae bacterium; assembly: GCA_963704915.1. GTDB lineage: Bacteria > Actinomycetota > Acidimicrobiia > Acidimicrobiales > Ilumatobacteraceae > Sva-07. The sequence goes on along the minus strand of CAVPIC010000004.1, from coordinate 64,669 downwards.
GATTGGAGTCTTGCGTGACCGTTCTGGAAGAACCCCCTGCCTCGACCGCACCCGACAAGGGTGGCAACGAGGGCGGTGGCGGACTGGTGTTCATCGCCATGGCCGGCGTGCTGATCGCACTGGTGGCCACCGTGGTCATCATCGGTCTGATCGGGCTGCTGCGAGACGAGGACGACGGTGGTGGAGCCGGCGGCGACGGTGCAGCCGAGGCGAGCACGCTCGGTATCACCCTGTCGGAGTTCAAGATCGAAGGCGACCTCGAAGCGGCACCCGGTGACGTGTCGTTGCTGGTCACCAACAACGGCAGCCAGCAGCACAACCTCGTCGTGCGCGAGACCGGCGCCCAGACGCCGATGCTGAATGGCGGCGAGAATGCCACGCTCAGCCTGGGCTCGCTCGACGTGGGCACCTACGAGCTGTACTGCAGCGTCGCCGGCCACGCCGAGTCCGGCATGGTCGCTCCGCTGGCGATCACCAACACGCCGTTGCCGACCGGTGAGGCCGCCGCCGGTGGTACCCACGACCACACCTCACCAGACTTCGACGCGGATGAGATGGACGCGATCATGGTCAACTCGATGCTCGAGTTCCCGGCCGAGACCGAGGGCAAGGGCAACCAGATCCTCGAGCCCGAGATCCTGCCTGACGGCACGAAGCTGTTCAAGCTCGAGGCGTCGATCATCGACTGGGAGGTCGCCCCGGGCCAGATCGTCGAAGGCTGGGCGTACAACGGTCAGATCCCCGGCCCGCAGATCATCGTCGACCTCGGCGACAACGTGCAGGTCGAGCTGACCAACAACACGCCGATGGGCACCGACATCCACTGGCACGGAATTCGCACGCCGAACGACATGGACGGCGTGTCGCCGTTCACGCAGGACCCGATCAAGACCGGCGAGACGTTCACGTACGAGTTCGTCGCTGACCGCGAGTCGATCGGTATGTACCACGCCCACCTGCACTCGCAGATCTCTGTCCCGAACGGCATGTTCGGTGCCTTCCGGATCGGCGACCGTCCGTATCCCCGCGGCATGACCGTCAGCGGCGTCACCATCGCCGAGGACTTCGAGCCCGATGTCGAGTTGCCGATGATCCTCAACGACGCCGGCACGATCGGCCTCACGCTGAACGGCAAGAGCTTCCCCGGCACCGAGCCGCTGGTGCTCAACGAGGGCGACTGGGTTGCTGCCGACTACTACAACGAGGGGCTGACGGCGCATCCGATGCACCAGCACCAGTTCCCGCAGTTGGTGTACGCCAAGGACGGCATTGCGCTCGACTACCCGTACTGGGCCGACACGGTCAACGTCGCACCGGGCGAGCGCTACTCGGTGATCTACCAGGCCGTCGATCCCGGTGTCTGGGTCTGGCACTGCCACATCCTCACCCACGTCGAGCGTGACACCGGAATGTTCGGCATGGTCACGGCTCTCGTGGTCAACGAGGCCGAAGGCACCGTCGACGAGCCCGAGGAGGACGAGGCCGCAACCGAGGATGCCTCCGCCGAAGGCTGAGTTCACCCCCGACCGAAGCCGTCACTTCCAGCGAACGTGCTGTGGGTGGCGGCTTCGTCGCGTCCGGGGAACACATGCGAGCGATCGCTCGTTGCACTTGGGCATGTCCGTCGATGTGCCCGCCGCCACTGAGGACTTGCAGCGCCGTTTCACGTCGGTCCGGTCGCGCACCGATCGTCTGGCGGCACCGCTGAGCGCCGAGGACCAGATGGTCCAGTCGATGCCCGACACCAGCCCGACCAAGTGGCACCGAGCGCACACCACGTGGTTCTTCGCCGAGTTCGTGCTGGGTGCCGACGGCACCAGCGATCGGGTCTGGGACCGACCGGAGTACCGCTTCCTCTACAACAGCTACTACGAGGCGCTCGGGGCGCGTCACCCCCGCCCCGAGCGAGGGTTGGTGACGCGCCCCTCGATCGCCGAGGTGGCCGACTACCGAGCCCACGTCGATGTGGCGATCTCCGACCTGCTCGCCACAGGAATCGGGCCCGAACTCGCGGGCACGCTGGTGCTCGGCACGCATCACGAGGAGCAGCACCAGGAGCTGCTGCTGCTCGACATCAAGCACGTGCTGTCGATGAACCCGGCCGTCGAGCCCGCCTACGCCGATGTGGCCGTGGCTGGCGCTGCCGATCCCGGGCCGATGGGATGGGTGGAGTTCGACGGCGGGCTCGTCGAGGTCGGCCATGGCCGCTGCGACGCCGGCACGGTCGCCGGGTTCGCATTCGACAACGAGGGCCCACGCCACGAGGTCCGTCTCTACGACTACGCGCTCGCCGATCGGCTCGTCACCGCCGGCGAGTGGCTCGCGTTCATCGACGACGGCGGCTACCGACGTCCCGAGCTGTGGAAGTCGGACGGTTGGGCGCGGGTGCAGTCCGAGGGCTGGGATGCGCCGCTCTACTGGCGCCGCCATCCCGACGACTCCGAGCGCTGGTGGATCCACACCCTGAGTGGGCTACGCGAGCTCGATCCGCACGAGCCGGTCGTCCACGTCTCGCACTACGAAGCCGACGCGTTCGCGACGTGGTCCGGTGCCCGCCTGCCGACCGAGTTCGAATGGGAGCACGCAGCCGCACGACGCACGATCGAGGGCGTCTTCCTCGACGAACAGGACCCCGCGTTCGCGTTCCACCCGCGGCCGGCCGGCCCGCCGACCGGAGATCTCCGACAGCTGTACGGCGACTGCTGGGAGTGGACGTCGTCGGCCTACCAGCCCTATCCGGGGTTCCGGGCCGCGGCCGGGGCGATCGGTGAGTACAACGGCAAGTTCATGTCCGGCCAGCAGGTGCTTCGGGGCGGTTCCGTCTACACCCCGCCGGGGCATGTCCGGGCCACGTACCACAACTTCTTCCATCCCCACACCCGCTGGCACGCCGCCGGCGTCCGTCTCGCACACGACCGAGCGAGCTGACCGAGAACCTGACCGAGACCCAGATGAGTGAGCGCATGTCCACCTCCGCCGACCGCACCTCCACCGACCGCAGCACCATCGACCGGCGGGAGGCCGACCACCTGGCCGAGTTGCGTCGCGCCCTGCAGTCGAGGCCCCGAACGATTCCGCCGCGGTGGTTGTACGACGATCGCGGGAGCGAGCTGTTCGACGAGATCACCCGGCTCGTCGAGTACTACCCGACCGAGGCCGAACGCGAGATCCTGGCAACGCACTCGGCCATGATCGCCGAGGTGTCGGGAGCCACCACCGTGGTCGAACTCGGGTCGGGCACCAGCGACAAGACCCGCAGCCTCCTCGACGCCTTCGTCGCCCACGGTGAGATCGAACGGTTCGTGCCGCTCGACGTCAGCGAGGCGACCCTGCTGTATGCCGCCGGCGTGCTCAACGAGCGCTATCCGGATCTCGTTGTCGAGCCGGTGGTCGGTGACTTCACCCGACACCTGGCCCGCCTTCCTCGCGGCGGCACCCGACTGGTGGCGTTCCTCGGTGGCACCATCGGGAACTTCTACCTCGAGGAACGTCGTGCATTCCTCGGCGCACTCGCCGACGTGCTCGAGCCGGGCGATTCGCTGCTGCTCGGTATCGACCTCATCAAGCCGATCGATCGGATCCTGGCCGCCTATCACGACGACCAAGGCCTGACCGATGCGTTCATCCGCAACGCGCTGCACGTCATCAATCGCGACCTCCACGCCGACTTCGACGTGGGCAACTTCGAGTACGTGCCGTTGTGGGACGACCGCGAACACCGGGTCGACATGCGCTTGCGAGCCTGCGAGCCCGAGGTCGCTCACATCGAGGCGCTCGACCTCGACGTCCGCTTTGAAGCGGGCGAGGAGCTACGCGTCGAGATCTCGACCAAGTTCGACCCCGACGCGATCGCCGCCGAACTGGCCGACGCCGGCTTCGCGGCCACCGAGTTCTTCACCGACTCGGCAGGCGACTTCGCGCTCGCCCTCGCCCGGCGCTCCGCAGACGCCCCCTGACGCCGACCCTGTCGTTCCGGACCCGACCCGACCCGACAGGCACGAGCCCCAAGGTCTGGACGGGTCGGTTCAGGCGATGCCGAGGCGGGTCAGTTGCTCGCCGGGTGCGTCGACGTCGACGAGTGCGGTGCGCAGCAGGTCGACCATCTCGGCCTCGGCCGCTTCGCCGTGGCGGTTCTCGCGTTCGTCCGGATCGACGGTCAGGTCGTACAGGTGGTGACGGCCGGCATTGCGTGACCCGGTCACCCAGAACGGCACGGTGTCGCCCGCCTCGAACGGCTGTCGGATCACCGGCACGTCGGAGCCGGGCATGAAGTCGAGTGCCGCTCGCCGGTCGGGCTTGGGGAACTTCATGTAGTCCTCGAGCCCCTTGTGCACGGGCATCGTCGACCAGCGGTTCGACCACATCGACAGCGGTGTGTTGTCGTCGATCGGCGCCCGGGCGTACTTGCGGCGCCCGTCGGTGACCTGGACCCAGTTGCCGAAGACGCCCCCGATCGCCCAGTCGCGGATCGACTCGCGCTCGCCCAGCAGCAGGGGCACCATCGATCGGCCGTGGGTTCGATGCGACGCCCCGACCCCGAACGCATCGGCGATCGTGGCGTTGATGTCGACATTGGTGGTGAGCGAGTCGACGCGTCGTGTGGACGCCCCGGGCCAGTGGATCATCAACGGCGTGTGGCCGAGTGGTTCGAACTGCGGGATCGCGGGCTTTCCCCAGATGTCCGCCGCGATGTCACCGGGAGCACCGGCCGCACGGACGTCGCCGAGGTAGTGCCCATGGTCGGTGCAGACGATCACGGCGGTGCTGTCCCAGAGATCCTGCGCGTCGATCTCGTCGAGCAGCTTTCCGAAGTGGTGGTCGATCATCGACAGCTTGGCGCCGTAGTTGTTGCGGATCTGGCGTGCCTGACGTTCGGAGATCGCCCCCTTCGACACACCGCCGACCAGGTACGGCGGCCACACGAGCCGCCCGGTCTCGAGCTCGTCGGGCGTCAGCGGGTCGTCGTCGTACATCGACGCCCATGGCTCCGGGGTGTCGAACGGCTCGTGCGGGTCGAACTCGTCGACGAACAGCATCCACCGGTCGTGGGTCTGTGACGCGTGGCGCAGCCAGTCGGTCGCGGTCGCCATCGTGCGGGGCCCCGGGAAGTCGTCCTCGGTGCGGAACCAGGTCCGGCTGTCGTCGTAGTGCCGGTGCCCGAACGATCGATCGGCGATGCCCAGCTGGTCGCGCAGGAACCAGCCTCCGTCGGCGGCGTTGGTGATCAGCGGCCGGCCGTCCGGTGTGATCGTCGGGGCGCCGTAGGCGCTCGGGTCGGCGTACGTCTTCCACGGGTCGCCCTCGTGACCACGCACGTAGTCCCATCCACTGAAGTCGACGTGATAGTTCTCGCCGCCGGTTTCGAACAGGTGCGGGTGATCCGAGACGAGCATCGTGGTGACGTCGGCTCGGCGCAACGTCGCGGTGATCGACTCCTCCCACAGCTCGATCGATCCCCACGGCTTCCACAGGAAGTCGAGCGCCCCGACGAGGATGTCGTGGCGGGCCGGCATGCAGGGCAGCGACCCCGTGACGTGGTTGGTGAACTGCGACGACCGTGCTGCGAACCGGTCGAGGTTCGGCGTCTCGAATTCGGTCCCGCCGTACGACCCGAGCATGTGCCGGTTGAGTGAGTCGAGGAGTACGACGACCACGTTGCGGGGATGATCGGCATCGGGGCGCGGCGTCACGCGGTCGAGAGTAGGACACTGCGCCCGGTCCGGACGGAGGCGGGCGGCCCGAATGTCGAGTCGATCGCGGCGGGTTACGGTTCGCCCATGACGGTCACGCGCCCCGCCCTGGACGACTGGATCACGGTCCACGCCGACAGCCGACGCTGGGGACACGTGGCAGCTCGACCCGACGACATCGTCATCTCGACGCCACCCAAATCGGGGACCACGTGGATGCAGGGCATCGTCTACTCGCTGCTGTGGACGCGCGGTGATGGTCCAGCGTTCGAGGGCATCACCCCGTGGATCGACATGCGGCTCTTCCCGATCGAGGACGTGGCTGCCGATGTCGATGCGCAAACCCATCGGCGCTTCCTCAAGACCCACACGCCGGCCGATTGTCTTGCGATCGATGACGACGTGTCGTACCTCGTCGTCTACCGCGATGGACGCGACGCGCTGGTGTCCTGGGCGAACCATCGCGGCAAGATGCGCCCCGAGGTGATCGGGGCGCTCAACGAACGAGCGGCCGAGGATGAGCTCGATCCGCTGGACACGCACCTCGACGTCGACGACCTGGACACCCTTCTCGACGAGTGGCTCGTCGAGTGTTCCTCGGTGCGGCATCTCGCGTCGTGGTGGCCGTTGCGCGACCTGCCGAACGTCTGCTTCGTGCACTATGCCGACCTGCTCGCGGACCTTGACGGCGAGATGCGTCGCATCGCGGAGTTCCTCGAACTCGACGTGCCCGACCATGCGTGGCCTGCTGTCGTCGAGCGATGTCACATCGACGAGATGCGAGCGACGGCTGCTGCCTCGGGGCTGCTGGAGCTGGGCTTCGAGGGCGGTGCTGCCTCCTTCTTCAACAAGGGCACCAACGGCCGCTGGGTCGGCAGACTCACCGACGGACAGATCCAGCGCTACCTCGACCACGTGGCCGACGGACTCCCGGCTGAGGCCGCCGACTGGCTCGAACACGGCTCGCTGCACCTCGGGGCTCGCCCGGGAGGCTGACGACCCGGGTCAGCGGGGCCGGTGGTCGGTTCCTTCGCCTGCGGTGATGAACAGCGCGGTTGCAGTGGCGGCCACGTTGGCGGTGTGCCAGGTGCCGGGCGGGTTGATCGCGTACTCGCCGGCGGCGAGCGTGACCGTGTCGGTCGAGCCATCCGCGTGCTCCTGGTGCAGCGTGATCGTGCCGGCGGTGCAGAGCACGACCTCGGCACCGACCGGGTGCATCTCCCACACGTCCCACGACTCGGTGAACGTGTGCATGGTCACCAGCCGTCCCTCGGGGCCGTCGTCGGCGTGGCGAGCGGAGTAGCCGCCGTACCACTCCATGCCACCGGTGAACTCGGGTTCGGCCTCGGCAGTGGCGCCGAGGCCGAGGTGGATCGGGTGCACGGTGATGTTCGTCGCGGACATGGTGCGAGTCTCGCGGACGGAGACGCTGTTGTCAGCCGGGGAGGGGTTCAGGGGCCTTGCGGTCGATCGGTGTCCAGGCTCCGCCTGCACGGATCGACGCGACTCCCTGGCCGACGCCGATCATCGAGCCGCCGTCGATCAGGACCCCGCCGCACTCAGGTAGTCCCCACAACAACGTGTCCGGCAGCGACCATCGCCGTTCCGCGCCTGGCGACCAGTGGGGGATCGCCACGCCGGGAACGAGGTCGAGTCCGGTGGTCAGACCGGCCGAACGATCGGGTGTCGCCGTCCGAGCGCAGAGCACCATCGCGCCGGCCGAGGCGCCCGAGATCGCAGTGCCGCTCGCCCAGAGCGCGACCAGACGTTCAGCGATCGTCGGCGCGTGGCCCAGGCGGGTGGTGAGGACGTCGAGGAGCCCGCCGGGCGATCCGCCGGGGAGGACGACGAGGCCGGTGCCGTCGCCGAGCGCGGCGACTGCTGCGGGGTGATCGTCGCGTGGATCGGGAACCACCTCGACGGTGATGCCCAGACGGCGGTAGTGGGCAACGGTCCGCGCCGACGCGCCTGCGTAGTCGCCGCCCGGACGCGCCGCGCCGGCGAGCACGACGACCGCCCCCGAGCAACGCTCGAGTACGGCTCGGTCCATCTCGTCGCACGCGGGCGTCAGCTCGCGGCCACCCTGAAGGCAGATCGCTCCGCTGCCGTTCGTCACGGGGCCGGCGTCCATCGCGCGGCGGTGAGCACGACGTCGCCGGCGGTCAACCACGACGAACGAGCGCCGGTCGAGGCGGTGTCGGCGACGAGATCGAGTGGAGCTCCCGATGGTGGGTCGACAGGGGCGCGGTGCTCGACCTCGGCGAGGCCACACCGCGGTCCATCTGCGGGCAGGCTCTCCTCGACGATCGCCCACTGCGCGGCGTTGTTGACGTGGCCGAGCGGGTCGATGTCCACACGGCGCAGCTCCCACGGCCGGCGCTGCGCACCGGGCGGTGGATCCGGGAGCTGGAGGCGCGACGACACCCGTCGCCCGGCGGCGGCTGCGCCGTAGGCCGACACGAAGTCGCCTCCGAGGCCGGTCGGTCGGCCCGAGGAAGGATCGATGCGGATCCAGAGGCTGACCGCCTCGATCGCCGCGCCGCGTGCGCCGGTGATCGACGTACGCCGCTCGGCCCAGCTTCGGCCGGTGCCCGCGCAGAACGTCGACAGTTCCAGTTGTTCGTCGAGTCCAGCCGCGCGGCGGACCTCGATCATGGTGCGGCGCACCACCCAGCCGAAGGCATCGTCGAGTGCGGCGTCCGTCGCGTCGTCGGTGGCGATGTCCTGCAGGTAGCGCGCGACGGCATCGAGGCGGAGCCGGGCCCGAGCGTCCACGTCGCCGAGTCGGACCGGGCGGGTCCTGGTGACGACGCGCCCGATCGTCGGACGCTCGACGAACACGGTCGCGGGGAGATCGGCCATTCCGCTCCGAACGTACCCCGTCAGCGCCGAGCGATGAGTTTCCGCACGACCCGTCCGCACGAAGACTCATCGCTACGGATCGGTCGGCAGCCGACTTGGCTGCATAGGGTCGGAGAATGGCGTACGAGACGGTGAACGGGTACTGCTGGCCGCAATCGGTGGCCCCGGGCGAGCGCGTGGCGCTGCACGTGTCGTCGCCGGGAGGTCGGCCGCTGTCCGTCGAGGTGGCGCGTGTGGGCGCGACCCGCGACGTCGTGTTCGCCGAGGCCGGCGTTCCTGCCGGCGACCACCCCACTCCGACCGACGCACCCGAGCATGGCTGCGGCTGGCCCGCGGCGGCCGAGATCGTGGCCGACGCGGGGTGGCGTTCCGGCTACTACGAGGTGCTGCTGACGATCGACGTCGACGGCAAGCTGCGCACCAGCCGAGCCTTCTTCGTCGTCCGACCGGACCTCGCCGCCACCACCGCAAGGGTCCTGTGGGCGATCGACACGAACACGTGGCACGCCTACAACGACTTCGGCGGGCGCAACCTCTACTCCGGTGCCACCCAGGCGTCGATGCGGCGTCCGATGGCGCCGGGCTACCTGTACAAACCGCCAGGTGCGGGCCAGCGGGTCACCTCGCTGCATCCTCCCGATCACCAGTCGGCGAGCCACGTGGGGTATCTGCGCATGAACCATCTGTCGCCGTGGTGCGGCTCGGCCGGCTGGCCCAACTGGAGCGGTCCGTTCATCGACTGGGCCGAGCGCGAGAGCTACGAGATCGACGTCGTCACGAACGCCGACCTGGAGGAGCACCCGGAGTTGCTCGGGCCCGACTCGCCGTACTCGCTGTATCTGTCGATCGGCCACGACGAGTACTGGTCTGCTCCGATGCGTGACTCGGTCGAAGCGTTCGCCGCCCGCGGTGGCCACACCGTGTTCTTCTCCGGCAACACTGCGTTCTGGCAGGTGCGCCTCGAAGATCCGACCGGTCCCGACGGCTCCGGTCCGGCCGCGACGATGGTCGGCTACAAAGGCCTCTTCAAGCAGGACCCGGTGTTCGGCACCGACCGGCAGGCCGAACTCACCACGATCTGGTCCGATCACCTGCTGGAACGACCCGAGAACCACATGACCGGCGTCAGCTTCAGCCGCGGCGGCTACCACCGCATCGGCAAGCGGGCGACGAAGGGTGCCGGTGGATACACGCTGCACCGACCCGAGCACTGGATCTTCGACGACACCGGCCTCGACTACGGCGATCTTCTCGGCGCGGCGGCAACGATCGTCGGCTACGAATGTGATGGCTGCGACTTCACGTACCGGGACGGCCTGCCCTTCCCGACCGGCGCCGACGGCACCCCGGGCAATTTCGAGATCCTCGGGACCGCGCCCGCCGCGCACTTCACCCGGACCACGGCGTCGCGGCCGCCGGCACCGCACGAACCGTCGGAGATCGAGTTCATCTCTTCGCGGTTGTTCGACGAGCGCAGCCCCGAGGCGGTCGAACGGATCGCACACGGGCATGCGGTACTCGGCACCTTCGTGACGCCGGGCGGTGGCACGCTGATCACCAGCGGTTGCACTGACTGGGTCTGGGGTCTCGCCGAGCGCGATCGCGACGTCGAGCAGATCACCCGCAACATCCTCGACCGCCTCGGCTGATCGTCGGTGTTACGCCGAGGGTCTGACCCCTGGCGGAATACTCAGGCGTTCGGGGCGAGGGCTTCGAGGACGTTCCAGTCGAGGGTGACCGGGCCCTCCGTGGAGACTGGCTGGACGCAGACGTGGTCGGCGCCGGCGTCGTAGTGGGCCTGGATGCCCGCGCGGACGCGGTCCTCGTCGCCCCACACGATCACGTGGTCGACGAACCGGTGGTCGCGTTGCTCGATCTCGTCCTCGGTGAAGCCGATGCGCTTCCAGTTGTTGCGATAGTTCGGCAGGCTGGCATAACGATCGATCTGGATGTTGGCCGCGACGCGGGCGGCCTCGGCATCGGTCGACAGGACCACCTTCTGCTCGACGCACAGCAGCTTGTCGGGACCGATCGCGGCGCGCGCCTCGGCGGTGTGCTCCGGCGTCACGAAGTACGGGTGGGCGCCGTCAGCCGCTGTTGCGGACAGCTCGAGCATCTTCGGGCCGAGCGCCGCGAGGAGCCGGAGCGGCTTCTCGGCCGGCGGCACCGCCATGTACGGCGATGCGTCCATCGCCTCGAGGTAGGCACGCATCTGTGTCAGCGGCTTGGAGTAGTCGAGCTTGCGCAGGCCCGCCACCATCGGCTCGTGGCTCACGCCGAGCCCGAGCACGAACCGCCCATCGGTCTGTTCGGCGAGCGTGTTCGCGGCCTGCATCATCGGGCCCGGATGGCGGCTGAAGATGCTGGCGATCCCGGTGGCGAACTGCAGGGTCCGGGTCTGGGAGCCGAGCCAGGCCAGGTGCGCGAATGGGTCGCGGCCGACCGTGTCGGGCACCCACAGCGTCGAGTAGCCGAGCGCCTCGATCCGGCCCGCCGCCTCGGCTGCCTGAGCGGTGGTCATTGCGTCGGTGAAGTACCACACGCCGAGGTTGGAGGGGCCGGTCAGTCGATCTCGTGCACTCATGGCGTCGAAACTACGCGTTGGCGTGGTTCAACCATCAGCCCGGCCGGCGACGCCGTTCAGCGGATTGGTTGCCGACGGCACTGCTCACCGTTCGATCTGCGTTTGTGTGAGCAACTACGTCCAACGGGGCGATCAGCGCTCACACAAATCGGATGCATGCCGGGTCCTGGCGGTTTGTGTGAGCAACGAGATCGAACGGGGCGATCAGCGCTCACACAAATCGGATACTCCGGATCGCCGGCATGGCGATCAGTCGGGGAGCATCGGGAGCTGGATGCCGGGGTCGCCACGCATCGTCGTCGCCCGCTGCACGGCGCCGCGCCCGAATCGCTCCCGGACGGCGTCCACGACGGTGTCGAGACGCTCTTCGTCGCTGCGCTCGAACGGCAGCACGAGCTGCACGGCATCGTGATCGGCGAGATTGCCGACCGACAACCCCAGCAGGCTGATCCCGCGCTCCTCGACGAGCGGCCACGCCGCGTCGAGAATCGCCGACGCCGCCGCGTGGACCACCGCCGTGGCTGCGGTCGCATCGGGGAGCGAGTGCGACCGGGTGGCGCGGGTGAGGTCGTCGAACCGCAGCCGCACGGTGATCGTGCGACCGACTCGATCGGCCTTCCGCATCCGGCCGGTGACCCGGTCGACGAGGCGCCACAGGACCACGTCGATCTCGTCGCGAGAGCGTCGACGCCGACCCAGCGCCTGCTGAGACCCGATCGACCCCCGGCGTCGCCCGGTGGTGACGCGACGAGCGTCGCGGTTGTGCGACAGCGCGTGAAGCTGGTGTCCCATTGCCCGTCCGACGATCGCGACGAGAGCGTCGGGCGACATCGCGGCGACCTCGGCGACGGTGTGTATGCCCCGATCGTGCAGCTTGGTGGCGGTCACGGCACCGACGCCCCACAAGCGTTGGACGGGAAGGGGGTGGAGGAACTCGAGCTCGCCCGTCGGCTCGACGACCAACAGCCCGTCGGGCTTCGCGACGGCGCTCGCGACCTTCGCCAGGAACTTGGTGCGCGCCACGCCGATGCTGATCGCCAACCCCACCTCGTCGGCGACCCGACGGCGCAGTCCGGTGGCGATCTCGATCGGCGTGCCGGCGATCCGCCACAGGCCGGCGACGTCGATGAAGGCCTCGTCGATCGACATCGGCTCGACGACGGGAGAGGTGTCGCGGAAGATGTCGAACACCCGCCGGCTCGCCTCGGAGTAGGCGTCGAATCGGGGCGGGACCTCGATCACGTTCGGGCATGCTCGCCGGGCGGCCGCTCCCGACATCGCCGTGCGCACACCGAACGCCTTCGCCTCGTAGCTGGCGGCGAGCACGACCCCGCCGCCGACCACGATCGGCTTCCCCCGCAGCGACGGGTCATCGCGTTGCTCGACCGACGCGTAGAACGAGTCGAGATCGGCGTGCAGGATCGTCGCTGATGGCCCGGCCGGTCCTGACATCGAACACATGTTCGCGCAACCGTCGCCAATCCGCAATCGTGGTTCCCGGAGACCCGGGCTCGGGGGACTAGGCGGGTGGGCGGTGGTGGAACCAGTCGCCGGATTGGATCGGCGTCAGGGCGAGGTCGGCGCCGCCGGCGTAGGCCCAGGCGTCGACGCCGCGGGCGGTGCGCACGATCTGTCGCGCGTACTCGCCGTCGACGACGCCCTCGACATCGTCGAGGACTTCGAGGGCGCGGTGCATCGACGACTCCAGCAGGGCGAAGGTGTGGCCGTGGATCGTGCCGTCAGCGCCGAACAGCGCAGCCGGATAGTCGAGACCGGTGTCGAACAATCGCCCGCCCACGCTGTCGCTCCATCCGCTGTCGACCACGAACGGCTCGAGGAAGTGCCAGCGAACGTCGCCGGGTCGCAACGTGCCGTACACGAAGACGTGCTGGGTCATGTCGCAGACTTGCGGCGCCCGCGGGCGCCCCAGATCGTCCCGCTCAGCATCAGCGCGACGCTGACCAGCAGGATCACCGAGGCGAGCACGTTGACCTCCGGCGGGAACTTCACCCGGAAACTGCCGTTGATGTAGAGCGGGAAGGTCACCAGGGATCCCGCGTTGAACAGCGTGATGATGAAGTCGTCGAGCGACAGAGCGAACGACAGGAGCGCCGCCGCGAGAATGCCCGGCAGGATCAACGGGAACGTCACCTTCCAGAACGTGCGCAGCGGCGACGCCCCGAGATCTTGTGCTGCCTGCTCGAGCGTCCAGTCGAATCCGCGTACACGGGCGCGCACGGTGAGCGCGACGAAGCTGACCTGGAACATCACGTGGGCGATCACGACCGTGGTGAAGCCTCGGGTGATGTCCCAGTCGAGAAACAGCGTGGCGAGCGACGAGCCGAGCACGATCTCGGGCGTCGTGAGCGGCAGCACCAGGAAGAAGTTCAGCGGCCCGCTGCCGCGGAATCGGTACCGAGCGAGCGCGATGGCGATCATCGAGCCGAGCACGGTGGCGATCACCGTCGAGATCGCGGCGATCCTCAGGCTCTCGACGAAGGCGTTCGTCAGTGCCTCGTCGGCGAACGGATCCGCCCAGTTGTCGAGCGTGAACTCCTGCCACTCGACGTTGTAGTTGCCCTTGGGCTGGTTGAACGAGAACACGACGATCCAGATGATCGGCACGAACAGGTACAGCAGGGCGAGGCCGGCATAGGCGTTCAACGCGAACCGGGCGATGCGGCCCGCGGTGGATGTCGGCGCGCTCATCGGCCGGCCCTCACGTCAGGTCCCTCACGCCAGATCCTCGGTCCCGAAGAACTTGCTGTAGATGATCACGAACACCGTGATGATGAACATCAGCACGAACGACATCGCAGAGGCCAGCGGCACGTTGTTCTGGACGAGGAACTGGTCCTGGATCGAGTTGCCGATCATCGTGGTGTTCGGACTGCCGAGGTAGAGCGAGTTGACGAAGTCGCCGGCTGCGGGGATGAACGTCAGCAACGTGCCCGCGAAGATCCCCGGCACCGACAGCGGCACGATGATCTTCGCGAACGCCGACGTCGAGGTCGAGTACAGATCCTTCGCCGCATCGAGCAGCCGGATGTCGATCTTCTCCAGGCTCACGTAGATCGGCAGGATCATGAACGGCAGGAAGTTGTACGTGAGTCCGAAGATCACAGCCGCCGGCGTGTTGATCAGCCGGCCGTTGTCCATGATGTTCGCGGCCTCGAAGAACCAGGTGAGACCGACCGCGTCGATGGCGCCGGTCGCGAAGCCGTTGTCGGACAGCAGGCTCCGCCACGCGATCGTGCGGATCAGGTACGAGGTGAAGAACGGGATCACTACGAGCCCGAGCAGCAGCGTTCGGTACTTGCCACCGCGGAAGGCGATCACGTAGGCCAGCGGGTAGCCGATCGCGATGGTGAGCACGGTCGCAATTCCGGCGTAGACGAACGCCCGCTGGAACTGCGGCGCAAAGTCGGTGAACGCGGTGACGTAGTTGTCGAAGTTCCAGTCGAACTCGGCCTCGACGGCGAACCGGCTCGGCAGCGTCGACAACGACAGTCGCAGCAGGGTGAACAGCGGCGCCAGGTAGAACAGCGCCAACCAGAGCATGCCGGGCTTCAGCAGCCCGTACGGAGCGATCTTGCGCCTGGTCTCCGGTGTCCCGGTGATCGCGACGACGACCAGCATCAAGATGCTGGCCAGCACCAGCGACAGCGCCAGGATCGCGATCGGCCCGGTGATCAGCCGCGTACCGATTGCCGCGAGGAGCGCGCCGGCGCCGACGAGCGCCCCGAGCCCGATGAGCTCGGGGCGCTTGACACCGCGACGTGCGGTGCTGACGTCGTCGGCGACGGTGGTCACGCGAGGTGCGCCCTCAGGCTCCGGTGATCGCCGAGAACGCAGCGTCGTACTTGGCCTCGACCTCTTCGCTCAACGGAGCAAAGCCCTTCGTGTTCGCGAGCGTTGCCTCGTCGGGGAACACGAGCGGGTCGTTGGCGAGGTCGGCGTCGAGCTTCTCGACCTCCTCGCGCACGCCCGCGACCGGCGAGACGTACCCGACCCATGCCGTGATCTGAGCTGCCTGCACCGGGTCGTAGACGAAGTTCATCCACTGCGCGGCGGCGTCGATGTTCTGTGCGCCCTTCGGGACGACCATCGTGTCGGCCCACGCCGTGGCGCCGCTCTCCGGGAACACGAACTTGACGGCAGGGTTGTCGCGGGCGATGGCGGCGACGTCGCCGGACCAGCCGATCGTGATGGCGAGGTTGCCGTTCGAGAGGTCGTCGAAGTAGTCGTTGCCGTGGAATCGACGGATCTGGCCGGAGTCCTTGGCCTCCTGCAGCTTGTCGAATGCCGGCTGCGCCTCCTCGAAGGTGGTGAGGGTGGAGATGTCGATCCCCAGGCTCATCGCGATGACGCCGATCGTGTCGCGCATCTCGGTGAGCGCGCCGACCTTGCCGGCGAACTCGGGGTCGAAGAGATCGTCGACGCTGGTGATCTCGCGCCCGGTGACGTCGGAGTTGTAGGCGATGCCGGCGAACCCGGTCTGCCACGGCAGGCTGTACTCGCCGGTGGGATCCCACGACGGGTTCTGCAGGTCGGCGCGCAGATTGGCAGCATTGGCCACCTGGTCGATGGGCAGCTTCTCGAGCCAGCCGAGCGTGATCAGGCGGTTTGCGAGCCAGCTGGTCGGGGCGATGATGTCCGGGTCGATCGGCTCGCCGCGGCCCAGCAGCGGCTGGATCTTGGCGAAGTACTCGACGTTGTCGTTGTACGCCTCGGTGTACCGCATGTCGATGCCGGTCGCCTCCATGAAGCGATCGACCGTGCCGGTGAGGCCGTCCTCGGTCGGGTCGATGTAGGCGGGCCAGTTCTCGAAGAACAGGCTGCCTCCGCCGCCGCCTCCGCCCGTGGTGGCGGTGGTGCCCGATGTGGCCGGCGTCGTGCCGGCCGAGCCCGAATCGCTGTCGCTGCCGCAGGCGGCGAGGATCGCCGGCAACGAGACGCCGGCGGCGCCGAGCGCGCCGGCGCGGGCGAGGAGCTGACGCCGGGTCAGGCCGGAGCGGCCGAACGGCGAGCGGAACGGGTTGGAACGTGGCGTGGTCATGATGTCTTTCTCTCTTTGGTGTCAGTCGATTCGGTGCTTGGTTTCAGCGGGATCTCGGTCGATGTCGGCCCATGGCTGGTGTCAAGCGTCGGCGAGTTCTTCGAGGGTGTCGATGTCGCTGGAGGTCGCACCTGGTCGGCGCGGCCACCCTTGCAGCAGGAACGCGCTCCCCGGGTCCCACGTGAGATGCACGGTGTTGCCGGGCATGAGGAACGGGAGATCGGTTCCGGTGACCACGCTGGCGATCACCTCGCTGTCGTCCTTCAGGTGCACGACGATGCGAGCCGTCGCTCCCTGGAACACGACGTCGGCGACGGTGCCTTCGATCGAGCGCCCGTCGTCGCGGGCGGCCGCCGACGCGGTGAGGCGCTCGGGACGCAGCATCACCGACACCGGCGTGCCGGCGGGGCGTTCGAGGTCGGTGCGCGCCCTGACGGTGTGACCGGCGGTCAGCTCGACCACCGTGTCGTCGCCGTCGGTGCCCACGACGTCGCCGGGAAGCAGGTTGGCCGAGCCGATGAAGCCGGCGACGAAGAGCGACGACGGGCTGTTGTAGATCTCCTCGGGTGTGCCGATCTGTTCGACCCGGCCGTCGCTCATCACGGCGATCCGGTCGCTCATCGTGAGCGCTTCGCCCTGGTCGTGGGTGACGAACACGAAGGTGATGCCCACTTCGCGCTGGATGCGCTTGAGTTCGAACTGCATCGCCTCTCGCAGTTTGAGGTCGAGCGCCGCGAGCGGCTCGTCGAGCAGGAGGGCGCTCGGGAAGTTCACGAGCGCCCGGGCGAGGGCGACGCGCTGCTGCTGGCCACCCGACAGCTGCGACGGCCGCCGGTCGGCGAACTCTCCGAGGCGAACGACCTCGAGCATCTGCGCCACGTTGGGCTCGTACTCGCTCTTGGGCACCTTCTTCGACTTCGGCCCGAAACGCACGTTGTCGGCCACGGTCATGTGGGGGAACAGCGCGTACTGCTGGAACACGGTGTTGACGTTGCGCTTGTACGGCGGCACCCGGCTCACGTCGGCGCCGTTGAGCAACACCTTGCCCGACGTCGGCTGCTCGAACCCCGCGATCATCTTGAGCGTCGTGGTCTTGCCGCATCCCGATGGGCCGAGCATGGCGAAGAATTCGCCCTGGCGGATGCCGAAGTCGGCGTGTTCGACCGCGACGAAGTCACCGAAGGACTTGCGCACGTGATCGAGTTGGATGACGATCTCGGTCACCTGGTCTCCTCCCCACGCTGACGGCCAGCACCACACCTGTTGTCCATGTGGGTGCAACACTACATTTCCGACCCGCTCGCGAAGACAGCGCCGTCCGCGAGGTTCACGTGCCCGCAACAATGGCGCTGACCACCGAAGTGGAGGGTCGGCCCGATGATCGACGCGGCGGACATCACGGCCATCGGAGCGGACCGCCGCTGCTGGCTTGGTTCGTGTCGCCGACGTGGCATTCTGTGCAGATGGCAACGACGCTGTCCTCACTCGATTCGAACTTCATCGGCGGCGACTGGCGCCCCGCCGTCGACGGTGCCACCGACGCGGTGGTGAACCCGGCGACCGGCGAGGTGATCGGCACCGTGCCCGCCTCGGGCACCGCCGACGTCGACGCCGCGGTCGCCGCGGCGGCGTCGGCATTTCCGGCATGGGCGGCGCTGACGCCTCGCGAGCGCAGCGAGACGCTGCACCGCGTCGCCGACATCATCGACGAGAACATCGACGAGTTGTCGAACATCGAGTGCGAGAACGTCGGCAAGCCCGTCGGCATCGTCGAGTTCGAGATGGATCTCACCAAGGACAACTGGCGCTTCTTCGCCTCGGCGTGCCGGTTCCTCGAGGGCAAGGCGGCGGGCGAGTACATGGCCGGCTACACCTCGATGGTGCGCCGCGATCCGCTCGGCGTGGTCGCTTCCATCACCCCGTGGAACTACCCGCTCAACATGGCCACGTGGAAGCTCGGCCCGGCGCTCGCTGCCGGCAACACCGTGGTCCTCAAGCCCTCCGAGCTCACTCCGTACTCGGTGCTGCGCCTCGCCGAACTGACCGCTGATGTGCTCCCGCCGGGCGTGTTCAACGTCGTGTGCGGCCAGGGACACGTGGCCGGCGCGGCGCTGAGCGAGCATCCCGGCGTCGCGATGATCTCGATCACCGGCAGCGTCGGCGCGGGTAAGGCCGTCGCTCGTTCGTCGGCGGACACGCTCAAGCGGGTCCACCTCGAGCTGGGCGGAAAGGCGCCGGTGATCATCTTCGACGATGCCGACATCGACGCTGCCGTCGAGATGCTCAAGGGCATGGCGTTCTACAACTCCGGCCAGGACTGCACGGCGCCATGTCGCGTGATCGCCGGCTCGAAGGTCCACGACGACTTCGTCAACCAACTCACCGACGCGGTCGGCAGCGTCAGCGTCGGCGACCCGATGTCGGCCGACACCGAGATGGGCCCGGTGATCTCCGACATCCATCGCAGCCGGGTCGCCGGCTACGTCGATCGGGCGGTCGAGGCGGGCGCCGAGGTCACCGTCGGTGGATCGGTGCGGTCGGGTCCTGGCTTCTTCTACGAGCCGACCGTGGTGGTCGGCCCTGGTCAGTCGTCCGAGATCGTGCAGCGCGAGGTGTTCGGTCCGGTCGTCACGGTGCAGTCGGCCGCCGACGAGGACGCAGCGCTGGCGATGGCCAACGACGTCGACTACGGCCTCGCCGCGAGCGTCTGGACGAGCGACGTCGGCCGAGCGATGCGCATGAGCAAGGCGCTCCAGTTCGGTGCGGTGTGGGTGAACGACCACATCCCGATCATCTCCGAGATGCCCCATGGTGGCTTCAAGCAGTCGGGCTACGGCAAGGACATGTCGATGTACGCCGTCGAGGCGTACACCGAAGTCAAGCACGTCATGATCAAGCACTGACCGGCGCGGGGTCAGACCTCGGTCTGACCCCTGGCGCGCAGCGATCGCGTCGGACAGAGCGAGCCGAAGATGAATGGAGCCAGGTCTCAGCCGGCGTCTTGGCCGATCGCCATCTCGTTGTCGAGTTGTTGTTGCAGCGACGGGGCGGCGAGGCCGATGACCTCACCTTCGGTGGGAACCGGGTCGTTGTGGCACAAGAAGGCCATCTTGTCCTCGACGATGCGTACCACCGGGAGGAAGAGGTGGTCGTCCACGGCCTGCTGGATCGACTCGCCGCCGTTGGCGGTGCGAACTCGCCATCCCTGGCGCGAACGTTCGTCGATCGTCGCGTAGGTGATGCCCTCGATGCCGATGAGTCGCCCGAGGTGCTCTGCGGGGACCGAGGGGTCGCCGCTGCGCCGAGCGCTCGGCGCGAGCTGGAACACCTCGCGCCGGCCGAAGACGCGAGCGAAGCGGGCGGTCGCCAACGCGTTGACCTCGTCGTTCGACGTGAATGCGAGGAGCCGGCCGATGCCGCGGAGATCGAGGTCGTGGTTGGCGTCCTCGGCGAGGACGCTCATCCGGCGGGCCCGCAAGCCGGCTGCGATCGCCCGGGTGACGTTGTACGGGTCGGTGTCGACGAGCAAGGTCTTGACGTTGCACTTGTCGAGTTCGGTCGCGAGGCCGTGGGCGACGGCGTGCGACCCGGCGATGAGCACGCCGTCTGCCTGGGCCTCGGCGAGCCCGAGTGCCCGTGCTGCGGGTCCGGCGAGAAAGCCGTAGACGACGATCGTGCCGATGATCACGAGAAACACGATCGGGACGATCTTCGAGGCGTCGGGGATGCCTTCCTCTTCGAGGCGGATCGCGAAGATGGCGGACACGGCGGCGGCGACGATGCCGCGCGGTGCCATCGTCATCAGGAAGACCCGCTCGCGCCAGCTGAGCGATGTTCTCGCAGTCGAGAAGACGACCGAGAGCGGTCGAGCGATCAGGACCAGCACGGCGAGAAACGCCAGCGAGGGCAGGGCGACGTCTCGCAGCGCATCGGGTTCGATCCGCGAAGCGAGCAGAATGAAGAGGAACGAGATCAGCAGCGTGCGAAGGCTCTCGTTGAACTCGAGTACCTGGCGGATCGTCGAGCTCTCGCGACGCGCCAGGTACATGCCCATGACGGTCACCGCGAGCAGCCCGGCCTCCTCCTGGATCTCGTTGGTGGCGACGAATGCCGCGACGACGAAGGCGAACGTGGTCGGCACCGTGAGCTGGTCGGGGATGAGGAAGCGCCGCAACGCCGTGTCGAGCGCGAGGGCCGCGGCCAATCCGATGCCGGCGCCGGCCACGATCGTCAACAGCACCACGCCGACGACGCTCGCCACCGCTTCGTCCGGCGCGTCGGTGATGACGATCTCGAACGCGATCAGTGCCGCCGTCGCGCCGATCGGGTCGATCAGCACGCCCTCGGCGCGCAGGATGGGTCCGGTCGGGCCGGCCGGCCTCACGAACCGCAGCAGCGGCCCCACCACGGTGGGACCCGTGACCACGAGCACCGCGCCGAGCAGGATGGACGCCTGATTCGAGATGCCGAACACCTCGCGTGCCGAGTACCAGGCGACGAGGAACGTCACGATCGCGCCCACGCTGATCAGCCGTCGCACGACGGTGCCTGTGTTGCGCAACTCGCGTGGTGGGAGATCGAGGCCTCCCTCGAACAGGATCAGCGCCACTGCCAACGACACCAGCGGGAACAACGTTCCACCCAACAGTTCGTCGGGCTCGACGACGCCGGTGACGGGCCCCAGCAGGAGCCCGGCGACCAGCAGCGAGATGATCGACGGCACCTGGATGCGCCACGCGATCCACTGCGCGAGCATCCCTGCCCCCAGGATCAGTGCGAGCGTCGGCCCGAGGGTGGATTCGGTGGCTGCCCACATCGCTGCGGTCATGTGATCGTCCTCACGAGCGCGACCCTCGTCCGGTGACCACGGGGACGACGGCGTACATTCGGCGCGAGCGTAGCCGGGGTACCGTCGGCGCATGGCCGCACGCATCGAACGAGTCACCTTTCCCGGAGGCGGTGGCGCCGAGCTGGCGGCTCGCCTCGACCTCCCGGCCGGACCGCCGCGCGCCTTTGCGCTGTTCGCCCACTGCTTCACGTGCAGCAAGGACATCGCGGCGGCGTCGAGGATCGCGAGTGCGCTCACCGACCTCGGATTCGGCGTGCTGCGATTCGATTTCACCGGACTCGGCATGAGTGACGGCGAGTTCGAGAGCACCAACTTCACGTCGAACACCGACGACCTGGTGGCCGCCGCCGACTGGCTGCGCTCCGAGCACCGGGCCCCGCAACTGCTGGTCGGTCACTCGTTGGGCGGGTCGGCCGTGCTCGCGGTGGCCGCGGACATCGCCGAGGTGCGCGCCGTCGCGACCATCGGCGCCCCTGCCAGCCCGGACCACGTCACCGACATCTTCCGGTCGTCGCTCGAGGAGATCGCCGCGACCGGCGTTGCGCAGGTCGAGTTGGCGGGACGGCCCTTCACCATCCGTCAGCAGTTCGTCGACGACCTCCGGGCCCATGTGGTCACCGATCGGGTGCGCACCATGAAGCGGGCGTTGCTCGTGCTGCACTCGCCGGTCGACAACACCGTCTCGGTCGACCACGCCGCCGAGATCTTCCAGGCAGCGCGCCATCCCAAGAGCTTCGTATCGCTCGACGGCGCCGACCACCTCCTGACCGATCGCGCCGACGCACGGTTCGCCGCCGACATGATCGGGGCGTTCGCCGCTCGCTACATCGTCGACGAGAGCGGTGCACTGGACGCCCCTCGAGCGTCGGCGGCCGTCGTCGTTGCCGAGACCACGCAGGGCCCGTTCCTGAATCATGTGGTGGTCGGCCGTCACCGGCTGCTCGCCGACGAACCCGAGTCCGTCGGGGGGTTCGACGCCGGCCCGTCGCCGTACGACCTGCTCGGAGCCGCACTGGGTGCCTGCACGTCGATGACGCTGCGGATGTACGCCGACCGCAAGGGGGTGCCGCTCGACCGCGTCACCGTCGCAGTGAGCCATGGCAAGGTGCATGCGGACGACTGCGTCGAGTGCTCCGAGAACGGGTCGCTCGCCGGCCGGTCTGGCATGATCGACCGGTTCGAGCGTGTGGTCACCGTGGACGGCGACGACCTCACCGACGCCCATCGGGCCAAGCTGCTCGAGATCGCCGACAAGTGTCCCGTGCACCGCACCCTGGAGTCCGCCAGCTCGATCGTCACCCACCTGTCCGAGTGACCCCGCCCAACCGCCCGCGATGAGCGAACCGCCCAGATAGCGGCCTTTCGCTCATCGCAGTCGGGGTGGGAGTTCCTGCGATGAGTGAACCGACCGGATACCGGCTTTTCGCTCATCGCAAGTGGGGTGTGGGTGCGGGGCTCAGGCCGTGGCGGGTTCCGGTCGACCGGGGGTCTCGTCGGCGTCGGCGGGCTGGAGCCGGTCGAGCGAGCCCTCGCGGCGGCGCACGAGTGCGGCGTTGAACTCGGTGCTCATCAGCGACGAGATCGACAGCAGGCTCAGCCAGGTGACGAGCCCGAGAACCAGTGCGAACTGTCCGTAGGTGTCGCTCGCGTTGTTGGTGATCTCGCGCACGATCCCGGTGCCGAAGTACTGCAGGGCGGAGTAGAGCAGTCCGGCGATCACGGCGCCCGGCCACACGTCGCGCCACGTCGGTTCGGCGGCGGTGAGGTATCGGAACATCGCAGCGAGCACGGAGATGTTGATCGTCACGGTGGCGGCGAGCAGTGCGATGCGGCTGCCTTCGGGCAGTCCAGCGGCGTTGACCAGTGTCGTGATCACGACGCTGCCAACCTGAGCGGCGCCGATGAACAGCAGGCCGAGCAGTGCCTTGCCGCGCTGCTTGGGCATCGCGTCGCGGTGGTCGACGGGGACCTCCCAGATGTCGTCCTGGGCTCCCTGCAACGCCACGAACGCCTTGGTCGCCGACCAGAGGGCACCGCCGAGCCCGATGATCAGCGCCCACCAGTTTCCGTTGAGCGAGGTCGGGTCCGCTTCGAGTTGCTGGCCGAGCACCGGGATGTCGGCGAGCGCTCCGTCGATGATGCGCTGTTGGAGGTCCTTGTTGCCCTCCAACAGGAAGCCCAGGATCGTAGTCGCCGCGAGTAGGAGCGGGAAGATCGACAGGAACCCGAAGAACGCGAGCACCGATGCGTTGCGCCCCGAGATGTGGCGGCGCCAGCCGTCGAGCATGTCGACGAACACATCGATGCTGACGTGTCGCTCCCGAAGTCCCATCACCCGATCACTCGTCGTCCACGGCATCAGTGCCAGCTCCTCATTCGTCGATCCCCGTTCCTTCGGTTCTCCCGCGGGCGACGACGCAGTCGGTCAGGTCCCAATCGACAGGCTCGCGTCCCGCGTCGAGCAGCGCGGCATTCGTCCGGCTGAACGGCCTGCTCCCGAAGAACCCGGTGTGGGCCGACAGCGGCGACGGGTGAGCGGACTCGACCACGGTGTGTCGCTCGGTGTCGATGAGCGCACGCTTCCTGCGTGCCGAGGCACCCCACAGGACGAACACCACCGGGTCGGCCTTGGCGTCGACGACCCGGATCACTTGATCGGTGAAGGTCTCCCATCCGTGCTTCTGGTGTGATCCGGCTGCGCCGCCGCGAACGGTGAGCGTCGTGTTCAACAGCAGCACACCGCGTCTCGCCCACGGTTCGAGGTTGCCGTGGCCGGGGATCGGCACACCGAGGTCGGCATGCAGTTCCTTGTGGATGTTGACCAGCGACGGGGGCACGCGGACGCCCCGACGAACCGAGAAGCACAGGCCATGCGCCTGGCCGGGGCCGTGGTACGGATCCTGGCCGAGGATCATCACCTTGACGTCGGCGTACGGCGTGAGGTGGAGCGCCGTGAACACCTCGTCCGCCGGCGGGTACACCGGATGTTCGCGTCGCTCGCGCGCGACGAACTGCTGGAGTTCCTCCCAGTAGGGCAGCTCGAACTGATCGCGCAGCAGCGGGTTCCAGTCGGTGGCCATCGGCCACACTGCCTAGCATGGGCGCGGTGTTCGATCATCTCGAGCGAGCCCCGCTCGCCACGCTGCCCACGCCGATCGAGGTCGGCCCGACACTCGCAGGAGCGAGTCGGCTGTGGGTGAAACGCGACGATCTGACGGGCCTCGGCGGCGGTGGCAACAAGGCGCGCAAGCTCGAGTTCCTGTGCGGTGAGGCAGTGGCGACGGGGGCGCGGGCGCTCGTCACCGTCGGCGCGGCGCAGTCGAACCACTGCCGGATGACGGCGGCGGCCGGCGCCCGGCTCGGGCTCGAGACGCACCTGGTGCTGTCCGGCGACCGCCCCGCCGAGGCGACCGGCAATCAGCTGCTGTCGGTGCTCTTCGGCGCGCAACTGCACTTCACCGGTGCGGAGGAGAGCCACTGGGGTGAACTCGAGATCGCCCGCGAGGCGGTCACGGACCAGTTGGTCGCCGAGGGGCTGTCGCCGTATGCGATCCCGATCGGTGGGAGCACGGCGGTCGGCGCGCTCGGCTACGCCGCGGCGTTCGTCGAGTTGCTCGACCAGTGCGACGCGGTCGGCGTGTCGCCGAGCCACGTGGTGTTCACGTCGTCGAGCGGCGGCACGCACGCCGGGCTGCTGGCGGGTCGGGCCGCCGCGGCACATGCCGGCCGAGACGTCCCTGACGTGGTTGCGATCGGTGTCGCGAAGGGTGTCAACGTCGGACGGCCGGACATCGCCGGGTTGGCCAACCAGACCCTCACCTTGATGCAGTCGACCGCCATCGTCGCTCAGGAGGACGTCGAGGTCGACACGCGGTGGATCGGCGAGGACTACGCGGTGCCGACCGAGGCCGGCGACGCGGCGATCCGGTGGGCTGCACGACACGGCGGCTGGCTGCTCGATCGCACATACTCCGGCAAGGGTTGCTCCGGTCTGCTCGGTCTCGCCGCCGAACATCGCTTCGGCTCCGACGTCGTGTTCATCCACACCGGCGGCTGGCCGGCGCTGTTCGCCCCCGACGGCGTCCCTGCCTGAGACCCGCCCTCCCAAACGTGGAGGAGTGTGGGCACGGCTAGCGTTGCGACGATGACCGATCAGATCCTCGATGTCGACCTGCTCGCGTTCGAGTCGAGCACCGGTGCCGCCCGGCGGGCCGTTGTCGACGGCGTCCGCCGGAGCCTCGAGACCGGCTTCGTCTACACGAGCCACGATCTCTCCGACGACCTCCTCGACACGACCTATGCAATGCTGCGCGAGTTCTTCGAGCTCGACGAGGCGATCAAGCAGCAGTTCATCGCTCCGGGAGCCCACGGCCAGACCGGGTACACGGGCCTGCTGGTCGAGACCGCCGCATCGAGTGACAAGCCCGACTGGAAGGAGATGCTCAACTGGTCAGCACCAATCGCCGCGGGGCACCCGCTGAAGACCAAGTTCCCGACGGCGTACCCCGACCAGCTGCTGCCCGAGTCGGCCGTGCCGGGCATCACCGAGGTGCTGTTCCGCTTCCACGAGTCGATCGCTGATCTGCAGCGGCGATTCCTGCGGGTGATCGCCGAGGGCATCGGGTGTCACGAGACGTTCTTCGACGACATGGTCGCCGACGGCCCGACCTTGACGAGGGCGATCCGGTACCCCGCGATGTCCGAGCTCGCCGCGGAGGGCCACGAATGGGCGGGCCAGCACGGCGACATCAACCTGATCACGGCGCTCCCGCGCGCGACGGCCCCGGGCTTGCAGGTCCGGGTCGGCGACGACTGGGTCGATGCCACGCCGCCGGACGACGCGGTGATCATCAACACCGGGATCATGTTGGAGCGGCTCACGAACGGCGTCATCCCGATCGGGTGGCATCGGGTGGTTGCCGCGCCGGGCTACGAAGGCGAGCGCTACAGCGTGGTGCAGTTCTGCCACCCCCGGCCGTGGACGATCCTGTCGCCCGTGCCGTCGTGCTGCACGTCGGACAACCCGCAGCGGTTCTCGGCGATCAGTGCCGAGCACGCGCTCGACGAGGTCCTGTACGAGATCAACCTGATCGAAGACGCCCGCCGCGTCGGCTGACCAACCGGCTGATCAACCGGCTGACCGATGCAGCGCCTGCGTCGGTCAGGGTCGCATCATCGGCACCGCGAGCGACGTGTCGTCGCGCACGGCGAGTTCGACCCAGATCGAGGTGGGTAAGTCGATCGGCGTCAGCCAGCTGACCGGAATCGTCGTGGGGCCGGCCGCGCCGGGCCCACGCTTCTCCGGTGGCGCCCACCCGCAGCTCTCGCTGGGATAGATCATCGCGGCCCAGCCCGACGCGTTTACGACACCGGTCGAGGTGACCTCCCACTCCGAGTCGATCTCACGGTTGTCGTCGGTGGTCTCGGTGACGACCGGGTCGAGGCCGAGACCGTTCTGGATGCCGGACCACGGGCCGATGCCGACCGAGCAGACCTGTCGGAACAGGGCATCGATCACCGGTCCGTAGGCGTCGACCGGGGTTCCGTCGAGGTCCACGATCGTCAAGCGGATGTGGGGGGCGACCTCGTCGATCGGGATCTGGACGGTCGCGTCGGTGGGCACGTCGGAGCGGATGCCGATCGGCAGCGGGTCGGTGTCGCCCATGAACCCGAGCACTTGGCCGGCGCGCACGCTCTGGCCGACGACGGCGAGCGCAGTCAAGCGGAGATGGTCGGGTGCGGCGCCGTCGTTCGTGCCGGGGGTGTCGTCGTTGAACCCGGCGAGCACGAAGCTGCGCCCCGTCGTGTCGGTGATCGTCACGGAGATCGTGTCGCCCGGCACATCACGGACGTCGGTGATCACCCCGTCGACCACTGCGAGCACCGGTTGCATCTTGACGCCGAAGACGATGCCCGGCGCCTCCTCGGCGCAGAGTCCGGCGGCCTCGATCTCGGCCGCCGACCCCGTACTCCCGGCGTTCTGGGCGACGTCCTGTGCATCGCCGCACTCGGGGGCCGCGAGACGGGTCGGGCCGAGCACGGGGAACGCCACCTCGGCGGTCCGTTCGACTGCCGGCGTCGACGGATCGACGGCGGTCGGCGCAGCGAGCTCGGGGGCGAATCCGAGCCGCGCCAGGCGAGCTTCGGCCGTCAGGGTCTGCGGGATCGGCTGCCCCGAGAGGAATGCCCAGACGCCGAGCCACCGCTGCTGGTACTCGCGGACCGTCAGCACGTTGCCGGCGGAGGGCACCGGCACGATGTCGAGCAACGTCGGGTCCTGAGCCGCCCGCGGGTAGTACCACATCACCGGGATCATCGAGACGTCGTTGTCCCACTGGGCGAGGAACCGTGTGACGTCGGCGGCGGCCCGCTCGTCCTGGATCTCGGGTGGGGCCAGATAGGCATCGCTGTAGTCGCCGTAGTTGTTCCAGGTCGAGGTGATGAACTGGTACGCACCCGACGCCCGACCCTTGTTCGGCGGTGCTGTGTAGTTGCCGCGCGATTCGAGGTAGCGGATCGTGGCGAGGATGTTGGCGATCTGGCTGGGATAGGCGACGACGTTCTGCGCGGCCGGTGCGATCGTGGTGGACGGCGGTGGCGTTGTTGTCGGTGGTGGTGGCGGTGGTTCGGTCGTCGGCGCTGGCGGAGCGGTCGTCGGCGGCGGGGGAGCGGTGGTGGCCGGTGCGGTGGTGACGACGGTCGTCGGCGCTGGCGGAGCCGGTGTGGGAGGCGGCGGTGCCGGCGCGGTCGTGGCAGGAGCCGTCGTCGGTGCGGTGGTCGCGGAACTTGACGTCGGTGTCGTGTCGTCGGCGTGCGCGACCGGTGACGCCGCCACGCCGATCAGAGCCGCAGCGACGACCGCGGTTGCCAGCAGCGTGCCAGCGGGTCCACGGCGCGGTCGTGGCGGGACGCGTCGGGAAGTCGCTGCGCGCGGAGACATGGCGATGGAGGTATCGGCACGAGTCCCCACGGGGTCAAGTGCGTTCTCACGACATGAGTTCCCAGGCGGCGCTACCGTTCGTTGACCGATGTCCGATGTCGCAGCCGTTCCAGTCGACCCCGACGCTGCGCCGAGCGTCGCGCCGAGCGTGCCGCTCGGCGACGTCGTGCTGGCCGTCGACGTCGGCGCCACGCACTTCCAGACCGGTCTGGTCACCACCCGTGGTGTGCTGATCGACCGGGCCCGGGCACGCATCGAGCCCGACGTCGGACCCGAATCTCAGTACACGGCGCTTGCACTGATCGTCACCGAGATGCTGGAACGCGTGGGATCCCGCCATGGCGTTGCCGTGCGGGGCTTGGGTGTCACCAGCGGAGCCCACGCCAGCCGGGGGCTCGAGCTGGTGTCGCCGCTCAGCGTGCCCGGCTGGCGCGACTTCCCGCTGCGGTCACGTCTCGTGGAACTGTCGGGACACGCCGTGTACGGCGACCTCGATGCGAAAGCGTTGGCCCTCGCCGAAGGGTGGCTCGGCGCCGCTCGCGGCCAACCGAACTTCTGCGCGATCACGGTGTCGGCCGGCGTCTCGGGCGGCATCATCCTCGACGGCGATCTCCTCGATGGTGAGTCGGGCTACGCGGGACAGATCGGGCACTTCATCGTCGAACCGGGTGGGCGCCGCTGCACGTGCGGGACGCAGGGATGCCTCGAAGCCGAAGCATCCGGGCAGGCCATCGATGCCATCACCGGCCGCCCAGTCTCGGAGCCGTCGTATCAGATCATGCAGCGCACCGGCGACGTCGTGGGGCGCGCCGCAGCGTCGATGTGCAACGCGTTCGACCTCTCGCTCGTCGTGGTCGGCGGAAGCGTGGCACTCGGATTCGGGTCGACGTTCTTCCACGCTGCGCAGGTGTCGCTCGACGAGCATGCGCGCCAGCCCTGACAGCCGAGGGGCGAGGATCACCCCGTCGAGGCTCGGTGAGCAGGGTCCCCTCGTGGGTGCCGGCGCGGTCGGCTGGCGAGGACTCCGGCGTGCAGCACGGCGTCGTTCGACGAGTCCTGGCCGTCAGCCGCCGAACGCCCGGTAGAGGTACTCGGCGGGACCGCGCCCGAATCGGCGTTGCCACCACGCGGCCAGGGCGATCGCACCCACCCAGAAGCTCGCGGCGAACAGCAGCGCGGAGGAGGTGCCGGCCGGCTCGACCCATCCGAGCCAGTCGACCAGCAGGTTGAACACGAGCACGTGAGCGAGGTACAGCGAGAGCGTCAGCTGTCCTGCCCGGCGGAGCGGGTCGGTCACCGCGGGAACGCGCTCGGCCAGCCAGTCGATGGCCACGTATGCGAGCAGTGCCGTGCCGAGCGCGCTCGTCACGTACACGATGCTGCGGTCGAGCGGATCGATCGAGAACACCACTCCGGCGAGGTTGCCGCCGTCGTCGGAGGCGAGGAGCGCTGACAGGAACCACGCGGCCGACACGGAAGCGAGCCCGGCGCCGACGGCCGCTCGCCGCCACCACCACAGTGGCAGGATCCGACCCAGCACGATGCCCCCGCAGAGGAACGAGAACCACGGCAGCAGCGGGTGGGTGCCGTTGACGACCACGTCGAACACGTAGCGGCGGATCGAGTCGTCGCCAGGCGACGTCAGCCAGCTCGTCGACTCGCCGTTGCGGGCGCGGTCGAACCTCCATGACCTCAGCACTGTGGCTGCGACCGCGGTGACGACGCCGGCAGCGACGATGAATCTCGATCGCCAGGTGAAGATTCCGGCCGCGAGCACGAACATCACGCCGTAGTAGACGATGATCGTTCCCGGCCAGATCTGCTCCAGCAGCAGGCCGACCACGTAGAGGAACACACCGCGCCGCACCAGGCGCCATCGCATCTCGCTGACGCGTGTGGGCTGGTCGAGTGTGCGTCGGGTCAGTAGCGTCACGCCGACTCCGGCGACGAGGACGAACGTCGCCGCGAACCGTGTCGACAGGGGCCCGTCCCACGGATCGAAGAGCTCGTCGAGCCATCCTGTCGGGGCATGAATGCCACCTGATTCGATGTCGCGGAGGATCAGGTAGCCGTGGAAATTCATCACGACCACGCCGATCAGCGCGACGGCGCGGACCACGTCGGGCCCTGCCATCCGGGCGGACGGAGCGGTGTCGGTGAACGTCGAGGTCGGAACGTTCAAGCCCACCGCGGGAACCGGTCGCTCAGATCCACTCGACGGCGTCGACCGTCGTCATCGTGAGCGGCCGCTGCACGTCGACGCTCCCACCGATGTCGGGAACGGGGTCACCGGCGGGGACGAACGCCATCGAGGTGTGCATGTGGGGCGCCTCGTGGAGAAGGAGTCGTCGCCGTTCGAAGTGGAACGGACTGCGGCCGTCGGGCAGTTCCGTGACGCCGCTCGCCGTGCCGGCGCCGATCATCACCAAATGGCCATCGCCGTCGACCGGGCCCTGGTGATAGCCGGCGCGCTGTCCGTCGCAGACCGGCCGGACATCGAGGACATCCGCACGCAGCTGGAGGGCGGACTTGTCGCCGTGCCACAGCGAGGTCCCGAGCCGCAGCCGGTAGGTGTGTGTCGCGGGCAGCGAGGCGTAGGTCGGGGGGTCGAGGTGGCTCAGCCAGACCGGGAGGTCGGCGTCGACGTCGGCGATCGTCGTGCGGATCTCGTCGGTGTGTTCGACGGACGATCCGGCCAGGGGAAGGTGGATGCTGACGCCGATCACGTCGAGTCTTCTTGCCCGCGCGACGTCGATCAGTTCGACGCCCCCGCCGTAGCGGTGCATCGACGATTCGAGCTTGACGAGCACCCGGCCGTGCCATCGATCGAGGGACTCGATGTGGGTCCGGTGGCCGACGGTGAGGATCGGATCGGTCGATGCCGGCGCAGCGAGCGTCGGGGTGAGGACCACGGCGTGGAGACCGCCGGGCAACCCGTCGAGTTCGTGCACCGTCCCGACCGCCACGGTGTCGCAGAACGACGACGCGATCTGGGCGAGCGCGACGCGTCCGAACCCGTAGCCGTTGCCCTTGACGACGGGGACGAGTCCGTCCACCGTGCTCGCCACGCGTGCGACGTGGGCCCGCCACGGCGCGGTGCGAACGGTGAGCGTGATCGTCACCTCGGCGACGCTACTGCTGCATCGTCGTTGCGGGAGTCAAGCGACCGGTCGATCCGGCAATCCTGACTTTGTTGATCGGGTTTATCAGCGATAGCGTCGCCGCGGTGAACCTGCGAGCACTCCTGAGCTTCCCCGACCCGGTCAACGAGACCTCGGCCCGCCTCGTCGCTGCCGGCGTCGTCGCCCAGGCGATCGTGTTCGTCGTCGTTCGCGAGTGGTGGGTGCTCGTGCCGCTCACCTACGGCTTCCTCGCACGCGTGGCCACCGGCCCGACGCTCTCGCCGCTCGGACAGTTCGTCACCAGGATCGCCACCCCGGCGGTCGAGCGACGGTTGCGCCACCGCCGACCCGGGTTCGAATCGCGGCAGGTTCCCGGCCGACCGAAGCGCTTCGCGCAGGCGATCGGGCTCGCGTTCACGGCGTCGGCATCGCTCGCCTGGGTGCTCGGTGCACCCGGCGTCGCGGTGGTGCTGATCGGGCTCCTTGCGGCGGCCGCCACGCTCGAAGCCGCCTTCGCGATCTGCCTGGGTTGTATCGCCTACAGCGCGATCTGGGGTTGCGCCGACTGCGACGACATCAGCGACCGGCTGCGCCGGGCGCTCGTCGAGGCCCGCGAGGAAGTGCCGGCTGCCGCTGACGTGGCGCGATTCACGCACGTGTCCGCGGACGCCCCGGCCATGCGCTGAGGCGTGGCACCAGCGGCGCCAGTGTGCGCACGCGGCGCATCCCGGCCCACACCCCCCAGCCGTACGCAAGATCGGTCGGCGCGCGCCTGGTGTCGCTCAGCAGTGCCAGCACCGCCCACCAGCGGGCGCGACGCGAGCGGAGCGCCGCGATCCGCGAGGATCGGCCACCAGACCCGGCGAGCGGACTCCGCGATCTGTCGGCCGGCGAGGAGGGTGCCGCGCGCGGCCAGCCCGAACGAGGCACGGGGCGGCACGTCCGGCAGTTTTCGCGTGAGGGCCGCGCTGCTGCCCAGTCCCAACGCGAGCGCTCCCGCGAAGGGGCCGAGGAGGGCCAACGACCACGTCGCCGCCGTCCAGCCGTTCACATGGAGCGGCGACAGGGCCCTCGGGTGCCGCAACGCGAGCGGCGCTGCGGACGTGCCGTAGCCGGCATGCTGCCGGAGTCGCTCCCGCCAGGTGTTGCGCGGTTGGTGCCACACCGTCACCGACGGGTCGTAGCGGCAGTGCCATCCAGATTCGTCGAGACGCCAGACCAGGTCGACGTCCTCGCCGAAGCGCAGCAGCTCGTCGAAGCCTCCGATCGCATCGAGTGCGTCGACGCGCACCACCAGCGCGGCTCCCGGAACGTAGCTCACCCGGGTTCCGGCGCGGATCCGTCCCGGTTCACTGCCGAGGTCGAGCGGCGATCGGGCCTCGCCGCGCACCCGTGGAGCGACCATCGCGACCCGAGGGTCGTCGAAGTGCCAGAGCAGCGGCGCGAACCACTCGCGATCCGCGGTGGTGACGTCAGCGTCGAGGAACGCAATCAGCGGTGTCGCAACGAGCACTCTTGCCGCATTGCGCGCCGCTGCTGGTCCACGGTTGGCCTCGAGCCGCAGGCTCGCCGAGGCAATGGGCGGAACGGACCCGTCGTCGACGGTGATGCGCCCGTCATCGTGGGCGACACCCCCGAGTTGCGGCGTCACGACGGTGACGTCGTCGACGTCGAACTGCCGCATCGCCACGTCGGACGGCATAGGATGTGCCGCGCCGGCGTCGGTCAGACGTTCGGTCAGGGTCGATCGGCGCACCTCGCCACCCGCTTCGATCTCCTCGGCCACCGCGACGCCGCCGGCGGTCAGCCGGAAGAGGCGCAGCGGCGACCCTGCCAGTACGACGTTGTCGAACCGTTGCCAGGACCCGTCGACCCGGAGACGCACGTCAGCCGTCCGTGCCGGTGGGCTCGAGCGGTCGCCAGCGCTCGATCTGGTGGACGAGGTCGGCGACGAAGGCCGTGATGAACCGCTCGCCCTCCCCGCCGGACGCACCGTCGGGGTCGCCGAGGACGCCGGTGCCGCTGACGGCGCGCACGCCTCGGTCACGGAGCTCTGCGATCGTGGCGTCTGTGCCACGCTCGGCGAGCTCGAGGCGAACCAGGCCAGGGTCGATCGCCAGCATCATCGAGGTCTCGATGCGTCCGGCGTGCAGATCGGCGGGCCCGCCATCGCGACGCTGCGGCCACTTCGGTGACCAGGCGAGAGCTCGACGCCCTTCCGCGGTCACGATCGCCACGGCCTCGGAGATCGCGGCGTGGTTGCCGCCGTGACCGTTGACCAGCACGACGCCGGCGGCCCAGTCGGCGCTGCGCGCCAACTCCACGATCACCGAGGTCGTCACCGCCGAACCGATCGACAGCGTGCCCGGGAAGTCGGCGTGCTCGCCGGACGCACTCACGCTGATCGTCGGGCCGATCATCAAGCCGTCGGTGTGGTGGACTGCTCGCCCGGCGAGTTCCTCGGCGATGATCGTGTCGGTCGCGAGCGGGAGGTGTGGTCCGTGCTGTTCGGTGGAACCGACCGGAATCAGCACGATGGGGGCGGGCACCTCACCGTCGGTACGCCGTCGTGCGATGCCGTCGACCTCCGGCCAGGTCGCGTCGCCCAGTCGCATCGCGGTTGCTCAGCCGGCTCCGGGGCGTTCCGATGCCGGAGCATCGAAGTACCCCCAGCTGCGGAGCTGATCGAGGATCTTCGACGCTGCCGCCGGTGCGTCGAGCGTGAGGAGCTCGGCGTGGGCATCACTGCCACCCACGTCGAGAATCTGGCGGACCCGGTCGAGGGATCCACCGGTGGGGGCGGGCAGGACCCGTGCCCGAGGGCGATAGGGATGGATCTCGGCCTCCGGGAGTCGGCCATGGGGCCCGCGGACCGTCGCGACCGGGGCGGTGCGAGCCGCCAGCGAGGCGGCCAGGGAGGCACGGCGCAACGAGGCGGCCGACCCCTCGACGGACAGCACCGCCGGCGGGGTCACCTCGAGGATCTCGCGTCGACCGCCGTCGAGGCGCCGAACGACGCGCAGGGCGCTCGTGGTTCCCCGAGGCCCGGGCTCCGGGGACCACGTGCTCGCGTCATCGCCTGCGAGGGCGACCTCGAGCAGGCCGAGGGCCTGGGCCATCGACAACTCGCCGGCGAGGAACGCCGGGACGGAGCCGGTTCCGCGGTCGAGTGAATAGTCGCCGCACACGACGAGATCCCGGTCGCCGAGGTGCTCTGCGAGCGCGACGGCGACGACCTGGCTGTCGAGTTCGGTCGAGGCATCGACCCGGACAGCGGCGGTGGCTCCGGCGGCGATGGCCTCGCGCAGGACGTCGTCCGCGCTCGGTGGCCCGAGGCAGACCACCGTGACCTCGCTCGCCGGCGAGCCGGGCGACGCGTCGGCCCGGTCGGCGATGCACAGTGCAACTTCGAGCGCAGCCTCGTCGGCGGCCGACACGCCCGACCACCGGCGGTCGGCTTCGCGCTCGCGGTCGAGCGACACCCACTTCCAGCACACGGCGATCTTCACGAGGTCCCCATCGCGCGGTCAGGTTCGCTTGAAGACGACGCCGTGGCCGCCCTCGGGGTAGGTCCAGGTGATCGCGCCTTCCTCGTTGCACACGAGGTAGCAGGTGCCGCACTCGAAGCACTGCTCGTAGTTGAAGAGGATCCCGCCGTCACTCGTCGGCACGAACAAGTTGGCGGGACATGCGACCACGCAGCCAGCGCGTCGAGCAGTCGGCGCAGATCTCGTCGTCGACGGTGATGTGGGCGCGTTCGTGGACGTCGAACCGTGTCGTGCCGATCAGGTCCTCGAACGACAGCTCGGGCCAGCGCTCGCTCACCCGAAGCTCCGCAGTCCGTCGAGAGCATCGCTCGCCAGGTCCTTGAGCTTGACGCCGGCGCGTCTGCGCTCCTCGTTGAGCACGCGCCGCAGACCCGGCTTGGGTGCTGGGTTGTCGACGCGGAACATGCGCTCCACCGTATTGGCGATCATGTGGGGATAGAGGTGCTGGACACGATCGGACAACACCAACGACGGGGCGCGCCGGAGCTTGCGGTGGTCGCGGAGCACGAACGTGTCGTTCAGACGGCGCTCGTATCCGGCCAACCCGACAGCCGAGGTGTCGTTCGCGGCAAGCGCCTCGGCGGCGGCCTCGGCGGCGTACATCCCGCTCGCCATCGCGAAGTTCACGCCCTCGAGCCAGATGCCCGCCGCCAGGCACATCGCAGCGGCATCACCCGCGACCAACATCCCGTCGCCGGTCATCTTCGGCATCATCGACAGCCCGGCCTCGGGGATGACGTGCGCCGAGTACTCCTTGATCTCGCCCCCCTCGACCAGCGGGGCGATGCCGGGGTGCGCCTTGAGGTTGGCGATGATCTCCTCGGGACGCAACTTCTGGGCGGCGAGCTTGGGGAGCTTGAGCACCACGCCGACGGCGAGCGTGTCGAAGTTCGTGTAGACGAACCCGCCGCCGTTGACGCCGGAGGTCCCGCCGAGGATCTCGATGTCGACACCCTCACGATCGCGCAC
Source organism: Ilumatobacteraceae bacterium (assembly GCA_963704915.1). Classification (GTDB taxonomy): domain Bacteria; phylum Actinomycetota; class Acidimicrobiia; order Acidimicrobiales; family Ilumatobacteraceae; genus Sva-07. The sequence goes on along the minus strand of CAVPIC010000004.1, from coordinate 29,046 downwards.
GCCGAAGCGTTCGTCGATCACGTGCTTGGGCAGCGCAATGGTCTCCTTGACCCCGACGGTGTAGTTGGCGGCATCGACGTCGCCGTACAGGCCCGCTTCCTTGGCGAGGAAGCTGTTGACCCCGTCGCAGGCGATCACCACGCGAGCGTGAAGGTCGCCGTCGGGGCGATCGGTGGCGACGCCGACGACGTGCCCACTCTCGTCGCGCAGCAGTCCGGTGGCGGTGGTCGAAGACACGAGCTGGGCGCCGTCGGCCTCGGCCTTGCTGGCGAGCCAGTGGTCCCAGTCGGGTCGGTAGGCGGTAGCGCCGTTGTAGGGAGCTCGACCCCAGTTGGCCGATCGGAAGTCGACGGTGAGTGCCTGGGTGTCGGTGAGCACCATCGTGGAGCGGCGCGTGATCCACCGCTGGATCGGTGCTTCGTTCCACCACTCGGGGTGCAGCTGATCGAGGATGCGTGGATACACGACGCCGCCGTACATGTTCTTCGACCCGGGAAAAGAACCCCGTTCGAGCAGGATCACCGAGTAGCCCTTGCGGGCGAGCACCGTCGCGGCCGCCGAACCCGCCGGGCCGGCGCCCACCACGATGGCGTCGACGGTCATGATGTCTCCAGCGTCGTGCCGGTGGCGTCGAGCAGGCGGAGCAGCTCGTCGAGCGTCTCGTTCGCGTCGGCGACGATCGCGAGGTCGGACATCGACATCATCGGGCAGTGCGGATCGGTGTTCACGCTGATGATGTGGTCGGGGTGGCCGAGCCCGCTGGTGTGCTGGACCGCGCCGCTCACGCCGAACGACAGGTACAGCTCGGGGTCGATGACCACGCCGGTCGTGCCGATCTGGCGGTCGTGGTGGACCCACGAACGGTCGGTGATCACGCGGGTGGCTCCCATCACGCCCCCGATTGCGACCGCGAACCGGTCGAGTTGGGCGAAGCGGTCGTTGCTGTCGAGGCCGGCACCGCCGCCGACGATCCGGCTCGCCTCGGTCAGGTCCATCGTCATCACGTCGGGCGGCAGCACCTCGACCACGTGGGCGTCGTGCGTCCCGACCTCCCCTGGGGTTCCGGACCCGACCCGACAAGACAGGCCGGTGGAGTCGATGTCGAGCTGGTGCACCTCGGGCGGCGTGTCGAGGGTCAGGCCGCCGCGGGTGCCCGGTTGCAGCGTGGCCACGAATGGACCGATCGGCCGGAGCTCGTGGAGTTCGAGCCCGCCGCGGCGAGCGACACGGACGCGATGGGCGCCGACCTCGGTTGCTCCGGCGAGCAGCGGCCGTTCGAGCGCTGCGGCCAGGCGCGGTGCCAGGTCGCGGCCGTCCGGCGCGTGGGGGAGCACCACGATGTCGCTGTCGGCGAGTCCGGCGATGACCGGTGCCAGGGCTGCGGTCCAGCGTGCGATCTCGACGGGTCCGAGTTCGGCGAGGTACACCTGCGACGCCAGCCCGTCGACGTTGGCGTCGGCAGTTCCCGACCCGGCGATCACGACTCGGCCGCCGGCCTCTGCGATCGCATCGGGTGCGCCAGCAGGCAGCACGCCGTCGCGAACCGGGACCAGAGCGATCATCCGCCCAGCGTACGGTCGGCGTCGTCGGCGTGCGCAATCACTGCGACCGCCGGCGCCGCCCTCCTGGCGGCTCGGCGATCCTTGATCCAGCGGATCACCTCGACGAGCAGGGTGATCGACAGCGCAGTACCGAACGCGAGCCAGAACGCGGCGGTGTGGTTGTCCTCGAAGGCCTGTCCGAACAGGTAGCCCAACCCGGCCGCGTACGTCGCCCAGATCGTCACCGCAATCGCAACCCAGGTCGCGAACCACACCCTCGGTTGTTGTGTGATGCCCGACGAGATCGTGAGGATGCTGCGACCGCCCGGGATGAATCGGGCGGTGACCAGCAGCATCCCGCCCCGCTTCTTGATCTGGCGGCCCGCCGAGTCGAGTCGGGCCGCTCGGTTCGGCTTGCGTGCGGCCCACGCTCGCACGCGTGGTTCGAAGTGGTGGCCGATCCAGTACGCGAGGTTGTCGCCGAGGAAGGCTCCGAACGCGCCGGCAAAGATCACGAGTGCGAGGTTCTGGTTGCCGGCGCCCGCCGCGACACCGCCGGCGATGACCGTCGTCTCGCCCGGGACGATCGGGAGCACGGAATCGAGCAGGGCCACCGCGAAGATGACCAGCAGGAACCACCAGTTCGCGGAGAACTCGTCGATCCAATCCGTGAAGTCGGTGATGATGTTGGCGACGATGCCGACCATGACGCTCCGACGCTAGCGGTCCGCCCCCGGCCCCCGGCCCCCGGCCCCCGGCCCCCGAGGGCGGGCGTGGTCTCGGATCAGCGATGAGCGAAGTGTCGCTATTCGGGCGGTTGACTCATCGCTGGGTCGGGGTTCGGATCAGCGATGAGCGAAGTGTCGCTATTCGGGCGGTTGGCTCATCGCTGGGTCGGGGTTCGGATCAGCGATGAGCGAAGTGTCGCTATTCGGGCGGTTGGCTCATCGTCGAGTTGGGGGATCGGGGAGTCGACGATCAGGCGCCGGCGATGGTGATGCGGATGCGGGCGTGCTCGTCGTCGGCCGAGGCGCCGATGACGAGGTCGTAGTCGCCCGGTTCGATCAGCCAGCCGGCCGTCGCGGTGTCCCAGTGGTGGAACGCCTCCGGGCCGAACTGCAGCGTCGTGTCCATCGTGGAGCCGGGAGCGACCACGAGCTTGGCCCAGGACTTCAGCTCCTTGGGCGGCCGGACCGCCGACGGTGCCACCGGCGCAACGTAACCCTGGACGACCACGGTGGCGTCGCGGTCACCGGTGGCGGTGACCGGCACACTCACGCTGACCGTGTCGCCGGCACTGATCGTGGTCGCTGATGGGGTCGATTGGCCCCAGTCGGCGGCGCCGTAGCTGAGGCCGTGGCCGAAGGCGAAACGAGGCGCGAGTTCGCGAGCGTGGTACCCGCGGTAGCCCATGAACAGGCCTTCGCCGTAGCGCTGGGTGCCGGCTCCCGTGCTGTCGTGGTCGGGTGCGAGGAAGAGATGGGCGGGATGGTCGATGAGACGCTTCGGGATCGTCGTGGGCAGTCGGCCGCCCGGGTCGGCGACACCGAGCAGTACGTCGACGAGAGCCTCGGCCTGTTCCTGGCCGGCGAAGAACGACGTGAGGACGGCCGGCGCCGAACGCAGATCGTCAGGATCGGCCCAGTCCATGGTCACGGGTGATCCGGCGTTCACGATCACCGCCGTGTTCGGGTTCGCGGCGACGACACGGCGGATGAGTTCGTCCTGGCGGCCGGGCAGGTCCATCGTCGTGCGGTCGTGGCCCTCGGTCTCCCACTCGTCGTTGGTTCCGACCATCACCACCGCCAGGTCGGCATCTGCGGCGGCGGCGACGGCTCGATCCATCAGGTCGGCCGGCTCCGGCGGGCGGATCCCGACGCGGATCGCAGCGAACCCGTTCCCTGACGCGGTGGCGAAGCCGATGTCCAACGGGACTGCCTGGCCGGCGCGGCACTCGATGTCGTGGGTGACCTCGATGCTCCCGTATCCGAAGAACTCCTCGCTGCGCGGCAGCGACATGTCCCGGTCGGCGAGCACCTCCTCGAGGCCGTTGCCGGTGTCGATCGCGACGGCCATCGGGCCGGTGGTCACGACGCCGATCGTGTGGAGGCCGTCGACGTCCGGGACGAACGAGCCCTCGATGTGCGCAGAGAACTTGCGCGGGTTGACGCCTTCGGGAACCGATCCGAAGAAGCGCACGAGGGTGGTCGGGGTCGGCTGTTCGAGGACGACATCGTCGGTCCAGTCGCTGCCGTTGACGTACGAGACGGTGAGGCCGGGGTCCCCGGTCGGGCTCACGAGCTGGCCCTTGCGAACGACCGGGGTGAGCCGGTCGATGCGCACGCCGGTCTCGTACACGATCTCGGCGCCGGTCGCCGTGCCCGGACCGAGGCGGTCGGTGATCGCCTGGAGCAACGTGCGGTGCCGGAACGGTGTGAGGCTGGCGGAACCGCCCCCCATGCATCGGTCGATCTCGGCGTTCGGGCCGATCACCGCGACACGCCGGACCGCTGCCGCGTCGACCGGGAGGACAGGTGCGGCGTCGGCCCGGCGTGGCTCGTTGCGCAGCAGCACGGTGCCGGCGATCGCTGCACGCCGGGTGAGCGCGCGCTCGTCCGGGTCGTCGACCGACTCTTCGACACGGTCGGCGGAGCGCTCGTCGGCGCGCACCCGGTTGGCGAGCACGAGCAGGTTGCGCACGAGCCAGTCGACCCGGGCATCGTCGACGTCACCGCGCTCGACCGCCGCGGCCAGCTTGTCGCCGTAGATGCGCACCGGACCGGGCATCTCCAGGTCGAGGCCAGCGTTCGCCGCGGGCGCTGCGTCGTGGACGCCGTACCAGTCGGACACGACGAAACCGTCGAAGCCCCACTCGTCGCGCAGGATCTCGGTGAGGAGCCGTCGGTTGTGCGCCGCGTGTTCACCGGCGATCTTGTTGTACGAGCTCATGATGCCCCAGGCGCCGGCGTCCTTGACGGTGCGCTCGAACGGCCGGAGATACAGCTCGCGCAGCGTGCGTTCGTCGACGTCGACGTCGACCGTCATCCGCTCGACCTCGGTGTCGTTGGCGACGAAGTGCTTCACGGTGACGGCCACGTCGTGCGATTGGACCCCGCGAACCCAAGCGGAGCCGAGCGAGCCGGTGAGTTCGGGGTCTTCGCTGTAGCACTCGAACGTGCGGCCACCGACGGGCGTGCGATGCAGGTTGACGGTGGGTCCGAGCACGATGTGAGCGCCCTTGCGGATCGCTTCGGTGCCGACGAGCGCGCCGAGTTCCTCGGCCAGATCGGTATCCCATGTGGCGCCCGTGGTGATGCCCGATGGCATCACCACGCCGGGCGTTCCAGCTCCACCGTGGCCCTCACCGCGGACGCCGTTGGGTCCGTCGGACATCTTGATCTGCGGAATGCCGGCCTCGGGGTACGCGCACGTGCGCCACGTGGTCTCGCCGGCCAGGAGGCGGCACTTATCGTCGAGTGAGAGGGCAGCCAACGCCGCGTCGATGTCGATCACGCCGCCGATCCTTGCACGCCCACCCCGTTTGCGTTGCGGAAGTGGTGACCCGTCCCGCCGAAACGCAACACAAACGTGGTTGTGTGCTCGTCAGACGGCGGCGCCGGCGCGTTCGCCCTCGACGACGGCGGCGTGGGCGCGGCGGGGGGCGACGCAGTCGCCGACCCGTTCGACGCTGACGCCGGCGGCCCTCAGGTCGCGATAGAGCCACTCGACGGGGTTGGCGTGCACGGCCAGGACGACCCAGTCGGGTGTGCGGGTCACGTTGGTGCCCGTCGGGTGGTGCAGGAGGGTGAGCGTGCGGCCCTCCATCGCCATCGGCACGAGATCGGTGGTCTGCACGATCCCCTTCTCGCCGGCGCGGATCCACCAGTTCTCCATGTCGAGCGTGATGCCGAGATCCTGACCGACGACCATGCCCTGCGTGATCACCTCGACGTCGCAGCCACGGTCGGCGAGCACCTCGGCCGTGGACGTCGCATGGTGGAAGCCGATCTCGTCGAGCACCACGACGTCGCCGAACGGCTGCTCCGAACCATCGAGCACCTGGCGCACATCGATGACGTTCTCGGCGCCGTCCGGCACCCAGTAGGGGCGGGCCGCCTCGGCGCCGGTGGCCACGATCACGTGGTCGGGACGCTTCTCCTCGACCAGTCCCGGCCACACCCCGATGCCGTACTGGAACTCGACGCCCAAGCGCCGGCACTCGGTCAGCTGGTTGCGGATCATGTCGCCGAACTCGGCCCGGTTGGGCACCGATGCCGCGAGGCGGACCTGGCCGCCCGCCACCGTCTCCTTCTCGTACACCGTCACCTGATGGCCGTTGCGGCGAGCAGCGATCGCCGCCTGCAACCCGGCCGGACCGGCGCCGACGACCATCACCGACTTCGGCTTCGACGTCATCCTGACCGTGCCGACGCCCTCCGATTCCCGTCCGGTGCGCGGGTTCTCGATGCACCCGAGCCACCGGTTCAGGCCCATCCGACCGACGCACTCCTGGTTGCACGACAGGCACAGCCGGGTCTCGTCGGTCGCGCCGGCGCGTGCCTTCGCGACGAAGTCGGCGTCGGCGATCTGTCCGCGAACGACGCCGACGAGGTCGCAGTGGCCCTCCGACAGCGCCCGTTCGGCCTGGAGCGGATCCTTGAACCGGCCCACGCCGACCACGGGCAGATCGACTGCCTTGCGGATCGCTGACGGGATGAACATCGCGTAGCCGGGCGGGATGTGCATCGACGCTTCGATCATGAACAGGCTCGCCGTGGCAACGCCGATCGAGGTGTTGATGTAGTCGACCTGGCCGGTGGCCTCGACGATCTCGGCGATGCGCACCGCGTCGTCGATCGTCGTGCCGTGCTCGATCAGTTCGTCGCCGCAGATCCGCACGCCGAGCGCCATGCCGCGCCCGATCTCCTTGCGCACCGCGGCGACGATCTCGACGAGCAGCCGAGCGCGGTTCTCGAGCGAGCCGCCGTAGTCGTCGGTGCGGTGGTTGGTGGCGGGGGAGAGGAAGCCGCGCACGATCGAACTGTGCGAGCACTGCAGCTCGATGCCGTCGAAGCCTCCCTCGGCGCAGTGTTCGGCGACGAGGGCGTACCCGGCGACGATTTCGTCGATCTCGGCGTGGGTGACGGCCTTGGGCACCTCGCGGAACAGCGGATCGGCGACCGGCGACGGACCCCAGACCGGCAGGCGCGAGTACATCGAGGAGGCCTGACCGCCGTTGTGGTTGATCTGAGCGAAGACCGGAACCCGATGTCGATGGACGGCATCGGTGATCTTGCGGTAGCCGGGGATGACGTCGCGGTGGAAGCCGTGGATCAGCTTCTCGTAGGGCCAGTCCGTCGGGTGCGTCGAGTGCTCCTCGGTGATGATGAGCCCGGTACCACCGGCGGCGCGGGCGCCGTAGTAGGCGGCGTGCTGGTCGGTCGGTCGCCCGTTTCGTGCGTAGTTCGTGAGGTGTGCGGAGAACACGATGCGGTTGCGCACCTCGACGGGGCCGAGCTGTTGCGGGGTCCAGAGGTAGCGGTACGCCATGGCGCCGCCAACGGTACCGCGTGTTCAGTGAGGCAGGTCAGCCCAGCGGGGACGGCCCACTCCACGTTTGCGTTGCGGTTTCGGTGACCCGCCCCACCGGAATCGCAACACAAACGGGTGGTTGGGCAGGTCAGCTCGGTGGTCCCGCCAGGACGCGATCCCGGTGCTGTTCGAACGAGATCGCCGGGTCGTCCAGCGACTCGATCCACCAGGTCATCCCGCCGGCGAGGAGGCGGCCGATCTTGTCCGTGGCCTCCGAGTCGTCTGCGCCGGCGCTGCGGTCGACGAAGCATGCATCGAACGGACCGTCGGTGTCGCGAAGGCGTCGGACCTCGCCAATGCATTCGACGAACTCGTCGACGCAGAGGTAGCCGCCCGCCTTTGCGACCGGCCACACGCCGTCGAAGCGTGCGGCGCGGCGAAACGGCGCGCCGCCCGGCCAGCCGCCGGCGACCCAGATCGGGATGCCGCCGTTGACCGGGGTGGGGCGGAACTCCACATCGTCGAGGGTCACCAGGTCGCCGCGGTAGGAGACCGACTCGCCCGACCACAGCAGTTGCAGCGCGTCGAGCGACTCGTCGAGCAACCGTGCCCGGTGCTTGGGATCGGCGCTCTCGCCGAAACGCGTGAACTCGTCGTCGGGCGCGCCGAGGCCGACGCCGAGTCGCAGGCGGCCCTCGCACAGCCGGTCGAGCGTCACCGATTGCCGCGCGACCACCGACACCCGGCGCCGCGCGAGCGGCGTGACCATCGGCCCGAGGACGATTCGCTCGGTCGCCACTGCCACGGCGGCGAGCGACACCCACGGATCGACCATCGGTTGCCACGGCCGGCGGCGGATGACGTGATCCCACAGGAAGAAGCCGTCCCACCCGGACGCTTCGGCGGCAGCGGCAAGTTCTGCGAGACGGCGCGGGTCCGCGAAGTCGCCGCCGTTGGGAACGCCCAAGCCGAACTCCGGCATCATGCTCCCGCGACCTCTCCGACCCGGCGATAGACCGACACGTGTTGGGCGCTGTCGTCCGTGAATGCTGCACCGCCCATCTCGCCGAACCGTGCGTCGAGGTGCAGTCCTGCCGCGGATGCCATGGCGTCGAGCTGGTCGGGTGTTGCCCAGCGGATCGACCATGGCCGGAGTCGCACGCCACCGTCCTGCGAGAACTGCACGAACTGGCCCTCGGCCAGCTGTTCGTCCATGCGGTTGACCGACACCGACAGCACGACGTGGTCGACCGCCATCGACCTCACCGTCACCTCCGACGAGGTTGCCCCGCCACGGTCGCCGTCGGAAGCGGGCACGAACGCCTCGACCACGAAGGCGCCACCGGAAGCCAGCCGCTCGGCGACGTGCTGGAACAGGCGCGGTTGGTCGTGTTCGCCGAGCAGGTTGAAGATCGTGTTGTAGGCGACGAGCACGACGTCGAACGGACCGATCGGGAGGTCGCTGGTGATGTCGCCGCGCACTGCGTCGACGAGTCCGGCAGGGTCGCGTTCGCTGAGCTTGGCGAGCATCGCCTCGCTGCTGTCGACACCGACGACGCTGAGGCCTGCCTCCGCCATCGGCACGGCGAGACGCCCGGTACCGACACCGAGTTCGAGCACGCGTCCGCCGGCACCGGCGAGCTCGACCATCCGTGCGACGGTCGCGTCGACGTCGGTGACGTCGGCGTACCAGTCGTCGTACACGTCGGCGAACCCGTCGCCGTACGAACGATGGTCGTATCCCCGCACCCGCCCGAGGCTATGCCGGAATCACATCAGGGGTCAGACCCGTGATGTAACGAATACATCGCGGGTCTGACCCCTGATGTAATCGGTAGCGTGGCCGAGGTGACGGAGCCGGCCATCACGTATCTCGACCACGCTGCGTCCACGCCGATGCGCGCCGAGGCGGTCGAGGCGATGATGCCGTTCCTCTCGGAGCTGTACGCCAACCCGTCCGGTTCGCACCGCTTCGCGCGTCGAGCCCGTCAGGCCGTCGACGAGGCCCGCGACACCGTCGCGAGCGTCGTCGGCTGCCACCCGAACGAGGTCGTGTTCACGGGCTGCGGTACCGAGAGCGACAACATGGCGATCACCGGAGCGGTCGCCCGCCGGGGCGGTGTTGCGATCTGTCCGGCGGTCGAACACCACGCGGTGCTGCACGTCGTCGAGCACCTCGGCGATCACGGACGCGTGGTCGGCGTGGACTCGTTCGGCCGTGTCGACCTCGACGAACTCTCGGCGGTCCTCCAGGCGACGCCCGACGTGACGATCGTCAGTGTGATGGCCGTCAACAACGAGGTCGGCACCGTCACCGACATCGCTGCGGTCGCCGGCATCGTGCGACGCCATGCCCCCGGCGCTCTGTTGCACAGCGACGCAGTCCAGTCCGCGTGCTGGCTCGACCTGCGCGAGATCACCCCGCACGTCGATCTGCTCTCGCTCAGCGCACACAAGTTCGGCGGCCCGAAGGGCGTCGGTGTGCTCGTCGAACGGGGCGGGCCGAAGGTCGAGCCGCTGATCATCGGTGGCGGCCAGGAGCGCGAACGCCGCAGTGGCACTCACAACACCGCCGGCATCGTCGCCGCTGCGGTCGCGCTCGACCTCACCGATCGTGATCGTGTGGAGGAGAACACGCGCCTGGCGATCCTTCGCAATGCGCTCGTCACCGGGTTGCAGGACCGTCTCGACGGCGTCGTCGAGACCGTGCCTCGCGAGCACAAGGTTGCCGGGTCGGCCCATGTCTGTATCGGTGGCATCGAGTCCGAGGCGCTGCTGTTCCTGCTCGACGAGGCCGGTGTGTGCGCCTCGGCGGCGTCCGCGTGCGCGAGCGGAGCGATGGAGCCGTCGCACGTCCTGGCAGCGATGGGCGTCGACCGCTCGGTGGCACTCGGCGCGCTCCGCCTCACCCTGGGTCACACCACCACTGCAGCCGACGTCGATCGGGCAATCGACGTGGTCGGTGCGTCGGTCGATCAGCTGCGTCGCCGGATGGAGTCCGCACCGATCGCGAGTTCGTCGTGAGTGCCCGATGAAGGTGATGTGCGCCATGAGCGGCGGCGTCGACTCCTCGGTCGCAGCGCTGCTGTTGCTACGCGCGGGTCACGAGGTCGTCGGCGTCACGATGAAGCTGTGGGGCGGCGACAGCGACACCGGCTGCTGCTCGGTGTCCGACGTCGACGACGCCCGCCGGGTCGCCCAACAGCTCGGCATCGACCATCTCGTGTTCAACTTCGGCGACGACTTCGACGAACACGTCGTGGCCCCCTATGTCGATGCCCACACCCGCGGCGTCACGCCGAACCCGTGCATCGAGTGCAACCGGTCGGTCAAGTTCGCCCGCCTCGCAGAACGCGCCGATCTGCTCGGGTTCGATGCGGTCGCCACCGGCCATCACGCCAACATCGGACGGACCGTCGACGGCCGTTACACGCTCGAGCGAGGCGCTGATTCGGCGAAGGACCAGAGCTACGTGGTGCACATGCTCGACCAGGCGCAGCTCGCCCGCACGATGTTCCCGGTCGGAGGGATGCAGAAGTCCGATCTGCGCTCGCTCGCCGCGTCGATCGACCTGCGCACTGCCACCAAGCCCGACAGCCAGGACGTGTGCTTCATCACCTCCACCGGCGGGCGCACCTCGTTCCTCGGCGAACGGATCCCGTTCCGCTCGGGCACGGTCGTCGACACCGATGGCAACCGCCTCGGTGAGGTCGAGTCGGTCGAGCTGGTCACCGTCGGCCAGCGCAAGGGCATCGGACTGCCGGGCGGTGGGCCGAAGCGCTACGTCGTCGACGTCGACACCGCCACGGCGACCGTCACCGTCGGAACCGAGGCCGATCTCGTGCGCGATGAACTCGTCGTCGAGCAGATGGCGTGGGTCGACGGTCCGGTCGACGGCACCGCGCTCGTGCAGTGCAGTGCCCACGGCCGGGCGTTGCCGGCCACGATCACCGTGACCGACGATTCGATCTCGGTCCGCTGGCGCGAGCCCCAACGTCGCATCGCTCCCGGCCAGAGCGTCGTCGCCTACGACCCGACCAACACCCGGGTCCTCGGCGGCGGCATCTGCCGCTGAGTGCCACCAGCGCGTCACCCTGTCTTTTCGGGTCGGGTCCGCAACGACAGGGTCGGAGGTCAGGCCATCGGGAGGCCGCGTGCTCGGGCCGACCGCAGGGCGCGTCCGGGGCGGCTCGGCGCAATCAGGAACGAACGCAGATGGATCGCCTTCCCGTTCGGCTCGGACGGCGTGAACGCGAACACTGCGGTCACCGATTCGGTGGTTGCAACCTCGACGGCGTAACCGCTCGCCGGCCCGGTCAGGTCGGCTGCCTGCGTGTCGGCGCGAGCGAGCCCGATCGAGGCCACCTGCGCGGTTCGCAGCGGGAAGGTGTCGGCCAGCACGACCGGGTCGTGCACGACGACACCGGCCGGTACCAGCACGAACCAACGCAGCGACAGCCGGTGCCACCGGGGCCCGAGCACCACGACACCGGAGGCCGCCACCGCTGTCAGGAGAGCCCCGGCGATCCACGACCCGGCGGCGAGCAGGAGCGGACCGGCGATGAGTGCGGGTGCCCACACGACCCACGACACGACCGCCGCCGAGCCTGCGCCCACCGGGAGCCGCAGTGGGAACCGCTCTTCGTCGCCGTAGGCCGATGCCTGGACCCACTGACGGCCGAACTCGGCGGACATCACCGCCGCTGCGGCCACGATCGCTGGCCCGCCCAAGAGCGCCACCTCGACTGCGGTTGCGCCACCGATTCCGGCACCGACGGTCGCCACCAGGCCCAACGGAACGACCACCCGAACGACGGTCAGCGACCAGACCGCGGTGATCGCCAGCGCGAGCGCGGCGATTGCCCAGAGCGCCCAGCCACCGATCGCCGCGGTCCACGCGACGGCCGAGCTTCGACCGTCGAGCGCCGACTGGACAGCGCTGCCACCGATCACCGCCACCACGATCCAGGCGATCCGCGCGACCCAGGGCGCGAACCGGATCAGCCGGTCGATCGATTCGTCGGGAGCTGTCGACATCCCCACAGGTTGCCGCCGAATCCGCCGATCGCGGTCGTGCGCACCCGCATGCGGTCGACGATGCATCGATGTCCACGACGTGACGTCTGACCACTGCCGGACCCGGGAACCGATTCGGTCACGTCCCGCTCAGCGTGGAACGATGCAGACATCCCAGATCGGCGCCCGCCGGGCTGGCAACATTTTGGGGGATCACCGATGGGAGGTGGGTCGTGAGCGAGTTCGAAGTCGTCGTCCGCACGCAGACCGCTGCCCGCTCTGCCTTCGCTGACGGCGCCACCGCTGGCATCGGCAGCCTCCCTCATCTCGATCCCGCAGCAGCCGCAGCGTTCGCCATCGGCGAATTCGACGTCGCGACGATCCCGACGCTGCCGCGCCGTTCGCCCGGCGAGTTGATGTTCGGTCAAGCACTCGCCGGCGTGACGGGGGTGACGATGGGCGCCGATGGGACCATCGCCGTCGATCCGACATCGGTGAAGCCACTTGCCTCGATCGCCACCGACGTCGGCCATGACGCGTTCACCGGCTTGCGAGCATTCCTCGACCTCGCGGGCAAGGTCAGGCTCGACGGCGCGGCGGTGAAGTGGCAGTTCGTCGGCCCGGTCACGCTCGGCGTCGCACTCCATCGCGCCGGCCTCGACCGTGAGTCGGCGTTCGACCTGGCGCTGTCGACGGTACGCGCCCGTCTCATGGCGCTGTCCAACGTGGTCACCGATGCGCTGCCGAACTCGCGTCAGATGGTGGTGCTCGACGAGCCCTGGTTCGCCGAGCTGATGCAGCCCGGCTTCCCGATCCCGCCCGACGAGGCGATCGACCGGATGTCGAGCGCCATGGCGGCACTTCCTGCCACCACGCTCACCGGCGTGCACTGCTGCGCACCATGCGACGTCGCGACGTTGCTGGCGTCCGGGCCGAACGTCGTGTCGCTGCCGGTCGCGCCGGAGCTGGTCGAGTGGGTCGGCTATCTGACCCGCTTCCTCTCCGACGGCGGCGTCATCGCATGGGGTGTCATTCCCACCGATGGCCCGGTTCCGTCCACGTCGGAACGGCAGTGGCGGGCGCTGAGCGATCTGTGGTGCAGCCTGGTGCAGCGCGGCTGCGATCCGGTGCTGTTGCGGCGCCAGAGCATCGTCACGCCCCACTGCGGGTTGGCGATGCACTCGGCGTCGGTCGCCCGTCGGATCGTCCGGTTGACCGCGGACGTCGGCAAGCGGGTCCAGGACCAGTCAGCCGCCACCCGCTTCGCCCTCGGCGCCTGACGTCCACGATGTGCCTGGCACATCGTGGACGTGACCGGCGGGTGGGTGTACGTCGTAGCCTCGGCCGACGATGACTGCGCATCTTGACGACGACGCCTCCGCCGCAGCAGTGCGGGTCGACGAGCTGCGGGCCCAGATCGCCTACCACAACGAGCGGTACCACACCCTCGACGACCCCGAGATCAGCGACGCCGACTACGACGCGCTCGTGCGTGAGCTGCGTCAACTCGAAGCCGACCATCCCGACCTGGCCACTGAGGACTCGCCGACCGGACTCGTCGGCGGCGCGATCAGCGCCACGTTCTCGCCGGTCACCCATCGGGTGCCGATGATGAGCCTCGACAATGCGATGGATGCCGATGAGCTGCGTGCATGGGCCGATCGCGTGCTGAAGGGCCTCGACGACGCCGAGCCGACCTACGTGTGCGAGCTGAAGTTCGACGGGCTCGCCATCAGCCTGCGCTACGAGAACGGACGGTTCGTGCAGGCCGCGACACGTGGCGATGGCAGGGTCGGCGAGGACGTCACCGCGAACGTCGCGACGATCGGCGACGTGCCCCACGAGCTCCCCGACGCGGCGCCCGAGGTGGTCGAGGTGCGCGGCGAGGTGTACATGACCCGGTCGAGTTTCGAGCGGCTCAACGAGCGCGCCGTCGCGGCAGGGGAGAAGACGTTCGTCAACCCGCGCAACTCCGCAGCAGGCAGCCTCCGTCAGAAGGATCCGGCGGTCACGGCGAGCCGCGACCTGTCCTTCTTCAGCTATCAGCTCGGCGAGGTGATCGGCGGCCCCGAGTTCACGAGCCACGTCGCCATGCTCGAGTTCGCCGCCGGTCTCGGTTTCGCCGTCGACGAACACGTGCAGACCTTCGCCACGATCGACGAGGTCGCCGCGCACTGCCTGCACTGGCAGGAGCACCGCCACGACCTCGACTACGAGATCGACGGCGTCGTCATCAAGCTCGACGACACAGCGCAGCGTGAGCGACTCGGTGTGACCTCGCGGGCGCCGCGGTGGGCCATTGCCTACAAGTTCCCGCCGGAGGAGCGCACCACCCTGCTGCGCGACATCATGGTCTCGGTCGGTCGCACCGGGCGCGCCACGCCGTTCGCGGTGCTCGAGCCGGTCTTCGTCGGCGGTTCGACCGTCGGCATGGCCACGCTGCACAACCAGGACCAGGTGGCACTCAAGGACGTCCGCCCCGGCGACACCGTCGTGGTGCGAAAGGCCGGCGACGTGATCCCCGAGGTGGTCGGCCCGGTGCTGTCGCTGAGGCCGAAGGGCAGCACGCCGTGGGCGTTCCCGACGACGTGTCCGCGCTGCGGAAACCCGCTCGTGCGTCCGGAGGGCGAATCCGACACCCGCTGCGTCGCTCCCGACTGCCCGGCCCAGCGCGACCAGAAGATCGCCTACTTCGCGTCACGTGGCGGGATGGACATCGAGGGCCTCGGCGAGCAGATGGTCGAGAAGCTCACGTCAGCCGGGCTCGTCAGGGATCCGGCCGATCTGTACTCGCTGACGGTCGACCAGCTCGTCGAACTCGATCGGGTCGGCCCGACCAGCGCTCGGAACCTGGTCGACGAGATCGCGAAGTCGACGACACGTCCACTGCCGAAGCTGCTGACCGCGCTCGGCGTACGCCACCTCGGCCCGGCGGCGTCGCTGGCGCTGACGAACGAGTTCCACACGCTCGACGCGATCGTGTCGAAATCGGTCGAGGAGCTCGCCGCAGTCGAGGGAGTCGGCGAGGTGATCGCCACCACGATCGTGAGTTGGTTCGCTCAGGACGCGAACCGGGCCTACATCGATCGGCTCCGAGATGCGGGCGTCAGCTTCGGCGACCCGGCCGCTGCCGAGGCGGCGGCTGCAGCCCGGGCGGCGACGCCGCAGACGTTGGAGGGCAAGGCCGTCGTCGTGACCGGCACGCTGGTCAGCTACAACCGTGAGCAGGCCGAGGAGGCGATCACGTCGCGCGGCGGAAAGAGCCCGGGCAGCGTGAGCACGAAGACGTTCGCGCTGGTGGTGGGCGAATCGGCTGGGGCCAGCAAGCTCACCAAAGCCGAGACGCTCGGCGTGCCGATCCTCGACGAGGCCGGCTTCGAGCACCTCCTGGCGACGGGCGAGCTCCCCGCCACCTGATCACGCAGCGTGGTTCCCGGAGACCCGGGCACGCGGAACCGGGGCACGCGGAACCGGCGTGGTTCCCGGAGACCCGGGCTCGGGGAACCAGGAGGCCCGGGCTCGGGGAACCTGGTCAGATGACGTTGAACTCCCAGCGGTAGCTGAGGGCCTGTTCGGGCCCATCCTCGATCCTCCAGAAGATGACCTGGACTTCGTGGAGTCCCTCGGTGAACGACTCGATCGGTGCGCCTTCGACCGGCTGGAACGAGATCACGCTGTTGCCCGGATCGAACACCGCTGTCGTCGGAAGGTCGACTTGTTGGCCGGGCGCCGGCTGCTCGAACGGATCGACGTCGGACTGGCCGATCACCGTGGTCGGCAACTCGATGCCGTCGATGACCAGGCGTGCTTCGTACCCCGCCTGGAGGTCGACGACGACGCGTTCCTGCTGGAGCACCTGGACCGCGTTCTCGACCGGTTGGACCGACTCGATCGCCTCGGGCCGATCGATCCCGTCATCGCCGGTCAGCGCCGTGGTGAACCCGAAGATGATCAGAATCAGGCCGAACGCGATTGCGAGGCTGGCGATCAGCAGGCCGCGATCGAGTCGCCGTCCCGGTCGGCCGCTCGCGGTGGCACCGGTGTCGTCGTCGGCGGTCGCTTCGGTGGCGCGCTCGGGGGGATCGTCGTCGACAACGTCGACGATGGCGGCGTCGGGGTCGGGCACGCGATCGGTCACGGGTTCCATGATGCCCGCCCTCCACGCGACTTGCTCAGCCGATAGCGTTTCGCCCGCTGTGGATACCGACACACCTGACCCGACCCCTACGGGGGTGGACCGCTTGGCGGGGCGCGTGTTGGGCGACCGGTACCGGATCGAGAACGTGGTGACCGCCGGTGCCAACACGGTGATCACCGAGGCCATCGACACCGAGGGCAATCGGCCCGTGACAGTGAAGATCGTGCGGCCCGAACTGGCCGTGACCTCCGAGTTTCGCCAGGCCTTCCGGCGGCAGGTCGAGGTCGGCATGTCGATCAACCATCCCAACATCGCCTCGGTGCTCGGCTGGGGCGAGACCGAATTCGACGGCGAGTCGACGCTGTTCTGGGTCGTGGAGTACCTCGGCGGCGGAAGCCTTCGCGATCTCTTCGACCGTGGCCGACTCCTCGATCCCTCGCAGGCGCTGGTGGTGGGCCTCGAGGCTGCGCGGGCGCTCGAGGCGGCGCACGACCGCGGGATCGTCCACACCGAACTCACGCCATCGAAGCTGGTGTTCGGCGAGGACGCCCGGCTGCGGATCGTCGACGTCGCGATGTCCCAACTGCTCGGTGCCGAGGCGTGGCACGAGCCGGCGACCGTGGCGACCCACGTGGCTCGCTATGCGTCGCCCGAACAGGCGCTCGGTCTCGACGTCGACGAGAAGACCGACGTGTATGCGCTCTCGCTGTGTCTGATCGAGTCGATCACCGGCAAGGTGCCGTTCGCCGGCGATTCGACCGTGTCGACGCTTGCGGCCCGCGTCGGCAAGCTGATGCCGGTCACCGCCGACATGGGGTCATTGGCGTCGGTGCTCGAACGCGGTGGCCGCCCCGACTCCGAGGATCGGTGGACGGCGGCGGAGTTCGCGAAGGCCCTCGTCGCGGCTGCCGAGACCCTTCCGCGGCCCGAACCGATCCCGGTGCTTGCGACCAGCCTGTTCGCCTCGTCGCTCGCGCACCGTGTCGAGCCGACCCCGCCAGCGCCGCCCGAGGACGACCCGGCACCGGAACCAGCACAGGAACCGGCATCCGAACCGGCATCCGAGGAGGCCGACGTCGCCCCCGGGCTCCCGGGCGCCGCGGTCCCGCTGCTGTTGTTGACCGATGTGGCCGATCCGCCGACCGGCGCCGTTCAGGTCGCCTCCGAGCCCGATCCGATCACCGGCGTCGAGCCCGATGGCGCCGAGGTCGTGGCCGCGGGTGATCCGACGGGACCGTCGGGCACCGCCGTGATGCCGGCCGTGGCAGCCGCTGCTGCAGCCGCTGCTGCAGCCGCTGCTGTCACCGGATCCTCCGGCGCATCGGGCGCCGACGTGCCCACGGTCGAGCTGGCCACGGCGCCCGTCGAACCATCGGGGTCGGGTGTCCTGTACGACGAGGAACGACCCAAGCGGCCGTGGGGCAAGTACGCGCTGATCGCAGTGGTCGTCCTCGTCGGCGTCGGCCTGCTCAGCTACGCCGGCTGGCTGCTGCTGCGCACCAAGTCCTTCGAGGTGCCGGACCTCACGGGTGTCGAGGAATCGGTCGCGCTCAACGAAATCGCCGGAAACGGCTGGGTGATCGAGACCGAACGTGAGCGCAGCGACGAGGTCCCCGAGATCGACCACGTCGTCCGGACGGTCCCGGTGGCCGGCGAGATGCTCGACGAGGGCGAGACGTTCGTGATCGTGGTCAGTGACGGCTTCGAACTCCGCACGCTGCCCGACCTCACCGGCATGGCCCTGACCGACGCGGTCGCGACGCTCACGGAACTCCGCCTCGTTCCGGTCGAGGCCCCTGCCGAGTTCTCCGAGGAGGTCCCGGCCGGCTCGGTGATCCGCTGGCAGGTCCAAGGCGATGCCGCACTGACCGCCGGGGCCCAGGTGCTGCCCGATACGGCGATCGTGATCACCGCCTCGCTCGGGCCCGAACCGCGCCCCGCGCCCAACCTCGTGAATCTCACTGCCGCCGAGGCGACCGGTGCGCTCGATGCACTGCAGCTCGTCTCGGCGCAGGGGGAGGACGTGTTCAGCAACGACATCGAAGTCGGACGCGTCGTCACCCAGGCGCCCGCGCCCGACACCCCCGTCGAGCGCGGCGGCACGGTCACCTTCCAGCTGTCGAAGGGCCCCGACCTCGTCGCCTTCCCGGACCTCACCGGGCTCACCTACCCCGAAGCGCAGACGGTCCTCGCCGGCGCGGGTTACGCCGTCAACAGCCTGCTGGGGACGACCGCGGGAACCTTCGTGTCGGCGTCCGTCGACGGCACCGAGATCCAGGCGGGAGCCACGTTCCCTCGCGACACCGCCGTCGATCTGATCTTCCTGTAGGGGCTCGCGACCGGTCGGGAATCGACTCGGTCGCGGCCGGATCGCTACGGTTCCGGGACCGTGGCCAGCGATTCCTGGTCACCGGTCGACAAGGAGCCACCATGACCTCACTCGACGGACGAGTCGCGATCATCACCGGTGCCGGACGCGGGATCGGTCGGGAGCACGCGCTGCTGTTCGCCGAAGAAGGTGCCAAGGTCGTCATCAACGACCTCGGGGGAGCAAACGACGGCGAAGGCAGCGATCAGACTCCCGCCGAGGAGGTCGCTGCGGAGATCCGCGCGCTGGGAGGCCAGGCAATCGCCAACGCCGACGACGTGGCGAGCTGGGAAGGCGCCCAGCGCCTCGTCAACGCCGCGATCGCCGAGTTCGGCGACCTCGACATCGTCGTGAACAACGCCGGGATCCTGCGCGACCGCGTCATCGTCAACATGACGGAGGCCGAGTGGGACGCGGTGATCGCTGTGCACCTCAAGGGGCACTTCGCTCCGACGCGGTGGGCGGCGGCGTACTGGCGCGAGGAGCACAAGGCCGGGCGCGGCAAGCGTCGCAATCTCGTCCACACGTCGAGTACCTCGGGGCTGTTCTCCAATCCCGGCCAGGCCAACTACGGCGCCGCCAAGTCCGGCATCGCCACCTTCAGCCAGATCGCGGCCAAGGAGCTCGCTCGCTACGACGTGCAGAGCAACTGCATCGCCCCCGGTGCTCGGACGCGCCTCACGCTGGCGACTCCGGGTCTCGAGGAGATCATGACCCCCAAGGAGGGCGTGTTCGACGAATGGGATCCCGCCAACATCTCGCCGCTGGTCGCCTACCTGAGCAGCACGGCGTGTCAGTTCACCGGCGAGACGTTCTTTGCGCAGGGCGGTGTTGTCAAGCGGGTGCGTTCGTGGGAGATGGGCGAGACCGTCGAGCAGCACGCCAAGTGGACCGTCGGCGACCTCGCGGCAGCGCTCTCACCGCTCGCCGAGTGACGTACACGATGTGCCGGGCACATCGTGTACGTGAGCGCCGTCGGCGAGTCAGTGGCGGGCCTGCGCGTACTCGACGACCCGTTCGACCACGGCGGAGCTGGCCTTGGCGGTCGAACCCGCGTCGAAGGGCGGCTGCGGGTCGTACTCGATCATGAGCTGAGCGGCTTCGGCAGCGGTTCGATCGACGAGCAGCTCGACGAGGCGAAGGGCCATGTCGATGCCGCTCGACACGCCGGCAGCCGTGATGATCCGCCGGTCGAGGTGCTCGACGACGCGCTCGCCGGTCGGGACTGCACCATGCTCGCTCAGGACGTCGAGGGCACCCCAGTGCGTGGTCGCGGTCAGGTCCTCCAGTAGCCCGGCGGCCGCGAGCACGAGCGAACCGGTGCACACCGAGGTGGTGTACGTCGTCGACGCATGGGCGATGCGCACCCAGTCGAGTACCCGCTCGTCGGCCATCAGTGCCCGGGTCCCGAATCCGCCGGGGAACACCACGACGTCCGGCGTGGGGAGTTCCTCGAAGGTCGCGTCGACCTCGATGCCGAGCATGCCGTTGTCCGATCGCACGACGCCGCGCTCGTGACCGATGAACGTCACGTCGAAGTCCGGTATGCGCTGCAGCACCTCGTAGGGGCCGATCCCGTCGAGCGCCGTGAAGTGAGGGAACAGGGGGATCACGATGCTGGTCACGACGCCACGGTAGTCACCCCATCCTTCGGATCTCGTGAGCAGTTCGACGGTCAGAGCGCAGAGTTGTTCACGAGAACTGGTGGTGGCGGGGGTGCAGGTAGCGTGGGCACGTGGACGTACGCATCGGAGTGACCCAGGCCCCCCGCGAGATCAACATCGAGCTCGCCGAAGACGCTGACCGCGACGATCTCAAGTCGCGTGTCGAGGCGGCCCTGGCCGGGGCGAGCGACGTGCTGTGGATCACAGACAAGCGTGGCAAGGACGTCGCGATCCCGTCGGCGAAGATCGCCTACATCGAGCTCGGCTCGGCCGACAGCGATCGCCGCATCGGCTTCGGAGGCTGAACCTGGGCCCCTCGAGTCGGCCGGGGTTACTCGACCTCGACCTGCTCTGGGTCACCGGCAAGGGTGGGGTCGGCAAGACCACCGTCGCGGCAGCGATCGCCGATGTCGCCGCTCGGCATGGCCGACGCACCCTGGTGTGCGAGATGGACGCCAAGGGCGCGCTCGCGAACGCCTTCGACGTCGGCACACTCGAGTTCGAGCCGACCGAGGTGGCGCCCAATCTGTTCGCCATGGCGATGAACACCGAGGACTCGCTGCGCGAGTACCTCCGGCTGTTCGTCCGGATTCCGCTGCTCGGCCGGATCGGACCGCTGGCGTCCACGTTCGACTTCGTCGCCGACGCCGCCCCCGGCGTCAAGGAGATCCTCGGTGTCGGCAAGCTCTGCTGGGAGGCGCGCGAGCGGAACTACGACCTGATCGTCGTCGACGCCGAGGCGAGCGGGCACATCGTCAGCCAGATCGGGGCACCCCGGGTGATCGCCGATCTCGTCCAGGTCGGACTGGTGCGCGACCAGACCCAGTGGATGCTCGACATCCTCGACGATCCCGCCCGCACGGGCGTCGCAGTGGTGACCACGCCCGAGGAGATGCCGGTCACCGAGACGATCGAACTGCTCGCGCGCCTGCGAGCCGAGACCGGCGCCCACGCCGCTGCGGTGATCGCCAACCGGGTGTTGCCCGCCATGTTCAACCGGCGTGAGCAGGCCATCGTCGACCGACTGGACGAGGCGATGCCACTCCTGGTCGACGCGGTCGGCCCCGGAGCGCAGACAGTGGTCGATGCGGCGCGCCTCACCGAGTCACGGCGCTCGACCGGGGCGACGCATCTCGACCGGTTGCGCACCTGGATCGCGGAGACCGGCGCCGTCGAGCCCGACCTGCCGATCGTCACGGTGCCGGAGTTGTTCGCGCGAGCCTCCGGCCCGCGTGTCGTGTCGCTCGTCGCCGACGCCCTGACCGATGAACTCGATCCCGATCCGGCGCCGACCAAACAGCGGGGCGCGAAACAGCGGGGTAGGCCGTGAGCGATCTCGACAACCTCCTCGCCAGTCGCGAGATGATCCTGGTCGCCGGTTCCGGTGGGGTCGGCAAGACCACGATCGCCGCTGCTCTCGGCATCGCTGCAGCGACGCGCCAGAAGGGCCGGGTGCTCGTGCTCACGGTCGATCCCGCACGTCG
Organism: Ilumatobacteraceae bacterium; assembly: GCA_963704915.1. GTDB lineage: Bacteria > Actinomycetota > Acidimicrobiia > Acidimicrobiales > Ilumatobacteraceae > Sva-07. The sequence goes on along the minus strand of CAVPIC010000004.1, from coordinate 7,303 downwards.
CCTCGCGAGTGCACTCGGACTCGACGAGTTCGGCAACACCCCCGTGCGCATCGACCCAGCGGCGTTCGCCGATGCCGGGGTCAAGGTGCGTGGCGAGGTGTGGGTGGCGATGCTCGACACCAAGGCGGGTTGGGACGAATTGATCATGCGTCATGCACCGGACGCCGAGATCCGCGACGCGGTACTCGCCAACCCGCTCTACGAGAACATCACGAGCCGTTTCGTGCACAGCCACGAGTACCTGGCGATGGAACAGCTCCACGACCTGCACGCCCGCGGCGACTTCGACCTCGTGATCGTCGACACGCCGCCGTCGCGCAACGCGCTGTCGATCCTCGACGCGCCGGGTCGGATGGTCGAGTTCTTCGGCAGTCGCCTGCTCCGCTGGCTGACCGTGCCCTACCGGTCCCGGCTCTTCACCGTGGCGTCCAAGCCCTTCTACCAGGTGGCCGATCGGGTGTTGGGCTCACGGTTCCTGCAGGACATCGCCGACTTCTTCGTGTTGTTCCAGGCCATGGAGAGCGGGTTCGTGCGCCGTGCTCGCGAGGTCGAGGCACTGCTCGTCGACCCGCGAACCGCGTTCGTCGTGGTGACCACCCTCGAGACCGCACCGAGCCACGAAGCCCGATTCCTTGCCCGCTCGCTCGTCGAACGCGAAATGTGCCTGGGCGCGATCGTGGCCAACCGGGTGCTGCCGGAGGAGTTGGCCGACAGCGCAGCGGCCGACAGCGCCGCCGAACTGCTCGAGCAGGCGTCGGGGCCTCTGGCCGACGCCGTTGCCGACGACCTCGGTGCGCCGGTCGCTCAGGTGCGATCGGTGCTGACGCAGGTCGCGACGCGCTTCGACGATGTCGCCCTGGTCGCGGCCCGGGAGTCCGACCGGCGAGCGGAGCTGGCGGCGATGGCACCGACGATGATCTCGGTTCCGTGGCTCGACGGCGACATCCACGACCTCGCCGGGCTCGGACGTCTGGCCGGTCACCTGCGCGACGCGTGAACTTCAGGCAGAATCAACGGTGATGACCTCTCTCGCCGAACTGGCCCGCGAGCATTCAGCGCTCGAACGTGACGACATCGATCACCTGCACCGGCTCGCTGCCGAGTGGGCGTTCCTTGCCGACCTGTGCTTTGCCGACCTGCTGCTCTACGTGCGATCCGACGCCGGCAAGTGGCTGATCGTCGACCAGGTCCGACCGGCGACCAACCAGACGATGTACGTCACCGACTACATCGGGACCTGGGCCGACGGCGGCGAGGCCGAACTGATCGAGCGGGCCTTCGAGAGCGGCCAGCGCGTCGAGGGCGCGATCGAGGTCGACGGTGGCGGCGACGAGATCAACCATGCCCGCATGCTCGCGATCCCGGTGCGCCACGGCGACCGGATCGTCGCCGTGCTGTCGAAGGAGTGGAAGGTCCGCGCGGGCCGTCCGCTCGGCGAGCTCGAACGGAACTACTCCTACATCTTCGAGGAGTTCGTCCAGATGATCGAGGCGGGATCGTTCCCGTTCGCCGGGCGCGTCGCCGACTCGAGTGCCGCCCCCCGCGTCGGCGACGGCGTGCTCACCCTCGACTCGACTGGCACGGTCACGTACGTCTCGCCCAACGCCAACTCTGCGTTGCACCGGGTGGGGATCCAGGCAAACCCGGTCGGGATGCGTCTCGCCGAACTCGGCTTCCACGATGGCCCGGTCCGGCAGGCCTTCGAACGATTCGAACCGGTCGTCGAGGAGTTCGAGCAGGGGGCCGACGTCACCTTGCTGTGTCGTTGCGTCCCGATCGTGACCGCCGCGGGACCGGGCCGCGAGATCGCCGGAGGCCTGCTGTTGGTGCGCGACGTCACCGAACTGCGCAAGCGCGACCGGTTGCTGCTGAGCAAGGACGCGACGATCCGAGAGATCCACCACCGTGTGAAGAACAACCTGCAGACGATCTCGTCGCTGCTGCGCCTGCAGTCCCGTCGGTTGACGAACCCCGAGGCCAAGGCAGCCGTGCAGGAGTCCGTTCGGCGGATTCGCACGATTGCGCTCGTACACGAATCGCTGTCGCGCGAGCCGGGCGAGGACGTTGCGTTCATCGAGATCGTCAGGCCGTTGCTGCGTCTGGCCGAGGAGGGCCTGCAGTCGCCCGACCGGCCGGTGCGGTTCACGGTGAGCGGCGACGGCGGGCGGATCCCAGCGAACACGGCGACGCCGCTGTCGGTCGTGCTCACCGAACTGCTGCAGAACGCCGTCGACCACGGGTTCCCCGAAGGAAGCGGCGGTGGCGATGTGCAGGTGGGCCTGTCACAGGTCGACCGCAACCTCACGATCCGGGTGGTCGACAACGGTCGAGGCGTCGATCCGAGTTTCGACATCGACCACGCGAAGGGCCTCGGGCTCTCGATCGTGCGCACGCTGGTCACCACCGAACTCAACGGCACGATCGACATCCGCCCGGCCACGAGCGACGATCTCGCCGGTGCCGGCCTCGGCGACGGATACAACCGTCAGCACGGAACCGTGATCGAACTCTGCGTCCCGACGGACGACTAGTCCAGCGCTGGGCACTGCTGCAGTGATGAGTCTGAGCGCGCACAGGTCGCGTCGAAACTCATCGCTAGCGCGTGCGGTCCGCCAGCGATGAGTCTGAGTGCGCACGGGCCGCGTTGGAACTCATCGCGCGTGCGTGCGGTCCGCCAGCGATGAGTCTGAGTGCGCACGGGTCGCGTCGAAACTCATCGCAGCCGAGCGGGTCGGGCGTTCTGTCGTGTCGTCACGCGGCAGCGGCCCGAGGGCGCAGGCAGCAGTTGCATCGTCGACGACCCGCTGAGGCTCCACCCGATCGTCGATGAGTGCCCTGATGGGGCCCGGACCCGTTGCTGCGATGCGATGCCGCCCCGTGTCAACCGGGCAGTGCCGACCTTCGGGTGCTCAGCTCGCGCGGGCGGCGCGGGCGGCGGCGACGCGACGGCGACGGATGACGCGGCGCTCTTCTTCGGTGAGCCCGCCCCAGATACCTGAGTCCTGGTTGGTCTCGAGTGCGAAATCCAGGCACTCCTTGGACACGGTGCACTCGTCGCACACCTCTTTGGCCCGATCGATCTGCACCAGCGCGTGTCCTGTGGTCCCCACCGGAAAGAAGAGTTCCGGGTCGGTATCGCGACAGATGGCGTCATCCCGCCATTCGTAATCTGCGGCTCCAAGGGTGAGGCTGGACGCAAGGATCGACACGTTGGTGCTCCTCGAAAGTGGCTGAGGCGGAGGTTCCGCCGGGGGGGATGGGGCATCGCTGCGGGGCGATGGGCCGCTCGGGCCGGGAGGAACTGTAGGCCTCGCGTTCTGTCGCCGCAAGGGTCCATTCGTCCTTTGTTCACCTTCTGTACGTTTTGTTCGACCATGATGAGCCGATGCTCGTGCTCGCACATCGTGGCGCCTCGGCCGCTGCAGCGGAGAACTCCCCCGAGGCGTTTGCGCTCGCCGATCGCATGGGCGCCGACGGCGTCGAACTCGATGTGCGGCGCACCGCGAGCGGCCGGTTGCTCGTGGCTCATGACCCCCTTCCGGAGTCGCTCGACGACCTCGAGGCGCTCGGTCCGGCGACGTTCTCCGAGGTGCTGGACGCGTGCGGCGACCGCATGCTCGTCAACGTCGAGATCAAGAACTCGAAGACCGATCCCGACTACGACCCGACGATGGCGATGGTCGCCCCGGTCATCGACGAGCTGCGTCGGCGAGGGCCGGGCGCAACCGATCGCTGGTTGATCTCGTCGTTCTCATGGAGCACCGTGGCCGCGTGCCGTGAGTACGCGCCCGAGATCGCCACGGGCTGTCTCACCTCGGCCGCCGTCGACGAACCGACGATCGAACGGCTTGCTGGGGCCGGACATCGGGCGCTGCATCCCTGGGAAGCGCAGCTCGACGAGGACCTCGTGGCACGGTGTCGCCTGCACGGTCTGGCCGTCAACACCTGGACGTGCAACGACCCGGCCCGCCTGATCGAGCTTGCCGGACTCGGCGTCGACGGAGTGTGCACCGACGTTCCGGACGTTGCGCTGCACGCACTCGGACGTTCTGGCGCAGTCCGCGAGCCGGCCTGGCCCGTGCGCCGCTGACTTCAGTGAGCATTGCCGCCCGTCTCGCGGTGCGACGAGACGGCCGGAGCCGATCACTCGGTGATCGTGATCACCACAGCGCAATCCGCGTACGGCTGTTTCTTGCGCTTGAGGACGCCTCCGATCGTGCCCAGAGCGCGCGTCACCTTGGTCATGAACCCGTACTTGGCGACCACCTTGTCGTAGATCGCGTCGCGCTCGGGTCCGGTGACGACGGTGGCGGTGCCATCGAGCGGCGACGTGTCGGCCTTCGCCCGTCCACGGCTGTCACTCGGCTGGACGACCACCTTCGGATCGTTCCGCAGCCGCTTGACCTTGCCCGACGCCGACGACGTGTAGAAGCCGATCTTGCCGTCGTCGAGTTCGACGACCCACGTCGGTGTCGGGACCTTCGTGCCGTCCTTCTTGAAGGTCGTGACGCTGATGTACTTCTCGTCCGAGAGTGCCATCGTCGAACAGTACCCGCAGCGCCGGGAGCACCTCGCGCCTGCGGGAGCGCTCAGCTCGGGAACACCAGCTTGACGGCGTCGGGCACGTGGGTGAACTCGAGCCGCTTCGTGACGCCGAGTGCATCACCGTCGACCTGGTAGGGGAACGGTGTCTCGTTCTCGACCACCAGGTGCGTCACGTCGATGCGGATGTCGAGGTGATCGGCGGGCTTCACGCCACCACCGCGCAGCGCTCCGGCGAGCGAGGTCAGGATCGCCGCGGCGTTCATCGTGGTGAACGTGATCGCCACGAGGCCCCGGTCGAGCGTGGCCGCCGGCGACAGGTCGAGCGGCCGGTTCCCCAGGTAGGTGTACGGGTTGGTGTTGAGCACGATCGTGAAATAGCCGTCGTTCACATCGGGACCACCATCGCCGTGCAGGCGGAAGTGGGGCGTTCGGTGGTCGTAGCCGGTCATCCACGTCGACAGCCCGGCCCAGATGAACAACGGATGTCCGAGCCACCGCTTCAGTGAGCCGCGCTGCTCGACCCGTTCGACGACGGCGGCGTCGAACCCGACCCCGGTGTGGAAGCAGAAGTAGCGGCCGTTGACCTGGCCCAGGCCGATCGGACGCAGGTCGGCTGCGTCGAGGCCGTCGGCGAGATGGTCGGCGGCAGCGACCGGGTCGTTCGGCAGCCCCAGGGTGCGGGCGAACACGTTCGTGGAACCGCCGGGCAGCACGCCGAGTGCGGTGTCGGTACCGGCGATGCCCGTCGCGACCTCGTTGAGCGTGCCGTCGCCGCCGAAGCCGATGACGACGTCGATCCCGCGGCGGGCCGCATCGTGGGCGAAACGGGTGGCGTGGCCTCGACGGTTGGTCTCGACGACCTCGACGTCGTGACCGCGGCTGAGGCGGCGATGGACGATGACCGTGTTGCGTGCCGTCACCGATGAGGCGAAGGAGTTGACCACCAACAGGATCCGCAAGGTGCCGACCGTAGCAATGCACGGCGACGACTTGCTCGCACGGGTTTGGGCCCAAGTTGACGCACCGGTAACTTGGACCTCCTTATGAACGTCATCGTCTGTGTGAAACAGATCCCCGACCCGGCGCTGCCCGGCGAGCTGGATCCCTCCACCAACACGCTCAAGCGTGATGGCAAGCTCATCCTCGACGAGTCCGACAGCTACGGCGTCGAGATGGCTCTCCAGCTCGTCACTGCGGCCGGCGGCGGCGAGGTCAGCCTCGTCTCGATGGCTCCGAACGACGAGACCTCCGGTCTGCGCACGGCGCTCGCCATGGGTGCTGCCAAAGCGGTGCTCGTGAGCGATCCGTCGCTCGCCGGCGCCGATGCGCTCACCACCGCGAAGGTGCTCGCAGCTGCGTCGAGGAAGCTCGGTGACGTCGACCTGATCATCGCCGGCACCGAGTCGTCCGACGGCTACACCGGCACCGTGCCGGAGCAGCTGGCCGAGGTCCTCGGACTCCCGTCGATCACCTTCGCCAAGAGCATCGAGATCGCCGACGGCACGCTGAAGGTCGCACGTCAGACCGAAGCCGGCTACGACGAGGTCACCTGCTCGCTGCCCGCCGTGGTCTCCGTGACCGCAGGCGTGGTCGAGCCCCGGTACCCGAGCTTCAAGGGCATCATGGCCGCCAAGTCCAAGCCGGTCGACACCGTCACCGCTGGCGACCTCGGCATCGAGTCGGTGTCCTGGGCCCAGCAGATCACCTCCGTCGAAGATGCTCCCGCCCGCGAGGCCGGCGAGGTCATCGAGGACGACGGCGAAACGTTCAACAAGATCGTCGAGTTCCTCGACAACCTGAAAGTCATCTGAGGAGACCACTGATGGGTATCGACAACATCTGGGTGTTCGCGCAGGCCACCGACGGCGCTCCGACCACCGGCACACTCGAACTGCTCACCCAGGCTCGCAGCCTCGGCGGCAATGTCTCGGCGTTCATCGCCGGTGATGGCGCCGGCGCCGCAGCGGCGCTCGGTGACCACGGCGCCGCGAAGGTCTACGCGACCGGCGATCTCGGCGGTGCGCTTCCGGGCGTCGCCGTCGCCGCCGCGATGAAGGCCGTGATCGACGGTGGCGACAGCCCCGACCTGATCATGTTCCCGCAGAGCTACGAAGGCCGCGACGTGATGGCGCGCCTGTCGGTGAAGCTCGATCGCACCGTGCTCACCAACTCCACCTCGATCACCGTCGACGGCGACTCGGTCACCGTGCAGACGCCGGTGTTCGGCGGGACCAAGCTGGTCAACTCGACCTTCACCGGTGAGCGCCCGTTCCTGGCAGCGTTCCGCCCGAAGAGCTTCGTCGCCGAAGGCGGCGCCGGCGCCGCAGGCGAGGTCGTCTCGGCACCGGTTCCCGATCTGGGCTCCACCGGTGGTGCAACCGTCACCGCCGTGCACGTCGAGGAGACCACCGGTCCCAAGCTCGACGAGGCAGCAGTCGTGGTCGCCGGCGGCCGTGGCCTCGGCGAGTCCGAGAAGTTCGAGATGATCGAGTCGCTCGCCAAGGCGCTCAAGGGTGCGCCCGGCGCATCGCGCGCGATCGTCGACGCCGGTTGGGTGCCCTACAGCTACCAGGTCGGCCAGACCGGCAAGGTCGTCAAGCCGACCGTGTACATCGCTGCGGGCATCTCCGGTGCCACCCAGCACATGGTGGGCATGAAGGGCTCGAAGAACATCATCGCGATCAACAAGGACAAGGAGGCGCCGATCTTCGGCGTCGCCGACCTGGGCATCGTCGGTGACGTGCACAAGGTCCTTCCG
>CAVPIC010000003.1:0-31752 GCA_963704915.1 Ilumatobacteraceae bacterium | reverse complement strand
GTGTGGATGTCGACCCATCCGGGCGTCACGAGCTTGCCGGTGGCGTCGACGACCCGTGTCGCCTCGCCCACCTCGATGCCCGAATCGGCGTCGACCACCGCGGTGATCCGTCCACCGTCCACCACCACGTCGGCGATGCGGCCCGGCGCGCCGGTGCCATCGACGACGAGTCCCCCACGGATCACGAGATCATGCATGCCGCAACGGTAGTCCGAGCCGGCCGGGCACCCAGTTGGCGGAGGGCGGTCCCGGTTCCGCGTGGCGAGGGTCGGTCGCTGACGGAAAGGGGCGCATGCCGGATGTAGTGATGGTGACCGGGGCGAGTGCGGGCGCCGGGAGGTCGATGGCGAAGCGGTTCGCCGCGGCAGGCTTCGACATCGCCGATTTCGCCTTCGAGCTCTTCGAGAGTCACTGCACGGTGGGGATGGTCGACACGGCCGACATGTCGTTTCACCTCGGCGATCATGTGCACCCGACAGCGCAACTGACCAGGGCCCGTTCCGGCACTCCGTGAACCCCTTGGCCCGGGAACGAGCCGTCGGTCGCAGTTCATTCGGGAGGCAGCGGATGCTACGGTGCTCTACACCGTGAAGCGGGTCCCGTGAGGCCCGCACGGAGGAGAGAACATGGTTCCAGAGAAGCGGGTCCTCGGGCCCGACGACGTCCGCCGGGCGATCACCCGGATGGCCCACGAGATCATCGAGCGCAATCGAGGCCTTGACGGCGTGGTCCTCGTCGGCATCCAGCAGGGTGGCGTGTGGTTGGCCGAGCGCCTCGGCGCCGAGATCGCCCGCATCAGCACCTCCGTGCCGGTCGGTTCCGTCGACGCCAGCCTCTACCGCGACGACATCGGACTGCGACCGGTCACCCCCGGAGCGGTCAGCGACCTCCCCGGCGACATCGACGGCGCCACCGTCGTGCTGGTCGACGACGTGCTCTACACCGGGCGAACCGTCCGCGCCGCACTCGACGCCGTGTCGGACTACGGGCGGCCACGAGCGGTCCAGCTCGCCGTCCTCGTCGACCGCGGCCACCGAGAGCTGCCGATCCGTCCCGACTACATCGGCAAGAACCTGCCGACGAGCGCCGACGAACGGGTCACCGCTGACGCCGACGGGGTGGTGATCTCGTGACGCTGGAGGCCACACCGACACGGTCGCTGCTGACGATCGACGACCTCGGCGCCGACGGCATCGTGCGCATCCTCGACCTCGCCGACCACATGACCGAGGTGAACCGCCGCGCCAACCCGAAGGTGCCCGCGCTGCGCGGCAAGACCGTGTGCAGCGTCTTCTTCGAGGACTCGACGCGAACCCGCCTGAGCTTCGAGACCGCCGCCAAGCGCCTCTCGGCGGACACGATGACGTTCGCCGTGTCGCAGTCCAGCCTCAACAAGGGCGAGAGCCTGCGCGACACCATCGAGACGATCGCTGCCATGGGCGTCGATGCGTTCGTGGTCCGACATCGATCGAGTGGCGCGCCGCAGCTGATCGACCAGTGGACGACCGCCAGCGTGATCAACGCCGGCGACGGCTGGCACGCGCATCCCACACAGGCACTCCTCGACGCGTACACCGTGCGCAACGCCCTCGGCCGCACCGGCGGCCTCGACGGGCTCCGCATGGCGATCGTCGGCGACGTCAAGCACAGCCGCGTGGCTCGGAGCACGATCGCCGTAATGCGGATGCTCGGTGTGCACGTCACCGTCGTGGCGCCACGAACGCTGCTGCCGCCCGACTCCGGCGAGTCGTTCGCCGATGCCGTCACCGACCGTCTCGACGACGTGATCGCCGACATCGACGTGCTGTATCTGTTGCGGATGCAGCAGGAACGCATGAACGAGGCCCTGGTCCCGAGCCTGCGTGAGTACACCGCTCGGTTCGGCCTGACACCGCAGCGGGCGTCGGCCCTGCCGTCGCAGACGCTGATCATGCATCCTGGCCCGATGAACCGCGGCGTCGAGATCGCCGTCGATCCGGCCGAGCTGCCCGGCGCAGTGATCACCCAACAGGTCACCAACGGCATCGCCGTCCGCATGGCCGTTCTCTTCGACCTGCTCGGATCGGGAAGTGCCGCCCGCGTCTCCGACATCATCACGGAAGGGGGCTCGCAGTGAGCCTGTTGATCACCGGTGCCCGCGTCATCGACCCGAACGGCGAGCGTCGCGTCGACGTCCGCGTCGATGACACGACGATCGTCGAGGTCGCCGCCCAGCTGTCGCCCGGCGACGGCGACGACGTGATCGATGCGACTGGACTGGTCGTGTCGCCCGGGTTCGTCGACCTGCACGTGCACCTGCGCGAGCCGGGGCGCGAGGAGGCCGAGACGATCGAAACCGGCAGCCGGGCCGCTGCGCTCGGGGGGTTCACCGCAGTCGTCGCAATGCCCAATACCGACCCGACGCAGGACTGTGTCGAGGTCGTCGACTTCGTGCGCCGCCAGGGCGAGCGAGCAGGACTCTGCGAGGTCCTGCCCTCCGGGTCGATCACCGTCGGCCGTGCGGGCGCGCAGCTGACGCCGTTCGCCGAACTCGCTGACGCCGGCGTGAGAATCTTCACCGACGACGGCAACGGCGTGCAGGATCCACTCCTGATGCGTCGGGCCCTCGAGTATGCCGATGGGCTCGGGATCACCCTGGCCCAGCACTGCGAGGTCGAACGTCTCACCGAGGGTGCCGTGATGCACGAAGGGTCGTGCTGCAGCCGGCTCGGCCTGCCCGGCTGGCCGTCCATCGCCGAGGAACTGATGCTCCACCGCGACATCGAGTTGGTGCGACTCACCGGCGTCGGGATGCACTTCCTGCACCTGTCGACCGCCAAGAGTGTCGAGCTGGTCCGGGCGGCCAAGGCCGACGGCCTGCCGGTCACGGCCGAGGCCACTCCGCACCACTTCAGCCTCACCGACGAACACCTCGAGACCTACGACGCGCTCTACAAGGTCAACCCGCCGCTGCGAACCGCGGAGGATCTCGCGGCGATCCGCGCCGGGCTGGCCGACGGCACGATCGACGCGATCGCGACCGACCATGCGCCGCATGCTCCCGAAACCAAGGAGCAGCCGCTCGACCAGGCGCCCCCCGGCATGCTCGGTCTCGAGACCGCGCTCGGGGTGTCGCTCGCGTCGCTCGACATGGAACTCGCCGACGTGGTCGCAGCGATGTCGTGGAAGCCAGCAGCGATCGCCGGTGTCGCCGATCGTCACGGCCGCCCGATCGCCACAGGTGAGCCCGCCAACCTCACGGTCTTCGACCCCAACGAGGTGTGGGAGGTCGTGCCGGCCGAGTTGGCCAGCAAGAGCCGCAACACGCCGTACATCGGCATGCCACTGCGTGGCCGCGTGCGGCACACGATCTTGCTCGGCACGCCCGTCGTTCGCAACGGATCGGCGGTTCACTGATGAATGTTCATGCACTAGAATGGATAACCATGCGTCACCTGGACCTGCTCGCGTTCGCCAAGACCGAAATTCGGAGCCAGCGTTGCGCTCGGTGCAACGGCCGCTCCGAATTTTCGCCTGTGGGGGTGACGTCATGACGATCCGCGAGGGTGCGCTGATGCTGGCCGATGGGAGCGTGTTCGAAGGGGAGCTGATCGGCGCCGAGGCGGCGATCGCCGCCGGTGAGGTCGTGTTCAACACGGTGCTCAGCGGCTACCAGGAGGTCATCACCGACCCGAGCTATGCCGGCCAGATCATCACCTTCACCACGCCGCACATCGGCAACTACGGCATCAACGCCACCGACTTCGAGTCTCGAGGCACGTTCTGCCGCGGCATCGTGGTGCGCGAGCTCGCCCGCCGCCACAGCAACCAGCGCGCCGAGTCCAGCTTGGACTCGATGTTGATCGAGCACGGCGTGCCGGGCATCGCCGGTGTCGACACACGACGCCTCACGAGAATCCTGCGCGACACCGGTGCACTGCCGGGAGCATTCGGATCGGTGAGCGAGGCCGAACTCCTCGCAGCGGCCATTGCCGAGCCCGGAACCGACGGCGTCGACCTCGTCCGCCAGGTGACGGTGCCCGAGGGCTACACGGTCGCGGCGCTCGACCCCGACAATCGCACACGGATCGTCGCGGTCGACTTCGGCATGAAGCGCAACATCGCCGTCAACCTGTCGCGCTACGGCACCGTCGAGGTGGTGCCCGCGACCGCCAGTGCGGCCGACATCCTCGCCCGCAACCCCGACGGCGTGTTCCTCAGCAACGGCCCGGGCGACCCGGTGATGGCCCCGTACGGCGTCGAGGCGATCCAGGGCCTGCTGGGCAACGTGCCCATCTTCGGCATCTGCCTGGGCCACCAGCTCCTCGGCCGGGCGATCGGGGCCGGCACCGTCAAGCTGCCCTTCGGCCATCACGGGGGCAACCATCCCGTGCGCAACATCGCGACCGGCAAGGTCGAGATCACCAGCCAGAACCACAACTTCGCCGTCGATCCCGACTCGCTGGCGGGCAAGGCGACCATGACCCACGTCAATCTCAACGACGGCGTCTGCGAGGGGCTGCGGGTCGACGGCGAGTTGGCGTTCAGCGTCCAACACCATCCCGAGGCGAATCCCGGGCCGCACGATTCGCACTACCTGTTCGACGAGTTCGCCGAGATGATGGCGCAGGCGGCAACCGGAAAGGCGCGTGCCTGATGCCCAAACGCACCGACATCCACTCGATCCTCATCATCGGTTCCGGTCCGATCGTGATCGGGCAGGCCTGTGAGTTCGACTACTCGGGAACCCAGGCGTGCCGCGTGCTGCGTGACGAGGGATACCGAGTGATCCTCGCCAACTCGAACCCGGCGACGATCATGACCGACCCCGACTTCGCCGACGCCACCTACGTCGAACCGCTCACCTGGGAGGTCGTCTCGGCGATCATCGACCGTGAACAGCCCGACGCCGTACTCCCCACGCTCGGCGGTCAGACAGGCCTGAACATCGCCATGGAGCTGTTCGAGCGCTGCCTGATCGGCGTGCCGGGCAAGCCCGAGATGATCGGCGCCAACGCCGAGGCGATCGCCACGGCAGAGGACCGCGAGATCTTCAAGCAGGCGATGCTCGGCATCGGTCTCGACTGTCTGCGATCCGGCACCGCTCACACGATGGACGAGGCCCGGACCGTGGTCGCGGACATTGGACTGCCCGCGGTGATCCGTCCCGCCTACATCCTCGGCGGTCGCGGCACCGGCATCGCTTTCACCCCGGAGGAGTTCGAACGCATCGCCGCGAACGGGCTCACGGCGAGTCCGATCAGCGAGATCCTGATCGAGGAATCGGTGTACGGCTGGAAGGAGTACGAGCTCGAGGTCATGCGCGATCACGCGGACAACTGCGTGATCATCTGCGGCATCGAGAACGTCGACCCGATGGGTGTGCACACCGGCGACTCGATCACGGTGGCGCCGATCCAGACGCTGACCGACGTCGAGTACCAGGAGATGCGCAATTCGGCGCTTGCGTGCATCCGCCGTGTCGGCGTCGAGACGGGCGGCTCCAACGTGCAGTTCGCCGTCGAGCCGTCGACCGGTCGCCAGGTCGTGATCGAGATGAACCCGCGCGTGTCGCGGTCGTCGGCGCTCGCGTCGAAGGCAACCGGGTTCCCGATCGCCAAGATCGCCGCACGTCTCGCGGTCGGCTACACGCTCGACGAGATCCCCAACGACATCACCCAGACCGCCACCTCGTCGACGCCGGCCAGCTTCGAGCCCGTCATCGACTACGTGGTCACCAAGATCCCGCGCTGGGCGTTCGAGAAGCTGCCAGGAGCATCCGGCGTGCTCGGCACACAGATGCAATCGGTCGGCGAGGTGATGGCGATCGGCCGCACGTTCCCCGAGAGCCTCCAGAAGGCGCTGCGTTCGCTCGAACAGGGCCGACTCGGTCTCGGCTGTGATCCCGCCGAAGCGCAACTCGCCGACCTGTCCGACGAGGAACTCCTCGCCCAGGCGGCGATTCCCACCGCTGATCGGATCCAGCAGGTCGGCACGCTCCTGCACCGGGGCGTTCCGGTCGACGTCGTGCACGAGGCGACCTCGATCGATCCGTGGTTCCTCGACCAGATGTCGATGATCTCGGAGGAACGAGCGGTGCTCATCGATGCCGGCATCGCCGGCATGACGCGCCGGGCGTGGCGTCGAGCCAAGCGGCTCGGCTTCTCCGACGCGCAGCTGGCACATCTCTGGTCGGCGACCGAGGACGAGGTCCGCGCCGACCGGGAGGCCGCCGGTGTGCTGCCGACCTACAAGACCGTCGACACGTGCTCGGCCGAGTTCGCCGCCGAGACGCCGTACCACTACTCGACCTACGAGGACGAGAGCGAGGTCCGTGCCTCCGATGCCCGCAAGGTCGTGATCCTCGGTTCGGGACCGAACCGCATCGGGCAGGGCATCGAGTTCGACTACTGCTGCGTGCACGCCTCGTTCTCGCTGCGCGAGGCGGGTTTCGAGACGATCATGGTCAACTGCAACCCCGAGACCGTGTCGACCGACTACGACACCTCGAGCCGGTTGTACTTCGAACCCCTCACCAAGGAAGACGTCCTCAACGTCATCGCGGTCGAGCGACCCGAGGCGGTCATCGTGTCGCTCGGCGGGCAGACGCCGCTGAAGCTGTCGGGCCTGATCCCGCCCGAGCTGGTCGCCGGCACGTCGCCCGATTCGATCGACGCGGCGGAGGACCGTGAGCGTTGGAACACGATCTGTGACGAACTCCTGATCCCGCAGCCGCCCGGCGGCACGGCGATCGACCTCGAGCAGGCGCTGGCGATCACCGACGACATCGGCTTCCCGGTGCTGGTGCGACCGAGCTACGTCCTCGGTGGACGGGCGATGCAGATCGTCCACGACCGCAACCACCTCGCTCGGGCGATGGAGGAACTCGCCGGTTTCGGCAGCCTCGGCAAGGAAGGTGGGCTGTCGGCCGAACGGCCGGTCCTGATCGACCGCTTCCTCGCGGACGCCACCGAGGTCGACGTGGACGCGATCCGCGATCACACCGGCGAGGTCCTGATCGGCGGTGTGATGGAACACGTCGAGGAAGCCGGCGTGCACTCCGGTGACTCGGCCTGTGCGATCCCGCCGCCGACGCTTGCCCACCTGGGTCGTCGAGGTGATCGAGTCGTACACGGCGGCGATCGCCAAGCGGCTCGACGTGCGCGGTCTGATCAATGTCCAGTACGCCGTGATGGGGACGACGGTCTACGTGATCGAGGCGAACCCGCGTGCGAGTCGCACCGTGCCGTTCGTCGCCAAAGCGACCGGCGTCCCGCTGGCGAAAGTTGCGACACGGGTGATGCTCGGCGCCACGCTGGCCGAACTGCGCACCGAAGGTCTCCTGCGCGAGCCGGTCGGTGGCCACGTCGCGGTGAAAGAAGCGGTGATGCCGTTCAACCGGTTCCCCGAGGTCGACCCGGCACTCGGGCCCGAGATGCGTTCGACCGGCGAGGTGATGGGCATCGCCGACACGTTCGGGCGGGCGTTCTACAAGGCTGAACTTGCCGCTGGCACGATCCTGCCCACGACCGGCACGGTCTTCCTGTCGCTGGCCGACCCCGACAAGCCCGCCGGCCTCGTGGTCGCCAAACGGTTCCGCGAGCTGGGGCTCGGGATCGCGGCCACCGAGGGGACCGCTGCCTACCTCGCCGCGTTCGACTCGCCGGTCGACCAGGTGGTCGGCAAGGTCCAAGAGGTCGGCGACGACGGCGAGGCGAGGGAGACCGCCGTCGACCTGATCGCGGACGGCAAGATCAGCTTCGTCGTCAACACCCCTCGTGGAGCGCTCGGTCGCAGCGATGGCGAGCAGATCCGCAAGGCCGCGAGTCTGCACCGCGTGAGTTGCGTCACGACGGTCGATGCTGCGCTCGCTGCGGTCCAGGGGCTGTCTGAACGCACGGGCGAGGTGCTGACGGTGAAGACGCTGCAGGAGTACCACGCCGCTGCAGATGCGCAGGCGGCGACCGCATCGTGATCGACACCCGCGTCACCGTCGGCAGCGTGGAGCTGCGGGCGCCGGTGATGACGGCGTCAGGAACCGCCGGGTACGGCACCGAGCTCGCCGGCTACCTCGACCTCGGCGCGCTCGGCGCTGTCGTGACCAAGTCGCTGGCGGCGTACGAGTGGCCCGGCAACCCCGCGCCGCGTCTGCACCCCACGCCGCAGGGCATGATCAACGCCGTCGGGCTCCAGGGGCCCGGTGTGCAGTACTGGCTCGACCACGTCGTGGGCGACCTCGTCGAGAGCGGAGCGACCGTGGTGGCGAGCATCTGGGGCCGACGCCTCGAGGACTACGCGCAGGCGGCCGAGCTGCTGGCAGCAGCTCCGCCCGAGGTGGTCGCCGTCGAAGTGAATCTGTCGTGTCCGAATCTCGAAGGGCGCGGCTCGATCTTCGCCCACGACGCGTCGCTGTCGGCGAACGTGATCGCCGCGACGGCGGTGTGCGGGCGCCCCCGGTGGGCGAAGCTCAGCGCGAACACCGACCGCATCATCGACGTCGCCGACGCGGTGATGGCCGCAGGCGCCGAGGCGGTGACCTGCATCAACACGATGCTCGGCCTCGCGTACGACCCTGCGACGCTCGCCCCGACGCTGGGTGCAGGCGGGGGCGGGCTGTCGGGGCGCGCCATCCATCCCGTTGCCGTTCGCGCGGTCCACGACGTCCATCAGGCCCTGCCCGACGTCCCGATCGTCGGGGTCGGCGGAGTTGCCTCGGCATGGGACGCGATCGAGCTGATGCTCGCCGGGGCCACCGCGGTCCAGGTCGGCACCGCGTCATTCGCCGACCCAGGCGCGGCAGCGGTGATCCAGGCGGGTCTCGTCGACTGGGCGACCGAACGCGGATTGCCCCGGCTGGCAGACATCGGCGCGATAGCTTGACCCCATGGCAACACCTCCACAGCTGACCCCCGAGCAGCGCACGGCGGCGCTCGCCAAGGCCGCCGAAGCACGAGCCGCCCGCGCCGAGATCAAGGCCCGTCTCAAGATGGGATCCATGTCGCTCGCCGATGCGCTCTCATCCACGGATGTCAACGTCGGAAAGCTCAAGGTCGTCTCGTTGCTCGAGTCGCTTCCCGGCGTCGGCAAGGTCAAGGCGCGTCGGATCATGGACGACATCGAGATCGCCGACAACCGTCGAGTGCAGGGCCTCGGCGCACAGCAGAAGTCGAAGCTGCTCGAACTCCTCGGCTGACCGGGCCGGACTGTTGATCATCGTCGTCTCGGGCCCCGGCGGGGTCGGCAAGGGAACGATCGTCGACGCGCTCGTCAAGCGCGACGACCGTCTGTGGCTCAGCAGGTCCTGGACCACCCGCGAACGGCGCCCGTCGGAGGCACCTGACGCCTATGTGTTCACCGACACGGCCACCTTCGAGCAGCACATCGCCGACGGCGGCTTCATCGAATGGACCGAGTTCCTCGGCAACTACTACGGGAGCCCCGTGCCCGAGCCCGGCAGCGACCAGGACATCGTGCTCGAGATCGAGGTCGACGGCGCCCAGCAGGTCAAGAAGATGTTCCCCGACGCCCTGCTGTTGTTCGTGGTGCCGCCCTCGCGCGACGAGCAGGAGCGCCGCCTGCGTGGACGAGGAGACCCCGGCGACAAGGTGCTCGCCCGGTTGAAGAAGGCCGAGGTCGAAGAGCCGATCGGTCGGGCCCTCGCCGACCACATCGTCGTGAACGACGATCTCGACGACACGATCGAGGAGATGCTGCAGATCATCGAATCGGCTCGCGCCCGGTAGGCTGTGACCCTTATGGCGCTCGACCACGACACGATGATCAATCCGCCCATCGAGAGTCTTCTCGGGACGGTCGATTCCAAGTTCACCCTGGTCACCCTCGCTGCGCGCCGGGCCCGGAACATCAACTCGTACTTCAACCAACTCGGTGACGGCCTCGGCCACATGATCCCGCCGCAGGTGTCATCGGTGGCGCGCAAGCCGCTCTCGATCGCCTTCGAAGAGATCTCCGAACACAAGATCGTCTGGACGGAGGCCCCCGAGGACGTCGTGGAGGAACTCGACGACGCGGCCGAGGCGGCCGCCGACGCCACGGCTGCCGAGGCTGCCGACGACTGATCGTCGAGCGGATCCGCACGAGCGGCCCGCCGACCGAGAGCTGGAGGGGACGTCGATGCTCGCAGGCAAGCGCATCGTGCTGGGGGTCACCGGCGGCATCGCCGCCTACAAGGCCGTCGAAGTCTGTCGTCGTCTCGTCGACGCCGGCGCGCACGTCGTGCCGATCATGACCGAAGGCGCCGAGCACTTCATCGGGCGAACCACGCTCAGCGCGCTCGCGTCCGAGCCGGTGCAGACCGAGCTCTGGGACAACCAGACCACGCCGATTCCGCACACGAAGATCGGCCAGGGCGCCGATCTGATCCTGGTCGCGCCGGCGACCGCACGCGTGCTCGCTGCCTATCGGATGGGGCTCTCGACCGATCTGCTCGTCAACACGCTCCTCGCCACGAGGGCGCCCGTCATGGTCTGCCCGGCCATGCACACCGAGATGTGGGAGCACCCGAGCGTCGTCGAGAACGTGGCAGTGCTCCGCGAGCGCGGCGTCCACGTCGTCGAGCCCGAATCGGGTCGCCTCGCCGGCGGCGACGTCGGCGCTGGTCGCCTCGCCGATCCTGCCGTCATCGTTGGCCGCAGTCGAGCGGGTTCTCGGAGCCTGGTGACCTCACCGGCGTGTCCGTCGTCGTCTCGGCGGGGGGAACCCGCGAGCCGATCGATGCGGTCCGTGTCATCGCCAACCGCAGCTCCGGCAAACAGGGCTATGCCGTTGCGGCAGAAGCCGCGTTCGCGCGGGGCCAGGGTCACACTCGTGTCCACCGCGAGCCTGCCGACGCCCGCTGGCTGCGACCTCGTCGAGGTGGAGACCGCCGAGCAGCTGCGCAGTCGCAATGACGACCGCAGCTGCCGACCACGACGTGGTCGTGATGAGCGCGGCCGTCGCCGACTTCCGGCCGAAGGTGGTCAGCGGCGGGCAAACTCAAGAAGCGAGACGGCGCACCCGAGATCGTGCTCGAGCCGACACCCGACATCCTCGCCGAGCTCGGGGCCACCAAGCGCACGGGACAGGTGCTGGTCGGGTTCGCCGCGGAGACCGATGATCTGGTCGCGAATGCCACAGCGAAGCTGGCGGCGAAGCGGCTCGATCTGATCGTGGCGAACGATGTCGGTGCTCCACAGGTTGGCTTCGCTCACGACACAAACGCGGTTACGCTGTTGCGGCCCGACGCGGAGCCTGTCGAGATCGACCTCGCATCGAAGCGAGATGTCGCTCGGGCCGTCATCGACACCATTGCCGACATTCTCGGTTCCATCCGCTCACCACATCGACAGGACTTTGCATGAGCACGTACACGTTCACCTCCGAAAGCGTCACCGAGGGCCACCCCGACAAGATGGCCGACCAGGTCTCCGACGCGGTTCTCGACGCGATCCTCACCGAGGACCCCGACGGTCGCGTCGCGTGCGAGACGCTGCTGACCACCGGCCTGTGCGTCATCGCCGGCGAGATCACCACCACGGCCTATGTCGACATCCCCAAGATCGCCCGCGAGACCATCAACGGCATCGGCTACGACAACGCGCTCTTCGGCTTCGACGGCAACACCTGCGGTGTGATCGTGTCGATCGACGAGCAGAGCCCCGACATCGCCCAGGGCGTCGACACCAGCGAAGAGGTGCGCGGCGGCAAGTCCGGCGAGGACATCCTCAACCTGCAGGGCGCCGGCGACCAGGGCATGATGTTCGGCTACGCCTGCAACGAGACCGACGACCTGATGCCGCTGCCGATCTGGACGGCACACCGTTTGTCGGAACGTCTCGCCGAGGTGCGCAAGTCCGGACAGGTCCCGTACCTGCGCCCCGACGGCAAGACCCAGGTCACCTACGAGTACCACAACGGCTGGCCGGTGGCGCTCAAGGCCGTGCTGATCAGCACCCAGCACCAGGACGGCGTCGACCGCGACACGGTCATCCGCCCGGACCTGATCGATCAGGTCATCCGCCCGATGATCCCCGAGCGGTTCGCCGACGACGACTTCGAGATCTACGTCAACCCGACGGGACAGTTCGTCCGCGGCGGCCCCTTCGCCGATGCCGGCCTGACCGGTCGCAAGATCATCGTCGACACCTACGGTGGCATGGGCCGTCACGGCGGCGGCGCGTTCTCCGGCAAGGACCCGAGCAAGGTCGATCGCTCCGGCGCCTACGCCGGCCGCTGGGTCGCCAAGCATGTCGTCGCCTCCGGCGCCGCCGAGCGTTGCGAAGTGCAGTTGGCCTACGCCATCGGCATGGCGCAGCCCATGAGCATCCTGGTCGAGACATTCGGCACCTCGCAGGTCGATCCCGCAGCAATCGAGGCGGCCGTCCGATCGGTGTTCGACCTGCGCCCGGGAGCGATCGTTCGTGACCTCGATCTGAAGCGTCCGATCTACAAGCGCTCGGCCGCATACGGCCACTTCGGT
The DNA here is from genome assembly GCA_963704915.1 of Ilumatobacteraceae bacterium. Taxonomy (GTDB): domain Bacteria; phylum Actinomycetota; class Acidimicrobiia; order Acidimicrobiales; family Ilumatobacteraceae; genus Sva-07. Next base: position 19,295 of record CAVPIC010000003.1, on the reverse strand, counting down.
CGCGAGGGCTTCCCCTGGGAAGAGCTGAGTCGCCTGGCCGAGTTCAAGAGCGCCGTCGGCGCCTGATCGACCCGATGTAACGAATGGTGTCTGACACCAATCGTTACATCGCGCGGGTCGTTCCCGATGTCACCGGGCTCGACAAGCAGTTCGACTATCTGATCCCGCACGATCTGTCCGCTCGAGTCGGCGTGGGCACGATCGTGCGGGTCGAACTCCACGGGCGCCGGATCGGTGGCTGGGTGTCGGCGATCTCGAACGAACCCTCCGAGGGTCGTTCGGTCGAGTCGCTCAAGCCGATCGCCAAGGTGACCGGTCACGGGCCGGCCCCGGAGCTGTTCGAACTCGCCGAGTGGGCATCGGTCCGCTGGGCGGCGCGGCGAATCCGCCCGTTCCTGGTCACGGCATCGCCCGGTCGAGCGGTCGTCGGCTTGCCGATGGATCGCCGCACCGGCATGGCGCCGGCACCGGTCTCACCGGCGACACATGAACTCCTGGAGAGCGGCGGGGGAGTGCTGCGCCTCGCGCCACGGGTCGACGTGATGCCCACGCTGCTCGCCGCAGTCGGGTGCGGCCCGACGCTGGTGGTCGCTCCCGAGCGAGACCTGGTGGCCCTGCTCGCCACACGACTTCGCCGAGCGGGCGTGTCGGTCGCCGTCGTGCCCGACGAGTGGGCGATGGCGGCGGGCGGCGTCGACGTCGTGATCGGTACGCGTTCTGCCGCGTGGGCGCCGTGCCCCGATCTCGCAGCGGCGGTGCTGCTCGACGAACACGACGAGGCACACCAGAACGAACGCACGCCGACCTGGCACGCACGCGATGTCCTGGTCGAACGGTGTCGACGAGCCGGGGTGCCCGCCGTGCTCGTGTCGCCCGCGCCGACGTTGACGGCTGTCGTCGACTACGCAGGCGCTCGTGGCGTGGTGCATCCTCCGGCTGCTCGCGAGCGTGCAGGCTGGCCGACGGTCACCGTGGTCGCCCGCACCGAAGAGGACCCGTGGAAACGCTCGCTGATCACCTCGGAGCTGATCGAGCGGATCCGCGACCCGAACTCCAGAGTGGTCTGCATCAGCAACACCACGGGTCGCGCGCGGGTGCTCGCCTGTCGATCGTGCCGCGCGCTGATCCGATGCGAGACGTGTGATGCTGCGGTCGGGCTCGACGACGACGGACGGCTCTCGTGTCGGCGATGCGGGTCCGTGCGGCCTGCGGTGTGCCAGTCGTGCGGGGCCGGCCGGTTCGCGAACCTCCGTCCCGGTGTCACCAGGCTGCGCGAGGAGCTCGAGGCGGCGGCGGCTCGTCCCGTCGTCGCGGTCACCGGTGCCGACACCCACCCGCCCGAACGGGCAGGTGTCTACGTGGGAACCGAGGCGGCACTGCACCGGATCGGTTCGGCAGACGTCGTCGCGTTCCTCGAATTCGATTCCGAGATGCTGGCGCCGCGCTTCCGGGCCGGTGAGCAGGCGCTTGCACTGATCGTGCGCGCCGGACGTATCGCCCCCGAGGTGTTGATCCAGACCTTCTCGCCCACCCACGAGGTGATCCGGGCCGCCTCCGCCGGCGACCCGTCGATCGTCCTCGACAGCGAGCGAAGCCGGCGCGAACTTCTCGGTCTGCCCCCGTTCGGGGCGCTCGCACTGGTGTCGGGTGCCGGCGCCGGCGAACTGGTCGCCCAGCTCCCCGCCGACATCGCTGTCGGAGGCGACGGGACGGACCGCTTCCTCGTGCGCGGTCCAGACTGGCTGGCGCTCGGCGTCGCGTTGAACTCCGTCGATCGACCGTCTGGCTCGCGGGTCCGCGTCGAGGTCGACCCGGCCCGTATCTGAGCTGTCGCGGCACGTCGCTCAGACCCCCATCTTCTGTTTGATGTGCTCGATCACCGGCGTGTGCTCGGACTGCGGGCTGAACAGGATCAAGTCGGCGTCCTCCTCGACGCGGACGCTGTGGCCTGCGGGCCAGTGGAAGACATCCCCGCTGGCGCACTGCTCGGTGGAGCCATCGCTGTAGGTGACGATGACCGTGCCGTTGATGACGTAGCCCCAGTGCGCCGAGTCGCACATGTCGCCTCGGAGCCCTTCGAGCAGCGGGGCGAGATCTGCTCCCTTCGCCATCGAGAAGTACTCAGCTCCCATGACGCCGAACGCGGCGCCGAAGTCGGTCTGCTGGCGAGCGATCGCACCCGGCGCGTCGATCTTGACCGGGATGTCGTTCTTGGTGATGTGCATGTGGTGCTCCTTGTCGGTGTGCTGGTGCTGGTATCAGCCTGTTGGTCCTGATGACAGTGAGGCGTGACAATCGATGTCACAATGCGACAGATGGGGGCCGACGGACTCGACGAGCGGCTCGCGGACGCCCGACGGTCGGTGAGCGAAGGGCGGTGGCGTGAGGCGCTCGATCTCGTCTCCGGTGAGGACGCGAGTTCGTCGGCGGAGTGTCTCGAGGTTCGAGCCGAGGCTGCCTACGGTGCCGGCGACTTCGAGGTCTGCGTCCAGGCGTGGGAGGACCTGCATTCGCTGCACGTGAGCCTGGGCGATCCCATCGAGGCGGCACGTGCGGCAGCGATGATCGCCATGTACCTGATGATGGACACCGGACTGATGGCGCCGGTTCGCGGCTGGCTCCGACACGCCGATCGTCACCTCGATGGTGTCGACGATCATCCGGTTCGCGCCATCGTGGCGATGGTCAGGGCCTACGAACGTTTCATGTGCGGCGCCATGGACGAGGCACGCATCCACGCCGAGCGTGCGATCGAGCTCGGCGAGCAGTTCGGTGTCACGCCGGCGGTGGTGATCGGGAGGACCTGCTGCGCCCGCATCATGATCTTCGACGGCGACATGACGACAGGTCTGGAGCTGCTCGAGGAGGTCGGCGCGCTGCTGATGTCCGGTGCGGCCGACCCGTTGACCACCGGCATGATGTACTGCGAGATCATCTGCGCCGCGCAGGGTCTGCTGATGCCGGATCTGGCCGCGCAGTGGACCGACGTGATGGAACATTGGCGGCATGGGGTTGCGTTCGGGGGCATCCACGGCCGCTGCCGAGTCCATCGAGCCGAGCTGTTGAGGATGAGCGGGACCTGCGACGCTGCCGAGGCCGAAGCGCTGGCCGCGTGCGACGAGCTCCGGCCCTGGATGCGACGCGAGTTCGGGTGGCCGCTGGTCGAACTGGGCAATGTCCGGCTGCGGGCCGGAGATTTCGACGGCGCCGAGGACGCGTATCGGCAGGCGATGGAACATGCCTGGTCGCCACAGCCGGGACTGGCGCTCCTGCACCTCGCCCGCGGTGATGCGGATCTGGCGGCGACGATGATCGCCGACGCGATCGAGCATCCCATCGACATTCCGTCGAAGGAGCGCCCGCCCTTCGGCCCCCTGCGACTCGCGCCGTTGTTCGACGCCCAGGCCGAGATCGCCGCCGCCCGTGGCGACCGCTCGACGCTCGAGCGAGCGGCTGGCGAACTGCGTGCGATCGCTGCGCAGTATCCATCGAGCGTGCTCCGGGCGAACGCGATGCTCGCAGACGGTCGCCTGTGCATCATCGACGGCGAGCCGGACCGCGCCGTGACGCTGGCGAGCCGCGCCGTGGCCGAGCACACGGCCATCGGCGCGCCCTTCGAGGCGGCGATGGCGAGGCTGGTCGTCGCCGAGGGCTACGAGTCGGGTGGCCATCGAGACCAGGCGACGTTCGAGCGACGGCTCGCGACGTGATGCGCTGGCGTCCTTCGGTGCCGAGGTGTGGGCCGAGCGCTGCGATGTGCGGGCGAACGAGCCCGATCGCGTCGCACTCGAGGCCTCGCTGCCGACGGCGGAGCCGCAGGCGGTGTTCCGGTCCGAGGGTGACACGCGGACCGTGGGGTGGGGCGACAGCTCGGTGGTGGTGCACGACCTCAAGGGCTTCCGGTACATCGCCCGCCTGATCGCCGAACCGGGTCGCGAGTTCCATGCCGGCGATCTCGTGCGCCTGGAAACGGGCGCAGCGCCGATCCACGTCGCTGATGTCGGCCTCCCGGTGCTCGACGAGTCCGCCAAGGCCGCCTATCGACGACGCCTGGCCGACATCGACGAGGACATCGAGGATGCGCGCGCCGCCCACGATCTCGGCCGTGTCGAACTCGCCGAACGAGATCGGGAGTACCTCGTCGCGGAGCTGCAGCGGGCGGTGGGCCTCGGTGGCCGGAACCGCACGGTCCTCGACGACGCCGAACGTGCCCGCGTCAGCGTGACGCGTTCGATCAGGTACTCCCTCGATCGCCTCGCCGAATTCGCGCCGGTCGTCGCCGCCCACCTGCACCAGCACGTGCGCACGGGCACGTTCTGTTCCTACGAGCCGGACTCGCTGCACCCGGTCGACTGGCTGCTCTGATCGCCGTCGTCCGACGGTTCAGGTCGTCGACGTCAGACGGTCGAACCGGGTGGCGTCGATGTTGCCCCCGGTGAGGACCACCCCGACGCGGCGCCCGCGCCACCTGGCGGGGTCGTCCAGGACGGCGGCGAGCCCAGCGACGCCGCTCGGTTCGAAGTGGCGATCGAGCAGGCTGGCGCCCACGCGCATGGCGTCGACGAGCTGCGCGTCGGTGACGGTGACCACGTCTGCGACGAGCCGGTAGTTGATCTCGAAGGTGCGTTCGCCAGGCGCGGTGATCGCCAGGCCGTCGGCGATCGTGTCGGGTTGGGCGATCGTGACCGGGTGCCCGACGGCGAAGGAGCGGCGGGTGTCGTCAGCGGCAGCTGGTTCGACGCCGATCAGCTCGCATCCCCGGTTCAGCTGGTGCATCGCGGACCCACAGCCCGCCATCAGCCCGCCCCCGGACATCGGCACCAGGAGGACGTCGAGCGGACCGACCTGCTCGTGGAACTCGAACGCCGTCGTTGCCTGACCGGCCATCACCAGGCGATCCTCGAACGGGTGCACGAAGGTCGCGCCGGTCGTCTCGACCTGGCGCCGCGCCGCTGCCTCCCTGTCCGGGGTCGCCCGGTCGAAGGTGACGATCCGGGCGCCGAACCCCTCGATCAACGCGCGCTTCGCCGGTGCGACGTCGGCGGGGACGTGCACGGTCGCCTCGATGCCGAGGATCTCGGCGGCGCAGGCGACGGCCGCACCGTGGTTCCCGGACGACACGGCGACGACACCGAGATGACGTTCGTCGAGCGGGATGGCCGACACCCGGTTGAACGCGCCGCGGAACTTGAACGATCCGGTTCGCTGGCGCGATTCGTCCTTGCCGAGCACGGTGGCCCCTGCCAACGCATCGAGTTCGTCCGAGTGCAACACGGGTGTGGAGACCGCCTCGCCGGCGATCGTCGCGGCTGCTGCCCGGATCTCGTCGAGGGGGATCATGCCGGGTCGCCGTGGCGCACGGTCAACAAGCGGAATCCGGCCTTCGATCCCACACGGTCACAGCGATAGCCGAGTTCGATCAGCCACCGTTGCAGTGAGTCCGCGCCGAGGTGCTTCTGCACGACCAGCGAGGCGCTCCCGTCGGCATCGAGCCGAGCGAGCCAGGTGTGGAGGAGGTCGTGCAGAGCGGGCTTGCCGATCCGGATCGGAGGGTTCGACCAGATCGTGGCGAATTGCACCGTCGGGCGGAACATCGTCAGGTGAGGCCACGCGGATGTTGGTCAGCGCGTTGCGTTCGGCGTTGCGGCGACAGAGTTCCCGGGCGCGAGCGTTGACGTCGACCGCCCAGACGGTTGCCTCGGGGGAACGGCGCGCCATGGTGAGCGCGATCGGGCCGGCGCCGCAGCCGAGGTCGAGCAGGTCGCCCGACCCCGCGATCGGCAGGTCGGCGCGGAGCAGCATCGACGTGGCGGTGTCGAGATGGCCCCGCGAGAACACGCCTCGATCGGTTTCCATCACGAACGCTGCGTCGGGCAGGGTGACGTCGACGAGGACCGGTGATGATGGCGCGTCCGGATCGTCGTCGAAGTAGTGGCCTGCGGACACGCCCGTAGCCTGGCAGAGATGTCGTACACAATCCGCACCTACGGCGACCCCGTCCTGAAGACCGTCGCATCCCAGGTCGACGATGTCGACGGCAAGATCATCCGCCTCGTCGACGACATGTTCGACACCCTCGTCGACTCCGGCAACGGTATCGCCCTCGCTGCACCGCAGATCGGGGTGCAGAAGCAGGTCGTCGTCTGGGACATCCACGAAGAGCCCCTCGCGATCATCAATCCCGAGATCGTCGAATCCGACGGTGAGTGGGTGTACGACGAGGGGTGTCTGTCGATTCCCGGCCTGTACGTCGAGATGCTCCGGCCGAAGATGGTTCTCGTCCGCGGCGTCGACCTCAACGGCGAGATCATCGAGATCGAGGCCGACGAACTCGAGGCGCGGATGTTCCAGCACGAGATCGACCACCTCAACGGGGTGCTGATGTTCGACCGGCTCGAGGGCGATCAGCGCAAGGAAGCGATGAAGGAGTACCGCCGGATCGAGGAGGAGGCCAGCCGTCAGGCTGCACGCAACCCGATCAAGCGGCGCCTCGGTCTCGGATGACCGTCCGTCGATGGTGCGGCGCGTGAAACTGGTCTACCTCGGCACGCCCGAGATGGCGGTGCCCCCCTTGCGGGCGCTCGTGGCCGCCGGTCACGAGGTGGTCCTCGTGGTCACCCGGATCGACAAGCGACGCGGTCGGGGGAGTGCGGTGTCGCCGAGCCCGGTGAAGGCAGCAGCGCTCGAGCTGGGCCTTGCGGTGTCGCACGACGTCGATGACGCCGTCGCAGCCGTACAGGAGCACGGCGCCGAACTCGGCGTGGTCGTGGCGTTCGGGCAGATCATCAAGCCTCACGTGCTCGACGTGCTGCCGATGGTCAACCTGCACTTCTCGCTGCTGCCGCGTTGGCGCGGCGCCGCTCCGGTCGAACGGGCACTCCTGGCCGGCGACGAGGTGACCGGCGTGTGCGTGATGGCGCTGGAGGAGGGCCTCGACACCGGTGGCGTCTACGCGCGCCGCGAGGTCACGATCGGTCCGGAAACGACAGCCGCCGAGCTGCGCCAGCAGCTCGTCGACGTCGGGACGCAACTGCTCGTCGACACCCTCGCCGAGCCGCTCGGTGAGCCCGAGCCGCAGGCGGGTGAGGTCACCCACGCGGCGAAGTTCGCTCCCGCGGACTTCGAGATCGACTGGACCCGCTCACCGCAGGACATCCACCGGCTCATTCGCGTGGGTGGGGCCTGGACGACGTTCCGTGGCAAGCGGCTTAAGATCGCTGCCGCCCGGCTCGTCGACGGTGTGGTCCGCCCCGAGACGGTGCAACCCGAAGGGAAGGCTCCGATGAGCTTCGATGCCTGGCGCAACGGCGCCCGCCCCGCTGCCGACGAATTGTTCGGCGCGCTGTGAGCAGGCCGTCGCGGACGTCGCCGAGCTTGCACACCGATCGTTCCGGTCCCGGTGGCGAGCGCACGGCGCGCCGCGTCGCGCTCGATGCGCTCCGGCGGATCGAGTCCGACGGCGCCTACGCCAACCTGGTCCTCGGCCCGATGCTCGCCACGTCGGGTCTCAGCGACATGGACCGACGTTTCGTCACCGAGCTCGTCTACGGCACGACCCGGATGCGTCGTGCCTGCGACTCGATCGTCGACCGGTTCGTGACCTCGCCGCCCGACGACGCCACCCGGTCCGTTCTTCGCCTCGGCGCCTACCAGCTCGTGTTCGCCGGCGTACCACCGCATGCAGCGGTCGGCGAGACCGTCGGGCTGGCGCCGAAGCGAACTCGCGGCTTCGTCAACGCGGTGCTCCGCAAGGTGTCGCGTCTGTCGATCGCCGAGATGTCGTGGCCGTCCGACGGTGCACGGCTGAGCTATCCGGACTGGATCGTCGATCGATTCCGCAGCGAACTCGGCGACGATGCCGTGTCCGCGCTCGAGCGCATGAACGAGGCGCCCTCGGTGACCACGCGTGCTGACGGCTACGTGCAGGACGAGTCCTCGCAGTGGGTGGCCGCCGCCGTCGGAGCAACCATCGGAGCGCGCGTGCTCGACGTGTGTGCGGCGCCGGGTGGGAAGGCGACGGCGATGGCGGGCTCCGGTGCACAGGTCGTCGCGGCCGACCAGCGGCTGGGCCGGGCACGGCTCGTCCAGGAGAACGCCACCACGCTCGGCCTCGACCTTCCCGTGGTGGCCGCCGATGGTCTGGCGGCGCCGTTCCGTCCCGGCTCGTTCGATGCCGTGCTGCTCGACGCCCCGTGCTCCGGGCTGGGAGCGTTGCGCCGCCGCGCCGACGCCCGTTGGCGGATCCAGGCGAACGACGTCGTCGAGCTGGCCGAGCTGCAGGCGCGCCTGCTCGCCTCGGCCGCGGAGTTGGTCGCGCCGGGAGGTCGACTCGTGTACAGCGTGTGCACGATCACCGCGGCGGAGTCGGTCGATCATGTGACCCCGGAGGGCTTCGAGGTCGACCCGACCGAGCCGCCGGTCGGAACCTGGCGTCCGTTCGAGCAGGGCTGGCGCGTGCTCCCGCAGGATGCCGACACCGATGGCATGGTGCTGATTCGGTACCGTCGGGTGTCGTGACCGACGCCGTCCGCCCGCTCGCCAAGGTGCTCACCGTCAGCGACGGTGTCGTGCACGGCACCCGCGACGACCTGAGCGGTCGTGCGCTGGTCGAGCACCTGACCTCCAACGGATTCGAGGTCGTCGACCACCGGGTGAGCGCCGACGGCGCAGATCTCGTCGCTTCGGCGCTCGTCGAGCTGTGCACGGGGTTCGCCGGCCTCGTCGTGTCGACGGGTGGGACCGGATTCGCTCCGCGAGACCAGACCCCGGAAGGAACTCGTGCGGTCGTCGAGCGCGAGGCACCTGGACTGGCTGAGGCGATGCGGCTGTGCAACCCGCTCGGCCGCCTCTCCCGTGGCGTTGCCGGCATCCGCGGCGATGCGATCATCGTCAACACGCCGGGGAGCACCAAGGGGTGCGTCGAGCAGCTCGACGCCGTCATCGACGTGCTCCCGCACGCCCTGCGTCTCCTCCACGACACCGAAACCGGCCACTGACCCGCACCCGCGTCCCCCGACGTTTGTGTTGCGGTTCTGGTGGGCCGGGTCAGCGATTCTGCATCGCAAACGTGGGGAGAACGCTCCCGACGGCGTCAACACCGTTTGTGTCGGGTTTCTGGTGAGGCGGGTCACCCAAACCGCAACACAAACGTCGGGGCTGGTCGTTAGCCTCGGCGGGCATGTTGCGATTGGTCCTTCCGAAAGGGTCCCTGGAGAAGGCGACGCTCGAGCTCTTCGCTGCCGCCGATCTTCCGGTGAGCCGTTCCTCGACCGTCGACTACCAAGCCTCCATCGACGATCCCCGGATCGACTCGGTACGGATCCTGCGCCCGCAGGAGATTCCGATGTACGTCGCCGAGGGCCTCTTCGACATCGGCATCACCGGTCGCGACTGGGTGGAGGAGACGGGCAGCGTCGTCGAGAGCCTCGGCGAGCTCAAGTACTCCAAGGCCACCAGCAACCCGATCAAGCTCGTCGTCGCCGTCGCCGGTGACAATCCGGCCACGTCCGCGGCCGAGCTCCCGAGCGGCGTCCGCGTCCAGTCGGAGTACCCGGAGCTGACCAAGCGCTTCTTCGCGGATCGCAGGGTCGACGCCGAGGTCCGGCTGTCGTACGGTGCCACCGAGGCCAAGATTCCCGATATCGCGGACTGCGTGGTCGAGATCACCGAAACCGGCCGAGCCCTGCGCGCCGCCGGGCTGAAGGTGATCGACACGATCCTGCTCAGCTACACCGAGGTGGTCGCCAACCCATCCGCCGCGAAGGACCCCGAGAAGCGCCGGGCGATGGAGCAGATCATGACGCTCCTCAACGGCGTGCTCGACGCCCGCGGCAAGGTGTTGCTCAAGCTCAACGTCACCGAGGAGCGCAAGGACGCCGTCCTCGCCGTGCTGCCCTCGATGAAGTCGCCGACGATGTCGCCGCTGGCCGGTGGCGGTTACGCCGTCGAATCGGTCGTCGAGAAGCAGAAGATCAACCTGGTGATCCCGGCACTGATCGACGCAGGCGCCACCGACCTCGTCGAGATGGCCATCGCCAAGATCGTGCCGTGACCGAACTCGAACGGGGCTCCGTGCGCCGCGGTGTCGTGGAAGCGTTCGACGAGCAGTCGGGCCTCGGTGTCGTCGCCACCCACGACGGGGTCGAGCACCCGTTCCACTGCATCGAGATCGCTGATGGATCACGCACCGTCGACATCGGCACCGAAGTGAGTTTCGACCTGCTCGCAAAGTTCGGTCGTTGGGAAGCTGCCAACATCCGTCCGTGAGCGACGATGCCGGCCTCGAGCGTGAGCACCGGATTCTCGGCGTCCTGATCGCGCTGCGCGACGGAGAGGTGACGACCTACGGCGATGTTGCCGGCGTCGCCGGCTACCCGAGACACTCGCGACTGGTCGGCCGGATCCTCGCCACGACCGATGTCGAGGTCCCGTGGTGGCGTGTCGTCAACGCCAGCGGCCGCCTCACCAGCGGCCACCCCGACGAGCAACGAGCGCTGTTGCGCGCCGAAGGAGTCACCGTGGTCGACGACCGGGTGCGAGACGCCCCGGTCGGACGGTTCAGTCGAGCGTCGGCTCGCTCGACTCCACCGTCGCCGCGACCTGGCCCTTGATCTGGACGAACGCAAGCCGGATGTTGTTCAGCGCGTCACGCATCGTGGAGTAGTCGTCGCCGAGCCGCTCGCCGAGACCGTCGACCAGACAGGCCACGGCGTCGATGGCCAGCACCGACTGGTGCAGGTCGGGCGGTGACGCCGACAGGTGGATCGCTGCCAGCTCGTACAGCCCCATCACGTGGTTGGTGACCACCACCTCGGCGGGAACCTCGGCCAGCCGCTCACGGGCCTCCTGCATCGCCCGCTCGGCGTCGGCCAGCGCGTCGGCGGTCTGCGGATCGAGGTCGTCGAATTCGGCGTCAGAGGTTTCGTCAGTCACGTGCGCTACCCTACCGAGCACAATTGAGGCGAAGTGGGGGAGACCCCCACCCGGCCAGTCCTACTGCGCCCGGGTCACAAGGCTGAGACCAGCCCCCGGCCGACGGATCCGACGAGGATCACGTCGACCAGTGTCAGGTCGCTCCGCGTGCGGTTCGCGTCGAGCGCCAACATATTCAGACACTGGGGAGGCCCATTGCACAGGAGTGATCAGCCATAGCACCGCGACCAGAACAACGGGGCGACCAGCACCGCGTGAACGACCGCATCCGATCTCGTGAAGTCCGACTCATCGGGCCGACCGGGGATCAACTCGGAATCAAGGCCGTTCCCGATGCGCTGAGAATGGCCCGAGGTCTCGAACTCGACTTGGTCGAGGTGGCCCCGAACGCCAACCCTCCCGTCTGCCGGATCATGGATTACGGCAAGTTCAAGTACGAAGAGGGTCAAAAGGCAAAGGAAGCACGCAAGAAGTCGACCAACGTGTCGGTGAAGGAAGTGAAGTACCGGCCGAAGATCGGCAAGGGCGACTTCGACACCAAGACACGCAACGTGATCCGCTTCATCGAAGAGGGCCACAAGGTCAAGATCACCTTGCAGTTCCGTGGTCGTGAGATGGCACACCCCGAGCTCGGGTCGAAGATTCTCGACGACGTGCTCGAAGCGGTGGGTCCGGCAGCGAAGGTCGACACGCAAGCGCGGCTCGAGGGTCGCAGCATGTCGATGACGTTGTCGCCGGACAAACAGGCCCAAGAGGCGATGAAGAAGGCGGCCATCGAGGCCGAGCGCAAGGCGCAGGCCGAAGAGGCTGCTGCCGAAACGCCGGAACCGATCGTTGCCAGCGAACCAGAACAAGGAGCATCCGATGCCGAAGATGAAAACGTCGAAGACGGCAGCTAAGCGATTCAAGAAGACCGGCACCGGTCGTCTGCGTCACGAGCAGCAGAACAACCAGCACAAGTTCGAATACAAGACGTCGTCGCGCAAGCACCGTCTCGACCGCGATGCGGACGTTCATTCGAGCGACGAGAAGAAGATCAAGCGCCTCCTCGCCGAGCGCTGAGACGTCTGAGAAAGAGGAGGAACTGACATGGCACGTGTGAAGCGTGGTGTGGCGTCGAAGAAGCGCCACAAGAAGGTTTTGAAGCAGGCCAAGGGGTACTACGGCAACAAGAGCCGTTCGTTCCGGGCCGCCAACGAGCAGGTCATGCGGTCGGGCAACTATGCCTTCCGCGATCGTCGCGCCCGCAAAGGTGAGATGCGTCGCCTGTGGATCCAGCGCATCAACGCTGGGACCCGGCAGCACGACATGAGCTACAGCCGGTTCATCGCCGGGCTGAACGCTGCCGGCATCGAGGTCGACCGCAAGATCCTCTCGGATCTCGCGATCACCGACCCCGCCGCGTTCGGTTCGCTCGTCGAGGCTGCCAAGGCCGCCCTCGACTGAATCGGCGACGTGGTGCCAGCCACCACGTCATCGGACACACTGGTGTGCGATGAGTGCGCTGGCGTTCAACAATTCACGAGTACAGCAACTGCGGCGCCTGATCGGGCGCCGCAGTTCGCGTCACGACGAAGGTCGTTTCGTCGTCGAGGGGCCGGTGCTCGTCGCCGAGGCCGTCGCGGCCGGCTGGGAGTGTGAGGCACAGTTCGTCGCCGAGGAAGCAGATGGTGTGGTCGAGCCCGGCGTGGTGGGAGCCGGTCCGGTGATCGAGTTGGCCGAAGGAGTGCTCGATCGGGTGGGGTCGACGGAAACACCGCAGAATCCGATCGCCATCGTGAAGATGCGCGACCACGGTCCGGTGGGTGAGTTGCTTGCGGCAGCATCGTTCGTCGTCGTGCTCGATCGCATCGCAGATCCAGGCAATCTCGGGACGATCCTGCGATCGGCCGAGGCGTCAGGCGCCGAACTGGTCGTCCTCACGCCCGGCAGCGTCGATCCGTACAACCCGAAGGTGGTGCGCTCCTCCGCGGGAGCGCTGTTCCACGTCCCCATTGTCGAGGCGGCCATCGACGACGTCGTTGCTGCCGGGCTCACGACGATCGGCACGTCCAGCCACGACGCGAACGATCGCACCGTCGAGCCGTACACCGAGGCTGACCTGACCGGTCGGATCGCGCTCGTGATGGGCAATGAGGCCGCAGGGCTGCCCGACGACTGGTCCGACACCGTCGGGCCGGTTCAGCGTTGGGTGACGATTCCGCACGTCGGGCGCAGCGAGTCGCTCAACGTGGCGATGGCAACGACGGTGCTGGTGTTCGAGGCCGCCCGACAGCGCGCTCGCTGACGCTTGCACGGGGCGCATCGAGCGGGAAGACTCGCCGGGTGATCAACGGCGAGCGCATGCTGCTTCCCTGTGCGGGCGGCCCAACCTCGTGGCGGGCAGCGACATTTCCGCCGCCGCTCGAGTTCGAGACCGACGGTGGCATGTACGTCCTTCTCGATGACGGTGCACCGGACGGGTGGAGCTACGAGTTCGTCCCCGTCGGAGCGCCGGCATGACCACCGATGTGGTGCCGATCCTGCGAGTTGTCGACGCTGCCTGCGCCGTTGCCTGGTATCGCCGACTCGGCTTCGAACAGGTCTTCGAGCACCGCTTCGAACCGCACCTGCCCGCGTACGTCGGGATCCGTCGCGACACAGCGCAACTCCACCTCTCCGAGCACGTCGGTGACGCGAACCCCCACGGGCTGGTTTACATCTGGGTCGACGACATCGATGCGGTCGGCGTCGAGTTCGGTGTCGCCGTCGACGATCAACCGTGGGGCCGCGAGATCGACCTCACCGATCCCGATGGCAATCGAGTGCGCCTGGCCGAACCGGTTGATCCGGTTGACGACGGCACGACCCTGGACGACGCCACCACAACGATGCTGTTCGAACTCGAACGATCGATGTGGAACGACGCAACCCGTGGCGACCCATCGTGGATGGACGAGCATCTCACCGAGACATTCACGGAGTTCGGGTGGTCCGGTCGTCGCTACACCCGTGACGACATCCTCGAGATCGACATCGGCCCGATCGAGGCTGAACTGAGCGACATGGAGGTGCGGGCCATCGGGTCTGGCGCCGCGCTCGTCACGTATCGGAGCATCGAGCCCCGCGGTGTGGGGCATCGGGCATCGGTGTGGGTTCGTCGACGCGGCCGGTGGCGGCTCGACTTCCATCAGGGCACTCCCGCCAGCTGACTCAGTCGAGACCGTCGAACGCGGCCGGATACGTCACCGTGCCGCGCAACGTGCCATCGCTCGAGTCGAACGACGCCAGCAGCAGGACCTGGGCAGCTGCGCTGGGAGCCCACTCGGGCAACGGCAACGTGATGCCGTGATCGGCCGCTGCGACGAAGCCGAACCGCGAGTAGTAAGCCGGGCTCCCTTCGAGCACGACGAGCGGCTCGCCTCGGTCGTCCGCGATCGCCGTCGCCGCCCGCACGAGTGCGCCCCCAACGCCTGTGCCCTGTGCGGCGGGGGCAACAGCCAGGGGCGACAGCATGACGATCGACCGCTCGGTCCCAGCAGGGGATCGAAGCAGCGCACGACTGATCATGACGTGACCGACCAATCCGAGGTCGTCCAGTTCGGCGACGAGGTCCATCGACGGCTCGTACTCGGGCGACGCGCGAATTCGCTCGACCAGGTCGGCCTCGGCGTCGGAGCCGAACGCTGCGGCAACCACGCGCCGGATTGCATCGTGGTCGAGCACCTCGGCACGGCGGATCAGCGGGTTCATGATCGCGGAACCGCATTGCGCATTCGGACGATGCTGAAGTCCCACCCGACGGACTGGACGGCATCGTGGAGCTCCCAGAGCGACGGGACGGCCCGCAGCTCGATGGCGGCACGTACGTGTGCCTCCAGCAGATCTCCCACCGGCTCGACTTCGACCGGCACGACGGAGTCAGTGCTCGTCCAGTAGCCGCTTGCCTGCGGCCAGGAATCGAATTGCCCGGCGTCGAAGGAGTACCGGAACAGCTGCGTCGTACGGATCCGGTCGATCCAGCCGAGTTCCACTGCGTGGACCCGCAGCGCTGCGGTGCAGAACGCCGCCTGGAAGCCATCGACCTCGGCTGGCACTCGTGGCCACGCTGTCACGCGTGGGCACTCCCGCGGGAACCAGTACAGCGGGGCGTGGGCATCGTCGATTGCCCACACCGCTGGCGGTTGGGTGGGGTTCGAACGCGGGATGTGGGGCTCGAACCCTTCGATCGACGCATCCTCGCTGAAGTGGTACACGGTGTTCACGCAGCGAGTCTTGTCGGTCGGCTGCTGCTGGAACCCCTCGTTTACCTGCTGGCGTTCGGCCGCACGCTCAGCGGAGTTCGAACGGTGGGTAGCGATCGGTGACGAGCAGGAAGGCATAGGCGTAGACCCGCAGGCCCCATCGGCCGACACCGACGACGTAGTCGAACAAGCCTCTCGGGTACCGACCGGTGAAGAGGATTGCAAACCACGCGAAGACGACAGCGAAGAACGCTCCGACAAACAGGAAGAACAGGATCAGGAAGTGCGGGATCGCCAGGAACCACTTCACGAGCGGGAGCCACCGATTGAGGTCGCGTTCGACATCGTCGGGGTAGTCGATGTCGAGGTGCACACTCTGCTCGTCGACGGTGGAGGGATAGCTGTCGGCGAGGAGGGCGAAGTAGGCCCCGACCCGAGCGCTGAATCGACTGAGCTCCAGAGCGAAGTCGAACCACCAGCGGGGGTAGCGCTGGCGGAACAGAATCATCAACAACGTCGCGAAGAACAGTGCGCCCGTGATGCTGGCGCCGGTGGTGGTGACCCACTCGCCATCCGCGGTCTGCACGCTGGTCGTGCTGCTGCTCGTGATGATCCCCAGCACGATGGCGATCGGGATGATCAGGATGATCCGAAACGCCGTCGTGACACGATTCAGTCGCTCCGGATAGTCGATCGTCAACCGAGCCGGATAGGGGGCGGCGCTCGTGGCAGGCACGGGTCCTGGCATCGGCGGGGGAGGTGGTGGGGGAGGCGGAGGCGCTGTAGGGGGTGACATCGACATCGTCGATCTCCTTTCGTTCGATTCAACGTCCATGGTGCGCCACCTGCCCGCCGCCGACAAGGGTCAACAGGCTGATTCGCTCTCGTCCGTTCGGCCGATGGCGGCGCTCACTCCCCACGTACATCTGGTGTCTGACACAACGTGTACGTCGGTTGAGATGGTGGAGCGCTAACCTCGCACCCGTGCAGACACAGTTGCAGCGATTTCGACGCCCCGGCTGAACCGGGGATCACGCCACTCGCTCCTGTGCCGTCTCCTTCGTTCGACCGGGGTCTCCTGATGATCATTCCTCGCTCGACGTCCACGAAAGGTCCCCGTGCTCACTGACATCACCGCCGCCCGCGACGCGGCACTCGCTGACATCGCTCTAGCGACCAGCATCGACGACATCACGTCGTTGACCACCCGGCTCGCCGGGAAGAAGGGCGACCTCGCCCAGCTGAAGACCCGTCTCGGCTCGCTCGATTCGATCGACGACAAGAAGGCCGCCGGCGCAGCCATCAACGAGGCGCTCGCAGCGGTGACCGACGCGCTCGACGCACGCCGTGAGACGCTCGCCACCGAGGCGCTCGCCGCACGGGTCGACGCCGAACGGCTCGACCTCACCGAGTTCGTCGGCAAGCCGACCCGCGGTCACGCCCACCTGGTGACGCAGGCATGGGAGCGCTTGGAGGACGTCTTCATCGGACTCGGCTTCCAGGTCGCGGAAGGACCCGAGGTCGAGACCGACTGGCACAATTTCGAGGCGCTCAACATGCCGGTCGGGCATCCCGCCCGCGGCGAATGGGACACGCTGTTCGTCGATCACGTCCCGCCGGGCGGCGAGCCCGGCACCACGGTGCTGCGGACGCACACGTCGCCGGTGCAGATCCGGACGATGCTCGACTCCGAGCCACCGATCTACATCGTCGCTCCGGGCCGCGTCTTCCGGCGCGACACGCCCGACTCGACCCACATGCCGGTGTTCCACCAGATCGAGGGCCTGGTGATCGACCGCGACATCACCATGGCCGACCTCGCTGGCACGATCGAGGCGTTCACGAAGGCGTTCTTCGGGCCGGGCTTCACGTCGCGCCTGCGACCGAGCTACTTCCCGTTCACCGAACCGTCGGCGGAGTTCGACATCCAACGCCCCGACGGCAGCTGGATCGAGCTCGGAGGCTGCGGCATGGTGCATCCCAACGTGCTGCGCGCCGGCGGTCTCGATCCCGAGGAGTGGAGCGGCTTCGCCTTCGGGTTCGGCATCGACCGCATGGCCAAGGAGCGTCACGGTGTCGACGACATTCGGGAGATGTACACCGACGACATTCGATTCCTGGAGCAGTTCTGATGAAGATCCTTCTGTCCTGGCTCAACGAGTACGGCGACTTCGGCGACCCCACGAACGCCGATGACGTCAAGCGTGTCGCGTCCGCCCTCACCGCGCTCGGCCTCGAGGTCGACTCGGTCACGAGCGTCGGTGAGACCGTGCCTGGCGTGGTGACGGCACGCGTGCTCCGTCTGGAACAACATCCCGATGCGGCCAAGGTGCAGCGCGTCTACGTCGATGCGGGCGACGGCAAGGAACGCCACGTCTGGTGTGGCGCCTTCAACATGACCGAAGGCGACATCGTCCCGCTCGCCACACTGGGCACGACGATGCCGAACGGCATGACGATCGAGCGGCGCGGCATCCTCGGCATCGACTCCGAGGGGATGCTCTGCTCGGCCAGCGAACTCGGGCTCGGCGACGACCATTCCGGCATCAAGGTCCTGCCGTCGGACGTGCCGCTCGGGCGCCCCTACGGCGAGGCACTCGGGCTCACGCTCGACGTCCTCATCGACGCCGACGTCACACGCAATCGTCCCGACTGCTGGGGGTACGTGGGCATCGCCCGCGACCTCGCCGCGAAGATGGGCGTCGCGTTCCGACCGCCGTCACCGGCACTGAGCGTCACCGGCGATGAGCTGACGGCCGGCGTGGAGATCGTCGACGGCGATCGCTGCGCCCGCTTCACCTCCACGGTGATCTCGGGCATCGAGGTGAAACCATCGGCGGAGTGGATGGCACGTCGGCTCACCGCCGCCGGAATGCGCCCGATCAGCAACGTCGTCGACGTCAGCAACTACGTGATGCTCGAACTCAACCAGCCGAACCACGCCTACGACCTCGACACGCTCGGTGGTGGCGGGTTCCGGATCCGTCGGGCACGAGACGGCGAGCAGCTCACAACGCTCGACGGTGAGGTCCGCACCTTCGCCTCGGACGACCTGTTCATCTGTGACGCCAACGACGTTCCGATCGGCGTCGGCGGGATCATGGGTGGTCTCGACACCGAGATCAGCGACTCGACCACCACGGTCGCGCTGGAGATGGCCTGGTTCTCGCTCGTCGGGATCGGCCAGACCGTCACGCGCACGAACCTTCGCTCGGAGGCCTCGGCGCGGTTCGAGCGAGGTGTCGATCCGCACGGCATGCCGCTCGCGATCGCCCGGTTCGTCGAACTGCTGGCCGAGACCTGCCCGAACCTGGTGGTGCACGCCGGCGCGGTCGACGCTCGAAGCGACGATCTGCCCGCCGAACACCGCTCGACACCCGTGCGGATCAGCGCGGTGAACCGCACCCTCGGGACCGACCTCACCGCCGACGAACTGCCGGGCCTGCTCGACCCGATCGGCTTCACCGTGTCGGGAGCAGGCGACACGCGAGACGTCGTCCTGCCGAGTTGGCGACTCGATTCGACCGAGGAGGTCGACGTGATCGAGGAGGTCGCACGCCACTATGGCTACGACCACCTCGGCAAGACCGTCCCGAAGTCGGTCGTCCACGGTGAACTCAGCGTGCGCCAGCGTCGACGCCGGCTGGCCCGCGAGGTGCTCCTCGGCCTCGGGATCTCCGAAGCGATGCCGAACCCGTTCCTTGCCCCCGACACGCTCGCGAAGGCAGGTCTGTCGGGCGATGCTCTGCGGATCACCAACCCGCTCGTCGCCGAAGAAAGCGTGCTGCGCACGTCGCTGCGCCCTGGGCTGCTCCGAGCGATCGCGTACAACGAGTCGCACCGTCGACCGGGGGTCGCGCTCTTCGAGATCGGCCACGTGTATCCACCCGCCGATGGTGAGTTGCCAGGGGAGTACGAGGCGCTGACCGTCGTGCTCGCCGGGCGGGAAGCTCCGGCGGCGATGGCGGTCTGGCGCGAACTCGCCGACGCGCTCGGCACGGGTGCTCGTATCGATCAGTCGAAGGTGCCGGCAGGCCTCCACGCAACCCGCTCGGCCACGCTGCAGGCGGGACGTGACCCGCTCGGCGCCGTCGGCGAGGTGGCACCGGACGTGCTCGCATCGTTCGAGGTCGCGGAGCG
>CAVPIC010000002.1:0-206414 GCA_963704915.1 Ilumatobacteraceae bacterium | reverse complement strand
GGCGACAGCGCCTTGGCGACGAAATCGGCGAGGTCCTCGCGAACGACGATGTCGATCTTCTCGCCGCGCATCTCGTTGACGACCATGCGCACGCGCCCACCACGGGCGCCGACGCACGCGCCGACCGGGTCGACGTTGTGATCGTTCGACCAGACGGCGATCTTGGTGCGGTGACCCGGTTCACGGGCGCAGGCCTTGATCTCGACGATGCCGTCGGCGATCTCGGGAACCTCGAGTTCGAACAGGCGCTTGATCAGGCCAGGGTGGGTGCGCGAGACGACGATCTGCGGGCCCTTCGGCGTACGGCGAACCTCGACGATGTAGGCCTTCTGGCGGTCGCCCTGGGCGGGCCGCTCGAACGGCACCTGCTCTGCCTGCGGCAGGAGCGCCTCGACCCGGCCGAGGTCGAGCAGCGTGTAACGGGCGTCGGTGCGCTGGATGATGCCGGTGACGATGTCGCCCTCGCGGTTCGCGTACTCCTCGAACTTGCGCTCGGACTCGACCTCACGGATGCGCTGGCTCATCACCTGGCGGAAGGTCTGGGCGGCGATGCGGCCGAGCTCTTCCTTCTTCGGTGTGTCGTCACGTTCGTTGACCCAGTTGCCGTCCTCGTCGACGTCGTACGCGATGAACGAGAACTCCATCGTCTCGGGATTGACCTCGACGACGACTTCGTCGGCGGCATCGGGGCGCCGCTTGTAGGCGGAGGCCAGGGCGTCGACGAGGACGTGCAGCAGCGTGTCCTCCGAGATGCCCTTCTCCTGGGCCAGCATGCCGATGGCCTCGCTCATGTCGAGGTTGCTCATGACGCTTGCTTCTCCTTGTTCGATGGGGCCTGGTCCGATACGGCCTGGTCCGATGGGGCCGGGTCCGATGGGGCCTTCTTCGTCGATCGTGACGGCTGTTTGCCCGGCTTCGGCTTCGGCCCCCATTCGAAGACGGTTCGGGCCTTGTCGACGTCGTCGATGGGCACGATGCGCTCGGTGCCGTCATCGAGCAGCAGGGTCGCCGTGCGCTCGTCGGCGGCGGTCAGCGCGCCCTGGATCCGTCGCGGGTCGGCCTGGGGATCGCGGAGTCGGATCGTGATGGTCTTGCCGACCTCGCGCTGGAAGTGCGCTGGCGTACGCAACTGGCGCTCGAGCCCGGGGCTGGTGACCTCGAGGGTGTAGTGCCCGGCGATCGGGTCCTCGTGATCGAGCTCGCGAGAGATCAGTCGCGTCGCCAGCGACAGCGAGTCGAGCGTGATCCCACCGTCGGATCCCGGAGGCGTGTCGAGGGTGATGCGCACCGTGGCACCGCGTCGTTCGATGTCGTACACGTCGAGTTGGAGGTCGGCAGCGATCGGTGCCACGAGAGCGTGAACACGATCGATCTCGGTCGATGCACTCATCCGAACTGCCTCCTTTCAACAAACAAGGCGTGGGGCTCAGCCCCACGCCTTTCGGTAACGAACCAAATGGAGACTCAATCATAGCAGCGGCCGACCGACCTCGGACAGGGGCCGAGACCAGCAAGCGATGAGTCTCAGCGGGACACGTCCGCACGGAAACTCATCGCTCTCGACGTTCCCCACCGAGCGATGAGTCTTCGCGCAACCGTCCGCGCGAAGACTCATCGCTCGGCACTCGGGCCGGGACGGGGCGGTTGCCACGCCGCCCTCATCGCTCGGCGGTCGGTACAGTGCCGCCGTGCTTCGGATGTCGACCCTGTTCCTGCGGACCCTTCGAGACGATCCGGCTGACGCCGAGGTCGCGAGCCACCGCCTGCTGGTGCGTGCCGGCTACATCCGCCGGGCTGCGCCGGGCGGATTCTCCTGGCTGCCGCTGGGCTGGCTCGTGTACCGCAACGTCGAACGGGTGGTGCGCGAGGAGATGGACGCCGCAGGCTTCCAGGAGGTCCACTTCCCCGCGCTCCTTCCCCGTGAGCCCTACGAGGCCACGGGGCGCTGGACCGAGTACGGCGACAACCTGTTTCGCCTGCAGGACCGCAAGGGCGCCGACTTCCTGCTCGCGCCCACCCACGAGGAGATGTTCACGCTGCTCGTCAAGGACATCTGCGGGTCGTACAAGGATCTCCCGCTGTCGATCTACCAGATCCAGACCAAGTACCGCGACGAGGCCCGCCCCCGTGCCGGCCTGCTGCGCGGGCGCGAGTTCGTGATGAAGGACTCGTACAGCTTCGACCTCGACGAGGCCGGCCTCCAGCAGTCCTACGACGCCCACCGGGCGGCCTACATCTCACTGTTCGACCGGCTCGGCCTGCCGTACGTGATCGTGTCGGCGATGTCCGGGGCCATGGGCGGATCGGCCTCGGAGGAGTTCCTGGCCCCGATGGACGTCGGTGAGGACACCTTCATCCGTTGCACCTCGTGCGACTACGCCGCGAACGTCGAGGCGGTCGTCACTCCTTCCCCCCCGACGATCGCGTTCGACGGACTGCGTCCCGCCGCTGTCCACGACACGCCGAACACGCCGACGATCGCCACGCTCGTCGATTTCGTCAACGGCGACCCAGCGCTCCGCCACCCCGATCGCGACTGGACGGCAGCAGACACGTTGAAGAACGTCGTCGTCAAGCTCCGCCACCCTGACGGCACGATCGAACCGTTGGCCATCGGTCTGCCCGGCGACCGCGAGGTGGACATGAAGCGCCTCGAAGCACAGGTCTCCCCGGCCGAACCCGAACCGTTCGACGAGGCCGACTTCGCCGCGCACCCGTCACTGGTCAAGGGATACATCGGTCCGGGGGCGCTCGGCACGAACAACGCCTCGGGGATCCGCTACCTCGTCGATCCGCGCGTGGTCGACGGCACCGCCTGGATCACCGGAGCCGATTCACCCGGCAACCACGTGATCGACCTGGTGGCCGGCCGCGACTTCACGCCCGACGGCACGATCGAGGCGGCCGAGATCCGCGACGGCGACGTGTGCCCCGAATGTGGTTCGCCGGTCGAGATCGCCCGCGGTATCGAGATCGGTCACATCTTCCAGTTGGGCCGCAAGTACGCCGAGGCACTCGAACTCACGGTGCAGGACGAGAACGGCCGTCCGGTCACACCGACGATGGGCTCCTACGGCGTGGGCGTCACCCGGTGTCTTGCCGCGATCGCCGAGGCGAACCACGACGACATCGGCCTCGTGTGGCCTCGTGAGATCGCTCCCGCCGACGTGCACGTCGTCATCGCCGGCAAGGCCGACGGCCCACAGATTCCCGCTGGCGAGCAGCTGGCCGCCGATCTCGAAGCCGCCGGTCTGCGCGTCCTGCTCGACGATCGCTACGGCCCGTCACCCGGGGTGAAGTTCAAGGACGCCGAACTGATCGGCATCCCGACCATCGCCATCGTCGGCCGCGGCGTCGCCGACGAGACGAACCCCACGATCGAGGTCAAGGACCGCCGATCCGGCGAGCGCCAGGACATTGCGCTGGCCGACGTTGTCGCCCACCTCGTCGCCACCTGCCGCTGACGCCAATCAAGCACCCGACGACCTCCCCCACAACCGAAAATTCGGAGCCGACGTTGCGCCTGCCGCGATCTTCGCTCCGAATTTCGGAATGTGGGAGCCGATCGCACACGCACACACACACGCAGGCACACAAATTCGGAGCGGGCATTGCGCTGAGCGCAACGTTGGCTCCGAATTTCGGAATGTGGGATGCGGGGGTCCGGAGTGGGTCAGTCGTAGCGGACGAGGCCCTGGTCGATGACGACGCGCTCGGTGGACGGGTCGGACGGATCGACGGCGCTCGTGGTGAACAGCGTCTCGCCGTCGGCAGACCACATCGAGATGGTGAGGGTGTCACCGGGGAGTACCGGGGCGGCGAAGCGCGCCTCGATGTGATGGAACCGGGCGGGATCACTGCCGCAGACGGTGTGCAGCAGCGCACGGCCGGTGAACCCGTAGCTGCACAGGCCGTGGAGGATCGGGCGGTCGAAGCCACCGATCGCAGCGAACGCCGGGTCGGTGTGCAGCGGATTGCGGTCGCCGGACAGCCGGTACACGAAGGCCTGGTCGATCGAGGTCTGGTACGACACGACGTGATCGGGATCACGCTCCGGCGGCACGTTCTTCGGCCCGGACGGACCACGGTCGCCACCCCAGCCGCCTTCGCCGCGGATGAACGCCGACGACGTGTTGGTGTAGAGCGCCTCGCCACCCATGGTCGCCCGTGACTCGGTGACGACGACAGCTGCCTTGCCCTTGTCGTACATCGCGACGAGTTCGCTGGTGATCGTGGCCGTCCCTTCGACCGGGATCGGCCGGTGCAAGGTGACCGCCTGCTGGCCGTGCACGAGCAGCGCCGGGTTGAACGTGCCGATGTTGCCCATCGCCGAGCCTCTCCCCCACCCGATCACCACGGGAAACGTCGGGAACACCTGCTGCTCGACCCCGTTGGTGTTCTCGGTGGTGAAGGCCAACTCCTCGTGCCCGGCACCGATGCCGACCGCGTAGAGGAGCGCGTCCTTGGAGGTCCAGCTGACCTCGACCGGGTCGCTGGTCGAGCCGACGGCGTCGGGATTGAGTGGCATCTGGTGCTCGCTTTCGTTCGAGGGTCTGACGGGGTCTCAGGAGTTCAACATCGTCTGTGGCCAGCCGCCGGGCTCGCCGTTCATGCCCGAGTTCGGACGGGCGTTGCCGAGGAGATCCGCGACGACCGGCCCGATCTTCGTCGGGTCGTCGATCGGCGCGGTCGACGGGCCGCGGACCCATCCTTCGGCGACAGCGAGCGTCTGTCCGGAGGCCTCGAAGACCCGCCCGGTGACGTTGCCCGCCTCCTCGGAGCACAGCCAGGTGACGATCGGCGCGATCCAGTGCGGCGCCCGGGCCTCGCGCTCCTCGTCGGTCTCCGGAGCGGGGCCGAGACCCTCGGTCATCCGCGTCAGCGCAACCGGTCCGACCGCGTTGACCGTCACGCCGTAGCGCGCGACTTCGAGCGCAACGATGTTCGTGAACGCAGCGATACCGGCCTTGGCCGCCCCGTAGTTCGCCTGGCCGGGGTTGCCGTAGATGCCCGACACCGAGGTGGTGTTGACGATGCGGCCGCTGACCGGCTCACCCGCCTTGGCCCGCTCACGCCAGTAGGCGACCGCCCACCGCGACGGTGCGAACGTGCCCTTAAGGTGCACGTTGATGACCGAGTCCCACTCCTCCTCGGTCATGTTGGCCAGCACCCGGTCGCGCAGGATGCCCGCGTTGTTGACGAGGGCGTGCAGGTCACCGAAGGTCTCGATCGCCGTGTTGATCATCCGCTGGGCGCCCTCCCAGTCGGCGACATTGTCACCGTTGGCGACCGCCTCGCCGCCCATGCCGACGATCTCGTTGACGACCTGCTGCGCCGGGGAGATGTCGCCACCGCTGCCATCCACGTTTCCGCCGAGGTCGTTGACGACCACCTTGGCGCCCTGCCGGGCCAGGCTCAACGCATGCTCGCGTCCGATCCCTCGTCCCGCTCCCGTGACGATCGCAACCCGACCCTCGCACAACCCACTCATCCCATGGTCCTTCCTCGTACCGATCCGTTGACTCGTCGGGCATCGTAGAGTCGGCGTCGTGTGCGACTGCCAGCGGACGAGACGCGAGGTCGTCACCGGTGCGCTCGGCGCCGCCGCGGCGTTCGGACTGGCTGCCTGCGGACGGCTCGACGACGCCGACGGCGCAGCGTCCAGGTTGCCGCCGGTCGACGCGCTCACCACCGTCGAGGTGGCGCCCGGATTGCGAATCCATCCGCGCAGCGAGTGGGGCGCCGACCTCCCGCCGACGGGTCCGATCGGCCCGGAGACCGTCAAGTTCCTGCTGGTCCACCACACCGCGTCGAGCAATGTCGTTCCCGACCCTCGCGCGCTCATCCGCCAGACGTACGCCTTCCACACCGGCCCGCAGAAGCGGTGGCCCGACATCTGCTACCACTTCATGATCGGTCCGGACGGTTCGATCTGGGAGACGCGTGCCGGCTCGCTCGCCGGACCTGTCGTCGCCGATGCCACCGGTGGCAACCAGGGCTACGCGCAGCTCGTCTGCCTGATCGGCGACTTCGAGAACCAGGCACCGACTGCGGCTGCGCAGGAGTCGCTGATGCGCTTGCTGATCGTGCTGGCCGACCGCTACGGCATCGACACCGACCCGGCAGCGACGACGACGTTCGTGTCCAGAGGTTCGGACAAGTTCCGTGCCGGCACAACCGTCACCACGTCGACGATGTCCGGGCACCGCGACGTGACCTACACCGCCTGCCCAGGCGCGATCGGCTACGGGCTCCTGCCGGGTTGGCGCAACCGGGTGCACGCCACGCGCCTGCAGCGCAGCGACCCAGGCCCGATCAAGCGCGCCGTCCGCCTCGGCGTCCACCTGCGCTGAACAACCTGCCCTGAACAACCCACGCTGGGCAACCAGCGCTGAGCAACCCGCGCTCGGGTATCGGATGGCGAAGATCCGGGACGGACAGCGACGCCCGCGACCGACGCCCGTAGCCTCTCGGGCGTGAACGCCCCGACTCCGCCGCCGCAACGCGACCACCTGACCACCGACGTCGTGGTGGTCGGGCTCGGCCCCGCCGGGAGCGCGGCGGCGATCGAACTGCGTCGGGCCGGGCGATCGGTCGTCGCCATCGACAAGGCCGTGTTCCCGCGCGACAAGTGCTGCGGCGACGGGCTCACGACGCTCGGGCTACGCGAGCTCGAGCATCTGGGCCTCGACCGGTCGACCATCCCCGACTGGTTCGAGGTCGACGGCGCTGCGATCCGCTCCCCGAGCGGTCGCGAGGTGTTCGTCCCGCTGCCCGGCACGGGCACCTACGCCGCCGTCGCACCCCGACTCCAGCTCGACGACGCGCTCGTTCGGATCGCACGCGACCTCGGCGCCGATGTCCGAGACGGTCACGGCTTCGAGCGCCTCGACCAGCACGACGAGCACGTGACCGTGTTCGCCGACGGTCTGGAGATCGACGCCCGCTACGTCGTCGCCGCCGACGGCATGTGGAGCCCGGTGCGAAAGTCGACCGGCGCCAGCGAGCCCGGCTACCTGGGCGAGTGGCACGGGTTTCGCCAGTACGCCCGCAACGTCACCGGCCCGGCGGCCGAGCAGCTGTACGTCTGGTTCGAACCGGACCTGGTGCCCGGCTACGCCTGGTCGTTCCCCTTGCCGGGAGGTCGGGTCAACATCGGCTTCGGCGTGCTGCGCGACGGCACCCGACGGGTGCAGGACATGAAGCAGTTGTGGGTCGAGCTGTTGACCCGCCCGCACATCGTCGACGCGCTCGGTGCGGGCTTCGAACTCGAGGATCGCCACACGGCGTGGCCGATCCCGGCACGCGTCGACGACGCGACGCTGACCGCCGGAAGGGTGCTGTTTACCGGTGACGCCGCGATGGCCACCGACGTGATGACCGGCGAGGGCATCGGCCAGGCGCTGCTCACAGGGCGGCTCGCGGCCGAGGCGATCATCGCCGCCGGGGCGTTGCAGCCCGACGACACGGCAGCCATCTATCGGGCCGAGGTCACCCATCACCTCTTCGCGGACCATCGGATGTCGCGTGTGCTCGGGTCGATTCTGAGCACGTCGTGGGGCGCTCGTGGCGCGATCCGTGTCGTGGCCTCGAGTGGCACCTGGGGTCGACGCAACTTCGCCCGCTGGATGTTCGAGGACGAACCCCGTGCGGTCGTGCTCACCCCCAGCCGCTGGCACCGCCGATTCCTCGCCCAGCCCGGGGCGTGGGCCGACTGAACGTCGGTCGTCGGCGGGCACGTTCCTCACAGTCTGTGTGAGCACTTATCGTCATCTTCGAGCTTGTCGGTCACACAAACCTGGGGCCTGGGAACGGTGCCCGACACGGCCGATCACGCGGTGGGGGTCGTGCGGTGGGGGCGCCCAGAAGTCGATGTCCGCGACGCGACCGGTGATGCCGTCGACGTCGATGTCCTCGGGGTCGCCGGGCGACTCCGACACGATCACGATGTCGTCCTCCTTGGGCGGACCCTCGTAGATGTCGCGGAGCCCGATCATCGCTCCGGCTGCCGCGGCGCCGAGCACGCCGCCCTTTCGCCGCCCGGCCTCGATCATCGAGATGCGGACCGCCGCGACGCGCTCCTCGGCCTCGATTCGCGTCACGTCGATGCTCGCCGCGAGTTCGGCGTCGAGCGCCGCTGCTGGATCTGCGTCGGGTGCTTCGGCCACCGACACAGAATACGAGAAGTCGGTGAGAGCTGCGTTGGCGCACCCGGCGTTCACTCACACACCGCTACCGTCGTTCCACGATGACCGACAGCGATCACCTCCACGCGCCGGCAACCGACGCGCCCACTGCGCCCACGCCGTCTCCCGACGACGACCGCCGGACCGCGGAGACGTTCGAGAAGATCTTCTTCGAGCTCCGCAAGGTGATGGTCGGCCAGACCCGCCTGCTCGAACGGCTGCTCGTCGGGGTGCTGTGCCGCGGGCACTGCCTGCTCGAGTCGGTCCCCGGCCTTGCCAAGACCCTCGCGGCGGAGACGCTCGCCGACGTCGTGGGCGGCACGTTCGCTCGCATCCAGTTCACGCCCGACCTGCTGCCGTCGGACATCACCGGCACTCGCATCTACCGGGGCAGCAGCGAGACGTTCGACGTCGAATTCGGGCCGGTGTTCGTCAACTTCCTGCTCACCGACGAGATCAACCGGGCCCCGGCCAAGGTGCAGTCGGCGTTGCTCGAGGTGATGGCCGAACAGCAGGTCACAATCGGCGGCATCACCCACGCGGTGCCGAACCCGTTCTTCGTCGTCGCCACCCAGAACCCGATCGAGTCCGAAGGCGTGTACCAGCTGCCCGACGCGCAACGCGACCGCTTCATGATGAAGATCGTGCTCGACTACCCGACCCCCGACGAGGAGCTGACGATCATCGATCGGATGAGCATCAGCGCACCGATCCCGCAGCAGGTGATCTCACTCGACGAACTGATCGCGCTCCAGCAACGCGCCGACACCGTCTTCGTCGACCGCTCGGTGTCGCAGTACGCCGTCGACCTCGTGCAGTGCACGCGCACACCACAGCGATTCGGTCTCGGCGACCTGTCGACCGTGATCGGCCTCGGTGCCAGCCCGCGTGCATCGCTGAACCTCGTCCGCGGCGCTCGCGCCCTGGCGTTGATGCGAGGCCGCTCGTACACGACGCCACAGGACGTCTTCGACCTCGCACCAGAGATCCTTCGTCACCGCTTGCTGCTCACCTACGACGCACTCGCACGCGACATCACCGCCGACCACGTCGTCCAACGGATCCTCGCGACCGTCCCGGCCACCTGGGTGTCGCCCAAGCCGAACGACGCGTTCGGAACGGGCGCCCCGAGGGCCTGAACATGGTCACGTTGGGCCCGGCGAGCGTGTCGCCAGCGGCCGCCGCGACGGCGAGCGGGTTCGGCGAGGCCACGACGCGCACCGACACCTGGGCCGCTGGTCCTCCCACCGAGACCGTGGCCGAGCTGCTACGCACGCTCGAGCTCACCATCACCGGCCGACTCGACGGTGTGCTGCACGGCCACTACCAGGGTCTGACTCCCGGCCACGGTTCGGAGCCGGGCGAGTCCCGGCTGTACCAACCCGGCGACGATGTACGCCGCATCGACTGGAACATCACGGCGCGGACGCGGGAGACACACGTTCGCGAGCAGATCGCCGACCGCGATCTCACCGCCTGGCTGGTCGTCGACGTGTCGGCGACGATGCAGTTCGGCACCGTGACCAACGACAAGGCCCAGGTCGCAACGGCGGCGGCTGCGTGCATCGGATTCCTCACCGCCCGCAACCAGAACCGCCTCGGCGCCGTGCTCGTCGCCGGACCGTCGATCCACGTCGTCCCGCCCCGTTCAGGCTCCAACCAGGTTCGTGCCGTGCTGTCGTTGCTCAGCGCTCCCCCCGTGTCCGAGGGGCTCGGCAACGCCGATCTCGCCGGGGCGATCGACCGGGTCGGCGCCATCGCCAGCCGCCGCGGCTTCGTGGCTGTCATCAGCGATTTCCGTGGCGACGCCTGGCAGCCATCGCTCGCCCGGCTCAGCCTGCGACACGACCTGCTGGCGATCACGGTGCATGATCCACGCGAGCACGACGTCCCGCCGATCGGCCTCGTCGAACTCGTCGACCCGGCAACGGGAACCACCCGTGAGGTCCGCGTCACGGCGAAGGTGCAGGAGCGATTCGCCGCCGCTGCGCAGGAAGAACGCGACCGGCGCGCCGAGGCGCTCGGCCGATCACGCGCGGACGTGATCGAGTTGTCGACCGATGGCGACTGGCTCGGCGCGATCGTCCAGCACACACAACGCCGGCGGGTGCAGGCCGTCCGCGGCGACGGGATTGGCCGATGAGCACCGACTTCCTCGCGCCCGGCAGGCTCTGGCTGCTCCTGCTCGTCGTCGGGCTCGCCGTGCTGTACCTGGTCGTCCTGCGCTGGCGCCGCGCGGCGACGGTGCGGTTCACGCAGGTCGATCTTCTCGACAAGGTCGCACCCAGCCGTCCCCGCTGGCGACGCCACGTCGTGGCCGGACTGCAGTTGCTCGGGCTGGCGCTGGCCGTCGTCGCCGTGGCTCGGCCCGTCGAGCGCAGCACCGAGAACACCACCACCGAGGGCCGGATCCTCGTGCTGTTCGACGTGTCGCTGTCGATGATGGCCGACGACGTCGACCCACGGCGGTTCGAAGCGGCCCAGGAGGCGGCCCGCGATTTCGTCGACCTCGTCGACCCCGGCGTCGAGATCGGCTTGATCGGGTTCTCGGGCTCGGTCGGCGTCGACGTCGATCCCACGCTCGACCGGGCGACGATGCTGCGCGGTATCGACAACCTCGAACTCGCCGAGTCGACGGCGATCGGCGATGCCCTCTCGGCGGGTACGAAGCTGCTCGTCAACGCCGCCGATCCGGATGATGATTCCGATCTGCCGCCCGGCGTGATGGTGCTGCTGAGCGACGGGGAGACGACGGTCGGCCGCCTCACGTCCGAGGGTGCCGCCGAGGCCGCCGACGCCGGGATCCCGGTGTACACGATCGCATTCGGCACCGACGGCGGAACGATCGTCGACCCGGAGAGCGGCGACATCGTTCCCGTCCCGGTGCGGCCCGCCGATCTCGAACTGGTGGCCGAGACCACCGGCGGTCAGGCCTTCGAGGCTCGCACCGGCGACGAGTTGGGAGCGGCCTACGACCAGATCGCGGACTCGCTCGGCGAGACGATCGGCGACCCGATCGAGATCATCACCGAACTGACCTGGCAGTGGGCGCTCGCCGCGTTCCTGTTTCTCGGTCTCGCCTGGGCGCTCAGCCTGTGGTGGCTCCGCGGCATGGTCTGAGCACCAAACTTCCCGAAGACCTGGTCTCGGGGAACCAGCGCGGGTCAGAGGAGCGACTTGAGCTGCTCGATCGTCTTGACCATGTCGCCGCCGACGGGGTTGACCGACAGATGGGTCACCCCGGCTTCCTTGAACGCGGCGATGCGCTCCTTCACGTAGCCGGCGGGACCGACGAGGTTCGAGTTCGCGAGCATCTCACCCGGCACGGCCGCAGCCGCCTCGTCCTTCTTCCCGGACAGGTAGAGGTCCTGGATTTCGGCGGCTTCCTTCACGTAGCCGTAGCGCTGACAGATGGTGTTGTAGAAGTTCTTGTCGCGGGCGCCCATCCCACCGATGTACAGCGCTGCGTTGGGGCGAGCGAAGTCGAGGATCCGCTGCTGGGCATCGCCGGTGAGTTCCTCGCCGATCGCCACCATGCCGCCCGCTGAGATCTGGAGCCGACCGAGATCGGGATCGCGCTCGGCGGTACCGGCCTTGAGATCGTCGCCCCACACCGACTGGAACTTGTCGGGATCGAAGAAGATCGGCAGCCACCCGTCGGCGTACTTGGCCGTGTTCTTGACCGACTGACCCATCAGGCTCGCCCAGAAGATCGGGATGTTCTCCCGCACGGGATGGTTGATCAGCTTCAGCGGCTTGGCCAGGCCCGTGCCCTCACCCTCGGGCAGCGGGATCTTCGTGGTCGGGCCGTCGTAGATCACCTTCTCGCGGCGCCACGTCATGCGACACACGTTGATGTAGTCGCGGATGCGCGGCATCGGCTTGTCGTAGGGAACGCCGTGGAAGCCCTCGATCACCTGCGGTCCCGACGCGCCGAGCCCGAGGATGAACCGGCCGTTCGAGACGTAGTCGAGGCCGGCGGCCGTCTGTGCCATGCACGTGGCGGTGCGGGAGAACACGTTGAGAATGCCCGATCCGATCTCGATCGTGGAGGTCCTCGCTGCGAGATAGCCCATCTGCGACACGGCGTCGAAGCTGTACGCCTCGGGCACCCAGACCACGTCGAGGCCCGCCTTCTCCAGCTCGACGACCTTGTCCACGTCCGCGTGGAAGTCGCCCGAATAGTTGATCATCATCGACAGCTTCATGGCGCCGCACGTTACGTGCGGGCGGGCTCGACGCTGCAATCGGACGGCGCCGCTCCGGGACCGCTCAGCCGTTGAGATTGCCGGAGCGGAACCCTTCGAGATCGACGGTCACGTAGCGGTAGCCCGCGCTGCGCACTTCGTCGACGATCTCGTCCCGAGCATCGAGCACCTTGGGGAGTTCGTCGAGGTCGACCTCGATGCGCGCCGTGTCGTCGTAGTGGCGGACACGAACCTGTGCGAAGCCCAGACGGTGCAGCGCCGCTTCGGCACGGTCGACCCGCCCGAGGATCTCGACGGACACCTCGGTGCCGTAGGGAATCCGACTCGCCAGGCAGGCAGCAGCGGGCTTGTCCCACGTGCGCAGGCCCATCGCCTTCGATGCCGCCCGCACGTCGGCCTTGGTGAAGCCGGCGGTGACGAGCGGGAACTCGGCGCCGGCCTCGGTAGCGGCCCGCTGGCCGGGGCGGTGATCACCGAGATCGTCGAGGTTCACGCCGAGTACCACCGTGGCGTGTTCCGCAGCGGCGATCGGTCCGACGACGTCCATCAGCTCTGCCTTGCAGTGGTAGCAGCGGTCGGTGTCGTTCAGCCGGTACGCGGCGCGCTCCATCTCGTCGGTGACGACCGGTGTCCATCGCAGACCGAGCTCGGCGGCGAGCGCTCGGCAATCCGCCTCCTCGTCGCCGGCGAGCGACGGCGACACCGCAGTGACCGAGTGGACCCGGTCGGCGCCCAGGACACTCGTCGCAGCGGCCGCGAGGAACGACGAGTCGGCGCCACCGCTGAAGGCCACGACAACTCGGCCCAGGCGGCGAAGCTCCGTCTCGAGCGCCGCCGTTCTCGCTGCGAGCGCCGTGGAGCCGCCGGCGACGTGCTCGGCTCCCTGTTCGGCGTCGGACTCGGCTTCGGACGGCAACACCGCCGCAGTATGCCCGGACGGACGCGGGTTCGCCGTCACCAGCCACGTGCGCGACAATGACGACCCGATGACTATGCCGACGTGGTGGAACCAGCGGCGTTTCGGCATCTTCGTACATTCGAACCTGGCGACGGTGCCCGCCTGGTCGCCGATCGGCGAGTACTCCGACTGGTACCAGAGCCACCTCGGCGAGGATGTCGCCGACGTGGTGCTGCACCCTCGGCCGATGGTCGAAGTCCTCGCTCACCACCGCGACCGGTGGGGCCACATCGAGCGCTTCGACGACTTCCTGCCCCTGCTCACCTTCGACCGATTCGACGCCGAGGACTGGGCACGACTCGTCACCGACGCCGGCGCCGGCTACAGCGTCCTCGTCGCCAAGCACCACGACGGCTGGTGTTGGTGGGACGCGCCGAACACCGATCGCACCGTGTTGCACGGTGGCCCGAAACGCAACGTGCTCGCCGAGTTCGCCGCGGCGTGCGAACGAAACGACATCGTGTTCGGCACCTACTACTCGCTGCTCGACTGGGGCGACTCCCGCTTCCCCGACCCCACCTACGTCAGCGAGGTGCTCCACCCGCACGTCGTCGACCTCGTCGAGCGATACGGGTCGAGTGTGCTGTGGGGCGACGGCCACTGGGGCCACGGGCCGCAGTGGTGGCGGACCGGAGAGCTGCTGGATCGGATCCGGGCGATCGATCCCGACGTCGTCGTCAACGACCGCTGGTGGGCGTCGCTCGAGGACGTACCCGCCGGGAGCCCGGAACTGGTCCGGACATTCGAGTACCAGACGCCGGACGACATCACCGACGGCCCCTGGGAGCTGTGTCGCGGCATCGGGGCGAGCTTCTGTCACAACCGCACCGAGCGCGCCGAGCACCACATGTCGGGCTTCGACATCGTGGCGCTGCTCACCGAGGTCGTCGCCAAGGGCGGGCACCTGCTGTTGAACATCGGCCCGGCCGCCGACGGCACCATCCCGGAGCTGCAGCGGGCCCCGCTCGTATCCGCTGGGAGGTGGATCCGGGCGCACCAGCACCTCGTCGACCGAGCGGTGCCCTGGGACTCGTGGGGAGATGCCGAGGTCCGCTACCTGTGTCTCGACGGCCAGGTGCACGTCGTCGATCTCTCCGGTCGCGGCCGGTTCTCGGCGATCACACCCGATCGGTACCGCGTTTCGGCGGTCGAGCGCGAGGGATCACCGGTCCGCTTCAGCCTCCACGACGACGGACTGCACGTCGACAGTGGGCGATCTGCGCTGGAACGGCGAGCCCGTGCCGGACGCGTCGACGACGTGTCGGTCTACCGAGTTGCGCTCGTGCCGGTGGAACGACCGGTCGAGCTGTTCGAGCCACAGCCACGCCAACCGATCCAGCTGGCCCCGCTGCTCGGCGACGCAGGTCCGGGCGACATCGTCCAGCTCGGCGATGGCGTCTATCTCGGTCCTGTCACCGTGCCGGCCGGCGTCATCGTGCGAGGACTGGGCAGCGGGCGCACCACGATCAACGGAGCGGGCGCCACGGCAGTGGTGCTGGAACGCAACGCCCGGCTCGAACACCTCCGCGTCGGTGGCGGGCCGAGCCGGCTCGCGTGGTTCCCGTGCCCGCTGGTCGAGGTCCGCGGGCCGTACGCCACCTTGCTCGGGTGCCGCGTCGACGGTCACGTGATCGTGCACGCCGACGACGTGGTCATCCGCGCGACCACGGCATCCGGCGTCGTGGCCGACGGCGCCGATCGCCTCACGGTGTCGCGGAGCCAGTTCCGGGGGATGCGATGGGATGTCGGCGTCCATCTGATCGGCGGAGCCGGCCACGAGATCGACTCCTGCGAGTTCCGCGACCACCTCTGCGGGATCCGGGCCGCCGACACGACGGGAACCATCGTCCGGGGCAACAACATCGTGGCTCGCTGGTGGGGCATCCATCTCGAGCAGACCGAGGGCGCTCACGTCTACGGCAACTTCGTCGACCACACGATGCGTGGCATCGACATCGACGGCGGCACGCAGGCGGTGATCGACGGCAACGCGATCTGCGACGGCGACAGCGGGTGCATCGTCGAATGGGGGGCGTCGGACTGCCAGGTCAGCGGCAATCGCTGGGAGCGATGCCGCATCGGCATCCTCGCGTGGGAGGCCACCGCGCTGCACGCCCACGACAACGAAGCGATCGACCTCCACGAGCCCGACGCCGCCCACGCCACCGGCCCATAGGGAACCCCTATGCGGACTGGCTGCGGCGCTTGGCTTCGCGGGCGCGGTTGGTCGGGTCGAGGTCGGCCTTGCGCAGGCGGATGTTCTGCGGGGTCACCTCGACGCACTCGTCGTCGGCGATGAACTCGAGGGCGCCCTCGAGCGACAGCACCCTGTGCGGGGTGAGCTTGACCGTCTCGTCGGCCGACGCCGCCCGCACGTTGGTCATCTTCTTCTCGCGGCAGATGTTGACGTCCATGTCGCCGGCGCGGGAGTTCTCGCCGACGATCATGCCGCAGTACACCTCGGTGCCCGGGCCGACCATCATGGCGGCGCGGTCCTGCAGGTTCATCATGGCGTAGGTGGTGGCCGGGCCGATGCGGTCGGCGACGAGCACGCCGGACTGGCGCGAGCGGATCTCGCCGGCCCACGGCTCGTAGCCCTCGAAGGTGTGGCTGATCACACCGGTGCCCCGGGTCTCGGTGAGGAACTCGGTGCGGAACCCGATCAGCCCGCGGGCAGGAACGAGGTAGTCGAGGCGCACCCAGCCGGAGCCGCCCATGTTCTGCATCCGGCCCTTGCGGGTGGCGAGCAGCTGGGTGACGGCGCCGAGGTGCTCGTTCGGCACGTCGATCGTGACACGCTCGACCGGCTCGTGGACCTTGCCGTCGATCTCGTGGGTGAGCACGACCGGCTTGCCGACGGTGAGCTCGAATCCCTCACGCCGCATCTGCTCGACGAGGATCGCCAGCTGCAACTCGCCGCGAGCCTGGACCTCCCACGCGTCGGGACGCTCGGTCGGCAGGACCCGGATCGACACGTTGCCGACGAGTTCGGCGTCGAGGCGGTTCTTGACGAGGCGAGCGGTCAGCTTCTTGCCTTCGCGTCCGGCGAGCGGTGAGGTGTTGATGCCGATCGTCATCGACAGCGCCGGCTCGTCGACGGTGATCACCGGCAGGGCGACGGGGTTCTCGGGGTCGGCGAGGGTCTCGCCGATGTAAATGTCCTCGATGCCGGCCACCGCGACGAGGTCGCCCTGGCGTGCTCCGTCCACCGGCACGCGGGTGAGGTGCTCGGTCAGGAACAGCTCTGCGACCTTGGCTCGGGCGATCGTTCCGTCACGCTTGCACCACGCGACCGACTGGCCCTTCTTGATCTCGCCCTCGATGATGCGCAGCAACGCGAGGCGACCGAGGTACGGCGATGCGTCGAGGTTGGTGACCCAGGCCTGGAGTGGCGCACCCTCGTGGTACGTGGGCGACGGGATGTGGTCGAGCAGGATCTCGACGAGCTCGGCGAGATCCTTGTCGCCCTTGCCCTCGGCGATGATGCGGTGCGCCTCGTCGAGATCGAGCGTCGCCCAACCATCACGGCCCGAGCAATACACGATCGGGAACTCGACCTGGTGTTCCTTCGCGTCGAGGTCGAAGAAGAGCTCGTAGACCTCGTCGATGACCTCGGTCGTGCGAGCGTCGGCACGGTCGACCTTGTTGATCACGAGGATCACCGGGAGGTTGCGGGCAAGCGCCTTGCGCAGCACGAAACGGGTCTGGGGCAGCGGTCCCTCGGCGGCGTCGACCAGCAGGACGATGCCATCGACCATGGTGAGCGCCCGCTCGACCTCGCCGCCGAAGTCGGCGTGGCCGGGTGTGTCGACGATGTTCAGCGTGATGTCGTCGCCGTTGCGCGGGTCGTGCCAGACGAGCGAGGTGTTCTTGGCGAGGATCGTGATCCCCTTCTCGCGTTCGAGGTCACCCGAGTCCATGACGCGCTCAGCGACCTCCTCGTTCGAGCGGAACGCTCCGGACTGGTGGAGCATCGCATCGACGAGGGTGGTCTTGCCGTGGTCGACGTGCGCGACGATCGCGAGGTTGCGGATGTCGGTGCGACGACGCACGTTCGCCTGATCGGCGGCGTCGTGGTCGACGCCCGTCGGGTCGTCGAGAAGGGTCTGGTCGTGGGGTGACACGACGATCCACGCTATCGCCGCCAATCCACCGAAAATTCGGAGCCGCCGTTGCGCTGAGCGCAAGGCTCCCGCCGAATTTCGGCATGCCGAACCTCCTACATCGAATTTCGGAGTCGAGCGTGCGCCAGGCGCAATGATGGCTCCGAATTTCGGAACCCGGATCGGTACCCCATGGGGTATTATGGGTGAATGCGTGCGC
This sequence comes from Ilumatobacteraceae bacterium, assembly GCA_963704915.1. Classification (GTDB taxonomy): domain Bacteria; phylum Actinomycetota; class Acidimicrobiia; order Acidimicrobiales; family Ilumatobacteraceae; genus Sva-07. The sequence continues at coordinate 188,739 of CAVPIC010000002.1, read as the reverse complement.
TGCTGGCATCACCGCTGGGATTCGTGATCGGGTTGTCGCTAGGCGCGCTCGGTGGCGGTGGATCGATCCTCGCGGTGCCGGCACTGGTCTACGCGGCCGGGCAGGATCCCAAGGCGGCAACCACGACCTCGCTCGTGCTCGTCACGATCACCGCGCTGATCGGCATCATCCCCCATTGGCGAGCCGGTCACGTCCGCCTGGCCGCAGGTGCAGTGTTCGGACTCGCCGGCATCGGCGGATCGCTGATCGGCTCGGCGTGGAACGAAGCGGTCGACGCTGACGTGTTGTTGTTCGCCTTCTCGATGTTGATGCTGGTCGCCGCGTACGCCATGTGGCGGCGCCTCAAGAAGCAGGCCACAGCACCAGCGGTTCGGTCGGCAGGAGCGGCAGCGGCAACTCCCGAACGTCTGGAGACCGATCCGTCGGCGAGCACGGCGATCCGGCTCGACATGGCGACCGCCGTCAAGGTCGTGATCGCCGGGTCGTTCATCGGCCTGCTCACCGGCTTCTTCGGCGTCGGTGGCGGCTTCGTCATCGTGCCTGCACTGGTGCTCGCGCTCGGCTTCTCGATGCCCGACGCCGTCGGCACGTCGCTCATCGTCATCGCCGTCAACTCGACCGTCGCACTCGCGACCCGCCTGCCCTCGGGATCGGTCGAGTGGGGCACCGTGATCCCCTTCACGATCGCCAGCCTGATCGGCGTCTTCGTGGGAAGCCGGCTCGCCAGCACCCGCGACCCGAGCTTCCTCCAGAAGTGGTTCGTGATCCTGCTGGTCGTCGTCGCCGCCTACACCGCAACCAGTTCCCTGCTCGCCCTGATCTGACCGGGTCCGAGCTGCGCCGGTCAGCGGTGGTAGTACTGCGTCGACCACACCGCGAGTGGATTCTCGCCACGGTCGACGATCGGCATGCGCCACGTCGAGACATCCGAATCGGCGAGCACCAGCCGGAACAACGCGCGTGGTTCGTCGATCGTGTCGGCGAGGTAGGCGTCGGCGAACCGTTCGGGCGTATACCGACAGGCAATGGATCGGTACAGGTCACGCCACGTGTCGTCGTCACCGAGGTCGTGCACCAACTCGGCGCTGCCACGGGCGATCAGCTTTCGCATCGGATGCTCCGATTCGTCGATCGTCGCGCACACCGCAGCATTTGCTCGAAGGTCCTCGAGCCAGGCGGAACGCGCACGAGGCGTGAACCAGATCGCGCCCTCGTGGTGGATGAACCAGATCGGCACGACACGCGGGAACCCGTCGACGCCGATCGTTCCCAGCCGCAGCAGGTGCCCCGGCTCGTCGAGGAACGCCGTCAGTTCGTCGTTCGTCAGCCCGGGCATGTCGCTCAGCCGACGCGACGGTCGTGTCCCTCCCAGAAGGGTTCGCGCAGATCCTTCTTCAACACCTTGCCACTCGGGTTGCGCGGCAGCATGTCGGTCCAGTCGACCGATGTGGGGCACTTGAACGTCGCCAGACGCTCCTTGGCGTAGGCGATGATGTCGGCCTCGGTCACGTCGGAGTCCGGGGCCTTGACCACGATCGCCTTCGCGGTCTCACCCCACTTCTCGTGTGGGACGCCGATCACCGCGACGTCGGCGATGCCGGGATGACCCATCAAGACGTTCTCGACCTCGGCGGGATAGACGTTCTCGCCGCCAGACACGATCATGTCCTTCACTCGGTCGTGGATGTACAAGTAGCCGTCGGCGTCGAGATAGCCGGCGTCACCGGACTTGAACCACCCGTCGGGGGTGATCGCCTTGTCGGTCTCCTCGGGCTGCTTCCAGTAGCCCTTCATCACCTGACCCGATCGGATCCAGATCTCGCCGACCTCACCGACCTCGCACTCCTGGTCGTCGTCGCCGGCGATGCGGATCTCCACGCCGGGGCCCGGGAGGCCGCACGACCGCAGGCGATGCCGGTTCGGGCCCGTCGTGTCGTGGTCCTCAGGTGACAGGTTGACAACGGCGCCCGTGGTCTCGGTGAGGCCGTAGGCCTGCCAGAACTTGCAGGGTTTGAACATCTCGACGCACTTGGCGAGGACGTCCTCGCTGATCGGCGACGCGCCGTACACGACGATCTGCAAGCTCGAGTAGTCGGCGTCCGCGACGCCGGGGACCATCAACATGAAGGCAAGCACCGCGGGAACGATGAACGCATGGGTGATGCGCTGCTCCTCGATCGTGCGGATGAGCGCTGCGGGGTCGAGTTCGCGGAAGATCACCGACGTGGCGCCCTCGTACATCCCGGCGACCGCCCAGCCGCCACCGCCGATGTGGAACAGGGGCATCGCAATCAGGTTGACCGTGTCGGGGCCGAGTTCCCACATGTCCTTGGCCAGCGGGAGCAGGCTGAAGAAGTTGTCGTTCGTGAGCATCACGCCCTTCGGACGCCCGGTGGTGCCCGAGGAGTACAGCTGAAATGCGACGTCGTCGCTCGCCGACGTCGAGCCCGGATCGTCAGCGGGGAACGAGGCCACCCAGTCCTCGTAGCTCTCGTAGCCGTCGTGACCGCCGATCACCAGGATCCGGGTGACCGTGGTGAGGTTGTCGCGTATCGCGTCGATGACCGGCACGAAGTCCGGGCCGATCACCAGCACCTTGGCGTCGGCGTCGTTCACGATGTACTCGACCTCGGGTGGGGCGAGACGCCAGTTCACGTCGACACAGACCGCGTTGAGCAATGCCGCGCCGAAGAACACCTCGAAGTGCTCGATGCCGTTCTTGTCGATGAACGCAACTCGGTCCTGCGAACCGACGCCGTCGGCAGCCAGACCCTGCGCGACCTGGGCCGACCGGCCGGCCAGCTCGGCCCAGCTGAGCGTGCGTTCGTCCTGGATCAGTGCCGGTCGATCGGCACGGTCGGCACCGTGGACGCGGATGATGTCAGCCAGGCTGTTGATGTTCCCCATGCCGCCAGAAGGTAGTCCCTCGGGCGGGGCGACGGTTCACGCTGGTCGCTGGGCGTAGCCGAGGCGGAACGACTGGACCGCCCGGGCGAAGATGTTCGCCTCGACCACCGGTTCCTCGACGACGCGGAGATCGGTGATGCGCGCGCTGAGCTGGCCGAACACCGCAGCCAGCGAGGCGCGTGCGACGTGGGTGCCGATGCACAGGTGCGTGCCGAAGCCGAACGCGACGTGTGGGTTCGGGTCGCGACGGATGTCGAACGTGAACGGGTCGGAGAAGACCGCCTCGTCGCGGTTCGCCGACGGGTACAGCAGGATGATCCGGTCGCCGCGCTCGACCGGCTGGTCGCCGATGCGGTCGTCGCTGGCCAGCGCGGCGGAAGAAGTTGTTGAGCGGGGTGACCCAACGCAGCACTTCCTCGACGGCGCCAGGGACGAGATCGGGATCGGCACCGATCGCCTCCCACTGCTCGGGATGCTGCGCAAAGGCATGCAGGCCGTGGCTGATCGCCGTGCGGGTGGTCTCGGCACCGCCGGCAATGAACAGGCCGACTTCGTGCACGATGGTGGCTGGCGGGAGTGGCTGCCCGTCGATCGTCGAGTGGAGCCACACACTGATCAGGTCGTCGCCGGGCTCGGCCAGCTTCGTCGGCACGATCTCGCCGAGCGCGCCGACGAACTCCATGTTGGCGGCGAAGAAGCCACGGAAGACCTCACCGTCGCGATCGCGCATGTCGGTGCGCATCAGACGCTCGGACCACGACTTGATCTGCGGCCACATCTCCTCGGGAAACCCGAGGATGCGCGCGGTGAACCGAGCCGGCAACTGGCCGGCGAGCGCCTCGATCACGTCCATCTCGTCGCCGGCGGCGAGTGCGTCGTCGATCAGTTCGGTGACCAGCGCAGCGATCTCGGCCTGGCGTTCGGCGACCGACTTCCCGGTGAGCTTCGGCTGCACGAGCATGCGCTGCTGGCGATGGCGAGGGTCGTCCTGGGCGATCATGTTGATCTCCTCGGGCGACCACAGCGCCCGGTACCCCTGGCCCGACAGGAACACCGTCGAGCGCCGCTCGACGTCCATCAAGTCGGCGTGGCGGGTCACCGCCCACAGACCGTTGCGATCGTCGCGATACACCGGCTCGTTGGCCCGCATCCACGCCCACACGTCGTGAGGGTTCCGCTGGTAGAGGTGCGGATCCAGCAGGTCGACGGTGAGACGATCGGACTCGACGGCGGTCATGCGGCCATCGTCGCAGACCACACCGTGGTTCCCAGAGCCCGGGTCTCCGGGAACCACGGTGGTTCCGCGAGACCCGGGCTCGGGGAACCGCGACGGACAGGGTCAGTCGCGACGGCGAGTGCCGAAGGTGTTCCAGTGGGTGACGGCGCTGGCCGGTTTGCGGGGGGCGACGCCGAAGCGGCCTGCCGGGCGACCCATCGGGATGCACGCCGCGATCTCGTAGCGAGGGCTGCCGTCGTCGTTGGCCGGCACGCCGAGCACCGCGAGGGTCTCGGCAGCATGGATGCGGATCACGGTCGTCAGCGATGTACCAATGCCGAGAACACGCGCCGCCACGCAGAAGTTCTGCACCGCTGGATACACACTGGCATCCAGACGTCCGATGTCCATCGGGCCCTCGTCGTCGGAGGGCGTCCAGGGGATGATCGGCTGCAGGAAGAACACGATCGCCGGAGCGTCCTGGACGTGGTCGGCCAAGTGCCGGCTCGCCGCGCGTGTCTTGCGCCACGACTCGGCCTGCGCCTCGTCACGGAACGCCGAGGCATCGGGCAGCGACTTCTCGTACCGGTCGAACGACGAGCGGTACAGCTCGGCGACCTCGGCCTTCTTCTCCGCGTCGGTGACCACGACGTACTGCTGCGGCTGGACGTTGCCGCCGCTCGGCGCCTGCTGAGCGGCGCGCAGGCAGATGGCGATCTCGTCGTCGGTGACCGGTTCATCACTGAACCGGCGGATCGCGCGGGTGGTCATCAACGCCTCGATCGCGTCGACGCCGGACTGGTGGATCTCGTTGCTCATCGTCCCTCGAATCTCGGTGTGCGTTTGTCGACGAAGGCCCCGACGGCCTCGGCGTGATCGGCGGAGTGGAAACAGCTCATCTCGAGCGCCATCGACACGTCGAAGCTGGTCAACAGCGCCTGCTTGATCTGAGCGTTTACGGCGATCTTGGTGCCCTGGACGGCGAGTGGCGGCTGCGCGGCGATCCGGTTCGCCCACCGCAACGCGGCCGCAGCCACGTCGTCGGCCGGGCACACCTCCGACGCGACTCCCATCGCAAGCGCGGCCTCAGCGGTGAGCGGCTCGCCGAGCATGAGATGGCGTTTCGCCGCGAGCGGCCCCAGCAGCAGCGGCCAGATCGCCGCGCCGCCATCGCCGGCGACGAGGCCGACCTGCACATGAGGGTCGATGATCGCGGCGGTGTCGGCCATCACGATCACATCGCACAACAGCGCGACCGACGCGCCGAGCCCCACGGCCGGGCCGTTGAGGGCGCACACGATCGGCACCTCGACGTCGAGCAGGTTCCAGATCAGCTGCTTGCCCTCGCGGCGGAGCGCATGGAGCCGGTCGGGATGTCGCAGCTGGGGGAACCACGACATGTCGCCACCGGCCGAGAACGCCCGGCCGGTACCGGTGAGCAGGATCGCGCGGGCGTCGCGCTCGGCGGCGAGCTGGCGGAACAGCTCCCACAGATCGTGGTGGAGTTGCTCGTCGACGGCGTTCATCGTCGAGTCGGGATGATCGATCGTGACGATCAACAGATCGCCGTCACGTTCGGTACGGATCGTTTCCATCAGTCCATCCGGTCAGCACATCGGGTCAGAACATCGACGTGTCGACGTCGATGCCGAGCAGCAGCTTGCCGATCGTCTCGTTGAGTTTCGGGGCGGTCTGAATGTGCTGGGTGACGATGTGTGCATCGCGCAGACACCGCCCGAGCACGTTCGTGTCGTACACCGCAGAGCCGCCGGCGAGCGTGAACGCCACGTCGGCCACCTCGGCTCCGACGCTCGCTGCATGCGTGGCTGCCAGTCGGATCCCGGTGCGCGCCTCGACGCTGACCTCGCCACCGGCGACGGCGACGTCCCACGCCGCCTGGAGTTCGCCGAGCAGGAACGCTCGAGCTGCGCGCAGCTTTCCCTCGGCCCGCGCCAGTTCGACCTGCGTGAACCCGCTCTGTGCCAGCGTCTTCGACGAGTACTGCGGCTTCTTGCCCTGGGCGAGTTCGACGAGTTCGTCGAGCGCCCGTCGCCCCACACCGAGCCCCACCGCCGAGACGCCGGCGGCAAGCAACGTGAAGTTCGGGAACTGCGACAGTGCGGTACGCACCACCGGCCGCGTCACCGCAGGCTGGATGGTGCGAGTGGCCGGGACGAAGACCTCGTGGACCGAGTAGTCGAGCGATCCCGACCCCCGCATGCCCGTCGTGTACCAGGTGTCGTGGAAGGTGACCGCCGACTGCGGGAACCAACACAGCCGGAACGTTCCGTCGTCGCAGAGCGCACCGCCGAGCACCCACTGGCAGTGCTGGGTGCCACTCCCCCACGCCCAGCGACCCGACACCGAGAACCCCTCGACGCCGTCGATCGTGACCGCTTCACCCTTGCCGTTGGGAGCAAACACGCCGCCGGTGATCGAGTTGCGGTCGCCGTAGATCTCCTCGGCCGCCTCGGTTGGCAGCAGCGACGCCATCGACGACGTGGTCGAGGCAATCATCGTGCACCAGCCCGCAGCGCCATCGCTGCGAGCAACGGCCTCGATCGACTCGACGAGCGTCATCGGGTCGGCCTCCGGGCCCCCGTACGCCTCGGGCACGCACAGCCGGAACAGCTGTGCGTCGCGCAGCGCCTTGACCGTTGCGAGCGGCAGCCGGCGGATCCGTTCGCCGTCATCGGCGTTCGCCTCGATCAACTCGGCGAGGTCCCGGGCGGCTTCGACGATCTCTGACGAACCCATCCTGCGACTGTAGGTCGTCGCTGCCCGTCGTCGGGCATGGCGCCCGCCGTCGCCTAGGGTCGGGCCATGACGTCCACCCGGCGACCGGCCCTCCTGCTCGTCATCGGCGTCGCCGCCGTCAGCGGCATCGCGTCATGCGGAAGCGACGGCGAGTCCGACGTCGCGTCGCTGCCGGACGTCGCATCATCGATCGCCGCGACCACCAGCGATGCGCCGAGCACGTCGCAAGCCACCGCCACGACGGAGGCCGCCTCGACGACCACCGCTCCCGCCCCACCGACCACGCCAGCACCGACGACCACCGTCGCCGGCCCACCCACGCTGCGCAGCAGCGGTATCGGTGGGTACGAGTTCGGCGGACCGACTCCCGACGAACTCATCGCCGAGCTGTCGGGCTTCCTCGGAAGCCCGACCTCGGTGGTGTCAAACGACTATCCCGACGGCTCGTCCGGCTTCTACGAGAACGCCGACGCCGAGTCCGGATTCGCGTACCCATCGGGACGCACTGCGTGCTTCTCGAACGCCCTGTGCGTCGAGTTCGGTGGTGCCGATGCGTCATCACTGCGATTCGTCGGCTACCGCCAGAATGAAGGCGCCGGGTCGTTGACCACGGCGTCGGGCGTCACCGCCGGCACCCCCGGGTCCGCGTTCCCCGACGCACTCGTCGTCGAGCCCGGCGGCTGCTACTCGACGGGGACGGGGACGGCGGATGGCGCGAGCGTCTTTCTCCAATCCGATGGGGAGTTGTTCGGCTTCTACGACGATGCCACCGGCGACTACGTCCTTCAGGCCCCGCCGGTCGATGACGTCGTGGTGCTGAGCGTGTTCGGCGGCGACGAGCCGTACTTCCTCTACGACGACTGCTGAGCGACGCCACAGTCCCCGAGGTGGTGGACCGGATCGTGGATCATGTATCGGGCGAACGATTCGACGGTGAACGATGCCCCGTCGGATCGCCGTCCGGGACGACTCCACTGCGCACCTTCGACCCCGTCGAACGCGATCGCCAGCGCGTCGGCGGCCGCCCGCAACTCGACCGCGACCGTGGCAGGATCCTGGAGGCCGTACCGCGCGGCGACGGCCGTCTCGTCCTGGTCCCAGTTCGGATACAGCGGGTCGTCGGTGTCGAGCATCATCGAGAGTCGCTCGAGGTACAGCGCGAACACATCTCGCACGTGAGCGCCGTATTCCAGCGTTGACCAGCGACCGGGAACATCGCGTGTCCGTACCGACGACTCGTCGCCGGTGAGCACGACGACCCATGACGCGGCAGTGGTGCGGATCAGGTCGCCGACGGTGCTGACGACGAGCGAACCGGCATCGAAGCCACACTCGGGGCACGGGCGGTCGAGTACCCAGGTCCAGTCCTTGCCGTCGGGCACGATCTGATCGCTCATCGGAGAATTCTTGCCCGTCGCGCAAGGTCCGCGTGCACGGGTTCCCGCCAGGGTCTACGGTCGAGACATGAGGTTCGGCTTCGTGGTCCCGTGGGGCGACGCCGAGGACGTCGGCGATCTCGCCGCCGCGGCCGAGGACGCCGGCTGGGACGGGCTGTTCGTGTGGGAGCCGGTCTGGGGGGTCGATGCCTGGGTTTCACTCGGTCTCGCCGCGGTCCGCACGTCGAAGATCCGGCTCGGCACACTGCTGACCCCGCCGTCGCGGCGCCGCCCGTGGGAGCTCGCGAGCCAGGTCGCGACCGTCGACCGGATATCGGCAGGCCGGGTGACGCTGTCGGTCGGTCTCGGAGCGCTCGATTCGGGCTTCGAGGCGTTCGGAGAGGAATGCGACCGCCGCGTCCGCGCCGAGCGGCTCGACGAGACGCTGGACATCGTGTGCGGGCTGTGGGCCGGCCAGCCGTTCGAGTACGCCGGCGTCCACTACACGGTGACACCGACCGAGTTCCCCACCATCGGCCACACGGCGCAACAACCGCGGGTCCCGATCTGGTGTGTCGGCGCACTCGGCCGTCCGAAGTCGATGGCACGAGCGATGCGATGGGACGGCGTGATCCCGCAGGTGCTCGACGTCGACGGTGGCGCTCGCCAACCGCACCTCGACGAGGTCGCCGACCTCCGCGAACTGCTCGACGCGGAACGACCAGGGGGCGACGTCGACATCATCGTCGAGGGCACCATGTCCGAACACTCCCCTGCCGCGTACGCCGACGCCGGCGCGACCTGGTGGATCGAGTCGATGTGGGACGCGATGGCCGAACACTCGCCCGTCACCGCCGCCTACGACCGGCTGCGCCAGGGCCCACCCACCTGAGGATCGAGCCCAACCGCCGAGCGATGAGTTTGCGCGCGACCTGTCCGCGCCCAGACTCATCGCCATCGGGGTCGGGCTCCGAGCGATGAGTTCGAGAGCGACCTGTCCACGCGCAGACTCATCGCGTGGCGTGGTTGACCGTGGTCATCGACGCTGCGAGCGCGTCGCCGACCCGCGGCTACGTTCGTCGGCGTGACCATGACGCATCGCGGGACCGACGCCGGCTGGAACTTCGCTGATCTGTGGGAGACGGTGGCCGACCAGATCCCCGATGCCCTCGCCCAGCAACAGGGCGAGCGCTCCCACACGTGGACCGAGTTCAACCGACGCGCCAACGGCATCGCTGCCGCGTTGCTCCGGCCCGATTCCACAGAGCAGGACAAGGTCGCCCAGTACCTGTACAACAGCCCCGAGTATCTCGAGTCGGTGTTCGCCGCGTTCAAGGCGGGCTTCGCCGTCGTCAACACGAACTACCGCTACGCGGCCGACGAGCTCGTCTACCTGTGGGACAACGCCGACGCGACCGCCGTCGTGTTCCACGGCACGTTCGCCGAGCAGTGCGACGCCGTACGCGCGCGGGTCCCGAAGGTGGCGACCTGGCTGTGGGTCGACGACGCCAGCGGCCCATGCCCCGACTGGGCGACGCCGTACGAGACCGCTGCAGCCGCCGGCACCGACGACAACGTCAGCGGTCCGTGGGGGCGCAGCGGCGACCATCTGCTGCTGCTCTACACCGGCGGCACCACCGGCATGCCAAAGGGCGTGATGTGGCGCCAGGACGACCTGTTCGGCGTGCTCGACGCCAACAACAAGAAGCGGATGCCGCCCGAGCAGGACCTCGACGCCGTCGCCGAGCGCATCGTGAAGGCCGGACCGCGAAACATGCCGGCAGCTCCACTGATGCACGGCACCGGGCTGTTCAACGCCCTCAGCAACCTGATGGTCGGCGGTTCGATCACCACGATGGAGGGCCGCCACTTCGAGCGCGGAGGAGTTCCTCGACACCGTGCAGCGGTACGCGATCAACTCCACGTCCATCGTCGGCGACGCGTTCGCCAAGCCGATCCTGCGGGCCCTCGACGCCGAACCTGACCGCTGGGACATCTCGTCGCTGCGGGTGATCGTGTCGTCCGGTGTGATGTGGTCGAAGGAGTCGAAGGAGGGTCTGCTCCGGCACAACCCGCGACTGATCATGGTCGACTCGCTCGGGTCGAGCGAGGCGATCGGCATGGCGAGCAACACCACCACCGCCGAGTCGAGCGGCGAGACGGCCAAGTTCGAACTCGGCCCCACCACTCGCGTCATCACCGACGACGGCCGCGACGTCGCACCCGGTTCGGGTGAACTCGGTCGGGTCGCCCTGCCCGGACGCACACCGATCGGGTACTACAAGGACGAAGCGAAGTCGGCCCAGACGTTCGTGGTCATCGACGGCGAGCGCTACTCGATCCCCGGCGACTACGCCACCGTCGAGGCCGATGGCGCCGTCACGCTGCTCGGCCGGGGAAGCCAGTGCATCAACACCGGCGGCGAGAAGGTGTACCCCGAAGAGGTCGAGGAGTGTCTGAAGCTCCATCCGACCGTCGCCGACGTGGCCGTCGTGGGCGTCCCCGACGAGAAGTGGGGCGAAGCGATCACCGCGCTCGTCGAGCCGCACGCCGGCGACGTGGTCGACCCGGCCGAGTTGATCGGCCACGTCAAGTCGCGACTCGCCGCCTACAAGGCGCCGAAGCGGGTGATCGCCGTCACGTCGATCGGCCGCGCCGCAAACGGCAAACTCGACTACAAGAAGCTGCGGTCCGACGCCATCGACGCACCAGCGGTCTAACCTGACTCGGGTGACGGGGATCGTGCCGCGGGCGGATTTCGACTGGCGGCGCCACGACGGCGTGCTCTTCGACCTCGACGGTGTGATCACGCCCACCGCCGAGATCCACGAGCACGCGTGGGGTGAGTTGTTCGCCGACTTCGACTACACCGAGGCCGATTACCTCCGCTACATCGACGGCAAGCCACGCTACGACGGGGTGCGGTCGTTCCTCGCGTCCCGCGACGTCAGGCTTCCCGACGGCGACCCCGCCGACGCACCCGGCTTCGACACCGTCTGCGCCATGGGCAACCGAAAGAACGAGCTGTTCAACGTCATCCTCGAACGTGACGGCATCGCCCCCTACCCCGGTTCGCTCACGACGCTCGATCTGCTCGACGACGCCGGCATCCCCTCGGCGATCGTGTCGTCGTCGAAGAACGCCCGAAGCGTGCTCGACGCCGCCGGGCTCGGCGACCGTTTCGACGTCGTCGTCGATGGTGTGGTGGCGGCGGCCGAGCACATCACCGGCAAGCCGGCACCCGACATGTACCTGGTGGCTGCGCAGCGGATCGGCGTCGCTCCCGATCGCGCCGTCGTCGTCGAGGATGCGGTCTCCGGCGTCGCCGCCGGTGCTGCCGGTGGATTCTGCGTGGTGATCGGCGTCGACCGTGGCGCCGGCGCCGACACCCTGCTCGAACACGGAGCCACCTTCGTCGTCGACGACCTCGCCGACCTGCTCCCGGAGCGACCGACCGCGGAGCTCGGCACATGAACCGCCTGCCGCCACCACTCGGCCTGCCCGAGCACCGCTTCCCCGTCGATCCGTGGCGGCTCGTCGAGCGCTCGTACTCCAATGACGACCTCGGCACCACCGAGACCCTGTTCGCGCTCGGCAACGGCTACCTGGGGATGCGAGCCAATCCCGAGGAAGGCCGTGAGGCGCACAGTCACGGCACCTACCTCAACGGGTTCCACGAGACGTGGCAGATCCTGCATGCCGAGGAAGCATTCGGCTTCGCCAAGACCGGCCAGACGATCGTCAACGTGCCCGACGCCAAGCTGCTCAAGCTGTACGTCGACGACGAACCGCTGCTGCTGCCGACTGCCGACCTCGACAGCTACGAGCGCGCCGTCGATTTCCGCAACGGCACCCTGACACGCGACATGATCTGGCGCACGCCAGCCGGCAAGCGGGTCCGGGTGTCGTCGCAGCGGATGGTCAGCTTCGTGCACCGCCACCTCGCCGTCATGACCTTCGAGATCACGCTGCTCGACGCTGCGGCGCCCGTGGTGGTCTCGTCCCAACTCCTCAACCGTCAAGATGGCGAGGACGAGTACCACGTGAAGGCCGCTGCCCTCGGCGAGGGCAAGGACCCACGCCGGGCCCGCAAGTTCAGCCAACGGGTCCTCCAGCCGCAGTTGCAGCGCGAGGACGGCAACGAGGTCGTGCTCGGGTATCGGTGCGCCAACAGCAAGATGACACTCGCCTGCGGCACGCGCCACCACATCGACACCTCCTGCCAGGTCGACGTCACGACGCATCTGGGTCCCGACCTCGCCAAGACGGTCTTCACGGTGCGCGCGACGCCGGGCGACCCGATCAAGATCACCAAGCTCGTGTCGTACCACTCGTCGAACGGCGTCCCGGCAGTCGAGCTGGCCGACCGGTGCTCGCGCACGCTGGAGCGCGCCGAGGCGGACGGTGTCGAGCAGATCGTCAACGAGCAGCGCGCCTGGCTCGACGACTTCTGGACGAACGCGGACATCGAACTCTGCGGCGACGACCGCGCCCAGCAGGCGCTGCGGTGGAACCTGTACCAGCTGGCCCAGGCGTCGGCGCGTACCCAGGAGCAGGGCATCGCCGCGAAGGGCGTCACCGGTGGCGGCTACGACGGTCACTACTTCTGGGACACCGAGGTGTACGTCGCTCCGTTTCTCGCCTACACGATGCCCGAAGCGGCGAGGAAGGTCGTGCGCTTCCGCTGGCAGATGCTCGATGCTGCCCGCGAACGAGCCCGCGAGATGAGCCAGGTCGGAGCGCTGTACCCCTGGCGCACCATCAACGGCGAGGAGGCGTCGGCGTACTATGCGGCCGGCACCGCGCAGTACCACATCAACGCAGCGGTGGTGCTGGCGTTGCGCCGGTACCTCGAGGCGTCGGGGGACATCGAGTTCCTCTCCTACGAGGGCGCCGAGGTTCTCGTCGAGACCGCGCGGCTGTGGGCCGACCTCGGCTTCTACGCCCAGAACGGCGGCCGCACGTTCCACATCCACCGGGTCACCGGCCCCGACGAGTACACCACCGTCGTCAACGACAACTTCTACACGAACGTGATGGCGAGATTCAATCTTCGCTACGCGGCCCGCACCGTCCGATTCCTGGCGCAGTGGAACCCCGAGGCGTTCGAGTCGCTGGTTCGGAAGACCGATCTCGAGCTCCAGGAGCTCGACGACTGGGATGCCGCTGCCGACTGCATGTTCATCCCCTTCGATGACGAACTCGGGATCAACCCGCAGGACTCCGAGTTCCTCGAACTCGAACCATGGGACTGGGAAACGACACCGCCCGAGCACTTCCCGCTGCTGCTGCACTACCACCCGCTCGTCATCTACCGCCATCAGGTGCTGAAGCAGGCCGACGTGGTGCTGGCGATGTTCCTGCGTTCCGAACGCTTCCCGGTGGATCAGAAGCGGCGCAACTTCGACTTCTACGACCCGATCACCACCGGCGACTCGTCGTTGTCGTCGTGTGTGCAGGCCGTCGTGGCAGCGGAGGTCGGCTACGACGACCTGGCATTCGAGTACTTCAACCGATCGCTGTACCTCGACCTCTCCGACTCGCACGGCAACACGGCGCAGGGCGTGCACGTGGCGAATGCCGGCGGCGTGTGGGCCGGCGTCGTGCACGGCTTCGCCGGCATGGTCGAGCAGGGCAACCACATCGAGTTCACACCGAGGTTGCCGGCCGCATGGGACGGCCTGCGATTCCGACTCTGCCGACACGGCTCGGTCCTCCAGGTCGATCTCGATCCCGACGGACTCACGGTGACGGTGCTGACGGGCAGCGGCGTGCCGGTTCGCACGGGCGACGACGTCACCCTCGTGACCGCGGACGAGCCCCTGCGCATCGAACGCTGACCCTCCCGACACTCCCCGCCCCCCCCCACTGCGATGAGCGAAAAGCCGGTATCCGGGCGGTTCGCTCATCACACCGACCCGATTCACCCCAGCGATGAGCCAACTGTCGCGATCCGGGCGGTTCGCTCATCGCACGGATCGGCCGGGTGTGCCTAACCTCGGGCATGGCTCCGAACCCACCTGACCGACGACGGCTCGACGGACGCGTGGCGCTGGTGACCGGAGTATCGCGCCCGACCGGGATCGCTGTCGGCATCGCACAGCGGCTGCACGACCAGGGAGCGACCGTCGTCGCCACCGGGTGGTCGCCACACGATGTCGAGATGCCGTGGGGGGAACAGCCGCTCGACCCGCTGCCGTTCGAGGTGGGCCGCCACGACCTGGAGGACCCGGCCGTCCCCGCCGCGTTGATCGACGAGGTGGTCGAACTCCACGGGCGCATCGACATCGTCGCCGCCGTCCACGCCCGCTCGTCACACGAGTCGTTGGACGAGGTCAGCGTCGACGAACTCGACCGGTGCTGGGCCGCGAACGTGCGCAGCGTGGTGCTGCTGGCCCAGCGCTTCGCGCAGCGCCACGTGTCGATCCCGTCGAGCGAGCCCCCGATCGGGCGGATGCTGTGGTTCACGAGCGGCCAGCACATCGGGCCGATGGATGGCGAGATCGCCTATGCCGTGTCGAAGGGCGCGCTCCATCAGATGACCCGATCGATCGACCACGCACTCTGCGCGATCGCGGATCGTCGCCAACTGCATCAATCCGGGACCGGTCGACACCGGCTACGCAGAGGGCGACGCACACGCGACGGTGGCTCGGATGTTTCCCGACGGGCGTTGGGGGACGCCGGGCGACATCGCCGACGTCGTCGGGTTCCTCGTGAGCGACGAAGGCGCGTGGATCCGCGGTCAGGTCCTCGACGTCGAGGGAGGTTTTCGTCGCTTCGGCTGAGCGCCGTTAGCGTTGGACCCCATGACTGATCTCGGATTCGACGGCAAGGTAGCGATCATCACGGGCGCCGGCGGCGGCCTCGGCAAGCAGCACGCGCTGATGATGGCCAAGCGTGGTGCGCTCATCGTGGTGAACGACCTCGGCGGCTCGGTCGACGGCACCGGCAGCGACAAGGGCGCCGCCCAGCTCGTCGTCGACGAGATCCAGGCCGCCGGCGGCGAGGCCGTTGCGAACACCGACTCGGTCGCCACACCGGAGGGCGGCGCCGCGATCGTGCAGAGCGCCGTCGACGCGTTCGGCAAGGTCGACATCGTGATCAACAACGCCGGCATCCTGCGCGACAAGTCGTTCCACAACATGGACGCCGACCTGTTCGACCCGGTGATCGCCGTCCACCTGCGCGGGGCGTTCAACGTCACCCAGCCGGCATGGAAGATCATGCGCGAGCAGGGCTACGGCCGCATCGTGTCGACGTCGTCGGCGGCCGGCATCTTCGGCAACTTCGGCCAGGCCAACTACGGCGCGGCGAAAATGGGCCTCGTCGGCTTCACGAACGTGCTCGCCGTCGAAGGCGCCAAGTACAACATCAAGGCGAACGCCATCGCGCCGCTGGCGCTGACCCGCATGACCGAGGACATCCTCGGCGGCCTGGGCGACAAGCTCCAGCCCGAGCTGATCTCGCCGCTGGTGACCTACCTCGCGCACGAGTCGTGCGAGGCGACCGGCCGGGTGTTCTCCGTCGGTGGCGGCCGCGTGGCCGAGGTGTTCATCGCCGAGACGGTCGGCTACACCAACACCACCGATCTCTCCCCCGAGGACCTCGCCGCCCACTGGGGCGACGTCACCGCGCAGGACGGCTACGCCGTGCCTGCGACGATCGCCGACGAGACCGCCCTGTTCCTCAAGGCCCTGTCGTAGGGCAACGCTCGGCCGCCACCCAGGTTCTCGTGGACGACTCCGCGTGCCGAGCGCGCACGTGTCCACGAGAACGGCTGCCGAGGTCGTTCTGGGCGCCGGCCGGCCGCGACACTGGCCGACGTGATCGACGTCGACGAGTTCCAGGCCCAGGCAGCAGATTGGCTCGCAGCGCATCGGCAGCATGCACCGCGTGACTACGGCGCGATCTGCCCGCCAGATCTGGTCGACGCCGGGCTCGCCTGGCAGCGGCGCTTGACCGAGGCCGGTTGGGCCGGCATCCACTGGCCGGTCGACCACGGCGGGCGCGGCCTGACGGCAGAGCACAACGGTGCCTGGCTTCTCGAATGCGCGCGGGCCGGTGTCCCGGCCGTGTTCAACATGGTCGGGTTCGTGCTGGCGGGGGGAGCGATCATGCGCTACGGCACGCCCGAGCAGCAGGCCGATCACCTTCGTTCGACGCTGGCGACCGAGCACGTGTGGTGTCAGCTGTTCTCGGAGCCCGGTGCGGGCAGCGACCTGGGGTCGTTGTCGACGCGGGCCGAACTCGACGGCGACCGCTACGTGGTGAACGGCCAGAAGGTGTGGTGTTCGGGCGGGCGCTACAGCAACTGGGGCATCCTGATGGCGCGCACCCGCCCGCTCGAGGAGGCGCCGAAGCACGACGGGATCTCGTTCTTCCTGTGCCCGATGGACCTGCCCGGAATCGAAGTGCGCCCGCTCAAGCAGATGACCGGCGAGGCCGAGTTCGACGAGGTCTTCTTCACTGACGTGTCGCTCCCGGCCGACTGCCTGCTCGGGCCACTGCACGGCGGCTGGGGTGTCGGCATGGCGGTGCTCACCAGCGAGCGCGGCCACATCGGCACGTCGGTGATCGGCCTCGAACGCCGGCTCGACCAGATGGCACACCTCGCGGAGGGCCGCGACCTCACTGCGGTCGAACGCCAGGAGCTCACCTCCCTGCTGGCGAGTGGCAGTGCGATGAAGGCGATGGCGCAACGTCAGGGACCGGTGGCGTCGACCGCTGCGTCGTTGATGAAGCTCGGCATCACCGAGATGATGTTCGAGGTGGCGATGTTGCGCGGCGACCTCGACGGTCCCGAGGCGATGCTCGATGGATCGTCGGCAGCCGGAATGCTCGCGGCACCGGGCGGCCGAATCGCCGGCGGCTCGAGCCAGGTCCAGCGCAACATCATCGGTGAACGCCTCCTCGGCCTCCCCCGGGAACCCAAGCCGACCTGACGCTCGCCCGACGTGGGGCACCGATTGCAGCAGGGGTCTGACCCCTGCTGCAACGATTCGCACGAGGCGCCATGTCGTCGCCATGATGGCCGGGTGCGCGTCAGCTCGTCCGATCACGTCAGCGTTGCGATCCACGAGTTCGGGGGCACCGGCCGACCGCTGCTGCTGTCGCACGCGACGGGGTTCCACGGCTACTGCTACCTCCCGATCGCCGACGAGCTGAGCGACCAGTTCACGTCGTTCGCTCTCGACTACCGGGGCCACGGCGACACCGCGGCGACCCGACGACTGGAAGGTGGACTGGGATCGCTATGGCGACGACGCGCTCACAGCGGCACGAGCGGTCGCCCCCGACGGTGGGCTGGTCGGATTCGGGCACTCGATGGGTGGAGCCGGCCTGCTGATGGCAGCGCACCGGGATCCCGGCCTGTTCGACGTGATCGTGGCGTTCGAGCCGATCGTCTTCCCGCCTCGCGAGATCGATCCGCACCACGGCACCGAGAACAACGGCACGGTGCTCTCGCGGGGCGCACGCAAGCGGCGGGCCACGTTCGAATCGTTCGGCGACGCGATCGCCAACTACTCCTCGAAGCCGCCGATGATGGCGTTCGACCCCGACGTACTGCGTCTGTACGTGGCCCACGGGTTCCGACCCTCACCCGAGGGTGTCCGCCTGAAGTGCGACCCCGAACACGAAGCTCGCACGTTCGACACCGGCGGCACCCACACGACGTGGGCAGAGCTGCCCGAGATCGAGACGAGGGTCGTCGTCGTGGCCGGCAAGGTCGACGAGTTCGGTCCCGCAGCCATCGCCCGAGAGATCGCCGAGGCGCTGCCGAACGCCAGCTACATCGAGCACGACGAGTGGAATCACTTCGCGCCGTTCATCGACCCCTCGGCGATGGCAGCGATCGTGCGGCAGGCCGCAACCCTGTGACAGGCCCCATCTACGATGGCCGACATGACCGACACCGCCACTCCCGCACCCACGTTTCCGGTGCCGATGTCGTTGTCGCCCTCGCGGGTGTCGTCGTTCACATCGTGTCCGATGCAGTTCCGCTTCTCGAGCATCGAGAAGCTGCCTGAGCCTCCGGGTGTCGCCACCACCAAGGGAACCATCGTGCACCGGGCGCTGGAATTGCTGTTCGTTCGCCCGGCGGTCGATCGCACCCCGGAGGCCTTGGCCGTCGACATGGCACGGGCACTCCACGAGTACCGCACCCACCCCGACTACGTGGGCCTGCGCCTCGACGGCGACGCGATCGAGAAGTTCGACCGTGACTGCCATGCGCTGATCGACAAGTACTTCGCAATGGAAGACCCGACGACGGTCCGCGAGATCGGGCTCGAGTTGTGGATGGAAGCACCGGTCGGCGACCTCACCCTGCGGGGCATCATCGACCGCCTCGAACTCGACGCCGATGGCGGGCTGGTCGTCACCGACTACAAGACCGGTCGAGCACCGTCGGGCAACTTCGAACAGAAGAGCCTGGCGGGGGTCCACTTCTACTCGTTCCTCTGCGAGGCGGTGTTCGGCAAGCGACCCGCGAAGGTCCGGCTGATGTATCTCGCGTCCGGCGAGACCATCGAGACCGTGCCGTCAGCCCAGTCGGTCAAGTTCATCACCACGCGCACCACGGCGGTCTGGGCGGCCGTCGAGCGCGCGTGCACCACCGGCGACTTCCGCCCCCGCCAGAGCAAACTCTGCGACTGGTGCTCGTTCCAGCAGTGGTGTCCCGCATTCGGGGGCGACCCGTCGCTGGCTGCCACCGAAGCGGTCGCCGCCTACGACAGGCTGCTGGCCACCCCGGTAGTGTCCGCGGCCTCATGACGAGCGACACGGTCGGGCCGGGCCCCATCGTTCCCGGTCAGGGCCACCTCGGGCCCCGGGTCGACGCGTTCGACGCCTGGGTCGACGACGCGCTCGAACTGCTCCGAGGCAACCCGATCGCCGACCGCGTGTTCACCACCGCCAGCCACGTCGGCGACTTCTCGCTCGTGTGGCACGGCATCGGGATCGTCCGGGCGGTGGCGAAGGGACGACCGGACCAGCTCGTCGTGCTCGCCGTGATGCTCGGCGCCGAGAGCCTGATCGTCAACCAGGGCGTCAAGCGGCTGTTCCGCCGCGAACGTCCGACCACCACGGGTGACGACCGGCTGCAGGTGCGCAAGCCGAAGACGTCGTCGTTTCCCTCGGGTCACGCCAGTTCGGCGGCGTTCGCCGCGATGGTCCTGTCCGGTTGGGATGGCCCGAAGCTCGGCATGCTCTGGTGGAAGATCGCCGCCATCGTGGGCATCAGCCGGGCCTACGTGCGGATCCACCACGGTTCCGACGTGGTCGCGGGCGCCGTCGTCGGCACGTTGCTCGGCCTGGTCGGGCGGAGAATCGCTCGGCACTTCGCTCCCTGAGCGACAGAACGGATCGGCGTGCGGCGCGCAGGAGCGGCGACGCCACCCCGGAGGGTCAGACGTCGGTGGTCACAACGGCTTCGACCAGCGGGGCCGGTTCTGCCGTGAGCAGGGTTCGTACATCCAGCAACAGGTCGGCAACCTCACCCGTCGAGACGAGTTCACGCTGCATCATTCGGGCAAGAGCGCCGTCGATGACGCCCAGCGCTTCGGTGATCACTGCTTCGGAGGCGATGCGCTCATCAGTCATTGGTAGACACGGTACCCGCGACCACCGCCGCGGACACGCACCTGCGCCCAGATGAGCGAGGTGTCACACAACGTTCACAACGTCCACGGCGTCCCGCGCGCACGAACCTACGATGCACGCATGGAGTTCAGCGGTCGCAACGTCGTGGTCACCGGAGCAGGACGGGGCATCGGCGAAGCACTCGCTCGCGAGTTCCACACTCGAGGCGCGAACGTGGCGGTGGCCGACATCGCCGGCACCGACGCGGTCGCAGACTCGCTGGAGCGGGCGACGGCGATCACCGCAGACGTCAGCACCGAGGCCGGCAATGCCGCGCTCGTCAATGCCGCCCGTGAGGCGCTCGGCCCGATCGACCTGTTCTTCTGCAACGCCGGCGTGGGTGTGGGCCGCGGGGTGATCGAGACACCGGAGGACGACTGGGAGCTCGCCTTCGCCGTCAACGTCCATGCCCACCGATGGGCTGCCAAGTACCTGCTGCCCGAGTGGCTCGAACGGGGCGAGGGCTACTTCTGCTCCACCGCGTCGGCGGCGGGTCTGTTGATGCAGATCGGGTCCGGCCCGTACACGCTCACCAAGCGGGCGGCGGTCGCGTTCGCCGAGTACATGGCGGTCACCTACGGCGATGCCGGCGTCAAGGTGTCCTGCCTGTGCCCACAGGGTGTCAACACCGCCATGCTCCACGCGGGCGACGACGCCGTGAGTGGAAGCAACGTGGTCAAGGCGGCCGGTGCCGTCCTCGAACCAGCCGACGTCGCCGTCGAGGTCGCCGACGCCATCGAGGCCGAGCGGTTCTTCGTCCTTCCCCATCCCGAGGTGGCCGACTACATGGCGCTCAAGGCGACCGATCCCGAACGTTGGCTGGGCGGGATGCGCAAGCTGCAACGACGCACCATCGGCGCCTGACGACGAATCGCTGATGCACCGCTCCCCCGCTTCACTCGCCCGGCTGGGGCTGCGCATGGGAGAACCGATCCGCTTCCGACGCAACGACAAGGGCCGCTGGATCGTCGGTCGGGTCGTCGGTATCGAGCACGACGGCAGCATCGCGATCCGCGACCCCGACGGCTCGGCCCGATCGTTGCGCGCCGAGCGCGTCGAGATCCGCCGGCCCGGCTCACGCGGGCGCCTCAAGTGGTGCGTCGTCAGCGACGTCGCCGTCACCTGGGAGCAGCTGGAGATGTTCGACCCGACCGACTCGTGACGAGTCGCAGACCCCGATCGGTGCGTTCGACCTCCATCGCGAAGTCGAAGGCGTCGACCGCAGCGGCGAGTTCGATGTCGCGGGGGTCGGTGTGCTCCGGCCCGAGCGCCAAGGTCCTGGCGGCCTCGTCGGTGGCGAGCAACGCTGCTGCGGTGGTGTCCGTCTCCAGCGGACCGCCGGTGCGGGCGCGTTCGATCAGGTCTGCGGCCAGGACGTCGTCGACCCCTCCGACGGGATGGTCCTCGAACCGGCCGGTGATCACGTACGACGGATCGCCGAGCCCGGCGCCCTCGACGGCTCGAGCCGTCGCCGACGCGACCACGAGGCTCGCCGCCCACAGCCGGGTGGCGTCCACCGCTCGCACCACCCCCTGCGTGCCCGCCGAGGTTCGCTGCACGAGGGTGCGCCCGTCGAGGTCGGTCTCTCGGACCATGGCCGGCGAGTTCGGGAAGTCGAACCCGTCGGGTCGCATGCCCCGCTCCTCCCCCATCGCCAACGATGCGGGGTTCGCCACCTTGAATGCCAGCGCCTCGTCGACGGTGGCGACGAGGTAGATCTCCGCGGCCCCGGATCCGAAGGCATAGGCCGCCGTGGTGAACGCTCGGATGACGTCGACCACCACGACAGCTCCGGCGACGCCGTCGAGCTCCCAGCGTGCGAGCTGACGCGTCATGACATGCCGTGCGCGCTCAGGTACGCACGCATCACCTCGGCCGGAATTCGGCCACGGTCGCTGACCGCCACGCCCTCGGTGGCAGCCCACGCTCTGACCTCGGCCGCGGTGGGCGCCCGGTGCGGCAACGCCCCGGCCGGGGCGAGTTCGGCCGCCCGCGTCTCGCCGACGCGATCGTGGACGGAATGCTCGGCGGCGGCACCCAAGAATCGGAACGTCCACTCCTGGGCGAGCTGGCGCGTCTCGGCGAACACGATCGGCACCGACGGATAGCGAACCGCCGCTTCGGCGAGCTGTGTCGCAATCGAGGCCGGACGGACGTGGCGCAACTTGAAGATCGCGGAGTAGCGATCCTCGATCACGATCGCGGCCACCCGACCCGTCTCGCCGGCGAACGCGGACAGTTCGGCCAGCAGCATCCAGAGCTTGCCGCCCACGATCGTCGACACGAGATCATCCACGCTCTTGCGTTCCACCACGGCGACCAGTCGGCCGTCGGCTTCGACGGCGTAGTCACCGACGGGTATGGCCCGCTTGACGGTCGTGGCCTGCTGCTCGGCGAACTTCCACGCGTAGCGCTCACGGGTGTCGACCACCACCTCGAGTTCCTGCCTCGACGCTCGTGCGGTCGGCACCCGCACGCCCGGTCGAGCCTGCTTGCTGGTGCGAGCCGACTGCCAGAACACCATCTCCCGTTCGCGGGCGGTGGTGAAGACGAATTGCGAGCGGTTCTCGCGTCCGCGGTCACGACCGCGCCGGAGGCGAGCGGGATCCGCAGCAGGTACGGCAACGACGAGGCTTCGTCGGGGTTGCGTGCAATCACGAACTCCTCCATGACCGCCACCGTAGAGCTTGGTTGCGTCGAGGTGCGCGGCGACCTCGTGCGAGACAGCCGGCCAACTCTGTGAGACCCCCTCGTCATGATGGAACCATGACCGTTGTCGACGACGTCGTGCTGGGCGAGACGCCGTCGGCGCCGCCTGTCGGGCCTCGTTTCGGCGACGGGTTCGTCTGGTACCCGGCCGACGATCGGCGCGGCTTCGACCCGGTGACGGATGTCGCGATCGGCGACCGTGCCGAGGTGGGTCCAGAGTGGATCGCCGCTGCGGTCGAGCACTGCGCTCAGGGACTGTCGATGCTCGAGGCACTCGATCCCGCCGGGTTCGACGCCGCCACCGTTGCGGCGTGGGCGACCGGGGTCGAACGACTGCGCCGCCAGACCCACGCCGCCGCCATCGCGGTCGCCGACCATCTCGATGTCGCCGAGCCGTTCCGCGATTTGGGGTTCTTCACGGCGAGGGCGTGGATGAAGCATCACCTGCAACTCTCCGGTTCCGAGGCCCACGGAAGGGTGCAGGAAGCCCGACTCCGCCGCGCCGTCACGGTGTGGAACAACGCGCTGGCCGCCGGGCAGGTGGGTGTCGCGCAGACCCGGCTGATGGCTCGTCTCGCCGCCAACCCGCGAATCGAACCCGACGTCCTCACCAAGGGCGTCTGGCAGTTGCTGGTCGACGCGATGGACTGCTCGTACGTCGAGTTCGAACGACGAGCGCTCACCTGGGAGGCCCTCGCCGATCCTCTCGGCGCCGCCGAGAAGCTCGAACGCAACCGTCAGCGCCGCACCGCCAGCGTCCACCAGAATTCGGACGGATCCTGGAACCTGAACGCAGTGTTCGACGATGTCGGCGGCCCGGAGTTCCTCGAGATCTTCTGTTGGT
The DNA here is from genome assembly GCA_963704915.1 of Ilumatobacteraceae bacterium. Taxonomy (GTDB): domain Bacteria; phylum Actinomycetota; class Acidimicrobiia; order Acidimicrobiales; family Ilumatobacteraceae; genus Sva-07. Next base: position 165,287 of record CAVPIC010000002.1, on the reverse strand, counting down.
TCGTCGACCGCGAGTTCGACCGGGACTGGAAGGACGCCACACGCCGTCTCGGCGAGGGCAACGTGGACGTGAGCAAGCTCCGTCGCACCGAAGCGCAACGCCGCTCTGATGCACTCCTGGAGATGGCCAGGGCCGCCGCCGCCTGCCCGCCCGATCGAGCGCGCCCTCTGCCGACCGTCAACTTCCTGATCGACGCCACCACCGGCGCCTCGGCCGCCGACGGTCATACGATCGACCCGCTCGACTCCCGCGATCTCACGGCGCGCACCGACCGCGGTCACCGAATCAACCCCGACGCCATCATCGGCGTGTCGCTGTGGTCGCTCATCCGCCGAGTCGTCACCGACAGCAAGGGCGTGATCATCGAACTCGGGCGCACACAACGACTCTTCAGCGGGTTCGCACGCGAGGCGGTCATGCTCCTCGAGCCCACCTGTATCTGGCCCGGCTGCGACCAGCCCCACACGTGGTGCCACGCCGACCATCTCACCAGCTGGACCACCCGAGGGCCCACCAACCCCGACAACGGCGCACCACTCTGCCCCCGCCACAACTACCTCAAGGAGCAGGGCTTCACGGTGTACCGAGGCGACGACGGCCGCTGGCACATCATCGCTCCCGACGGCACCGACATCTGCTGACGTACCCGGGCCACGACCCGGTCGACCCTCAGCGCCCGCCGGAGCAGTTGACGATCGTGGCGGTGATGTACGACGCCTCGTCGGAGGCGAGCCAGCGGCGGATGTCGGTGTGGATCACCCCGGGGCGCACGGCGTTCACGCGAACACCTTCGGCAGCCACCTCCTTGCCCAGCCCGATCGTCAGCCGCCACCGTGGTGGGTCCACATCCGGCGGACGGCCTCGCGAGCGCACACGAACGCGCCGATCACGTTGACATCGAGCAGCTCGCGCCAACGATCGACCGACATCTCGTCGAAGCGCATCTGGGCATGCAGGATCCCCGCGTTGTTGACGAACACGTCGATGGACCCGAGCTCGTCGGTGACCGTGTCGAACATCTCGATCACGGCGGCTTCGTCGGCGACGTCGGCCTGCACGGCGATCGCCCGAGCACCCGAGGCGACGCACTCGGCGACCACGGCCCGCGCGGCCTCGGTGTTGCGCGCGTAGTTGACGGCGACGTGATCGCCGCGTTCGGCGGCGAGTCGAGCCGTCGCTGCGCCGATACCCCGGCTCGCGCCGGTGATCAGGACGACACGGGACATCGGCAGTGCGTCAGAACGACGGGCGAACGCCGACGATGCTGGCGCGCTCCATCACCCGGACGTCGGGCCAGTAGTCGCTCGACGCGTAGTGCTGGACCGCCAGGTTGTCCCACATCGCGATCGAATTCGGGTGCCAGTGCAGGCGGCAGTGGTACTCGAGGGTGTTCGCCTGTGCGAACAGCGTGACGAGCAACGCGTCCGATTCGGCGGGATCGAGGCCGACAATGCGGGTGGTGAAGAACCGGTTGACGTACAGCAACCGGTGACCTGAGATCGGGTGGTGGATCACCACGGGATGCTCGACCACCGGGTACTTCTCGCGCATCGCCGCAGCGTCGGCACCGCTGATCGTGCCGCCGAACGCCTGCATGTAGTCGTGCTCGGCGACGAGGCCCTCGATGCGATCCTTGATCTCGTCGGTCAGGCCCTCGTAGGCGGCGTTCATGTCGCAGAACAGCGTGTCGCCGCCGGTCTCGGGCACCGAGATCGCCCGCAGGATCGCGCCCTTCGACGGCACCTCGCGCCAGGTGACGTCGTGGTGCCAGCCGTTCTCGTAGCCGCCGGTGTCGGCGTCCTTCGCGAAGCGGACCAGTTCGGGCAGTTCGTCGTTGCTCGCGAAGAACGGGTGGATCTCCAACTCACCGAACCGGCGGGCGAACGCGACGTGCTGCTCGGCGCTGAGCTGCTGATCACGGAAGAACAGCACCTTGTAGTCGACCCAGGCCCGCGACAGTTCCTCGAACACGTCGTCGGCGAGCGGCTTGGACAGGTCGAGGCCCTTGACGATGCCTCCGAGCGTGGCGCCGACCTGACGCACCTCGAAATGTTCCCACTCGAGGGCGTTCAGCCGGATGCGCTCGGCCGCGAGGTGGGCCACCGGGCCGATCAGCGCCTTGTCGGGACCGAACGCCAGCTTGCGGGCATTGAACTCACCGAGATCCCCCGACGGCTGGATCCCTTCCATCTTGGCGATTGCCGCGGTCGTGCCGTCCAGGTCGTCGTCGGTGATTGTCATCTCGTCCCTCCAATGCGGCGCCCATCGCCGCTGTGCCAGCACGGTACTGCCGTCCGATCCGTCACCGATCATCGTCGCCCCGTACCGTCGTCGGCATGGGCGTACGTCTCGACGAATCCGACGAATACATGCACGAACTCGGCCCCGAGCCGAACTTCAACGAAAGCATGTACATCAATGCCTTCGACCCGGTCCAGGGCGTCGGCGGCTGGTTCCGGATGGGCAACCGAGCCAACGAGGGCACCGCCGAGATGACGGTGTGCCTGTACCTGCCACCGGAGGTGGAGGGCGGCAACCGCCAGGTCGGGTTCATGTTCAAGCGGCCCGCAATCGAGAACAACGACGCCTTCGATGCCGCCGGGCTGACGTGGACGATGGTCACGCCGTTCGAGGAGTTGCGCATCGACTACGTCGGCAAGGTCGTCGTGCTCGACGAGCCCGAGCAGATGGCGAACCCGAAGGAGGCGTTCACGAACAACCCGTACGCCGAGGCCGAGGTCCACCTCACCTTCACCGGCCAGGGCCGCCCGAGCATGTTCGGCGGCGAACCCGACGAGCCCCACGAGAAGCCCGGCGAGGAGTTCGCCAAGGGCCACTACGAACAGCTCGTCGAGGCCACCGGCACGATCCGTGTCGGCGAGCGCGAATGGCAGGTCGCCGGCTTCGGGCTGCGTGACCACTCGTGGGGTCCCCGCTACTGGCAGGCACCCTGGTACTACCGGTGGCTGACGGTGAACGTCGACGAGAACTTCGGGTTCATGGCCAGCCGGGTGGCAAAGCGCGACAGCGACGGGACCCGGGGCGGCTTCGTGTGGGAGAACGGCGTGATGCACCTGTGCGACGACGTCCAGATCTCCACGGCGACCCGCGACGACGAGCACTACCACGACCGCATCGAGGGCACGATCCGCTCGAGCCGCAGCGACCGTGAGTGGAACTTCACCGGCGAGGCGCTCAGCCTGATCCCGCTGCGCAACCGGCGCCAGACCCCCGACGGCGAGTGGCTCCAGACCCGCATCTCCGAGGCCTACACGAAGTGGACGATCCACTCGGGCGACTTCGAGGGGCGCGTCGGCTACGGGATGTCGGAGTACCTCGATCAGATCGTGGACGAGAAGCCGGTCGGACTCGCCGAGTAGCCCCCGATACCGTCGGGCGCCATGAGTCCGCTGCCTCCCCCGCCTCCTGCGACCGCTCCCGCATCCCAGACCGCACATCGCCGCATCGCCGAGCGATTGGTCGACGGGCGCAGCGCAGTCGGGCAGGTCGCCGTCAGCCCGGACGGTCGACACGTCGCCGTCGTCGTGGCCACCACGAACCTGGCGAAGAACACCACCTCCACAGTGGTGTGGATCGACGAGACTCCCGTGACCGCCGGGCAACACGATGCCAACCCGGCATGGTCGCCCGACGGTCGATTCCTGGCCTACACGTCGCGTCGCGGCGAGAAGCAGGGCGACTCGACGCTGCACGTCCTGCCGGTCGGAGGCGTGGGCGAAACTCGGACGCTGTGCACGATGCCCGATGGTCTCGGCGACGTTGCATGGTCGCCCGACGGTCGCACGATCGCCTTCACCAGCCGCACCCGTGACGAGCGCTACGACGCCGAGAGCGCGGCGTGGCAGTCGCCGCGAAAGGTCGAGCGTCTGTTCAGCCGGCTGAACGGCGAGGACTGGGTGTTCGACCGCCCGACGCACGTCTACGCGATCGCCGCCGACGGCACCGGGCGCCCTCGCAACCTCACCCCCGGCGAGTTCCAGCACCGAGGTGTGAGCTGGCTGCATGATTCCTCAGCGATCGTGACCTCGGCGCAGCGTCACGACACCTGGGATCGCGATCGCGCTCACGACCTGTACCTCGTCGACGTGGTCGACCACGGCGACGGAGCGGTCGACGGCGCGAACGTGCGAGCACTCACCGGTCATGACGGCGCCTACAGCGAGCCGTCGGTCTCGCCCGACGGCTCGCTGGTGGCGTTCATCGGCTCCTCCGACACCAGCATCTACCCGCACAACGATCGTGTCGGTGTCCTGCCGATCGACGGCGAACAACACCCGCACACCGACATCCGGTGGGTCTCCGCCGGGCTCGACCGCACCTTCCAGCCCACCGTCGGGTCGCGACCGCCGGTCTGGGAGTCCGACACCCTGCTGCTCGCCACCGCCGAGGACCGCGGCGCCACACATCTCTACCGTCTCCACGCCGACGGGTCGGCCGATCCCCAACCGCTCACCCACGGTCCCGTGTCGGTGACGTCGTTCGATGCGGCGGGCGGCACGACCGCGACCACGCGCACGACGGTGGACCATCCCGCCGAGCTGTACGTGGGAGACGACCGGCGCACCAACGTCGGCGACGAGCTCGCCCGCGAACTGCTGGCGTGGGAGCACTTCACCGCCCACACCGCCGACGGGACCGACGAGATCGACGCCTGGATCATGCGTCCCGCCGACTTCGACGAGACGAAGCGCTACCCGGTCCTGCTCAACGTCCACGGTGGCCCGCACACCCAGTACGGCGAGTACTTCCACGACGAGTTCCAGATGCAGGCAGCGGCGGGCTTCGTCGTCGTGCTCGGCAACCCACGGGGCAGCAGCGGCCGGCACACCGGCTGGAGCCAGGCGATCCAGGGCCCGAAGCATCCAACCGTGGCCGGCCCGGGTTGGGGCACGGTCGACGTCGACGACGTCCTGTCGATCATCGACACCGCGCTCGACCGCTACTCGTTCTGCGACCCCGCGCGTGTCGGCATGCTCGGCGGCTCGTACGGCGGCTGGATGGCAACGTGGCTCGCCGGCCACCACGGCGACAGGTTCCGGGCATTCTGTTCCGAACGAGCGGTCAACAACGCGACCGCGCTGGAACTGTCGTCGGACATCTCCACGGCGTTCAACGCCATCCACGGCGTCAACCATCTGGAGGACCCTGACGAGTACGTGCGCATGTCGCCCATCACATCGGTTCGCAACATCGACAAGCCGATGCTGATCATCCATTCCGAGGAGGACTGGCGCTGCCCGATCGGCCAGGCCGAGGAGCTGTGGGTGGCCCTGAAGCTGCTCGACAAGGAGGTCGACTTCTACCGCTTCCCCGGCGAGAACCACGAGCTGTCGAGATCGGGTTCGCCGCTCCACCGGGTCCAGCGCGGCGAGATCATCCTCGACTGGTTCAGCGAGCGCGTGCGCGATGCAACGCCTTGACGATCTCGACGAGTGCCAGCAGGCCGACACCGGCAGCCGCACACACTGCGAGGTCGGCAGCGCTCAACGCATCGAGGTCGAGGAACTCGCTCAGCGGCGTGTAGAGCACCAGCAGCTGCAGCGCGATCACAATGCCTGCGATGGCGAGCATCAGCGGGTTCGTTCGCCAGCCGATCGTGCGCAGTGACTCGGTCGAGGATCGGGTCGCGAACGCCTGGCCCACCTGCATGAACGCGAGCGTCGTGAACATCACCGTCTGCCATTGCTCGAAGTCCGCGGCGTAATAGCCGAAGCCGAGACCGAGCGTGACGGCACCGATCACCAGGCCGACCCAGATCGTCCGACGACCGAGGCCGTTGGCCCAGAGACCGTCGCTCGGCGAGTGCGGCGGTCGTTGCATCACGGTCTTCTCGGCCGGTTCGACCCCCATCGACAGCCCGAGCAGACCGTCGGTCATCAAGTTGAGCCACAGCAACTGCAGGGGCAGGAAGGCGATCGCCGTCGTGTCGGAGCCGGCGAACAGGAACGGGATCGGCCAGCCGAGCATCACGATGATCTTGCCGAGGTTTCCGGCGACGGCGAAGCTCACGAAGCGTCGCAGGTTGTCGTAGATGACCCGACCTTCCTCGACTGCGGCGACGATCGTGGCGAAGTTGTCGTCGCGCAGCACCATGTCGGCGGCTTCCTTCGACACGTCGGTGCCGGTGATGCCCATCGCCACGCCGATGTCGGCTCGTTTGAGCGCCGGCGCATCGTTGACTCCGTCGCCGGTCATCGCGACGACCTGATGTTGCTGCTGCAGTGCTCCGACGATGCGCAGCTTGTGCTCGGGCGACACCCGGGCGAACACCGACACCTCGCGAACGGCTGCGGCGAACTGCTCGTCGTCGAGGTGATCGAGCTCGGCGCCGACGAGGGCACGGTCGCTGTGGCTGATCCCGAGATCGTTCGCGATGGCCACGGCCGTCAGCGGGTGGTCGCCGGTGATCATCACTGGTCGGATACCCGCCCGACGACACACGGTGACGGCATCTCGAACCTCCGAGCGAGGAGGGTCGATGATGCCGACCAGGCCGAGCAGGACGAGATCGGACTCGGGGTCGTCGCCGGCGCCGTGCAACGGCCGGAACGCCACGCCGAGCACCCGCATGCCCGCCGCGGCGAGCGCATCGTTGCCCGCGGAGATCCGGGCGTGCCACCCGTCGTCGAACGCAACGGCGGTCCCGTTGTCCCACACGGCCGTCGTATGTTGGAGCAGGCCGTCGACCGCACCCTTGACGAACGCCAACGGCACGTCCTGTGGCAGCTCGCCGAGCTCCGGTATCTCGCCGCGCAGCGGATCGTGCGTCGTGCTCATCCGCTTGCGGGTGGAATCGAAGGGCTCCTCGTCGACGCGAGGGATGCGCACGCGAAGACCGTGCACGTCGAGGCCGGCGTCGACGCCTGCCTGGAGCAGCGCCGTCTCGGTCGGGTCGCCCAGCCAGATGCGGTTGCCCTCGCTGTCGACGTCCTCGGCACCGTCGTTGCACAGAGCCGCCGCGACAAGCGTCACCGTGGCCGACGACGGCGCGGCGTTCACCGCTGACGCGACGTCGGAGTCGAGGCGCACCTGGTGCCCGGCGACGTCCAGCACGGTCACCGTCATCCGGTTCTGCGTCAGGGTGCCGGTCTTGTCCGAGCAGATCACCGTCACCGACCCGAGGGTTTCCACGGCGGGAAGCTTGCGGATCAGTGCCTGGCGCCGGAGCATCCGCTGCGATCCGATCGCGAGCGTGAACGTCACGACGGCCGGGAGCCCCTCCGGAATCACCGCAACCGCAACGCTGATGGCGGTGAGCACGAGGTCGGTCGCCGACTCGCCGGCGATCGCGCCCATCACGACGACGGCGAGCGCGACGGCCACGCCGAGCAACGCGAGCTGCTTGCCGACGCGGTCGAGCCGCCGCTGCAGCGGCGTCTGTTCGGACTCGACGTCCTGCAACAGCGTGGCGATGCGACCGAGTTCGGTCCGCATACCGGTGGCGACGACCACGCCCTCGCCGCGCCCGGCGGCGACCTGCGTGCCCGAGTACGCCATGCACAGCCGGTCGCCGAGCGCGAGATCGTCGCGGTCGACCTGGTCGGTCTGCTTGTCGATCGGTTCCGATTCGCCGGTCAGCGTCGCTTCCTCGATGCGCAGGCTCGCGACCTGGATGAGCCGCAGATCGGCAGGTACCACCGAACCAGCCTCGAGATGCACGATGTCGCCCGGGACGAGCTCGCCCACCGGAATCGACGTCATGCGCCCAGCGCGAGTCACCCGCGCCGACGGCACCGCCATCCGGCGCAGCGCGGCGATGGCCTGCTCGGCCCGGTACTCCTGGTAGAAGCCGAGCGCCGTGAACAACACCACGATCGCGCCGATCGCACCGGCCTCCAGATACTTGCCGAGGAGCAGCGACAGCACGGCGGCACCGATGAGGATCAACACCATCACCGAGGAGATCTGCCCCCAGATCAGCGCCAGCGGGCTCGTGCCGGCGGACTCGTGGAGTTCGTTCGGGCCGAACTCGGCGCGACGCCGATCGACGGCGGCTTCGTCGAGACCGTCGGGAGACGTGGCGAGCTCGGCCAACACGGTGTCGACCGACCGGCGGTGCCAGTCGGTCGACGCTGCCGACTCGACGTCCGATGCAGTGACCGGCGCGGTCACGCAGCGACCTGCGAGCGCGCGCCGAGCAGGCGGGCGATGCGCTCGTCCATCGGGGGGTGTGTCATGAAGAGCTTGGCGAAGTCGGCCTGCTTGCGACCGGTGAGCGGGTTGACGATGTACGCGGTGGCGTGGGCCGGGTCGACATCCATCGGGATCTGTTTCGACGTGCGGTCGAGCTTCGCGAGCGCACTGGCGAGCGGCCGTGGGTCACCCAGCAGTTCGGCGCCGATGCGGTCGGCTTCGAACTCGCGCGACCGCGACAGTGCCATCTGCATCAGGCCGGCTGCCATCGGGGCGAGGATCGCGAGGAACATCGTGACCGCGGGATTGGGGCCGTCGTCGTCGTTGTTCCCACCGAAGACGCTGGCGAACATCGCCAGGTTGGCGATCGCCGAGATCGCCGTGGCGACGGCGGCGGCGATCGAGCCGATCAGGATGTCCTTGTTGCGGATGTGGGCGACCTCGTGGGCGACGACGCCGCGCACCTCGCTGCGGTCGAGCACCTGGAGGAGCCCGGCGGTGACGCACACCAGGGCGGTCTTCTCGTTGCGGCCGGTGGCGAAGGCGTTCGGCTGGGGGTCGGGCGAGATGAACAGACGCGGGGTGGGCATGTCGGCCCGTCGGGCGATCTCGGCAAGGTCGTCGCGCAGCCAGTCGAGCTGGCCGGGTGCGACCTCGGTGGCGCGTGCCGCCTTCGCAGCGAGCTTGTCGGACGACCAGTACGACGCGCCGACGACGCCGAGGCCGAACAGCAATCCGATCACGAGGCCGGTCGTGCCGCCCAGGAGCGTGCCGATCAGCACCATGAACCCAGCGAGGCCGGAGAGCAGAACGACGGTCTTGAGGGTGTTGGAGGTGTGCATCTTCAACTTTCAGCAAACAGTGGTCGGTTCGCCGAAGGTCTCTCCGCCGCCCCGTTGCCGGGAGGGCTGGTCCCGCCGACTCCGTCCCGATTGCTCGGAACTCGGTGTGCTGACGACGGACCTCGAGGGATACTCCCCTTCAGTGGGTCGAAATCTATCGACCGTCGAGCACAACCCGACGCCCCGCCCTCCTATTCCGACCCGACGCGGTGGAGGGTGGCGCTGAGGTGGTGCTGCAGGGGTTGGCCGACCGCAGCCATGCGGAACGTGGAGTGGAGGTCGTCGCCCGTCACCGAGATCGTGCGTTCGGTGATCGTGACCTCTTTGGCGGTCGACGTGGCGTTGATCGAGGTCGAGCGCACGTCGATCACCAACGGTACGTTGCCACCGACCACGGCACCCTCGTAGATCTCGGCCAGACCGGTTGGCTGCGCCATCACGATCTCGATGCTGCCGGGTCTCGGGACGCGCAGGTAGCCGGTCTCGGCGTGCATCGGGGCGGAGGTCTCGGGATGCTTGGTCCGTTGGGTGTACGCGACGAACGGCTTGCCGACGTGGCTGAAGGTGATCGACTCGAGATACACGAAGTCGTCGATGGTCGGGTACTCACCGGTGCCCGACCCCTCCCACGTTCCGAGCAGCGGTGCCAGCACCGCGACGTCTGGATGCAGCTCCGGTTCCATGCCCTCACCGTACGAGACCGGCGGCGAACCGCGTGCTACGCATGCAGTCGATGAACTCGCTTCCGAACTCGGCCGACCTGTACGCCGCGCTCAACACCGCGCCGAGCGATCATGCGGGCGGGCACCGCTACATCCACGTGATCGGCACGTCGGTGTTCGTCGACACCCAACTGGCCGACGACTCGTGGGAGCGTCACGTGGTCGGCATCGTCGAGGGCGACGCCTGGTGGGCCGTCGACGTGCCCGCCGATGCCGACGACCCATCGTACGGCTCTGCGCTCGACCTGTTCAGCTACTTCGGTCGGGCGGCCCAGAGCGAGTGGATGGCGGCCGGTCGCGCGGTGCAGATCGTCGAGTGGGCCCGCACGCACCGGTTCTGCGGCCGCTGTGCCACGCCCACCGAGCCGTCCGCCGGGGAGCGAGGGATGAAGTGCCCGACCTGCGGGTTGGTCTCCTATCCGCGCCTCGCGCCGGCGATGATCGTGTTGGTCACCCGTGGCGCACCCGGCCCCGACCAGGAGGCGCTGCTCGCTCGGGGGGTGAACTTCCCGATGCCGATGTACTCGTGCCTGGCCGGCTTCGTCGAACCCGGCGAGGACCTCGAGGGTGCCGTCGTGCGCGAGGTCGCCGAGGAGGTCGGCATCCGGGTGTCCAACGTGTCGTACCGCGGCAGCCAGCCGTGGCCGTTCCCGCACAGCCTGATGATCGGCTTCCGCGCCGAGTACGCCGACGGCGACCTGGTGCTCGACGAGACCGAGATCGCCGACGCCAACTGGTATCGGCGCGACGACCTGCCGACGATCCCGCCCGGCATCTCCGTCGCCCGCCGCCTGATCGACGAATGGCTCCACGAATCCTGAGCCGGACAGTGCGGGATCTACAGTCGACGCGATGAGTTCAGATGTCGTGATCGTCGATGCCGTGCGGACCCCGATCGGGAAGCGCAACGGCGGCCTGTCCACCCTCCACCCCGCCGAAACCCTCGCCCGCGTGCAGCGCGCGATCGTCGACCGCAACGGCGTCGAGCCCACCGAGGTCGGCCAGGTCGTCACCGGCTGCGTCAGCCAGGTGGGCGAGCAGGCGTTCAACATCGGTCGCACGGCGTGGCTGTCGGCCGGCCTGCCACTGAGCGTCGCGAACACCACCGTCGACACCCAGTGCGGCTCCAGCCAGCAGGCCACCAACCTCGCCACGTCGCTCGTGGGCTCCGGTGCGGTCGACATGGCGCTCGCGTGCGGCGTCGAGGCGATGAGCCGAGTGCCCATCGGGGCATCGGGCAACAAGGCGCTCGGCCTCGGCGTGCCGATCCCCAAGACGTACTTCGAGCAGTACGAGATGACCTCGCAGTTCGAGGGCGCCGAGCGCATCGCCGACACGTGGGGCATCACCCGCGAGGACACCGACGCATTCGGTCTCGCCTCGCAGCAGCGCGCTGCGCAGGCCTGGGCCGAGGATCGCTTCTCGGGCCAGTACATCACGATCGAGGCCCCCGACCTGGACGAGGACGGCAGCCCGACCGGCACCATGCACACCGTCGCCCGCGACGAGGGGCTCCGCGAGACGACGCTCGAGAAGCTCGCCACGCTGAAGCCCGTCGCCCGCGAGAACGGCGTGCACACCGCCGGCAACTCCTCGCAGATCTCCGACGGTTCCGCTGCGGTGCTGCTGGCGACCGAAGCGAAGGCCGCCGAACTGGGCCTGAAGGCCCGTGCACGAGTCGTCGACACCTGCCTGGTCGGCACCGATCCGGTGCTGATGCTGACCGGCCCGATGGACGCCACCCGGCACCTGCTGAAGCGCACCGGGCTGTCGATCGACGACATCGACGTGTTCGAAATCAACGAGGCCTTCGCCTCGGTTGTGCTCGCCTGGGCGAAAGAGGTCGGCGCCGACCTGGCCAAGACCAACCCGAACGGCGGCGCGATCGCCCTCGGCCATCCCCTCGGCGCCACCGGAGCGTTCCTGATGACCAAGGCGCTGTACGAACTCGAGCGCACCGGCGGCCGCTACGCTCTGATCTCGATGTGCTGCGGCGGCGGCCTCGGCACCGGAACCATCATCGAACGCCTCTGAGACCCACGTTTGTGTGCAGATTCGGGTGACCCGCCCCACCCGAATCCGAGCGCAAACGTCGGGGGTGAGCGTCGCGACGCGTGAGGGCGGTAGAACCGTCACGTGCGCTTCGCTGCGGTGCTGACCTGGGTACTGGCGCTCGGCACGGCGAGTTGCACCGGTGGTGGCGCTCCGGCTGCAACTGGTCTCGCCACCGTCACCGAGGTGATCGACGGCGACACGATCGACGTCGACATCGGGGGACGCACCGAACGGGTCCGGCTGATCGGCATCGACACGCCGGAGACGAAGAAGCCCGACAGCCCGATCGAATGCCACGGCCCCGAGGCCAGCGCGTTCACGGCGAGCCTGCTCCCCGTCGGCACCGCGGTGCGCATCGAGCGCGACATCGTCGGGCGCGACGACTACGGGCGCCTGCTCGGCTACGTGCACGTGGTCGACGCCGAGGGTCGACCGACCACCTTCGTCAACCTCGAGATCGTCGAGCAGGGCTTCGCCACCCCCCTCCTGATCGAACCGAACAGCACCTTTGCCCGGGACTTCGTCGCGGCGGCCCGGCGCGCCGAGCGAGGCAACCTCGGGATGTGGGGAGTCTGCTCGTGAGGAGCACTCGGCGCTTCCGGTAGCGTCGCTGCGGTGGAGACCACGCTCGCCGAACGCCTCGGCCACTCCCCCGACGACCGCCTGGTGATCCTGTCGTGTGACGACCTCGGATCGTGCCACGCCGCCAACGTCGGAGTGTTCCGTGCGATCCGCGAGGGGATGGCCACCTGCGCATCGCTGATGGTGCCGGCGCCGTGGGCCGGCTACGCGGCGAAGCTGTCGCTGCCGACCGACGATCTCGGTGTGCACCTGACCCTCAACGCCGAACACGAGTGCTACCGCTGGGGTCCGATCACCCATGCGCCGTCGCTGCAATCCGGCGAGGGAGGGTTCCCCCGAACGCTCGAGGACCTCTGGGAGCACGCCGACCAGGCCGAGGTCCTACGCGAGCTGCGCGCCCAGATCGAGCGAGCCATCGCATGGGGCATCGACGTCACCCACCTCGCCCCGCACCTCACCGCGATCACCTTGCGACCCGAGTTCTTCGACGTGTATCTCGAACTCGCCGTCGAGTTCGCGTTGCCGATCCGGCTGCCGTCGACGGTCACCACCGAGCAGGCGGGCTTCCCGTTCCGACGCCTGGCCGAGGACGAGGGCATCGTCTTCCCCGACCACTTCGACCATGACTGGCGCGCCGGCAGCGCCGAGCGCGTCCATGCCGCGATCGACGCGCTCCAGCCCGGCGTCACCGAGATCCACGTGCAGCCCGCGATCGACACACCCGAGGTACGCGCGCTCGGCGAGCACACCCAGGGATGGATCGACGACCTCGACCTCGTGACGAGCGACGATCTGCGCCGGCGGCTCGAGGCGAGCGGAGCCACGCTCATCGGCTACCGAGCGCTGCGCGACGCGATGCGCCGCCGCTGAGCAACACCCGTCAGGGTTGAGCGACGAGCGCAGCGATCGCCGTGGCGGCGGCACCGGACTTCAGCACGTCGAGCACCAACCCGGTGTCGCCGGTCGCCTTGAGCACCCCGCGGATGTACGCCACCGTCGGGTCGAAGTCGTCGTCGGCGGCGTCGACGAGCGGCACGGTGACCGTGACGTCGGCGTCGTCGGGCCCATCGACACGTTCGTCCTTCTTGGCCACGACGACGCGGAACTGCACGCTCACGGCGACACCCGCGCGGTGATGCCGGCGAACAGGTCGCGCTCTCCGTCGTCGGCCGGGATCGACCCGACCAACGACCGGGCGAGGATCCAGTCCTCCCACGGATAGGCCGCGGTGAACTCCTCCTCGTCGACGTCGAAACCCCAGAAGGCCGCCGCCGGGTCGATCTGGGTGGCGTGCGCCCGCAGCGCGTTGCGCCGCACATGGCCGTACCCGGTGATGTCGATGCGGGTGGTGATGCGATGGTCCTGCGAGGGACGGTCGAGCCACTCCTGGTCGAACGGCGACTCGCCCTTGACACGCAGCAGCAGCTCGTGGATCGCCAGGATCCGCTCCTTCGACCACACCGAGTAGTACAGCTTCGAGGGAGCGAACGGTTCTCCGAGCTCCGGATACCAGTCGGGATCGCCGGCCCGCTCGAAGGCGAGCACCGAGATGTCGTGCACACGAAGGTGGTCGGGGTGCGGATAGCCGCGCTGGTCGTCGCCATAGGTGATGATCACCTGGGGACGCTCACGCCGCACGATCGCCACCAGACGGCCGGTGGCCTCGTCGATGTCGGCCTGGTGGAAGCAGTCGGGATGCTCGTTGGGTTCGGTGTCGGCCATGCCGGAGTCGCGGTAGCCGAGCATCTCGACGACGTCGAACCCGATGACCTCTGCCGAGGCCGCCAGCTCGGGCGCCCGCATCGACGCCACCTTCGCCTTCTCCTCCTCGGGTGTCAGCGCGTGGAACGGCTGACCGGGCTCGCGCAGCGACGGGTTCTGGAGATCGCCCTCCTCGCCACCGGTGCAGCACACCAGCACGGTGTGGACGCCGTCGTCGTGGTAGCGCGCCAGCGTGGGAGCACCCTTCGACGCTTCGTCGTCGGGATGCGCGTGCACGGTGAGCAACGTGAGGCGTTCGGTCACCCGGCGCAGGCTATCGGTGACCGGACGCTGGTGAATCGGCGCTGGTGAACTCCCTGCCGCCACGCGCGCATAGCCTACGACGGGTGAACGGACGGGCGGCGATGATCGGCATCTGTGCGCTCGGCGTCATGTTGGCTGGCTGCGACACCGGTGACGGCAAGCAGCTCAAGCCGTACGACCCTGCCGACTACCCGGCCCCGGTCGTCGAGACCACGATCGCCGAGGACCTCGACAGCGCGTTCGTCGTCGACCCGGTCCAAAGCGGTGCTCTCGACGTTGCCGCCGAGCCGTTCAGCCTGGCCGCTCCCTGGCTCGACGGAGCCGACATCGACCCCCGTCACACGTGCGACGGGATGAACGTGTCGCCGGCGTTGAGCTGGGGTGCCGTGCCGGAGGGAACCGTCGAGATCGCCATCTCGCTGGTCGACGACTCCGCAGTCAGCGATGGAGAACCCTTCGTGCACTGGGTGATCGGTGGCCTCGACCCCACCGAAATCGCCGTGGTGGAAGGCGACGTGCCCGCAACGGCCGTGCAGGCACTCAACTTCTTCGGTGATGTGGGCTACGGCGGACCGTGCCCGCCGGTCGGCGACGAACCGCATCTCTACCGCCTGACCGCATACGCGCTCAACCAACGGCTCGGACTTGCCGATGGAGATCCTGCAGCCGAGTTCTTGGACGTCATCGCCACGCTCATGGTCGCGTCAGTCGACGTGACCGGGTTCTACCAGCGATGAGCAGCGTTCCGGAATGACGCAGCGTGGACGACGAGATCGAGCAGAGAGGAGGACATCGTGATGCAATCAGGCCAACGCAGCGACGACTCCCGACGTGACGTGCTCGTACCGCCGCCTCCCGGTGAGTGGAGCGATGTGATCACCGAACTGCTGGACGCCGATCAGACGTCCGTCGTCGTGTTGGGTTTCGATGGCCTGGTTCGCGCTGCCAACGACTCAGCGCTCAAGCTGCTCGGCGCCGAGTCCGCCGCCGACCTGCAACCAGGGGCGTCGGCGCACGGCATGCTGCGCTCGATTCTCGACCAGGCGCCGCGCCATCTGGTGACCGGTGGCTACGACGGCACCTGGCAGGGCGACGTCGATCACACCGACCCCGCCGGGGTCTCGCGTGTGTTCCGCGCCACGATCGCTGCCCGCCGCGACAACACGATCGACGGCGGCGGATTCGTCGGGTTGATCGCCCACGACGTGACGCGCTCGCGCACCGAGACGACCCGCCTGCGCCACGAGGCGAACCACGATGCGCTCACCGGACTCGCGAACCGACGCCAGATCATGTCGGTGCTCGCTGCGGCGATCGCCGCGCAACGGTCGCGCCCGGGTCACGTCGCCGCAATCTTCATCGACGTCGACCGGCTCAAGTACGTCAACGACGCGCTCGGACACTCGATCGGCGACCGGCTGCTGCTGTCGACTGCCCGCCGCCTGGCCGACAGTGCTCGCCCCGACGACAGCGTCGCCAGAATCGGCGGCGACGAGTTCCTCGTGGTGTGCTCCGACGTCCCCGACGTCGCCGCAGCCCTCGAACTCGCCGACCGCATGCAGCGCGCGCTCACCGGGCGCCTGCGGGTGCGTCAACTCGACCTGCACTTCTCCGTCAGCATCGGCGTGGCCGTGAGCGACCACGAGATCCTGGGCACGCTCGACTCCACCGAGGCGGCCGCGACGATGATCGACAACGCCGACACCGCCATGTACGAGGCCAAGGCGGCCGGACGTAAGCGCTGCGTGCTGTTCACGCCGGAGATGAAGTCCGCAGCACGCGAACGCACCGAACTCGGCGCCGAGCTGTCACGGGCGATCGCCGACAAGCAGTTGCGTGTCGAGTTCCAGCCGCTCTTCTCGGCGGTGACGCGCCGGGCGGTCGGCGCAGAAGCACTCGTGCGCTGGCACCACCCCGAGTACGGGGCGATCGAGCCGACGACCTTCGTGCGCGTCGCGGAGGAATCCGGCGCGATCGGGAAGATGGGCGAGTTCGTGCTCGAACGTGCGCTGATCGAGACCCGACGGTGGATCGAGGACGAAACGGTCGGCGACGACTTCGCCGTCCACGTCAACGTCTCGCACGTACAGCTTGCGAGTCCGTCGTTCGTCAACCTCGTGCATTCGACCCTGCAACTGAACGATCTCGGCCCCCACCGGTTGGTGCTCGAGGCCCGAGAGGCGGCGTTGCTCGGCCAGAACCCCGACGTCGACCGCTCGGTCAGGGCATTGCGCCGCTCCGGCATCCAGATCGCCATCGACAACTTCGGCACGGGCGCGAACGCGCTGTCGGTGCTCACCGACGTCGGGGCCGACCTGCTGAAACTCGACGGTTCGCTGGGCCTTCCCTCGGGGTCCACCGATGCCGACACACGGATCGTGCGAGCCATCGTGCTGCTCGCCCACGCCCTCGGGATGAGGGTGGTCGCCGAACGCGTCAGCGGCACCGACCAGCTCCGTCGTCTGCGGTCGGCCGGCTGCGATCTGGTGCAGGGAAACCTGCTCGGCGCACCGGGCCCGGCATCCGAGCTGATCACTCTGGCCCGGTACTGACGCACTGCCAGTCCCGGGGGCGACTCGCTACCCTGACGCTGTGCCGTTGCCGCCCCCACCGCCACCCGAGAGCACCAGCACCAGCACCACGACCACCTGCTACCGCCATCCGGGACGTCCTGCAGGCCGACGCTGCACGAGGTGTGGCAAGCCCGCGTGCGACTCGTGTCTCGTCCAGGCGACCGTCGGCAGCCACTGCCCCGACTGTGTGAGGGCGGCCAAGCCCGACGCGCGCACCCGCGCCCGATTCTGGTCGGCGCGTCAACCGGTCCTGATCACGATGTCGTTGATCGCGATCAACGTGGCGATCTTCGTCTACGTCCTGCTCGTCACCCGCGAACCCGCTGCGCTCAGCGGCGGCGTCACCGACGTCCACCTGCAGTTCGGCCTGAGCAAGGACGTGCTGGTGCAGCCGATCGCCTGGCAGAGCGACGACGGCGGCATCTACATCACCGAGCCCGACGGTTGGTACCGACTGGTCACGTCGGGCTTCCTGCACTTCGGGATCTTCCACATCGCGTTCAACATGTACTTCCTGTACGTGCTCGGCCCGATGCTCGAACCAGGGCTCGGCCGTGTCAACTACCTGCTGCTGTACATGGCGTCGCTGCTCGGCGGCTCGCTCGGCGTGGTCGTGCTCGACAGCGGCGGGATCACCGCCGGAGCGTCCGGGGCCGTGTTCGGCCTGCTGGCGGCCGCCACCGTCGGGCTCTGGCGCCGCGGCGTCAATCCGTTCAGCACGGGCCTCGGCGCAACGCTCGTGCTCAACTTGTTCATCACCTTCGCCATCCCGGGCATCTCGATCGGCGGCCACATCGGCGGAGCGGTCGCCGGCGCGATCTGCGGCGCCGTCATGCTGGCGCCTGCCTACCGTCGGGGCCCGGCATGGACCGTCTGGGCGACGCCGGTCGCCGTCGGGGTCGGCAGCGTGGTGGCCGTCATCGCGATCGTGAACGCCGCATGACACTGCGCGACCGACACCTCGAACGACTCCGGACCGAGACGTTCGACACCCTGATCATCGGGGGCGGCATCAACGGCGCGGTCGCCGCCGCCTCGCTGGCCGGCCGGGGCGCCCAGGTGGCCGTCATCGACCGCGGCGACTTCGCACACTTCACCAGCCAGGCGTCGTCGAACCTCGTGTGGGGCGGATTCAAATACCTCGAGAACTACGAGCTCCCGCTCGTGTTCAAGCTGTGTCGGTCACGGAACCAGCTGATGAAGGCCTACCCGGACAACATCAAGCAGATCGGGTTCTACGCAACGCTCGACGAGACCTCGCCGTACAAGCCGTGGTTCGCCGGGCTCGGCTCGCTCGGTTACTGGATCATCGGGATGTTCGGAACCCGGAGGCCACGGGTGCTGTCCACCGAACACATCGAGCGCGAGGAGCCGGCGATCGACACGGCACACGCGCTCGGCGGCATCGAGTACTACGACGGCATCCTCGTCGACAACGACGCCCGGTTCGTGTTCTCCTTCGTACGCGCCGCGATCGATGCCGGCGCGGCGGCGGCCAACTACGTCGAGATGGTCTCGGCCGAACGCTCCGGCGGGCACTGGACGGTGACGTTGCGAGACGTCGACACCGGCGAGTCCTTCACCACGACGGCGCGCACGATCGTCAACGCCGCCGGCCCGTTCGTCGACGAGGTCAACCAACAATGGGGCCTCACCACCGACCACCGCATCGTGTACTCGAAGGGCATCCATCTCGTCGTCCCACGCCTCACCACCACCGAGCACCACAAGGTCCTGGCGTTCTTCGACGACTCCCAACGCCTGTTCTACGTCATTCCGATGGGTCGCCGCTCTGTCATCGGCACCACCGACACCCGCGTCGACACGCCGTTCACCGAGGTCACCGACGACGACATCGACTTCCTCCTCGGGCAGATCAACGCCCGGATGGACCTGCCGGCACCGCTCACCAGGGCCGACATCATCGCCGAACGTTGCGGTGTGCGTCCGCTGGTGGTGAAGCGCACCAGCGGCGACCACAGCGACGTCGACTGGACCAAGCTCAGCCGCAAGCACGCCATCGAGTCCGACCGCAGTCGAGGCGTGGTCACCGTGTTCGGCGGCAAGCTCACCGACTGCATCAACGTGGGCGAGGAGGTCGCCGCCGAGATCGAGGCGCTCGGTGTGCCGCTCGAACCCGACCTGCACAACTGGTACGGCGAGCCGGCCCCGGCCACCCGCGACGAGTTCTACCGGCAGGCGAGGCTGACGCAGCTCGACCGCTACCGCACCAAGGCCGACACCGAACCGCTGACCGACCGCTTGTGGCGCCGCTACGGCCGGCGGGCGTTCGCCATGCTCGAGGCAATCCGCGAGGACCCGCGTATGGCCGAGGACATCATGGGCTCGGCCGACTACCTCCGCGCCGAGTTGCACGCCGCAGCAGGCACCGAGATGGTGACGCGGCTCGAGGACTTCATGCGGAGGCGCTCCAAGATCGACCTCGTCGTCCACGACGACGACATCAGGAACTCGACCGGGCTCGCCGAGGTCGCCGAGATCCTCTTCGGCGCCGACGCCGAACGGCGCCTCGGTGAGTACTTCGGCGGTGTCGAGGAGATCCCACCCGCCGTTCGTGCCGAGCTCGGACGCTCCGGCGCGGGCTGATCGATCCGTGTTCGCCCGCCTGCGCCGCTGGTTGCATCGCAGCGCCCCGTCGTTCGATCCGCGCTGGCACGCGGTCCTCGCCCGCGAGTTCGGGCACTGGCAGATGCTGGACGGGGCCGAGCTCGCACGGATGGAGACGCTGGTGTCCACCTTCCTCCACGACACCCGCTGGGAGGCGGCCAACGGCTTCGAACTCACCGACGACCACCGGCTCGTCATCGCCGCGCAGGCATCGATGCTCCTGTTGGGGCTGGATCTCGACGGATATCCGCAACTGACGTCGGTGATCGTGCATCCTTCGACGGTCCGCCTTCACGGCGACCGTCCGGTTGGCGGCGGCCTGCGCTCGTCGGGGACGCAGACCTTGGCGGGCCAGGCCCACTACCAGGGGCCCGTCGTGCTCTCGTGGGCAGCCGTGCGGCGGGGGGCCCGGTTCCCGGCGGGTGGGCAGAACGTCGTGTACCACGAGTTCGCCCATCAGCTCGACATGCTCGACGGGATCATCGACGGCACGCCACCACTCGGCGCCGACGAGGCTGCCAGAACTCGCTGGGTCGAGGTGTGCACCGCCGCGTACGACGCCGTTCGTGCGGAAGGATCGCCGGTGCTGAGGTCGTACGCGGGCACCAATCCGGCCGAGTTCTTCGCAGTTGCCACCGAGGTGTTCTTCAACCGGCCGTTGGAGGTACGCGAGCACGAACCGGCGCTGTACGACGAGCTGCGCCGCTTCTACCGACAGGACCCGGCCGCGCGAGCGGAGCGCTACGCCGCTGCTCACGCTGAACCGCCACCGGACCAGACCAGCTGAGCGCCCGCCGTGCCCATCTTCCTCGGCGCCCTCGCGTCGGTCTTCATCGGCTTCTCCGACTTCTTGGGGCGCTACGGGACTCGGCGATCGAATGCCGTCACGGCGACGAGCGGGGCCATGCTCGGCGGTGCCGTCTCGGCGCTCCTCGCGCTGGTGTTGATCCCGAGCGTCTTCGCGCAACGCGACGTCCTGCTCGGAGTGACGTCGGGACTGCTCGTCGGGGTGGCGTTGGCACTGCTGTACGAGGCGATGGCCACCTCGTCCGCCGCGGTGGCAGGTCCGCTGGTGGCGCTCGGCGCGGCGCTGATCCCGCTCGGTTGGGACGTCGTGCGAGGCAACCGCCCGTCGGGGCTTGCGCTCGTCGGGGTCGTCGTGGCGATCTCCAGCCTGCTGCTCGTGATGTACTCGCCGGCGCTGAAGGGGACCCTGCGCCGTGGCATCGGGTTGTCGATGATGGCGTCGGTGCTGTTCGGGGTGTCGTTCGCGCTGGTCGGCGGGGCGGGCGAGGACAGCGGTGTCTGGGCCCCCGCAGCGCAGCGGGTCACCGCGCTCGTGATCATGCTCGGGCTGGCGACGGCCCGAGGCGTCCCGCGGCTGCCCCCGCGCCCGCTGATCGGACCGATGCTGATCTCGGGCACGTGCGGATCGCTGGCCATCGTCGCATTCGCACTCGGCGCGCAGCAGGGCTCACTCGCCACGGTCGCGGTGTCGGCGTCGATGTTCCCCGCAGTGTCGGCCACGCTCGCGGCAGCCTTCGACGAGGACACGATGCGCTGGTGGCAGATGATCGGCATCCTCGGCGTGGTCACCGGGATCTCGCTGATGGCGCTCGGCTGAGGGCCTCTCGGGAACTCTGTGACAGCCCCTCGTCATGATGGGAACCATGAAGTCAGCGACCCGCACCCAGCTCCCGTCGACCGAACAGCTCACCTTGCTCCCCGCCACCTCGACCCCTGCTCGGTTCCGTCTCAGCAAGGACACCCGCGAGCGTGGTCTTCGCCACGTCGCCGAGATCCGCCAGATGCTCGCCGCCCGCTCGGACGGCGCCGGCACCGCACAACTCCGGCAGGATCAGGCGGCCTGAGCATCTTGATGCTCGAAGGTGATGCTAAGATGCTCGTTGTGCGAACGACGGTACGTCTCGACGACGACCTGTACCGAGAGGTCAAGGCACGCGCCGCACGCGAGGGCCGAACCGTGGCCAGCGTGCTCGAAGACGCAGTGCGTGTCGGAATGCGTCGACCTGCCGACACCGACGCGAAGCCGTTCGTCCCACTCACATTCGGCTCCGGCGGGTTGATGCCCGGTGTCGATCTCTCGAACAACGCATCGTTGAGTGATCTCCTCGACGCTGACACGCCGCTCGAAAAGCTGCGCTGACGTGCTGTGCCTCGATGTCAACGTGCTGGTGTACGCCCATCGATCAGACGTGCCAGAACACGAGCCCTACAGATCGCTTGTCGCTGACTTGGCCAACGGCCTCGAACCGGTCGGGCTGTCCGGCATGGTGCTGTCCGGCTTCGTTCGTCTCGTCACCAACCGACGCGCCTTCGCCGTGCCGACGCCGACGGCCGACGCGTGGAGGTTCGTCGAGCAACTGCTCGATGCTCCGGCTGCGATGCTCCTCCAGACCAGCGAGCGCCACTGGACGCATTTCCGACGCCTCGCGAACGACATCGATGCGCGAGGACCGGACGTCGCCGATGCGTACGTGGCGGCCTACGCCCTCGACAACAACGCGACGTTCATCAGCGCCGACCGGGGATTCGCCCGATTCTCACGACTTCGGTGGCGCCACCCGCTCGACAGCTGATCCTCCAGCGCGTCAGCCCGCCGACGGCGACAGGTCGGTGACGGCCTGCCAGTAGTCGAGGTCGGGGTCGAGCGGCAGGATTGCCAGCGAACTGGTCGTCACCCCGTTGTCGAAGTACGCCTGGATCTTGGCCCGACACTCGGCCGGTGAGCCGTGGACGACGAGGTCGTCGACCACCTGGTCGGGGATCGCCGCGAGCGCCGCCTTGCGGTCACCGGCCTTCCAGGCGTCCCACATGCCCTGGAGTTGGTCGCCACGGCCGAGCCACTCGTGGAACGCTGCGTACACGGGCACGTTGAGATAGGCGGCGATCGCGAACTTCGCAGCGGCGCGGACGACCTCGGTGTTCTCGCTGGGGCAGCAGAAGATCCGAGCGACGATCTCGCGCTCCTCGCCGCCGGCGGCGTCGGTGACGACGGGAACGACCTGGGCGACGTCATCGGGCGACAGCCAGTTGATGATCGCACCGTCGGCCTCACGTCCGGCGAGGCGCAACATCCCCTCGCGGAGCGCTGCGACCAGGATCGGGGGAGTCTGCTCGGGGCGCACGCCGAGCTTGAAGCCGTTGATCTCGAACGTGTCGTAGGCGTGCTTGATCTTCTCGCCGCCGAGCGCGTCCTTCAGGAAGCGCACGACGTCACGAACCTTCTTGTACGGCTCCTCGAACGGCACGCCGTTCCACCGTTCGACGATCACATTGCTCGACGAGCCGATCCCGATCGCGAACCGGCCGGGGGCCGCGTCCGCCATCGATGCGACGCTCTGGGCCATGCAGGCCGGGGCGCGCGTGTAGGCGGGCACGATCGCCGTGCCGAGACGGAGACGGGGCTCCCAGGCTGCGGCGAGCGCCAGCGGTGTGAAGGCGTCGGCGCCGTCGGACTCAGCCGACCAGATGTCGGTGTAGCCCATGTCGGCGAGGGCGCCGAGCTTCTCACGGTGGCTGTGCAGCGGGCCGGGGAGCGGGACGGTCATGCCGGGGCGCGTCGGGAGCGTCATGGTGTCGACACTACGCAGCAGCACCGCTGCCGACGGAGTTCAACTCTTCCAGTAGCGCACGATCACCGACTGGCTGGCGGTCGCGAGCAGCGTTCCGTCCTCGGCGAACATGTGGACGAGACCGTGGCCGAAGCCGCGCTCGACCGCGTGCACCCGGATGTCCATCAGCACCCATTCGGTGGGCACCATGCGACACACCCGCAGCGTGTTGTCGAGGCTGTTGCCGCCGGCGCGGGCGCCGAGCGACTGGCCGATCCCCATCGGTACGAAGTCGCCGAGGATCGCCAGCGTCGTTGCATCGACGCCGGTGATCACGTCGGGCAGTCGCGCCCACAGCAGGGTCTGGCCGTCACCCGGTTGACTGCCGTCGAGCATCTCGAACGGCCGCGCCTTGACGATGCGTTCGTCGAGACGATCGTTGATCGAGGTGGACATGTCGGAATGGCGTTGCCGCTCCGGGCACTCCTCCGGCGGCGGGACGTCGGCGGGCATCTGCTCCCACTGGCCCGAGGCCTCGAGATCACGCTCACCGAGTGCTGCGTTGACGGTGAGGATCTCGCGATCAGCGACGTGGCACACTGCACGCGCCTGGGTGATCTGATGTCCACTGACCGCGATCGTCACGTCGATGTCGACCACCTCGCCGGGCTTCGCGTACGACAGGTACTGCGCGGTCGCCCAGACGCACTGGCGGCCCGAGGTGCCCTCCATCGCCGAGATCGCCGCACCGAGCCCGGAACCGCCGAACAGGAAGTTCCCGGTGGTCGAGATGCCCTCGGTGACGGGCAACTTCCAGCGGAACGGGTTGTGGGTCGGCTCGAGGCCGAGAAATTCGCGAGAGTCCATGGCGACGCAGATCGTAGGCGGGTCCTACAGTCCCGCCCCATGAGTTCGGACACATGGTCAGCGCACACCTGGGGCGGCGACGCGGTCGGACTGGTCGAGGCGTTCCGGGCGGGTGAACGATCTCCGACCGAGGAACTGGAGGCAACGTTCGCCGCCGCCGACGCCAGCGACCTCAACGCCGTCTGCTTCGAGGACCGCGAGGCAGCTCGTGCAGCGGCCGCGGCTGCCGATGTGTCGCTGCCGTTCGGCGGCGTCCCGGTCGGGGTGAAGGAACTCACACCCGTCCACGGGTGGCCGGACACCGAGGCGTCGGTCCCGCTGCGTGACGGCATCGCCGCACACACCGCGACGATGGTGCAACGTCTCGTCGACCTCGGTGGCGCCGTGCTCGCCGGACAGACCACCGCCAGTGAGTTCGGTGGTGTCAACCTCACCCGCACCGTGCTGCACGGCGCGACCCACAACCCGTGGCGACACGGCACGACACCGGGTGGGTCCTCGGGGGGATCTGCTTCGGCGGTCGCCGGCGGGATCTACCCGATCGCCACGGGCGGCGATGGCGGAGGTTCGATCCGGATCCCGGCCGGGTTCACCGGACTCGTCGGGCTGAAGGGAACCTTCGGACGCATTCCGCGCGGTCCCCACGCCGAGTACGGCAACCTCACGGTGTCGACGGGGTGCATGGCCCGATCGGTGCGTGACACCGCCCGGTGGTTCGACGTCACCAACGGCCATGATCCCCGCGACCCGTTGAGCCTGCCGCGAGTCGACGGCTGGGAGGCCGGGCTCGGCAGCAACCTCGAGGCCCTGCGCGGTGCTCGGGTCGCCGTGGTCGACGACTGGGGCGGCGCCGTCGTGTCACCGGTCATGTGGGAGCTGCTCGAGGAGGTGGCGGATGGACTGATCGGCGACTGCGGTTTGCAGCGCATCGTCGGCCTCGACACGCACGTGCCGCGGATGGGAGGTGCCTGGTCGATCTCCGGGATGATCTCGATCGCTGCGCAACTCGCGGACAGGTGGCCCGAATGCGCCGATGACCTGACCCCGGAGATGCGCTACGCGCTCCGGACGACCGCCGGCAAGTACGACGCCACCGCGCGTGCGCGCATCGAGCGACGTCGCACGGAGGTCAACGAGGCAATGGCACGGATCTTCGATCCCGCCGACGGCGTCGACTTCGTGATCACGGCCACCAATCCCGACGTCGCGTTTGCCGCCGACGGGCCGCTGCCCGGTGTGTTCGGCGGTATCGAGGCCGGCGCGGCCAACAACGGCCGCCTCACGTTCCCGGCCAACCTCCACGGCAACCCGGCGATCTCGGTGCCGGCCGGATTCCTCGACGGGCTCCCGATCGGCCTGCAGATCGTCGGCCGTCACTTCAGCGAGCCGCTCCTGCTCGACCTCGCACTGACCATGGAGCGCAACCGCCCCTGGCCGCTCACGTCTCGGTCTCCCGCGGTCTAGCGGCGTAGGTTGCCAAACATGAAGGTGGCACTGACCGTCAACGACTTCCTGCGGCGAGCCGAACTCGTCTACCCCGACCGTGTGGCCATCGTCGACGAACCCGATCAGCCGGCGGAGTCGTGGGGAACGATCACGTACCGCGACATGGCAGAGCGGGCGAGGGCGATGGCCGCCGGGCTCGATGCGTTGGGTATCAGCGTCGGCGAACGAGTGGCGATGGTCAGTCACAACTCGGCCCGCCTCCTCACCGCGTTGTTCGGGGTCTCGGGGTCGGGTCGGGTGCTCGTGCCGATCAACTTCCGACTCGTCGCCGAGGAGGTCAAGTACATCGTCGCCCACTCTGGCGCGCGGGTGCTGCTGATCGATCCCGAACTGGCCGACGCAATGGCCGACGTCGAGTGCGAACACAAGCTGATCATCGGCGCCGACGCCGACGCGACGATGATGCGATTCGATGTGGAACCGCAACCGTGGGACGCCGACGAGGACGCCACCGCCACGATCAACTACACCTCCGGCACCACGGCGCGCCCCAAGGGTGTGCAACTCACGCATCGCAACCTGTGGTTGAACGCCAGCATCTTCGGCTGGCACATGGGGGTGAGCGATCGTGACGTGTACCTGCACACGCTCCCCCAGTTCCACTGCAACGGATGGGGCATGCTGTATGCCGTCACCGGCATGGGCGCCGAACACGTCATCATCCGCAAGATCGACGGCGCCGAGATCCTCCGGCGGGTCGAGGAACACGGCGTCACCCTCATGTGCGGCGCCCCGGCGGTGCTCAACATGGTCCTCGACGCCGCAGCGACATGGGAGGCCGACACCGGTCGCCCGATTCCCGGTCGAGGCAGCGTCCGCATCGTCGTCGCAGGCGCTCCCCCGCCGACGCGCACGATCGAGCGGACCGAAACCGAGCTCGGCTGGGAGTTCGTCCAGATCTACGGCCTGACCGAGACGACGCCGCTGATCACCATGAACCGCTCACGCGCCGAGTTCGACGACCTCACGCCGGCGGACCGGGCGACCAAGCTCAGTCGGGCCGGCGCACCGGTGGTCGGCTGCACGATGGCGGTGAGCCACGACGGCGAGATCATGGCCCGCGGCAACATGGTGATGGACGGCTACTGGGAGCAGCCCGACCAGACCGCTGCCGCGATCCACGACGGGTTCTTCCACACCGGCGACGGCGGCATCATCGACGACGACAACTACATCACGATCTCGGACCGCAAGAAGGACGTCATCATCACGGGCGGCGAGAACGTGTCGTCGATCGAGGTCGAGGACGCGATCTTCCAGCATCCCGAGGTGACCGAGGTCGCCGTGATCGGCATCCCCGACGAGAAGTGGGGCGAGCTGGTCACCGCGCTCGTGGTCACCACGCCGGCCAGTTCGCTGACCGAGGCCGACCTGATCGCCTTCACCAAGACCAAGCTCGCCGGCTACAAATGCCCCAAGCGCATCGAGTTCCGCGACGAGCTCGCCCGCACCGCCACCGGCAAACTCCAGAAGTTCAAGCTCCGCGAGCCCTTCTGGGCCGACGTCTCCCGCCAGGTCAACTGACCCGAGCCGAGGGTTATTCGAGGGTGGCGTAGTTGGTGCTGCGGTCGGTGGCGCGTGTGCCGACCACGGCGGCGACGCACTCGGCGAGGTCGGCGAGATAGTCGTCGATCACGCCGGTGTTCGAGTTGCTGATCGTCGAGTGCAGGCTGTCGGGGGGCGTCTGGCGGTCGTGGAACCATCCTCTGGCGAGCAGCGCGTCGCCGAGCGCGAACATGTCGATCTCCGGCTCGAACGTCGGGTCGGCGGCGACCGCAACGAGGTGGAATCGGCCGTCGCCGAGCACCTGGATGCCGTCGATCGCTGCGACGCCGGCGCGGAACGTGTCGGCGTTCGCGAGTGTCTGACGGGTGAGATCGACATAGCCCTCGACACCGAGGTGCGACATCACCGCCCACGCACACGCCATGGGGAGCCCCGACCGCGTGCCCTGCATGTTGGGCGAGGCGTAGAACCCGCCGAGCCAGCCGTCGAACACGAACGTCTGGTAGGCGCGTGACTGCTTGTCGCGATGCAGGATCACCGACACACCCTTGGGCGCGTAGCCCAGCTTGTGGATGTCGGCCGAGATCGTGGTCACGCCGTCGACACGGAAGTCCCACGGCGTCACCTCGCGGCCGAGCATCTCGACGAACGGCAGCACGAAGCCGCCCATGCACGCATCGACGTGACAGTTCGCGCCGATCGATGCTGCCAGCGCGGCGATCGCCGGGATGTCGTCCTGCACGCCCTGCGGGTACTGCGGTGCCGAGCCGACCACGAGCACCGTGTTCTCGTTGCACAGGGCAGCCATCGCCTCGACGTCGGCAGTCCAGTCGTCGTTGACCGGCGCCTTGTGGAGCGTCAAACCGAAGTTGTGCGCCGCCTTGTGGAAGGCGGCGTGCGCGGATTCTGCGACCACCATCTCGGGCTCGGTGATCCCCCGTTCGGCCGCCCCCCGCTCCCGGGCGGCGAGCACGCCGCAGAGAATCGACTCGGTGCCCCCGCTGGTGAGGAAGCCGGCGACCGCGTCGTCACCGTGCAGGAGACCGGCGGTCCAGCCGACGACCTCGGACTGGATCTGTCCGAGCGACGGGAACGCCTTGGTGTTCAACGCGTTCTCGTGCAGATACAGGCGGGCGGCCTGCTCGGCGACCTCGTGCACCGTCGGTCCGCCGTCGTAGACCATGCCGAACGTGCGACCGTCGGCCCACTTGACGTCGTTGGCGCGCTTGGCGGTGAGGTCGCCGATGACGTCATCGACCGAGCGGCGCTGCTGATGGAGTGAAGCCATGCGCCCAGTGTCGCGCACTAGGCGTCGGGGGTCGGCGGTGGAAGAACCGCCCACGCCTCGACCGTGTCGTCGAGACCGAGCAGCCCCTCGCGACGTTCGATGTTCCACCCGGATTCGAGCGCATCGCGGACGGCCGCGTCGACGAGGATCTCCCCGGTCCGCGCCAGCGATGCGAGCGTGAATGCCATCGTGACGGGCTCGCCCCACATGCTGAAGGCGAGTTGCTGCTGACCGATGACGCCGCTGGCGACATCCCCGGTCGCCAGGCCCGCACGAACCGACAGGCGCTGGCCGTACTCGGCACCGATCGCCTCCACCATCTGCAGGACCGCTGCGGTGAACTCCGCGGCGGCATCGATCCGCGCTTCGTCGATGCCGAGACCGGTCACGAACAGCGCACTGGTCGTCGATCGCCGAACGCGCTCGACGCCGTAGCGCTCCTGCAACTGCTCGACGCCCTCGACCAACTGCTCGGTGATCTCGAAGACCGTGTCCTGGTTTGATCCGGTCGCCTCGGGAATGCCGTCGACGAGGAAGGCGATCATGGTGGCCGAGTCGACCAGATCGGTGATGCCCTGCTCGCCGCTGCGGACCCGATCGACGAGGCGCGGCGGAACCACCGCCGCGAGTACTGCGTTGATCTGCTCCTCCTCGGTGACGAGCGCCGCCTCTTCGGTGGCGAGTCGTGCCGCCACGCTCTCGAGTTGACGTCCGACGTCGCCCAACTCGTTGTTGCCCAGCGTCCCGACACCCGATGCGGCTTCGCCGCGCGCAATGCGCCCTGCAGCATCGACGAGTTGACCGAACGGGCGAGTCAACGATCGCGCCATCCACCATCCGATCAACGCGGTCACCGGCAGCAAGACCGCCATCACCACGAGCGTCCCGCGCAGCAGCGTGGAGAGTCCGGCGGTCGCCTCCGAGCGATCCTTCTCGATCACGACGGCCCAGTCGAGGCCTCCGATCCGCACAGGGCCCGACGCAGCAAATGCGCTGTCGCCGTCGTAGGCCGTCACGGTTCCGACGAAGGTGTCGCCGCTGAGGGCGGTCTCGACCGCACGGTTGTCCACCTGCTGGGTCAACGCCGCCGAACCCACCAGCCGCATCTGGTCGATCAACGACTCGTCGGCGTTCCGATCGAAGTGCTCCTCGAGGAACTGCTCGGGGTCGTCGAGCCACACCCGGGTGTCGGTGCGCAACGTGCCGTCAGCGCCGACCAGGTAGACGTCGCCGGTCTCGCCGAGGCCGAGCAGTTCCCAGTCCTGGCCCGACGTCGCCAGGTCGGTGAGCGCCTGCACCGGCAGCTGGGCGACCAACGCACCGGTCGCGTCACCGGTCGATCGGATCGCGGTGGCGAGGAGGAAGACCGCTTGCCCGCCGCGCCGGGGTATAGAACGCCGTGTCGGAGACTACGGTCTCGCCGATGGGAACGGTGGCCAGCGCATCGACCACCGCGGCGAGCCCGTTGTCGGCCCAGGGCCCGTTCGCCGCATTCGTGCCGACGTCGATCCGCTTCTTCACGGTGTAGATGACCTCGGCGGTGTCGACGTCGACGAACATCAGATCGCTCAGGCCGGCGTTCTGCATCAGCGACCGGAGCAGTGGGTGGTACTCCTCGTGCGCCCGGCTGTAGCTCGAGCCGTCCCCGGCATCATCGAGCTGGTCCCGCTCGTCGAAGACATCGGGATTCCGAGCGATGTACTGGTACTGGACGAACTGGCCGCTTCCGGAGGCGGGCAGGAGCGACGCGGTGGGGACGTCCTGGCCGGCGTCGCGTAGCGGCTCGAGCGCAGCGTCGTACATGGCTCCGAGCTCATCGAGCTGCGCGGGCGTCAGCGAACCGTCCACGTCGGTGTATCCGGCGGACAGTCCCTCGAAGGCCGTCACCACACTCGGTGTGACGGCAAGGGTGGACACCGAGTCCTGCACCCGGGCGGCACCGCGCTCGATCGACTGGACTCGCGTGTCACGCAGCACGCTCAACTGCGCCTCGACACTGTCGGAGATCAGCACTCGCGCGAACACGTAGTTCAGACCCGACAGCAGCAGCACCGAGACCAGGGCCACCCCGACCAACGTGAACTCGAGCCGGCGGCGCAAGGAGCCAGGCGAACTGGTGCTCATGGTGCGTTCTCCGGTTCGGGCGGCCCGGTGACATCGTCGGCAGGCGGGGTCGTTGCGACGTCGGTAAGCCGTTGCACACGGCGCAGCGCCCGATCGCAGCGCCGCCGCCGCGAGACCCCGAGTTGCTCGAATGCGGCTGCGAGGCCGGGTTCGGACGCGAACGCTGCGGCAGCTGCGTCGGCGGGAATGCGCACCACGCGGCAGTCATCTCGGGCCACGACCACCACGTCGCGTTCGGAACCAACGACGCTGCCGAGTACCCCCAGGACCTCGCCCGCACCGTGGTCGAGTACGTCGACATCGCTCGAACCGGCGCCGCGCATCACGAGGCCGGCCCTGCCATCGGCGAGCACGAAGACGTCATGATCCTCGCCCGAACCGACGATCACCTCGCCGGCCTCGTAGGTGGAGATCGACGACCCGGCCGCGAGCCGGTCGAGCACCTCGTCGGGGGCCTCGGCGAGCAGCGGGGCGTCCAGCAAGGCGCGGCGGACGTCGGCCGGCGTGACCTGCGAAGCGATCGCGGTCTGGACGCCATCGAACAGGTACAGATCCTGGGCCGGATTCGGCAGCGGGACGCCGTGACGGTACGACAGGTACCACACCGCCGATGCGAAATCGGCTCGCACCCTCGGGACGATCGCGAAGTCCTCGACCCACATGTAGGCCTGGTAGTCGACCACGGGATCCGCGATGTTCGTGACGAAGACGACCGGCGGTGGATCGGCGACCACCCCGGCCGTCGACCGGGCGGCGTCGAGCAGCATCGCTTTCGCCGCAGTCGGCGGCGCCGATCGTTCGATCTGAACCGGCACCATCACCCGGTGGAATCGGCTGGGCTGATCGAAGTTCACGATCGTGGCCTTGGAGAGCTGGCCGTTCGGAATCACGACCAGGTCGCCGTCGCGGTTCTCGATGCGCGTGCTGCGCCAGTTGACGTCGATCACCCGGCCTTCGACGTCACCGGACTTGACCCAGTCGCCGGGGCTGAACGGCTGGTCGGCGAGCAGCGTGAAGCCGGAGGCGATCCCGCCGAGTGTGTCCTGCAGCGCGAACGACACCACCAGGGAGGTCACCCCGAGTGCGGTCAACGCCGCCGAGAGGTCGACACCCCACACCCCGGCGATCAGCCACCATGCGGTCACGAGGATGATCGCAAGTCGGGGCACCGCCAGGAGCAGGCGTGGCACCGAACGCCGATCGGTACGGCGCGGGCGATCGACGATGCGGTCCACGACGACCCGGAACGCCGACAACAGCGCCGCCGCAATGGCCAGCAACAGTGCACTCCCGAGCAGCCGCACCGAGAAACGCCCGGTGTCGACCTCGAACAACGTCGACAGCAGCAGCCAGACCGCAGCGAGAGGCACCACCCAGACGCGCACGATCGCCACCGAGGGTCGCAGACTGGAGTCGCGCTGTCGGAGACGCTCCTCGAGCTCACCCACACCGATGATCAGCGCAGGGAGCAGCACGATCACGATCGACGCGATCAGAACGTTCGAGGCTTCGAACGAAGTCGTCATGTCGCAGTCCCGCTCGGCTCGGCAACGCTGGTCAGCAGCATCACGTCGTCTCGATCGCCCGGCTCGAATCGATACGTCGACGCCAACAGCGCAACACATTCGTCGGACACGAGCACCTGGCCCGAGCGCGCCGTCCGTGCCAGATCGGTCGCCC
Organism: Ilumatobacteraceae bacterium; assembly: GCA_963704915.1. Lineage (GTDB taxonomy): Bacteria > Actinomycetota > Acidimicrobiia > Acidimicrobiales > Ilumatobacteraceae > Sva-07. Next base: position 133,160 of record CAVPIC010000002.1, on the reverse strand, counting down.
GCTGGACCGTCGCACCCCAGGTGTCGTGGATCAGTCGATCGCCACCTGTCAGACCCACGGTGATCGGTCCGACGGCGAGGCCGGCCTGCACGAACAGCTCCCGGTCGGGATCGAGATCGCGCAGCGCGTCACGTACGTCGAGTACGAACGCGGCAGCGCGTGCGGCGTGGTCCAGGTGGGGACGGCTCACACCGCACGCTGCGACGTATGCGTCGCCGGTGAGCTGGACCCTGTCGAGGCCTCGTTCCGCCGCCAGGTCATCGGCCTCGTCGACGAACCGGTCGAGCAGTTCGCGCGCCCGGTCCGGAGAACCGTCCGTGACGAGCGCGCCGAGGCCTCCGATCACGACCACCGCGACGGTCGCGGTGGCGATCTGCTCGACGACATCGCGATCGCCGGCCTCGGCGCGTTCGGCGATCGAGGCCGGCAAGAGACGCCGCATCACGAGGCGGCGCTCGTCGGCCCTCTGCCGTGCCGCATCCGTTCGGCGCTGCAGGGTCGCGATCATCGTGTCGATGTCGTCGGAGAGCTCTGCGAACTCGGCCGCACTTCTCGCGGGGATCGTCGTGCGCTGGGTGTCGGCGCCCCCGTCGCGGATCGCCCGCAGGCGCGACGAGATCACACGCAGCGGTTCGAGCAGTCGATCTGCCCACCGCACCGCGAGGAAGGTGACCACCACGATGAAGACCGCGATCGCAACGAGGAGGTTTCGATTGAACTGGTCGATCGGCGCCTCGATCTCGGCCGTGTCCGCCTCGGTGAACACTGCCCACTGCAGACCATCGATGTCGAGCAGACGCGTGGTCGAGATCACTTCGCGACCCAGGTAGTTCGTGACCTCGTCCACCCCGGTCTCGCCGGCGAACGCCGAGTCGACCTCGCGATAGTCGATCGGCTGGAACAACACGGTCGTGCCGAGGACCTGCATCGACCTGATCTCGTCGGCGTCGGCGGTGCCCGCCGCCTCGACCTCGTCGAAGAACGCCGCTCGGTCTTCCAGAAACTGTCGGGAATCCGACCGCATCCAGGTGTCGGACGCCACGACGTACGTCTCGCCCGTGTCTCCGAGCCCACCCCACTGCTCGTCATTGGTCATGATGGCCGTGAGGACCTCGGGCGAGAACCGACCGACGACGAAGCCGGCGAGGTCACCGTCGTCGAAGACAGGAGCACCGACGAACGCGCTCGGACGGTCGCCGGCCGGGGCGTAGGCCGCGAAGTCGCGGATCGCGACGTCACCGGGCTCCGGGTCATCGGCGAGCTCGTAGGTGAGCGATGCCAGCTGGGAGCCGCTGTGCGGTCCACCACGCAGACTCGTTGCGAAGTCGATGTCCTTCGACGTCGAGTACACCACGACGTGCACAGTCGGCTCGATGAGATAGAAGTCGTCGAAACCGGCCTGCAGGGCGAACTCGCGAAGCGAGTCGTCGAGCGGATCGTGGAGCGCCGACCAGTCGGCGTCGACCGGCCGAGCCGCGCCGTCGTCCACCGGAACGACGTACTGGGCCTGCAGGGCGATCCCGGCGGCCGAGGTCGGGATGAGACTCGCCGGATTGACGGGTCGACCTCGGGCCTCGGACAGCTCCGGAGCCACGACATCGCGGTAATACTCCTCGACCAGGGCCTCGTCGCGCGAGCTCGCCGACTCGGCGGCAAGCTCGCGAAAACGGCCGAGAACGCCTCGATGGCGGCTGCCGGTCGAGGGGTGAGCGCCTGGCCCCTCACCGCTCGCTCGAGGCCGGCGATGTAGCGCTCCACCTCGTCGGCGCGAGATGCGCCGACCGCCGTCAGCTGCTTGTCGATCTCGTCGTTCGCGAGATTCCGTCCCCGATCGAGCCCGACGAACGACGTGACGACGACCGACACCAGCGCAACCAGGACGACCACGAGGGCGAGTCGGCTGGCCACGGAGACGTTGCGCACCAACCGCCCCGGAGTGCTCGACCATCGCTCGATCCGTCCGGACACGACCGCCGACACTAGCGGGACCGCATCCCCGGGCCCATGCCACGCTCGGCTTCCGACGAGTCTCGTACCCTCGTGGCATGCATCTCGCCGATCTCCGCATCTTCACCGAACCCCAGCAGGGCGCCTCCTATGGCGATCTTCTCGCCGTCGCGCTCCGTGCCGAGTCGCTCGGCTACGGCGCGTTCTTCCGCAGCGACCACTATCTGACCATGGGCGACGGCGACGGACTGCCGGGTCCGACCGATGCCTGGGTGACCCTGGGTGGCATCGCCCGCGAAACCTCCACGATCCGACTGGGAACGCTGGTGACCTCAGCGACGTTCCGCCTCCCGGGGCCACTCGCGATCAGCGTTGCCCAGGTCGACGACATGTCGAACGGCCGAGTCGAACTGGGCCTTGGCGCCGGCTGGTACGAACGGGAGCACGAGGCGTACGGCATCGAGTTCCCTCCACTCGGTGAGCGGTTCGACCGCCTGGAGGAACAGCTGGAGATCATCACCGGCCTGTGGGCCACCCCTGTTGGCGAGACGTTCGAATCGCCGGGCGGCCGGTACCCGGTCACCACATCGCCGGCGCTTCCCAAGCCGGTGCAGTCGCCGATGCCGATCATCATCGGCGGTGGTGGTCCGAAGCGCACCCCCGCGCTCGCCGCTCGGTTCGCCAGCGAGTTCAACACGCCGTTCGTGCCACGCGAGTTCTTCACGGCCCAGGCCGGGCGGGTGCGCGCTGCGTGCGAGGCGATCGACCGCGACCCCGCGACGATGACGTTCTCGGCGGCGCTCGTGTTGTGCTGCGGGGCCGACGAGGCCGAGTTCGAACGGCGCGCCGCTGCGATCGGTCGGGAGCCTGGCGAGCTGCGACAGAACGGCGCCGCCGGCACACCCGCCGAGGTCGCCGAGACGCTCCGGTCATGGTCCGACGCCGGCGCCGAGCGGATCTACCTGCAGGTGCTCGACCTCGCCGACCTCGACCACCTCGACCTGGTGGCGACGTCGGTGGCAGACGCCCTGCGGTAGACGGGTACGGTCGCAACGGTGAGCGACATCACCGTGTTCCCCGCCCGCACGATCGTCACGATGGACCCCGCCCAACCGGCGGTCGAGGCGGTGGCAGTGCGCGAGGGCAGGATCCTGGCGGCGGGGTCGTTCGACGAGTGTGCGAGCTGGGGAGCCCACGCCGTCGATCGGCGCTTCGCTGACCACGTGCTGGTGCCGGGCATGATCGAGGCCCACGCCCACACCTTGGAAGGCGCGTTCTCGTTGATCCCGTACGTCGGCTGGTTCGACCGGCATCGTGCCGACGGCGGGACAGCACCGGGCATCCGCACCTACGCCGCCCTGCTCGACCGGCTGCGCGAGCTCGACGCCGCGACGCAGGGGTCGTCGGAGCCGATCGTGGTCGGCGGGTTCGACCCGATCTACTTCACCGACGAGGAGCGCCTCACCCGCGACCACCTCGATCGGGTGTCGACCGAGCGGCCGATCTTCGTGTTCCACGCGAGCGCCCACCTCGCCACCGTCAACACGGTGATGCTCGAACGCCACGAGATCACCCGCGAGTCGACGACGCCCGGCGTGGCCCGCGACGCCAACGGCGAACCGAACGGCGAACTGCAGGAGATGCCGGCGATTGCGCTCGCCGCGATCGGGAGTCAGCGTGATCCTGCGGTTGCTGAGCGACCCGCAGGCGATCGAGGCGCTCGGCCAGATCTGCGCCAACGTGGGCGTCACGATGCTGTGCGACCTTGCGTCGTCAGGGCTCAGCCGACCAGGTGAGCAGGCGGTGTTGCACCAGGTGGTCGACCGGCCGGAGTTCCCGGCCCGCCTGCTCCAGCGCCACGTCCACGCGCTGCCTCCGGGAAGCGCCGACTGGGCCGACGCCGCCGACGCGCTGCTCGCACTGGCAGATTCCGACACCGACAAGATGCGCTCCGCCGGACTCAAGTTGGTCCTCGACGGGTCGATCCAGGGCTTCACCGCCAAGATGGGGTGGCCCGGCTACTACACCGGCACCGACCACGGTCAGTGGATGGTGGCGCCCGATCAGCTGCTCGACATCGCTCGCCCGTTCCACGAGCGCGGCATCAACATCCACGCCCACTGCAACGGTGACCTCACGATCGACGCCTGGATCGACACTGTCGAGCAGCTCGTGATCGATCATCCGTGGCTCGACCATCGGCACACCGTGCAGCACTGCCAGCTGACCACCGCAGCGCAGTACCGGCGGATGGCCAAGCTCGGCATGTGCGCCAACATCTTCGCCAACCACCTGTGGTACTGGGGCGACCAGCACCACGACATCACCGTCGGTCCCGAGCGGGCCCGGCGCATGGAGGCAGCGGCGACCGCCGAGCGCGAAGGCGTGTCGTTCTCGCTGCATTCCGATGCGAACGTCACCCCGCTCGGGCACCTGCACACGATGTGGTGTGCGGTCAACCGGGTCACACCGTCAGGCCGCGTGCTCGGCGAGCACGAGCGGATCTCGGCCAACTCGGCGCTGCAGGCAGTGACGCTCGGCTCGGCGTACCAGATGCACCTCGACGCGGAGTTCGGCACGATCGAGTGCGGCAAGGCCGCCGACTTCACCGTGCTCGAGGACAACCCGCTGACCGTCGACCCGATGGAGATCAAGGACATCGGCGTGTGGGGCACCGTCGTCGCCGGCACCCCGTTCGAAGCCGTCCGCCCCTGACATCCACGTTTGTGTTGCATTTCGGGTGGGGCGGGTCACCCGAAATGCAACGCAAACGGGTTGGGGAGGCTCGGGTTGGACGGGGTGCTGTCGGGGTGGCGGACGGCGATGGCGACCAGTTCGGAGCGGGCGGCGGGCGCGCACGGGGTGATGTCGATGCGGCGACCGACCACCTGCACCAGCACCCACGACCCCTCGTCGAGCAGGACCCACCCCTTCACTCGCAGCACCTCGGCTGGAAGCGACGCGGTGAAGCGTTCGACGGCAGCACGCGCCACCGGTTCGGTGGACACCCAGGACCACGACTGGTACCGGTCGTCGTGCGGTGTGGCGCGGGTGGGGTCGGGCGCTGAACCGACCGATCGGACACCCAGGATCACGTCGGTGGGCACGATCCCGTCGACGACGCGGATCAGCGGCGCTCCCCCGCTCGTGACCGCCACCCACTCGTCGACGCGCGCCAACCGAATCTCGTCACATGCATCAGACTTCGTCACGACGACCAGGTCGGCGCCGACGATCTGGCGGCGAACCTCGTCGCCGACGTAGCGGTCGCGGGAGCGCTCGATGATCGACGTCGCGTCGGCGAGGACGATCACGCCGGCCGGCTCGAACGGCGGCACCGTGCCCCACGCCGAGGCGACAGACGGATCCGCGACCCCGCTGACCTCGATCACGATGTGGTCCGGCGGCGACGGACTGGTGGCGAGGGCGTCGAGCGCGTCGTGGAGTCCGGCGCCGACCGTGCAGCACACGCATCCGTTCGGCAGGCTGATCACGCCAGCTCCGTCTGCTGGGTCCGCGGCATCGGCAAGAACGGCGGCGTCGATGGCCAGCGAACCGAAGTCGTTGACGATCACACCGAGACGGCGACCGCCAGGATTGCGCAACAGGTGGTTCAGCAGGGTCGTCTTGCCCGCCCCGAGGTAGCCGCCGACGACCGTCAGTGGAATCGACTCGGACAGCACGTCTGCATGTTGGCACCCGCACAGGTGCAAGCATGCGGCGATGGGGAATTCGGGGCCGCTCGACGGCATCAGGGTGGTCGATCTGTCGGTGATGATCTCGGGGCCGCTCGCCGCGATGATGCTCGCCGACCAGGGCGCTGACGTCATCAAGGTCGAGTCGCCGGGCCTGGGCGACATCATGCGGTTCCTCGGTACCAGCAAGGGCGGGATGACCGGCATCTTCGCCAACAACAATCGGGGCAAGCGATCGATCGTGGTCGATCTCAAGCAGCAGGCCGGCAAGGAGCTGGTGCTGGCGCTCGTCGACGGCGCCGACGTCCTGATCCAGAACTTCCGGCCAGGAGCGATGGACCGGCTCGGGCTCGGCTTCGACGAGCTGAGCGCACGCAATCCGAACCTGATCTACACCTCGATCTCTGGCTACGGCCAGAACGGGCCCTACAGCGCCCGACGCGTCTACGACAACGTGATCCAGGCGGCGTCGGGTCTGGCGAGCGTGCAGGGAGACCCGGTCAGTGGCGAGCCAGCGCTGTACCGCACGTTGATTTGCGACAAGACGACGGCATACACCGCAGCACAGGCGATCACCGCGGCACTGTTCGCCCGAGCGACCGGGCGCGCATGCGGTCAGCACATCGAACTTGCGATGCTCGACACGGCGATCGCGTTCATGTGGCCCGACTCGGCGATGGATGCTGCGCTGCTCGACGACGACGCTGCCCGGTCGCCGACCATCGCTGCGAACTACGCGATGACCCGGTTGGCCGACGGCTTCGCGGCCGCATCGCCGGTCACCGACTCGGAGTTCCGCGGCCTGTGCGCGGCGCTGGGTCGGCCGGAGGTGGCAGACGATCCGCGCTTTGCCGACGTGATGTCACGCATGGCGAACACGACGGCGATGGTCGAGGTGCTCGTCGACGCCGCCGCTTCGTGCACGGTCGAGGACTTCGCGGCGCGGGCGGTCGAACACGACGTGCCCGCATCGACGGTCACGCCGCTGCACGCGATCCACGACGATCCGCAAGTCGTCCACAACGACGTCTTCCTCGAACGCGACCACCCGCAGGCGGGCCGGCTCCGCGAGCCTCGCGCCGCGGCCCGCCTGTCGGCGACGCCGCAGCGCATGAGCGATCACGCTCCGGCGTTCGGGCAGCACAGCGACGAGATCGCCCGCGAACTCGGTCTGGACCCGGCGGCGCTGCGCGAGTCAGGCGTCATCTTCTGACAATCGCTTGCTGAACCACAGGATGGCCGGAATCGTCATCGCACTGGTGATGACGACGAAGGCTCGGTAGGGGTCGGTGAGCCACGCCCCAGGGCCGGTGCTTGCCGTGATGAGCAGCCCGCCGACGAGCAGCCCGGCCTGGAGCGAGGTCGAGGCGACGACGTCGATCAGCGTGAATGCCCGCACGGTGTTCGCCGGTCGCACCACCCGGTGTGCGGCTTCGAGCATCGCGATCCGCACGGTTGTCGTGCCACCTGCCACGAGTGCGGTCGCTGCGACGACGACCACCTGTTGGGAACCTGAATCGATCGGACCGTCGAGGAGCGCGATCGAGGCTGCTGCTGCGAGGGTCGCGATCGAGGCGACGAGGGCCCGTCGAGTGACGTCGCCCTCGGTGGGTCTCCATGCGAGCAGCGCAGCCATCGAGGCGATGGTCTGGACGGCAGCGATGGCGCCGAGGTTGACGGTGGGCCAGAGCACCTTGTCGAGGTAGACCAGCCAGAGCGGGACCGCTCCGACGTTGACGACTGCGAACACGACCAGGGCGATTCGCGTCGCCGGCGCGAGTGCAGTGTGCGACGCGCGCGAGGTCGAGACCGACACCGGGGCAGGCGGTGCCGGGCGCGGAGCGGCGATGGCGTTCAACCCGATCGCTACAGCGATCGACAGCGCGCCGACGACGACCAGCAAGACACTCCGGCCGGTGCTGTCGAGTGCGGCGAACAGCACGACCGCGCCTGCCAGGACGCCGCGGCTGACGGCCGGCCAGGTCGAATTGAGTCGTTGACGGCCGCGCGTGTCGAGGCCGCTGGCGAGGAGCGGCTGCCAGGCGGTGGCGTAGAAGACGGACAGCGAGATCTCTGCGGTGACGGTGACACCCAGCGCGACCGCCGCCCACCCCCCGGTTGCGCCGATCCCGACCAGAACGGCGAGCACCCATGCCTGAAGTGCTGCGAGGACCAGGGAGATCTGGACGTTCCGTCGCGCTCGCTCGATCGGGAATCGCGATGCGTAGAGCTGGATCGGAACCGAGACCACACCGAGCCCGAACGCCAGCCCGATCGCCGCGGCGCTCAACCCGAGATTCTCGACGGCGAGAATCTGGAAGATTGCCCCACCGTCGATCCCGACCGACGCACCGATGAGCGGCCCCAGGATCGTCGCTGGGATGTAGCGCCGGATCGACGCTCGCTCTTTTCGCTCCCCCGGCGCAGGGTCCGATGCCGTCATCGGCTGTCCGCGGGTGGACCATCGGACGGGCCGTCGAGGGCGAAGTGCTCGACCATCCGGGCCCACAGATGTTCCCTGCGTCGTTGCGGTGGCTCCACGAGCGGCCACCAGCGCGCCGGCTGACCCTCTTCCGGGGACAATACGTCGGCGCGGTCGCCCTGGAAGACGAACGCAACACCGAATGTCGTGACCGGCCGACCGTCCGGGCTGACCCGGTCGATCGCATCCACCAGGGCCGGGGAGGTCGACACCGGAATACCGGTGGTCCCGGTCTCCTCGAGCAGTTCTCGAGCGGCGGTGGCGAGCGGGTCCTCACCAGGCTCGGCACGCCCGCCCGGATGGACCCACAGGTCGAACAGGTGATGATCGACCATCAAGACATGGGTGCGATCTGCGTCGAACACCCAGGCCCACACGACCAGCTCGCCGAGATCGCCGTCGCTGATCGTCTCGAGGCGCGCCAGGGCGTCGCCTTCGACACGTGTTGCTGCTTCCGCGAGGAGACGCAAGCGGGGCAGGCTGCGGCCGTCCATCGGTTCCCACCTGCGGACTTGCTCAGCGCCGCCGCTGGTGTTGGCCATGACGGGACGGTACTCACGCGTCGCCTGCCTCGCGTTGCCTCGTTCACGGCAACGACGGTGTTCCGATGATCTGGACGTTCGAGACGCCGGGCGAGTTCCACGACGACGGGAGTGAGGTGGGCGTCAGTGAGCGACTTTCGCCGAGTGGGTTGATCTCGTAGAGCACACCCGGACCTTCGTACTGGCTGCCGAAGGTGCCGTGAAGCGGTCCAACGTGCGCGAGCCACGCCCCGTTTCGGACGCCGAGCAGCGTGGTGTTGCACGGTTCGTCGTCCGTGGGCGTCCAGATCGAGGTGGACACGCCGTCGGTCAGCTCGATCCGACTGCCGCATTCGCCCTCGCCCTGGAGGCGCTGCAGTGCAATGCGATCGCCGATCACAACCGCGTCGGAGTATCCGGCGAAGCACGAGAAGTCGTCCGCCGGCACCGCGAACTCGACCGGTGATGCGCCGGTCGTCGGAACGAGAAACAGACCGTTGGTCCAACAACCCAGCTCGGCTGATGGGTCAGGGCACCGGGCGAGGACCATCCCGTCGGACCACTGCTCGACCAGGGTGCACTGGTCGCTCGGTTGCTGCAGGTCTCGAACGGGCTGCCCATCGGGTGAGCGAAGCCAGGCAGTCCCCACCTCGGTCGTCACGAACTCTCCGGAGTCGAGTTCGGCGTAGCTGAAGAGCCCGCTGTACAGCTGTTGCTCAGAAGTCAACGGCAGGTCGATGATGCGCTGGAGGTTGGTTCCGTCCAGAGCTGCTCGCGAGAGCGTGATGCGCTCGACGAGCGACCCGCCGGAGGGTCCTGGCGCCGTGAATCCTTCCTCGACGAGCAGGGACCGATCGTCAAGGTCGAATTGGACGGCCCACGTCGCAGGAGTCGTCGAGATGGCGGTCATCGACATCGAAGGAAGGTCGAGGAGCGAGTAGCTCGATGCCTCGTCGCTGTAGGACGCTACGAGGGCGGTGCGCCCGTCCGCCGACAGGTCCTGCACGGCCAAGGAGCGTGGGGCAGAAGGACCTGGCAGCATTCCGACTTCGTAGGTCTGGTCGGTCGGGCTGAGCAGCATCAGCGTGACGTCGAAGTCGGCTTGGGGATCGTCGAGCGCATCAGGCACGGCGTAGGTGAACAGCACCCAGTCCGGCCCGACGCTCTGCCAGTCGATCTCGCGGGCGGGCCAGGGATCGAGGAGGTCGCGAACCGGCTTGGGAACGGTCGATGTCGCCGGGGGTGGGATCGTGGTACTGGTAGCCGCCGTCGCAGGCGGAATCGTCGTATCGCTCGACGAGATCGCCGGTGCGCTTGTTTCCGGTGCCGGTGCGACGTCTCCGTTTTCGCACGAAGCGATCAACGACGCCGCCAACAAGACCGCGATCGCTCGACCACGCACAGGACTCACCTCCACCCCAATCGTGGGAACGAGAAGATGACGCGGCAAGAGCCGAACGGCAGGTTGACATGGCGTGACGCCGGTTGCCGGCAGGAACGAGGCCCGATGAACCTCAGCCGGCGACGAATCCGCCTGCAGCAAGCGCCCGGTCGACGATGCCCGCAAGACGGACCGTGTCGCTCGGATTCTCGCCGCTCACCGTCACCGCCCACGTGACGTTGTCCGCCCGATCGAGCACCATGGCATGGGTGCTCTCGACGGTGCCGGTATGGCCCGCCGCTCCGCCTCCGTAGAGGATCACGCCCATCCCGTAGCCGCGATCCGGCGCGAGCGGATCGTTGACCGCGGTCTTCATCTCGGCGACGGTGTCGGCGTCGAGTGGCTTCCATCCGGGTGTGTCGGGATCGAGCGAGTCGAGGATCGCGACGAGGTCCGCCGGTGAGGCCACCCACGCGCCCGCGGCGCCGAGCACCTCCATGTAGTTGCGGCCGGGAACGCTGCGGTGGACCACTTCACCGGGGCCAGGGTCCTGCGTGGGAGCGAGGCGCATCCCCGAGATCCCGAGCGGGGTGAGGAGCCGTTCGTAGACCACCTGTTCGTAGTCCTGGCCGGTGAGCTGCTCGATCACCAACCCGAGCACGCAGTAGTTCATGTTGCTGTAGCGGTAGCCGCCGCCCTGCAGCGATCGGGCGACCCCGACGGCAGCCGCCTCCTCGCACGAACCGACCTGGTTGCGGAAGAACAGGCTCTCGTACTGCGGGAATCCCGATGTGTGAGTGAGCAGCTGCCGAAGCGTCAGTCCGGCGCCGCGGGCGCTCGGCGAGCCCTCCCCCACCGCGTCGGCGACGATCGATCCGATCGGGTCGTCGAGCCCGACGACTCCTTCTTCGACCAGCTGCAGGGCAGTGATCGCCGTGATCGTCTTGGAGATGCTGGCGATGCGGAACTTGTCGGTCGGCTCGATGGCCTCGACTGTGTCGGGAACCCGAGCACCCATCGCCGCCTCGTGCACGACCTCGCCGTCGATCGACACGGCGACGGACACCGCGTCCGACCCTCCGCCGAGTACCGCTTGTTCCAGCGATGCATCGAACGCCGCCCAGCCGGTGAGGACCGGTGCCTCGGTGGCACCCGGCCGCGGGAGCGGAGCGATCGTGACCCTGTCGACGTCGTAGCCGGGGAACGGGAGCGGATCGCCGTCGTCGATGTCGAACAGCTCGGTCGACGACGGCGCGGGCTCCGATGGCGGTCCCTCCGATTCGGCCGTCGGCGACGAACACGCGGCGAGCACGAGCACACCGACGACCACACCACGACGCGGATGGCGCAGTGGTCGACGAGCAAACATCCCTCCATGATGACCGTCGAACCCGCCCCGATGGCGGCACCCATGAGCGAGCCGCCCCGATACCGACACTTCGCTCATCGCAACCCGGGGGACGGCGCGATCAGGATGCGGTGGGGAGGTGCTGTTCGAGGGTGAGGACGTCGGCGAAGAGATCGCCATGCTCGGCGACCCGCTCGAGCACGTCGGCGGCCTCGAAGCGCAACTCGACACCGTCGGCGGCACACCGTTCGACCTCGTCCCAGGTGACCGGCGTGGACACGGTGGGATCGTGACGGGCGCGCAACGAGTACGGGGCGATCGTGGTCTTGTGGTGGGCGTTCTGACTCCAGTCGACGAAGACCTTGCCGGGCCGCTCGACCTTGGCCATCACGGTGGTCACCCGGCCGAGCAACTGGCGTTCCATCACCTGGCCGACCGCGAGGGCGAAGTCGGCAGTCGCCTCGTGCGTGACACCGGGCGTGTTGAGCGGCACGTACAACTGGAGGCCCTTCGAGCCCGAGGTCTTGCAGCATCCCTCCAGGCCGACCGAGTCGAGCACTGCCCGCACGCCGACGGCCACCTCACAACACTCGACAATGGACGTCCTCGGTCCGGGATCGAAGTCGAACACCAGCGTGCGGGGGGTGTCGAGGTCGGCGGCCAGCGCCATCGGCGCGTGGAGCTCGATCGCGGCGAGATTCGCCGCCCACACCAGTGCGGCCGGCTCCTCGATACGGCAGTACTCGATGCCGCCGCGCCGATCGCCGGGACCCAGTGCCACCGGTACCCACTCGGGACGATGCGACGGGCAGCGCTTCTCGAAGAAGCCGTCGTGGTCGGTGCCGTCGGGGTAGCGGCGGAACGTGATGCAGCGCCCGGCGAGGTGCGCGATGATCGTGGGTGCAATGCGGGCGTGATAGTCGACGACCTCGGCTTTGGTGAACCCCGACGGATACAGGACCTTGTCAAGGTTGGTCAGCCGAACGGTGCGGCCCTCGATGTCGACCTCGATCGGAGCGGCCACCCTGGGTCCCGACGCCGGCCGCTCAGGCCGACTTCTTCTTGGATGCCGCCTTCTTGGCCGGATGGCGCGTCCGGGCCTCCTTCGCCGCTGCGACGCTCGCTTCGAGCGCCGCCATGATGTCGACCACCTTCGGCTTCTCGGCGGCGATCTCGGGCACCTCGAACTCCTCGCCGTCGGCCTTCATCTGGATGAGCGCCATCACTTCTTCGCGGTACTCGTCCTGGTACTTCTCGGGCTCGAAGTCGGCGGTGAGCGACGCGACGAGCGCTTCGGCCATCGCGATCTCCTTGTCGTTCACCTCGACCGCACCGAGTCCCTGGAGTTCGTCGATGTCGGCGGGATCGATCACCTCGTCGGCGTACGCGAGCGTCGACATCACGAGCCGTCCCTCCTCGGCCCGGATCGCAGCGGTGTACTGCTTGTTGCGCATGACGAACCGGCCGATCGCCACCTTGCCGCTGGCCTCCATCGCCCGTGCCAGGAGCACGTAGGGCTTGGGCGGACCATCGGGCGCGAGGTGGTACGCGGTGTCGAAGAAGACCGGGTCGATGTCGGCGAGGTCGACGAACTCCTCGAGGTCGACCGACTTGGTGGCCACCGGCATGAACGGCTCGAGCTCGTCCGGGTCGACGACGACGTAGCGACCCTTCGAGATCTCGTAGCCCTTCACGATGTGGTCGTCACCGACCTCTTCACCGGTCTCGGCGTTGACCTTGCGGTAGCGGATGCGTGCCATGTTGCGATCATCGAGCTGGTTGAACGACACGCTCTGACGGCGAACGGCATGGAACAGCTTGACGGGGATCGCCACCAACCCGAACGAGATCGTCCCACTCCACACCGGCCGTGCCATGGCCAAGAGTCAACCACATCGCGACGATGCGCGAACTCAGCCGGCGATGGCGAACTCAGCCGGCGAGGACGGCGCGAGGCACGATGTCCATGCCGAACCCGGTGAGGATCGCCAGGTAGAGCAGACCGGTCGCCGCCATCACCGCCGAGTAGGCCCGTTCCTTCAGCGCTGCCTGGGTGACGAAGATCAGGATGATCGTGGTGATCGAGCACATCAGCCACATCCAGCCCAGCATTCCACCCCACCCGTCGTCGACCGTCCCGTTGAGCACGGCGATCATGCCGGTCGGCAGGAGCATCACGAACACCTCGGCCGGCCACAGCCACTTCAGCGCAGACACCATCTCGTTGAGCAGCACGCGAGGGAGGCCGGGCTGGGTGAGATACCAGTGTCCGAGCAGCATGGCGTCGGAGATCGCCCCGATGAACGCGGCGCCGACGAGTGTGCGGGCGACGGCGACTGCCGGGTTGCCGCCGGCGTCGAGCGCGGCGGCGATCAACCCGATCGTGCCGATGAACACCGGGACGAGGTCGAGCGCCGGCGGGAACTCCGGACCGACCGGCTCGTCGACCTGGTCGTCGCCCGTGGCGGCGACCGTGCGGTCGATGCCGGTCATCGCCGCGACACGCTCGCTGCGCCGGTCGTACTCGGCGCGGGCACCGCTCACGCCGGCGCCCTTCCGCCGGATCGACACGGCGAGGGCGACCGCGCACGAGATCATCACGCCAATCGATGCGGCTTCGCGGACGGGAACGACGCCGAACGCGAGGCCAGCAGCCAGCGCACCGGCGGCGAAACAGAAGTAGACGATGCGCAGCAGCCAGCCGTAGCCGAGGCTGGCGATGCGGCGGCGGGTGGTGAACCAGCAGAACAACATGCCGCCGGTCGCCCACTGCAGGAGCACGGTGGCGGCGTCGAGGCTGATCACGCTCGACAACGGTAACGCCGTAGCCTGGCGGCGCCATGGCCCTCCCCCGCCACCGCCGTTCCGCCGGCGTCACCACCGCCCGCACGCTGTTCATCTCGCTCGCCGCCGCGCTGGCGTTGACCGCCTGCGCCACCGGTCCACGCCCGAGCTTCGACGCCGACGAACCGACCCAGCAGGCCACCGGCGACCCGGCCATCGACGCGGTGCTCGAACGACTCGACCGGGTCGGTCTCGAACAGTTCACGGCCGACTACACGATCCTGACCCGCCTCGGTGGGCAGGAGTCGACCGCCACCGTCGTGCAGGCGTCCGACAGCCGACGCTCGATCACGATCAACACCGTTCGGTTCCTCGACGGCACCGGTACCGCCTCGACGTGCAACCTCAGCACCGCCGAGTGCGAGGCCGTCATCAACGACGCCCGGGTCAGCGACGTCCAGATCACCCACGACTTCTACGGATCGAGCTTCGCTCGCCGGTTGCGCGTCGACGCCGGCCGCAGCCTCGCCCCAGCCCGGGGCTACACCCAGACGATCGGTGGTCAGCCGGCGACGTGCGCCGACGTCTCGGTGTCGGGTGGCACCAAGGTGTACTGCGCGCTCGACACTGGTCCGCTCGCCCGCTACGACGGCAACGACGTCGTGATCGCGCTGGTCACGGTGAGCCCCACCCCGGACGAATCCAAGTTCGCAACGAGCTGACAACGAGTTGACGCTCAGCCGGGGGGACCGGTGACATCAGGGTCGGCGCACCAGCCGCCCTGCGTCGTCGGTCCACCGAGCCCGGGGGGACATGGTCGACGCTCGAGTGAGGCGAGCTTGCGCGAGACATAGGCTGCCGCCTCCGGCGCACCCGCATCGGTGAGGTGCACACCATCGGAGGTGAGCCACGACGGGCGAGACCTGGAGTACGAATCCCAGTCCGCAAGGATCAGCTCCGGGTAACGACCCGATGCCACGACCGACCTCAGGTACGCGTTGTTGGCCGAGAACGACGCCGAATTGGATGTCCCTCCCGGTGAGACGTATCCGACGTTCTCCCGGTAGGTCAGCCAGATCACCCGGTCGATGCCATACGCACGCGCCTGCTGGATCAGGGCGTCGACCCCAAAGGGGAACACCCCTGCCAAGTCGTTGTAGCCCGTCGCGACGACCATGGCACGGTTCGCCCCCGGAACGGTCGTGGACAACTCCTGCACCGCGGTGCTGGGGGCGTATCCCTCCCTGCCGCGACACGACACGCCGACGAGTCGCCGACACGACTCGAGTCGCGCGTCCCAGATCGCCCCCTGCAGTGATCCGAGTGCCCCGCCCCACCGAATTCCCGCGAACGAAGAATCCGAGATCATGACGACTGGCGTGTCCGGTAGCGGTGGCGCGTTGACCGGTGGGGGTCCGCTGACGATCGCAGGGTCACCGGTGAACCATCCGGCCACGTCGACGAGCACGTGGACTCCGGCATACGACGCGATCGCCATGCCGCGCTCGGACAGGCGCGACACCGTGAGCGCAGCAACCGGTTGTCGCCACCGGTAATTCAGAGACGACACATCCGGCACCGGCGTACCGGCGGCGTACACGCTCACGAAGCCCCAGCCGGTCGGATCGACCACGGTGATGTTCGCCATGACGGCCGCTGCAGGGACCCCGAGCACTTGTCGATCGACCGTGCCGCCTCGATGGATCGGATCAACCGTGTTCCGGGAATCCCAGGTACGCGCGGGCTCCTGGGGGACGTAAAGACCATCGGTGGACGCAGGCGCCGACGGTCCGGTGAACCAGCCCGTCACGTCCACGAGCACGTCGGTCTCCATCGACCGGAACACGACGAATCCCTCAGCGCCGACGGAGATGAAGACGACGTTGGCTCGCGTGTCGTTGTGCTCATCCGTGTTGACGATCGAGGTCGAATTTCCTCGGGTGCCGACGGGGTACGCCGACAGGAAACCGCTCGCTGCTGCACCTACGGCGGTGACGTTCGCCACGAGCGCAGTCGCATCGGCAGGGATGTTCGCAGGCAATGGAACTCGGATCTCACCGGCGCCACGCTCACCGGATCTGCGGGTGTCGACAACTCGCTGGGGATCGATCCCGACGAAGCGGCCCGCCGATGCCGCTCCCGGAGCGTCGACGAACGCTGCGGTGACGTCGACGATGATGTCGGCCGGGGCGGATACGTAGACGTCGATGGATCCCGAGTCGCCGAGCTTGACCACCGCCGAATTCGCCACCGTGTTGCCCGTGACGAAATTGAGGTTCGATGCCTCCGGACGAGGGGACCCGTGCGGGTACACCGTCACGAACCCCGCCGCTGTCGTACCGGTCGCCACCAAGCTGATCGCCACCGCTCGCGCTGTCGCCGGAACCCCACAGCGACCTGCGACCGCGAGCTGTCGGGTGTTGGCGTCGACCCGTCCGAAGTCCGGCGTCCGGCGCGCGTCGAAGAGTCGACACGGTTCGAGAGGCATCAGCTGCGTCGTCGGGACAGAGGCCTGGGACAACACCGAGCCAACGGCCGCTATCGGGCGGGCGGCCGCGGCAGTGTCCGCGAGAGACCCCCACATGAACGCAACGACGGCGACGACGGTCAGCAGCGAAACGCGTCCGCGCGGCGGACCACCGGTCCTCATCAGACCGCGACGAGGGAGTGATCCGAGTTGTTGAGGCAGCGAGGACCGTCGTCGGTGGCGACCACGATGTCCTCCAGGCGCATGCCCCACTTACCAGGCACGTAGATCCCCGGCTCGACGCTGTACGCGTGTCCGGCTTCGAGCGGCAGCGCATTGCCCTCGACGATGTAGGGGTCCTCGTGCTCCTCCATGCCGATGCCATGGCCGGTGCGGTGGATGAAGTACTCGCCGAAGCCGGCCTCGGCGATCACCTGGCGCGTCACCCGGTCGACCTCCTCGCAGGGAGTGCCGACCGTACCGGCGAGTGCACCGACCCGCTGCGCCTCATGCAGCACCTCGTAGGCCTCGGTGACCTCGGCGGTCGGCTCGCCGGTGAACACACATCGTGTGGTGTCCGAGCAGTAGCCGGCCATCGTGCCGCCGAAGTCGCACAGCACGATCTCGTTCTGCTGGATCACCCGCGACCCGGCGTGATGGTGCGGGCTCGCCGCGTTCTCTCCGGCGGCGACGATCGCGAAGTTGACCTTGTCGTGGCCCTCCTCGACGATGCGCCGACCCAGGTGCGCCGACACCTCGGCCTCGGTGCGTCCCACGAGAGGGATCTCGCCACGCTGTAGCTCACCGGCGATGCGATCGACGGCGTCGGCTGCGGCCGCGAGCGCATCGATCTCGGCGTGGTCCTTGGCCATCCGCAGCGGGCCGACCACGTCGACCGCGCGGGTGAAGTCGGCACCAGGGAGCTGCGGCAGCAACTCGACGAGGAACCGTGCCCACATCTGATCACCGACCGCCACTCGCTTCGCCCCAGCCGAGAGCCGGGCGACGATCGCCGTCGGATCCTGCGTTTCACCCCACGGCAACATGTCGAACACGCCGGGTACCTCGCGCACCCTGGGCGCTTCGAGCGCCGGGATCACCATCGTGGCGCTCGCGTCGCGGGGTACGACCAGCATCGTCAGGCGCTCGAGCGGCATCGCCGTGTAGCCGGTGAGGTACGGCAGGTCGTGGCCGACCGAGAGCAGCAACGCGTCGATGTCGCGCTCGGCCATCGCCGCACGGACACGAGCGAGCCGGTCGAGGTAGACGGACGAATCGACGTTGAGCGCAGCCATCGCCCCAGTCTGCACGCCACTCCACCCCCACATTCACGTTTGCGTGCAAATTCGGATGGACCGGGTCAGCCAAATCTGCACGCAAACGTGGTGGTCAGTCCGTGATGTACTCCTCATCGGGGTACGCGCCGGGCGGGTAGATCTGCTGCCAGTCGCCACCGCAGTCGCCACCGGCGAGCGAGAGATCCTGGCAGATGGTCGACCGGGTGATCTTCCACACGCCATCGACGAACACCGCGATGCCGTAGCGGTTGTCGAAGTCGTTGCCCGGCGTGTCGATCGAGTACCGGAACCACGCCTCGTCCGGGGCGGTGAACACCAACTCGTCGATCGTGGCCGATGCGTCTGCGGCGTCGTCGGCGAAACCACCCTCCTCGACCTGCTGGCGGGCCTCGGCCACGCCGGTCGGGTCGTCGATCAGGTCCGAGCCGTCGCTGCCGGTACCGGCGAGGCCGTACAGCCTGGTCATGACGTCGCGAATCTCGGCGTCGGCCGCGGCAGGATCGGCGGGCTGTTCACCTGACGCAGGAAGCGGTGGAGGTGGCGGCGTGCACGACTCGCGAAACGCAGGATCGTCCCAGGTCCCCACGCCGTCGGAGTCGACCACGCCCGGCGCCGCACCGCCCTGCACCTCGACGCTGAACACCGGGGCGTTGTCGAGCCAGTAACGCTCAGGGCCCTCGACGACCTCGCTCGGGGCCTCACCGGGCACGGCGAGCACTGCGATCCCGTTCTGCGCAGCAGCGGCGTCGCGCTCGCCGCTGTCGAGCGTGACGACCACGTTCTGGGTGTCAGCCGGCACCTGGACGACGAACACCCAGGTCGGCTGGCCGTCCGGGCTTCCGAGCGTCAGCCACGACACGGCGCGTCCCTGATACGGCTCGCTGTACCAGGGAACCGAACCGACGTCGATCACGCCGTTGCCGCCGAGCGCGATGCGCATCTGACCCGACTCGTAGCACCAGGGCGCAGGCCGCCACTCGCCTTCAGGGACACCGAACTCCTGGTCCCATGTCTGGCCGAGGTGTGCCCGCAGCGTCAGGCCACCGTCGGTGGTCCGATCGAACAACAACTCCATCGGCTCGTAGCCGAACATCGACCAACCCACACCGCCCGACGACGCAATTCCGGCCGAATCGTCGCCCTCGACGAGCGCAGGAGCTTCGGCCGGAGCGGTGCTCTCGACGGCGCCCGACGTCTCGGCCTCGGTTGTCGCCGCCTCGGACTCGCCAGCAGCGGCCCCATCATCGGATGATGACGTCGAGACCGACCCGTCATCGGCACTGCGGCCGATGCCGTAACCGGCGCCGGCGGCAGCTGCGATCAGCATCGTGGCGCCGATGGCGGCGATCCATCGTCGCCGCGACGACGAACCTCCGGGTTGCTGCTCGCTCTGCAACTCGTCGAAGCGGATGCTCATGGCGGGTACCTCCCGTGAACGTCGAGACCGGTCGCCGCGTGGACGCTTGCCGACCCCGATCGGTTCCGCGAGTCTCCCACAGCGTCGGGAATAGATCGATCATGACGTCGTTGCATTCGGCATGCCCGCCGACGCAACCGCTCCCAGCCGGATCGACCTGTACTGGCGACCGGGATGCGGGTTCTGCTCGATGCTCCAGCGCAAGCTCGACAAACTGGGCATCGAGCGTGTCGAGCACAACATCTGGGACGACGCCGACGACGCAGCGATCGTGCGCCGGCATGCCAACGGCAACGAGACGGTGCCGACCGTCGTGATCGGCGACCGGGGATTCGTCAACCCGTCGGCCGGCGAGCTGATCGCTTACCTCGGGGTCCATCACCCCGAACTCCTCCCCGAGGGCTTCGAAGCGCCGGAGCCGAGCGCCGCCAGCCGACTCGTGACTCGCGTGTTCGGGTGACACATCTGCCCGGCCGTTTCCCCGTTCCGGCATCCCGGGTACTGTCTGCCACATGAGCGATCCACGACTCGAGGGCACGGAGATCGTCGATTCGGTCATCGACACCATCGGCGAGACGCCGCTGATCCGCCTCAAGCGCCTGAGCGACCTCGAGGGCATCGAGTGCGTGTTCACGATGAAGAACGAGGCCACCAACCCGGGTGGGTCGGCCAAGGATCGGCCCGCGCTGGAGATGATCCTCGCCGCCGAACGTGAGGGACTCCTGAAGCCGGGTGGCACGATCGTCGAGCCGACGAGCGGCAACACCGGCGTCGGCCTCGCCATCGTGGCTGCGCAACGCGGCTACACGTGCGTGTTCGTGATGACCGACAAGGTCGCACCGGAGAAGATCTCCCTGCTCAAGGCCTACGGCGCCGAGGTGGTCGTGTGCCCGGTCGCCGTCGAGCCGAGCGATCCGCAGAGCTACTACAGCGTCGCAGCACGCCTCACCGACGAACTCGGTGCGTTCCGGCCGAACCAGTACCAGAACCCCCACAATCCCGAAGCCCACGTGAAGACGACCGGCCCCGAGATCTGGCGTCAGACCGCGGGCCGGATCACCCACTTCGTGGCCGGCGCCGGGACCTGCGGGTCGATCACCGGCGTCGCCCGCTACCTGAAGTCGATGAATCCCAACATCAAGATCATCGCCGCCGATCCCGAGGGTTCGGTGTTCTCCGGCGGCTCGGGACGCCCGTATCTGGTCGAGGGCGTCGGCGAGGACTTCTTCCCCGCTGCGTGGGAGCCGGACCTGCTCGACGACATCATCCCGATCAGCGACGAGGAGAGCTTCCTCACCGCCCGCTACGTCAGCCAGCGCGAAGGCATCCTCATCGGTGGTTCGGGCGGCATGGCCGTCGCCGCAGCGATCAAGGTGGCCAAGGCCGCCGATCCCGACGCTGTCGTGGTCGTGTTCAATCCCGACTCGGGGCGCGGCTACCTGTCGCGAGTGTTCGACGACGACTGGATGGCGAACTTCGGATTCCTGCGCGAGTGCGACCAGTGCGTGGGCGCCGTGCTCGACACCCGCAACGCGTCGATCGAGAACCTCCTCTACGTCAACCCACAACAGCTGGTGTCCGAGGCGATCGAACTCATGCGCTCCACCGGCGTCAGCCAGCTGCCGGTGTGCAAGAACACGCCGCCGTTCGCGGCGGCCGAGGTCTCGGGATCGATCGACGAACTCGAGCTGATGGAAGCCATCCATCGCGACCCCGGGGTCATGGCGACCCCGGTCGAGAAGGTGATGGGTCCGAAGCTCCCCACGATCGGCGTCGGCCAGAAGGTCGAACTCGCCGTCGAGATGCTCGAATCCGCACCGGCGCTGCTCGTGCTCTCCGGCGGTCGCCCGCTCAGCGTGCTCACCCGTACGGACGTGTTGTCGTACTTCACCGCAATCGCCGAGGACGCCCTGGAACGTGGTTCCGGTACGGTGTCCAGCGATGGGTGATCTCGACGAATCGACCACACGCCAGGGTTTCGCGACCCGAGCAATCCACGCGGGACAGGACCCCGAGCCGACCACCGGTGCCGTCGTCACGCCGATCTCGTTGTCGACGACGTTCGCCCAGGAGGGCGTCGGCGGGCACAAGGGATTCGAGTACTCGCGCTCGGGCAACCCGACCCGCACTGCGCTCGAAGCCCAGGTGTCCTCGCTCGAAGATGCCGCCCACGGCCTCGCGTTCGCGAGCGGGCTCGCCGCCGAGGACAACATCCTGCGATTGCTGCGACCTGGCCAGCGGATCCTGCTCGGCAACGACGCATACGGCGGCACGTTCCGGCTGATCTCGAAGGTGTGGAGCCCGCTCGGGTTCCCGTGGACCGCCGTCGATCTCACCGACCTCGACTCGCTGCGAGCGAACTGGCCCGACGACGTGGGCATGGTGTGGCTCGAGACACCGACCAACCCGCTGCTGACCTGCTTCGACATCGAGGCGATCGCCGAGATCGGGCGGTCACGCGGTGCGATCGTGGTCGTCGACAACACCTTCGCGACGCCGTACCTGCAGCAACCGCTCACGCTCGGAGCCCACGTCGTCGTGCACTCGGCGACCAAGTACCTCGGCGGCCACAGCGACGTGATCGGCGGCTTCGTCGCCACCAACGACGACGACCTCGCCGAACAACTGCGCTTCACGCAGAACGCGGCCGGCGCGGTGCCGGCTCCGTTCGACTGCTACCTCGTGCTGCGTGGCGTCAAGACGCTCGCGGTGCGCATGGACCGTCACTGCGAGAACGCCCGCGCGGTCGTCGACCTGCTCGTGGCTCACCCGGCGGTGGACCGCGTGCTGTACCCGCAGCTCCCCGACCATCCCGGCCACGCAGCCGCCGCCAAGCAGATGCGCGACTTCGGCGGCATGGTGTCGTTCACCGTGAAAGCGGGAATGGCTGCGGCGATGACGGTCGCCGACGCCACCGAAGTGTTCACCCTCGCCGAGTCGCTCGGTGCCGTCGAGAGCCTGATCGAGCACCCCGGCGCGATGACCCACGCCTCGGCGGCAGGATCGCCCCTCGAAGTACCCGACAACCTGGTGCGACTGTCGGTCGGCATCGAGGACGCCGCCGACCTGGTGGCCGACCTCGAGCAGGCCCTCGACCGCGTCCGATGAGCCTGCCACCCGACTTCCCCCTCGCCCACGAGGCACCACAGCCGGATCGACCGATCGTCGTCGCCGCCAACCGGCTTCCGGTGATGCGCTCCGGCGACGGCTGGACCGCCAGCCCCGGTGGCCTGGTACGCGCACTGTTGCCGATGCTGCGCGACACCGGGGGCACCTGGGTGGGCTGGACCGGGACGCCCGACGACCACTCCGAACCGTTCGAGGTCGAAGGCGTCGACCTGCATCCCGTGCCGATCAGTGCCGAGGAGATCGAGCTCTACTACGAGGGGTTCTCGAACGACGGCCTGTGGCCCCTTTACCACGACGCATTGCGCGAGTCGACCTACTCCGGCGAACAGTGGGACGCCTACGTCTCGGTCAACGAACGCTTCGCGACCACGTTGGCCGACATCGCGCCACCAGACGCGATCGTGTGGATCCACGACTACCAGCTGCAGCTGGTCCCCAAGATGCTCCGCGAGCGACGCAGCGACGTCACGATCGGCTTCTTCCTGCACATCCCGTTTCCGCCCTACGAGCTGTTCTCGCGGTTGCCGTGGCGCACCGAGGTGGTCGAGGGCCTGCTCGGCTGCGACCTCGTCGGCTTCCAGCGACCGAAGGACGCAGCGAACTTCGCCGCCGCCGCGCACGAGCTGACCGGCGTCAAGGCCCACGACGACACCATCCAGCATGCTGATCGCCTGACCCACCTCGGAACGTTCCCGATCTCGATCGACGTGGGCGACGTCGAAGAGATGGCTGCCGGCCGCGCGACCCGCCAACGGATGAGCCAGATCCGAGCCCGCCTCGGCGACCCCGAGGTGATCCTGCTCGGCGTCGACCGCCTCGACTACACCAAGGGCATCGGTCTGAGGCTCAAGGCCTTTGCCGCACTGCTCGAATCGGGCGAACTCGACGCGGAGCGTCACGTGATGGTGCAGGTCGCCACGCCCACCCGTGAAGCCGTCGAGCACTACCAGGACGAGCGCCACGAGGTCGAACGCCTGGTCGGTGCGATCAACGGCCGGTACAGCCGCATCGGGCTGCCGGTCGTGCACTACCTGTACCAGACCCTGCCGTTCGACGAACTGATCGCCCTCTACCGCGCCGGCGACGTGATGCTCGTGACGCCGTTCCGCGACGGCATGAACCTCGTCGCCAAGGAGTACGCGGCGTCTCACATCGACGGCGACGGGGTGCTCGTGCTCTCCGAGTTCGCCGGAGCGGCGGATGAACTGACCGACGCCGTGCTCGTGAACCCGCACGACGACCGGGCGCTGCAGCAAGCGATCGTCACCGCCGTCGAGATGCATCGCCACGAGCGGCGCGGGCGGATGGCGGGCCTGCGCGACCAGATCCGCAAGAGCGACGTCCAGGGCTGGGCCGACCGGTTCCTGGCGCAGCTCGCCGCCGCCGGCTCACCACCAGCCCCGTGATCAGCTACGACGACCCCACTGAGATCGCCGACCGGGTCGCGAATCGCCCGAGACCGCTGCTGGTGGGCCTCGATGTCGACGGCGTCCTCGCGCCGATCGTGGCCCACGCCGATGACGCCACGCTGCTCGCCGGGATGGGGGCCGCCGTCAGCGCCCTGGCGACGCTCGACGACGTGTTCGTGGCCGTGGTGTCGGGTCGTTCGCTCGCCGGGCTCGCGCAGTTCGGGTTCGGCGACGACGTCGAGATGATCGGCTCACACGGGATGGAGACCCGAGACCACCCGATGGAGCCCCTCACCGACGACGAACGCACGCTGCTCGCCGATCTCGACGGCGCTGCCGTGGCCGCCGCGGAACATGCTGGTGCTGGCGCATGGGTCGAGCGCAAGCCGGCCAGCGTCGTGCTGCACGTCCGCCAGGCCGACGACTCGGCAGGTGCGTCCGCGCTCGACGAACTCGCCGACATCGCCCGCAGGTTCGACGGTGCGACCGTCAAGGCGGGCAGCGGCGTGCTGGAGGCGTTCGCCCGCCACACCGACAAGGGCACAGCGCTGCTGGCGCTCGCGTCGGACCTCGGGACGGTCACCACGGTCTTCCTCGGCGACGACCTCACCGACGAAGAGGCGTTCGCCCACCTGTCCCCTGGTGATGTCGCCATCAAGGTCGGTGACGCCGACACCATCGCCCCGCACCGCCTCCGCGATCCCCACGCCGTCCTCGCCTTCCTCCAGACCCTCGCGACCACCCCGTTTGCGTGACGTTTTCGATGACCCGGGTCACCAGAATCTGCGCACAAACGTGGTTGAGCGTGAGAGTCAGGGCGTGAGGGTCAGAAGAGGGAGGACTGGCCGGCGGGTGGGGTTCGGCGGATGGCGGACCAGGGGACGTAGTGGTCCATGAACACCCAGGTCCGGCGGTGGATGGCGGAGGGGCCGTAGCCGACCAGGGCCGCCTTGTGCACGGGGCACGGGTAGCCCTTGTTGGTGTCGAACGACCAGTTCGGGTAGCTCTCGGCGTGGGCCCGCATCTCCCGGTCACGAACGACCTTGGCGAGGATGCTCGCTGTCGCGACGCTCAGGCATCGCAGGTCGGCTTTCACCGCCAGCTCGACGTGCGGAACCGACGGCGACACGAAATCCCACTTGCCGTCGGTCACGGCGACATCGGGTTCGACGCCAAGGCCCTCGATCGCCCGACGGGCCGCCAGCTTCTGCGCAGCCGACATGCCGAGCTGATCACACTCCTCCTGGCTGACCGACCCGACCGACCAGGCGACGCACCAGTCGGTCAGCTTGTCGAACAGCGCTTCGCGCTCGCGTTCGGTGAGCAGCTTGGAGTCGCGCACACCGTTCACCCGAGTGTCGCGAGGCAGGATTGCGGCTCCGACCGACAGCGGACCCGCCCAGGCGCCACGGCCCACTTCGTCGATGCCGACCACGACGTCGTGGCCGCGCGCCCACATCTCCTTCTCGATCGCGCGCGTCGGCGCCCGCTTCTTCGACTGCTTCGGACGGGCCGCGCTCCGAACCACGCGACGCGCCTCAGCGATCGCCGAGATCGATGCTGACGCCGATGCGCTTCGGCTGCGGCGGCGCCGCCCAGAGCGCTTCGCCCGAGGTGAGGTCGCTCGACCAGTCGGGATCGACTGCCGGCGCGCTGAGGTGCTGGGTGTCGCCGTGCTGCTCCCACAGGACCGCCGGCCGTTCGCCATGCCAGCGGATGGCGAACCCGACCGTGGAGCGGGGCCCCGTCGGCACCCCGTGCACCTCGAAGTTCGAGCCCAGCCATCGGCGCGGAATGCCGAGCGGAAGCAGGCTGCCCTCGTCGGCGATCCGACGCTCGACCTCGGCCACGAAGCGACCGACCGACGCGCCGCGCGCGAGGTCGGAGAACGACGTCGACGACGCACTACTCGACGGCGCTGAGCGGCCGTCCCGAATCCGACGCCGACGAATCGCCCCGATGTCGTGGGCGGCGCGATCGTCGCCCGCCGTGCCCGCCAGGCGTTCGCACGCCCGCAGCGCCAGGTCGACCTCGGCGTCGCCCGACTTGGCGATCGACGCGATCGGCTCGACGATCTCGGGCATCCAGGCATCGGCGTCGTCGCCGAGGCGGCCGAGCTCGGCCACATCGAGCAGGAAACCCACCGGATCGTCGCCCGCCTCGACCGGGCCGGCGAGCAGCAGATCGCTGCGGGCGGCCGTGACCGCGTCGCCGAGACCGGCGTCGGGCAGCACCAGCCGGCTCGCCCGGTGCACGATGGTCTCCCAACCACGCACGACCGCCATCGCCGGCGCCAGCGTCGGCAGGGCCCACGTCGAGAATCTGTCGGGCTCGTGCGGGATCGCGACCCGCACCGACGCACGATGCGCGACCGGCAACACGATCGCACCGTCGGGCACGTCGATCCCACGGATCGGGACATCGGCCGGTGGGCGCTCGGTGAGCACCCTCATGCCGGCGAACGCGACAGCGAACGGAAGCGCCGATGCGTTCTCGACCTCGATCACCGTCAGGCCGCCGGCGTCCGGCACCGACCACACCCGCTGGACTGCGTCGCCCTCGGGCACCCGCACTCGCGTCTCGACCACCGGAGTGCCGTCGATGCGGCGCTGGCGGACCGCCGGCTCGGATGCCGGGAGGTGCCAGCGATCTTCTGCGGCCACGAACCACTGCAGCGTCGCCGAGTCACCGGCGCGAACGACGTCGCCCCACGGCGACACCCATGCCCGGCCCGGTGTTCCGACCGACCCGATCAGGATCGGTTCGGCGGCGTCGAGTTCGGCGGCGCTCACGCGTCGAATTCGCCCTTGCGGCTGCGCTGCATCAGTGCTGCGAGCGCATCCGGGGCAGGGCGGTGCTCGTGGCAGACGGCGACGACCTGTTCGGTGATCGGCATCTCGACACCGTACCGGCGAGCGAGGTCGAGCACGCTCGGCGACGACTTCACACCTTCGGCGACCATGTTGGTGGCCGCCAGGATCTCCTCGATCGTCTTGCCCTCGCCAAGCTGCAGCCCGACCTGGTTGTTGCGGCTCTGCTTGGAGGAACACGTGGCGATCAGGTCGCCCATGCCGGCGAGCCCCGCGAAGGTCTCGGGGTGCCCGCCCATCGCCACACCGAGCCGCGTCATCTCGGCCAGACCTCGCGTGATCAGGGTCGCGCGAGTGTTGTCGCCGAATCCCATCCCCTCGGCCATGCCTGCGGCAATCGCGATGACGTTCTTCACGACACCGGCCACCTCACAGCCCACGACGTCGGAGTTGGTGTAGACCCGCAGACTCGGACGGCTGAAGATCCGCTGCAACTCGTTGGCGATGGTGACGTCGTCGATGGCGACGACGCTGGCCGCCGGCTGGCCGCTGAGGATCTCCTTGGCGAGGTTCGGACCGGTGAGCACGGCCACCGGGTGGCCGGGCATCGCGTCGGTGGTGACCTCGCTCATCCGTTTGAGTGAGGTGCGCTCGAGCCCCTTCGACAGCGACACCACGGGCACCCACGGCCGGATCGATGCAGCGGCCTCCTCGGCCACGTCGCGGTAGCCGTGGGACGGCACCGCCATCACGACCACATCGGCGTGTGACACGGCGTCGGCGAGCGAGTCGGTGGCGCGGAGCGCCTCGGGCAGCGAGAAGTTCGGCAGGTACTCGGGATTGACACGGGCGTCGTTGATGTCACGAGCCAGTTCGCTGCGGCGCGCCCACAGGACCGTCGGGGTGTTGACAGCAGCGAGCGCAGCCACGGTCGTGCCCCACGATCCTGCGCCGATGACCGCCACGTTGATCGTCGATGCACTCATGTCGGTCCCCCCGATTCGCCGTGCCGCATCGTGCGGCGCCTACACCACCGTCCTGCGGCGCTGCGACTCACTGTACTGCGGCATCGCCGCTCGGGCCGTGGCCCTCCTACAGTGGCGCCAGTGCGTCTCGCCGTTCTGGTCCCGGTCAAGCGATTCACGGCGGCCAAAGGCCGCCTAACCGGCGTGCTCAGCGACAGCGACCGGGCCCAGCTCGCCGAGTGGATGGCGAGCGGCGTCCTCGACGTCGTCGCCGAGATCCCGACGTTCGTCGCCTGCGACGACGACACGGTTGCCACGTGGGCGCAACGGATGGGCGCCCAGGTGATCTGGGGAGCCGGGCTGGGCCTCAACGGGGCCGTCGACGACGGCGTCGGTCACATCATCTCGAACGGTTACGACCACGTCCTGGTCAGCCACGCCGATCTCGCCCTTCCCGACACGCTGCTCGACGTCGCCCACGAGGGGTGCATCACCCTGGTCCCCGACCGCCGCGACGACGGCACGAACGTGATGTCGTTCCCGGCTGCCCATCCGCTTCGCGCGTCCTACGGCGGCGGCTCGTTCGACCGGCACCTGAGCCAGGCGCTGGCGGTGGCGACCGTGGAGGTCGAGGTACGTCGGGATCTCGGACTCTCCCTCGACCTCGACACCGCACGAGACCTCGCCCACCCCCTGATCCGGAAGGTGCTTCCCCCATGGCTGCCAACGAACCCGGCCAACCCGGCCCACTGAACTCCACCGCCCTTGCCACGCCCACCACCACCGATCTCGCCACCCCCGCCTCGGCGCTGGCGATCGGCGCCCACCCCGACGACGTCGAGTTCGGGGCCGGCGGGGTGCTCGCCAAGTGGGCTGCCGACGGATGTGTCGTCCACCACCTGGTGTGCACCGACGGGTCGAAGGGCACCTGGGATCCCGACGTCGACGTGACCGCACTGGCAGCTCGGCGCCAGGACGAGCAGCGCGACGCTGCACGACTCCTGGCCGGTTCGAACGCGGGAGAGGTGAGGTTCCTCGGGCGCGTCGACGGCGAACTCGACAGCGACCTGGCCACGAGGGGTGAGGTCGCTCGCATCATCCGCGAGCTGCGACCGCAGGTGGTCCTGGGCCACGATCCGTGGAAGCGCTACCGCCTCCATCCCGACCATCGCCACGCCGGGCTCCTCGCGTGCGAAGGCATCGTGGCCGCCCGCGATCCCCACTTCTTCCGAGACCACGGACTTCCCCATCATCGGCCCGAGGCGCTGCTGCTGTGGGAGGCCGACGCTCCCGACCACGCCGAGGACGTCAGCGGCTTCGTCGACGTCAAGCTCGCCGCACTGGCAGCGCACGAGAGCCAGTTCGAGTCGACGATGAAGGCGCTCGACGACGAGCAACTGGCAGCATTCGGTCAGCGGATCCGTAATCGCCTGGGTGATCTGGGCCGGCCGTTCGACATGGACGCCGCCGAGGTCTTCAAGCTGATCGCCGACCTCTGAACGCGACACGGGCGTGTCACCGGGGGTCTGACCCCTGGTGACACGCCCGTGGACGTCTTCGTGTTCGAGTGTTCAGGCCTTCTTGGCTGGCGCCTTCTTCGCTGGCGCCTTCTTGGCTGGCGCCTTCTTGGCTGGCGCCTTCTTCGCTGGCGCCTTCTTCGCAGGTGCCTTCTTCGCTGGCGCCTTCTTCGCTGGCGCCTTCTTCGCTGGCGCCTTCTTGGCTGGCGCCTTCTTGGCTGGCGCCTTCTTCGCTGGCGCCTTCTTCGCTGGCGCCTTCTTCGCTGGCGCCTTCTTCGCTGGCGCCTTCTTCGCTGGTGCCTTCTTGGCTGGCGCCTTCTTCGCTGGCGCCTTCTTGGCCGGAGCCTTCTTCGCTGGCGCCTTCTTGGCTGGCGCCTTCTTCGCAGGTGCCTTCTTGGCCGGAGCCTTCTTCTTGGCCGGAGCCTTCTTGACGACCATCAGATCACTTGCTGTTCAGGGCGGACTTCAGCGTCGAGCTCGCGGTGAACTTCATCGCGGTCGAGGCCTTGATCTGCACGGGTGCACCGGTCTGCGGGTTGCGGCCGGTCCGGGCGCTGCGCTTGGTGGTGCTGAACGAGCCGAAGCCGGGCCAGGCGACCTTCTCGCCCTTCTTGGCGGTCGCGACCACGTGGTCGAAGAACGCGCCGAGCGTGCGCTCTGCGTCCGCCTTCGACACGCCTGCTGCGTCGGCGACTGCGTCGATCAGTTCTGCTTTGGTTGCCATGGAGTCCTCTTTCGGATGGGTGTTGATGCTGTTCACCCCGGCGCTGAGCGCCGAGACCGTTTCCGCCAGATGTTCAGCGGAACACGACCATGTGACCGACTGGGACCCGCACTGTTCAAGCATCGATGTCATTGCATATGCAATGACATGGCCGTTTGGCCCTTGCCGGTATTGGAGTTCGGCGGCATCCACCACGTCGCGCGACGCCTGCGCTACAAACTGGCTCCGTTGGGTATGACAGACGATCCGTCGAGGAGACATGGTGACCGACCTGCTTCCGTCCGCTGACGCACCGACCCGCTCGCCCCGCCAGGCATCCGACGGGTCCGAGCCGAACACGCCTGACAATGCGCAGCGAACTCGGCTGGTGGTCGACACCTCGGTGCTGATCGCGGATCCGACTTGTGTCCTGGAGTTCCAGGATGCCGACGTGATCGTGCCGCTCACGGTGGTCGAGGAGCTCGACGGACTCAAGAGTCGACCCGACGACGTGGGCCGATCCGCCCGTACGGCCCTGCGCACCCTGGAGGAGCTGCGCGTCGCCCACGGCGGCTCACTCGCCAAGCCCGTGCCGACCGGTAACGGCACCGCAACGCTCCAGATCGAGATCAACAACATCCGCAAGCATCTCCTGGTCGAGCATGGCCTCGATCCGAGCGTCCCCGACAACCGCATCATCGGCGCAGCGATCGGACAGTCCGACTTCGGGCCGACCACCATGATCAGCAACGACGCCGCGCTGCGGATCAAGGCGGCGCATCTGGGCGTCGACGCTGCCGAGCATCGGCTGACCCGCTCCGACCGCGACCGGCCGGCCGTGGGCTGGTCGACGGTCGAGGCGCCGTACGAGACCATCGACTGCCTCTACGCGGCCGGCGCCGTCGCCATCGACGCCGTCTTCACCGAGTCGACGCCCGACGCGGTGATCGAGTTCAACGAGAACGAGTTCGCCGTCCTGCGCTCGGGCTCGCAGTCCGCGCTCGTTCGCGCCGTGCACGACGAGTTCGTCCTGCTCTCGCAGCACACCCCGGAGGCGTGGGGCCTGCGTCCGCGCAGCAAGGAACAACGGTTCGCCCTCGAACTGCTGCTCGACCCCGACATCGCCGTCATCGCGCTCGACGGCCGCGCCGGCACGGGCAAGACGATCATGGCGATCGCTGCCGGGCTCGAGCAGGTCGTCGAACAGAACCGCTACGAGCGTCTCGCCGTGTACCGCCCCTTGGTTCCGGTCGGACGAGCGGACGTCGGCTTCCTGCCGGGCGGGCTCGACGAGAAGCTCGACCCATGGATGGCAGCAATCCACGACGCCGTCGTGGCACTGACCGACCGGGGCTGCATCAACGATGCCCGGGCGATGGTCGACGAGCTGACCACCCGTGGTCAGCTCTCGCTCGAGTCCGTCACGTTCCTGCGTGGACGGTCACTGCAGCAGCAGTTCGTGGTCATCGACGAGGCCCAGAACCTCGAGCCGACCACGTTGCGCACGATCCTCACGCGAGTCGGCGACGGCACCAAGGTGATCTTCACCGGCGACACGAGCCAGATCGACGCCCCGTACCTCGGCGAATCGAACAACGCGCTCAGCGTCCTGGCCTCGGCGTTCGCCGGCCAGCCCTGTTTCGGGCACATCACGCTCACCGCGTGCGAGCGCAGCGACGTCGCGAGCCTCGCTGCCGAGCTGCTCTAGGAGCCGCATCAGGCACTCCGTGCGTGCCCGCGCCGCCAGCAGGGCGGTCACAGCAGCGGGAGCGTGACGATCTGGTCGGGGCCGAGGCTGTAGACGAGCGCGACGTCGGTCCACGCGATCTCGCCGAGCCAGCCGAGGCCCGCAGGCTTGATGGTCCGGTCGCCGGCGTTCGGTGCGAACTCCGGCCCGGCCGCCAGGACGGTGAGGGGCCCGACCGATCCGTCGGCGGCGATGTCGGCCACCAGCAGCAGGTGCCCGTCGGGATCCTCCTGGCCTGCGAGGATCAGCGCGACCTGGGCCCCGTCGGGCGACAGTCCCCCGCCGGTAACCCGCATCGACGACGCTGCGAGTTGCGGAATGTCGATCGGGACGACGTTGCCGGAGGGGACGTCGGCGACCCACAGTTCGAAGCCGCCGGTAGCTACCCGACTGGGAGCGACCAGCAGCGCCCGATCTCCGGCCACGTCGGCGACTGCCGGACTCGGTCCCTCGATCACGATCGAGCGACTCGTTCC
Source organism: Ilumatobacteraceae bacterium (assembly GCA_963704915.1). GTDB lineage: Bacteria > Actinomycetota > Acidimicrobiia > Acidimicrobiales > Ilumatobacteraceae > Sva-07. Next base: position 101,064 of record CAVPIC010000002.1, on the reverse strand, counting down.
ACCGTCGACGTCAACGGAGACCAGCTCAGAGCTCCCGACGAGTGCTGACAACATGATCACGATCGAGTCATCCGAAACGCTGCGAGCTGCCCGTGGGGGCACGCCAACGAGTGCTGGGCCGATCGGAGTGACCGCATCGTTTCCGTCATACCGATACAGCACTGCCTGGACACCGTCGCTCGGGTCGGAGAGGCGAAAGAAGTACAGCGTTCCGTCCGGGGTGAACGTCGGCGCGACGTCGAGGTCGCCGCCTTCACCATCAACGATCGGCACGCCATCGTCGGTCAACACCGTCAGCTCGCCGGTGGCGAGGTCCAACTCGACGAGGTCGGGCTCCTGGCCGAGTTGGAGGAGATTGTGGTGGAACACGATTGCTGTTCCGTCGGGCGCCCACGTGATCGAACCCTGCGCGACCCCGCTCGGAAACGGGTAGCAGCGATCCGCATCGGTCGGGACTGCCGGCAATGTCGAGACGATGCAGACCTGGCTGTCTCGGGAGACGGCGATGCGATCTGCGTCGGGCGACACGGCGATGTCGGTCAGAGGCAGCCCGTCGAATGGGCGGACGATCGGCGCACCGAGCACCAGGTCGGGCGACGCGGCAGGGAAGTCCAGGTCGACCCCCTTGTCCGGGACCGCTGACTCGACAGGTGAGTCGGTGGGCTCCGACGGCGTCGCTGTACCCGACGACTCCGAGTCCGCAGCGGAACACGCCACCGACCCGATCACGACGACGACGAGCACCGTTGACGTCCAAGACCGACGTGCCATCCCGCCAGACGTTAGACGTCCATCGCACTGCCAGGAGCGCCGCTGACGATCTGTTGGCGCCGCGTCCAGCCGCACGAGCGTCTCGAACTGCGCTCGCAGTCCTTCTCGACACGGGAAAATCCGCTTGTGGCGTCGGCTCCGAACATTTAGTGTTAAATGAAGCGGCGGAGGGCCTACCCTCCGGTCCTCCGCCGCTCAGAAGCACGAAGGGAGCACCCGGTGGCCGTTGCAGAGCTGTTCGACTACGACTACGACACCCCCTGGCAGGACTACGCCGCATGCAAGGGGCGGACACGTCTGTTCTTCCCGCCCAAGGCCGAACGGCCCCAGGCACGAGCCCGTCGCGAGGCCAAGGCGCAGAAGCTCTGCGACTCCTGTCCCGTTCAGGCTCCATGCCGCGAGCACGCACGGACCAACCACGAGTATGGATTCTGGGCCGGCGAGTCCGAGGAGGACCGCCACCTCGCCGGGTTCACCGTGTCCGCACCGATCGGTGTGCGCGCCCGGTTACAGCAGCAGACCGGCTGATCTCGTCCCGATCCCCACGGGCCCCGGTCGCTGCGACACCCCCTGTCTAGGGTGGTGCCGTGGCCCTGCCCCGATTCGCCGTCGTCGACCTGGAAACGTCGGGTCTCAACACGAAACGGCACCGAATCCTGCAAGTGGGCATGGTGGTCGTCGACGCCGACGGCTGCGTCGTCGACCAGTGGTCGTCGCTCGTCAAGCTGCGCTGGCCACTGCAACGTGTCGGGCCCACGAGCATCCACGGCATCACCCGGGCCACATTGCGCGGAGCACCGACACTCGACGAGGCCCTCGACGAACTGGGCGCGAGGATGAACGGCGCCGTGTTCACCGCCCACAACGCCGCCTTCGACAGCGAGTTCATCGCTCGGGCCGTGCGCCGGCGGCCGAGCGACGACCCCGTCCGACTCGGCCTCGAACCTCGGCTGTGCACCCTGCGGATGTCGCGCCGCCTCGACCCCGATCGCGAGCTGTCGCACCGACTCGGCGACGTGTGCGAGCGTTTCGGGGTCGCACTCGAACGGCCCCACGACGCCCTCGGCGACGCCACTGCGACCGCAGCAGTGCTCCCCCATCTCCTCGCGGCGCACGGCATCACCGACGCCGAGCAGCTCAAACCGTTCTACGTCCGCTGAGCGCTCACACCTCGCCGTAGCGGGAGAGCACGGCGCGGGCGACCGCGGCAGCAGGATTCCCGTCCGCGGGCTCGACGAGGACGGCATCGGGGCCGAGTCGGATGAGGAGCCTGGCCAACCAGCGCTCGCTGGCAACGGGGAGTCGAGCCTCGGCCCATCCGTCGCCCGACTCGGCCACCTCGTCGATCGGGTACTGGTCCAACACCCAACGAGCATCCGGACCGAACCGGATCGTCACCCTCGGCACGTCGACGTCATCGAAGAACCGCTCCGGTGGCGAGGTCGCCTCGACCTCGACCGTCCTGCCCGTCGCCTCGGCCGACTCGATCCGATCGACACGGAACGTCCGGCGCGACTGCGAACGGTCGTCGTCGGCGACCACGTACCAGTTGCCGCCATCGGTGTACACGTGGCGCGGGACGATCGCGCGGCTCGACATCTCGGCCCGCGCCGGCGAGAAGTAGGTGATCGCCAGCTCCGAACCGGTGGCGGCCGATTCGGCGAGCACGTCGGTGAGCTCGGGGCGTGCGAGGTCCACGACGACGCCGGCGGTGTCGTCGTCAGCGTTCGTGGTGGCGATGCCGGCGTCGGCCAGGACGGCGGCGAGCTTGTTCAGCCCACGCCCGAGTGCGCCGTCGAGATCGGCGCCGGGTAGCTGCATCGCCGCACGTGCCGACGCAAGCAGCGAGAACGCCTCGGGTGCGGTGAGCCGCAGTGGGCGCGTGAACAGCCGGGGCACGCCGACGAACACGACACCGTCGTCGACGAACACGTCGATCATCTCGTCGATGAACGGCGGCAGCCCGCACATCGCGACCAGTTCGAGGTCGTTCTGCACCTGCGTCTCGGTCATGTCGAAGCGCCTGGCCACCTCGGCGAGCGAGACCTCACCGGTCTCCATCAGCCACGGCAGCATCACCAGCAGCCGTCGCAACCGGTCCTCGGCATTGCGGGGCCCGCTCATCGCCGAGCCGCCCCGCCGTCGGATGCTGCGACCGCTGCGAGCCAGTCGATCACCTGCCGACGAAGCGCCGGAGGCGATTCGACCACGGCGTGTTCGAGCAGACCGAGGACCCACGACCGGAACGCGGTGGTGTTGCCCGCCGGCACCGAGACCAGCACGCTGCCGTCGTCGCTGCGTTCGACCACTCGGTCAGCGCCGAGTTCACGTTCGACCGCCGCCGCACGCAGCACATCGATTCGCACGAGCGCCTCGACCCGCTCGTCAGCGGTGTCGCCGATCTGCTTCGGGTCGGCCGGGAACGCCGTGCGCGGATCGAACGACGTGGGTCGTTCGAACGAGCCCGGCGAGCCCACCTCGATCCCGTCGGCACCGCCCTCGAAGCGATCGACGCGAAACGTTCGGCGTTCACCTCGGCGATGGTCGTGACCGATCACGTACCAGAACCCGCCCCGCAGCAAGAGCCCCCAGGGGTCGAGCGTCCGCTGCTCGCCCCGGTACACGAACTCGATCGGGGCACGCCCGGCCACGGCCCGACGGATCGCGGGGAGTTCCGGGCGCTGCGGGAGCACGGCCGACACCGGAGGCACCTCGTCGCCGAGCGCCCCACCGAGTTTCCAGAGCGCGTCACGCCCCGCATCGGTGCGGACCGCGGCCACGGCCACCTGCAGCGCCCGCATCTCGTCGGGCGCCAGCTCGAGGTCGTCGAGTTCGTAGGCGCGCCGATCGACCCGGTACCGGGTCTGGCCCGCGTATGGGCCACCCGCCACGATCTCGGTGTCGATCGGCACGCCGATGTCACGCAGCGCCGCCTTGTCTCGCTCGAAGGCGGCGCGTCGCGCCTTGTCGTCGTCGGGGTACTGGCCGTCGAGTTCCGATGCGATCTGCACCAGGCTCAGCGGCTCGTTGGTCTCGAGCAGCAGCGCGAGCAGGTTCGTGAGGCGCTCGATGCGGTCGACCATCAACCGCCGACGCTATCGATCGACGGTGATCAGAGCTGCAGCGACTTGGTCTGCAGGAACTCGTCGATGCCGTAGGGCCCGTTCTCGCGGCCGTAGCCGGACTGCTTGTAGCCACCGAACGGTGCAGCGATGTTGAACGAGCCACCGTTGACGTCGACGGCACCGGTGCGCATGCGACGCGCCACGGCGATCGCCCGATCCTTGTCGGCCGACCACACGCCACCGGAGAGCCCGTAGAGGCTGTCGTTCGCAATGCGAACGGCGTCGTCCTCGTCCTCGTAGCCGATGATCGACAGCACCGGGCCGAAGATCTCCTCCTGCGCGACGGTCATGTCGTTGGTGACGTTGGCGAGCACGGTCGGCTTGACGAAGTAGCCGGTCTCGTGGCCCTCGGGCTTGCCGAGACCGCCAGCGGCGACGACGGCGCCTTCGTCGATGCCCGTCTGGATGTAGCCCTGCACGCGGTCCCACTGGGCCTGCGAGATCAGCGGACCGAGGTGCATGCCCTCCTTGGAGGGGTCGTCGACGCCCATGTTCTCGGCCGCGGCCGCCGCGATGGCGACCGCTTCGTCGTAGCGGCTGTTCGGAACCAGCATCCGGGTGTGGGCGGTACAGGTCTGGCCCGAGTTGAGGTAACAGGCGAACAGACCCTTGGGGATGACCGTCGCGAGATCGGCGTCGTCGAGGATGATGTTGGCGGACTTGCCGCCGAGTTCGAGCGCCACGCGCTTGACGGTCCCGGCCGCAGCCGCCGCAACCTGCTTGCCCGCACGGGTGGAACCCGTGAAGCTCACCATGTCGACGTCGGGATGCTCGGAGATCGCCGCACCGACGACCGGACCGGTGCCCGAGACCATGTTGAACACGCCCGCCGGGAGGCCGACCTCGTGGATGATCTCGGCGAGGATGAAGGCGTTGAGCGGGGCGACCTCGGACGGCTTGAGCACGAACGTGCAACCGGCAGCGAGCGCGCCACCGAGCTTGCAGATGATCTGGTGCAACGGGTAGTTCCACGGCGTGATCGCGCCGACGACGCCGACGGGCTCCTTGACGACGAGGCTGTTGCCGATCGTCTCTTCGAACTCGAACGTGTCGAGCAGTGTCGCGTAGGTCTGCATGTTGCCGGCGGGCAGGCCGGCCTGGATCATCGTCGACCAGGTGATCGGCATGCCGACCTCACCGGAGATGACCTCGGCGATCTCCGCCGAACGGGCCTGCAGCGCCTCGTTGAGGCGGACCATGTACTTCTGGCGTTCCTCGACCGGCGTCGACGACCACGAATCGAACGCCCGGCGTGCGGCGGCGACGGCCTTGTCGACATCGCTCGCGGTCCCCTCGGGAATCGAGCCCATCACCTGTTCGGTGCCGGCGTTGATGACCTCGATCGTGCCGGTTCCGTCGGAGGGAACCCAGGCACCGTCGATGTAGATGTTGGTGTAGTCGCGCATGGTTCGAGTCTTGCCCATCGGGGCCCCGGGGCTGCAACCGAGCCTCCCGCTGGGCGTCACGGACGCGCGATCAGCTGAGTTTCATGAAGAGGCGCTCGAGCTCGTCGGCGTCGAGCGTGGGCTCCTCGCCGGTCTGCACGGGCTCGATCACGCAGTGCCGCATCCCCGCGACGACCAAGCGGTAGCCGACGCGGTCGAGCGCCGCCTTGCAGGCCGAGAGCTGGGTGACCACGTCGGTGCAGTCCTGGCCCTCTTCGATCATCCGCTGGACGCCGCGGATCTGGCCCTCGAGCCGGCGCAGCCGCTTCAACACATCGTCGTTGACGTCCTCCGGGAATCGCATCGCGCCAGCGTACCCCGCCCCGTATCGGGCCTGCGTCCATTGCGAGCTGCCCCCGCAACGGAGGGCCGATCAGCGGCGCGCGCGGTACCAGGCGATGAGGGCGTTGGTGGAAGCGTCGTGGGCGGAGGGGGTGGGCTCGCCGACGAGTTCGGGGGTGATCCGGTTCGCCAGTTCCTTGCCGAGTTCGACGCCCCACTGGTCGTAGCTGTTGACGTCCCAGATCGTGCCCTGCACGTGCACGACGTGCTCGTACAGGGCGATCAGTTGGCCGAGCACCGACGGCGTGAGCTGCTCGGCGAGGATCACCGTGTTCGGCCGATCGCCGTCGAACTGGCGGTAGGGCTCGCCCGCGGGAGCGTCGCGCCCGAACGCGAGCGCCTCGGACTGGGCGAACAGATTGGCCATCAGCAGATCGTGGTGCTCACGGTACGGATGGTGCGGTGTCGCGAAGCCGATGAAGTCGACCGGAACGATCCGGGTGCCCTGATGGAGCAACTGGTAGAAGGCGTGCTGGCCGTTGGTGCCCGGTTCGCCCCACACGATCGGGCCCGTGTCGCCGACCACCGACGTGCCGTCGAGGCGCACCGACTTGCCGTTGGACTCCATGTCGAGCTGTTGGAGATACGCCGGGAATCGGCCCAGCTCTTCGGCGTACGGCAGGACTGCCTTGGTGCCGAAACCGAGCCCGTTGGCGTACCAGACCCCGAGCAGCGCCATCAGCACCGGTGCGTTCGCTGCGAGCGCGGCGGTGCGGAAGTGTTCGTCGACCAGGTGGAACCCGTGCAGGAACTCGCGAAAGCGCTCGGGTCCGATGGCGATCATCAACGACAACCCGATCGCGGAGTCGACCGAGTAGCGGCCGCCGACCCAGTCCCAGAAGCCGAACATGTTGGCCGTGTCGATGCCGAATTCGGCGACCCGCTCGGCGTTGGTCGACACCGCCACGAAGTGGTCGGCGACCGCCGCCTCGCCGAGCGCGTCGACGAGCCACGCGCGAGCGGTGCGAGCGTTGGTGAGCGTCTCGATCGTGCCGAACGTCTTCGAAGCGATCACGAACAGCGTCGAGGCCGGATCGGAGCCGGCGAGCACCGATGCGATGTCGGCGCCGTCGACGTTGGACACGAACGAGCAGCGGATGCGTTCGTGGCGGTATGCGTCGAGCGCCCGGTAGGCCATCGCCGGTCCGAGGTCGGAGCCGCCGATCCCGATGTTGACCACATGGGTGATCCGGTCGTCGGCGCGCACCCGATCGGCGAAGGCGCTCATCGCATCGAGCACCTCGTGCACCTCGGGGACGACGTTCACGCCGTCGACGGTGATCACCACATCGGCGGGTGAGCGCAATGCGATGTGCATCACCGCTCGGTCCTCGGTGACGTTGACGTGCTCGCCGGCGAACATCGCGTCGCGCCGAGCCTCGACGCCCGAACGCTCGGCGAGCGCGACGAGACCGGCCAGCACCGTGTCGTCGATGCGGTGCTTGGAGTAGTCGATGCGCAGATCGGCGACCTCGACGACGTATCGCTCGGCACGGCCGGGATCGTCGGCGAACAGCGCTCGGAGGTGGGCGGGACGGGGCAGCTCGGCCAGCGCCGAGCGGAGATCGGCGGTGTCCATCCGGGTGGGGTCCATCAGGGTCGAACCTAGCGCGCCGACGGCTCCGGCAATTCGGAGACCGCTGCCGGATCGAGCATCGCCCACGTGCCGGTGCGGCGCAGCCGGGTGACCGGGATCGACGGGTCGCCCAGCAACCAGCGTCGTACCATCGGCGCTTTCGACCCGCCGTAGGTGAGCATGAGCCGTGACCGGGCAGCGTTGACGACCGGTGGTGTCAGCGTCATCCGCCGGAACCCGTTGAACTCACCGATCGCCTCGCAGCGCGCCCCGCTGTCGAGCACCGCATGGCCGGGTGGCCAGGAGGCCGTGTGGCCGTCGTCGCCGAGGCCGAGGTGGACGACGTCGAACCGTTCGGGAAGTCCACTCGCGTACCGGCTCGCAGCAGCATCGAGGTCCGCCTCGGTGACCGGCATCAGCTGAACTCGACACGGGAATCCGGCGAGCTGGCCCGCGTTGCGTGCGGAATGCCCGTCGGGGGCGACACGCTCGTCGACCTGCCACACGGTCACCTCGCTCCACGGCACGTCCTGGGCGAGCAGCACGTCGAACATCGGCGGCGCAGAGTCCCCGCCGCTGACGGCAACCGTGGCGCTACCACGGCGCCGCACCGCATCACGCAGCCGTCGTGCCAGCCAGCGTCCGGCGGCGGCGGCGGGATCATCGGTGACACGCAGGTCCATCGGCTCACCGTAGACATCGGCGAACACCCCCCGCTGGCTCTGCGGCCCCCACCGCGATGAGCGAACCGCCCGAATCACGGCACTTCGCTCATCACTGCGGGTACGGCTCGGCCGACCCGTACGGTACGTACCCGATGTCCGACGCCGTCCGCACCACCCGCACCGTCCGGCGCGGTGTCCAGCTGGGCGTGGCCGCGTACCTGCTCTGGGGCTTCCTCACGATCTACTGGAAGCAGCTCAAGGGTTTCGACGCATTCGAGCTGATCGCATGGCGGATGTCGTGTGCCGGCGTGGTGATGGCGGTGATCGTGACCGCCCGGCGGACCTGGCCGAACATCGTCGCTGCGCTGCGCCACGGGCCGACCGCCCGACGCCTCGTGATGGCCTCGGTGCTGCTGACGCTCAACTGGGGGAGCTACGTGTGGGCTGTCACCAACGACCGCGTCATCGAGACCGCCCTCGGGTACTTCATCGCCCCCCTCGCCACCATGGCCATCGGGGTGTTCGTGCTCCACGAGGAGCCGACCGCAGCCCAGCGCGCCGCGTTCGGGCTGGCCGCGATCGCCGTCGTGATCCTGACGGTCTCCTACGGTCGACCACCCTGGATCGCACTGCTGCTCGCCGGCACGTGGAGCCTCTACGGCCTGGCAAAGCGCCGGGTGCCGCTCGGCGCCGTGGACAGCCTCGCCGGCGAGACGTTCGTGCTGTTCGCGCCCGCCGTCCTCGCCGTTCTCGCGTTCTCCCTGCGAGCCGACAGCGTCGTGCAGTCGGCCGACGCCGCCGAGTGGGCGCTCGTGCTCGGCACGGGCGTGGTCACGGCGGTGCCGCTGATGCTGTTCGCCGCCGCTGCCCAGTCGATCCCGTTCACGTTGCTCGGCCCGCTCAACCTGCTGGTGCCGGTGATCAATTTCGGGTTGGGCTGGGTGCTCTACGACGAGCCCGTCCCGGTCGACCGTCTCGTCGGTTTCGCCTTCGTGTGGGCGGCGCTGCTCGTCGTGATGTGGGACCGCGTCGCGACCCATCGTCGATCCGCCGTGCCCGAACCCGTCGCGTAGCGCCCGACTACCCCACCGCGACCGGCCCGGCTCCCGCTGCGATGAGCCAAGTGTCGCTATCCGGGCGGTTCGCTCATCGCAGAGGAGATGCTGGCGCCGCTGCGGTTGGGCGGGGCTGCGCTACCGTCCGGGCATGCGTCACCGTGGCAGGCATTGGTCGAAACGATCACTCGTGACCGCCGCGGCGCTCGTCGCGCTGACAGGAGTGGCGGCCGGGTGTTTCACCACCGCCGCCGACTTCCGCAACGACGCCGAGGAGTTCATCGAGCAGAACGGCGAACTGCGAGCCGCGTTGTTCCCCGACTCCGACGACGGCTTCACGAGCGCCACCTGCGCCGAGCCGGCGAACCAGGACGAGGGCACGGCCTTCCCCTGCACGGCCACCGACACCACCGGGGCGGAGTGGGAGTTCGAAATCGTGATCACCGGGTCGAGCGAGTACGAGGTCAACGTCGCTCGCCGACCCGCCGGCGCCTGATCCCGGACGCGACAGCGCCCGCCTCGTCGGAGCGAACTCCGAGTCGGCGGGCGCCTGCGCTCAGCGGGATGACCCGCTGGTCACGTTCGGCTCAGGGCGTGTAGGTCCCGAGCGAGCCGTTGTAGTCGATGATGTCGCCGAGGCGCTCGAAGGCCACGGCTGCATCCGACCACTGGACGAGACCGGTGGCCTCGGCATAGAACGCGTCCTCGGCGTTCATCTGCCCAACTCCACCTTCCATCGCCAGCGGCGAGACGTAGTCGATGTTGCGAGCCGCATTGATGATCCCGGCCCGGCTGTAGTCGCCGGCCTCGAACGCCTGCTCGGCGACGTGGACCGCCAGCTCCATCGACAACCAACCTGCGAGTGCGGTCAGGTCGGCGCTGTTGGTGTCGGGTGCGTAGGTCGCCATCGCCTCGAGGAACGCCTGGACGCCTGGATCGTCCGCATACTCCGGGCTGTCGACGAACTTGACGTTGGTCGAGGTGTAGACGCCGTCGGCACCGCCGTTGGTCGTTGCCTGGAAGAACAGCGGGTTCGCACATGTCGCCGTCTGGTACACCGCCGGAGTGAAGTCGGGGTTGGCCGCCTTCGCATTGCCCAGTTCGGTCATGAACGCGATGCACTGCGCACCGAGCGGAATCGCCAGGATCGCATCAGGGGCGGCCTCGACGAGGTTCGTCATCTGACCGCTCGGGGCACCCGAGTCGGCGGGGTCGACCGTCTCTTGGGCGACGATCTCGATGCCGTTCTCGGCAGCGATCTCGGTGAACGCTTCGACGTAGGCCTGGCCGAACTCGTTGTTCACGTAGAACAGCGCCGCGGTCGAACCTTCATCGAGGTCGGACACGATGTAGTCGGCCCAGAGCTGCGACTCGATCGCGTAGGGCACGAGCAGTCCGGTCGTCCACGGGTACTCGTCGACGTTGCCCCAGTCGGGAGCACCGGTCGAGGCCCACAGCTGCGGGATGCACTGGGCGTTCAGGTCGGCCTGGATCGCCAGGTTGTTCGGCGAACCGATGATGCCCGACAGGATCGTGACCTGGTCGTCGAAGACGAGCTCGTCGACGTTGGCCTTGGTCAGGTCGGCGGTGTACTGGTCGTCCTTGACGGTCAGTTCGATCTCGGTCCCGTCGATGCCGCCATTCTGCGCGTTGTAGTAGTCGATGTAGGCCTGCTGCCCCGCACCGAACGGCGCGAACAACACGGCCGGGCCGCCCGACAACGGGATCGAGGTCCCGATCTTGAGGGTCTCGATCGTCGCGGTCGCCGCATCGGGGTCGTCGCACGCCTCGGTGTCGACGACGAACTCTGCACCAGCGGCCTCGCCGCCGTCGCCTTCGTCCGTGGTCTCCGGTGCGTCGGTCGCCTCGGGTGCGTCCGTCGCCTCCGGTGCGTCCGTCGCTTCCGGCGCCTCGGTCGCCTCCGGTGCCTCGGTTTCGCTCGGCGTGGCGTCGCCGCTGTCGTCGTCGCTGCCGCATGCGGCCAGCGTGAGTGCTCCGACGGCGGCGAGCGCCATCAGCTTCTTGGTCTTGACCATGGTCAGAGTCCCCCTCAGGATCGGTGGGTTGGTGGGTGGGTGGGGTTGATTGGGTGTTCGGTTCAAGTCGTCCGTGTCGGACGGTTCACGTCGCCGAGTCGTCGTCGCCAGCGGCAGACGTATCGGCGCCCTCGACGTTAGTCGGCGTCGACGGCGGCGTACCAGGGCCGTTCGCCTCCTGCTCGACGGACGCGGTGTCTGCGTCACCCGACTCGCCGGCCACAGCGGCGAGGCCGGCGGCGCCTGCCGGAACAGGGATTCGTGGGATCACCTGCACCACTCGGGAGCGCCACATCCGCATCGTGCCGACGGCACCGAAGGGGACGAAGCGGGCGAACAGGATCAACAGCACGCCGAAGGTGACACCACCGAGGCCGTTGAGCTTGGTGCCCTCGTCGACGATCCACCCGAACAGGAAACTCCCGGACGGGTCCTCGCCCACGCTTCGAGCGAAGTCGTTGACGAAGACGTAGAACATCGCGCCGACGAACGGACCCCAGTTCTGGGCAGCACCGCCCACCACCAACGCGACGAGCAGCGTGACGGACCCGAACAGACCGAGCAAGGGGACGTCGGCGTCGACGAGGGTGAGCTTCAACGCATACAGGCTGCCGGCGACACCGGCGATGGCCCCGGAGAGCCCGAACACCACCGTCTTGATCGTGAACAGGTTGACGCCCATCACGGCGGCGGCGGTCTCGTTGTCGCGCACTGCGACCATCGCCCGGCCGATCCGGCTGCGCACCAGCCCGGCCGACAGGATCGACACGAGGATCAGGATCGTCAACGAGAGCCAGAAGAACCAGAGCACCAGATCGGCACGACCCTCGAGCCCGGTCCACGACGGCGGCAGGTAGCTGAGGCCCTTGATCCCGGTGGCTCCGCCCGTGATCCCCTCGAGTTCGTCGTACTTGAAGAAGGCTCGCACCGCCTCGGTGAACACGAGCGTGACGAGCGCCAGATAGATGCCCTTGAGGCGCAATGCGGGAATGCCGACCACCATGCCGACCAGGAAGCACACGATGGCGACGGCGGGCAGTGTCCATCCCGGCGTCCAGATGTTGCTGTCGATGAACGGCGTCCAGATCTTGCCCGTCACCAACATGGCGGACACGAACGCGCCGATCGCGAAGAAGCCGGCATGGCCGAGCGAGAGCTGTCCGGTGTACCCGGTGATCAGGTTGAGTCCGGTGACGGCGATCGCGATGATGAGCGCGTCGGCGAGCAGTCCGAGCCCGGAACGGCTCCACTCGGTGATGGCGCGGTACATGAACAGCCCGACACCGCCGAACAACACGATGCGCCCGGCCCAGTTCTGCCAGCCGCCTTTCGCAACTCGGTACGGAAGCTTCATCACACGCGCTCCACTCGCTCGGTGCCGAACAGGCCCGACGGCCGGAACAGCAGAACCACCAGCAGGATCACGAGCATCACCGGGAACAACATGTCAGCACCGAAGAACGGCACGTAGCCGACGATGAACGCCTCGGTCAGCCCGATGATGAGGCCACCGACGACCGCACCGACCGGCGAGTCGAGACCCCCGAGCACTGCGGCGACCGACGCAAGAAGGAACGGGCCCAGCATCAACGTGCCGGTCAGCCCCGCCGACGGGGCGAGCATCGCAGCGGCGAGTACGCCGATCGCACCGGCGAGCCCCCATCCGAGCAGCAGGACCGTTCCGACCCTGATGCCGACGAGATTCGACGACTCCTGGTTGTTGGCGACGGCACGCATCGCAAGGCCGATCTTGGTCTTGTTGAACATGAGCCACAGGAGGATCAGCACCACGATCAGCACGCCGATCAGCCCGAGCCGGGCGATCCGCACCGGCGCACCGAAGATCGTGACGAAGTCGTCGGCGGCGTCGGGGAACACGCTCGGCAGACTCCAGCGCGTCCACACCCCAGATCATGGCCACGAGTTGGTTCACCGCGAGGAACACGCCGATCAGCGCCACGATGACGGCGCCGGGATTGCGGTGCTCGATCGGTCGGACGACGATGCGTTCGACGCCGGCGGAGACCACGAAACCGAGCACCATCGCGCAGCCGATCGCCGCCCAGACCGGCATCCCACCGAGCGTGAGCGTCGACACGAAGAACGCACCCATGGTGCCGATCTCACCCTGGGCGAAGTTGAGCTGGCCCGTCGAGCGGAACACGACGACGAGCGCGAGCGCGAGGAGCGCGTAGATCGATCCGTCGGCCAGGCCGTTGATGAACCGTTCGATGAACAGCGACATCAGCGGACCACCCCGAGATAGGCCTCTTTGATGGTGTCGTCGGCGAGGAGTTCAGCGCCGGTGCCCGTCGCGACGATGCTGCCCGTCTCGAGCACGTAGGCCCGGTCGGCGAGCGCCAACGCGAGACCGGCGTTCTGCTCGACGATCAGCAGCGACATCCCGTGCTCGTCACGAAGCGATCCGAGCACCCTGAACAACTCCTGGGTGATCAACGGTGCGAGGCCGAGGCTCGGCTCGTCGCACAGGAGCAGTTTCGGTCTCGGCATCATCGCCCGGGCCACTGCGAGCATCTGCTGCTCGCCACCCGACAGCGATCCGGCCTTCTGGTCGCGTCGCTCGGCCAACCGGGGGAACACGCCGTACCAACGCTCGAGATCCTCGTCGATCGATCCCTTCGCCGTGTAGCCGCCTGCTCGCAGGTTGTCGTGCACGCTCAGGTCGGTGAAGGTGCCTCGCCCCTGGGGCACTTGGGAGATGCCGGCGCGCAAGATGGCGTCGGGCTTGGCGCCGCTGATGTCGTTGCCAGCGAACTCGACGGTGCCGGAGCGCCCGATCATGCCGGAGATCGCACGCATCGTGGTGGTCTTGCCGGCGCCGTTGGCGCCGAGGATCACGACGATCTCGCCGTCGGCCACGGTGAAGTCGAGTTGATGGAGCACCTCGATCGGGCCGTATCCCGCGGACAGCCCGGCGACGTTCAGCAATGTCTGGTCGCTCATACCGCCGTCCCCAGATAGGCCTCGATGACTCGTGGGTCACTCTGCACCTCGGCCGGGGTGCCCTCGGAGATCTTGCGACCGAATTCCATGGCGACGACGCGATCGGAGATGCCCATCACCATGCCCATGTGGTGTTCGACGAGCAGCACGGTCAGGCCGTACTCGTCGCGCACCCGCCGGATGGTGGCGCCCAACTCGTCGACTTCGTGGTGGGTCAGCCCCGCTGCAGGCTCGTCGAGCAGGAGCAGGCGGGGGTGGGCCGCGAGGGCCCGGGCGAGTTCGAGCCGCTTGAGCGTGCCGAACGGCAGCCCCGCAGCCGGGCGGAACGCGAGCTCGTGCAGGTCGAGCGAGCGCAGGATCTGGAATGCGTCGGCAGCCAGCGCCGCGTTCCTCGCGAGCGGCGCCGATTCGGGTCATCGCACGCACGAAGCCCACCTTGCCGAGGTGGTGCGCTCCCGTCATCGTGTTCTGGAGCAGGCTCATCGTCGGGAACAGCGCCAGGTTCTGGAACGTCCGCGAGATGCCGAATCCCGCGACGCGGTGGGCGCTGACGGCCAGCAGGTCTTCGCCGTCGAATCGCAGGCGACCACGTGTGGGGTCGTAGATGCGACTCACGACGTTGAACATCGTGGTCTTGCCGGCACCGTTCGGACCGATCAGTCCGAGGATCTCGCCTTCGGCGATCTCGAACGACAGACCGTCGAGCGCCACGATTCCACCGAACATGACCGTGATCTCATCGGCTTCGAGTAATGCCACCAGGTTCCTTCCTCCCCCTCGGCCTGCTGACGGCCCGAGCGGTCGACACCGTAGCAGCGCTGCGACGACCGTCACAGAAGAGGCCGGGCACACGGGTGAGAACAGCGTGAGAAGACCGCTGCGTCGCCACCGGCCGCACGCGTCGAGCACGTAGCATCGATGCCATGCATCGCTCGGGGTGGATCGCCCTCGTCGCGGCCGCCGCGGTCGTGTTCAGCGCGTGCGCGGCGAACGTCGAGGTGACGAGCGAACGAGCCGAACCGATCCGCCTCGACGGACCGACCCTGACGCTCCCGCCTGCGACTCCGCCAGAGAACCCGACGGTCGGGCCGGCACCGGACGATCCGAGCACAACGACCACCATCGCCCCCGCTGCACCGACGGGTGACGTCGACCCGACCGCGATCAACTTCGGGCCGAACAAGGCCGAGCGCACCTACGACGACTTCCTGCTCGCGGTGATGACCGACCTCGAACTCTGGTGGGCGGAGGTCTATCCGGCGGTCTACGGCGAGGCGTTCACCCCGCTCGAGGGCGATGTCTATGCGGCGTACCCGGAACGCCCCGACGACATCCCCGGCTGCGGCGCCCCGCGCACAACGTACGACGACGTGCAGCAGTACGTGGCCTTCTACTGCGGCGTCGGCGACTTCATGGTCTACGACGACGGTGACGGTGGACTGCTGGCCGAGTTGGCCCGCGAATACGGCGCCGCAACGATCGGCACCGTGCTCGCCCACGAGTTCGCACATGCGATCCAGCTGCGCTTCGGCGCGCTCGACCGGGCACTGCCGACGATCGCCACCGAGCAGCAGGCCGACTGCTTCGCCGGAGCATGGACCGGGCGGGCCGCCCGTGGCGAGGCCGCCACCCTCCGGTTCAGCGACGGCGACGTCCGCGCCGGCCTGATCGCGATGACCAAGGTGAGCGATCCGGTCGGTGTCGACCAGTTCGATGCCGGCGGGCACGGGTCGGGCTTCGACCGTGTCGGCGCCTTCCAGGTCGGCTTCAACGACGGCCCAGCGCGATGCGCCGAGCTCCTCGACGACCCGTTGCCGTTGATGCCCAACCAGTTCACCCCCGCCGACCGCGACAACCGCGGCAACGCTGCGTTCGGCTACGGCGAGAACGACCTGATCGGGTTCCTCCCCGAGGACCTCAACCGCTACTGGGACGAGGAGCTCGACATCGCCGGGCTCGACGCACTGACCGTCGTGGTGGTCGACTCGATCGACGAGAGGTCGTGCGCCGATCTCCGCGGGGACCTGTCGACGGGCACCGCGCTGTGTGCCACGACGAGCGAGGTGTACTTCAACGAGCCGGCGGCCCTCGAGCTGTACCGCTCGCTCGGCGACTTCGCTGTGGGTTACGTGCTCGGCACCGCCTGGAGCGAGGCCGTCCAGACCGCGCTCGGCTCCGACCTCGACGGTGAGCCACGGGCACTGCTCAACGACTGCCTCACCGGCGGATGGGTCAAGACCGTCACCCCGGTGGACTTCGTCCTGCCCCAGCCGCGGCTGGCCACCCGGATCTCGGTGCGCATCTCGGCCGGCGACCTCGACGAGGCGATCCAGACGGTGCTGCGACTCGGCGACGCCGGCATCGACGACGACGTGATCGGCAACGCCTTCGAGAAGATCGACTCGTTCCGCACCGGGGTCATCGAGGGCACCGACAGCTGTCTCGCACAGCTCTGAACTCGTTCGCTTCGCTTGCGCTGACCGGCTAGAACGACGCAGATGCAGCGTCGATTCCACCAGGTGGACGTGTTCGCGTCGGATGGCTTCTCCGGCAACCCCGTGGCGGTCGTGCACGACGCCGACCGGATCAGCACCGACGAGATGCTGCGCATCACGTCGTGGACGAACCTCTCGGAGGTGACGTTCGTCCTGCCACCGACCACCGACGAAGCGGACTATCGCGTCCGGATCTTCTGTCCGGGCCGGGAGCTGCCGTTCGCCGGACACCCGACGCTCGGCACCTGTCGGGCCTGGCTCGCCGCCGGAGGCACTCCGAACGACCCCGGCCGCATCGTGCAGGAGTGCGGCGCCGGGTTGATCCCGATCCGCCGTGACGGCGATCGGCTGGCGTTCGCCGCACCTCCGCTGACGCGCAGCGGGCCGGTCGAACCGCAGGTGCTGGCCGATCGGCTCGATCAACTCGGCCTCGGTCACGACGACATCGTCGACAGCGCATGGGTCGACAACGGACCGGGCTGGATGGCGGTGCTCCTGCCCTCGGTCGAGGCCGTCCTCGCCGTGGCCATCCCCGGCAGCTTGCTCACCGGTTTCGACGTGGGACTGGTCGCTGCGTCTCCCGCAGGGGGCGAGTGCGCGCTCGAGTTGCGGGCGCTGTTCGCCGACTCCGACGGACGAATCCGCGAAGATCCGGTCACGGGCAGCCTCAACGCGGCGGTGGCCCAGTGGCTCCTCGCGACCGGACGTCTCGAGGCCCCCTACGTCGCGAGCCAGGGCACCGCGCTCGGCCGTCGCGGCCGCATCCACGTCAGCGAGTCCGACGGCGAGATCTGGGTCGGCGGCGACACGGTCGTGTCCATCGAGGGCACGATCGACTGCTGACTCCACCCACCCCCACCCACACCCATTCACGTTTGCGCTGCATTCCGGGTGACCCGCCCCACCCGAAACGCAACACAAACGTCGGGGTTTGGCGCTCAGAGGAGGGCGGCGAGAATCGCAGCGAGCTCGACCGGGCGATCGCCCTGCACGCTGTGGCCGGCACCGTCGACGACGTGGACGGCGAGTTCGGGCTGGCGTCGCCGCGCCTCGGCGACGTCGTCGTCGTCGACCACCGGCGACAGCGAGCCGCGCACGAGCGTGACCGGGCACGAGATCGAGCCGAAGTGGTCCCACAACGGCGAGAGCCCGTCCGCCGGGTCGGGCGCGGGCGTGTCGGGCGCGGGCGTGTCGGGCGTCGGAGATTCGCTGGTGTCGGTCGCCGTCTGGCGTGCTCGAGCGTGGCTGCCGCGGTCGTAGCGCCACTGCCACGAGCCATCGGGCTGTGGGTGCGCGTTGTGGAGGATTCCACGCCGCAGTGACGACTCGGTGCGTGTCGGGTTGTGCTCGATCGTGCGGGCGAGCAGGTCGTCGAAGCTGGCGAACTCCTGCGGGCCGTCGACGAAATCCGTGATCGCCTTGGTCTTGGCGGCATTCACGCCCGGGGTGATGTCGACCATCACGAGCGAACGAACGAGGGCGGGGTGACGGACGGTGAGCTCCATGGCCGTGAGTCCGCCGAGGGACATGCCCACCACCACCCTGGCCCGCGGGGCATGGACCGCGACCACGTCGGCCACGTCGTCGGCGAGGTTCATCGGGCTGTACGCACCATCCGCGCGCCAGTCCGAGTGTCCGTGGCCCGGCAGATCGACCGCCAACGCCGATCGGCCGAGCGCCAACGCGACCGTGTCCCACGTGTGGGCGTTCTGGGCGCCGCCGTGGAGGTACACGATCTCGGGGTCGTCACTCCCCCACCGCAGCGCGCTGACGATCCGGCTCGAGTCGCCGTCGCTCACGATCGTCTCGATGCGCACGACCGGCGGCAGGACGGCCACGTCGAGATCGAACTCGGCGATGTTCTCGTGGAAGAGCCCGAACTCGTCGTAATCGGTCACGGCGAGCACGTTGTCACGAACGCCCGGACGCCGACGAACGCAACCCCCGGCACATCACCGCCGTGGCTCGGCGCTCAGGGGGCTGCGGGCGCGACGGTCGTCGTGGTCGGCGCCATGGTTGTCGTGGTCGGCACGGCGGTCGTGGTCGGCGCGACAGTGGTGGTCGCAGACGGCGTGGTCGTCGACGGCGGGACCGTCGTCGTGGTCGACGGCGGGACGGTCGTGGTGGTCGTCGTGCTCGAGGTCGTGGTCGAGTAATCGGGGTCGATCCGGTTGAAATACGGCTTCTGGGCGCCGTAGTACTCGGGCTCCTGGACGCCGTCGAACACGAACACCTGGTCGCCGGTCGCCGTCACGTCCTGAAAGATCGGCGACAACGGCAGCGGGATGCGGATGCAACCGTGCGATGCGGGCTGCAACGGCACGTTGAGCGCGCCGTGCACCGCGATGCCGTAGTTGAAGTACACCGGATCCCACATGCCCCCGAGCGAGCTCTGACGGACACCTTCGACGCGACGGGTGAAGTTGAACACCCCGCCGGGGGTGATCGACTTGCCGCACTCACCGCGCACCAGCGGTTCGTCTCCCGGGTTGTTCCACTCGCCGGGGCTGATCGTGACCTCCTCGCACCACTCCTCGTCGTCGCCGCTCGACATGTGGCTGATGAACACCGCCTGGTCGTCGTGGAAGACGGCGATCACCTGCTCGGGCAAGTAGATCTCGGTGTGGTTCGGCGTCGAGTTCGGGCGCCGGGGCTGGATCGTGAACGGCTCCTGCAGGTCGTCCCACATCGCGGCGGTGACCTGCCCGGTCGGCTCGTCGTAGTCGACGCCGAGCACCAGCTTCTCGTAGGCCCACAACGAGCGGCGGGTTTCGTCACCGAAGTAGCCGTCGACCGGACCCGGCCAGAACCCGAGGTCGGTGAGCCGCTGCTGGAGATCGGCGACGTCGTCGCCGGCCATGCCCTTCGCGAGTGTGCGCGTCAGCTGCGTCTTGACGACGGGACTCGACGTCTCGACCGTCTCGATGACGGCGAACGACGGCTGCGCCCCGGCCGCGACCGGCTCGATCGAACCGGTCGGCGCATCGGTGGCCGAGTCGGCACCGCCGCCGAGGGCCACGCCGGCAATCACGACGATCGCGAGCACGCCGGCGGCCGCCGCGGCGGGCAGCCACTTGCGGGCTTCGGGAGAAAGGCGGGGGAGGTCGTTCACGGCGGTCGTTTCGCGGCGGGTCGACCCGTCCGGCGGCTTCTGGCCGACACGCTAGCAACCGCAATCGCACCGTTTCCCGCGGCCTCGCCAGGGTGCCGGACGCGGTCCGGCGGGACCGTCAGGACCGGTCGACGAGGGGGCGGATCTCCTCGAGGTCACCGCGCAGCTGCCACATCTCTCGCAGGATCGTGGTGATCACCGACGGCGAACTCAACGTCGACACGCCGCGCGTCCGCGGGAAGTAGTCGACCCCGAACTGCAGCATCTCGTAGCCGAGCCGAGTTGCCCGGATGACGAGTTCGGCGTCGATGAACGACCCCTCGCTGCGGAGTTCGACGTGGTCGAACACCCTGGCCCGGCACAGCTTGAAGGCGAAGTTGATGTCTCGTGCCTTGACGTCGAACAACGTGCGGATCAGGAGGTTGTAGACGAAGGTGTAGATCGAACGGAGGTAGCCCTCACCGGTTCGGTCGAAGCGGTAGGCGCTGATGATGTCGACGTCGTACTCGCGCAGCAGGCGCACGGCGCGCGGCAGCTCGGCCATGTCGAACGGGAGGTCGGCGTCGGTGTACAGGATCACATCGCCGGTCGCCGTGGCGAACCCGGTCTTGATCGCCCCGCCGAGCTTTCGGTTGCGCGCATGGTGCACGACCCTGACGCGTGGATCAGCCGCCGCGAGCCGATCGGCGATCTCCGGCGTGCGGTCGGTGGAGGCGTCGTCGACGACGATCAGCTCGAAGTCGCCGATGTCGCCCGAGCGGATCAGTTGCTCGCAGGCACGGCGTCCAGCGGTGAGCGCCCGCTCGATGTACTCCTCCTCGTTCCACATCGGGTAGAAGATCGACAACTTCTCGAAGGGATCACCGAGCGTGGTGTCGACGAAGGACATCGAAGCGAGGGTAGCTGGAGCGATCCGTCCCGACCCGCGCCGGACAGAGCGACATCCGTGCCCCCAACCGCCCGCCCGCGTCGCATCGCCGACCGGCTCGCCGTAGTGTGCGACCTCGTGCCGGACACGACGACTCCCCCCGGCGTGCCGCTGCCGCCGCCGGGACCGACGGACGCCCCAGCTCCGCGGGCCGAACCAGCGCCGTCCGCGCCGTCCGCGCCGTCCGCGCCGACCGCCGGCATCGTCCGCCGGCATCGTCCGGGGCAGCTGAGCACACCATGGCAGGCGATGGTGGTCGCCGCCTGGGTCGGTGTCTTCGTCGCCTACATGGCCGTGTGGAAGGCGAGCGAGGAACTCGGGCTCGCCACGTGGTGGCTCGGCCCCCGATCGAGTCCGCAGCCTGTCCTGATCCGTCTCGCGCCGTTCATCGTGACTGCCGTGTTCGGGATCCTGGCGAGCTACAACGTGCCACGGATGCCGGCGATCGGACTGCTCGGCGCAGCGGTGCTGGCAGCGATCGCCGCGCCGGATCTGTCGCGCTCGACGGGTCTCGCGATCGTCGAGTTCGCGATCGCTGCCGCCGTCGCCGTGGTGTCGGCGGCGGCGTTCACGGGCATGTACCCCAAGCCGCGACCCGACACCGCGGGGTAGCGTCGTCGGGCATGTCCGACGCTGCATCCTCCACCGCCTCGAACGCGAAGGTCCTCATGTCGTTGCCGGTCGGCGAGCGCGTCGGCATTGCGTTCTCCGGCGGGCTCGACACGTCGGCCGCCGTCGCTTGGATGCGCGATCGCGGAGCGATCCCGTACACCTACACCGCCGACCTCGGCCAGTACGACGAGCCCGAACTCGACACCGTGCCCGAACGGGCCAAGGTCTACGGGGCCGAGGAGGCCCGCCTCGTCGACTGCCGTGACGAGCTGGTCCGCGAGGGCCTGATTGCGCTGCAGTGCGGCGCCTTCCACATCACCACCGCCGGTAAGACGTACTTCAACACCACGCCGCTCGGGCGGGCCGTCACGGGCACGCTGCTGGTGCGGGCGATGGCCGACGACGGCGTCGACGTGTGGGGCGATGGCTCGACCTACAAGGGCAACGACATCGAGCGTTTCTACCGCTACGGGCTGCTCGTCAACCCGAACCTACGGATCTACAAGCCGTGGCTCGACCCCACGTTCGTCGACGAACTCGGGGGCCGCCAGGGCATGAGCGAGTTCCTCACCGCGCGTGACCTGCCGTACCGCGACCCGGTCGAGAAGGCGTACTCCACCGACGCCAACATCTGGGGCGCCACGCACGAGGCGAAGTCGCTCGAGGAGCTGGGCACGAGCATGGAGATCGTCTCGCCGATCATGGGTGTCGCGCACTGGAACCCGGATGTCGAGATCGCGACCGAGGACGTGTCGGTGCGGTTCGAGGAGGGCTGGCCGGTCGCGATCAACGGACGAACCTTCGACTCGCCCGTCGATCTCGTGATGGAGGCGAACGCGATCGGCGGCCGGCACGGGCTCGGGATGAGCGACCAGATCGAGAACCGGATCATCGAGGCCAAGAGCCGCGGCATCTACGAGGGCCCGGCGCTCGCGCTGTTGCACATCTGCTACGAGCGACTCGTCACCGGCATCCACAACGAGAACACGATCGAGAACTACCGCACGATGGGCCGCCGCCTCGGTCGGCTGCTCTACGAGGGTCGCTGGTTCGATCCGCAGAGCCTGATGCTGCGCGAGCCGTTGATGCGCTGGGTCGGCTCCGCGGTCACCGGCGAGGTCACGCTGCGCCTGCGCCGCGGCGACGATTACTCGATCCTGGACACCGTGAGCGAGAACCTGACCTACGAGCCCGACCGGCTGTCGATGGAGCGCGTGGAGGACGCCGCGTTCGGCCCGCTCGACCGGATCGGCCAGCTCACGATGCGCAACCTCGACATCGTCGACACCCGCAACAAGCTCGACGTCTACCGACGCGTCGGCTCCCTCGGCTCCGGCGACATCACCCCCGCCCTGGATCCCTCGCCCTCACCGCAGGTCTGAGCGCGACGATCGAGGTCGGGCTCGGTCCGCCCGGACTGACCCTTCTCGTGAACGGGTTGCCCTCATCCCCGTTTGTGTGAGCACAGACACAGGCCGTGAGCGTTGTCGCTCACACAGATCGAAAGCCATCGGTTTGTGTGAGCGCACATGTCGAGATTCGACGTTGTCGCTCGCACAAACCCCGAGGAGGGGCGGGACGGGTCAGCGGGCGCAGATCTGGGCGACGAGGCCGGCGATGAGGCGGGCACGGTCGGCCATCGTGTCGACGACGACGAACTCGTGGTCGGCGTGCGCTCCCCCGCCGACGGCGCCGAGGCCGTCGAGCGTCGGCACGCCGATCGCGGCAGTGAAGTTGCCGTCGCTGCCGCCACCGACCGCGTAGCCCTCGATCCCGGGTGCCACCGCTTCGGCGAGCGGCATCAACGACGTCGACGCCGACTCTGGCATCGGCGGCCGGTTGATCGCACCCGACACCTCGATCGTCGACTCGGGGTCGACCGGACACAGGGCGGCCATCGCTGCTTCGACGTGTTCCTTCTCGTCGGCGGACTCGACGCGGACGTCGACCTTGATACGGCCGAGTGCCGGCACGACGTTGTCGGCGGTGCCGGCGTTCGCGACCGTGGGCGTGACGGTGGTGCCGACATCCGGGCGACCGAGCTCGTTGATGGCCAGCACCTGGTGCGCGACCTCGACGAGGGCGTTGACGCCCTTCTCGGGTTCGAGCCCGGCGTGCGACGCCCGACCTCGCACGACGACGTCGAACGTGCCGCACCCCTTGCGGCCGGTCTTCAACGCACCGCCGTCGGCCGACGGTTCGAGCACCAGCACCGCTCCGCAGGCCAATGCCCGCTCCTCGATCAGCCCGCGAGACGCAGCGGAGCCAACCTCCTCGTCGGCGCTGAACAGCAACTCGACGCCCGACAGGTCGTCGAGCGTCGACAGTCCGTGGAGCGCCTGCACGATCCCGGCCAACATGTCGAACACGCCGGGCCCCGTGACGTGCCCGTCGGCAACCGTGAACGGCCGCTCCGCCAGCGCCCCGATCGGGAACACGGTGTCGTGATGACCGAGCAGCAGCACCTTCGGGTCGCCGCCGCCCGACCAGTGCACGTGCGGTCCGGCGGGGCTGTCGATCAGGGTCGCCGGTCGACCGAGCAACCGTTCGATCATCGCCGAGAGCGCCTCCGCAGACGTCTGCAGCGCCGCGAGATCGAGCGAGGGCGACTCGATCTCCACCAGCGTGCACAGGTCGTCGAGCATCGAGTCGATCGAGTCCGGTCCGAGGGGGGTGCTCACGACACCCACCGTATTGGCTCAGATGGCCACACGACGCGTCGGATCTTGCTTGACTGTCGCCATGGGGAACGGCTCGGACCACCGGCGAGAACTCGCCGAGTTCCTTCGATCCCGCCGGGAATCGACTCGCCCTGAGCAGGTCGGGCTACCAGGTGGTCGCGGTCGTCGCACCCCTGGCCTTCGCCGGGAGGAGGTCGCGATGCTCGCCGGCGTGTCGCTCACCTGGTACACGTGGCTCGAACAGGGTCGGCGGATCAATGCCTCGAACGATGTGCTCCTCGCGATCGGGCGGGCGCTCCGGCTCGACGAGGCGGGCCTCGACCACCTCCTGTCACTCACCGAACCGGGCACCGCCACGATCGCGGCTCCGACGGAGGCTCCCAGCGCGCTCGTGCGGCTGCTCGACGCACTGATGCCCGCGCCTGCCTACGTCCTCGGACCGGTGTGGGAGTTCGTCGGTTGGAACACCGCACAGGAACGGCTCTACCCGCGCATCGTCGAACTCGAGCCGCCGCGCCGCAACCTGATGTGGGTGCTGTTCGCCGACCCGCACACGCGCGAACTGATCGTCGACTGGGACATCCACGCCCGCCAGGCGCTGGCCGAGTTCCGCTCGGCGACCTCGACCGTCCGTCATGATCCAGCGATGATCGAACTGGTCGACCTGCTGACGGCCGAGAGCGACGAGTTCGCCGCCTGGTGGCCCGACCACGACGTGTCGGGCTTCGAGACCCGCCTTCGCCGGTTCCAGCACCCTGCCGCCGGCGAACTCACCTTCGAGTACCAGCAGCTGACCCCCGCCGAGTGGCCGGCGCTGCGCGTCGTCGCCCAGCTACCGGTGCCCGGCGACGACTCCGCCGAGCGCCTGGCCGTGCGTCACTACCTGGTCTGAGATCTCGCCTCGCCGGCGGTCGCACGTCCGTCGGACAGCTCGATGCGCCGGTCGGCAGCGCCGATCACCTTGTCGTCGTGCGTGGCGACCACTGCCGTGAGCCCCTGTTCGAGGACGAGTTCATGCAGCAGCGCCATGATCGACTCACCGGTACGCGAGTCGAGCTGACCGGTCGGCTCGTCGGCGATCAGCACCTTCGGCCTCGCGGCGATCGCGCGAGCGATTGCGACGCGTTGTTGCTCCCCACCCGACAGTTGGTCGGGACGGTGTTGCGATCGACCGGTGAGACCGACCTGGTGCAGCACCTCGTCGACCCGCCGGCGACGATCGGCCGCCGGCCACGAGAGCAGTCGCAGTGGCACCTCGACGTTCTCGGCGGCCGTGAGCACCGGCAGCAGCCCGAAGCCCTGGAAGATGTGCGCGATGGTCGAGCGGCGCAGTTCGGTGAGTTCGGCGTCGTCCATCGCGGTCAGGTCGCGACCGTCGACGGCGACCGTCCCGGCATCGGCCCGATCGAGGCCGCCCATCACGTTGAGCAACGTCGTCTTGCCGCTACCCGAACGGCCGTGGACCACCACGAAGGCACCGGTCGGGATCGCGAGCGTGACCTCGCGGAGCGCACGGACCGGCTCGTTCGCGGTTGGAAACGACCGCGCGACGTCGGCGAGGACGATCATGTCCGACCCGCTCACGCGTCGTCCCCGTT
Organism: Ilumatobacteraceae bacterium; assembly: GCA_963704915.1. Lineage (GTDB taxonomy): Bacteria > Actinomycetota > Acidimicrobiia > Acidimicrobiales > Ilumatobacteraceae > Sva-07. The sequence goes on along the minus strand of CAVPIC010000002.1, from coordinate 75,659 downwards.
CGGGCGCCAGCCGGCGTCGGGATCGGCATCGGCGGCCCGGCCGGGCGTCCGGTCCGAGGGTGTGGCCGACTCCGGCCACACACCGATGTGGTCGCGTTCGAGTTCCAGGCGTACTCGCCGTTCGAGCGCGAGGGCGTGGACGTAGTGCTCGGGGAGCTGCATCCGACCGGCGGCGTCGAGCACCGCGTACTCCCGGCTGATCACGCCCTCGGCACCGCCTCGATCGCGAAGGGTCTCGGTGCTGATGCGACCGTCGCGGATCGCGATCGTCCGGTCGACGTGTCCGGACACCAACGGGTCGTGGGTGACGATCAACCCGGTCACCCCGAGTTCGACATTGACCGTGCGGAGCACCGACACGATCTCCTCGGCGGTCGCCGTGTCCAGTTCGCCGGTCGGCTCGTCGGCGAGCAGGACCGCCGGCTCGTTGGCGAGGGCCACCGCGATCGCGACGCGTTGCTGCTCGCCGCCGGACAACTGCTGCGGGCGATGGTCGGCCCGGTCGGCCAGCCCGACGACATCGAGCAGCTCGCTCGCCCGGCGGAACCGCTCGCGCTTGCTGGCACCGGCCAGCGTCATCGGCAGCTCGACATTCGCCCGCGCATCGAGGTACGGCAGGAGGTTGCGGGAGGTTTGTTGCCAGATGAACCCGACGGCCGTACGACGGAATGCCGTGCGATCGGCCGGGCGCATCGACATCAGGTCGTGGCCGGCCACGACCGCCCGCCCGGCTGTCGGCTTGTCGAGGCCGCCGAGCACGTTGAGCAGGGTCGACTTGCCCGACCCGGACGCTCCCACGAGTGTGACCAGCTCACCGGGCTCGACCTCGAGATCCAGACCCTGGAGCGCGACCACCTCGATGTCCGCGGCCTGGTAGATCTTCACCAGCCCGTCGCACACGATGCCGCCGTGGGCTGTTCGCGATCCCATCGCAGTGGTCATCGCTCACCCACCTCTCCGGGCGCCGCGACCACACGGGCCGCAGGTGCCGTTCGAGCCACGGCGAGCCGCATCACCACGACGGCGACGACGAACAGCGAGCCCACCACGGCGAACGTAGCGCCCGCGAACCGTGGCACGGTGACGACCGCTCCGCCGAGCACATCGAGATCGAGACGTCCCTCGAGCGCGGTCACCGTGATCCACGCCGCCACCACCGCGACGACCAGCCCGAACACGACCAGCGGTGCGAGCTCGGCCATCACCGCTCGCCCGGACTCCGATCGATCCGCACCGAGCGCTGCCAACAGCTCGGCGTCGCGTCGACGGCGGCGAGTCGTGATCACCGTGACGATGCCGATGCTGGCAACACCGAGCAACCACGCGGCCGCTGCGGCGCCGACGAAGGCACTGCGGGCGGCATCGCCGAGAGGTTCACCGGCGAGACCATCGGACGCACCCCGCAACGACCAGCCGATCGTTGCCGACACCGCCGCCACGCATGCCGCAACGCCGACTGCGACGACGAGCGAGGGCGCACCACCCATCTCGGCAGCGCGGCGGAGACCCAGCACACGACCAACCCCGAGATCGAGGCTGCCGATCGATCGTCCTCGACGCAGCCCGGTGACCACCGCGACTGCGACGATCGCCACCGCGACCGGCACGAGGGCGAGCGGGAGGACGACCAGAAGGCCGTTGCCGGCTCCGGCGGAGATACCGCTGCGGCGCAACGCCACGACCGAGGCAGCGGCGATCACGACGACCACCGTGGCACCGGCACGCCGCCAGCGAGACGATCCGGCTGCGTCCGAGCGTCCGACCGCGGTGCCGACGTCTCCGACCTGGAGCACCAGGTCGGAGACCGCCAGCACCACGACGAAAGCGACGACTGCACCGGCCGACGACGACGCTCCGCCGATCGCGAGCCGACCGACGCTCGCACCCACCAGTGCGCCGGCGGCGATCACCACGGACGTCGCCGTCAGCGAGCCGGCCACCATCGCGCTCGGAGCTCCGCCTCGTGCCCGCACCTGCACCCACCAGGGCCGGCGACGATCCGCCGCCACGCGCTGGAGCTGGACGAACGCCGCGAGCGCGGCAGCGATCACGCCGACGGCCGCCACCCGGATGGCGTCACGGGCCCCGTCACGCCGGGCGGCCTCGGATTCCAGCACGCCACCGAGCCCCAGCCGCACCGCGGGCGACCCGAACGCCGCTGTCGGCGTGGTGCTCGCCTCAGTGGTCCGCACAGCGCGCTCGACCGCATCCACGTTCGACATGTCGATGCGGGCCGGGTCGAGATCACGGCGCTCCTCCACCCGCAGCGCCGCCTGGCCACCGAGTGTCGCGAGCACGACAGGGAGTTGGGCCTCAGGGACGGTGGCGTGCACGGTGAGGTCGGCTCCGAGCCCGGTGTCGTCGACGATCACTCGGTGGAGACGATCGTCGCCGAACCAGAACGGTTCGGTCGGGTCGTCGAGTTCGAGCAGCGAGGCGACGCGGATCACGAAGGGATCGGGCAGCGAGTCGAACCCGCGGAACAACGGGTCGTCGGTGGTCGGCGTGACCAGCAGCTCCGAACCGACCAGCCAACCGAGTTCATCGGCCGCGCCCGTCGACAGCGACACCTCGGCGACCGCGACGCCGTCGATCGGATCGGATCGGGTCGGCTCGGCGCCGTCGACGAGCGACGAGTGCGATTCGACACCGGGCTGCACCCGGATCACGACGGCGGTGGGCGAGGCGGTCGGCTCGCCGTCGACCGTGCGGACCGTGAGACGCGGCGAGTCGAGCACAAGCCGGGGATCGACGTAGACCGCCGACACCAGCGGATCGATGCTCGTCGCGGCGCTCTCGACGATCCGGCGCGGCACCACGAGCGGATCGGTCGGACCGCTGGGCGTGAACACGTCGGCGACGTCGATGACCAACCGCGTGGTCTCGGCCGGCGCGTTCGCCAGCGCATGCTCCAGGCTGTCGTCCTCGGCGGCGTCGACGGCTCGTTCCGCAGCGACCACGCCTGCAGTCACCGCGCCGACGAGCAGCGCGATGCAGACCAGGACCACGGCGTCAGCGCGACCGGTGAGGCGCAGCATCGAGACCGCTGCCGTCGCCCACCTCCCGACGGGTCTCACCGTTGGTCTCCGATGCGGAGTTCGTCTGCGGGCCTGACGCCATGCAACAACCGGCTGGTTGCGAGCGGGACCAGTGCGACGCCAGCGAGGGCGACGACGACCAGGGCGGCGAGGGCCGGCCACGGCACGACGAGCTGCGGTGGCGGAACGGCGTCGCCGCCGTCGCGATCGCCGGTGAGCGCGCTCGACACGACCGACGCGATCAGGATCCCGGTCGCCAGGCCCATCGTGATGGCGAGCGCTCCGATCGGGACGGTCTCGCGCACCAACCACTGCCGGAGTACGCGATGTGAAGCGCCGAGCGCACGAAGCACGGCGTTCGCTCCTCGCCGATCGCGGGCACCGGTCACCGCCGCCATCAGCAGCCCGACAGTCGCCACGATCGCAACGGCACCGACAGCGATCAACAGGCTGCCGGTCAGACCGACCAGGATCGGATCGCCGATTCGCTCCTCGGCCTCGTCCCAGCGATCGGCGACGGCATCGCTGTCGAACGGCGGGTCGCGCAGGGTCGTCGTGATCGCCTCGCTGTAGAACTCGTCGACGACCACCGCCCAACGATCGGGCTCGGATCGTGCCCCGTTCGCCAGGTAGTCGGCGGCCGCCAGGGTGGCGTGGTCGACGAGGAACGCCAGCGGTTCGTCGGCTGCGAACGGCACGACGCCGGTCTCACCGACAACGCGCAACGCCAGCCGGGTCCCACCGATCCGGACGCTGACCGGGGTGCCGAGCCCAACGGCGAGTTCCTCGACCAGCTGCGGCGTCGCGAGCACGTCGACCGGCGTGGTGCCATCGGTGAAGCCCTCGAAGGCCTCGGCATCGGCGGTCACGAATCGGAACTGCGCCGATGCCTGGCGTTGTGCCGTGGTCCCGGCGTCCAGATCGAGGGCGAGTGCCGTGTCGAGCGTGCCGACCGTGGCGGCCGGCGGCGAGATCGTGAATCGCGCCGGCGCCGGGGCGAGCGGCGTCCACGAGGCCTGGTCGAGGTCGAGCGCTGCACCGCCGACGTCGAGTTCGAGCAACTCGATACCGGTTCGAACGCTCGGGACGTCGAGCGGCGACGTGTCGTCGACACCGTCGCCGTCGACGTCGGTGACGAACGTCCTGACGTCGATGAACGGGATTGGTACGTCGACCTCGATCTCCACGAGACGCGCCCGTCGGACGTCGCTTCCCACGGCGTCGAGACGCCCGAAGGCGACCTCGGTGGTCGTGGCGATGCCATCGGCGGTGACGATCGGCTCGACCGCCGCGAGGCGGCGCAGCGTTCCGAACTCGTCGGTGACGATGATCGCTATCTCTGCCTCGGTCGGCGTGGGCTGCGGCTCGCCCTCGGGCCCAGCGGTGGTGGCCATGAGACGGATCCTTGCCGTCACTTCCCCGCCCGAGGGTGGCAGTTCGACGCCGCCGAGATCGACCGGCGCAGCGAGCGCGGCGATCGTGTCCGCGTCCGCCACCACGTCGGGCCGTGTGCGGGAGTAGGTCGCGAACTCGCCGGTGTCGAGCGCGACCAGCGGCACCGGTCGGGGCTGCGCAGCGACGGCCACCGAGCGATCGCCGATCGGCCAGACCGCGCTCACGCCGTCGAGTGCCCGATAGCCGGCGGCGAGGTTCGCCGCAGCCACCCCGGCATCCGGCCGCCCGTCGGGCACGACGACGACGTCTGCGCCGACGGCGGCATCGGCCTGATCACGTTGCGAGCGTTCCCAGGAGACCGACTGGATCAGCGCGAACGACGCGACCGCGACGGCGACGACGACCAGCACCGACGAACGATTCCGCCGGCCGCCGGAGCGCGCCGCCTCGCGACCGGCCAGCGCCGGCGCCAACCGCCGGCTCCGCGCACCGAGGCGTTCGAGACCGTTTGCGACGACACTCAGCATCCGCACGGCGAGCAGGGACGCGGCCGCGATGCCGAGCGTCGGCGCCAGCACGAGAACCGGATCGACCGACGTCCGGCCGCCGGGCTCCGCGGCGCTCGCCACCGATCCGGTTCGCTGTAGCTGCCACAGACCGGCGACCGCCAGCACCACCAGCACGATGTCGAGCCCGGTCCGACGCAGGAAGGGCGTGCGCGACGGCCGGCCGACCTCGTCGGCGGGGAGACGGGCAGCGGCGATCGCCGGCCAGACGATCAACGCCACCGCGATCCCGGCAGCCACGGCCGACGCTGCGAAGGCTGCCGGCGACACCGCGCCGCGCAACTCGAGCCCCGCCGATCCGATCGGGCCCCACCGTCCGACCAGTCCGACGGCGCCGACGGCGAGGAACGGACCGATGATCGCGGCCGGCACCGTGATCACCGCCGCCTCGACCAACGCGTCTCGAATCAGCTGACCGTCGCTGATCCCTCGTGAGTGCAGCAGGATCCGCTCCGACCGTCGCGAGGCAAAGAGCACCGATGCTGCGACCGCCAGCCCGAAGAGCGCCACCACCGCGACCTGCAGCAGGACCGCGGCGACGACGGCAGTCGTCGAGCGCACGGACGTGTCGACGTTCGCGAGCAGGTCGTCGAGGCCCGATTCGACCCGGACCCGATCGGGTGCCAGCGCCGCTGCGAACCTGTCCGGCGCTGCCTCGACCGCGCTGACGATGCCGTCGATGTCGCCAGGCTCGACGCGATCGGGATCGACGGCGAGCCGAGCGATGTACGAGGCGTCGCCGCCGAGCTGGGCGAAGTCGACGGCAGGTACGAAGAACGGGCCGATGTCGACGAACGAACCCGACGATGACGAGCCGGCACGTCCGAACGGCTGAGCGAACCAGCGCGGGTCGCGGGGATCGGCGGGCGTCACGAGCGCGACGACCTGCAGCTCGAGTTCGTCGGTGCGTCCCGACGTCGACGGTTCGAGGCGCACCGTGTCGCCGGCGTCGAGGCCCAACAGCGACGCAGCATCGGCGTGAAGTGCCGCCGGCACCGGTGTCGATGCATCGGTCGGCTCCAGCCGCGCGAGGTCACCCGTGACCACCTCCCACAGATCGTCACCCGCGAACGTCGCCACCCGCGTGATGATCGCCGGCTCGTCGGCGGCGGACTCGGGGGACACTTCGTCGTCGATCGACGGCTCGGTGATCCGGTACGACGACGACACCGCGAAGACCGCCGACTCGAATGCCCTGGTCGTCTCCGCGCCGAGGCGGTCGGTCACGTCGGCGACGTCGCTCGCCGGAGCCCGAACGGTCACCTCGATCGATCGATCGGTGGCGTCGGCGTTCTCGATCGTGCTGCGCACCCCCTGCGTGACGATCGCATCGCGGTAGACGACGATCGCCGCGACGACCGCACACGTGACCGCGACCATCAGCCCGACCGCCGAGACGAGCCCGAGCGATGCCCGGAGGCGGCCGACCGTTCTCCTCGTTGCCATCCCGGCAGAACGTACAACCACGCCTGCGTCCCTCCGGGAGCGCTCGACCCGGGGCGCCCGATGAGATACAACAGGGAGCGGTATCGCGACGAGAGGAGCCGACGTGACGATCGACAGCTCAGGCATCGACCAGCACCGGACGCCGCGCCCCTACGAGCTCGCCGACCGGTTCCGGCTCGAGGACGGAACGGTGTTCCTGTCCGGGCTGCAGGCCGTGGCCCGCCTCGCCGTCGACCAGTTGCGCCTCGACCGGCGGCTCGGCCTCACCACGGCGGCCTTCGCGTCCGGATACCAGGGGTCGCCCGTCGGCACGTTCACCGAGGAACTGCGCCGGGCGTCGTCCACGGTCGCCGACCTGCCGATCGTGGTGCAGCCGGCGGTCAACGAGGAGCTGGCGGCGACTGCCGTGATGGGGAGCCAGTTGGCGATGACGCTCGACGATGCGCGCTACGACGGTGTGGTCGGCATCTGGTACGGAAAGGGCCCCGGCTTCGACCGCAGCAGCGATGCCATCCGTCACGCAGTGTTCTCCGGTACGTCGATGCACGGCGGCGTCGTCGCCGTCGTCGGTGACGATCCGGCCGCGAAGTCCTCGACCCTGCCGTCGTCGAGTGACGCGACGATGGTCGACCTGCACATGCCGATCCTGTTTCCCGGAGACGTCCAGGAGGCACTCGACCTGAGCCGCCACGCCGTCGCGCTGTCGCGCTCGTGCGGTCTGTGGGCGGGGCTGAAACTGGTCACCGCCGTCGCGGACGGCACCGGCACCGTCGACGTGCACCCCGACCGCGTCCGAGCATCGTCACCGGTGGTCGACGTCGACGGCCACCCGTTCCACCCCCATCCGAACGGGCGGCTGCTGACGCCGTACACACTCGAGATGGAACGCGAGTTCCAGGAGATCCGCTGGCCGCTCGCTCGCCGCTACGGCGTCGACAACGGGTTGAACCGGGTGGTCACGCGGACAGCCGACGACTGGATCGGCATCGCCGCGTGCGGCCACACGTTCCACGAGGTCCGCGAGGCACTGCGGGTGCTCGGACTCGCCACCGACGACGACCTGCGAGCCGCCGGCATCCGCCTGTTCCAGCTGTTGATGCCCGTGCCGCTCGATCCCGGCCAGGCCCGCGAGTTCGCCGAGGGACTCGACGAGGTGCTGGTCGTCGAGGAGAAGAACCCGACGCTCGAGGGCCTGCTCAAGAGTTCGTTCTACGACGGCGACCACCACCCGCGCGTGGTCGGCCGGCGCGACGAGCGCGGCGACGCGCTCGTCCCCGGCCACGGAACCCTCGACGTCGACACACTGCTGCGACCGTTGCACGCGAGGTTGTCCGCCCGCCTCGACACCCGGCTACGACCGCTCGACGAGGTGATCAGCCCACAACGCACCCGCATTCCGCTGACGGTCAACCGGGCGCCGTTCTACTGCTCGGGGTGCCCGCACAACCGCAGCACCCGAGCAGAGCCGGGCACGCTCGTCGGCGGCGGCATCGGCTGCCACGCGATGGTGGCGATGATGGACCCCGAACGCGTCGGCGACATCGTCGGGCTCACCTGCATGGGCGGCGAAGGAGCGCAGTGGATCGGGATGGCCCCGTTCGTCGGACGCGACCATCTCGTGCAGAACCTCGGCGACGGCACCTTCTTCCACTCGGGCTCGCTGGCGGTCCGCGCCGCCGTCGCCGCCGGCGTCCACATCACCTACAAACTGCTCTACAACGGAACGGTCGCGATGACCGGCGGGCAGGACCCCGTCGGCCAGATGACGGTCCCCGACATCGCGGCGATGCTGCTGCTCGAAGGGGTCGAGCGGGTGATCGTCACCAGCGACGACCCGCACCGCCATCCTGCGGGGTCGTTCCCCGCCGGCGTCGACGTCTGGGACCGCAGCCGTTTCGACGACGCACAGCGCGTCCTCGCCGACATCCCGGGTGTCACCGTGCACATCCACGACCAGGCCTGCGCAGCGGAGAACCGGCGGGGCCGATCACGCGGGACGATCCCGACACCCGGGTTCCGCGTGGTGATCAACGAGCGGGTGTGCGAGGGATGCGGCGACTGCGGCGACAAGAGCAACTGCCTGTCGGTGCAGCCGGTCGACACGCCCTACGGCCGCAAGACCCACATCGATCAGACCAGCTGCAACTTCGACTTCTCGTGCCTGCAGGGCGACTGCCCGTCGTTCGCGACGGTCACCATCGACGACCGCCGCGCAGCCCGTGCCGGCCGACCGGTGCGGCTCGACGCCCCGACCGATCTTCCGGCGCCGGCCGTCGCGCTGGTCGACCGCGACGACGTCACGGTGCGGCTGACCGGCATCGGTGGTACCGGGGTGATCACCGTCAGCCAGGTGCTCGGCACGGCCGCGATGCTCGCCGGGCTGCACGTGCGCGGCCTCGACCAGACCGGGCTGTCGCAGAAGGCCGGACCGGTCGTCAGCGATCTGCGCATCACCCGCGACGAGACCGCCGTGTCGAATCACGCGAACGCGTCGGGGGTCGACTGTCTGCTGGCCTTCGACCTGCTGGTCGGTGCGAGCGATGCCAACCTCGCCGGTGTCCGCCCGGACCGTACCGTGGTGGTCGCCTCGACCGATGCTGTCCCGACAGGGCAGATGGTGACGCATCCCGACGTCGCGCTGCCGGCGGGTGCCGTACTCGCCGAGCGAGTCGGCCAGGTGAGCCGGTCGGAGGAGAACCGCTTCCTCGACGCGGCAGGCCTCGCCGACGGGCTCCTCGGTTCAACCACCACCGCCAACATCCTGCTGCTCGGGGCCGCGGTGCAGGCCGGGGCGATCCCGGTTCCCGCCGACGCCATCGAGCAGGCGATCACGCTCAACGGGGTGGCGGTCGACACCAACCTCGCCGCGTTCCGATGGGGCCGGGCGTGGATCGACGACCCCGCGTCGGTCGAGCGCGCCGCGGGGCTCACGCGCCCTGCCGGACCCGAGTCGTTCGACGACCTCGTCGAGCGACTCGCCGACGACCTCGTCGGCTATCAGTCCGAGCGCTACTGCCGATCGGTTCCGCGCCGTGGTCGGCGCTGCCCGCGACGCCGAACGAGCGTGCGGCGTCGCAGCAACGCGCTACAGCGAGTCGGTCGCCCGCAACCTGCACAAGCTGATGGCCTACAAGGACGAGTACGAGGTGGCCCGCCTGCTGCTCGGCGACGAGGCCCGCGCCGGCTACGAGTCGGTGGGAGGCGCCGACACGACGGTGACGTATCACCTCCATCCGCCGATGCTGCGAGCGATCGGCCTCGAACGCAAGCTGAAGCTGCAGCGCTCGGCCGTACCGGTGTTGCGGGCGCTCCGGGCGAGCAAGCGGCTACGCGGCACACCAGCCGATCCGTTCCGCTGGGCCGAGGTCCGCCGCGTCGAGCGGGCGATGATCCCCGAGTACGTCGACGCGATCACCACCGTGAACCGTCGGCTCGCCGCGAGTACCTACGACGAGTCGGTGGAGATCGCGTCGCTGCCCGACCAGGTCCGCGGGTACGAGGACATCAAGCTCCGTCGAGCCATCGCGTACCGCGCCGAACTCGCCGAGCGCGTCCGCGATCTGGCACGTGAGGCCCGGCAGGTGTGACGTCCGGTGGTGGGTCGTAGCCTCCGGACGCCATGGGCATCGGCACGGTCGCACTCCTGATCGCTGGGCTCGTGGCGCTCGTGGCCGGGGCCGAGGCACTCGTGCGCGGCGCAGCGCGACTGGCCGCTCGCACCGGGATGTCGAGTGTGGTGATCGGGCTGACCGTCGTGGCGTTCGGCACCAGCGCCCCCGAACTCGCCGTCAGCGTCGGCGACGCGCTGCGCGGCGGCGACGAGGCTGGGGCGATCGCGATCGGCAACGTGGTCGGCTCGAACATCGCCAACATCCTGCTGGTACTCGGCTCGGCGGCCGCCATCGGCGGGTCGCTGTTCGTGGCGCAACGGATCGTGCGACTCGACGTCCCGATCATGATCGGCGCGTCGGTGCTCCTGTTGGTGTTCGTGCTCGACGAATCGCTCGGCCGGCTCGAAGGGTTCGTGCTGCTCGCCGCGCTCGCCGTGTACCTCACCTGGACGGTCATCTCGGCGACCCGCGGCTCGGCGCCCGACATCGTCACCGAGTATGACGAGGCGCTCGATCCCGAATCGCTGGCCAAGGCGTCGGTGGCGTCCGACATCGGATTCCTGATCCTCGGTCTGGCGCTGCTCGTGTTCGGTTCGCAGGCCCTCGTCAACTCCGCCAGCGACATCGCCACCGAACTTGGCGTCAGCGATCTCGTGATCGGCCTGACCGTGGTCGCGATCGGCACGTCGCTGCCGGAGGTGGCGACGTCAGTGCTCGCTGCGATCCGCGGGCAGCGTGACCTCGCCGTCGGCAACGCCATCGGTTCGAACCTGTTCAATCTGCTCGCCGTGCTCGGCGTCACCGCCATGGTCTCGCCGAACGCGATCCCCGTCGCTGCCAGCGCGGTGCAGGTCGACATCCCCGTCATGATCGCCGTCGCCGTGGCCTGCCTGCCGATCTTCGCGAACGGCAACGTCCTGTACCGGTGGGAGGGCATCGCGTTCCTCATCGGCTACGCCCTGTACCTGGGCTGGCTGGTCCTCGACGCCTCCGAGCACGGCTCACGGGATTCCTACGGCAACGTCGTGCTCTACTTCGTGGTTCCGATCATCGCGATCACGATCGCGACCCTCTGGTACCGCGGTCGCGCCGACGGCCCTGCCGAACTCCGCTGACCGCCACGCTCGCCGGGCGAGCTCACAAGTGGGCGTGACGGGCCACGAGCGCGGCGCCCACGATGCCGGCGTTGTTCGCCATCGCTGCGGCCACGATCGGCGTGGCGATCGAGATCGTCGGGAGCCACTGATCGGCCACCTTGGACGCCCCGCCGCCGATCACGATGAGGTCGGGCGAGAACAGCATCTCGACGTGGCGGAGGTAGCGCTGGACGCGCGGCGTCCACTCGGCCCAGCCGATGCGTTCGCGTTCACGCACGCTGGCCGCCGCGTGCGACTCGGCGTTGCGCCCGTCGAGTTCCAGATGGCCGAGCTCGGTGTTCGGCACGAGGATGCCGTCGACGAACAGCCCGGAGCCGATGCCGGTACCGAGGGTGAGGACCAGCACGACGCCCGCGACGTCTCGGGCCGCACCCCACCGAACCTCGGCGAGCCCGGCAGCGTCGGCGTCGTTGACCGTCGCAACGTCGAGCCCGCAGGCATCGGTGAACAACCGGTCGGCGTCGACGCCGGCCCAGCTCCTGTCGAGGTTCGCGGCGGAGTGGACGACCCCGTGGTGCACGATCCCGGGAAAGCCCACGCCGAGCGGAGCCGACCAACCGTGGAGGCGAACGAGTTCGGCCGCGACCTCGGCCATCACCGCCGGTGTCGCGGGTTTCGGCGTCGGGATACGGAGCCGTTCCGATGCCAGCGCTCCGGTGTCGAGATCGACCACGGCCGCCTTCATCCCCGAGCCCCCGATGTCGATGCCGAATCCCCGCGAGCTCACGGCACGAACCTACCGACTCGGTCGGGTCAGCTTCGCTGCTGTCGTGCTTCGGACCACGTGAGGCCCTGCTCGAGGTTCGGTTCGCGCGGGAGCCCGAGCACGAACTCGCCGACGATGTTGCGCTGGACGGCGAACGTGCCCCCACCCAGCGTGAGCGCCGGGCTGAACAGGTAGCCGTAGTGCCACACGGGCTCGACGTCGGGGAACTGCCGATCGACGGCGAGGTTGTTCTCGGTCGGTCCGCTCCGCGACGACGACGCGATCATCCCGCTCGGGCCGGATCCGGTGAGCATGCCGTCGGCGCCGGCGACGTCCTTGGCGAGTTCCATCACGTGCTGACCGTGTTCGTCGGCCATGATCTTCTGGATCGACGCTTCCGGTCCGGGGGTCTTGCCCTTCAGCCGGGCACTCAGGCTGCGCATCCGGTTGAGGTGCAACAGCTTGGCCTCGATGTGGAGACGCACCGCACGGTCGCGCAGCACCGGGTCGGCGAGTCCGCCGTTGCCGCGGATCAGGTCGATCAGGTCGTCGGCCGACGGACCGACACCCCACAGCGAGCCCGCCGACGACAGCGATACCCGCTCGTTCGACAGCGTGACCTTCGCGAGTCGCCAACCGTCGCCCTCCTCGCCGACTCGCAGCGACGCCGGGATACGAACGTTGTCGAAGAACACCTGGTTGAACGAGTGCGCCGTGGTCATGTCCACGATCGGGCTCATCGAGATGCCGGGGAGGTCCATCGGGCAGATGAAGTAGGAGATGCCCTTGTGCTTGGGCTGGTCGGGGTCGGTCCGCGCGATCAGGATCCCCAACTTCGAGTGGTGGGCGCCGCTCGACCAGATCTTCGAGCCGTTGACGACGTACTCGTCGCCGTCCCTCACGGCACGGGTGGCGAGATTCGCGAGGTCGGACCCGGCGTCGGGTTCGGAGAACAGCTGGCACCAGATCTCCTCGCCGCTGAAGATCGGCGGGAGATAGCGCTCGTGTTGCTCCGGCGTGCCGGCGAGGAAGATCGTCGGCGCTGCCCAGCCGATGCCGATGTGGTTGCCCGGCCGCGAGATGCCGGCCTTGGCCAGCTCGTCGTCGATGACCAGCTGGTCGATCGGGTCGGCCTCGACACCCCACGGCTTCGGCCAGTGCGGCACGACGTAGCCGGCCTCGGCGAGCTGCTTCGATGTCGGTCGCGGGTTGGCGGCGATCCAGTCGCGCACCGTGCGACGTGTCGGGTGGTCGTCAGGTGGGAGATCGAAGTCCATCGCTGCCGAGTCTTGCCGGTCGGACCGGCGCGGTCAGATTCGGGAGATCACGACGTCGTGGCGGCTGGCTTCTTCTTCGCCGCCGACTTCTTCGCCGGAGCCGTCTTCCTCGCCGCCGACTTCTTGGCGGACGACTTCTTCTTCGCCGCCGACTTCTTGGCCAACGGCTTCTTCGCCGACGGCTTCTTCGCCGACGCCGTCTTCGACGCCTCGCCGCGACGCATCGACGGTGCCGGCTGCGGCTCGGCCCAGTCGGTACCGGTGGCCTCGAACAGCACCCCGATCTCGTCGATGTGCAGGTCGACGAGATCCCACAGATCCGGCACCAGCTCGCGGTCGGCGATCAACCCGAAGTCGAGCCGGTCGAGATAGCTGTGCACCGTGATGTTCAGCCCCATGTCGTCGGCGATCGTCGACACCGGGATGTAGTTCGTCATCTTCGCCCCGGCGAAGTACAGCGCGTTGCGCGGCCCCGGCACGTTCGAGATGACCACGTTGACCGGCAGGTTCACACGATCGGCGAGGCGCAGCCGCGATTGCAGACGCATCGCCGCCGTCGCGGCGAGTGGCGGCGCGACCTGGGCGAGCTCCGCAATGTCCTCGGCCGGGAGCACGTCCATCTGGAGCTTGGCCTCGTTCATCGCCTCGTGGCAGCGGCGCACCCGCTCGAGCGGGTCGGCGCAGTTCGTCGGCAGGTCGGCGATGATGCCACCGACGCGGTTGGTCCACGGGTCCTCTTCCTCGCCGGTGCGGATCGACACGGGCACCATCGCTCGCAGCGGCCCTTCGGGCAGCGCGTCGTGACGCAACAGGTACTCGCGCAGCGCACCCGCACAGATCGCCATCACCACGTCGTTGACGGTGCAGCCGGTCGCGTCCTTCAACGCCTTGATGTTGGCGAGCGCCGTCGATCGCATTGCGAACCGGCGATGCGGCGTGACCGCCCGGTTGAACGGAGTGGGCGGGGCGGGCGACAGCGGGATGCGAACACGGTGGACGGGTTCGGGGGTGTCGACCTCGCCGCCGAGCGCCACCGACTTGAGCGCGTCGCGCGCCTGCGACGCAATCGCCGAGAGGCTGTCGACGCCGGCCGCCTCGGCGAAGTTGCGGATCATGCGCAGCGACAGGCGCATCCCCTTCACCGGGTTCGCCGCGAGGTTGCGCATCGTCCGTTCGAGCAGCTCGCGGTCCGACGGCACCGATTCACCGACCCAGTCGACGTGTTCGGGCAACGGCATGTCCGGCGCCGGATCGGTCAACATGCCGAGCAGCAGGACGCCCGACGCGCCGTCGATCGTGGCGTGATGCGTCTTGGTCAACATCGCCCACCGGCCGTCGGCGAGACCCTCGATCACGTAGGCCTCCCACAGCGGGCGGCTGCGGTCCATCTTGCGACCGACGATCCGTGCAACCTGCTCGGCCAGCTGGTCGGCGCCACCGGGAGGCGCGAGGCCGAGATGGCGGACGTGGAAGTTGAGGTCGAAGTCGGGGTCGTCGATCCAGTACGGATGATCGAGCTTGAACGGCACCTCGACGAGGCGACGACGCATCGGTTCGAGCCGTCCGATCAACGCATCGAACCGGTCGTAGGCGGCCTGGTACGGATCGAAGTCGCCGGCCGGACGCTCGTAGATCGCGAGACCGTTGACGTGACCGTAGGTGTTGGCGGTTTCCATGTAGAGGAAACTCGCGTCGAGGCCGGACAGTTGCTTCACGTCACGCAGTCTCGCACCGCCGCCCGCCCGAAGACACCCCCGGACGGGGAAGGCGCTCGGCCGCCGGTGTACGTTCTGCCCATGAAGTCGATGGAGTCGACGACGACCGGGACGTCGTGGTTCCCGCAGACCCGGGCTCGGGGAACCGCGTGAGCGAGCTGCACTACGACGAGTGGATGAGCGAGAGCGACTCGGTGCTGTGGCACATCGAGCGCGACCCGCTGCTGCGCTCCACGATCACCAGCGTGTGGTTCCTCGACTCCCTACCCGATCACGCACGCATGGACGCCGTCGTCGAGCGGATCGTGGCGAGGATCCCGCGCCTGCATCAACGGGTGATCGACGAGCAGCCCGGTGTCGCGCCACCGCGTTGGGCCGACGACCCGCACGTCGATCTCGACTACCACTACACCTGGGCCCGCCTGCCCGGCCGCCGACCGGGCCGACGCCAGGTGCTCGACCACGCGCAGCGGATGGCGGCGCGGGCGTTCGACAAGGACCGGCCGCTGTGGGAGCTCTGCGTCGTGGAGGGCCTGCCCGGCAAGCGGGCGGCGTTCATCATGAAGGTCCACCATGCGATCGCCGACGGGCTCGGCATGGTGCAGCTGCTCCAGCACATGGTCGACCTCGAAGCCGACCCGGCCGACCGGACCGAGGCATCGGCAGGCGAGGCCGGCGGTTCCGGAACTGCGGCGCAGGTCGATCAACGGCTGCGCATCGAGGCACCGGTGTGGGCCATCCCGGGAGCACGCTCGCTCGCCCACCGCATCGCATCGGAGGCGAAGACCGGAGCGCGACTCGGCAAGGCCTCGTTGAAGACGGCGACCGACCTGCTGCGCGACCCGCGCGGCACACTCGAGCAGCTCGGCCGCACGACCGGATCGATCGCCAGGGTCGTCAAGCCGGCGACCACACCGCTCAGCCCGGCGATGACCGAGCGATCGCTCAACACCCACTTCGAGGCGATCGCGGTGCCGTTTGCTGCGCTGAAGTCATCGGCCAGGTCGGTCGACGCGACGCTCAACGACGCGTTCGTCGCCATCACCCTGGACGCGCTGAAGCGCTATCACGACGCGATCGGACACCCGTGCAGCACGATCCGGATGAACATGCCGATCAGCGTGCGCGGCGGGGAGGGGTCGAACAACTTCGACAACCAGTTCGTCCCCGCCAGGATGGTGCTGCCGCTCAGTGAGGTCGATCCGGCCGAACGCATCGGCGAGGTGCAGCAGCTGCTGCGCGAGGTGCGCGCCGAGCCGGCCCTGCCCCACGTGAACGACATCTCCGGTGTGATCTCCCGGTTCGGTCCGTCGGCGGCGGTGTCGATCCTCGGCGCGATGCTGAAGGGTGTCGACATCACCACCTCGAACGTGCCGGGCCCGCCGTTCCCGGTGTTCATGGCGGGTGCGCGGGTCGAGGAGTTCTACGCGTTCGGACCGCTCGCCGGTGCAGCGATCAACATCACGCTGTTCAGCTACGACGGCACCGTCCACCTCGGGGTCAACAGCGACCGTGCGGCGGTCGACGACCTCGCGCTGCTCACGCGGTGCCTGCACGCCGCCATCGACGACACGATCGCGCTGAGCCAGTTCGCGTGACGCTGCGCGACCGCGTCCTGCCGCCGGATCCCCGAGGCGTGGGCGACGAGCCGGACTACCGCTTCACCCTTGCCAACGAGCGAACCTTCCTGGCCTGGATTCGAACGGCACTCGCGCTCGCCGCCGGTGGGCTCGCCGCGGTCAGCCTGCTCGATGACGTCGCACTCGGCGAGACGTTGGGCATCCTCTTGCTCTCATTGAGCTTCGTCACCGCCGCCAGCGCGTACCGCCGCTGGGCGCTCAACGAACGCTCGATGCGGTTGAACGAACCCCTGCCCACGTCACGGCTGCCGATGTTGATGGCGATCGGCACTGCGATCGTGGCGATCGTGGCCGCGCTGATCCTCGTGGTCGATCGGGCGTGAGCGCGCAACGACCGACCGAGGTCTTCCACGCCGGGTTGCAGCACGAGCGGACCTCATTGGCGTGGGAGCGGACGGCGATCTCGATGATGGTCGCCGGTCTCGTGCTCGGTCGCTTCGCAGCCACCGAAGCGTTCTGGTTGCTCGCCGCCGGCGGGATGGCCCAGGTCGTGTTCGGCGCTGTGTTGCTGGTGTGGTCGGGCTCGCACTACGAGGAACTCCACGGTGTGCTGCGCGACGGCACCGACGTGGTCCACCCGTCTGCGGCACGCTGGGTGGGCCTCGTCACGATCGCCGGCACCGGTGCCGGACTCGTCGCCGCGGTGGTCGTTGCGCTTACTCGCGCGTAATTGGGGGGCTGCCGGGCCTCGACGAGGCGGCCGCGGTAGCCTTGTCCGACATGTCGTCCGCCGCCGATCACCGACGCCGTCTCGGCCTCGGCCTCGCTCTCGGAGCGGTGATCGCCGCAGCCGGGGTGGGAGCGATCGTCACCGCCGACGAGGGCGGGACCGACACGATCGCGATCACTGCCGACGCCGCCTCCGACTCCGGCGAGTCCACCGAGGACGTGCCGGCACCCGTCGCCGACGCCGCAGCGGCGCCGGTCGGGCTCGCGCTGCCCGACCTCGAGGGTGAACTCGGTCAGAACGAAGTGGAGCCGACGGTGCCGGTCGAACCGGAACGAGCCGACGGCGGCTGCACGATCGGCGCGCAGTCGATCCGGCTGTCCTCGCAGGGCGACGGTGTTGCGTGCCTCCAGCAGGCGCTCGCCGACGAAGGCTTCTACGATGGCGCGATCGACGGCGACTTCGACGATCCGACGCTCGCCGCGGTGATGGCCTACCAGGAGCAAGTGGGGCTCTTCGTCGACGGGGTCGTCGGACGCGAGAGCGCGATGAACCTCGACATCTGGCCCGACGAGGACATGCTCGTCGTGCGTACCCCTGCCCCGCCGGAGAACACTCCCGACTCGACGGGCTACTACCTGTCGCCGGTGGCGTCGGTCGGCGCCGACGCTCCCCCGCTCCCGGAGAACTCCGGTTCCGGTCGACGCGTCGTGTACGACCGTGCCGGCCAGCGGGTGTGGGCGGTCGACGCCAACGAGCAGATCGTGCGCTCGTGGCTCGTGTCGGGCTCGAAGTACAGCAACGAGGCACCCGGCACACACACCGTGTACAGCCGCTCGGAGATGTCCACGGCGTGGAACGGTCAGGCGTTCCTGCCGAACATGATCCGCTACCAGCAGACCGAGATCGGCCACATCGGCTTCCACGGCATCCCCCGGCACGTGTCCGACAACTCGCCGTATCAGACCACCGACGAGCTCGGCACCCGCCTGTCCGGCGGCTGCCAGCGCCAACACGACCTCGACGCCGAATTCCTGTGGGCCTTCGCCGACGTCGGCACCACCATCGTCGTCACCTGACCCCGGTCCCGTCCCGGACCCGGACCACCCCGCCGTCAGTCTGTGTGAGCGCGGATCGCCGCCCACTGCGTAATCGCTCGCACAAACCCTCAGGCCGCCGTTTGTGTGAGCGCGGATCGCCAACGACTGCGTTGTCGCTCACACGAACCCGGTCACGCGCCGCTCGACGGGATCCGTCACAGGCGGGCGTGGAGGCGGGCAGCCTGCTCGGCGGCTCGGGCCCGGATCTCCGCAGCGTCGACTCGGGTGGCGACGCCGTCACGCAGTGCGGGTTCGCCGTCGATGTCGACGTCGAGCGCCCGCACGGTCGGCGTGTAGGCCAGGTGCCAGGGCTCCATCGTCTCGTAGCTCCAGCGCACGCGATCCGATCGCGCCTCGGGCACGAGCGACCAGCCCTGCTCGAGCCATGACCAGGCGGTGTCCGGGCTGAACGTGACGTCGTCGGCCCGGGCCGCAACGAACGCGAGCTGGAACTCGGCCAGCATGTCGGCGCCGATGCCGTCGGTGCCCAACGCCACCGGATTGGCGAAGCGAGCGGGCCGGGCGTAGCCGACCGCGTTGTTCATGTTCGATCGCGGATTGTGGACGATCGTGCCGCGCAACCCGTGGTCGTCGGGCAGGTGCACGCCGTGGATCAACAGCCAGTCGTTGGTCGCCAGTTCTCGCAGCCGGTCGACAGCCCCCGCGTCGTCGGGGCCCTCCGCGACATGGACGTGCACCCCGACCCCGTGCCGAACCGCCAGGTCGGCAGCTGCGGCGAGGGTGTCGTCGCTGCACGTGAACGCGGCGTGGACACCGACCATGCCCCGTCCACCGCCGGACAGGAAGCGTTCGTTCTCCTCGAGGCCCCTGCGGGCACCGTCGGGTCCGTGCCGGTCGGTGACCCCGTACGACGCGGCGATGCGCACGCCGACCTCGGCGCACGCGTCAGCGATCACACTCAGCGATCCCTCGATGGCGTTTGGCGACTCGTGGTGGTCGACGATCGCCGTGCAGCCCGCCTCGAGTGCTTCGAGCGCGCCGAGCTTCGCGGACCATTCGAGCATCTCGAGATCGAGCGCCGTGTCAAGGCGCCACCAGATCTGTTCGAGCACGCCGAGGAACGTCGTCGGCGTGTGCGGTGGCGCCGGCATGCCCCTCGCCAGCGCCGAGTACAGGTGGTGATGCGCGCACACCATGCCCGGCGTGGTGCCAGGCGTGGTGTCGGCTGTCCCCACGGCGCGACCGATCAGTGGTGGCGACCGGAACGAGCGGCCTTCTTCTCGGCCTCGCGCGTCGCCTGACGCTTCTTGTTGGCGTAGAACTGCCAGATCGCCGTGATCAGCAGTGCGCCGACGACCGAACCGATGATGCCGCTGGGCTTGAGCGCCAGGCCGTCGCCGGCGATCAGGCTGGCCAGCAATCCGCCGACGAACGAACCGCCGAGACCGGCGACCAGCGCCATCGTCCAGTCGGTGGTGTAGGCGGCCCGCCCGAGGATGAACTGGGCGAGCCAGCCGATCAGGAAGCCGAACAGGATGATTCCCAAAATGAGCACGAGGGCAACCTACCGCAGTCACTACATTCAGCATCGGAACCGTCAGGTGACGGTCACACGACTGCGAAATGGGGACCCCATGATCAAGGGCTTGTTGGCACTGCTCATCGTCTTTCTCGTTGCCACCTTCCCGGCGACGTGGCTGCTGATGCTCTTCCTGGGCAACCTCGGGCTCGGCCTGAGCTACTGGGGCACGCTGCCCCTCGGCATCCTCGTTTCCGTGCTGCTCGGTTCGGCGTCGGCGCCGACGTTCGTCGTTCGGAACTGATCCGCGGGCTGGTCGCCCCGAACGACACGCCGGTCAGATGTTGCGGGCCGTTGGATGCTGAGTGCGGCCCGTTGGATGCTGCCGAGCCCGGAATGGCACGCGCACCTTGCTCGTCGGCTCGACGTCCTCGGCAAGGGCAGTGCGGCGAGGGTGTGACTCGACGAAGTCCGCGTAGGCGTTCGATCCCCACCAGGCGGTGAGTCCGTGGAGCACGACGCTGAGCGCAACGGTGAACAGCGCGGCGTCGGCGATCGTCGACGCGCCGGCGAGTCCGCTCCCGTCGACGACCTCGATGGTCAGGATCATGGTGGCCAGCCCACGCGGACCGAACCAGCCGATGTACAGCACCGACTGCCACCGCATCTTGGCTCCGAGGAGGGCGACCGCGACGGCAATCGTGCGCACCGCGGCGAGGCTCAACACCCCGAAGACCACGATCTGCCAGGTGAGGTCCACCAGCACCGGGCCGAGAAACATGCCGAACACGACGAAGCTCACCATCGTCAGCAGGTCACCGAGCGCTTCGGCGAACTCGGGGAGCGGATCGTCGCCGGCCGAGACGAACCGGGTGCCGAACACGTACCCGGCGACCCATGCGGCGATGAACCCCGATCCGCCGAGCGGCGTCGCAATCGCGTATGCCGCCACGGCGAGACTGACGAGGCCGATCTCGAGCCAATAGCCGAGCGCGGCGCCGCTGGAGCGGCCCCAGGCGATCGCCCGTGCGCCGATCCACCCCACCGCAATGCCGACCAGCAGGGCGATGCCGACCTGTTCGAACAGCGTGACGAACACCTCGCTGATGGCGAGCGACTCCTCGGCAATCATCGCCGTTTCGAGGAAGACGATGAACAGGGGCAGTGCGATGCCGTCGTTGAGCCCGCTCTCGATGTTGAGCGCCTGTCGTATCCGCCGCGGCACCCGTTCGTTCGACACGACCGCCTTGCCGAGTGCGGCGTCCGTGGGCGCCAGCATCGCGCCGAGTACGGCCGCTTCCCAGAATTCGAGCGCGCCGAGCAGCACCGCGGCGAGCAGCCAACCGAGCCCGATCGCCACGGGCAGTCCGATCCCGAGCAGTCGAGCGGGAAGGACGTCGTCGCTCCAGTTCGACGAGTTGATCGCGCTTGCATCGGTGAACAGTACGATCACCAAGGTGCCCGTCAGCACCAGGCTGATCAGCTGTGAATGCTCGATCAGCCCGCCGTAGTCGACCACGTCGAATACCTCCGGACCGAGCGCCACACCGAGGGCCGTGAACACTATCGTGCCCGTGAGCGCCGACCGGCTCAGGCGCCTCGACACGACGGCGAATGCCACGAAGGCCGTCGCGATGATCGCCGAGGTCATCGACATGTGCTGGCCCTCCTATGACCCTGCGTGTGCCGACGCGTCGGTTTGCTCACGAGTGATCTGGGGGCGCAGTAGTTCGACTGCCGTGGCGAGCACGATCAGCAGCCACACGACCCAGCCCGGCGCGGTGCGGGCGTCGTGGACGCGCCGGTCTCGTCGGACACGACCGTCTGCTCGGACTGACCGGCCTCGTCGGTCATCAAGTGCTCAGGCGAGCAGCTTCGCCTTGGCGGCGGCGAACTCCTCGTCAGTGAGCACACCGGCGGCCTTCAGGTCGGCGAGCTTGCCCAGCTCGGCCATCAGGTCGCCGCCGGCTGCCGGAGCAGCGGCAGGCGCCGGCGCCGGCGCCGGAGCAGGTGGCGCTGCCTGCTGGGCCTGCATGGCGTCCATCTGGGCCTGCATGTCGGCGAGCTGCGCCTGCGAGTCGAAGGCAGCCTGTTGAGCGGCCTGCTGCTCGGCGGCGGCCTGCTGCTTGCCGGCCTGGCGGTTCTGGCTGGCGCCGACCACGGCCGATGCGGTTCCGGCCACGACGGCGGTTCGAGCCATCGTGCCGACGAGTCCTGGGCGTCCCATACGACGTCGCATGTTGTTGTCTCCTTGATGATGGTGTGCGTGGATGGTGATCGGTGGTGATCGAGGTACGGGCCGACGCAACCGCGTCAGTCGTCGAGCTCGGCGAGCGCGTCGAGCAGCTCGTCGACCACGGCGCCGGGGACGCGGAAGTTGTCGGCGAGGACGCCGCCGCAGTCGACGATCGCGTCGCGCAACGGCTTGGCCCAGGTGTGTTCGAACACGAGAATGGCCTCGGAGCTGTTCGGCTCGAGTCCGGCGGCCAGTTCCGCGACGTCCTCGTCCGAGATCAGCGAGTCGAGCTGGTCCATCACGCCGGCGAGGCGCTCGGCGTCGGCGTTGCCACCCAGCTCCTCGAACTCGGTGAAGGTCACCTCGCCGTCGGCGTCCTTGCGCACGAGCAGGCCGTCGACGATGCTGATCGTGTCGTTGGCGACCAGTCGTTCGAGTTCCGGGATGATCTCGCCGTTGAAGTCGTTGCCGGGAAAGCTGACGACGAGCACTTCGATGGGGCCGAGGGTCATGGGTGCCTCCAGATGAGGGCAGAGTTGGTGGGTTGGGAGCGGACGCACGTTAGCGCGCTTGCTGAAACGGCGTGAACTGCGACAGAGGTTGATTTCAGTGGCACCGGGAGCGATGCTGGTGCCGCTCGGAGCACGAACGCGCCGACCAAACGAAAGGCAACACCTTGCAACTCGCAGCTGAATTCGGAACCGGCCAGGTCTTCTGGTCGATCCTGTGGTTCTTCCTCTTCTTCGTGTGGATCATGCTGATCTTCACGATCTTCGGCGACATCATCCGCAGCGATGACATGGGCGGCGGAGCGAAGGCGATCTGGTCGATCTTCATCATCTTCCTGCCGTTCCTCGGCATCTTCATGTACCTGATCGTCCGCGGCGGTTCGATGGGTGAGCGTCAGATGAAGGCCGCGAAGGCGCAGCAAGCGGCGATGGACGACTACATCCGTACCACTGCCAGCACCGGCAGCGCCGCCGACGAGCTCGCAAAGCTGGCCGACCTCCACAGCGCAGGCAAGCTCGACGACGCCGAATACGCAGCCGCGAAGGCCAAAGTCGTCGGCTGACGTCGAACACCTCGCAACACAGCACGTCGTTCAACGGCGTCGCACCGGGTCAATCGACCTCGTGCGACGCCGTTGTCGCGTCCCGGGTCACACGCCGACGGCGACGGGCTCGTCGGCCGGCTCGATCTCGAGCCCTCGGTGCTGGGCGACGGCATCACCGAACAGGAGCGTCTGCGCGACGGCGGCAAGCGGCACGATCAACGCGTAGACGAGCGTGAGGAGGCCCGAGAACAGCCAGAGTGGGAGACCAGCGAACAGCACCAGCAGCAGGAGCCCGACGACCAGGCCCGATCCGGCCAGCAACAGGTTGATCGACCCGACCAGGATCGCGGTGTGCCACCAGCGTCCCTTCACGAGTTGCGCACTCCGGGACAGCGCGTCCTTGCCGTTGCGGTCTTCGGTGACCACCACCTGCGCCATGAACTGGTACCTCACGAGGAACCAGATGCCGACGGGGATGCCGACGACGCTCATCAGCAGGACGAGCACGATCGCCAGCGCCCTGCCGAAGCCGGCGAGCAGGTCGACCGCGTGGGTCCATGCCCGCCGGACCGCATCGATGCCCGACGCGTCGGCATCACCATCGCCGAGCAGGTCGTAGTAGGCGGCGACCATGGCGTTGACGGCGACGAAGGCGAGCAGGTTGGCGATGCTCCCGGCCAGCAACGCGAAGATCAGGCTGGTCTCGCTCGCGTTGGCGGCCAGGACGGTGACTCGGCGAACGATCGGGATCACCTGGAGCACCGAGCCCGTCGCTGCGACGAGGATCGACACCGGGAGATAGACGAGCCCGATCGTGATCAGGATCCGGGAGCGTCGCCGGTACGACCCCGCTGCGGCCCGGATGATCTGTCCCGCACGGCGACGGCGCACCATCGGCAACGCACTCACCCTGTTCCACACCGTGCGCCGCGCCAGCCACATACCGATCAGCACCACGATCGCCAGCGTGACGACGAGCCGGAGCGGCGAGGTCTTCAACGTGACGAGCGCGCCCGACCCGGCCTCGACCACGCTGCAGAACGAGTTGATGATCGCCTCGCCCGAGCCATCCCCCGCCGGGACGACCACGCTGTCCGCGCGCAGCTCGTCGTGCCAGTCGACCGGGTGGGTCCACCGTTGCTTGCTCTGCGGTCCGGTCGGACCGTTGAACGCACCGGACTGCCGTTCACCCCAACGGCCACCGAAGTCGAGCCATGCGAACTCGTCGTCGGGACCTTCCGACGCGGACGGCAACAGGATCACCGACGGGTCGGTGCGCACCGACGGGTCCGCGGTCGTGTCGCACCCGAAGCCCTCGCTGGCACTGCGCCCGAGGTACAGGGCGGAGCTGAAGTAGCTCGCGTGCGAGCCAGCGGAGGGATACACGTATGGACGGGTGCCCTCGCGTTCGAGCTTCGACGAGTCCCACGAGGCGCGTTCGCCGCCCTCGTGCTGTGCGTAGCCGACGCTGACGGGTTCGGTCTGCAGCGCCTCGTCGACCGTGCCGACGTCGAAGAGCAACTGGATGCCCTCCCAGTCACTCTCGTGCTTGTTGTTCCAGTCGTTGAAGTACCAGTAGAACCAGTACTGCACGGCGAGCTTGCCCGGCTCGTCGGCTTGCGTGGCGATGTGCGCGTAGACCACCGGCTCGCGCTCGCCGGTGACGGTGCCGGTGTAGCGGTCGAAGTCCTGCTCGTAGATGCAGCCCGGCTCGAGCGCACCGCCCGGGAAGTCGAGGAAGAAGCCCTCACTGCGCCCGTGAAGGTCCGCGGCGACCGGCGCGACCTTCAGGACCGGGTCGCCGTTGCCGACCTGGCGCAACACGACATCGGGATTGTCGAGCACGATGTCGACCGACTGCGGCGAGTACGGCTCGCCGTCGGGATCGCACGGCGCCTCCTGCTCCTTGAGCAGCAGGATCGGCGCGAACCGCTCGACCAACTCCTGCTCGGGCGAGCTGTTCGGCTCGTCCTGCGCGGCCGCGGGCGTTGTCAGCAGCAGGCCACCCACCAGTGCGAGCGCCGTCGCCACCGCCACCGCCCGAAGCGATGAGTTTCCGCGCCACCTGTGCGCGCCGAAACTCATCGGTGTCCCTGATCGGTGGCGTAGATGGATGCCCAGTCGTTGCGCATGCTGGCGACGGTCCAACCGCTCGCTGCGGCGGTGTCGAGCAAGGAGCCGGCCGCGTCGAACGTGGCGGCCACGCCCTCGTACGCGTACTCGCGGTCGGCGTCGTCGTGGTCGACCAGCAGCGCCAGCGCCGGTCCGTGCGTGGCCATTGCGTAGTCGAGCATCTCGGCGTCGCCGGGCGAGTTCCCCGCCGCGAAGATCGGGCGTCGTCCGAGCTCACGCTGGATGTTGATCACCTTGGTGGCGCCCTCGTTGGCGTCGGCTGCGACCAGATCGCTGTTGCGGAGCAAGCCGGCGCGCCCGTCGGCATCGCGGACGAAGTCGTAGCTCGCACGCGTGCCGACGACGCGCTCCGGCGGGACCCCGTAGAACTCGTGACTGATCGCCCTGACGAACTCGGTGCCGCCACCAGTGACGATGAACACGTCGAACTCCGCTCGCCGGAGCTCGTCGAGCAGCTCGAGCATCGGCTGGTATCGCACCTCGGAGAACGGCACACCGCGATCGCGATGGCGGGCCGCCGAGAAGAACGAGCGGACACCGGCATCGAACTGCTCGGGCGAGATGCCGGCGCAGAGTTCGATCAGCGCCAGCGCGATTCGTTCGAGCCCGAGTTCGGACTGGGCGACGGTGTCGCCCTCGATCAGTGCCCGGTATTCCTCGCGGCTCGCCAGGCTCGGGTCGGCGCCGACCGCTCGGGCCAGTTCGCCGAGCAGGAACTCGAGCTGCGGATAGTTGGGCTTCTCGCACCACAGGGTGCCGTCGTTGTCGAGCACCGCAACCCGCTCGGCGACCGGCACGTCTCGAGCCGCGGCGAGGAAGTCGACGATGGCCCGTTTCGTGGCCCCGTCGTTCCATGAGGGAAGAAAATCGATGGTCATGGTCAGCTCCTCGTGCGGACCGTCCGGAAGCCGATGTGGCTCATGCCGGTGTCGACCATCTGCGGGCGACGGGCGGCCGGGCGATACCGCTGACAGTAGTTGTCGGCGCAGAGGAACGAGCCTCCCTTGATCACCTTGCGGGGGATCCGGAACTGCGGCTGGTCCGGGTCGTAGCTCGCTTCGACGTCAGGGCCGCGAGGGTTGCTCGGCACACAGCACGGCGTGTCGGCATCGCGGGGGTGCTGCTCGGCGTACCAGTCGGTCGTCCACTCCCAGACGTTGCCGGCCATGTCGTAGAGGCCAAAGTCGTTCGGGGGGAACGACCCGACCGGCGCCGTGCCGGTGAAGCCGTCGGCTTCGCTGTTGCGCCACGGGAAGTCGCCCTGCCAGAAGTTCGCGAGATACTGCCCGCCGGGGACGGCCTCGTCACCCCAGACGAATGCCCGATCGTCCACACCGCCACGTGCCGCGTACTCCCACTGCGCCTCGGTCGGCAGCTCCTCCCCCGCCCAGGCGACGTACGCCTCGGCGTCCTCGAACGCCACGTGCACGACCGGATGCTCCAACCGGTCCTCGATCGTCGATCCCCATCCCTCGGGATGCCGCCACGAGGCGCCCGGCGTCCACGTCCACCACTGGCTGAGGTGGCGAAGGTCGACCGGGCCCGTTGTCATCGTGAACACCAGCGATCCAGCGACCAGGTTCTCGGCCGGAGCGCCCGGGAAGTCCGCCGGGTCGAGTGGGCGCTCGGCGACGGTGACGTAGCCGGTGGCGTCGACGAACGCGGCGTACCGCTCGTTGGTGACCGTGGTCGGGCTGATCGAGAAGGCGTCGACGCTCACGCGGTGCGCCGGCGCCTCCTCGGGATAGTGGTCGTCGGAGCCCATGCGGAACGTGCCCGCCGGGAGTTCGATCACGCGCTCGGCGACCCCCGCTTCCAGCTTGGCGAGCACCTGCTCGATGTTGAACGATGCCGGCGCCTGCCGCGGCGGGAACTCGGCCAACGTCTGCAGCATCTCCGCCACGTACATCTGGGCGGGCACCAGCACCCACGCCCGGTCGATCAGCCAGTCGTAGTACGTGTTCGAGGTGATGTCAGCGCGTTCGTAGGGGTCGGTGCGCAGATTGAAGATCTTCGGCACGCGCAGTTCGGTGAACGGCTCGGCCCAGATCTGCAGCGTCCCGGTCGCTCGTTGTTCGAGGAACACGATCTTCCAGTTGTCGAATCGCAGCGCAGTGAGATCGCCGTCGTCGGACACGTAGAAGAAGTGTTTGCGCGGGCTCCCGTCGACCGCTGCGGTGATGTAGTCGAGCTGGTTGAAGCCGTCGAGGTGGACCTTGTAGGTCGTGCCGTTCAGGTCGGCGCCGGCCTTCAGCTCGTCCTGGATGTCGGGGTCGCCCGCGGCCGCGAGAAATGTGACGAACCAGTCGTTGTGGCTGACGATGCCGTTGAGCACCTCGCCGGCCGGGATGTGACCCGGCCAGCGGACCATCGCCGGCACGCGGTAGGCGCCCTCCCAGTTCGAGTTCTTCTCGCTGCGGAAGGGGGTCATGCCGGCGTCGGGCCACGTGTTCATGTGCGGACCGTTGTCGGTCGAATACATCACGATCGTGTCCTCGGCGAGGCCGTGTTCATCGAGGAAGTCGAGCAGCTGCCCGACGATTTCGTCGTGGTCGACCATGGTGTCGTGGTACTCCGACTGCCAGCGGCCGGCCTTGCCGCGGCTGCCATCTTTGATGTGAGTCCGGAAGTGCATGTGGGTCGTGTTGAACCACACGAAGAACGGCGTGTCGTGGTCCTTGGCGTCGCTCATGAACCGCATGGCCTCGGGCACGATCTCGTCGTCGATCGTCTTCATGCGCTCACGCGTGAGCGGACCGGTGTCCTCGATGCGCTGAGTGCCGTCGCCGTTCGCCCACGAATGGATCACGCCGCGCGGACCGAACCGCTCGCGGAAGTTCGGGAACTCCTCGTCGCTCGGGTAGTCCTCGTGCTCGGGCTCCTCCTCGGCGTTGAGGTGGTAGAGGTTGCCGAAGAACTCGTCGAAACCGTGCATCGTCGGCAGGAACTCATCTTTGTCGCCGAGGTGGTTCTTGCCGAACTGACCGGTGGTGTAGCCCTGCGCCTTCAGTGCCGTGGCGATCGTCGGGTCGGGTGCTTGCAGGCCGATGTCGGCGCCGGGCATGCCGACCTTGCTCAAACCAGTGCGGTACGGATTCTGGCCGGTGATGAACGCCGACCGGCCGGCGGTGCAGCTCTGCTCGCCGTAGTAGTCGGTGAAGCGCACGCCCTCGTGGGCGACCCGGTCGATGTTCGGGGTGCGGTACCCCATCAGGCCGTCGCTGTAGCAGCTCAGATTGGAGATCCCGATGTCATCGCCCCAGATGACGAGGATGTTCGGCTTGCCGTCCGGCATGGTGCGCTCCTGTGCAACTGATCGGATGAACGTGACGACAGTAACGCGTCCTTCCGGACGGAATCACCCTCAGCCGGCGCCCTGCACCAGGACCGGGCACACGCAGTGGCGCACGACGTGATCGGACGTCGATCCCATGATCGCACGCTTGATGCCGCTGCGTCCGTGGGTCCCCAGCACCACCACGCTGGCTGGCAGCGTCTCGGCGAGTCGGCAGATCTCGTGGCCCGCATCGCCGATCACCACCATCGTCTCGGCATCGTCGAGGCCGAGAGCAGCGACGGTCTCGTCGAGGTGCGTCTGCGCGGCGAGGCGCTGCGCTTCGACCAGATCGTTCTTCTCGTCGTACGTCATCACGCCGCCGGCGAATCCGGTGCCGGTGACCAGGGTGGGGTCGATGGGCGACGACACCGACACCAGCACGATGCGGTCGGGCGGCGCCAGCAGATCGAGACCCTGGCGGATGGCGCTCAGCGCGAGATCCGATCCATCGGTGCAGAGCAGAGCGAGAGAAGCAGCCATGACCGGAGTCTGGCACCACGACGATGATCTCGCCAGGGTCCGACGGCTCTGCAAGAGTGGGGCCATGAACGACTTCGTGGTCGGCGTCATCGCTCTGCTCACCGGGGCCGTGTTCTGTTTCCGGGGGTACCTCGCGATGCGTCTCGTCATCCCGTTGTGGGGAGCGTTCGCCGGATTCATGGTCGGCGCCGGTCTGGTGTCCGGAGATGCCGGGTTCCTCGGCAACGCGCTCGGGTGGTTCGTCGGCTTCGGGCTCGCCCTCGTGTTCGGCCTGATCGCGTACCTGTACTACGAGGTGTCGGTGGTCATCGGCATGATGGGGATCGGGTTCGTGCTGGGCACGAGCCTGATGGTGGCGCTCGGCGTGAGCTGGTCGTGGCTGATCGTGCTCAGCGGTGTCGTCATGGCGGTCGTGCTGGCGTTCGTCGCCATTGCCGGCGACCTGCCGATGGTGTTGCTGACGGTGCTCACCGCGCTCGCCGGGTCGAGCGTGGTCGTCGCCGGACTGATGCTGTTGTTCGGCACGTTCGACACCGAGGACTTCAGCATCGGGATGACCACCGAGTACGTCGCCGACGACTGGTGGTGGTTCGTGATCTACGGCGGGCTCGTCGTGGGCGGGCTCGTCGCCCAGTTCACCGACGTCGATCGTCGACGAGAGTCGCTGCGCCAGGCCTGGTCGACCGGGATCGGGCCGACCGGTTCCGACAACGCCTCCGCGGCGTGAGCGGGGCCCGGCGGTGAGCTCGGACAACTCCGACTGCGAGCTGCGCGACGACTGGTTCCTCGAGCAGGATCTCAACGCCTGGAGTTCGCTCGCGTACGTCGCCGCCGGGCTGGTGCTGGCGTGGGAAGTCCACCGTTCGCGCCTTCCCCGGGCGGCCTACGGCCTCGCGGCGGTGGTTGCCGCAGAGGGGGTCGGCAGCCTGCTGTACCACGGCGCGGCGAGCGACCTCAGCCAGTTCCTCCACGACGTGCCGCTGATCGGAGCCCTCGCATTCGTCGCCGGATGGCACGTGGGGCGACTGCGTGATCGCACCGACGTCGGCTCACTGGTCGGCCTGGCCGTGGGGCTCGCCGTCTCGTCGTTGCTGTGGGCGGTCGCACCAGAGGCGACGAACATCACCGCGGCGGTCGCCGTCGTCGTCATCGTGGCGGCCTCGCTGTTGGCGCGCCGCCGCGCCATGGCCGGCGTGTGGTCGTGGCCGCTCCTGGCGCTCGGCGCCGTCGCTGTCTCGATGTGGGGGTTGGGCACCCCCGACTCGCCGGTGTGCGACCCCGACTCGTGGCTGCAGCCGCACGCGGTGTGGCACGTGCTCACCGCGATCGTCGCGCTCGGCGTGGGTCGACAGTGCCTACGGTGCCGCCGATCCCGATCGGGCCCCGCGCATGTTCCGTCGGTTCACCGACCGGAGCATCGGCCTGGTCGCCCGCGGCCTCGTGCTGGCGTTCCATCGATCGGTCGACGTCCGCTGGCGCGAGCGGCTCCCTCACGATCGACCGGTGCTGATCGTCGCCAACCACGGCAACGGCTTCGTCGACCCGGTGGTGGTGGCCGGTGTCCTCGGCCGGCTCCCTCGTTTCCTCGCGAAGGCGGCGCTGTGGAAGGTGGTCGTCGCACGCCCGTTCCTCGGGCTCGCGGGCGTGCTCCCCGTGTACCGCACCGCCGACGGCGACCGTGCGAGCGACAACACCTCCGTGTTCGACGCCTGCCATCGCGAGCTCGCACAGCGGGCCACCGTGGCGATCTTCCCCGAGGGTACGACCGGCGACCGCGCCGGGCTCGATCGGGTGAAGTCGGGCGCCGCGAGAATCGCGCTCGGCGCGCTGCCGACCGCGCCCGATGTGGTGATCGTGCCGATCGGGATGGCGTTCGAGAGCCGGGTCGAGACCCGCAGCCGGGCCGTCGTCATGTTCGGCGAACCGATCGAGGTGGCCGGGTTCGCCGGCGCCGGGCTGGGCACGGACGGCGAACCGGACCGGGCCGACGCCGAAGCGCTCACCGTCAGGATCACCGAGGCGCTCGAGCGTGTGTCGCCGCAGTTCGCGAGCCTCGACGAACGCGAGGTGCTGCGTGCGGCCGCCCAGGAGGAGCGCAGCGAGGCGACCGGGCACGTCGAGGTGTCCTTCGGCGACGCCGAGGTCGTGGCGCGACGGCTCGCGGTCGCCGAGCCCGCGGCCCGTGAACGGGTGATCGTCGCCTACCGTGACTTCGCCACGCGGTTGCAGTTGATGGGCATCACCGCTCGCGAGCTGCGTCCCCGGCGGGTGTCGACGGGACGGCTCGTGTTGTCCGCCGTCGTGCTGTTCGTCGCCGGCTCGTTGATCGTGCCGGTCACGCTGGTCCACCTCCCTGCGGTGCTGATCGTCGTCGTCGGCACCGGGTTGGTGCGCTCGACGGCGACCAAGGGCACGGTGCGGATGCTGTTGGGGCTGGTCACGTTGGTGGCGACTTGGACGTTGGCGGGCCTGTGGCTCGCCGACGGATGGGCTGCGGTGGCCGCCGGGATCGTGGTCGCCGTGGGCGGGGTGCTCGCGCTGGTGGTGTGGCCGCCGCTGCTCCGCCAGGCGGACGTGCTGCTCGGCCGCGTCAAGGTCCGCGACCGGGTCGGCCTGGTGCCGCCGGTGATCGAGGCACGATCGACCGTCGTCGCCGCCGTACGTGAGAGTGTCGGGACCGATGACGACCGCCCCTGACGACGACCCTGTCCTTCCGGACCCGACCCGAAACGACAGGGTGGACGCTGCGGTGGACGCCGCAGGCCCCGACGGGGAGATCCCGCAGGTGCCGCGGCCGAGCATCCGCAAGATCCTGTTCCGGATCGTGTTCATCGTCGCGGCGCTCGGCATCTCGGGCTGGATCCTCCTCAGAACGTTCGACGATCTCGACCTCGACGCCATCCTCGACGCCGCCCGCTCGCTCAACGATGCGGAGATCATCTCGCTGCTGAGCCTGTGGATCCTCTGGATCGCGTCGCAGGGGCTCCTGACCGCGTCGCTGGTGCCGGGGCTCGCGGTGCGGCACGGGATCGTGGCCTTCCTCGGCCCGGCATCGGTCACCTCGGTGGTTCCGGGGCCGAGCGACCTGCCGCTGCGCTACCGGATGCTGACGTCGTGGGGTCGCACGACCGGCGAGGCGACGTTGGCGGTCGCGGCGGGCGGCATCTTCAGCATCGGCATCAAGTTGGTGTTGCCGGTCATCGCGGCGATCGGGCTGGTCGTGTCCGACGCCCCGTTGAGCGACACGCTGCAGACCGTGGTGACGATCTGCATGATCGTCGGGTTGGGCGTCGTCGTGATGGCGTTCGTGCTGGGATCCGAGAAGCGCACCGAGCAGGCCGGGCGGCTGATCGAACCGGTGTGGTCGAGGGTGCTGCGCCTGCTGCGCAAGCCGACACCCGAGGATCTCCCGGCCCAGATGGTCGCTGCGCGTTCCAAAGCCGTGCAGACCCTGCGCGATCGGTGGCTGGTCGCGACGTGGGCGACGGTCCTCACGTCGGCGACGAAGTTCGGGCTGCTGTTGATGTGCCTGCGCTTCACCGGGGTCAGCGAGACCGAGCTGCCGTGGACGCAAGTGTTCGTCGTGTTCGCGCTCGTGCAGGGCCTGACGGTGTTCCCGATCACGGCGGGCGACGCGGGCGTCAGCGAGATCGCCTACATCGGCATGCTGACCGCGGCCGCCGGCCAACAGTACGTCAACCAGATCACCGCCGCGATCCTCATCTTCCGGATCCTGACGTGGCTGTCGATCATCCCGGTCGGCCTCGGCGCCCTCGGCCTCTGGAAACTCCAGCTCCGCCGACGCGACCCCGTCCCCGCGCCCACCTGATGACATCACGGGTCAGACCCGCGATGTCATCGTTCAGTCCGGAAGGACAACACGGGTCAGACCCGTGTTGTCCCGTTCAGTCCTGGTATTCGAACTGGACGGCGACGCGTTCGGTGACGCGGCCGGTGATGTGCTCGGCGATGAACCGCTGGTGCACGGGGTGGTCGCGGTAGACCGCGAAGTCGTCGACGTTCGCGAAGTCGGCCGTGATCGAGTAGTCGCAGTTGCCCGGGGCGAGCCCGAGATCGGGGCCGTGGCGGTAGACGACGATCTCGGCGATCGCACCGGGCAGCGCATCGAGGCCGGCAGACACCGAGGCGAGGTGCTCGTCGGTGACCGAGTCGTTCCAGCGGAACGTGACGACGTGGCGGATCACGATTCGCTCCTCACAGACCGATCGACTTGGCGATGATCGTCTTCATGACCTCGTTGGTGCCGCCGTAGATCGAGGTCACCCGGGCATCGACGTACGCGCGGGCGATC
This sequence comes from Ilumatobacteraceae bacterium, assembly GCA_963704915.1. Classification (GTDB taxonomy): domain Bacteria; phylum Actinomycetota; class Acidimicrobiia; order Acidimicrobiales; family Ilumatobacteraceae; genus Sva-07. The sequence goes on along the minus strand of CAVPIC010000002.1, from coordinate 42,309 downwards.
GGGTACTCGGTCATGTAGCCGTAGCCGCCGAACAGCTGGAGGCATCGGTCGACGACCCGGTTCTGGAGGTCAGTGCACCAGTACTTGGCCTGCGCGGCCATCGCCGGCGTGAGCTGCTTGGCGTTGAGCTGCAGGATGCACTGGTCGACGTAGGCCTGGGTGACATCGACCTCGGTGGCGATCTCGGCGAGCACGAACTTGGTGTTCTGAAACGTGCCGATCGACTTGCCGAACGCGGTGCGCTCGCCGACGTACTCGAGTGTCCACCCGAGCGCGGCGCGTGCCGCGGACACACCGGCGATCGCGATCGACAGCCGTTCCTGGGCGAGGTTCGCGGCGAGGTAGGTGAAGCCCTTGCCCTCGTCGCCGAGGCGGTTGGTGACCGGCACGCGCACGTCGTTGAAGAACAGCTCGGCGGTGTCCTGACTGTGCATCCCGATCTTGTCGAGGTTCCGACCGCGCTCGAAGCCCTCCATCCCCCGTTCGAGGATCAGCAGCGACAGACCCGCATGACGTTCGGTCGGGTCGGTCTTGGCGGCCACGATCACGAGATCGGAGTTGATGCCGTTGGTGATGAACGTCTTCGAGCCGTTCACGACGTACTCGTCGCCGTCGCGGATGGCCGTGGTGGCGATACCGGCAAGGTCAGATCCGGTGCCGGGCTCGGTCATCGCGACAGCGGTGATCAGCTCGCCCGAGGCGATTCCGGGCATCCAGCGGTCGGCCTGCTCGTCGGTGCAGTACTCGATGAAGTACGGCGTGCAGATGTCGTTGTGGAGTGTGAGGCCGAGGCCGGCGCCACCGATGCCGACCGCGTTGAACTCCTCGCTGAGGATTGCGTTGAAGCGGAAGTCGTCGGTGCCACCCCCGCCGTACTGCTCCGGGATCGCCATGCCGACGAACCCGTACTGCCCGGCCGACGCATACATCTCGCGTGGCGCGATGCCGGCTTCCTCCCATTCGAGGTAGTGCGGCGACACCTCCTTCGCGACGAACGAGGCGAACGATTCGCGGAAGGCTTCGTGGTCGGCGTCGTACAGCGTGCGCATCCCCTCAGGTTACGTACCGCGCCCACTCCACCCCGTTTGCGTGACGTTTTCGGAGACCCGGGGCACCCGAATCTGCACACAAACGTGGTGGGGTGGGCGCGGGCGGTCAGTCCCGGTGGGTGATCAGCGGGCCGAACTCGATCACGTCCGGGGCGACGAGTTCGGGGTTGCGCGGCCGCTGCGGACCACTCGGCCGTCGTGGACGTCGACGCCACCACCGACGCGGCACCGTGCGCTCACCGCTGCGGCCGTAGCGGTCGAGTTCCGCCCGCACGCGGGCGACCTCGGCCGGGCCCATCAGGCGCAGGGCGACCAACAGCGCGACGTGCATCGCAGTGATCTCACCCTCGCAGGTGATCACGTTGCCGATCTCGACGATGCGCTCCGCGGAAGAGATCGAGCCGTACCGCCCGAGGAGCTCACCGGCCAGCCAGTGCGTGGCCGCCTCGTGGTGGTCGAGCAATCCTGCGGCCGCCACGATCACCGTCCCGGTCGAACTCGACGCCAGCCATTGGCACTGCGGGGCGACCGTGAGCAACCAGTCGCGTAGCGCGGGGTCCTCGGCCGCTCGGGCACACCCCAGGCCGCCTGGCACCAGAACGACGTCCGGTGTCCGCACGTCATCGAAGCGCCGATCGACGACCGCCCCGCCGCCCGGCCCACCGACGCTCCCGACGAACTCCCCGACTCCGACGATCTCGGTGTTGGCGAGCCGCTCGAACACGAGCGTGAACGCTTCGCACTCGTTCGCCGACACCCCCGGGTAGGACGCCAGAGCAACCTGCACCACCCGATTGTCCCACACCTCCGACCATCCACAATTGCGAACAACCACGTTTGCGGGGCGATTCGGATGGGCCGGGTCATCCGAATCGCGACGCAAACGGGCGGGAGTGAAGCTTGTACGGTGCAACCATGGGGACGACGACCGACATCGACCGAGAGGCGCTGCGACGCAAGTACCGCGAGGAGCGCGACAAGCGGCTGCGGCCCGACGGCAACGAGCAGTACATCGAGGTCACCGGGGTCTTCGAGCAGTACGTCGAGGACCCCTACGTCGAGCCGACCGACCGCGAGCCGCTGTTCGACGAGGTGACGTTCGCCTTCATCGGCGGCGGGTTCGCCGGCCTGGTGACCGCCGCGAAGCTTCGTGACGTCGGCGTCGACGACATCCGGATCATCGAGAAGGGCGGCGACTTCGGCGGCACCTGGTACTGGAACCGGTACCCCGGCGCGCAGTGTGACACGGCGGCGTTCGTCTATCTGCCGCTGCTCGAGGAGACCGGCCACATGCCGAGCGAGAAGTACACGCACGGCCCGGAGATCCTCGACCACTCACGCCGCATCGGCCGCCATTACGACCTGTACGACCGAGCGGTGTTGTCCACCGAGGTCACCTCGCTCGACTGGGACGACGACGCTCGCCGCTGGATCATCCGCACCAACCGCGGCGACGAGATGCGCGCGAAGTTCGTGGCGATGGGCACCGGTCCGCTGCACCGCCCGAAGCTTCCCGGCATCGCGGGCATCGAGACGTTCGAGGGCCACAGCTTCCACACGAGCCGCTGGGACTACGACTACACCGGCGGCGACCCGAACGGCGCGCCGCTGACCGGGCTGGCCGACAAGCGCGTCGGCATCATCGGCACCGGCGCCACGGCGGTGCAGTGCATCCCGCACCTCGCCCGCGCCGCGAAGGAGCTGTACGTGTTCCAGCGCACGCCGTCGTCGATCGACGTGCGCAACAACCACGAGATCGATCCCGACTGGTTCCGCGGGCTCGAGCCGGGCTGGCAGGCGAAGTGGTTGATGAACTTCACCACGCTGCAGACCGGCGGGTTCGCCGACGAGGACCTGGTGCACGACGGCTGGACCGACATCAGCAAGCGCATCCGCGACAAGGTGATGTCGAGTGGCAAGGAGTTCAACCGGGAGAACTTCATCCGGGCCTACGAGGACTCCGACGACGAGAAGATGACCGAGATCCGCGCGCGTGTCGACGCGCTGGTCGCCGACGCCGAGACTGCCGAGGCGCTCAAGCCCTGGTATCGCCAGCTGTGCAAGCGGCCGTGCTTCCACGACGAGTACCTCGACGCCTACAACCAACCCGGCACACACCTGATCGACACCGACGGCAAGGGTGTCGAGCGCATCGACGCCACCGGCATCTGGGCGAACGGCGAGCACTACGAGCTCGACTGCATCATCTATGCCTCGGGCTTCGAGGTGGGGACCGAGCTGACGCGACGCTCAGGATTCGAGACGACGGGCCGCGACGGTGTGACGCTCACACAGCGCTGGGCCGACGGGATGCAGAGCCTGCACGGCATCCACGTGCACGGGTTCCCGAACCTGTTCATGGTCACCCTGAGCCAGGCGGCGAACCTGATCTCGAACGTCCCACACAACTACCTCGAGGCGGGTGCGACGATCGCCGCCGTCGTGCGACACGCGCTCGACGTCGCCGCCGAGACCGGCGACGAGGTGACCGTCGAGGTGACACCCGAAGCCGAGCAGGCGTGGATCGAGCGGCTCGAGGCCGGCGCGCAGACGCGGATGACGAACTCACCCGACTGCACGCCGGGGTACTACAACAACGAGGGCAAGCCGATCGAAGGTCGGCGGGCGGTGCTGAACTCGATGGCCTTCCCCGAGGGCCCGGTCGCCTACTTCCAGTACATCGCCGGGTGGCGCTCATCGGGCGACTTCGACGGCTTGGTCTTCGAGCCGTGAACGTCCTCGTGGTCGGCGGCGGCGTGGCCGGGTTGGCCACGGCCGTGCAGCTCGGCCGCGCAGGACACGAGGTGACGGTCATCGAGCGCGATGACACGCCGATGCCGGCCACCGCCGACGAGGCGTTCGAGTGGAACCGCCGCGGCGCCCCGCAGGTGCGCCACAGCCACGCGTTCCTCGCGCGGCTGCGCAACCTGCTGCGCGACCATCAGCCCGACATCCTCGACGCACTGCTCGCCGAGGGCGCGACCGAGATGCGCTTCGGCGACGGCGTCCCGCCCGAGATGAAGTTCGAGCCCGAGCCCGGCGACGACGACCTGGTGATGATCGCCTGCCGTCGCACCACGTTCGAGTGGGTCCTGCGCCGCGCCGCGCTCGCCGAGGCCAACGTGACGATCCGGACCGGCGTCGCCGCCATCGGCCTCCTCCCCGCCGCCCAGATCTCCCCTGACCCCTCCGCTCACCCGAAATTCGGAGCGAACGTTGCGTCTGGCGCACGTTCGGCTCCGAATTTCGACGTTGGGCCGGTCGTGAGAGGGGTTCGGCTCGATGACGGCACCGAACTCGGCGCCGATCTGGTGGTGGCGGCGAACGGGCGGCGCAGTGCCGTGGCCGACTGGCTCGCCGAGATCGGCGCCCGTCCGGTCACCGAGACCGTCGAGGACACCGGCATCGTCTACGCCAGCCGCTTCTACCGTCTGCTGCCCGATGCCGAAGTGCCACCCCGGACCGGACCGATCGGTGGCGATCTCGGCTACGTCAAGTACGGCACGTTCGTCGGCGACAACCGGACGTTCTCGATCACGCTCGCCGTGCCCACCGACGACGACGAACTCCGCCGCCGCCTCGCCGACCCGGCCGCGTTCGACGCCGCCGCCCGATCGCTGCCGGCGACGGCACCATGGCTCGACGGTCGCGCCGAGCCGATCACGCCCGAGGTCCACATGATGGCGGGGCTCTTGAACAAGTGGAGCGACTACGTCGTCGACGGCGAACCGGCCGCGATCGGACTCGTCCCCGTCGGTGACGCGGTGCTGTGCACCAATCCGCTGTACGGCCGCGGCTGCAGCACCGCCTACTGGAGCGCGCACCTGCTGGCGCAGGCGATCGGCGAGCATCCCGACGACGTGCGTGCTGTCGCCGTCACCTACGACGCGGCGCTGCGCACGGAGATCCATCCGTGGTACCGCTCGTCGGTCGAACAGGACCGCGAGGCCCGCCGGGTCGCTGCCGCGCTGCTCGCCGGCGAGGAACCCTACGGCGACGCGTCGGACCCTCGGGCGTTCACCCGCTCGGTGTTGCGTGACGGGCTGGCACCGGCGCTGCGCTCCGATCAGGTGGTGTTGCGGGCGTTCGTCCGCAACCTGAACCTTCTGTCACCGCCCGACGCCCTGCTGACCGACGCCGACTTCGGCGCCAGGGTGTTCGCCATCCTGCAGACGAAGGACCAGCGCCCGCCCGAGCCGTCCCTCGGCCCGGCGACCCGGGCCGATTTCATCACCGCACTCCCCGCCGCCTGAGTGTCGTAGGACCAACCTCCGAGCGTCCCGACAACCCTGTCTGTTCGGGTCGGGTCCGAAAGAACGGGGTCACGTCCGGAATGTGGTTCCCGGAGCCCTGGGCTCGGGGAACCACGATCGGTCAGGTGGGGCGGGTGCCGAGGGTGACTTGCACGTCCTGTGTGGAGTTGCCTCGCTCGACGGTCACGGTGACGGTGTCGCCCGGCTGGTACGTCGCGACTGCGGCGCCGAGCGACGTCGGGTCGGTGATGTCGGTGTCATCGACGGCGACGATCACATCGCCGACTCGCAGATCGCTGTCGGCCGCGCCGGAGCCGTCGGCGATCTCGACGATCTCGACGCCGAGGCCCTCACCGGTCGGTTGCGTGGTGACGCCCATCAGCGCCCGGTCCGGAACGCTGCCGTCGCGGAGCGAGTCGATGACGTCCATCACCGGGGTGATCGCGATCGCGAAGCCGATGTTCTCGGCGCCGCCGGCGATCGCCGTGTTGATGCCGACCACCTCGCCGCGAGCGTTCAGCAACGGGCCGCCAGAGTTGCCGGGGTTGATCGCTGTGTCGGTCTGGAGGAGGTTGACGAGCTGGGCGCCGTTCTCGGCGGTGATCGTTCGGTTCTTGGCCGACAGGATGCCGGCGGTCACCGACGGCTCGCCGTTGAGGTCGAGCGCATAGCCCACCGCGATCAGCTGGTCGCCGAGGCGGAGGGCGTCGGAGTCGCCGACAGCCAGCGGGACGAGGTCGGTGCGGTCGACCTTGAGCACGGCGAGATCGCGGCTCGGGTCGCCGGCGACGATCGTTGCCGGCTCGGTGGTGCCGTCGGCGAAGGTGACCACCGGACTGTCGCCCTCGGCGATCACGTGGTTGTTGGTGACGATGTACCCGTCGGCCGACAGCACGAACCCGGTCCCGGCGGCCTGCCCTCGCGACGTCTGGCCGAGCGGGTTGGTCTGGGTGACCTCCTGGCGGACGGACACCACGGAGGGGCGAACGGCGGCCACGAGGTCGCTGATCGAGCCGGTCGACGCGCTGACGTCCTGAGCGACGACCGGCGGCGCGACGGTCGTGACCGCTGCAGACGGCTCGTCCTGCTGGCCGATCGCATATCCACCGACGGCAGCGCCGGTGAGCGCGACGCCGACGAGGACACCGGCGCTGAAGCGGCCACGACCGCGGGGACGCAGCGAGGGTGTCGGCGTCGAGGGCTCGGGAGGAGTCGGGGCGCTGGCGGGCGGCGCCCACGCGCGGGGAGGCTCGCCCGGGATGCCGGAGAGCGGGTTCGTGTAGGGAGGGGCGACGGGTGTTTCCACGCGATCGAGCCTTTCGACCGAGGGTCAGAATCAGGTGAGAGTCAGGTGATCGACGCACGAGAATCGACCATGCCGAGGCGGTCCGCCACGTGCCCGACCGCTGGCGAATGACAGGCTGGCCGCGTGTACACCGAGATCGAGTACGAGCAGCGCGGCCACGTCGGCATCATCACCATCGACCGCCCCGAGGCGCGCAACGCGCTGACCTTCACCACCTACGCCGAACTCGCCGACGCCGTCGACACCACCACCGCCCGCTGTCTGGTGATCACGGGACGCGATCCGGCGTTCTGCTCGGGCGACGACGTCAAGCAGGTGATGGTCGCGGCCAGCGCCGACCTGCAGCGAGCGGACCGCGAGCCGCGGCTGACACCGGCGGCCGGCAGCCTCCTGCGGACCGACGTCCCCGTGATCGCCGCCGTCAACGGTGCCGCGGTCGGCTGGGGAATGGAGCTCGCGTTGATGGCCGACATCCGGGTCGCCTCCGAGCGCGCCAAGTTCGGTGAGCTGTTCGTGAAGCGCGGGCTGTGCTGCGACGTCGCCGGGCTCGCCCGGCTGGCCGCGCTGGTCGGGCGCGAACATGCCGCCGAGCTGCTGTACACCGGTCGGGTCGTCGACGCCGCCGAAGCTCGCGAACTCCGGCTCGTGTCGCGTGTCGTCGCCCACGATGACCTGCTCCCGACGGCGCTCGAGATCGCCGAGTCGATCGCCGCCAATCCCCCGCTCGCCGTCCAGGCGCTCAAGCGGGGGCTGCGCGAGGCGCTGGATCCGAACTGGGACGACCTCGGCCGCTGGGTCAGCTCGTCGCTCGCCGAGTTGTTCCGCACCGACGACCACCGCGAGGGTGTTGCCGCGTTCCTCGAGAAGCGCGACCCGAACTACGCCGGGCGCTGACCAACTAGGGTCACGGCCCATGAAAGAACTCCGGGGGACCACAGCAATCGTGACGGGGGCGTCGCGCGGCATCGGCGTGTACATCGCCAGAGCGCTCGCCGACGAAGGGGTCAACCTGTCGTTGACCGCTCGGTCCGCCGACGAACTCGAGAAGGTGCGCTCGGAGATCGAGTCGATGGGCGTCAAGGCGATCGCCACGGTCGGTGACGTCTCGATCGCCGAGGACCGCGCCCGGCTGATCGAGCGCACCGAAACGGAACTCGGACCGATCGACATCCTGATCAACAACGCTGCGATCGACATCGTGCGCCGCTTCCACGAAGCGCCCGAGTCGGACTTCGTCGACACGCTGCGGATCAACCTCGAAGCGCCGATCCTGCTGACCCGCGCGATCGTGCCCGGCATGCTGGAACGCGACCGGGGCCACGTCGTCAACATTTCATCCGGCGGCGGCAAGGTAGGTGTGCCCGGCGAGGCCGCCTACTGCTCGAGCAAGCATGGCCTGGTCGGTTTCACCAATGCGCTGCGATCCGAGTACGAACGGAACAACGTCAACTTCTCCGTGGTCTGTCCCGGCCTGGTCAGCGACGTCGGCATGGCACACCGATGGGTGGAGGGCGGCGTGAAGGCGCCGCTGATTGCCGGGAATTCGAAACCGCAGAAGGTTGCCGCAGTCGTGGTGAGCTGCATCAAGAAGAACCGGGCCGAGGTGTTGGTGAACACGCCGCCGATCCGACCGCTGATCGTGCTCGCCAACATCGCTCCGGGGATCACCCCGTATCTGCTGCGCAAGCTCGGCTACTCCGGCACGTTCGAACGGATCATGGACAAGGGCATGACCTGAACCCCGAGTTTGCGTTGGACGTCGGACGGTCGAGGAACACGGCGTCGCGCTCGATGCGACGCCAGGGATCGACCCGATGACTCATCGACGCGACGCGGTCGCTGCACGCCAGGGGTCAGACCGAGGTCTGACCCCCCGGGCGACTCAGTAGATCTCGATGAGGCCGGCGGCGCCTTGGCCACCGCCGATGCACATCGTGACCACGCCGTACTTGGCGTTGCGGCGCTTGCCCTCGAGCAGGATGTGGCCGGCACAGCGGGTGCCCGTCATGCCGAACGGGTGACCGATGGCGATCGAGCCGCCGTTGACGTTGTACTTCTCGGGATCGATCCCGAGGGTGTCACGCGAGTACAGGCACTGGCTGGCGAAGGCCTCGTTGAGCTCCCAGATGTCGATGTCGTCGACGGTGAGACCGTGTCGCTTCAACAGCTTCGGCACGGCGTAGATCGGCCCGATGCCCATCTCGTCGGGCTCGCAGCCGGCGACCGCCCAGCCCTTGAATGCACCGAGCGGCTCGATGCCGCGACGCGACGCTTCCTCGTCGGACATCATCACCACGGCGGCCGCGCCGTCGGAGAGCTGGCTCGCGTTGCCGGCGGTGACGTAGTTGCCCTCGCCGCGGACGGGCTGCAGCTTCTGGAGACCTTCGAGCGTGGTCGACGGGCGGTTGCACTCGTCGCCGGTGACTACGTAGTCGACGATCGACTCCTCCTTGGTCTCCTTGTCGACGAGCTTCATCTTGGTGGCCATCGGCACGATCTCGTCCTCGAACAGCCCGTTCTCCTGGGCAGCAGCCATGCGCATCTGCGAGGTGTAGGAGTACTCGTCCTGGTAGTCGCGCGACACGTTGTACCGGTCGGCGACGATGTCGGCGGTCTCGATCATCGCCATGTAGATCGCCGGGTACATCTCGGTGAGCTTCGGGTCCATGTTGACCGCTCCACCGAAGCCGGGGCTGGGGATCGAGATCGACTCGACACCGGCGCCGACTGCACACTCGACGCCGTCGAGGCGGATGTGGTTGGCAGCGACAGCGATCGAGTTGAGCCCCGACGAGCAGTGGCGCTGGATGGTGTTGCCGCCGGTCGTCACGGGCAGACCAGCGAGCAGGCCGGCGAGGCGGCCGAGGTTGGCGGCACCGTGCGCGCCGTTGCCGAGCGCAACGTCCTCGACGAGTTCGGGCTCGATCCCGGCCTTGTCGACGGCGCTGCTGATGGCGTGGGCCGCCATCGTCATCGCCGGCGTGATGTTGAAGCCGCCACGGCCGGCCTTCGCGAGTCCGGTGCGGGCATATGAGACGAAGACTGCTTCGCGCATGGGGATTCCTGTCTGATCGAGCGACGCCGGCCGTTCCGGGTCCGGCCATCAACCCTAGTGACCCACTCCCCTGCCGTCCCTACCCGCACCCGCTGCCCTCGCACCAACGCACGCCACCCATCACGTTTGCGTCGCGTTTCCGGTGGGACGGGTCACCCGAACTGTCACGCAAACGGAGTCACCTCGTCGCCATCACGTTTGCGGGAGGATTCGGGCGGGACGGGTCACCCGACGTGTCACGCAAACGGTGCGTCGTCGTCGGTGGTGGGGGTGTCGTCGATCGCGATGGTGGGGGTGTCGTCGATCGCGGTGGTGGGGGTGTCGTCGATCGCGGTGGTGGGGGTGTCGTCGATCGCGGTGGTGGGGGTGTCGTCGGTCGCGGTGGTGGGGGTGTCGTCGGTCGCGGTGGTGTCGGTCGCGGTGGTGTCGGTCGCGGTGGTGTCGGTCGCGGTGGTGTCGATGAAGTCGGTGGGGTCGAGTTCGTCGAGGAAGGCTCGGAACTGGTCGACCTCGGCGTCGATTGACGCATCGAGGGCGAACTGGTCGGTCTCCGGCTCGTCGATCGGAAGGGCGCCGGCCTCGTCGAGCACCGCTTCGCTGACGAACAGCGGCGCCTGCAAACGCACCGCCAACGCAATGGCATCGGACGGTCGCGTGTCGATCCGCCGCTGTCCTGCGGGACCGCTCAGCGTGAGGTTGGCCAGGAACGCTCCGTCGTGCAGTTCGGTGACCTCCACCGCGTCGAGGTGCCCGTCGAGCGCGTCCACGACGCTGGCCATCAGGTCGTGGGTCATCGGGCGCGGCAACCGTGTCCCGCTTGCGGCGATCGCGATCGAACTCGCGTCGGCCTGGCCGACGACGATCGGCAGCAGCCGGTTGGGGGCGTCGTGCTCGCGCAGCACGAGCGCTGCTGCACCGCTGATGGGATCGACGTGGATACCGATGAGATCGACCGAGATCATGTAATCATGATAGCGATCGACTCAGCTTTCATCAGTCGCACCCGTCACACCCGGACGGCGGAGGTCCGCTCAGGCGGCGGCGAGGGCGTTGGCGATCGCCGTGCGGGGATCGCGGTTCGGGTCACCGGGGTTGTCGAGTGACACGTTGAACGCGTTGAGCGCATGGTTGCGCTGGTCCTCGCTGAGTTCGGCATTCATGATCCGCTCGACCGACGGAGCCAGATCGGCGCGCTCGCTGACGAGTTGGTGGGCCAGCTGCTCGTCGACGGGCAGCTCCTCGATCGGGGTGCTGCCGTCGTGCCAACGGGTGGCGGGGACCTTCTTCTTGACCATGATGTCTCGTCTCGGTTGCTTCGGTTCCCGTCCACCGTACCGGTCGACGGACCACTCCAGCGCCGGCACCTCGCCCCCATCCCGTTTGCGTGAGGATTCGGGTGGACCGGGTCTCCGAAATTCGCACGCAAACGTCAGGTCGGGGCGTCGTGGTTCCCGGAGACCCGGGCTCGAGGAACCACGGTGGTTCCCGGAGACCCGGGCTCGGGGGACCGGGGTGGGGTCAGTCGGCGAGGAGGCCGTAGAAGATGAACTCAGTGCGTCGGTTCAGGGCGAGCGATGCTGCGGACTCGTCCTCGGCCAGCAGATCCTGTTCGCCGACGGCACGGGCCGCCAACCGGGACGGGTCGACGCCCTGGCTCACCAAGTACCGTACGACCGAGACGGCGCGGGCTTCGGAGAGGGCGTAGTTCGCCGCCTCGTCGCCGAGCTGGTCGGCGTGGCCCACGACCGTTGCCGTCACGTTCGGCAGCAGGTTCATGACTCCTGCGACCCGGTTGAGCTGCACGGCGTGTTCGAAGGTGACCTCGGCGCTTCCGGCCGGGAAGCGGGGCGAGTTCATCTCGATCACGCGCGTGCCGATGCTGAGCGGAACCGACGGATCAACCGTCCAGTTGGCGTCGACGGTCGCCGTCGGGTCGGTGCTGTTGGCGAGGGCGAGCCCTTCGAGCTGCGCTGCCTTCTCCGCGCTCGGCACCCAGCCGGTCACCCGGATGACGGGCCCGTCGTAGATGGCGATGATCGGCTCCGGCGACCCGTCGGGCAGGGTGGGATAGGTCGGGCCGGCCGGGAGGGTCGTCGGCGCAACGGTGGTGGTCGGCGCAGCGGTCGTCGTCGGCGCAGCCGTGGTGGCCGGCGCAGCCGTGGTGGTCGGCGCGGCAGTGGCCGCAGGGGCGACGGTCGTTGCCGGGGCCTCCGTCTCGACGGGCACAGGAGCCGCAGCCGCCACGTCGCCGGACGTGTCGCTCGAGTCGCTGTTGCCGGTACCCACGAGCACGCCGGCGGCGACTCCACCGACCGCGAGCACGGCGAACGCCGCGAACACGAGCGAACGCCGCGGGCGCTGGCCGGACGGCTTCGGTGTGGGCGTCACGTCGGACGCACTCCCCACCGACGCGCCGGCGGCCATCGTGGGCCGGGGCGGTGGGGGGGGCGGCGGCGTGGACATCATCGGCGCCGTCGCCCCGAGTGGTGGGAGCGACTCGTTCGGGATCTGTTCGGTCATAGCGGAACCTGCTGTCTCTCAGACGGTGGGTCCCGCCGACAGAACGCCGAAACCCGTGACGTTGCAGGTATCGGCACCTTCTTGACCGACTTGAGAACTTGTCACTCTGGGTGGCGGACGGTGCGCCATCCCTATCGAGCAGCACGTCCGAGCGGGGCGACACATCTCGACGTTGACCAGCACCCCGCAGCCCCGCACGACCTCGATCGTCCCGGCCGCGCTTCGCTGGGGCTCAGATCACGTAGCGGTCGCCGGTGGCGCGCACGGTGATGTCGCCGATCGAAACACCCCACGGTTGATCGATCGCATAGAGGATCTGCTCGGCGATGTCGTCGGGTGGGAGCACCGCGAACTCGGGCGAGTCGCGGTCGGCTTGCTCGGAGGTGAGCTGGCCCATCAAGGCAGGGAGGTAGTCCTGGAAGTTCTGGCCGAGGATGCCGACCGCAGCGGCGGGGTTCACGACAGACGAGGAGAGGCCGGTCGCGGGCACGCCCGTCGGGCGCACCGTTGTGACCTTGATCGTGCCCTGCGACTCGACCCGATACGACTCCGACAGTGTGTTCACCGCGGCCTTGGTGGCGCCGTAGACGGCGGCGCCGGCAACCGGGAAGTTGCCGTAGATCGACGAGACGTTCACGATGTGACCACGGCCCTGGGCGATCATCTGGTCGTGGGTGGCGATCATGCCGTGCAGGACACCCTTGATGTTGATGTCGATGCAGCGGTCCCACGCGTCGGCCGCTTGCTCGTGGTCGGCGATGAACGCCAACGGCATCGTGCCCGCGTTGTTGATGATCACATCGACCGCGCCGAACTCGGCCACTGCAGTCGCCACCATCACCTTCATGTCGGCGAGCCGTGTGACATCGGCGACGACCCCCAGTGCGGTTCCGCCGTCGCCGCGGATCTTGCCGACAACCTCGTCGACGCCGGTCTGCGCGATGTCGGTGACGACCACCTTCGCGCCGCGACGCGCGGCACCGGCTGCCAGCAGCCTCCCGAACCCACCGGCGCCGCCGGTGATCACGACGACGCGCCCGTCCAGATGTCCGTTGCTCTCCATTCGGCGGAATCTAGATCGCACCGTCGTCGCGACCTCGGTCGGACATCTCCGAGCGTCGACCGCGGGCCCTGGCCAGACGACCAGGCGCCGAATTCGATCTGGCGTATCGCGACGGTCAGCGAGCAGCGATGTCCGACCCGGCGAGGAAACCGGTCGTCCACGCGTTCTGGAAATTGAAGCCGCCCGTGATGCCATCGACGTCGATGACTTCTCCGGCGAAATAGAGGCCAGGCACGAGCTTGCTCTGCATGGTGCGGAAGTCGACCTCGTCGAGCGACACACCACCGCAGGTGACGAATTCGTCCTTGTTGGTGCTCTTGCCGGCCACGGCGAACGTCGACGCGGTGAGTTGGTCGAGCAGTTGTGTCGCTTGCACCCTGCCGAGTTGCGACCACGTCGTTGTCGCCGGGATGTCGGCAGCGGCAAGCAGGCGTAGCCAGAGGCGCTTGGGGAGTGCGTCGAACGGACTGCGGCTGGAGAGTTGGCGCTTGGTCTCCGTGCGCCGCTTCTCGGCGATGACCGCCGCCGGGTCGGCGCCGGGCAACCAGTTCACCGAGATGTCGAACCGGTAGTCGCACTGCGCCAGCTCGCGAGCACCCCAGGCCGAGATCTTCAGGATCCCGGGCCCGCTGAGACCCCAATGGGTGATGAGGACCGGCCCACTGCTCGTGAGCTTGCTCTGCTGGACGCTGACTTCGGCGCCCGTCACTGCGAGACCCTGCAGCCCGTCGATGCGGCGATCCTTGATCTTGAACGTGAAGAGTGAGGGTGTCGCCGGCAGCAGTGCATGACCGAGATTCGCAGCAAGTTTCGCACCCGCGGCGAGCCGGGTTCCGCCGGTCGCGAGGAGGACGTTCGCAGCGGTGTACGACGTCCCTGCGTCGGTGACGACCTCGAAGTGGTCCTCGTGCTCGACGACGGAGTTCACGCCCTCGGACGTGTGGATTCCGACGCCAGCGGCGCGAGCGGCGCCGAGCAGGGCGTCGACGATCGTCTGCGAGTCGTCGGTCACGGGAAACATGCGACCGTCGGCCTCGGTCTTCAGCGTGACACCGCGGCGGGAGAACCAGTCGACGGTGTCGGCGGCGCAGAACCGATGGAACGGCCCGATCAACGACTTCTCACCGCGCGGGTAGTTCCGGGCCAGCTCACGCGGGTCGAGACAGTCGTGTGTCACGTTGCAGCGACCGCCGCCGGAGATCTTGACCTTGCGCAACAGCTGCGAGGTCTTCTCGAGGATGAGCACCGATTTCCCGGAGTGCTCGGCACACGTGATCGCGGCGAAGAAGCCTGCGGCACCACCGCCGACGACGATGAGGTCGACAAACATCCGTCGTGACTGTACGAAGATTTGTATCCGGCCCGGCGATTTCTGCCCGGGGCGGGATTTGAACCCGCACTCCACGTGAGTGGAAGGGGGGTTTGAGGGCTCTGAGCTGGTGTTGTGCAGTCCGTCTCGTCCGTCGAGTGCCCTCTGACCTGGGGTCGGAGTCAGGCCCGTCCGTCGAGATCATTCCCGTGTCGGGCCGTGTTGGCGAGTCCTGTGCACCATTTGTGCACCCTCGCCGCCATCGCCGTGTCTGGGATCGGCTGCACCCAGGGTCGAGCGGTGGCGTTCACCCGTCAACGCTCAACACAGGACCAACGATTCGTCGGCGTCCGCGATGCGCGCCACCATCCGGCCGTCCAAGCTTCCGACGATCTCCACCTCGGTGAAGGCTGCATCCCCCATCGCGGTCTCGTTGGTCTCGCCGTCGGTCGTGGCTTCTCCGAGGTCCCACCGGTCAGCACCTACGACCGCTGCGGTCAGTCGGGCAATGCACCGCCGTTGTCGAGGGCCGGATCTCCGATGCGATTCCTTCGCTAGGTTGCCGACCATGACGCCAACCGTGCTCGTAGCCGCCGCCCGGGACTGTCGATCGAATGCTCACGTCCCCTACTCCAACTTCCGAGCCGGAGCCGCCGTGCAGACCGCTTCCGGTGACATCGTTCCCGGCGTGATCGTCGAAAACGTCTCCCTCGGCTTGGCGATGTGCGCCGAACGTGTCGCTCTCTTCTCGACGGTCGCGCTCGGTAGCAGACCACTTGCGCTGGCCCTCGTCGCGCCCCGGACCGGCGACGACCTCACCTGGCCGTGCGGTGCTTGCCTCCAGGTCGCGCTCGAACTCGGTGGCCCTGCGATGCCGATCTACGTGAGCTCTGCCAGCGCGGACGCACCGATCAGCGAATCGACCGTCGCCGACCTGTTGCCGAACGGACCGTACGTCCGCCGCTGACAACGCCCGACACACCGGCAACGCGAGGTTTCCCGTCGCTGGCGGAGAACCCTGCGACCACGACCCGACCAGGTGACAGTCTTGGGACATGGTCCCGACCCACCCGTCAGCCGCGATATTCGACCGCTGGTCCGCCACCTACGACCGACCCGGCCTGCAGCTGTTCACCTACCGTCCGATCCACGATGCAGTACTGGCGCGGATCGACGGTCTCGAGCCGTCGATGGTGGTTGACCTGGGGTGCGGCACGGGTCAGCTGACACAGCGGCTGATACGAGGATTCCCTGACGCCAACATCGTCGGCGTCGACCTTTCCGATGGCATGCTCACCGAGGCCGCCGGTCGACTTCGCCAAGTCGGCAGTGATGACCAGCCTCTCGTCCGCGCCGATGCCCTGCAACTGCCATTCGCAGCGTCGTCGATCGACCTCGTGGTGTGCACCGAATCGTTCCACTGGTATCCAGACCAGGCCGCCGCACTGGCCGAACTCGCCCGAGTACTGAACCCCGGTGGCCGACTGCTGATCGCGTCGATCGCCACCGTGACGGGCGCCGGTGATCAGCTGCTCAGAGGTGCGACCCGTGCCGGTGGAAGGACCATCCGAGCACTCCCACCCCACCGAATCCGCGAGCTGCTTGCCAGATCAGGATTCGCAGTGATCTCCCAGCACCGCATACCCCGGCTCGGGCTGATCGCCTGGCCCGTTCTCACCGACGCACGCCTGCCCTGACGGGCGACGAACCCGCCCAGCCGGCCTCCGTTGCCGGGCATCCGTCCGGCGCTGACGGACGGTCGGCGCGGTGTGACCGACGTCGTGCCACGACTGGAATACCGCGCGTCGGATGAGTGCTCCACTCGTCATGGCCCGCTACGTCGTTCACGTCCGTACCCCGATGCCGCCCGCCGAGGCGTTCGCCTACATGGCCGACCTCACGAACTTCGCCGAGTGGGATCCCGGCGTCGAACGTGTCGAGCAGGTCGAGGGTGACGGTGCCGGCCCGGGCGCCGCCTTCGATGTCGCGGTGAAGGTACCCGGCCGGACGATGACGCTGCGGTACGACACCGTTGCCTTCGACGAAGCGAGCTCGACGATGACGGCCTTCGCCGAGAACGCGTGGCTGACGTCGGAGGACACGATCACCGTCGAACCCGAGGCCGAGGGGTCGATCGTCACGTATGACGCCGTGTTGCGGCTGAAGGGCCTGCTCGGTCTGTCCGACCCGCTGCTCCGATTGACGTTCGAGCAGATCGGCGACCGTGCCGCGGCCGGGCTGATCGACGCACTCACCGGCGAACGCGTCGCCGGATGAACCTGAGCGGGCTTGCTGATGCGCTGATCGAGGCGCCGATCGTCACCAGCTTCACCCGCTTCGGCTACGAGGCCCGTCGCAGGCTGGCCGGCTGGGCGCCGCTGGGCGACGACGACCTCACCGGTCGGGTCATCGTCATCACCGGCGCCACCTCGGGGCTCGGCTACGCGGCCGCCGAACAGCTCGCCCGATGCGGAGCGACGGTGGTCGTCGTCGGCCGCACCGCCGAGCGCAACGAGCGGGCCATCGCCGAACTGACCGCGTCGACCGGCAACCCCTCGATCTCCCAGGTCGCCGCCGACATGGGCGACTTGGACCAGGTCCGCCACCTCGCGCAACGGGTGCTCGCCGACCACGACCGGCTCGACGTCCTCATCCACAACGCCGGTGCGCTCGACCCCGAGCGACGCGTTGCGCCCGACGGCACGGAAGCCACCGTCGCCAGCCAGGTGGTCGGCCCGTTCCTGCTGACCGATCTCCTACTCGATCGTCTCGCAGAGTCGGCACCGGCGCGCGTGCTCACGATGTCGTCGGGTGGCATGTACGCCACGGGACTGACGGTGTCCGGTCTCGAGATGTCCCCCGAGGACTACAACGGCACCGAGCAGTACGCACGGGCCAAACGTGCACAGGTCACGCTCAACGAGATGTGGGCCGATCGATACGGGGATCGCGGCATCCACTTCCACGCGCTCCACCCCGGCTGGGCCGACACGCCCGGCGTCGACTCCGGGCTCCCGACCTTCGCCAAGGTGATGGGCCCGTTCCTGCGGACGCCCGAACAGGGCGCCGACACCCTCGTCTGGCTCGCCGCCGACGACACCGCGCTCGCGTCGAACGGCCGCTTCTGGCTCGATCGTGCGCCGCGCCCGATCCACAAGCTCCCGACGACAAAGCGCACCGACACACCGGAACGACGCGAGCGGCTCTGGAACCTGGTCAGCGACAACGTCAGAAGCGTGAGGACGTAGGAACCCAGGCCACGCCAGAGGGTTGCGCCGTCTAGATGTGCCCGGGGCCTAGATGTGCCCGGGGCGGGATTTGAACCCGCACTCCACGTGAGTGGAAGGGGGGTTTAAGGGCTCTGAGCTGGTGTTATTCAGTCCGTCTCGTCCGGCGAGTGTCCTCTGACCTGGGGTCGGAGTCCGGCCTGTCCGCCGAGATCACTCCCGTGTCGGGCCGTGCTGGGGAGTCCTGTGCACCTCTTGTGCACCCTCATCGCCATGTGTCAGGCAGGTAGCTCTCGTACGGAGGAGGCGGTCGACGATCTCGCCCAGCAGCTCATCCCTGATGGGCCTCGGCCGTGTCGGTGACGAACTGGATGATGCTCTCGACTTCGCGGGCTCGCGGCAGCATGACAAGGCGAGCCACGCCGAGTTGCCGGTACTGATCGACTGCGTCAGCGTCGACCGGCCCGGGCGGTGGGGTGACGGTGAGCTCGAGCTCGCCGAGCTCCGGAGCGCGGTCGGTCTCGGCGGCCGCCCGCTCGAGGCCGACGATGCACCTCGCCACGGCGTCGGGTGACATAGCGAACCCGTACCACCCGTTGGCGCGACGCACGGCCCGCCTGAACGCCGGTGGACTCTGGCCCCCGACGATCAACCGGGGATGCGGACGTTGCACGGGCCGCGGGTGGGCATCGATCCCGCTGAACCGAACGGTCTCGCCGGCGAACGTGGGCGACTCGCTGTCCCACAGCTCGAGCATCGCGTCGAGGTACTCGTCACAACGAGCACCACGGTCGCCGAACGGGATACCCAACGCGGCGAACTCCTGATGCAGGTATCCCGCTGCATAGCCGAACCACAGCCGCCCCTTCGACACCACATCGACGCTCGCAAGTTCCTTGGCCAGCACGAGCGGGTTGCGCTGCGGAAGGATGATGATCCCCGTGGCGAGCGCGATCGTCGACGTGTGGGCGGCGACGTAGGCGAGCGCCACCGCCGGGTCCAGCATTGGCACATGCGGAGGCGCTGGCGACGGCGGCTGCTGAGGGTCGGGGAGCACTACGTGCTCGCCGGTCCACACCGAGTCGAACCCGACAGCCTCGGCCGCCTGCGCAGCTCGAACGGACGAGTCGGGATCGGCGAGCACGCCGTTGTTGATACCGAACAGGCCGAATCTCATCACGCACATGATGCCGGACACCTCGACGGCGACTCGCAGCGTGGCCCCGCGCGTCAGCTCACCGAGTATCGAAGAATGCAGCACTGCTCGGGATTATCTCGCGCCACGGTTGGGCCGCACTCGGTCACCATCGGAGGCGACGTCACAGTGATTATGCGTGCAGATATCGGGCTTGGTTGCAGGGCGCCGGTTCTACTTCTCGGTTGCCCACGCGTGGGAGCGGCACCACTCGACGACAGCCATGAGATCAACAGGCCCCGACGTATCGAGGTGGAGTACGGGCCCGAGTCCCAGCGGTTCGGCGTGCTCGACCATCTGGGCCCATTCGTCGTCGTCGGGCGCAGCGCCGTGAATGGGGTGCGACGATGTCCACCGCTGAGAGAACCGCTCGCGTAGAAGCGGCAGCGGTGCCTCGCACCACACTTCGGCGGCTCCCGCGAAGCCGGCTTGATGCAGCCCGGCATCAACCAGTTCCCGTACGTCGGCGCGCCACGAGCTTTCAAGGACTGCACCGGGAGCCGATTGGCTGAGCAACGCCCACATCGTGTCGCTCGCCGCGGTGCCGAGTCTGCGATTCCAATCGCGCTGGGTCAGGCCGGGCGGTGGATCTGCGCCCAGGACATCGGCATGGGTCTCCTTGATGAGGTCCTTGCTCAGCAGCGGAAGCCCGAGCGCCACCGACAACTCGGGGGCGAGCGTGGACTTCCCTGTGGCGGGGAGTCCGTTCACCAGGACGACCATGCGAGGCACCGCAGCGACAGTACTGCGTCGCCCTCTCCGCCTCGTCGGGCCGCCGGCGTTATCGCACGCGTTGCGAGAGCCATCGGGCTCCTTCGTTGAAGCCCCGCCGGCGGCTCCGGGACTGAACGGTCGATCGCTACGCGAGTAGGTCGACGACGAAGTCAACGAGTTCGACATGCGGAAGATGCGCGATCTCGTCGAGATCGAACCATCGAGCCGCATCGGTGGTGCCTGCTTCGAAGGTCGTGCGGAGTTCACCGTGCACGTCGAGGGCGCTGAACACGATCCCGACCACGTGTCCAGGCTCTCCAGCGGCGGACTCATCCTCCGTGAACCAACGCGAGAAAATCCCGAGCACCGAGCCCAGCGTCGCAGTGAGTCCGGTTTCCTCAGCGAGCTCTCGGTGCGCGGCCGCTTCGGCCGATTCACCCCAGTCCATCCCGCCGCCCGGCAACGTCCACATCCCACTGTCGGGATGACCCGCCGAGACGAAGCGCGTCAGCAGTAGCCGATCCGCTTCATCACGGCACACGATGTACGCCGCCGCCCGACGCCATGCAACATCCATCGCGTCAGGATGGCATCGGCGCAGCGACTCGGAGTGTCCCCGACCGCCGGGTCAGTTGACAGGCCAAGCGGCGAGGAGATCGCGGGCGATGTCGTCGCGTCGCTCTGGTGAGAGGGCGTGGCCGTCTTTGAGGTAGCCGAAGACGTCTGGACCTCGCCGGTCGGCGGGCTGGTCGGGCATGCGGGGCACCACGTGCACGTGAAGGTGAGCGAATCCTTCGGCCTCCGCGAACAGCATCACGTAGGTCTTCTCACATCCGGTGACCGATCGGAGCGCCACCGTTGCCTTCCGGAGCAGGTCACCGAGCGCCGTTGCCTCCTCGGCGGTGAGCTCATCAAGGGCGTGGACATGGCGAAGCGGCACCAGGACGAGCCAACCGGCGAGACTCGAGTTGAAGTCGTGCGCCACGCGCCAACCACCGTCACGGACGAACCGCTCACGGAACGGTGCGTCCGGACCGGCCTGCTGACATGCGTAGCAATCAGTTGGCATCGACAGAGTCTTGCCGACCCGCAGTTGCGCGTCGCTCGCCCACTCCGAGTCGTCGCAGCTCTGTGCGCTACCGATCGCCGGGTACGTGACGCTGGGGTTCTTGCTGCGTGCGGTTCGGCCCGTTCGGGGCGTCTGCGAGCATGGTGGCATGACCTCAGACCTCGAGTTGGCTCTTCGGATGCTCGATGCCGCCGACGTCGAAACCGTGTCCGTGTGGAATTCGGGCGGGGTCAGTTCGAGGCCGAAGCAGGACGGGACGCCGGTCACCGTCGCCGACACCGCAGCCGAGAACGCAATGCTCGCAGCACTGCGCCACGAGCATGGCAGCGACGGGTTCGTCGGCGAAGAAATCGGCGAGTTCATCGGCACGACCGGGCGGCGATGGATCGCCGATGGCATCGACGGCACGCGCTTCTTCGCTGCAGGAGCCACGACGTGGGGAACGCTGCTGGCACTCGAGATCGACGGCGCCATCGCGCTCGGCGCGATCTCCAGCCCGCTGCAGGACCGGCGGTGGTGGGCCGTTCGAGATGCCGGCGCATTCCGCAGCACACTCGACGGTGCCGGCGCGGTCCGGCTCGCAGTGTCCGACGCTCAGCACCTGCGCCCTGACCGGGTGGCCTGCCTACCCCGCTTCCAAGCCTTGACGCAGACTCAACAGGCGGCGCTTGTCGCTCTGGCTGGAGGGCGGCCGGGCGACGTGGCGTGGAGCCACCAGCTCCGAGTGGCCGAGGGTGAACTCGACGCCTGCATCTGGTTCGCCGGAGACATCTGGGACCACGCCGCCCCATCGATCATCGTCGAGGAGGCAGGCGGGCAATTCAGTGACCACTGGGGCAGGAAACGCCTCGACACGCGAACAGCCATCTACTCCAACAGCTCACACCACGACACGATCATCGACGCACTCAAAGAGACAGCCCGCTCGACCTGATCCGGCAACTGATGGTCGCGCGTCAGCTCGACCGTCGTGCGAATTGGTGATGTGGGTCGTCGCGGACCCGTTCGGGCACGACCGCATGTGCGTCGAGCTGCGCGGCGATCTCTACATCGGTGTCGTATCCGCGCTCGCGAAGTTCTCGACCACTCACGCAGTCGTTCACTGCCGAGGCCAGCTGACCGACCTGGGACTCGAACACTGCCGACGCCGTCGTTGCCTCCACCGATCGAGACACCGACGCATCCAGCGCAGCGACGATGGCGCCAGCGCCGAGTAGATCCTCGATCGACGGTCGCACGAGCATTGCTGCAGCGCCGGCGAGGTCGCCGACTTGTGATGCCATGAACGGACCGGACCACACCTCGGCACACGGCACCACCGTGCATCGGGCGGCAGTGCCGTCAGCGAGCAACTCCTCGATTCGTCGAGCCACAGCCGTGCGATTCGTCAAGCATCCAATGCCGACCCATGGAGCCCTCGTAGCCGAAGCGGCACATCGTCCTCCGTTCAGCGATGTCATCACCACCCGCTGACCGAGCGGGATCGATTGCAGCGACGCAGGAGACAGCGACACCTCACCCGCGCCGACCCGACGCTGCTTGGACAGCACGATGGCGTCGTGGGCGCGCCCCACCCGCTCGCGGCCGCCGGCGTCATCGAGTTCCTCAGGTGAGTAGCAGAACGCGACACCGTCGCGGGCGGCCACTTCGACCACCGAGGTAGAAAACGACAAGACGTCGACGACCACCACCAGGTCACCGCGCCGGGCCGCAAGCAAGGCCCCAGGCGCGCCCCATTCGACGTGCACTTGAGCCGTCGATGGCCACGGGTCGAACGACACATCATCGCTGTCCGTGACGTCACTCGTTCGAAGTGCCTCGTCGCCCATCGCCCCAGTTTGCCTCCACTCAAGGGCGTCGATGCTTTCGAGCCACCGAGACCGTCCCAGTGACGACCACCTGAATCCGACACCCCTTTACCGACACAATGCGACCAGTGATTATGCAGTGTGCGACTTGGGCCGTGGTGCAGCGGGTAGGTGCATGAGAACGGTGTGTTTCTGGGCGCGGAAGTGTGCGGTCCGAGAGTCAGGGGCTGGCTTGTGATCGGACGAACGCTCGGAGGGAGTCACGCCAGGACGGTGTTGCCGTGCGGATCCCGATCGGCGCGGATTCGGGCCGATCGAGCCAACGACCGAGTGCCTGCACTCGCAGCGCAATCGAGGTGTTCACGAGTTCGTCGGGCACGCCATGGCCCGATGCTGACCGGTACTCGTCAACGAACCAGGCACGGAACCGTTCATAGCTGTCCATCTCTGACGACATCGCAGCGTCGAAGAGCACCATGTACAAGGTGTTGCCCAGTTCGAACTCGATCGGTCCGTAGCCACAGTCATCGAAGTCGAACACTCGAACCTGACCGTCCGAGAACAGCAGGTTCGCCGACGAGAAGTCACCGTGCAGCAGTTGTCGCCGGTCCAGCCTTGCAGCACCGGTCGGCGCTTCCGCTCCAGCCAGTGCAGCGACCGCCGGCAAGTCGACCGGGTCGAGCCCTTGAAGCGAGCGGTGCAGGCTCGCCAGCGTCGTCGCCATTCGTCTCACGTCAGCTTCATCCGCGACATCGGGTGTCTCGCCGACAACGAATGGATAGAGAACAGCGAGCCATGTGCCCAGTTCGACAATCACGCCGGACTTCGTCGTGAGCGGCCCGACGACCGAGTCGTCCATCTCAGCAAGCAGCGACGTCATCTCGACACGTCGCCGGTAGGCCTGATCGACGAGGCGACTGTCGGTCAACTTCACCACAACCCGCTCCCCGCCGGACGTTCCGCCGAATACCCGCGACTGATAGCCACCGTGCAGTTCTTCGCCACGGACCACACCGATCGACGACCACATGCGGGCGTCGGGCAGAGGCAACGGAGGCAGATTCTCAGATGCCGCCATCAGCTCAGCATGCCACCGCCGTGATTCGGTTGGGCCACGGCCAGGCTCTGACGCTGCCCGCCCGTCGTCCAGGCCACCCGATCTCGTGCACCCGTCGTGGGCGGGTTCAGGGGGCAAGTTCGTCCTTGCCCACCAGCCACACCGGCGCAACGATTGCATCATGGCGCGACCAACCATGCGGATATCCGGACCGACGCTCGACTCGAGCGATCCCATCGCTCTCGCCGAGTTCTACGAACGGCTGCTCGGCTGGCCCATCGTCAAGCGGGAGGGGTCTCGACCGGGCAGGTCGTCAACTGATGGATGGGCGATGCTTCGTTCGCCCGACGGCAGCATGAAGATCGAGGTCCAATGGGAGCCGAACCATCGCGCTCCCACCTGGCCCAGCCAATCCGGCGAGCAAACGATGATGATGCACTTGGACATCGGGGTCGCCGACCTCGAGTCCGGGGTGCTCTGGGCCATCCAGCAGGGCGCCCGACTCGCCGACCATCAACCGCAAGAAAGCGTCCGCGTGATGATCGACCCAGACGGCCACCCGTTCTGCATGTTTCCGGATGACACGCTGTGACCGGATGGGACTACCCGGCCACGATTTCGTGGGGCCGCATCCGGGCCGAACTCGCACGCGTCGATCGGCGTCGTGCCGGTGATTATCGAAAGCGTTATCAGTCGGCCGGCGCCGTAATGAGAAGATCGTTGATGTGGACGGCGAGGTGATCCTTCAGGGTGGTGTCGCGAATGCCGGCGCTGTCGTCCGGTCGGGTGACCACGTTTTGCGGCCCTCGAATCAACACTCCGCCTCGATCCACACGTTGCTGAAACGCATCCGGGCACGCGGATTCCACGGTGCTTGTGAACCGGTGTCGATCGATCCCGACGGTCGCGAACGTCTGCGCTTCGTACCGGGTGATGTTCCGCTTCCGCCGTACCCGTCGTGGGCCCAGACCGACGAGGCGTTGGCATCGATCGCGGTGCTGATCCGAGGACTGCACGACGCCTCGATTGGCCTGTCTCTCGCCAGCGAGTCGTGGAGCAGCGAAATGGCCGACCCGCGTGGTGGTCCAGTGATGTGCCACAACGACGTCTGCTTGGAGAACGTCGTGTTCCGAGACGGGAGCGCTGTTGCGCTCCTCGATTTCGACTTTGCCGCCCCGGGACGGCGAGAGTTCGATCTCGCTGCGTTCGCACGGATGTGTGTACCGATCGATGACGACTCCAATGCGTCACGCTTGGGTTGGGCGTCGATCGACAAGCCCATGCATCTTCGCGTCGTGTGCGACGCATACGGCTGCGACGAGTCGGGTCGAGCCGATGTGCTCGCGTGTCTGTCCGATTCGATCGCCCGTGGTGGCGAGTTCGTCCGACGACGAGTCGAGGCCGGCGAGGTCGCCTTCATCGAAATGTGGAACAACATGGGCGGCCAAGAGCGGTTCGACCGCCGACGTCGATGGTGGTCGGACAACTATCAGGACTTTGCCGACGCAATTCGGTAATCGAGCTCACCGTCTCGTCTCGAGCCGGCATTATCTTGCGTCACGCTTGGGCCTCTAAGTGCGCCGCGCTGCGCGGTACGGCGGTGGGGATTCTGTACGAGTGAAGTGTGACGACACTGACACTGTTTTGCCGTGAGCGACTCCACCTCGGACGCCGCACTCTCTCGTCGTTTCGGACCGGAGCTCTTGCAAGGACGGCATGGTGGAAAGATGCTGTGATGCTGACGCTCGCCCTCGACGTGGACGGTGTGCTGCTCGACCCGGACCGCAACGGCAACGGACACTGGACGAACGAACTCGCCGCTCAGTTCGGCATCGAACGCGCTCAGCTCCGCGAGTCGTTCTTCATGCAAAGCTGGGACGACGTCGTCAACGGGCGACGCACCGTCGAGGACGGCCTCGGTGAGGCACTCGCACGAATCGGAACGACCGTGGACGTCGAGTCGGTGCTGTCGTGCTGGTTCGACGCTGACTACGCCCCGATCGACCAGACGTTCGAGCTCGCCCGACGCGCCGCTGCGGCCGGGTGTCGGGTCGTGCTCGCAACCAATCAGGAGCATCGACGTGCTGACCATCTTCGTCGACGTATTGGAGCAGTGGTTCCACTTGAACGTGTCATCTACTCCGCCGACGTCGGCTACCAGAAACACGATCCCAGGTTCTTCGAGGCCGCTTCTGGTCACCTCGGGCTAAACCCTGACGAACGCTCGAGCGTCGTCTTCGTCGACGACGTGATGCACAACGTCGAGGTGGCTCGATCATCCGGCTGGCGAGCGGTACACGCGTCAGCTGATCAACCCTGGCGACATGAGGTCGCTCACCTTCTGGGACTACAGCAGTAGCCAACAGCACAACTCGAGCATCCCGCCCTGTGCCGATGCTTCGAGACAAACAGGAAGGACAAGAGTGTCAAATGCGTGGAATACCGCAGCACTTATCGATCGTCACCGTGGGCACGACGGACCTGACAACGACCCGCAACTTCTATGGACGATGGGGATGGACAGAGACGGAAGGTTCCGAAGCGAGCTGGTGCGCGTTCAACCTCGGCGGGACCCTGCTGTCGTTCTACTCGATGGACGAACTGGCGCAGGAAGCGGCAGCATCGCCGAGGAACGGGCCCGAATGGGGAGGCTTCACCCTGGCCATCAACCTCAAATCCGAAGCCGAGCTCGTCCGGACCTTCGAGCTTGCGATCGCCGCTGGAGCACAACTGGTTGCGAAACCGCAGCCGCGTGAATGGGGAGGAATCAGCGGCTACATCGCCGACCCCGACGGCAATCGCTGGGAGCTTGCAACCGGCGGCCCCAACCCCGCTCCCTGAAACGAGGAGGCTTGAACACCCCCCAAACGCCCATCGAGCGTGCGAATCTGTGGCGTCACGGTTGGGCCGTTCCCGAGTGGTCGCCTACGCACTTCGTCCGTGATGCTGCGTGTCGATGTGCGGCGCCGTGGGCGCGGCGGTGGTCTCTGCTGTGTCGTACCCTTTGACCATCGAGCGCAACGAAACGCATGGACTCGGCTACAAGCGGGTGGACGATGATCCGAACGTTGCGGTGCTCGTCGACACGATGGATGCCACGGCACGGTGGCCCGCAACGCTGCGTCTTCGGACGTGGGAACGCGAACCGACTGAGTCTCGTCGAGGGTGAACGGCTACTCGATGTGGGCTGCGGCCTGGGCGAGGCCGCACTTGCGCTCGCATACGATCTCGGAGAGACCGGCGAGGTGGTGGGTGTCGACACGTCCGCTGAGATGCTTCGAGTCGCCCGAGCCAATGCAGGTGCTGCGAAGTGCAGAGTCCTTTTCAGAGTCGGTGACGCCTGCGCACTTGACGAGCCGAGCGGCTCGTTCGATGCTGTGCGATCGGAGCGCACTTTGCAATGGATTGCTGACCCGTTGGTGGCAGTCGAGGAGATGGCCAGAGTGTTGCGTCCGGGCGGCCGGGTCTCGTTCATTGATACTGATTGGTCCACGCTCACCCTCGACGTCGGCGACGAGGAGATCACAGCGCAGGTTCGCGACGCCATGAGTGTTGAGCGCAACCGGCCGTCGAACATCGGCAGGCGGCTGCACGAGTTGGCCCGAACGGCTGGCCTCACTCCGGTCGCGAGGACTGCCCAGATCCACACCTGGACGAGGTGGAACCCGGATGAATCGCCCGCACCTGACGGCTTTTTCTCGATGGAGAGCTTGGCTGACAACCTCGTCGACGCAGCCGTACTGGCACCCCATGAGCGCGTCGACTTCGTGGAGACCATCCGCATGGCGGCATTGCGCAACGAGTTCACGATGAGCTTGACCATGCATGCCGTCGTCGCGACTGGCTGATTCCATGGACCGCCAAGGCGAAGATCTCGTGTTCGACGGCGGGTCGCCGAACCGAGGAGCCGTGGTCCGAGTCGGCAACACCGTTCGCCGCCCGCGGGGCGCCGGCGACGTCGCTGTCGAGGCATTGCTGGTCCATCTCGAACAGGTGGGTTTCGACGGCTCGCCACGGTTCCTTGGCATCGATGACCAGGGTCGCCAGATCGTCGAGTTCCTCGATGGCTCGACGCATCGGACACCGCCGTGGCAGCACGACGATGCGGCCAATGCCGTCGAGCTCGGCCGGCTGGCTGCATGGCTACGCCGGCTGCATGACGCAACGGCCGATTTTGTTCCTCCCGTCGGTGCGCAGCCTCGGCGTCAGCTGCCGCTTCCTGGCGAGGTGTGGACCCATGGCGATGTCGGCTATTCGAACGTGGTGTACCGGGACCGCCAGCTCGTTGGGTTGATCGACTGGGAGTTCGCAGCACCGGCGCATCGCTGCTGTGACCCTGCAGCGCTGCTGGCGGTTTCGGTTCGTGGACCGCGACCCGATGTGGACGACAACACTCGTCGGGCAGCCGCGACCAAGCTCGCTGCGTCGGCGATCGCCGACGGGTACGGCATGACCGACGAGGAGGTCCGTGCGCTCCCGGAGATGGCGGCAGCAGTGCTCGATGATGCGCGTCGCTTTCAGGAGGCGTCGATGAGCGACGACGAGTGTCTCCGATCAGCGTGGCGATCGCGATGGCTACGCGACAACGCTGACTACCTCATCGGATCCTGAGCGTCGATCCTCGTGCATCGTCGTTGATGTGCACACGCGCGACTATGCGATACCGCCGTTGGGCCGATGTTGCACAGCCCGCAGGCGGTGTTGGCCGGGATTCTGTGTGTGCCGAGTCGTTCGGGCTCCCATCATCGGGCGACGAGACCATCCGATGTAGCTACGGTGTTGTCCGATCGGAGGTTCTCTCATGAATCAGGTTCCGGAACGTGATGAAGTGACGTCGGGGGTCCGCAGGACACCGCTTTGGACGCGACTCTTCCGAGCAGTTTTGCCTCGTAAGGTCGTCCATCGGTGGGACCGCTTGCCTGAGGGCAGCCAGCAGGACGCAGCTCATTACAACATGCGAAGCGGTCTGTAGCACCCGTCACGATGACCTGCCGACCCACCCGGCGTCGGAAGCGGGGGCTGGCATGATGTCCAGGTGGGCGAACCACCGGACGCAGAGGTCGAGGTCGTTCCGCACCGGAGTGAGTGGGCGGCCGACTTCGAGCAGATGCGGGCCGCACTCGTCGCGGTAGTCGGAGACGTGGCCATCTCGGTGGAGCACATTGGAAGCACGGCGGTGCCCGGCCTGGCGGCCAAGCCGACGATCGACATCCTGATGGCCGTTGCGTCACGAGAGAGCTTCCTGGGGGTGCTCCCGCGGGTTGAAGCGCTCGGCTTTGACTACCGCCCTCAGAATTCTCTTGTCGGCTCTGATGATCACCTGTTTCTCCGAAAGGTGGTGCGCGGCAAGCGGACCCATCATCTCCACGTCCTGCGCGTGGGCTCTCCAGAGATCGACGAATACCGGCGCTTTCGCGACGCTCTTCTTCGCGACCCAGCCCTCGCCGCCGACTACGAGAGGTTCAAGATCAAGCTGTCGGTTGAGTACGGCTCAGACCGGATGCGTTACGTCGAGGCCAAGGGCCAGTGGGTGGAGGAGCGGCTGCAGTTCCTGCCGTAGTCCGCGGCAGCGATTATCGGGTGCGCTGCTTGGGCCGCGATGCGGCGCGACGTCCCACGGTCGACGCGGGTTATCGAGCGCGCGATATGGGGTGCGCAGAGCGTCGAACGAGTGCGGTCACGTCACCGACGCCAAGACGTCGGCCGTGATGGCTGTCAGAGCTGTGGAGGCTTCGAGCGGAAGGCAATGGCCGGCACTGTCGACCTGGCGAAACGACCACTGCGGTAGGCGCTCGGCCAAGCGCCTGCTCCGCTCGGGCCGGTCGTACTGGCCGCTGACGAACACCACTGGCGAAGCCAACGTCAGAAGGGCGTTCTGGCGGTTGGCTCGGCCGTGGAAGGCGTGCACGCCGGCTGCGATGGCCGGAGCCGCGATCTTCTGTGCGATTCGCCAGCCACGTTCCACCACCGCCGCAGGGGCGTCGGGCCCGAAGAGGGGGAGCCAGTAGCGCTGCCAGGCGGCATCGATGCCGTTGCGGTCGAGTAGATCGAGGGCTTCATCGCGGATGTCGGGTTCGGGACGGTGGCCGGCTTTGGCTCCGCACAGCACGAGTGCTTTGACTTTCGTTGGTGCGAGCAGGGCGACTTCGATGGCGCACGAGCCGCCAATCGAGTTCCCCACCACGACGACTGGGCCGTCGCCGACAGCGTCAAGCGCTGCAACCGCCCAGTCGGCGAGGTCTGGTCCTTCCTTGTACAGCGTGGGAGCGACGCAGTCATCAACGAGGGACCTCAGATCGTCGGAGAAGATGGATCCGTTCAGAGGCAGCGGGTGCAGCAGAAGCAGCTTCACGTCGCGATCATTGCCGACTCGACGATCCGGCTATTCGTACCGTCGACCTTCCACTTGAACAGGCTGTCGCGAACACGTTGGATCGAACGCGCCCAGTTCACGAACTCGGCGGCATGAGGTTCGATCGGGCATCGAGTTGCCGACGTTCCTACAGGCGCGACGTGCGAGCCGCCTCCTCGACCGTTGTAGGCGAGTCGTCGTTGCGCTTCACGCCCGTCCGTGTTGTGCGTCGTCGACCCGTCGGGTGAGCTTCTGGCAGGCTGATCGTTGTGGAACACGACTGGTTGATCGAGGAGCGAGAGTATCTCCGCCAGGAGGAGCGTCGAGGGCGCCGTCACGCGTTTGCTTCGCTCGATCCGCCTCGTACGGCGCTGGTTGTGGTCGACGTCGTGGCCTTCTTCGTCGACGAGAACGACTACGCGGTGGATCGTGCCGAGGATCAACGCGTTGGCCGATGCGTTGCGTCATGCGGGCGGCACCGTTGCGTGGGTCGTACCCGCTCCATGGGAACCATCAGCGATGAAGGCAGAACTCCTCGGACCTCGGATCGAGGAGCTTTATCGCCACTCTGGGGGGACTGGCACTCCCCGAGAGCGAGTGTGGAATGGACTCGAGACGGACACGGCCGATGTGTTCGTCGAAAAGACGGCTTCCAGCGCGTTCTTCCCAGGCCGCTGTCCGCTGCACGGGATCCTCCAGGGACGTGGGATTGACACCGTGCTGATCGCGGGAACGCTCGCCAACGTGTGCTGCGACGCAACAGCGCGTGACGCCCACACACTGGACTACCGCACGATCATGGTGGCGGACGCCAACGCAGCTCGCCGAGACCAAGACCTGAACGCCACGCTGTACACGATCTATCGCTCGTACGGCGACGTTCGCTCGACCGCGGATCTGATCGAGATGATTGGTCACCCGTAAGTGCATACATGCCGCTCGCCGACGGTTGTCACCAACAGTCCCGGCCAGTCGGAGCACAGACCTGCCGACAATGATCCGACTGGGTCTGCGCCATCAGCGGTGAAGCTGATCGTCGCGGAGTACGTGCGAGACCGGGACGTAACTCAGCTGGTCACCAAGTGCCGCACTCACTCGACGGAACACCTCGTAGTCATCGTCAAGCAGCTCGGCGAGATCGACCTGTGTGCACAGGTCAGGGTGCCGGTCGACGAAATCCGCGATCAGACCAACGTGGTGCCGGGTGACCGCCGCTGCGTCGGCGGCTGACAGCCTGGAACCGTGCCCTTCGGGAACGCTTTGCGACCGGCGCAACAACGAGTCAACAACGTCCTCCATCGGTCGCCGGATCGACAACACCCTCAGGCCGGGCAGAACATCAACGTACTCGTCGAGGAAGAGACAGGTTCGAGGGTCCTTCCACCCCCAAACCCGGTAACGCTTGCTGCGAATGGCGGCCAGCGCAACGACCCGTTCCCGTTCGTCTGCGCTGAACGTCATCGTTCCGGTGGTGACTCTCCAACCATCCGCCCGCGGGTGCTGACGCTCGATTGCGCCGACGTGGAGATCGACGAAGTCCAAGTCTTCGAAGTGGCCGAGCGGGTTGCCGGGGCCTGGACCCATCAGGCGACCGTCGGAAAGGGCGAGGCCACATGCGCCCAGCCAGGACGCGACGAGCGAACTGCCGGACTTGTGTGTTGACACCATGGCGAGCACTCGTGGCAACGCTACGACCTCAGCAAACATCCCGGCAGCCGTTGTCGGGACCGTGGCCGCTACCAGCCGAGTGCCGCCCAGGGTCGACGCATCTGCTCCTGGATGGACGGTAGGGCCACGTGATCATCAACCACCCGAGCGCGAAGAGCACTGCGAGTGAGACGCTCGCTTCTTCACGCTCGACCTTCGTGATTATCGGGTGCTCTGGCCGTACTCGCACGCGCCAGACGACGGGGGTCGAGATCGGCGTTATCGGGTGTCCCGGGCCGGCACTTCGGTGGCGCGGCCGACCCGCACTTGGTGGGCAGGTCAGTAGCGGCCGTCACTTGGCTACATAGCTTCGAGCTTCACTTGCTGGCGATGCCACAACGGCTGAGCACCAATTGCACCGAAGAAGGCTCGCGCCCCCTCGTTGAAGTCCCAGACCGAAAGCTCAAGCAGCTCGATGCCGAGGTCCTGAGCCCAGTCGATCACTACCGACGCGAGGAGTCGGCCAGCGCCGCCGCCACGCGCTTCATCCACTATCGCGACCTGGTCGAGCTCAATCCAGCGGATCGCCTTCGTGAACGGGTTATCAGGCCGCTCCCGAAGTACGGCCAGGACGTAGCCAACCGCCTCGTCCGCGACGTCGACGCACAGCCACGATCTCGCTCTTGCGCCCTTCGGATTTCCCTCCGGCTGGAGCAGCTGTCGATAGAACGGCTCGACTCGCGCCTCGTTGGGCTCGTGAAACCGGTTCGGGTAGGCGTCGTGGTGAAGACGCTGAACGACGGTGTTGAGCCGAGCCAAAGTCGGAGCATCGGCAGCCGTCGCCTCACGAACGGACAAGTGGGAGATCACCAACGGAATCATCGCACGCGGCCGCTGGACCCGTCGCCCGATTCGCAGCGTGTCCCCGAGCCCGGGATCGTGACGTCGTCGCGGGACTACGGGGCGCCGAGTTCGTCGGTTTCCGGATGAAGGATTCGATCGGAGAGACCGTCAACGTTCAGCTGTTCGGAGTTGTCGAACAGAACGAGTCGGCCTGCGCGGAGAGGTCCGAGGCGGTCGAGAGACTTGAACTGTTCGAGTAGTTGGTCGCTGCGCTTCGCTTCATCGCCGTGACCGTGGTGGCGGCGCCTGTTGAGAAAGCGTCGCACCGCAATCTCGGGCGGGCACTGGCACCACAGCTCGATCGGATCCGGCAATTCAGCGAGCCACTCCGTCGGGGTTCCCGAAGTCGTCGACAACTCGGGACGTCGCCAGAACGAGACCAGTACAGCTTCTTCAGCCTGCCTTGCGTGCTCGATGAACGAGGCGTCCGCCCTTCGGCTGAGCATTGATCGTTCGCTCTGCGGGTCCGACGAGTTCTCGAGGAGTCGGTCAAGGAAATCGTCCTTGTCGAAACACGGCACTTGGAGTTGGTCGGCGAGCACTCGACCGATGGTCGACTTGCCAGCGCCAGGCAAACCGTTGACCACGACGAACACCATCCCAGAACCCTAGAAGGAGGTCAGACCCCAGTTCGGCGTGCGCCCCACCCGACGGGTAGGTGACGGGATTACGTGACGCCGCAGTGGGGCCGCAGTGCGGCGGGCGGGCAGGGCGTCCGGCCGTGATTCTGCGTGTCGAAGTGTGACGCCCCCGCCGCCATCGTTGCCACCCCAACGTGGGCCCGATCCAGTTCGAAGTAGCCAGCGAATCCGTTCGAGCAATACTGCAGTATGCTCGCGGGCGGAATCGGCGTAGACGTTGGTGGCGTCGTGATCAGGGCTGAGCACTATCACGAGGACGCCACCGCCGCGGGCCCAGTGCTTCGAGCCGACAGCGAAGTCGCTGGTGCTCGCGATGGATTGCGATCTCTCGTCGCTCGATTCGGGGGTCGGGTGTTCCTGATCTCGAAGTGCGGCCCCCTGACCGAGGCACGCATGAGCGACTGGCTCGAAGAGTATGGGCTCCTCGCTTCCACAGGGCTACCGGCTGCGAACGTTCGCTTCTGCCGCTCACGCTCCGACAAGGCGCCAATCTGCGCGGAACTCGGTCTCACTCACATCGTTGACGACCGTGTCGAGATCCTCAACTCGATGGCGACCGTCGTCCGCCAACGGTTCCTTTTCCGCCCCGACCAAGTTGAAGTGCGAGCGCACGGCGGGATCCCAGATGACATCCATGTCTCCGATTCTTGGGTCGAGCTCGTACAGCAAGTCACCACCACGCTTTCGTGACCGTTGACCGCGCGCCCGATCGACCTAGCGCTAACTCGAGGATCGGAGCGCCAGCCTCCGCAGTGCCTGTGTCCGAGCGTCATGGCACCCGCATCAGCATGACGGGCACAGCGAGTCCGGCGTCATCGCCAGGTGGAAGTGAGATTGGTATCCAGTCGAGCCCCACCATCCGCGGACAGTCGCAGTCGAGATCGTGATCGGTTCCAAGGACCGGCTCCACGGCAGGATCGACCTCGACCCGGTAACAGGTTGTCGCGCCCGACGGGTACGGGAACTCGAACGCATACGCGGCCGAAATGCAAACAAGACCGGTCTCCTCGCGAACCTCACGTTCCAGCGCCGCGCGCGGGTCCTCACCATCGAGGATCCCGCCACCGGGCAGCGTCCAATACTCCGCGCCGTCGTGGCGCCCTTGGGATCCTCGCATGCGCTCGCGAACCATCAGCACCGATTCACCGCGAACGATGATTGCGGCGACACGTCGACGCTGAGTCACCTACACATGATGGCCGACACCCCCCCCCCCGAACAGTCACGACTTGTCGCACTTCCACGATCAAGTGTCGCTTCCACGGTTGATCCTCGATACCCACGCCTTAGGTCAGGGCAAGACAGGGAGCGCGCCCCCGTTGCTGTCCGGGATTATCTCATGTCACGCTTGGGCCGCGATGCGGTGGCTCAGATACCGATGTGGTCGCGATTCTGTGCCGCGTGTCGTGCGTCTTGCGGTTCGAGGTCGGTTGGCCGAACTGATGGTCGTGCGTCAGCTCGACCGTCGTGCGAATTGGTGATGTGGGTCGTCGCTGACCCGTTCGGGCACGACCGCATGTGCGTCGAGTTGCGCAGCGATCTCCACATCGGTGTCGTATCGGCGCTCGCGAAGTTCTCGACCACTCACGCAGTCGTTCACTGCCGAAGCCAGCTGACCGGCGTGGGACTCGAACACTGCCGACGCCGTCGTCGCTTCCACCGATCGAGACAGCGACGCATCCAGCGCCGCGACGATGGCGCCAGCGCCGAGTAGATCCTCGATCGACGGTCGCACGAGCAGTGCTGCAGCGCCGGTGAGGTCGCCGACTTGTGATGCCATGAACGGACCGGACCACACTTCGGCACACGGCACCACCGTGCAGCGGTTGGCAGTGCCGTCAGCGAGCAACTCCTCGATGCGTCGAGCCACCGCCGTGCGATTCGTCAAGCATCCAATGCCGACCCATGGAGCCCTCGCAGCCGACGCGGCGCATCGTCCTCCGTTCAGCGATGTCATCACCACACGCTGACCGAGCGGGATCGATTGCAGCGACGCAGGAGACAGCGACACCTCACCCACGCCGACACGACGCTGCTTGGACAGAACGATGGCGTCGTGGGCGCGCCCCACCCGCTCGCGGCCGCCGGCGTCATCGAGCTCCTCAGGTGAGTAGCAGAAGGCGACACCGTCGCGGGCGGCCACTTCGACCACCGAGGTAGAAAACGACAGGACATCGACGACCACCACCAGGTCACCGCGCCGGGCAGCAAGCAGGGCCCCAGGCGCGCCCCATTCGACGTGTACTTGAGCCGTCGATGGCCACGGATCGAACGACACATCAGCACTGTCCGTGACGTCACTCGTTCGAAGTGCCTCGTCGCCCATCGGCTCAGTTTGCCCCACCCGCGAGCGTCGATGCGATTGAGCCACCGAGACCGTCCCACTCACGACCACCTGAAACCGCCACCGCCGTTACGGACACATTGCGAACAGTGATTATGCAGTGTGCGACTTGGGCCGGACTGCAGCGCGACGCCAGCTTCGTGTCAGAGTGATTATGCATGTCGATCTGTGCGGGACCGCTCGACTGGTTGCGTGCCGTCGATCACGACGTCGGCACGCTCGCGGGCGGGATCTCGTTCGTAGTGGGCGTCCTCGCCGGCCATCCACGATTCCCAGTCGTCGAGTGCTGCGATGCCGTCGCGTTCGACACCGCGGCGGAGGCGCTCCTCGCGAGGGGTCTCGATCCAGATCAGATAGCTGAGATGTGCCGCCCACTCGGAGCGACCCGCCGACACGCCCTCGATGATGACGACTGGTGCCGGTTCGATCGTGTGCCATTCGGCCAGCGTCTCTGAAGGCCAGTCGTAGCGCTGATAGTGCGCGGCATCACCTCGGGCGAACGGCTCGATGACTTGTTCGAGGAGCCGGGGCCACCAGTCGATCGGGTTGTCAGCGGCGGCAAAGTCATCGGTGTGAATCACCGGCGCTCCGCCGGCCGCCTCGGACAGCTCGCGCGCAAAGGTGGACTTGCCGGCGCCGCCGGGTCCGTCGACCGCAACCAGTCGAAGCGGCCCGGGCCTTGTCATGATCGAAGCAACGAGCTCATCGAGGTTCACAGACCGAGCATTGTCGCTGCGGAGCGTCATGCGGCGACCAGACCGGCAAGTGCGGTGCGCCGCCGGACTGCGGTGCGAGTTGTTGTGACGCTACCGCGATACGGAGCGGTCGTTGTCGAGTGGCCTCGTCGATCACTTCCCTGGATCCTCCCGAGCCCTGCCCCCGAGCCACACTGGGACTGTGGATGACGCAGAGTTGCTCGAGTCCGTGCTCTCCGACACTGCGATGTCGGCGACCGTCTTCAGCGCGTCGCCTTCGGCCACCGTTGCGCATTGCCCGGGATGGACAGTTGCCGACCTCGTCGGCCATCACGGCGGCGTCCTTCGTTGGGCCGAAGCGATCGTTCGTACCGGCGAGCCGGTCGTCGAACAATTCTCGGCGCCAGCGCGACACGATGAACGTCACACGTGGTATCTCGACGCAGCCAACGAGTTCGTGGCCACGGTGTCGGGATCCGATCGCGATCGTGCCTGCTGGACGTTTGGCCGTCCACCCGAGCGCGTGTCGTTCTGGGTTCGGCGCCAGGCGCTCGAGGCTGCCGTACATCGGTGGGATGCGGAACTGGCTGCCGGCTCGGCGGGCGAGATCCACAGTGGCCTGTTCCATGCTGGGAGTGACCGAGGTTGTCGAGGATCTGTTCACGCGACAGGTCGCCCTCGGTCGCACACCCGCGTTGTCCTGCGGCGTGGAACTCCGAGCCGACGACGTCGACCAGCGCTGGGTTCGCGTTGTGCCACAGCTCCTTGAGCCTTATCACTCATTCGTGGAGCAGTGGCGGCGACTCTGGCATCAGTATCGCGCGAGTCGCCAACACAACCAACATTGCAATACCGCCAACGACGGACAACACGCCGACCCACTTCCCCTCCATGTTGAGCGAACGTTGAAGTACGTCGTCCGACGGGCGCTCGGTCCGGCGGACGCCATAGAGCATCGCTGCTCCGATCAGAATGGAGAGCAGCACGACTGCGAACGGGAGCATGTGCTATCTCCTTGTGACTCGCCAGAAGCGGACTACGCCAAGTTCTTTCCCGTCTCCTGTCTCAAGAACCGAGATTCCGTAGGGCGCCTGGCCTGTCCGGATCGCTCAGCGGCCGAACCGACCCACCACCCTACCCAGCCACGTCCGGACCCCCACGTGGCAGAGTGTTGCACACATCACGCAGAGCGGTGGCAAGACACTGTCAAGAACCTCACACGTTGAAGTTGACCCGGATTGCTGAACATGTCCACCGAAGCGGGTCAACGTCAACTGACAGCGCAACGACTGACCGCCCTCCTGGGTTACCAACTCTGCAAGCCGCTCCGTGGCCGTCTCGTAGCGCTGGCAGGGGTAATACCCGTTTTTGGGATTGGCGACATTGAAATTGGTGGATACCAGGTAACCATCCCCCTGCGGTTTGCGGGTAAAGACCACCTCGCCATCGGCTCCGGCGCTGATGATGACTGCGTCACCACTGGCGTCTGCAAACTGCATCTGGTCGTGCATGTAGGTATGCCACTGGTGTGTATTGACCCAGGTGATCACTTCTTCCACCGTGGCACACTCGTGCAAGATTTTTAGAGGGTAGTTGGAGTAACCACCCGAGACGGGTGCCAGTTCGAGATGCGGATTGACATCCACTCTTGGCAAACCGTTGGCGTCATAAGCCAGACCTTCCTCGTTCACCCCCTGCTGCACATTGTCGGGTGGGCCGACCCAGATGGCCCCGTAGCCTCGAGCACCACCTGGATCGACCCAGTAGTAGCTGTCGGGATTGACATAGTCGTCGTTGCCGCCAAAAAAGACCCGATCTCCCTTCGACACAGTGAATACCGTACAGCCGGAGAGAATGGCTGCATTGCAGGATTCCCCGGGGGGTGGTATTGAGGTGCAGAATTGCGGTTCTGGGATGGCGAAATTTCGGTCATCCCAATCGGGGCGTTGATTGACAACCATGATGGCGTGTAGATTAAGGTATTTATGAGGAATATGGCCCCAACCAGGAGTAAAAAGACCAGCAGTGGGAAAGAGGGTTCTGAAGTGTCTTTTTCATGAAATCCTACTTTTGCTTGACTGCAGCAAGATAATCAGCCGCTTCTCTATTTTTCTAAAGATATCGATAACGGCAAGAAGCACACCGACACCTATCAGGCTGTAACCCAGGATGCGGTTCTCCCCAAAAACGATGCCGGCCAGCACGAATCCAAAAGACAGGCCAGCCAATGGGGTGAGGGGTTTTCTTTGCTGACCCCTGGCGACGAAAATAACCAACAGGACAAGGATCGCCAGAACGACGATCGAGGTAAGAATGTAAGCTTGTGAAATATTCATGCTGCCTCCTGATACAAAAAGTTTCTTAACTGTTCCAAGTCACGACATAAAATGACCTAATCCCACCCAGGTTCACTTACATCGAGTCCCTAAATTTAATGGCGCAAGCCCGGGTTCCAACCTTACATCATCTTTTTGGTCGGCCAGCTGCGGGGCAGGGCTGGTTAATGGGCGGAACTCCCGGTAAGACAGGGTCCCAAAAAACCTTTTAATTTTCTTCGCCGATCAAAGAGACTTTCATCAATGGCAAGTTCAGGCTGTTTAGCTGGTTCAGAATTCCAAAAAGTTCAGCCTGGTCCCTGACCTGGCAGTTCAGGGTGGTATGTGGTCCTCCCTTTAATTCGAGATCGTGTAGGTTGGTTGTCCCGTTGAAGCAGTCAGCCCAACGGTATCGAGCTTGCCTTTCACGATGATCTGGTATTTAGCCGGTGAGGACATACCCAACTCAATTGCGAATTTGCTTTCCATTAAAAAGACCCTCGACTCATGCCTGAACGCTCTAACTGATCTAACGGTTATTCCCGCAGTCTGAGGTGATTGCCTGGTTGGGCGCTAGAAGATTACTTTTATTAAGATAAATGAAGGGATGGAATCAAACACTCGCAAGAGTCGAGTCTTCTAAGCGAGACTTAGGAGGTAATTTTTTTTATGGGAAATATGGCCTTCCTGCCCATATGCCGACCTCATCCTTACCACAATCCGGGTTCAGGTACCCACAGTATCCCGCTGTCCCATAGGGTTGGGCGGAGTTATTATTGTGGACCGAC
This sequence comes from Ilumatobacteraceae bacterium, assembly GCA_963704915.1. Taxonomy (GTDB): domain Bacteria; phylum Actinomycetota; class Acidimicrobiia; order Acidimicrobiales; family Ilumatobacteraceae; genus Sva-07. The sequence goes on along the minus strand of CAVPIC010000002.1, from coordinate 2,999 downwards.
CTGGCATGGCGATCACATAGGATGGTGTCACCAACCCGGTGATTCATCGTATTTTTTGATAAGATAAAATTCTTGGACGGGAGGTGGATAACCATTGGATACGCCCAGAATTTTGTAGCCCATTTTTTCGAAAAAGCCGTAGGCCTGAAAGGAGAAGCAGTATGCCTGGGAAGCGATACAGCCATTTTCTTGGGCGATCCTTTCCATCTCCAGCATCAACCTGCTCGCCAAGGCCTTTTCTGCGGTACTCTTCTTCAATCCAGAGGTGCTCAAAGATCAGGTTGTGGAGGGTTGTCCAGGCCCATAATCCGCCGACGAGTTCACCTTTTTGATCCATGATGACCAGCTTAATGCTGATGCCTTGATCACCATCCCCGACGTGTGCTTTTACATGGCGGTGCAGCCCTGCATGCAGAATTTTCAATCTTCATCACTCACATCCGTTGTAAGGTAAAGGTCCCCGAGAGTCAGGAATTCCAAGCTCACGATTGTGATCCTTCCTGTCGTGCGGATTTGAGCTTAGACGTTTCATGAAAACATGTTCGGTGATCCCATTGGGATAACCATCATAGATGCCGATGGGTTGGTACCCGATGGTTGGATAAAACTCAGGGCCCTGGAAGGAAAAGGTCCAGGTTTGGGATGTGATACAGCCATTTGCGAAACCAATTTGCTCCGCACCCAGGACAAGTTGACTGCCGTAACCCTGCCGGCGGTGCTCTTCGGCTACCCACAGCACCTCCAGATGCATCACCCTGAACACCGTGCTGGCAATTACCCCGCCCTGGACATTCCCGTGTGGGATCTTTCAAGACCAGGTTGATCTCAATACCTGGTTGGTCGTATTCCCCAAGGGTTTGGTCCCGCTTATCGTTTTCAACAGCCTCATGAATGCGTGCCATCTCTTCCTGGGTGGGTGTATCCTGCAGGGTAAAAATCTGCGTACGGCGCATGATTTCATTGGATATAGACATGCTTTAACCTCTCATCAAATCCGTTCTGAGCCTGCCATAAGAGGACGGGCAGAACGGTTATTTTTTCTGTTGGTTCTGCCGTATGCGCTCGATCACCTTCGGCCATTCAGGTAATTCCTGTAGAATTTTAGAAATTCCGGGGACTCGTCTCGGTCATTTCGACGGCCGGCCAGCCGTTCTTGGCCGCTATGCGTAAATACTTGATGGCTGGTTCACTTTCTCCCAAAGCGGCCCAGGCCTGGGCGGTATCAAAGTAAGCCCAGGTGGGACCTCAGTTCTTTGAGCGAAGAGTTCCTCGTAGCAATCAATCGCCTGGCGGTACGCTCCCTTTGCCAGATATGAATAGGCCAATTGGGCCAGGTGTTCCCATAAATCCAGGGCGAATAAATACATGCTGTAATCCCTCTCATGAGATAATCCCAGCTTTTGAGCGGTTCGCCGCGAGGGGATATTATCCTCAGCGCAGGTCCAGTGGGTTTCGATCCCCATGTTCAGGCCATGTTCTAGGGCCGCCGCCGCTACCACGCTCCCTAAACCTCGTTTTTGAAATGCAGGCAGGGTCTCAAAACCCAGGTCTCCCGAGCCGGAGGACAAAATCCGTAGTAGCCCAGGCTACAGCCTGGTTTTCATACAGGACTACGAAACCGTAATCCTGGAAGCGCTCATCCTGGATGGACCTCCATTTCCCGAGCGTGGTTCTCACCGCCTCAGGAAGCTGCAAATCCGTCCTTTTGAGCAGGTCGGCCGTCATGGGGTGCAGTGTGTAGCCCTCCGGCAGATGACCCTGCCAGTCATAGACCATTTCACGGCAAACATAATGCTGACGCTTCATGGGGACAGCTTGGCGAGGGTGCCCAACGGTATCCAAATGCCCGTTCCAATCTTCAGGGGAACAGGTCAGCAGGAAAGCCCCGACTTCTGGGCCGGCGACCTTGCCCTTAAAGGGCACCATTCAAGGCCGCATTGAAATCCGCATTGTTTGGAATTCCCCGCCAGGAAACACCAGGCCGCGCCTCCCCCGGCGAGGAAGGTCATCAGCAGGGCGGACCCTGGTTTTGCCACATCATCCACCCAAATGTCACCCGGCCAGATGCCCTCCAGGACCGCCGTGCACATGGGTTGGAATGCTTCCAATGGGGCAAATAACTTCCTTACGGTTGAACAGTTTTCTTTTTTTATTTTTTTCATTCGTTTTTTCCTTTCTGTCGACCCCTCGGTTAGCTGCCTGCCACTTACTTTTTTGACGCTGTTTAGCGCAGGTAACGCGCCCTGTTGGATGATTTTGGTACCTTCTCGATATTTCAGGGTGCAGACTTCAGAAGTCTTTAGCAGGATAAGCATCCGCATTGGTTGGTAGATGAGCCTTCGGAAGTCTCTCTAGGAGTGTGGATTTCTTTTGTGACAGTATTTTAGTTATCCTGATCTTTTAGCCTGAACAAAATATGGCGAGTGTTGATAATGACCAGGATGGCAACCATGATTTGATAGCCACGATGGGTCACCAGGACCCTGAGAATATTTCAATAGTTCTAAACTGTGCCCGCCCCATAATTGAAGCCCCGTGATGATGAGGATCCCGAAGTAAAGAAACCAGGAAAACTCGACTGATGATTTTTATGATCATCGAGGCTGTGAACACCCACTTGCCGACCAGGGAACTAAAATTAAACAAGGGCGAACCGAGCATCCCCTGGGTTCGGTACCGTGAATTTTCACTGGTCTTGGCTAAATTACCCTCTAACCGTAAGTAGATCGCATCATCCAGGCCGGCGTTCTTGAATTGGGTTTTTACTTTCTGGGTGATTCGTTTTTTGGCCTGTTTTTCTCTGAATTTCCTGAACCGGAGATATTCATCGAACCGGTCGACATCCTTGCAAATTCGGACCGCAACCGTATCGTATAACAATGTGGCACGAATCATCCGCAAGGTGTGGATGGTTACCGGGATGTTGTTTTCCCGGGAAAATTTAAAGAAACTCATCCACTGGCGCACCGAGGTTCTTTCCCACCATTCCGTGTGTTCCT
>CAVPIC010000001.1:0-353484 GCA_963704915.1 Ilumatobacteraceae bacterium | reverse complement strand
GCGCATGACGTTCTCCTTCGAGGACACCAATGGCGGCTCTCGCCTCGTCACCACCACACACTTCGGCTCGCTGGACCAACTCGAACAGCTGCTCGGCATGGGGATGGAAGAGGGCATGGCGTCGGCGATGGGCCAGATCGACGAGGTGCTCGCTGATCTCGCATCGTTCGCTGCCGGCAACGGCACCGACCTCGACATCCTGTCCGACACGCAGATTCGCATCTCGCGCATCATCCGCGGCACCGTCGAGCAGGTGTGGCAAGCCCACCACGATCCGACGCTGCTGACGCAGTGGATGCTCGGCCCTGACGGATGGACCATGCCGGTGTGTGACGTGGCGACCGAGGTGGGCGAGTCCTACCGCTACGAGTGGGAACCGGAGGACACGTCCGCCGACGGCGCCCCTGGACGCTTCGGCTTCGAAGGGGAGCTCGTCGAGTCCGACCCGCCGCATCGTGCGGTCACGACGGAACGCATGATCGGGGTCGAGGGCTCGGGCACCACGAACGAAATGACCCTCACACCTCGCCAGGAAGGCGCGCTGTTGAGCCTCGTGATCACCTACCCGAACGCCGAAGTTCGCTGACATGGTGCTCGAAACGGGCATGGTTGACGGGATGGAAACCAGCTACGCCCGTCTCGAAGCCGTGATCGCCTGATTGCGACGGGTGAGCATCACTACGTTGTCGACATGGTGACGGGTCAACAGAGCGTCGTGCGATCCGAAGACGATCGCTGAAGCGATCGCCGAGTCGAACCACACGGCACATGTCCCTGTGACGTTCGAGCAGTGTGATCACGTCGACGGGCCCTTCTTCCACGGAACGAACCTCGCCTTCGATCCTGGCGATCTGCTCGTTGCGGGTCACCAGTCGAACTATCACGAAGGCCGCGTCGCCAACCACGTCTACTTCGCCGCACTGCTGGAGCCTGCGGTCTGGGCGGCCGAGTTGGCCACGGCGTTCGCGGGGCACGACGGGCGCGGCCGCATCTACGTCGTGGAGCCCACCGGTCCGTTCGAGGACGACCCCAACGTCACCAACAAGAGGTTCCCCGGCAACGTCACCCAGTCCTACCGAACTCCTCACCCAATGCGCATCATCGACGAAGTGCAGACCTGGGACGGTCACGCCCCTGACGCGTTGCAGGGAATGATCGACAACATCATGCGTCTGCGCGAGCAAGGCCTCGACGTCATCGAGGACTGAGAGACTTCGGCACCCGAGGGCTCGTCGAGGTGCGCGGCACCATCGACCGTCATCGGTCCACGAGACCGCCTCGTCGACGGCAAGCTCGAGCCCCCGTCGCCGCCTCGAGGTCCGCGGAGGCGCCTCACGCCTGAAGGACCGCGCGAGCGCCCAAGCAGGTCAGCCCCGGTTCGCGCGCAATTTCGTTGACAGGGGAGCGGCGTCGTCGGGTTGGCAGAGCGACCGCGACGACGGCGTCCGTCTGCCCCGCCACGGTGAGGAGCGGGAGGGAGTCGCTGTGCCCGTAGCGAAGACGGCCGACGTCTCCCTCGAGCGAGAGCGTGAGCTCATCGGTGCCGTCGATGAGGAAGTGCACGTCGCCGTCCGGGAAACCCCCACGGTAGCGACTCGCGTGACTGCAGGATCCAGCGGGCGTTGACGACACGGTCGCCGGCGTCGGTGATGTCGGGAAGCAGAGGCGCTCCCCACTTGGCGAGCCGTCCTGCCAATCGGGCGAGTTCGGTGCCCCGGTCGGTGAGTTCGTACAGCTGTGCCGGCACCGGAGTGCGAAGCCTCGCGTCGGCGCACTGCACCGGCCGTCTCGAGTGAGCGAAGCCGATCGGTGAGCAGATCGGTGGAGTACGGGCAGTCCGTCGAACAGGTCGGTGAACCGGCGCGGACCAGGTACGAGGTCACGGACGATGAGCAACGCCCAGCGCTCGCCGATCACGTCGAGCGCTGCAGCGAGTCCGCAGTACTGCGCGTAGCTCCGTTTGCCCATGGTGGGAGCCTACATCCGCCAGACAAGTATTTCAGAGTGTCCTCGATTCGACTTCCTTGAGTTGACAGGTCGAAAGGGCAGCCCTGTTCAACTGCGTCGATGTCCGGGACCGTGAGGCCGCAGCTCAGCAGTGTGGTTCCTCGGTCGCCGTGGGTGACGTTCACGGTGTGTTCGCTGGCGCTCTTCCTGACGACGCTCGATCTGTCGATCGTCAATGTCGCCTTCCCCGACATCCTCTCCGAGTTCGGCATCAGCCGCGCGGACGCCTCGTGGATCGTCACCACCTACAACATCTTCTACGGCTCCCTGCTCGTCGTCGCCGGCAAGGTCGCCGACCAGGTCGGGCGCCGCCGCATCTTCCTACTCGGGCTGTCCATCTTTCGCTCGGCTCGCTGATCGCCTCGCTCGCGCCCCGGCCTCGGCGTCCTCGTCGCCGCTCGGGCAGTCCAAGGAACCGGCGCTGCGTTGCTGACGCCGAGTCGCTCGGCCTGCTGCTTGCAGCGTTCCCGTTGGAACGCCGTACGCAGGTCGTCGCCATGTGGGGCGGCATCGGTGCGCTCGGCATCGCGAGCGGGCCGAGCCTCGGGGCGTTGGCCATCTCGCTCACCAATTGGCGCGCCGCGTTCTGGATCAACCTGCCGATCTGCCTTGCCATGTTCGTCGCCGGCCGATCACGTCCTGGTCGAGAACCCACGTGTCCACAGTGAACACCGCCCGGACTACGGCGGTGCCCTGCTGATCACGTTCGCGCTGGCCTGCATTGCGCTCGGCCTCTCCCGGTCGGAGGTGTGGGGCTGGAGCGATGTGCGCACCGCGGGGGTGTTGTTGGCGGGCGTTGCCGCGATTCCGTTGTTCGTCCGGCAGCGGCATCATCCGGAGCCGGTCTTGGACCTCACGCTCTTCGAGAGCAAGTCCTTCAGCGTGGCGAACACCGCGGCGCTCGTGTTCATGGGCGGCTTCGCCGCCTACTCGCTCAACAACGTGCTGTTCCTTCGGCAGGCGTGGGGATACTCCGTGCTCCACGCTGGACTGCTCACGGCACTCCCGCCGATCACCGTGGCACTCCTCGCCCCATTCACTGGACGGCTCGCATCTCGAATCGGATTCCGGCCGCTCGTGATCGTCGGACCGTTCATCGTGGCTGCGGCCACGCTCGGCTTCTCGCAGCTCATCGGCATCGACCGTGAACCCCTCCGGTTCGTACTGATCGGCGAAGTCGTCGCCGTCGGCATCGCCTGCTTCATCCCGGTCAACTCTGCTGCCGCTGTCGCCGAACTCCCGCCACCGCGATTGTCGGTCGGCGGAGCCGTCAACAACACCTTCCGCCAGGTCGGCGCAGTGATCGGCGTCGCACTCCTCGTTGCGATCCTCGGATCACCGACCACACCGCTCGAACTCGTCGACGCCCACCAGAGCGGATGGCTCATGATCTCGATCCTGTCGTTGGCGACCGCCGTCATCGGGCTGGCCCAGCCCGCCGTGCAACACCGCACGCTCACAGCAATCCCCGCACCGACGACGACCGTGCTTCTGCCGCCGTGTACTCAGTCGCTGGCAATCGAGGAGTGATGTCCGAGAGAGTCACTTGCGATGAGCAAGCGATGTGAACTGACCGATCGATTCCCCGAACGCGTTGGTGCGGGCGTGACCTCGCGGGCTCCAGCGAAGTGGGTGGTCGAACCGATGAAGCGTCCCAAGCCCGTGGATCCCGCTCCGGCGCGCCGACAGGGCGCGAGCGCAGCTCCGTTGATGGCGACGGCGACACATCGTGATGTCACTTGCCAATCCAGAGTGATCAAGGGAGTTCCGCTTGGACGACCCGGGCGAAGGACCGCGGAGCACAAATCACGTCGAGGAGTTCAGCAGTCCGGCGTTGGGCCCGCTCGGCCATGAGCTGCAGGCGTCGTAGTCGGACCTCACCTGGATCATCGACGTCTCTGCGCTCGCGTTCGCTGCGGCTCCTGTGCGTTCCGGGTGCCAGTGGGCGTCACCGGTCACCCGGTCGTCATCTGGTGTGACGCGCTGCCTTGCGATTAGCTTCTGGCGATCCGCGGAGCCACTGTCCTGTTGATCTCTCTCGCCCTCGTGGCTGCCTCGTGCGGCAGCGACGAGGACGCCGGCTCGGCGACCACCGCTGCGGACGTGACGACGGCACCTGCCGAGACCACACCGCCGGATGACACGACGGCACCTGCTGAGACCACGCCGCCCGACACCACCACCGCCGAGTCGGAGCCGATCGACGAGACCAACCTGCAAGAGGCCCTGCTCGACGCCCAGCCCGGCGACGTGATCGAGATCCCGGCGGGAACGTTCTCCTTCGACCGTTCGCTGTCGCTCGACGTCGACGGCGTCACCATCCGGGGCGCCGGTATGGACGAGACCATCCTGTCGTTCGCTGACCAGGTCGCCGGCGCCGAGGAACTCCTGGTCTCGGCGTCGGACTTCACCATCGAGAACCTCGCAATCGAAGACACCATCGGCGACGCGCTGAAGGTCAACGAAGGCGAGAACATCACCATCCGAGGCGTCCGTACCGAATGGACCGGCCCCTACTCGGTCGACAACGGTGCGTACGGGATCTACCCGGTGCAGACGTCGAACGTGCTCATCGAGGACTCCGTCGCGATCGGAGCGTCCGATGCCGGCATCTACGTCGGCCAGTCGAACAACGTCGTCGTACGCAACAACCGCGCCGAGTTCAACGTGGCCGGGATCGAGATCGAGAACACGATCGGCGCCGATGTCTACGGCAACCTCGCCACGAACAACACCGGCGGCATCCTGGTGTTCAACCTGCCAGGACTCAGCCAGATCGGCGAGGGCACGAGGATCTACGAGAACGAGATCGTTGCCAACAACATCGAGAACTTCAGCCAGCCCGGCAGTGTCGTGTCCGTCGTCCCCGCCGGCACGGGCGTGATCATCCTGGCCAACGACAAGATCGAGATCTTCGGCAACACCATCACCGACAACCGATCCGCCAACATTGCCATCGCAGAGGGCGCCACGGTGAGCATCACTGGCGAAGACGATCCGAACTTCGACAGCTTCCCCAGGGCATCGCGATCTACGACAACGAGATCTCCGGCGGTGGCGATGAACCGGACGGGATCATCGCGGCACTGCAGTCGGTCGTGCCCGACGGCGGCAACATTCCCGGCATCGTGTGGGACGGTTCCGTCGACGCTGCCAAGCTCGTCGACGGGGCGCAGGCCCCGACGGATCTGATCTGCATTCAGCAGCCGGGCGTCGAGGTGCTGAACGCTGACGTGGCGAACGGCTTTGCGGGTGCGTCGGTCCAGCCGTCCGAGGCGTACGACTGCAAGCTCGAGCCGCTCCCGGCCGTCGAGTTGCCCGGGGCCTGATGTCCGGCCGGTCCCGTTCGCGTGCGTCGTTGGCCGCCTTCGGCGCGTTCTACGGGGTGCTCTATCTCATCTCGAGCTGCGGCGGAGACTCGTCCACCGAAGAGTCGGACTCGGTTCCCGCCGCCGCGACCACCGAAGCAGCCGTCGACACGAGCGCTGTCGACAGCCCCCCGGCCACCGATGCGGAACCGGTCGCGTTTGTCCCGCCGGAGGGCAACCCCGAGCTGCTCAGCGAATGGAATCAACTCGAGATCCGTGACGGCGAACTCGTGCTGCTCGACGGCGTCACCCCGTATGGGTTGAAATCGCCGCTGTTCACCGACGACGCCCACAAGCTGCGCACGGTGTGGCTGCCCGAGGGAGCTTCCGCGGCCATGTCGGATCCCGACGACACCTTCGACTTCCCCGTCGGAACCGTCATCACGAAGACCTTCTACTACCCCGAGACCGACGGAACGGCCGAGGTCCTGCTGACCGATCCCGACGACCGTGGTCTGGCAGGTCCGCTGGCGCTGGCCGACGTGCGTCTGATCGAGACACGGGTGCTCGTCCATCGCGACGACGGTTGGGTTGGCATTCCCTACGTCTGGAACGACGACGAGACCGAGGCAGTCCTCGCTCGCACCGGTGACGTGCAGGCACTCACGGCGGTCCGCGACGACGGCTCGGAGACTCCGCTCACGTATGTGGTTCCCAATGTCAATCAGTGCGCGAGCTGCCACGCCACCAATCACACCTCGGGTGAGATCCAGCCGATCGGTCCGAAGTCCCGCCACCTCAACCGTCTGGTCGACTTCGGCGATGGCCCCGAATCCCAGCTCGACTACTGGGAGACCATCGGTCTGCTCACCGACGCGCCTGCCGCAACCGAGATGCCGAGCGCCGCGGCGTGGGATGACGAGTCCGCATCGCTCGAGGAGCGGGCACGCGCCTACCTCGACATCAACTGCGCGCATTGCCACAGCCCGGTCGGCGCAGCCGACACCTCGGGGCTGTTCCTCGACGTCGACACCCCGGTCGGTCCTCTGTACGGGGTCTGCAAGTCGCCGATCGCCGCAGGATCGGGCTCCGGTGGTCGCCTGTTCGACATCGTGCCCGGCAAGCCCGACGAGTCGATCCTCGTCTACCGCATGGAGTCGACCGACCCCGCCTCGATGATGCCCGAGCTCGGCCGTTCGCTCTCCCACGACGAGGGAGTCGATCTCATCGCGAGTGGATCGCGACGCTCGACGGCGATTGCTGACGACGACCCGCGTCACGGCCGGTTCCCACCTTGCACGGCCTGCAGGTCTGACCCCCCTCGGGAGCTCGCCGACGTCAGCTCGACGAGTCGTCCGGTGGCCGCCCGAACGGATCGTTGCGACGCCAGCGGCGGAACGGGCTGGCCCCGGTGTTCTCGTTCGAGCCGGGCAGCCGATTGATCAGCCACGACAGCACGAGCGCGCTCGCGATCGTGAGTCCGACAGCGATCACCACGGGGCCGACACCCGAACTCCCCGACGACGACCCGGCGCTGGCGATGAACCCCAGGCCCGACATGGGGTCACGCTAGCGGCGGCAGGACAGCGCGCTGTCGAGGACGGCGCCGATGTCGGGTCGTGCGCTGGCACCGATGTCTTTGCTCAGGGGCGGTTCTGGGCATGTTGGAACCCGAAGCGGCCCTTGATGCACAGGTTGCCGTGGGTGATCGGGTTGTCGGGGGGCGACGTCACCTTCACGATCGTGTTGTCCTGCACGTGGAGTTCCAGCACACAGCCGACGCCACAGAATCCGCAGACGGTCTCGGTGACGACCTGGCGCTCCTCGTCCCACGATCCGTTCGCCCGCATGTCGAACTCGGTCGACGGCATCAGCGCGCCGGTGGGGCACACCTGGATGCAGTTGCCGCAGTAGACGCAGGCCGAGTCGGGGAGTGCGACGTCGTGCTCGGTCGACACGTGCGCGTCGAACCCGCGCCCTGCGATGTCGATCACGAAGCTCTGCTGCCACTGCTCGCCGCAGGCGTCGACGCACTGGTAGCAGAGGATGCACTTGGCGTAGTCGCGCACGTAGAGGTCGTTGTCGACCTTGACCGGTTGGACGACGGTGGCTGCGTCGGGGCCATAGCGATCGGTGTCGACGCCGTACTCGTCGTTCCACCCAGCGACATGCTCCGTCAGCGACAGGTCGACCGACGAGCCGAGGAACTCCAGCACCATCCGGCGGGCATGGTCGACACGTTCGGAACGTGTGTGCACCACCATGCCGGCCTCGACGGGCCGCGAGCAGGCCGGTACCAGCGCCCGTGAGCCCTCGACGTCCACGACGCACAGACGACAGGCGTTCTTCGGCGTGATCGTGTCGCCGAAGCACAGCGTCGGGATCTCACCACTGCGCCCACCGCACGCCTGCAGGATCGTCGTTCCGTCCTCGACGGTCACCTCGGTGCCATCGATCGTCGCCGTGACCCGTGGCGGCTCGTCGATCTCGTTCGCTGGTTCGTGGTTCATCGTTCGAACGCTCCGAGGGTGACGACGGCGGATTCGATCGCGTGGTGGGCGGTCTGGCCGAGCCCGCAGATCGACGCGTCGGTCATCGCCCGTCCGATGTCGGCGAGCAACTCGAACTGGCCGTCGCGCACGCCGTCGGCCAGCCGCTCGAGGACTTCCTGCTGGCGGACCGTTCCCACCCGGCACGGCACGCACTGGCCGCACGATTCGTCACGGAAGAACGCGGCGACGCGGCGGATCTGATCGACGAGGTCGACGTGCTGATCGAGCACCATGACCACACCGGAGCCGAGCGACAGACCTGCCGCGCGGACCGACTCCTGATCGAGGACCAAGTCGAGCGAGTCGGGCGAGACGTATCGGCCGGCCGCGCCGCCGAGCAGCACGGCCTGGAGTTGCGAACCCGTCGGGAGCCCGCCGGCGAGGTCGATCAACTCTCCGAGGGTCAGCCCCAGTTCGACCTCGTAGACCCCGGGTCGGGCGACGGCACCGGAGAGGCAGAACAGCCGGCGGTTCGACCTGGCCCGGCCGAGGACGATCGACGGCACGTTCATCAGGGTCTCGACGTTGTTGACCACCGTCGGCAGTGAGAACAGGCCCGCTTCGAACGGGTAGGGCGGCTTGTTCCGGGGCTCGCCGCGGAACCCCTCGATCGAGTTGAAGATCGCGGTCTCCTCGCCGCAGATGTAGGCACCTGCACCGCGCCGCAGCGTGATGTCGAACCCGTCACCGATGATCCCCTCGCGCCGGAACGTATCGATCGCCGACGCGAGCGTGGCTTCGACGTCCGGGTACTCGCCCCGGAGATAGATCCACCCGTGGGAGCAGTCCGCGGCGAGGGCAGCGATCACCATCGACTCGAGCAGCGCGAACGGATCGTTCTCGATCAGCACCCGATCCTTGAACGTGCCCGGTTCGGACTCGTCGGCATTGCACACGAGGTGGCGCGGCGTGGCGGGCTGGCTCCTGACCGCCCGCCACTTCGTCGCCGTCGGAAAGGCCGCGCCGCCCCGGCCGAGCAGGCCGGCCGCATCGACGAGATCGATCACCGCGTCGGGCCCGAGCCCTCGCGCTCGATGGAGCGCGTCGAGACCGCCGTCGGCGATCCAGGAGTCGAAGTCGAGCGGTGCGATCCGTCCCGCACGCGCGAGCAACACCAGGTCGGGATCGCCGGCCTGGGGAATCGGCAGTCGGGGCGCCGGCACGGTGGGGATGTCGCCGAGCCGATCGAGGGAGACGTTGCCGAGCGACACGCGTCGAGCCGGCTCGCCCGCCTCGGTCACGAACGCCGCCGGCGCCTGTTCGCACATCCCGAGACAGGGCGACGGGTGCACGCCGCCGGGCAGGTCGCTCTCGGAGACCCCCCGGCTCCGGCAGACCAGGTCGACGCAAGCGTGCACCTGGCGCTCGGGCCGCTCTTGCGTGGAGAACAGGCCGTAGAACGTGACCACGCCGTAGATCTCCGCCGGCGACACGTCGAGACGTTCGGCGATGTGGTCGATCGCGGCCGGGCTGATCCAACCGACACGATCGTTGACGGCGTGCAGCGTCGGCAGCAGGAGATGGCGGCGGGCTCGCAGCGATCCGCCGCCGACCCGGTCACGACCCACGTCGCCGTCGGCGCGGCCGAGCACCGAGTCGATCGCGGCGCGCTCGGGCTCGCTGGGAGCGAGACCTCGGGTCGTCAGCTCCATGGTCCACGCCCGTGCTCGTTGCTCATCGCTGCTCGGTCTTCTCGATGCGAACGGCCGACGCCTTGAACTCGGCGGTGCCCGACTTGGGGTCGGTGGCGTCGATCGTGAGCTGGTTCACGTCGACCTCGTCGGGGAAGTGGAACGACATGAACACGAGCCCGGCGCGCAGCCCGGTGTCGATCCGTACCGGGGCCTCGACGACACCGCGTCGAGACGCGACCCTGACGACGTCGCCGTTGGTCACGCCGATCGACCGTGCATCGTCAGGCGAGACGTCGATCGTCTCACCGACACGGTTCGGGCTGCGGTAGCCGCCCGACTGGACGCCGGTGTTGTAGGAGTCGAGACGGCGACCCGTGGTGAGTCGGAGCGGGTAGTCCTCGTCGAGCGAGTCGACGGGTGGGTCGTGGACGACGACGCTGAACGGTGCGGGTCGGCCGCGTTCGGCCGGATCGTCGGCCCACAGGCGTCCGTGGAGGAACGACGGCTCGAGGGAGTCGTCGTGAGGACAGGGCCACTGGATGCCGCCGAGCTCCTCGAGACGTTGCCACGACATGCCGGCGTGCAGCGGCGAGAGGCGGCGCAGTTCGTTCCACACGTCCTCGTGTGAGCCGTAGTTCCAGTCGTGGCCGAGGTGACGGGCGAGGTCGACCAGGATGTCGACGTCGTCGCGCGCCGAGCCCGGCGGATCGAGCGCCTTGCGGACGCGTTGCACGCGGCGTTCGGAGTTGGTCACGGTGCCATCCGACTCGCACCACGACGCCGAACCCGGCAGGACGACATCGGCGAGCTCCGCGGTCTTGGTCAGGTGGATGTCGAGCACGACGAGGTGGTCGAGCCCGCCGAGCAGTTCGACCGCCCGGCTGACGTCGGCCTCGGACTGTGCCGGATTCTCGCCGATGACGAGCAGCGAGCGGAGCTCCCGGCGCTCCATCGCGTGGAACATCTCGGTGAGGTGCCAGCCTGCACTCGGCGGAACGGTTGCATTCCACTCGATGTCGAACTTGGCCCGGGCCTCGTCGTCGTCCACCTCCTGGAAGCCGGGAAGCTTGTCCGGCAGTGCGCCCATGTCACCGCCGCCCTGCACGTTGTTCTGCCCTCGCAGCGGTGACAGGCCGGCGCCGTAGCGGCCGACCTGTCCGGTCAGCAGCGCCAGATTGCACAACGACAGCACGTTGTCGACGCCGTTGTGGTGTTCGGTGATGCCGAGCGTCCAACACAGCTGCGCAGCGGACGCACCGGCGTAGGCATGGGCCAATTCGCGGATTGCGTCGGCCGGCACGCCCGTCACCTCGCTGCCCCGCTCGAGGGTCCACCCCTCGACCGACGCGGCGAACTCGTCGAACCCGGTCGTCGCCCGCTCGATGAAGTCGCGATGGGCGAGCCCGGAAACGATGATCTCGCGGGCGATGGTGTTGGCGAGCGCGATGTCGGTGCCGACCTCGATGCCGAGCCAGCGGTCGGCGAACTGGGCGGTCTCGGAGCGGCGCGGATCGACCACGTACAACTTCGCGCCCGCTCGGACCGCCTGCAGGACGTGATGGAAGAAGATCGGATGCGCGTTGCGTGCGTTCGAGCCCCACATCACGATGACGTCGGCAGCTTCGGCCTCGGCGTACGAGGAGGTCCCGCCTCCCGCTCCGAACACGGTGGCCAGACCGACCACGGAGGGAGCGTGTCAAGTCCGGTTGCAGCTGTCGATGTTGTTCGTGCCGAAGGCGACCCGGGCGAGCTTCTGGGCGATGAAGTTCATCTCGTTGGTCGACTTCGAACACGAAAAGACGCCGATCGAGCCAGCGCCGTCGGCTCGGGAGGAAGCGAAACCCGATGCCGCACGCTCGAGCGCCTCGTCCCAAGATGCCGGGCGCAGGACACCGCCGTCTCGCACCAGCGGCTCGGTCAGTCGGTCGAGCGGGCGGTGACGATACCGGCGTCGGGGCTGGCGGTCGGCGCTCGCTGCCATCGCGGAACGGTAGCCCAACGCGTCGAGCCGCGTCGTTGCGTAGTCTGGCCCCCGACGAGGAGGTCGAGGTCGCCATCATGAACCGTGACGCACCCGCTGTGGCGCTCGAGTTTGCCGACGTCGTCGTCACCCAGGTTCGAGCAGTCGGCGACGATCTGCACAGCAGCGAAATCCCCGATCGAGTGATCGTGGAGGAGCCGCTGTCGATCCGGCTCGACGACACGCTCGTCACCACGACCATGCGGACGCCCGGCCACGACCAGGAACTCGCGGTGGGCTTCTGCTTCACCGAGGGGCTGCTCCACGGCGAACCAGTCGTGGGGGTCGGCGAGCCCTTCGCCGATGGTCGCAACACCGTGACGGTGCGCACCGATCGCCGGGCGCCGGTGCCGACGCCCCGCCTCGGAACGACGTCGTCGAGTTGTGGATGGTGTGGCAGCGAGCAACTCGAGGCCCTGGTCGCTCGCCTGGCACCGATCGGCGTCGCGACCGCCACCAAGCGAGAGGTGTTGATGAAGGTCGTCGAGCAGGTGCGGGCACAGCAGGACCTGTTCGGCGTCACTGGAGCCTCGCACTGTGCGGCCGCGTTCGACGACGGGGCCAACATCCTCGTACTGCGGGAGGACGTCGGGCGGCACAACGCCGTCGACAAGGTCGTCGGGCGGCTCCATCTCGACGGTCGCACGACGGTGCCCGCCGACTGGGGGCTGTTCGTCAGTGGACGAGCCAGCATCGAGATGGTGCAGAAGGCGTGGGCGGCCGGCTTCGGCACGTTGATCGCCGTGAGTGCCCCGACGGCGCTCGCCGTCGACGCCGCACGTCAGGCGGGGATGACGCTGGCAGGGTTCGTGCGGGCGACCGGCTTCAACATCTACTCGCCCGCCCCCTGACATGTCGGCGCGAGAGTTGGTCGTGCTCGGCACGGCGAGTCAGTCGCCGACTCGTCAGCGGAACCACAACGGGTACCTCCTGCGCTGGGACGGGGAAGGGATCCTGTTCGACCCGGGTGAGGGCACCCAGCGGCAGTTCCGATTCGCGGACGTCACGGCGGCGGCCACCACCAGGATCTGCATCAGCCACTTCCACGGCGACCACTGTCTCGGATTGCCGGGCATGATCATGCGTCTCGCCCTCGACCAGGGCCACCTTCCCGTGCCGATCCACTACCCCGCAGCCGGCGAGGAGTACTTCCAACGACTCTGTCTGGCCACGGCCGGCCAGGAGGACGTCGAGGTCATCCCGCACCCGGTGAGCGAACCCGGCGTGATCCACGTCGACCGTGAGTTCTCGCTTCGCTCGGCGCCGCTGCGTCACACGGTCGACGCCGTCGGCTACCGGCTCGACGAACCCGACGGTCGCCACTTCGTGCCGGAGCGCCTCGAGGCGTTCGGGATCGCGGGACCCTCGGTCGGTCACCTCCGGGATCACGGGGCGATCGTCGTCGACGGTCGCACCGTCACGCTGGACGAGGTGACCGAGCCGCGTCGCGGTCAGTCGTTCGCCTACGTGCTCGACACCGCGTGGTGCGACGGGGCGTTGGACCTGGCCGGCGGCGCCGACATGTTGTTGTGCGAGTCGACCTTCCTGTCGGCCGACGAGCACCTCGCCGGGCAGTACGGCCATCTGACCGCCCGCCAGGCGGGCCGCCTCGCAGCGGAGGCGGGTGTCCGCATGCTCGTGCTGACCCACTTCTCGCCCCGCTATGGCGGTGAGCAGGCCTTTGCAGACGAGGCCGCGCTGGAGTTCGGCGGCGAGATCCTGCTGGCTGCCGACCTCGATCGGATCCCCATGCCCCCTCGCTCCTGATGCAGCCTCGCTCCAGATCACGGTCGCCACGGGTCGGGTGGGCGGAGACGACCAGCATCTGAGTCAGGGACGAAGTTCCCTGACCATCGTTGCGGAGATCGGTCAAGGTGGAATCGTGACCGACGCATCAAGACGTTTCGTGGTCGTCGGGGCCGACGGCTCCACCGGGTCCGCTGTCGCGCTGCGATGGGCGCTCGACCACGCAGACCATCTCGGCGACATCGAACCCGTGACCACATTCGTGACCGGTCCGATGGTGCGCGAAGAGGGCTCGCCCGACGCTGGGGACGAGCCATACCGGAGCGAGACGACCCGTCAGCAGCGTGCGTTCCTGGAGAGCTCATGCTCCTTGGCTCGTCGACGCCGGCGTCGTACTCGAGGGTCGGGCCGGGCCCGGTCTGGTCAAGGCGGCGACCGCTGCGGAACTGCTCGTGGTGGGCACTCGCGGATGGGGAGACCGGGCCGATCTGTCGGTCGGATCCGTGGGGAGCTACTGCGCACGCCACTCGACGGTCCCCGTCGCCCTGATCCCGGCGGAGGTGCCGGCGCTCCACGATCATCTGGACGTCATCGTCGGCTTCGATGGCTCCCCGCATTCCCGAGACGCTCTCGGGTGGGCGCTCAGGCACCTTCGCCGGTCCGCTCGTGTGACCGTCGTGCGGGCGTTCACGGACGAGCAGGTCGCCGGCGAAGTCCTCCATCCCCCGGCGGGACGGGCCGAGGAGTCCGCTCGCCGCGAGCTCGAACACGGCGTGGCCGCAGTGCTCGATCAGCTGCCCGGGCACCCTGCGGTCGAGACGGCGGTGCTGCCGGGAGACCCGCGGGCGGTGCTGCGCTCCGCCAGCGTCGGCGCCGATCTGCTCGTGGTCGGTGCCCGCGGGCACGGCGTGCTCGAACTCCTGCTGTTGGGCTCGGTCGCAAGTGCGGTCGCCCACCACCCGACGGTCCCCACGATCGTGGTGCCCGGCGCCCGCTGAGGCGACGCGACCGAGTGAGCAGCTTCAGACGCGATCGAGGAGATGCACCGGGAACGGTGATGTTTCGCGGTCGGCCTCCAGCGCCCGCCCGTCGGCGTGGCCCTGAAGGTAGGCGCGACGGATCTCGGCGATCTGCAGGATTCGCTGGCCGACGACGGGGAAGTTCTTCAGGATCTCGAAGAAGTGACGGCGGTCCGCGATCGCGATCCGCGACGGCTCCAGGACGTTGTAGGACGCCAGGCTGAAGCGGCCGGGTGCGCCGTCGAGCATCGGCAGGGCGCCGAACTGAGAGCCCTCGTCGAAGACGGCGATCGGGAATCCGTCGATCGAGACCCCGATGCGACCGGCGAGCACGACGACGAAGTCCGTGGCCGGATCGCCCTGCCGGGCCAGGGCCGCGCCATCAGCGACGTCGACGATCGAGAAGTGGCGGGCCAGACGGTGGAGCGCTCGCTGGTCGAGGCCGACGAACAGCTCGAGCGATCCATCGAGCTCGGAGGGCCCCGACCTCGGATGCATGATCCTCGACATGATGCTGGCCGTCCCGAAGGCCGACCGGATGTCTGATCGGTGACTCATCCGGTACTGCTCGGCCTCGAGCAGCTGTGCGGACCGGAGCTGTTGGACGGATACGGGATCGGTGGGATACATGGCGGTGTCTCCGAGTCGTGGATGATGCGGGGGTCCATCGTGCGCCGGAGCGCTTGTGCCGACCACGCAACCCTGCGTGCAGCCGACGTGACCTCCGCCACGGCGACGGACATCATGAGACGTCAGGGTGACGTTGTCGAGACGCAGCGATTCGACAGTTCCGTCGGGTTGCGAATCTCGAGCTGGAATCTGCTGGTCGAGATGATGCTGTCGTCGCGGAACTGTTGGAGGACGTTGGCTGCCGATCGATGGGAGATGCCTGCCCAGCTCGCGAGTTCTGCCTGCGTCATCGGCATTTCGATCTCGATCGTGCCGCCTCGATCCACTCGGACTGACTCGAATGTGGGGTCCTGCGCGAGCTGAACCAGGCGAGTCGCAACGAGGGACTCGGCGTTGCCGGCCCTCAGGTCGAGCAGGTGCCCGACTGCGCTGCGAACGCACCCGGCGAAGGTGGCGAGCATCGTCAGGGCCAGATTCGTGTCGCTCTCTATGCACGCCAGGAATTGATCTCGGGGCACCGTTGCCACCGACGTCGAGATCGCTGCCACACCACTCGTCATTCGGGGCAGACCATCGACAACCGAACGCTCGCCGACGAAGGCGCCAGGTCCGCGGAACTCGAGTAACGATTCGGTGCCGTCCTCGGCGGTCTTCACCAGCTTCACGAGGCCGCGGTAGATGAAGAAGGCCTCGACCGGCGGCTCACCTTCGTGGAACAAGTGGCTACCGGTCTCGAATCGACGTCGCGGCCGCTCGGACAGCAGGATGGTCAATGTCTCGCTGTCGGCCGCCCCATCGGGAGCAACCGTCATGCGCGGAGGCTAGTTGCGGTCCGGTGGCATGGCGAGAGGACAACCGTCACAGTTGACGGTGGGGGTCAGCAGTCGGCCAGGGTGCTCAGCACTGCTTGGGCCGAGGCGCTCACCTCGCCGATCGAATCGCCGACCGCACTCAGGTTGTCGCGGCTCAACTCACCACCCAGCTCCGAGACCGAGTTCTTCAGGGCGTCAACCGAGGCCTCGAGGGCCTCGACGTCATCGGCTGCGGCGTCACTGGCGGTGTCGCGCAGGTCGTCGACGTCGTCGCTGACCTGCTCGATCGCGTCGTTCAGACCGTCGGTGCCCGACGCGATCAGGTCGAGGTCGACAAGCGCAGCGAGGCTGGACTTGAGGTCGTCTCCGGCCTGACAGTACTGGTCCTGGGCAGACTCGTCGTCGGAGCCACAGGCTCCGAGTGCCAGGACGCTGAGGCAGGCCGCGGCAGCCAACCGGCGGATCCCACGGCCCGTGTGGTTCATTCGTTCTGTCGTCTGCATCGTTCGTCCTTTCGATCGGTGGACACGACCGGATCGGTCATCCACGCGGCACCAACGGCCGAAACCGTTCGCCACTTCGAGGATATGGCAGGCTCGGGTACATGGCTGACTCTGGTATCAAGGCGCTGACCGAAGACCTTCCGGCGCCCGACTTCGAGACGACTGCGTTCACCACGCCGCCGCCGCTGTCGGAAGCGACCGTGGCGATCGTGACGACCGCGTCGCTGCACCACCCCGACCAGGACGACTTCGCGCCGACCGACATCGGCTATCGGATCCTCGACGGGAGCCGGCGCGACTACGTCACCGGCCACTGGAGCCCCAACTTCGACGGCGCCGGGTTCGCCTACGACATGAACACGGTGTTCCCGCTCGACCGCCTCGACGAGCTGGCCGCACGCGGCGTGATCGGGCGTGTCGCCGACCAGCACCTCGCGTACGCCGGCAACCAGTTCGATCTTGCGGGCGTCCGGATGGACTCGGGGCCGGCTGGTGCCGCGTGGCTGCGCGAGCAGGGCGTCGACGTCGCGCTGTTCACTCCTGTTTGACCGCTGTGCACGCGTACCGTGAGTACGCTCGCCCACGTCTTCGAAGCCGCAGGGATCGCCACCATCGCCCTCGGATCGGTGCGCAAGCAGATCGAGAGCACCGCCCCGCCTCGGGGCCTCTGGTGCGACTTCCCGCTCGGCCGCCCGCTCGGCAAGCCCGGCGACGCAGAGTTCCAGCACCGGGTGCTGGCGGCCGCATTCGCGTTGCTCGATGCCACCGAGCCGGTCCTCGCCGAGTTCGACGAGGCGATCACCGACGACGGCGCGGAGATGCTCGCGTGCCCGCTCCCACCGCGCCACGACCCCGACGCACACCCCGCCGTCGACGAGGCCCGCGGGCTTCGCGCCGCGTACGACCGGGGCGTCGAGATGAGCGCAGGGCGGTTCGGGGCCGGCCGCGTGGTCGGCGCCGATGACATCCCCGCGGCGATCGAGTCGTTCATTCGGATCGCCGACGGCACCGCCTGGAAGGAGGCCGGCGTCCCTGGCCTGCCGATGCGGGTCGCCCACGACATTCGCGGCTACTACGAGACCGCTGCGCTGGCGATGGTGGATCATGCCCCGCCGGCCTGGGCGGGAACCCGGTGGTTCTACGACCAGACTGAAGCCGGCAAGGTCATGCTCGCCGCCCGCACCGCGATGCGCGAGCAGGGAGCGCCACAGCCCATGTGGTTCTACCTGACACCCGGCGATCGATAGTCGTCGTCGCCAAACGACGCACCACGAAGCAGCCGCGAGGCCGCCGAACGACCCCGCTGAAGCCGATCGGGGAGGAGCGCGCCGGCGGCTGTTCAGCCGAGGCGTTGCACTCGTTGGCGGTGGTTCGAGCGGTTGTCGCCGTCGATCCCGGACTTCTTCGTGCCGGTGATCTCCCTCACCTTGGCGTCGTCGCCGGTCACCGGTTTGGCCTCGATGCGTGTCTCGCGCTCGTATCCGTGCGACGTGTGGGTGTTGCGGTAGTACCGCCACGCGAGGAAGTAGGCGCCTCCCGCCCCGGCCGGCCCGGCCAGGAGCAGGAAGACGGGGGCGCCGTCATCCTCGGCTGCGACGAGCGCCATCGACGACGCCAGTTCGGCGAACAGCGCTGCGATCATCCGGAGGCCACCAGGATCGCGATCACCAGGATCTCGATGATGCCGCCGACGGCCGCCGCGGCAGCGAGCAGCCTCGGATGCGACACCGGCACGCTGCCCATCACCTCGCCGGTGCGTCCGTTCACGGCGATGTAGTGCACCATGCCCTTGCCGCCTTCCTCGTGGTAGTAGGAGTACAGCCAGACCGGCAGGTACATCGACACCCAGCGTGTGCCGTGCACCTCGAGTCGCTCGCGCTCCCAGCGCACCCCTCGGTCGTAACGATCGACACTCGACTCGACCTGCGACCTGGCGATCGACAGCAGCTGGTTCTCGACCACGGGCACCAGGTGGGCGACGTCCTGGTCTCGCTTCTCCGACGTGTACCCGGTGAGGTAGCTGGCGTTCCACTTCACCGCGTTCTCGGTGTCGAAGGGCAGGATCGTGTTGATGATGTTGTTGGTGTTGACCGACGCATCGATGTTCGCCCGCTCGGCGGACGACTCGATCGTGAGATCGTCGACGGTGAAGTCGACGTGGCGCTGCACGTCGTACACGTCGGCGTCGTAGAACGTCTCTTTGTCGTCGCCCGAGCCTCGCGTGTACTTCCGTGTCTGGACCTCGCCGACGCCGGCGATGTCGGCACTGGCATTGCTGTCGACCACCATGTACGGCATGTAGACGCCGACGATGTTGTCGGGCTCGAAATCGCGCAGGAACGCCCGGTGCGCGAACATGCGTCGCTTGCCGGCAAACGCATCGATCCTCGCGACAGCGTCGTCGTGGGTGATCGTGAAGGGCAGCACGGCGTCGGGCACGGCACCGTTGGGGATCTGCTCGTTGATCGTGAGCACGTGACGGCACCAGTGGCACCGAGACCCCATCTGGGCCTCGGTGTTGACGACGACCTCGGCGCCGCAGCCGGCGCACTTCATGGTGATCAGCGAGTCGGCGGCGGTGTCGATGTCGGTGGCGCCCGAGCCCATCGTGGTGCCGGTCAACGTGGCGAGATCGCCGTTGGCGATCGTCTCGTCGAGGCGGGCCTCGGACCACTCGTGGCGGCAGAACAGGCAGATGAGCATTCCCGCGGACGGGCGCAGCTGGATCTCGGTCGAGCCGCACTTCGGGCAGCGGTTGACCCCGTCGTCGAGCCGGTCGTTCTGGGTGTCGATGACCGGGTCGGCAACCGGGTCGGCGAGTGAATCGAGCGTGGGATCGATCGGGGGAGTGCCGGCCGGAGCGGGAGTGCCCTCGCCCGGCGGTGGCAGGCTCGTCATGTCGACGTCCGTCCGCTCGGACTCAGAGCCCGAGCACCTTGTTCTTGGCAGCGTCGTAGTCGTCCTGGGTGATCAGCCCGGCGTCGAGCATCTCCTTGAACTTCGCGAGCTGCGCCATCGGGTCCTCGGCGGCAGGAGCAGCCGGCGCCGCGGGAGCCGGAGGTGGTGCAGCTGCCGCCGCTGCGGGTGGGGGCGGCGGCGGTGTGCTCTGGGCGCCGATGCCTGGCACCGGCTGCTGCAGTCCACCGAGTCCCGTCGCTCCCGATGCGATGCCCAGCCCGACCAGTCCGGCGGCGCCGGTGTTCTGGCCGGCCGCTTCGAATCCCGACGCGACCGAGGCCTGCAGGTTCGAGTTGCCGCGGGCACCCGAGAGTGCGTCGGCGCGCTGCACGTTGCGCAGCAGTTCGCGCGTCGTCTCGTCGTACTCGATCGAGATGATCGCCGTGGCCACGATCTGCAGGCCACGCCCCGTGGCCCACTGGTAGTTCTGCTCGACCGCTGCGGACAGGCTCTGGGCGAACCCGATCGAGTCCTGCTGGATCTTGGTGATGCGGTTGCCCTTCGACGGATCGTTGGTGTACATCGAGAACGCCGGGGCGAGCGAGCCGACGACCTCGTTGAACAGCTGCGAGGCCGCGTCGTTCTCGATGTCGGTGAAGTCGAACACCTTGCCCGGCTCGAGATACGTCGCCGGCACCCACGCCTTGACGAACAGGATCGGGTCGATGATCTTGAGGGTGTAGGTGCCGCGGGTGACCGCACCGACCTGGGCGTTCATGTACGCGTCGTCCCAGTAGATCTCGGACTGGGTGCCGAACCGGTTGTTCGGCAGCTCCTTCAACGTCACGAAGTAAGCGCGCTGCTGGGCGCCCGGGCGGCCGCCGAACTTGAAGCGTTCCCACGACGTCTTGATCAACGGGCTGACGATGCCGTCGCCGGCGAAGATCGACTGCGAGTCCTGCTCCTCGCTGTTCCACTCGTACGCCCCGGGCTCGGCGGCGAAGCCTGTGATCGCTCCCTGTTCCAGCAGCACGAGGCCGTATCCCTCGGGCACGATGATGCGGCTGCCGTTGGTGATCACGTCGTCGGAGGCCTTGGTGTTCGACCCCCGTCCTGCGTTCTGCCCCTGGCGTTCCGCCGCGAACAGTGCAGCCGTCGGCGCCAGGCCGTTCGGCACCGTGAAGAAGTCCTTCCACTGATCGGCCAACGTGCCACCGATCGCCCCAACTGCCGCCTGAATGAGCCCCATCGGTCAGATCCCCTTGTTCCTCGTTCGATCGTGAACTCGCCAGTGTAGTGAACCGCGACAGGTGCCTCGCCAGCTGCCGGCCGGCTGCGATGAGCCAAGTGTCGCTATCAGGTCGTTTCGCTCATCGCGGGGGTTGTGCCGTGCGTTGCGATGAGCGAAGTGTCGCTATCAGGTCGTTTCGCTCATCGCGGGGAGGTGTCGTGGTGGGAACTCAGTCCCAGTCGCGGCGCGTTGGGGGGAGGTCGGTGGGCCGTTGAACGGACCGGAGCGACATCGACCTCCCGTACCGCTTGGTGACCCGTTCGATCTCGATGGTGTGAGCGGTCATGACGTCGCTTCCGACTCGGTGGGCGCGTCGCTGGCCAGCACGGTGTCAACCAGGTACTCGACGAACTCGTCGGGCTGCTCGAAGAGGGGCCGATGCCCCGAAGTGTCGAGCACGACCAGGTCCTTGGCGGGAGCGTCGATCATCGGATACCAGTCGTCGAAGACGTCAGCGCGACCGCGGGCCTCGTGGACGCCCTGCACGAAGTACATCGGGATCTCGAACTCCGTTGCAGTCGTGCGGAAGTCGATCTCCTGCAGCTGCGGATAGACGACGCTGAAGGTGTCCATGAACGCGCCGAGGAGATGAACCTGGTCGATCAGGGCGTACTCCTCGACGAGGAAGTTCTCGGAGAAGCCACCCTCGCCCTCAGAGTTGCCGGTGTGGTCGTACGGGTACACCTCGTGCTCATAGGACAGGGCGGTCTCGTAGTCGAGCATTCGCGTGTAGGGCGGCGGCCCGATCGCGCCGAGTTCGTCGACGAGGCCGTCGTTTCCGTTGGCCTGTGCCCAGGCGAGGGTGTCGTCGTAGAAGATGCGGTCGGTCGCCAGCTGGCTCACCATCTGGCCGATTCCGATGAATGCGGTGTACTTCTCCGGCGCTTGTTGGGCGGCCAGCACCCCCAAGGTGCTGCCCCACGATTGGCCGGCCAGGTAGATCGTCTCCTGCCCGAAGCGGTCGCGCAGGTAGTCGGTGATCGTCAACGTGTCGTCGACGATGCTGTCGAGCGTGAGCGTCGAGGTCGGGTCCAGCGATGGATAGGAGTGCCCGGTGCCTCGCTGGTCCCAGGTGACGACGGTGACGTGCTGTTCGAGATCCGGCAGGTGGCGTCGCATCGCACCGAGTTCGGAGCCGCCTGGGCCGCCTGCCAGGAACAGCAGCACGGGGTTGTCCACGCTGTACCCGCGGATCATGACGGTCTGCTCGACACCGTTGACGTCGAGCTCGAGGAGTTCCGCAACGCTGCCTTCGAGCACCTCGCCGTCCGGGCCGGTGATCGCGTCGGTGCGGGCCGGGCGAGCGAGGCCTGCGGCGAGCGCGAACAGGCCGATCCCTGTGAGCACAGCGACACCTCGTCGCACGTATCGACCGATCGGGCGCCGTTGCGGTGTCGACGTTGCGTCGTCGGGGCTGCGCAGTGAGCGGGCGATCCCGGCACCGACGGCAGCGCCGAGCAACATCGGCAGCATCGACACCAACGCGTGGAACCCGCGGCCGACGACGAGCGCCAGGATTCCGTAGGTGCTGATCGCGGGAGCGTCGACCGTCGGCCCGTCGGTGCCGAGTCGAGCGAGTTCGAAGAACACGGCGAACGAGATCGGGGTGGAGAGCATCGCCCACCTCGACCGCATGACCAGACCGGCGCTGACGCCGATCGCCATGCTGATCACCATCGACCACAGCGCCGCAGAGGTGGTCAGTGGGCTGCGGGGCGTCCACCATCCGGCGACGATGCCCCACAGTGCCGCAACCCCGATGCCGGTTGCGATGCCAATCCGGCGGTCTTGCCACACCGGCTCGAGCACCGTCCGGGCCCGTCGTGCGATGCCGTCCGTGAACTCGGGCTCCCCGGCGCCCCCTGCGTCGGCGACCGCCTCGGGCCTGTCGACCGCCTCGGGCCTGTCGACGTCGATCGGAGCGATGGTCATCGGGACACCTCACGTCGCTGCGAGTCCGCGTCGGCGACCGACGTCTCGGGCGGTGGCAGCGGGGCTCCGGGCTGTAGTGCGTCGGTGACGGCCGCGACGCTCTCGCCGTCCGGCCGCCGGCGGGCGCCCGCCGCGCCGTAGATGATCAGGACGACTGCTCCCGCTGTCAGGATGACGCCGAGCAGCGTCAGGACCACGGCGAGGGGAGCGATCAGGCCCGACTTCGCACCGATGGTCATCGATGCGGTGATCCCCGGCGTGCCGTCGGCGTTCATCACGACTGCCGCCCAGCGGCCGCTGGTCGCAGCCCACGTCAGCTCCTGCGTCCCGGCTCCCACAGCGCTGGCGACCCAGAAGTCCTGCTCGGTCGGCTCGGCGACGGCAGCCACGTCGGTTCCCTGCTGTCGGTACACGGGCGTCGTTCCGGAAATGCGGATCACCCGGTCGTGGGCGACGTCGCCCAGGTAGCGGTCGAGGTCCCGCTGCCGAGCGATCCCGATGAAGATCGACCGCTCGGAATCCAATGCCGTGGCGCGAAGTCGTACGTCCAGGTCGATCGCGTCGATCAACCAGTCGGGCGAGCCGGGATCCGCAGCGAACTTCACGTCCTCGCCGGTGATCGCTGCCGTCGGCGTCTGGAGTTGGTCGACGGTGACGTCGAAGTAGCCGTCGTCGTCTCGTTGTGTGGTGTACCCGACCGCGAGTGCCCCGCCGGCCAACAGCAGGCCGAGTGCCGGCAGGATCAACACGCAACCGACCACCAGGGCCACGACGCGTTTCGTGCTCATGTGCGACCTCCTGTCGCAGCGGGTTCGTTCTCCTTCCACCACTACCGGCGCGACCGCGTCGTCACCAGGGCACAAGGTCCGGGTCGGATGCAGATTCGTCGTGGCCGTCGGGTTGGGCCTTGTGACTCTGCTCGCCCGTCGATGCCGTCGCGCACGATGGATCGAGAACACGCAAGGGAGGTCCCGAATGAACGACATGACCGAGAAGAACCCGAGCTTGACCAGCGAGGCGGCCACTGCCATCGCCCGCCAACTCGACCGCACCCGTGACCTGCTCACGGTCGGCAACGTCTTCAGCGAGCCGTACCAACTCGACGACGTGACGATCATCGCCGTCGCCCGTATCAGCGGTGGCGCGGGCGGCGGTGGCGGCGAAGGAACCGACGACGAACAGTCGGGCGGTGGCTTCGGCACCGGATTCGGCCTGCAGGCCAAGCCCGTCGGCGTCTATCGAATCCGCGACGGGGAGGTCGACTGGCGGCCGACCGTCGACGTCAACCAGGTCATCCGGGGTTCACAGATCCTCGCCGGTGTGGCGCTGCTGTGCACGACGCTGGTGATCCTGCGCCGCCGGTGACGACACCGGATCAGGTCGGCGAGAACACCGCTTCGGTGATGCGGTAGCGGAAGAAGACGCCGTCGGCTTCGCCGTCGGTGCCGAACCCCCACCCAGCAGCGCCGCTTCCGGCGATCCGCACGCCGTTCGACGCGCGGTAGGTCGAGTCGACCGATGCGCCGAACGGCTCGAGGCGCGGCGGGTCGACCGAGCCGTTCCACCGATCCAAGCCGGCACGGCGCATCCGGCCGTCGCCGGCGACGACCACTTCGACGTCGATGTCGGCGCCCGCGGCGCCGAGTGTGACGATCGCCCGTTCGTCGTCCACCGGGGTCCACCGCGCACCGAGCTGCGGCGTGAGGGCCTGCGGCAACCAGGCGACCGACTCGGCCGCGAGCCGGCCCTGCGCGCTGTGCCGAATGTCGGGTCCGGCTGCTCGCACCACGGGGATCAGGCCGTGCAGTCGGAACTCCATCCGGGCATCGTCGGCCGTCAGCACGTCGGCGCCGACGAAGCGGACGAACCGGCCCCCGACCACCGGCGACCACACGAATCCCGCGCCTGCTCTCAGGATCTGCTCGGCGGTGAAGGGGAACCAACGGCCGCCGAGTTCGATCTCGCCGTCCATCGACAGTTCGACCGTGGTCGACAAGGTGATGCCGCTCGGTAGCGCACGATCGAGGAGTCGCTGCGCGGGCGGCGGGAGGCCGGCCAGCGCTGCCGGATCGAAAGTGGCTGGCTCGAGCGGCGGCTCGTTCGACAGTGCCGTCCAGCCGCGCTCGGCGATTGCCGGCAGCTTCACTCGTCGATCGATGTTGTTCGTCGACATGATCGCGCGCCTCCTCCGTGTCGATCAGGCGACTCTCGGCCCACCGTCGCGCACCCGGACGCAGGGGTGTAGGGGCGAAGGGCTGTGGCAGTGCTCACATCGGTGTGCACGTCGATGTATTCGATCGTGCATCTCGATGCTAAAATTTTCACATGCGTACGACGATCGAGTTGGACGGCGACACCGCTGCCGAGGTGCAGCGGCTGCGCAGCGAGGAGGGTCGCGGTGTCAGTGAGGCGGTCAACGAACTCATCCGGCGAGGGATGCTGCACCGCGGCACGGTCGAGCCGTTCGTCCCCCGTACCCGAGCGTTGGGACTGAAGATCGACGTCTCGAACGTCGCGGAAGCCCTCGATCATCTCGAAGGCGCCGACTCGCGCTGATGCTGGTCGACGCGAACATCCTGCTGTACTCCGTCGACGAGTCGAGCCGGTTCCACGACGATGCGGCCGACTGGCTGACCTCGGCGCTCAATGGAACTCGTCGCGTGGGCCTGCCGTGGATGTCGCTCACGGCGTTCCTTCGAATTGCGACGAACCCGCGCGCCTCGGAGCATCCGATGGCGCCGCTGGAGGCGTGGTCGATCATCGACGGCTGGCTCGGCGCTCCGACTGCATGGATCCCGCAACCCGGCGTGGGGCATCACGAGATCCTGCGAGAGCTGACGATCGACCGCGACCTGCGAGCTGGTCTGGTGTCGGACGCGGTGCTTGCGGCGTTGTGCATCGAACACGGGCTCGACATCGTGAGTGCCGACAGCGACTTCGCCCGCTTCCGCGAGCTGAACTGGATCAACCCCGTCGCACGCTGAGCATCGCGTCCGGAGGCCGCCGTCGATCAGAGGAAGCGGTTGCGTTCCAGCCAGCGCAACGAGAAGAACCCCCAGATCGGCGGCGTGTAGAACGTCGAGATCCGGTACAGGATGACCGCGGTGAACGCTGCCTCCTGGGGGACTCCGAACGAGGTCAGTCCGAAGATCAGGCCACCCTCGGTGACGCCGACACCGCCGGGCACCGGCAAGAGGCCGGCGAGCAGGCTGACCGCCATGTTGATGAACAGCAGTTCGTGGAGCGCGAGCGAGTAGCCGAAGGCCTGCACGAAGACGCCGAGAGCGAGCGCGAACAGCAGCTCAGCAACCAGGTTGCCGCCGAACAGCATGGCGAGCCGTCGTGGAGATCGCAGCCCGCGCAGGACGCCGACGGCCTCCTGCACCGTTCGGCGGACCCCGCCAAGGACGAAGCGACGCAAGCGGGGCACCACCAGGATCACGACGAGTGCGATGGCGAGCACACCGGCCAACATCCACGCGATCCGCACTGCGGCGGCGGCCGGGCCGGCGACGTCGACGTCGAGCGACAGCCCGCTGAACAGCAGGAGCGAGCCGAGCAGCGTCGCTTGCACGATGAAGCCGCTCACGCCGTCGAGCGCCCCCGTGGCCATCGCGGTGGTCGCGGGAAGGCCCTGGCGTTGGAAGAACCGCACGTTGACGGCGATGCGTGCCGCCGCGGTCGGGATCGCGAGGTTCACGTAGGAGATGGCGAGCTGGAGCGCGTAGACCGGACCCAGTGGCAGCGGCACGGGCGCCGCACCCAACGTCGAGACCGCCTGGGCGACGCGTGGGAGCTGTGCCACCACGAACCCGATCGCGACGAGCCACCATGCGGCGTCCTGGAGCGAGTCGACGAATTCGTCGAAGTCGAACCCGGCGAACGCCGACAACAGCATCACGGCGGCGAGCGCCGGCAGTGCCACCCGCATGACGGTGCCGAAGGTGAACCTCCGCATCTGGATCAGTGGGGGAGCCTGGAGCCCGGCCGCGTCGGCCACCTCGGCGCGCAGGTCGTCGAGGTCGATGTCGAACACCTTCAGCATCCGGCGTTGGTCGGCGGTGAGGGCCGTCGGCTGCAGGTAGGGCAGCAGGTCTCCCAGTGCCTCTGCGGAGCGCTGCTCGAGCAGACCCTCGAGTGCGAGCGCCTGACCGAACAGCCCGATCGTCGTCACGAAGAGTTGGACCTCGTCGCCGCGCACCTGAGCGGGCGTCGGCGCCACTGCGGCGGCCCGGAACTGGACGAGGCCGAGTCGTCCGTCTTCGACGACGAGGTGTTCCTCGTCGAGCTGTCCGTGCACGATCCCGTTGTCGTGGAGGGTCGCGAGCAGCTGCCACAGCTCGCGGAGCCGTCGCCGGGCTTCGACGTCGTCGAAGATCGGGTCCGGCGCCTCGTCGAGGTCGCGGAAGCGGTCGGGCGGAACGAGTGGTGTCCCGGTGCGGCGCAACACGAGCAGGGCATCATCGGTGGCGGTCGCGCCGGCGGTCACGACCGAGTCGGTGGCGATGCCCGCCTGCGCAGCGAGCAGGGTCATCAACGCTTCGTGTTCGACCTGTCGGAGACGGCCGAGACCCACGGATGAACCGGGCTGGCGCAGCCAGATGGTTCGCCACACCGTCGACACGAGAGCGGCGTCGTACGCGTCGCGCCCGTACAGCTTCACGACCAGCTCTGCTCCGTCGGTCGCCCGAGCGGCGACGGCGAAGTTGCCGGCATCCTGGCGGTCGGCGACGCCCAGTTCGGCGATGTCGATCTTCATGTCGGCCAGCGCGAACCGGACGTCGTCGAGGCTGGGTCGACCCGCGCTCGATCCGACCAGCAGGTGCACGATTGCGGCCGCGCAACCTGCGGACAACAGTGACGCAGCGACGCCCACCGAGGAGCTCGCCCCGAGCGCGATCGAGGCGAGCGAACCGAGCGCGAGGACCACGTAGCCGAAGCGCCGTGCCGGTCGCACGAGATGTGGTGACGCGGTGATGAGCAGCGCGGCCGGTACGCCGAGCCGCGCCGGTGGGAACACCGGCGGAGGGGCGACGTCTCCGAACAGGCGCTGCATCTCGGGCCATGCGCCTGTGACCACACGTCCCAGGACCAGCCAGAGGGCGACGCCCACGACGATCGCGAAGACCATGTCGCGTCCGACCTTCGCTCGACCCCGGGCGAACGCCACAACCAGGACGACGAGCGCCCACAGCGCCGGCAGGTCGCCGAAGATCTGCCACATGCCGTCCATCGCTGTGGGGAGGGCCGTGAACAAGCTGGTGATCGCTCGCGAGAACCCTGGTTCCGGAACGGCGATGAGCCCGACGAACACGATGCCGATGAACGAGATCGTGAGCAGCACGACATCGGTTGCGCGTCGGGCCCGGGGTTGGTCACCCGAGCTGCTGAAGAGCCGAAGCCCCCGCCGGATGCGATTGGCCATCGCCTCTGTCATCGACTCATTCGAGGCCACAGCGCTCCAGGAACAATTGACCGACGAACAAGAACCGGACAGTAGTCCGGCGCCTCATCGCGACGTCGTGTCTCGAGGTCGGTTGCGAGGTGCGCGCCCAACGTGACCGAAGACCCTTCCCCAGCCCGCTCCGATGTGTTCCCATTCCTCGATGTCAACCGTCGCTCCCTCGTCCGCATCCGCCCACAGCAAGCCGACTCGGCTGACCGACGAGGAGAAGATCGTCGGTCGCACACTCAAGTCGGCCGTGCACCTCACCGAGGACGAGCTCGCCAGCGTGTCGACGCGCAAGGGGCTGGAGCAGCTGCTCGCCACGAAGAACGTCGATGTCAAGAAGGCGTTGGTGAAGCTTCGCTACGAGCAGGAGTTGGAGCGACTTCAGGTCGAACTCGTTCAGCTGCTGCGCGACGTTCAATCCAATGGGCGCCGGGTGGCCATCTTGTTCGAGGGCCGTGACGCTTCCGGTAAGGGCGGGACCATCCGGCGGTTCATGGAGCACCTCAATCCGCGCACCGCCAAGATCGCCGCGCTGGCCGCACCCACCGATGTCGAGAAGGGTCAGTGGTACTTCCAGCGATATCAGGCCCATCTCCCCAACCCGGGCGAGATCGTGTTCTTCGACCGGAGTTGGTACAACCGCGCGGTGGTCGAGCCGGTGATGGGTTTCTGCACCAAGCGCCAGTACGAGATCTTCATGACCCAGGCGCCCGAGTTCGAGCACATGCTCTACGAGGACGGCCTCGAGCTGATCAAGTTCTGGTTCTCGATCTCCAAGGACGTGCAGGCAGATCGGTTCGAGTCGCGCCTTCACGATCCCCTCAAGCAGTGGAAGCTGAGCCCGGTCGACGCCGATGCGCAGGAACGGTGGGATCTGTACACGACCTATAAGGAGGAGATGTTCTCCAAGACCCACACGTCGTACAGCCCGTGGATCATCGTGCGGGCCAACGACAAGAAGAAGGCTCGCCTCGAGAGCATGCGCTACGTGCTCAACCAGCTCGGCTACGCCGGCAAGGGTGATGCCTGCACGAAACTGCAGCCCGACCCCGACGTGGTGCTCCGCTACCACCGGTCGAGTTCCAGCTTGGACTGAACAGGGCGACGTTCCCTGACCGTCGACGTGGCGGTCGCGCCCGGCGACCCGCGAGTGGTGCTGGGGACAGCGAGCGACGGTGCCGATCTCCTCGTGATCGGTGCTCGAGGTCATGGTGTTCTCGAGCGGCTCCTGCTGGGGTCGGTGGCGAGCGCGTTCGCGCACCACCCGACGGGCACGACGATCGTCGTGCCGCACGCCCGCTGAAGCGTCGCGTCGCCAGCCCTCGTCGGCTTCATCTCATCTTCATCGTGATCGCGATGCGTCCTTGATCCAGCTCCGGCCATATGGGTGGTGCAAGCACAAGGACCCGGCGGTGACCCGGAAACAGGTTCCGGCAACGCCGTCGGCTCGAGACACTCGGAAAGGAGTGGTCATGCGCAAGATGATGTTGACACTCACAACGGTCGGACTGCTCGCCGTCCCAGCCGGGATGGCCATCGCAGAATCCGACGCAACCGAACCGGCAGGGCCGGTTCCCACCTGTGTCGATCCCGAGCGTGCCCGGGACCGCGACCAGACCACCGATCAGGCAACCGCGGGAGCGCAGGATCACGTGCGCACTCAGCAGCGGACGCAGGAACAACTCCACGACGCCAGCTGCGGCGACTGCTTGGGCGACCAGGCCCAGTACCAGCACCGCATGCAGGACCAGGTCCGCACGGCCGACGGCGCCGCGCAGCGCCAAGGTGCCGCCGGTGGAGCAGGAAACGGCTGACAACGACGAAGTGCCGGGGCGATCCGTCCCGGCATCTTCGCGTTGACGCCCCAGCGACCATCACGAAAGGAACACCATGAACAGCACGCCCACGCTTCGGTCCATGAACCGGGCGTTCGCCCTCGCCGCGTCTGCGCTGCTCGTGTTCGGCGCTTCCTGCGCCGACGACCCGGCGTCCGTCGAGTCGACAACGGTCGGGCCGACATCGTCCACCGAACCCGTCGAACCCACTTCGACGTCCACCGAACCAACTTCGACGTCCACCGAACCCACTTCGACTTCCACCGACTCCGCTTCGATCGGCTCGTCGCTGACCGACGAGGAGATCGCAGGGTTGATGTGGATGCGCGAGGAAGAGCAGCTCGCCCACGACGTGTACGTCGTGCTCGGCGAACTGTGGAATCTGCGGATCTTCGACAACATCAGCAGTGCCGAGACGGCGCACATCGAGGCGGTGTCCGGCCTGCTCGACCTCTACGGTCTCGACGATCCGGCCGCGGGAAACGACGCCGGCACATTCACCGATCCTGCACTTCAGGGCCTCTACGACCAGCTCGTGGAGGATGGCAGTCGATCGTTGGAGGCTGCGCTGGAGGTTGGAGCGCTCGTCGAAGAGCTCGACATCGTCGACCTCGTCGCACGTTCCGCTGCCACGGACACCCCCGAGATCTCCGCGGTCTACGCGAATCTCGAACGGGGATCACGTAACCACCTTCGTGCCTTCGTCTCGCAGCTCGACTCCCGCGGCATCACCTCTACACCCACGCAGCTCGACCCCGTCACGTTCGAAGCAATCGTGTCGAGCGACATGGAGCGGGGCTCGGGCAGCTGATCCCACTCGCCGGAATCGACCCGCTACCAGTGTCCCCGTCGGTGGGCCTTCTACGATGAACACCGTGCCGCACCAACGGATTCTGGTGGTGGATGACGAGCAGGCGATCCGCGAGCTGGTGGGTTCGTACCTGCGCACCGAAGGATTCGACGTCGCCGAGGCAGTCGATGGCGAAGACGCCCTCGCCCAGATCGCAGAGCGTGCTCCCGAGTTGGTCGTGCTGGACCTGCGACTGCCGGGCATCAGCGGCCTCGACGTCTTGCGCGAGATCCGACGAACCTCAGCGATGTACGTGATCGTGCTCACCGCCCGCGCGGACGAAACCGACAAGCTGATCGGGCTCGAGCTGGGCGCCGACGACTACATCACCAAGCCGTTCAGTCCGCGCGAGGTCGTCGCGCGCGTCCGTGCAGTGCTGCGTCGGGGCCGTCAGGATGCCCTCGTCACCGACCGCTCGGATCATTCGGACGACGAGGTCACCCGGCTCGACGGGCTCATCATCGATGTCGGCCGGCACGAAGTGAGCGTCGACGACGAACCGGTGGAGCTCACGAGCCTCGAGTTCCAGCTCCTCGCGGCGCTCGCCGAGGCGCCAGGTCGGGTGTTCACCCGCCGGCAGCTCATCGAGCGCGTGTGGGGATGGGACTTCTACGGCGACGAGCGTCTCGTCGACGTGCACATCGGCAACCTTCGCAGGGCGCTCGGCGATGCTGCGGACGACCCGCGGTTCATCGGCACCGTCCGTGGAGTGGGCTACAAGTGCGTCGGGAGCGCGCAGTGAGCGGCGCATGGATTCCCCGCCGTTTGCGCACGCGGCTGTTCCTGTCGTACGTCGTGGTCGTCGCTGCCGGTGCGATCGCCATGGTGGTGGTCGGTGCGGCCGTCACCAGAACCGTCTACGAACGACGACTGGGTGGGTTCGGCTTCGGGCGAG
This sequence comes from Ilumatobacteraceae bacterium, assembly GCA_963704915.1. Lineage (GTDB taxonomy): Bacteria > Actinomycetota > Acidimicrobiia > Acidimicrobiales > Ilumatobacteraceae > Sva-07. Next base: position 322,100 of record CAVPIC010000001.1, on the reverse strand, counting down.
GTCAGGGCGGCGCGCAAGGACCCAGCGAATCGCAGCTCACTGCGGCCCTCGACGACTCGCTGATCCCCGCCCTTGCCTTCGGCGTCGTGGCCGCCTTGGTCGTCGCGGCGATCGTGGCGATGATCGTCGGTGCCCGTCTGCTTCGACCGATCGACGAACTCCGAGCAGCCACCCGCCGGATGGCGGCGGGCGACTTTGCCACACCGGTACCGGTACCGGCCGAGACCGAACTCGCCTCGCTCGCGAACGACGTGAACGATCTCGGCGAGCACCTCGCCACGATCGAACGGCGTCGCACTCAACTGCTCGGCGAGGTCACCCACGAGATGCGGACGCCGATCACGGTGATCCGCGGCCAGACCGAGGGGTTGATCGATGGCGTGATCACACCCTCGGCCGAGGTCTTCGCAGGACTCGCCGACGAGGCCTCGCGCCTGCAGCGGATCGTGGACGATCTCACCTTGTTGTCGCGTGCCGACGAGGGCACGCTCGAGATCGATCTGATCGAACTCGATCTCGGAGTCGTCGCGGCCGGTGCGGCAGAACGGCTGCGACCGCAATTCGAGTACGCCGGAGTCGATCTCGTCATCGAGAGGAGCGACCCGCCCGAATCGATCCCGGTTCGTGGTGACGTCGATCGCCTGACACAGGTGGTGTCGAACCTGTTGGGCAATGCGCTCGGCCATTCCCCGACCGGTGGAACGGTGACCGTTCGCTGCGGACGCCAGAAGTCGTTGGCGTTCGCGGACGTGATCGACCAGGGGCCGGGCATCCCTGCCGACGAGGTCGACCGCATCTTCGAACGGTTCTATCGAGGCAGCGACACGGGGACGGCTCGCGCCGGACGTGGCATCGGGCTGACGATCGCCAGGAGCCTGGCGCGAGCGCACGGAGGCGACGTCGCCGTCGATGCCGCGGGTCCCGGAGCGCGGTTCCGATTGACGGTTCCCGTGTCGGAGCGGGCGAGTGTCCCCACCTCCTCGCCCACGCGTTGACCTGGCTCGACTCCATGTGATCGTGGTGTGACTGGTGACCGCTGGAGGTCGTGGCGGTGCTGCGATGAGCGAACCGCCCGGATGGCGTCACGTGGCTCATCGCTGGAGGTTCGGGAGTGGAATCTGGACAGAGTCCGGAAATGGTGCTAGTCTGCTCTGCGTGCACGATGCGACCCGAGAACTCTTGCGCCAACACGGCATGAGTGTCACGGCCCAGCGTCTCGCGGTCATGCGGGCGGTGTCGGAGTATCCGCACGCGACGGCCGACACCATTGCCGACGAGGTGCGAGCGTCGATCGGATCGGTCTCGCGCCAGGCGATCTACGACTCGCTGGGGACGCTCGTCGACAAGCAGCTGCTTCGTCGCATCGAGCCCGCCGGATCGCCGGCCCGCTACGAGAACCGCACCGGCGACAACCATCATCATCTGATCTGCCGAGGCTGCCGAGCGATGCACGACGTCGACTGCGCCGTCGAGTACACGCCGTGCCTCACCGCATCTGACGACCACGGCTTCGTGATCGACGAGGCCGAGGTCACCTACTGGGGCTGGTGCCCCGACTGTCAAGCAACATCCACCGAGTGAACCCACCAACCGAACCAGGAAATCACAGGAGCACACCATGAGCGACACCACCAACGCCTCGCAGATCAACGACAGCGAGCAGGGCTGCCCCGTGATGCACGGGCCGAACGCCGGCAACACGGCAGTCGGCTCGACCGCAAACGAACACTGGTGGCCGAACCAGCTGAACCTGCGCATGCTGCACCAGAACTCCCCGGCATCGAGCCCCCTCGACGAGGATTTCGACTATGCCGAAGCGTTCAAGAGCCTCGACTACGACGCCCTGAAGTCCGACCTCACGGCGCTCATGACCGATTCGCAGGACTGGTGGCCCGCCGACTACGGCCACTACGGCCCGTTCTTCATCCGCATGGCGTGGCACAGCGCCGGCACGTACCGCATCGAGGACGGCCGCGGTGGTGGCGGCAACGGCACGCAGCGCTTCGCGCCGCTCAACAGCTGGCCCGACAACGGCAACCTCGACAAGGCCCGCAACCTGCTGCAGCCGATCAAGCAGAAGTACGGCAACAAGATCTCGTGGGGCGACCTGATGCTGCTCGCCGGCAACGTGGCGATGGAGTCGATGGGGCTGAAGATGTTCGGCTTCGCCGGCGGCCGCGCCGACGTGTTCGCTCCCGAGGAGGACATCTACTGGGGCCCCGAGACCGAGTGGCTCGGCGACAAGCGCTACAGCGGCGACCGTCAGCTCGAGAACCCGCTCGGCGCCGTCCAGATGGGCCTCATCTACGTGAACCCCGAAGGCCCCAACGGCAACCCCGACCCGCTCGCGTCGGCTCGCGACATCCGCGAGACGTTCGCTCGGATGGCCATGAACGACGAGGAGACCGTGGCGCTCGTCGCCGGCGGTCACACCTTCGGCAAGGCGCACGGCGCCGGCGACCCGAACCTCGTGGGCCCCGAGCCCGAAGGTGCCCCGATCGAGCAGATGGGGCAGGGCTGGAAGAACAGCTTCGGCACCGGCAAGGGCGTCGACACCACCACCAGCGGCATCGAGGGCGCCTGGACGCCCACGCCGACCACCTGGGACAACTCGTACTTCGACACGCTGTTCGGCTGGGACTGGGAGCTCACCGAGAGCCCGGCCGGCGCCAAGCAGTGGAAGGCGTCGAACCCCGAGGCGCAGGACATCGTCCCCGATGCCCACGACCCGTCACGCCGTCACGCGCCCATGATGACCACCGCCGACATGGCGCTGCGCATGGACCCGATCTACGAGCCCATCTCGCGTCGTTTCCACGAGAACCCCGAGGAGTTCGCCGACGCCTACGCCCGTGCCTGGTTCAAGTTGCTCCACCGCGACATGGGCCCGGTCGCTCGCTACCTCGGCCCGGAAGTGCCGAGCGAAGTGTTGATCTGGCAGGACCCGGTGCCCGCCGTCGATCACGAACTGATCGGTGACGCCGACATCGCCACCTTGAAGCAGACGATCCTCGACTCGGGTCTCACCATCTCGGAACTGGTCTCGACCGCATGGGCGTCGGCCTCGACGTACCGCGACAGCGACAAGCGCGGCGGCGCCAACGGCGCCCGCATCCGCCTCGCCCCGCAGAACGACTGGGAGGTCAACAACCCGCCGCAGCTGCGCCGGGTGCTGGCCAAGCTCGAGGAGATCCAGGCGAACTCCGCCAAGCCGGTGTCGCTCGCCGATCTCATCGTGCTGGGAGGCTGCGCTGCCGTCGAGGCCGCGGCCAAGGCGGCCGGCCACGACGTGACCGTGCCGTTCCATCCGGGCCGGACCGACGCAACCGAGGAGATGACCGACGCCGACTCGTTCGCACCGCTCGAGCCCACGTCTGATGCGTTCCGCAACCATCGGGGCAAGGGCGACTCGCTCAGCACCGAAGCGCGGATGGTCGACCGGGCCCAGCTGCTCACGCTGAGTGCACCGGAGATGACGGCGCTCGTCGGTGGCATGCGAGTGCTCGGCACGAACACCGACGGCTCCGATCGTGGCGTGTTCACCGACCGCGCTGGACAGCTCACCAACGACTTCTTCGTCAACGTGCTCGACCTCGGCCTCGAGTGGTCGCCGACCGACGACACCGCCGAGGTGTTCGAGGGCCGCAAGCGCTCGAGCGGCGACGTCGTGTTCACCGGGAGCCGGGCCGACCTCGTCTTCGGGGCGAACTCGCAGCTGCGGGCGATCTCGGAGATCTACGGCGCCAGCGACGGCGGCGAGAAGTTCGTGAAGGACTTCGTGGCGGCCTGGTCGAAGGTCATGGACCTCGACCGTTTCGACCTCGGCTGACCGCTTCGACCTCTACTGACGCCCGATCCCTGCACAACCATCTCGTTTGCGTTGCACTTCTGGTGGCCCGCCCCACCCGAAGTGTGACGCAAACGTGGTTGTGACGGGGTGGTTGGGGTGTTCAGGCGGTCGGGAAGCGGCCGGTCTCGTGGGCCCACATCGCGATCTCCACGCGGTTGCGGGCGCCGATCTTGGTCATGATGCTCGCCAGGTGGGTCTTGACGGTGCTGAGGCTGATGTACAGCTCGGCCGCGATCTCGTTGTTGGTGCGGCCTCGTGCGACGGTGACCAGCACCTCCTCCTCGCGTTCGGTGAGCGGCTCGATGGGCTGAGCCGGAGCTGCGCCCGGCCGGGTGTCGGCGAAGCGGGCGAGCAGGCGGGCGGTGACGCTCGGGGCGATCAGGGCGTCACCAGCAGCTGCTGCATGGATCGCCTGGACGAGGAGCTCCCGACCGGCGTCCTTCAGCAGGAACCCCCTGGCCCCGGCGCGCAGCGCACCGAGGACGTACTCGTCCATGTCGAAGGTGGTGATCACCACGATCGCGAGCGGATCGGTGACGTCGGGGCCGGCGAGCAGCCGTGTCGCCTCGATGCCGTCGAGCTCGGGCATGCGGATGTCGAACAGGCACACGTCCGGACGCAGCTGCCGTGCCATCGTCACCGCTTCGCGTCCGTTGACGGCCTGGCCGACCACCTCGATGTCCGGTTGGGCATCGAGGATCATCGACAGGCCCGTGCGGACCAATTCCTGGTCGTCGGCGACGAGCACCCGGATGGTCACAGCGTCACCACCCTGCGGGGGAGCTCGGCGGAGATGCGCCAGCCGCCGTCGGGACCTCTGCCCGCATCGAGCGAGCCGCCCAGGAGTTTCGCCCGCTCGGCCATGCCGACCAGCCCGTAGCCGCCCACACCGGGCGCACCGAGCGCCTGACCATCGTCGACCACGGTGAGGCGCACGAGGTCGGGCGACGTACTCACGTGTATGTCGACCCGGGTGGCATTGACGGCGTGGCGGACGGCATTGGTGACCGACTCCTGGGCGATGCGGTAGGCGGCGGCGTCGACCACTGGCTCGATTCCCGTCAGGTCGCCGGTGAGTTCGACGTCGACCGTGAGTGTCCCCGGTGCCGTGGCGGCGAGCTGCGCGATGTCGGCGATGCCCTGCTGCGGTGCCAGCTCGGCGTCGTCGTCACGGCGCAGCGCGCCGACGATGCTCCGCATCTCCGTCAGGGTCCGTGACGCCTCGGCCTCGATCACGGCCAGCACCTCCACGGCGGTCCCCGGCTGGGTGATTGCGAGAGCTTGGCCCGCCTGGGCCTGGATGATGATCGCCGACACGTGGTGCGCCACCGTGTCGTGCAGCTCGCGGGCGAGCTGCTCGCGCTCGCGGTACTTGACGTCGTCGAGCTCTCGAGCCCGCGCAGTCGCCCGGTAGCGGACCATGCCGCCCACGGCTGCCGGCAGCAGGAGGACGGTCATGCCGCCGATCGCTTCGCCGGCCGTGCTGGGATCGACCACGATGGCGACCGCCCACGTGACGAACATGATGACCGCACCGACCACGATGTGACGTCCCGATGCCCACCGTGCGAGGGCGTAGGGCAGCACCAGTACGACCGCCATCGTGTCGAGTCCAGGAGCCGTCTCGGTCCCGGCGATCGCACCGGCGATCCCGATCGCCGTCGCGATCCCGAACGCCGCTGCCAGCGTCGCGAGCGGGTGCGTGCGACGCCAGAGCAGCGCCACAGCGACAGCGAGACACGTCAGCAGGGACAGGCCCGGCCACACGAGATCGTCGCGCAGGACGGCCTCGGGAATCGCGATCGCCACGATCACGGCGAGCAACGCCCAGTCGCGCCACACCCGAGCGGGTGGGTCGGCGACCGCCGGTTCGGCGAGGAAGGAACGAACTGCGGGATTCACGATGCACACAGCGTAGAGAACCGTGCTGCTCCGGCAGATCGGCCGAAAGGACGACCTCGGGTCGGCTGGACGGTCGGTACCGAGACGGCCGGATTCCCGATGTCCGGACGGCTGCCCATCGAGACGATGGGGACCAGCGTCGCAGTCGGTGACGCGTCGGGTTGCACGGCCACCCGGGTGATCGAAGGAGAAGTGGATGTCCTCTGTGCTGTATCGAGTCGGACGGTTCTCGGCGAGCCGGCCCTGGGTCGTGATCGGGTCCTGGTTGGCGATCGCCGTCGCCGTGGTCGCAGGAGCAACCGCGTTCGGAGGCGAGCTCGACGACACCTTCGCGGTCCCCGGTCTGGACTCGCAGGTCGCGGTCGACCTGCTGTCCCGCGCCGAGTCGGATCAGGCGGGCTTGACCGCCCGACTCGTCGCCACCCCGTCCGACGATCAGGCCACCTTCTTCGACTCTGCGGCCGCCCGTGACGAGCTCGCCGTCGTGCAGCGAGCGGTCGAAGCCCTTCCGACCGTCGTCGCGACCTCGGACCCGACCGGCGCGCTCGCATCAGGTCCTGCGGCGGCGGTCGAGCGTGGAGCGGTCTCCGCGGACGGCCGCGTCGCGCTGATGACGATCCAGTACCCCGTGCTGGAGCAGCTCGACCATGGTGACCTCACCGAGCTGAAGGATGCAGTTCGCGAGGCGGGCATCGGAACTGCGCTACAGGTGGAGATGGGCGGTGACCTGTTCTTCAACTTCGAGGAGACCGGGACCGACTCGGCGGAGTTGATCGGGCTGCTGGCGGCGCTCGTCATCCTGCTGCTCGCGTTCGGTTCGATCATCGCAGCGGGCCTCCCGATCGGGATCGCGGTCTTCGGGCTGGGTGTCGGTGTGACGTCGATGGCACTGATCGACCATCTCGTCGACATCCCGAGCTGGGCGCCGCAGATCGCGTCGATGGTCGGCCTCGGTGTCGGCATCGACTATGCCCTCCTGCTGGTCACCCGTCACCGCGAATACCTCGTTGCGGGGACGACGGTGGCCGATGCGGCGGGCCGCGCGGTCGCAACGGCGGGTCAGGCGGTGATCTTCGCGGGCGGCACCGTGGTGGTCGCCATCCTCGGGCTCGCCGTCGCAGGCGTTCCGTTCATGACGGCTGCGGGGATCGCGACGTCGGTGATCGTGGCGATCATGGTGATCGCGTCGATCACGCTGCTGCCCGCGTTCCTCGGGTTGAGTGGCCATTGGATCAACCGGCTCGGCATCCACCGGCGCCACGGTCTCGGTGGCGAGGTCGGCTCGGGCTGGCAGCGGTGGGGACGTCACGTCACCGGTCACGCGTGGCCCTACGCCATCGGGGTCACCGTGCTGCTCCTCGCGCTCGCCGCACCGGTGTTCGCATTGCGGCTCGGGTTCCCCGACGAGGGCACGTACCCGGACTCACGCACCGAGCGGCGGGCGTACGACCTGGTCGCGGACGGGTTCGGGCCGGGCCTCAACGGACCGCTGGTCGTCGCCGTCGACTTCGAGCGTGCCGAGGGAGGCAGTGCCGAACTCGTCGCAACGCTGGCCGAGGCGATCGCGGCCGACACCGGCGTCGCTGCGGTCGCTCCGGCCCAGGTCGACGAGGCGGCGGGCATCGCGACGATCGTCGCCTTCCCCACCACGCCGCCGCAGGACGACGCCACGTTCGCGACCGTGCAGCGACTGCGCACCGACGTGTTCCCGGACGCGCTCGCCGGCACGCCGGTGACGGCGCACGTCGGCGGGCAGACAGCGACGTTCGGCGACGTGGCCGACCGGGTCAGCCAGCGTCTGCCCTGGTTCATCGCCGCCGTCGTGCTGCTCTCGGTACTGCTGCTGATGTTGGTGTTCCGGTCGGTGCTGGTGCCGATCAAGGCCGCGCTGCTCAACCTGCTCAGCATCGGCGCCGCCTACGGCGTACTGGTGATGGTGTTCCAGTGGGGATGGGGCAAGGGCCTGATCGGGCTCGAGTCGACGGTGCCGATCGTGTCGTTCATCCCGATGTTCATGTTCGCGATCCTGTTCGGGCTCTCGATGGATTACGAGGTGTTCCTCCTCTCGCGGGTCCGTGAGCAGTACCTGGCGACCGGCGACAACGACGCATCGGTGATCAGCGGGATCGCCGGTACGGCCCGGGTGATCACCTCCGCTGCGCTCATCATGATCTGTGTGTTCGCCGGGTTCATGTTCGGCGACGACCCGACGGTCAAGATGATGGGTCTCGGACTCGCGGTGGCGATCTTCGTCGATGCCACCATCGTTCGGATCGTGCTCGTCCCCGCGACGATGAAGCTGATGGGCGACGCCAACTGGTGGCTCCCCGGGTGGTTGGATCGGCTCCTGCCGACGATCGACCTCGACGGCGAGTCGAGCCTGCCGGCGGCCGAGCCGGAAGTGGTCGTCGCGCCGGCCGTGTGAAACCCACGTTTGCGCTGCACTTCTGGTGACCCGGGTCACCAGAAGTGTCACGCAAACGGGGTTTCTCAGGGGTGGACGCCCCAGGTGTCGTGATGGATCATCGACTCGGCGGGCAGCCGGTGGGCGGCCCGGAAGTCGTCGCCCGTGTAGTACGCGACCGGGAACAGCGCCGTCTGCGTCCACTCGTGCGGGATCCCGAGCAGTTCGCTGACCTCGTCGTGGTGGAACAGGTGGATGGTGGTCCACGCGGTGCCCAGGCCACGGGCGCGTGCCGCAAGCATGAAGCTCCAGGCGGCCGGGAGGATCGAGCCGTACGTCGATGCCTGGGCGACGATCATCGGGACGGCCTCCATGCGGCCCTGCACGCACGGGATCACGAACACCGGCACCTGCTCGAGGATCTCACCGAGGTACGACGCGCTCTCCATCACCTTGGGCATGACGTGCTCGCGCGGGTCGCCCGCAGGCAGTGGCGGCGGATAACCGGAACCGGACATCGTTTCGCCGGCCTGCCGGTAGAAGTCGGCGATCACCTTCTTCTTGTCGGGATCGGTGACCACGACGAAGGCCCAGTTCTGGGCGTTGGTACCCGTCGGCGCCTGCATCGCAATCTCGATGCACTCGTCGATCAGCTCCAACGGAACGTCGCGTGTGAGATCGAGGCGCTTGCGCACCGACCGGGTCGTGGTGAGCAACTTGTCCGCCGCTGTTCGGTCGATCGTCATCGCGGTGACGTTACGCCGGGCGGCACCGCCGATCCTGAGTCGGAGGGTCCGCGGCGAGCACGGCCTCGTCGCCGGTCGATGCTTCGACTCCGAGTTCGAAGCGTGGGCGTGCGAACCTCGAATGTTGCGTCCGCTCGACGAGCGGGGTGCGCCGAACCGAGAGGGGATCACCAGTGAAGATCGACACGGGAACCGAGGACCTGTTGGGCCGCATCGACGGCCACGTCGCCGTGCTGTCGTTCAACCGTCCGGAGCGACGCAACGCACTGTCGACGCCGATGTACGGCGCGTTCGACCGGGTGTTGCCGCAGATCGAACGCGACCCCTCGGTGCGCGTGCTGCTCCTGACTGGCGAGGGCGGCGCGTTCTGTGCCGGCGGCGACGTGAAGGGGATGCACGAGAACAACACCGCCGGGGGCTCAGCCGACGGCTCGACCCCGGCCTCGCTCGAGGACCGTGTCGCCGGTCTGCGGTCGAGTCAGGCGGCGGTCAGTCTGGCGCTGCGCCGACTGCCGATGCCGGTCGTCGCGGCCCTGCCCGGAGCGGCCGCGGGCGCCGGGCTGTCGATGGCGCTCGCTGCCGACCTGCGGATTGCCGCTGAGCGGGCAGTCCTCGTGACGGCGTTCGCCAACGTCGGCGCGAGTGGCGACTTCGGCACGTCGTGGTTCCTGCCCAGGCTCGTCGGCGAGGCGAAGGCAAAGGAGCTGATGTTCACCTCTCCGAGGCTCACCGCTGCCGAGGCGGCCGACCTCGGGATCGTCAACCGAGTCCTTCCGGACGACGGGTTTGCGGACGCGGCGCTCGCGTTCTGCCATGACCTCGCGACACGGGCGCCGATCGCGCTGCGCTACATGAAGGAGAACGTCAACCGGGCCCTCGGGACGACACTCGCTGAGGCGCTCGACGCCGAGGCCGCGGCGATGGTGCGCACGATGAGCACCGCCGATCATCGCGAGGCGGCCGCAGCGTTCGTCGAGAAGCGTTCGCCGGAGTTCTCCGGTCAGTAGCCGGCTGCCGGGGGTGCTGTGCCCCCTCGGTCCGGTCGGGCAAGGAACTCGAACGTCGGTCCGGCGCATCGGTCCGATCCCGGAATCGGACCGATGCGCCGCAACTGCTCGGCCAGCAGTTGCAGCGAGCGCATTCGGCCCGCAGCTGTCGGGTAGGCATCGGGACGATCGTCGACCAGCATCGCTTCGAGCGCGTCGAGCATCTCGCTGTAGGCAACGTTGAATCGGTGATTTGCGGCTCGCTGCTCGGCCGAATACTGCTCGAGGTGTGCTCCCGGGGACGCGACGACTCGATACACGTCCGTGGCGAGGTCGAGCGAACCGTCGTCGACGGCATCCTGGATCTCCTGGAACCGCCAGTAGTGCGCCAGCTCGTGCTGGCCGTCGGAGTGCGTGCGTTCGCTCAGCCCCTCGCCCTGGACGATGATCTCGTGCACCGCCCTGCGGGCCGACTCCCTGTCGGACACCGAGAAGAGCGTCCCCGGTCCCGGATTGCCCCACGGAAGGATCTGGTGCCCGCCACCGTAGGAACCGGGGTCCTTGGGGAGCAGGTCGAGGACGTCCCGTTCGTAGAACTCGCCCAGCGTCGGACCGCTCCCCGGCGACCACTCGGGCTTCTCGATCGCGAGCATCATCGCCAGTGCCTCGTCGAACGGGAGGAGTTCGACCGGGGCGCTGTTCGTTTCGGTGTGGACCACGGACCGGAGCAGTCGGCACGGATACTCGGGGAGATACGGGCGCTCGGTGAGACACGGAGTACCGCGAAGCGCATTCAACAGATTCGAGGCGAGGGCCATGTGCAGCATCTCCTCCTCGATGACGACCATGACGCTCTCGCGGGCTCGCTCGGCGGCCTCGGAGCCGCCGTCGCTGGACGGTTTGATCGACCAGTACGCGTACAAGTACGCCGGCAGCGTCGTGAACTCGGCGGCGACGGCCGAGCGAACGTTGTCGATCAGACTGGGTGGCACGCTCATCTCGAACTCCGTTCCATGGACGGGTCGGCGGGAAGCGCAAGCCCGTCCCGCCGACACCGATACTGCCATTAAGGTCGCCCCGTGAGCGTGTTCGACTTGCCCCGGATCAACGTCGCCGGCCGGTTGCGCCTGAATCCGGGAACGGCGAACAACGAGGACTACGCCCAGCCCGGTGCGTCGTCGCAGGCGTTGATGCCCGATGGCGAGGCGATGGGCCTCCTCGACACCGGGCAGGTTCGTGTGCGCAAGTTCCACAAGTCCGACGCCGAGTTCGTCGAATGGATCCAACACGTCCAGCCGTTCCCGGCGCCTGACGGCACGATCAACCACTACTTCCCAGCCGAGTGGAACTACTACGGCGACATGAGTGCGATGACCCTCGACATCAGGGTGACGGGCGTGCAGACCGAGCTGGGTTCGGTCCTGGTCGCCCGTGATCCGGCGGTGCCGTTGACAGCGGTACTCGGAGCGAGGTTGTCGTACAACGGCGTCACGACGGACATCAACCCCGAGGGGTCGCCTCCGGCCACCCAGTTCTTCATCGACGACCTGGTGCTCGCCGACGACGAGGCCACGTACATCAGCGGGGGTCGTACGACCAAGGGTGTCGGGCTGTGGATCAACTTCTTCCGCAACGTCGCCCTCGTCGCCGATGACGGGGCCGGGACCTACCTCCATCACGTCATCACCGATGCCCACCTCGATCTGCCCGGGTTCGAGGACGCCGACGGGGTGGTGCTGCGCTACGGCCTGTCGTTGCCGCTTCTCGACGATCCGACCGTCAAGGACGACGCCGTCCTGGAGCAGTACTTCCGCGATCGTCGCGCCAATCCCAAGACACTCGACCTGGTCGGAACCTTGGCGCCGTACTACGCGGGTGAGCCGGTCTCGATGCCGCCCGGTCGGCAGCTGATCTCGCGGAGTCTGAACATCCACACGCCGACCACGCGCAACAACGGCAGTGGACAGATCGCTCTTGCCCCGGCGGCCGTCGGCCGATCCGGCCGGTGGTTGACCATCGACGCCGTCAGTGCGTTCCCGGATGCGTATGCGGGCGACGGGAGAGACAACCCCAAGTTCGACTTCGGCGACGTCACGCTCCACGTCGTCACCCACGACGAGTCGGCGTGCATCGGTCCGGTGCCGTACGCCGATCGGGCAGCCGGTGACCGGTGCGGATGGCTCCTCGACCTCGACCTCGCTCACGCCGACGAAGGTGCGGCATCACTCCTGGACCTCGAGTCGGCCTGGCTGGAGCTGCGCAGCACGCGTCACGGCACCGTGCTCCGCGAGGTCGACTACTACATCGTCACCGATCAGCTCGCCGCCTACGCCGAGCAGTATGGGTCGGACCGCGAATTCGTCAGCCAGGGCGCCGCCGAGCCCATCCGGATCTCGGTCTACCACCGCGGTGTGCGCCTCACGGACGCCGACTGCCCGCGGATCTCGATGTGGCAGTACCGCTCGACACCGATCCAGGAACCCGGCGACGCGCAGCTGAAGAACAGCGCCCTGCTCCCGGACGAGGACATCATCGTTCCCACGGACGAGGCGGGTACGTACCTGCTGACCTTCCACGCCGAGGGCGAGTCGAATCCTCCCGCCAGCGTGTTCCCTCCGCCGACCTATGCCCACTTCGCCTATCCACCCGAGTTCGCCGTCACGTGGGCGCCGCAGGTGAGTGTCCGGGTGCTGCCGAACGTCGACTACTCGCGGTACTTCACCGACCCGGAGGCCGACGAACCGATCGGCAACAGCGAGCTCACGTGGGACGTCGTGTACCAGGAGGTGCTGCGCACCTATTCGCTGCTGTACCCGGCGATGAACAACAAGTTCCGTCTCGACGAACCGGACGCCGTCGCGCAGTTCGCGCCGTACGTGATCGACGCCGTGCGACCCGAGAACTGGCATTCGACGCGGTACATGCCACCCACCAGGGACCTGTCGGCGAGCCGGCGCCGATTGCTCCAGGCGTGGTGTCGATCCGCGCTGGCGTCGCGCGATGCTCCGGTCCCACCGGGCGCGGTCGCGCCGCCGACATGAGGCGCTACTCCCTGGTCGCCGCGATGGTCGCGGGCGCGCTGCTCGGCATCTTCGTGATCGTGGGGGTGGTCGGGGTGAACGTGCTCGTCGATCCCGGTGACGCACTCGCGGGAGGGGGTGTCGCGGTCGCTGCCGTGGCGGTCACGCTCCTGGTGGTCGACGTGGTCCTGCCGGTCCCGTCGTCGGTCGTGATGTTGGCACTCGGAGCCGCCTACGGGGTGGTGGCGGGAGCGGTGCTCGCCACGATCGGTTCGGTCGTCGCAGCTGCCATCGTGTTCGCCATCGGGCGGCACTCGGAACGATGGCTCGACCGATTCGTGAGTCCGGACGACCGTTCCGACTTCGCATCATGGTTCGAACGGCGAGGCGTCGTCGCGATCATCGTGTCGCGTCCGCTTCCCATCGTCGCCGAGACCGTTGCGGGCTTGGCGGGGACGACGTCGATGTCGGCACGTCGGTTCGTGGCGGTCGCCGCCGCCGGAACGATGCCGGTCGCGATCGCCTACGCGGCGACCGGCGCGGCGATCGCCGACATCGACGACCCTGCCCACGTGGTGGGAGGCGTCGCCGTCGTTGCCGGCCTCGGATGGTTTGCCGGGCGACAACTCCGACGCTCCGAACGTCTGGCGGCCACGGCCGGGCCGACGACGGAGGATGCATGAGCACGACGTTCACCGGGACGGTCACCTTCCTCTTCACCGACATCGAAGGATCGACCACACTGTGGCAGGACGACAGCGAGGCGATGGCACGTGCGCTGTCCCAGCACGACGAACTGATCCGTTCGGTGACGAGCGACCGCGGCGGCTCGGTGTTCAAGCACACCGGCGACGGCATGTGCATCCTCTTCCAGTCGGCGACCGACGCCCTTGCCGCGGCGATCGAGTGCCAGGCCGGTCTGCAACTTCCGGTGCGGATGGGCCTGCACACCGGTGACGCCGTCGCCCGCGACGGCGACTACTTCGGCCCAACGCTCAATCGGGCCGCACGAGTGATGGACGCCGGCCATGGTGGCCAGATCTTGCTGTCGTCGACGACGGCGTCGCTCGTCTCGGACGTCGAACTGGTCGACCTCGGCGAGCACATGCTCAAAGGGCTGTCGGCTCCGGAACGGATCCATCAGGTCGGCCTCGGCCGGTTCGCCCCGCTGCGAACACCCCGACCGACGGTGGGAAACCTGCCCATAGAGCTGTCGACATTCGTCGGCCGAGTGGCGGAGGTCGAGTCCCTGGCCGCTGAGGTCGGCGAGCATCGGCTGATCACGCTGATCGGTGTCGGTGGAACCGGCAAGACGCGGCTCGCGATCGAGACCGGTCTGGTCTGCGCGGGATCGTTCGACGCCGGCTGCTGGCTGGTCGAGTTGGCAACGGTGACGATCGAGGAAGCGGTCCCGTTGGCGTTCGCCGGTGGCCTGGGTGTCACCACTCCGCCGGACGGTGACGTCATCGAACACGTCATCTCGCGCCTGCGCACCAAGCAGTGCTTGATCATCGTCGACAACTGTGAGCACGTGCTCGCCGCAGCGGCAGACGTGGTCGAGCGGATCGTCTCGTCGTGCCCCGAGGTCGTGGTGGTGGCCACGAGCCGGGAGCCGCTGATGGTGCGGGGTGAACGGCTCGTGCCGGTGGCATCGTTGACGCCCGAGGACTCCGAGCGCCTGTTCATCGACCGAGCGCGTGACGAGGCGCCCGACCTGCTGATCGAGGGAGAACAGCGCGCCGCCGTCGTCGAGTTGTGTCGGCGCCTCGACGGTCTGCCGCTGGCCTTGGAGCTGGCGGCGTCCCGCGTCCGAGCACTGACGCCGATCGAACTCGTCGAGAACCTCGAGGAGCGTTTTCGGCTGCTCGTCGGCGGTCGCCGCTCGCGTATGGAGCGACACCAGACGATGCGCGGCACGCTCGACTGGTCGTACCAGCTCTGCCGAGAGGTCGAGCAAACGACGTTCGACCGATTGTCGGTGTTTCCCGCCGGCTTCGACCTGGCGGCTGCACGCGCCGTCGCGGGCGGCGATGGGATCGACGAGTTCGAACTGGTCGACGTGGTTCCACAACTCGTCGACCGGTCGCTGCTCCATCGTGCGACGGCTCCCGACGGCACCACGAGGTACCGCATGTTGGAGACGATGCGCGCCTACGGCCGCGAACACCTCCAGCAGGCCGACCAGGCCGACGTGATCCGCGAGCGTCACGCCAGGTACATGGCCCGCACGATTGCTGCGCTCACGCTGCAGACGCTCGGGCCCGACGAGGACGACGCCGTACGCCGGCACGGCGAGCACATCCCGGATGCGCTCGTCGCGCTCGACTGGTTCATCGACCGCGGTGACTGGGACGATGCGATGCGGGTGGCAGTCGAGGGCCAGTACGTGTCGGAACGCGAGTCGGTCGAGATGATCGCTCGGCTGCACGACGCTGCGAAGCTCGCGAACGCGGATCAACGCCTGCTGGACGAGCTGCAGCGCAGCGACCTGCGCGTCCGTCACCACGAGTCCGCGGAGGCATCGGTCGCACGCGGCTGGCGGACCATTCGGGCCAGGGATCCGATCCCCGATGATCGATTCGCGATGCCGCCACACGCGGACTTCAACGTCTTCGGGCTCGGTGCCGACGACGTCGACGAGTTCGTCGCGAGTCTCGAACACTGGAAGTCCGCTCCTGCGCTCACGCGCTTCGACGCCGAGTGGTGGGCAATTCGATCACTTGCGAACAGTGGATACATCGCTCCCGCGCGAGCGCTGCTCGACGAGTTCGGACCGTTCGTCGCCACCTTGTCCAGCCGTCGCGCCACCCGGTTGGCCGCCGAGCTGCGCGGCGTCATCGCCATGCACTGCGACGATTTCGCGGAGGCCGCCCACTGGTATGGCGTGGTCGTCGATGCAACGGTGGGTGGGTTGACGACGTGGGTCGACCTGGCGTCGGCGTGGCATCGGATGACCGCACGCTGTCTCAGCGACGGTCCGGTCAGCTTCAGCGATGCGCAGCTCTGCGATCCCTGGAGGTGCTTCTTCGACGAGCACCTCGACGTGCTGCGTTACCACGGCGCGGTGTCCACGGCGCTGGCGCTGCACCGGCTGGGGCACGATGAGCTCGCCGACCGATTCGTCGCGTGGGCCTACGCCAACGACACGCTCGAGGTGATGGGCGTGTTCGCTCATCGCTTGGAGGTCGGCGGGTTGCCGACCACGACGGTCGAGTCGCTCGACGACCTGCCGACGCTGGTCGAGGAGCTGTTCGCCTTCGCGGAGGGTCTCCACGTCGACGACGCGCCTGCGGCCGGCGCGTCCTGATCGGCCCGCGGCTGACCGCGGGCTCAGTGGCAGGTCTCGACGACGACCTTGATCTCGTCGGTGACTGGCTCGCCCGACTTCGCTGAGTTCCGGAGCCGTCAGATGCCGGTCGGGTACGTCTCGGGAGGTTCGAGCGGGTCCCAGGCCGCGATGTCGTCGAGCGGATGTAGCGCCGACGTCCGGTCGATGTGGACGACGACGTCGAACTGGTGGTCCAGCCGGGCCGGGAAGTAGTGGCTGGCCCGCTCCGTCTGCGGGCGGTAGACCACACCGATCGCGCGCTCGAGCCGCGGTTCGGCCAGCACTGCTGCGGCGTCGGAGTCGGTCATCGGCATCCAGAAGCGCGCCGGAGCGAGCCGCTCGTCGACGACCTCGTGGAGGAGGTGCTCGTAGCTCTCGGGCAATGCCGGCCGGATGGTCCGCCGCCGTGCCGGCTGACCCCAGTCGGATGCCGCGGTCACCTCGCCGTCGTAGGTCGTCAGCCCGATCAGCGCGACGGCGTGCTCGCCGTAGCGCTGGCGGGCGAGCTGTCCGACGTTGAGTTCACCGCGCGTGCTCATCGCCGTGGCGCGGGCGTCGCCGATGTGGGAGTTGTGTTCCCAGACCACGACCTTGGTGCGACCGCCTCGGCGGTCGAAGTGGTCGAGCAGGGCGTCGAGCGTCGCGGCCATGTGCCGATCTCGCAGGTTCCACGACGAGACGTCGGCGCGGTACATCTGCTGGTAGTACTCCTCGGCGTCGCGCACCACCACGGCGTTCTGTTCGGCGCAGAACAGCTCGTCCTCGGCCAGCCAGCCGTCGCGGCGGGCGTACTCCGCGGCCTGGCGTCGCAGCGAGATCAGTTGGGCGACGACCTCGTCCTCGCAGGGGATCGCTCGCTGGTGTGCCAGTGCGAAGCCGTACGCCTGGCCCTCGGCGCCGACGTGGTCGAAGCACGAATACCGAGCTCGCGCTCGCTGTGCCTCGTCGGGATCGATCGTGTCGAGGTACGCCACGACCGCGTCGATCGAGGTTCGCAGGCTGTAGAGGTCGAGCCCGTGGAAGCGCGCCATGCGGAGCGGATCGGAGATCTTGTCGTTCCGCTCGCGCAGCCAGTCGACGAACTGGACGACCTCGGTGTTGCGCCACATCCAGGTCGGGAAGCGGCGGAAGTCGGACAGCGCCTCGCCGGCGGAGCGATCGTTCGACAGCCCCATCACATAACGGTTGACCCGGTATGCGTCGGGCCAGTCGGCCTCGACCGCCACCACGGTGAAGCCGTGGTCCTCGATCAGCCGCTGCGTGATCCGGGCCCGTTCGAGGTAGAAGTCGTGTGTCCCGTGAGTGGCCTCGCCGATCAGCACGACCCGCCGATCGGAGATCTCGGCGAGCAGTTCGTCGTAGTCGTCGTCGCGGCCTTCGATGGGGCGCGCGGCACGACCGAGCGAGGCGAGCGCCGCGTCGCCGGCGGTGCGAAGGCGATCGGGGAGCACGGTCATCGATCGCTCCGGCAGTGCCTGACGAACCAGTCGGCGGCGAGATCGGCCACCTGTTCGAGCGTTCCGGGCTCCTCGAACAGGTGGGTCGCTCCGGGCACCACCGTGAGTCCGTTCTCACAACGCAGGCGCCGCTGGGCCTGCTGGTTCAGCGAGAGCACCGTGGTGTCGGCACCACCGACGATCAGCAACGTGGGTGCATGCACGTGGTCGAGACGATTTGCGGCCAGGTCGGGTCGGCCTCCTCGGCTGACGACGGCCGCAACCGGGCGCGCCGGGTCGCTCGCGGCGACGAGCGCCGCAGCGGCACCGGTGCTGGCGCCGAACAGTGCGACCGGCAGGCCGGCGACGGCGGGGTGGTCGCGGACCCAGTCGGTTGCTCGCAACAGGCGGCTGCCGAGGAGTCCGATGTCGAAGACGTTGCGCCTGTCGGCGGCCTCGGCGTCGGTCAGCAGGTCGAAGGTGAGCGTGCCCAGTCCGGCGGCCTGGAGTTGGTCGGCGACGAACTGGTTCCTCGGGCTGTGGCGGCTGCTGCCGCTGCCGTGTGCGAAGACGACGACGCCGACTGCGTCCGGCGGGATGGTCAGATGACCGGGCAGCGAGAAGCCGCCGATGCCGACCTCCACCTCCGCATCGAACCCGGTGCCGGAACCGGTATCGACCACAGCGCTGGAACCGGCATCGACCCCGGAATCGGACTCGGTCGGGGGGTGGAGCCGATGCGCCCGTTCGAGGAGGTCGACGACCTGGCGGTCGTCGACCTGGGTGAAGTCGTCGTACCACTGGCCGACCGACTGCAGCCAGGTCGGTTGCTCGACACACACGATCTCGTCGGCGTCACCCGCCAGTGCACGCACCGAGTCGGGAGCGGCGACGGGGACTGCCAGCACCACGCGATCCGCGCCGTGGGCGCGAGCGACATGGCAGGCAGCGCGAGCGGTCGAGCCGGTGGCGATGCCGTCGTCGACGATCACTGCCACTCGGCCGAGGAGATCAGCACGGGGAGCGGCTCCTCGGAACCGCTCGGCCCGGCGCTGCAGTTCCGCTCGCTCGATCTGTTCGATCCGGCTGAAGTCGGCGGCCGTGGCACCGACCACACGGACGATCTCGTCGTTGACGACACGCACGCCGTCCTCACCGATCGCCCCCATCGCCAGTTCGGGCTGACCGGGAGCACCCACCTTTCGCACGACGATCACGTCGAGCGGCGCGTGCAGTTCCCGGGCGACCTCGTAGGCGACCGGGACACCACCTCTCGGCAGGGCGAGCACGACCACCCCGGCACCGCGGAGGTGCTGCAGCTTCGCCGCGAGTGCCCTGCCTGCTTCGCTACGGTCTCGAAACGTCCGCGCCATGGCGCCTCCTCGAGATGAGTGCTCTGGTCGTCCGTCGCGATCATCCGGCCCTCGCCCCGATGGGACCAGGGTCCTGGGTCACATCGGTTCGTCGGTGGCGTGTGGGGACGGCGCGAGCACAGCGACGAGGAACTCGGAGCCGGTCGTGAACGGGCGGAGGTCCCACGTCGACAATCGCAGTTCGGCGACCAGGCCGACCCGGTCGACGTCGTCGAAGAACTCGTCGAACGGGTAGTCGCCACCCGAGCCGAACCCGGTGACGATTCGCCCGCCGGGGGCGAGGACCGATCGGAGGTTGGCGAGCACCTGGCGGCGAGTCGCCGGGTCGAGGAAGCCCAGCACGTTGCCGGCACACACCACGACCTCGAAGCCGGTGGCGACACCGTCGGCAGACAGGTCGAGTTCGGCGAGGTCGCCGACGAGCCAGCGCGGGCCGGGGTGGTCGTGTTCGGCGGCGGCGATCAGGACCGGGTCGAGATCGACGCCGACCACCTCGTGGCCGAGTTCGGCGAGCCGGCCACCGACGCGCCCGGGCCCGCAGCCGGCGTCGAGCACGCGAGCGCCTCGCCCGAGCATCGCGTCGACGAATCGCGCTTCGCCGTGGAGGTCGGCCCCGTCGGCCGCGAGCGAGCGGAACCGCTCGACGTACCAGTCGGAGTGGCCCGGGTTCTCCTCGATCTTCGCGATCCAGCGATTGCCTGCCGGCGGGTCGGAGCGCTCCGTCACGCGATCGGACGGTACCGGGCGATGTCGTCCAGCGTCATCGTCGACCCGGCAGCGATGCCAGCAGCCTGGACGTCCGGGTCCATCAGCGACGCGGTGTCGAAGTAGTCGGCGGCGTACACGAAGAGCCCGTCGGCGCCGCGGCGGCGAACGCTGGTGCCCCTCGACATGAAGACCCGGCTGCCGTCGGGCTGGATGGCCATCTGCTGCCACTCCTGCACCCAGGTGGTGCCGTCGTCGAGTGCGGGCCCGAGTGGCTCGAAGGCAAGGTTGCCCGCCTTGCCCATGATGTCGGTCATCCAGCTCCGGATCGCTTCGCGGCCGCGGATCTCACCGAAGATCGGATCGTGGTACACCGAGTCGGTCGGGTGGAACTGGTCGGCGTCGGCACTGAAGTCGACCGACGACGCGAGCACCTCGGCGACGTTCGGGTCCGGGCGCCACACGGTGCGTGGCCAGTCGGGGATCGGCGCGGCCTCGACGCCAGCCTCGGGCGGCGGTGGGATGCGGAACGGTCCGGTGTCGTACACGTCGCATGCCCAGGTGATCCAGCCGTCGCGGTAGCGGCGCACGCTCACGCCCTTCGGGAGCGGCATCCGGTCGTCGCCGAACACGGCCCACATCTGCCACTCGTCGACCGAGGTCCCGCCGAGGCCGTCGTCGATCAGGGCGTGCGGTGCAGTCGGCACGAACTCGATGAAGTCGATCGACGCCATCGTGGGGATCAGCCAGTTGCGCACGGCGACCTGGCCGTCGAAGGCGCCGTAGATGGCGTCGTAGTAGATCGATCCGGTCGGCGCCATGAAGTCCGACATCATCTCGAGGGCGACCGACTGGCGACCCGGTTCGGTGAAGCGAGGATCGGCCAATGCGGCCAACATCCCCGCCGCGTCGAGCCCGGTGGGCTCGGCCACGACCCGATCGAGATCCTGCGGCTGCCCCTCGTGCGTGGCGAGATACGACTCGACGAACTCTCCGGCATTGACACCCATGACGACACCCCCAGGTCGGTAGATCGCCGAGCGTATCGAGCCCGCCGGCGTCGCTGCCGACCGGAGGTCAGCCGGAGGTGAGGGCGGCGAGGGCGTTGCCGATGCGGCGCCGTGCCTCGGCTGCAACCGGGCCCAGTTCGTCGAGGCTGGTCATCGACAGCATCAGGCCCGGGTCGAGCGCGTCCACGTGCACGTTGCCGTCGACTTCGCGCACGACGACGTTGCAGGGCAGGAGCACGCCGATCATCGGTTCGACATCGAGCGCTGCGCCGGCGAGGTTCGGGTTGCAGGCACCGAGGATGAGGTAGCGGTCGATCTCCTTGTCGATCTTCGCTCGCAGCGTGCTCTGCATGTCGATTTCCGTGAGCACGCCGAATCCCTGTTCGGCGAGCGCTGCCTTGGTGGCCGCGACCACCTCGTCGAATGATCCCTCCACGACGACTGACTCTTCGAACACCATGCGGGACTGCCTTTCGGGAGTGGATCGGGCGTCGCACCCTCGAACAGACCGTACCGGACAGCGCCACGAACAGAGAAGGAGATCCTGCCTGCGACGCGCGTCGTGCACTTCTCGGCGGAAGGCGGGAACCATTCCGCTCAGAACTGCTGGGTGTTCGCCGCATCGTTGTCGACATCAGTGCTCAACTCGACCGGCCCCCGCGCCGATGAACACGTGTGGCTGTTCTTCGTACCGTGCTGCATCCAGGGATGATCCTCGTGAGCCCGACGGGCGGCGTGCGCCTGCTGCGATCGCGCACGGCCGACGACTGCGGCTGGAACTGCTCCGACGGTGCGGCGGTCGCCGATGACGATGCTCACGATCCGCAGCAGTGGACCGCCTACCGCCCCGAGGAACTGGCTGCGAGGCTCGCGCTCGCTGCGGAGGTCTGCGATCTGGGCGGGACACGCGAGCTGAGCGGGGGTCTGGCGACGTGGGACGCATGCTCCGGTCGACCCTGCGTGCTCCCGAGGCTCGCCCGTCTCGTCCGCTGACCGTGCGGCCTGTGGGTCAACGTTCGCGGAGAGAGCGGAGGCGAGCACCAATCACGCCGGCACCAACCACGCCGGCACCAACCACGC
Source organism: Ilumatobacteraceae bacterium (assembly GCA_963704915.1). Classification (GTDB taxonomy): domain Bacteria; phylum Actinomycetota; class Acidimicrobiia; order Acidimicrobiales; family Ilumatobacteraceae; genus Sva-07. Next base: position 300,260 of record CAVPIC010000001.1, on the reverse strand, counting down.
CGGCACCAACCACGTTTGTGTGACACTTCGGGTGACCCGCCCCACCCGAAGTGTCACGCAAACGGGATTCACGAGCGGTTGGCGAAGTACTTGCGGTAACGCTCGGCGGCTTCCTTCAGCTCGGGGTCGGACTCGAACTTCGGCTCGAACGACTCCCAGGCCGCTTCCTTCTTGTACGGGATGTACTCGCGTGGGAAGTAGCCCTCGTGCGGGCGGTAGTCCTTCAAGATGCGGCGCGCGACCGTGGACTTGTGCACCTCGTCGGCGCCGTCGGCGAGGCCCATCGTCGGGGCGCCGGCGTACATGTCCTGCAGCGGGGTGAGGTTGGTGGTGCCGAGCGACCCGTGGATCTGTAGCGCGTTGAACGACACCTCGCGCAGCACCCGTGACATCGTGAACTTGACCACGCCGATGTCGGTGCGGGCCTCCTGGGTGGAGCTCTGGTCGATCTTCCAGGCCGTCTCGAGCACGAGCAGGCGGAGCATCCGAATCTGTGCGTACGAATCGGCGATCTTCTCCTGCACCATTTGATGCTCGGCGATGATCTTGCCGTGCGACTCGCGGCTCAGCGCTCGCTCGCACATCATGTCGAAGGCCAGCTTGCACTGGGCGATGGTGCGCATCGCATGGTGGATGCGACCACCGCCGAGTCGTCGTTGGGCGAGCACCTTGGCGCCGTCCTCGGGACCGAGGAGGTGGTCGAGCGGCACGCGAACGTCGCGGTAGATGATGTGGTTGTGGTTGCGAGGCTCGGGCATGATCTCGACGCCCGGGGTGTCTCGCGGCACCACGTACATGCCGTTGGTGCACATCACGAACAGGATGTCGGCGACGCGCCCTGCGCTCGTGAACCACTTCTCGCCGTTGATCACCCACTCCTCGCCGTCCCTGACCGCCGTGGTCCTGAACAGGTTCGGGTCGGATCCACCCTGCGGCTCGGTCATCGAGTACGCGGAGAACATCTCCTGGTTGAGCAGCGGCGTGAGCCAACGCTCCTTCTGCTCCTCGGTGCCGTACGCAGCGAGCATCTCCATGTTGCCGGTGTCGGGCGCGGCGGCACCGAACAGCTGCGGCGCGGCGGGGTACTTGCCGATGATCTCGTTGAGCAGGCCGAGCTTGAGCTGGCCGAATCCCGGGCCGCCGAGTTCCTCGTCGAGGAAGATCGCCCACAGTCCCTGGTCCTTCACCTGTTGCTGCAGGCTGCGCACGTACTCCTTGACCTTGGGATCGGGCGAGCGGACCGCATACGGGAACACGTAGTGCAGCGGCTCGACCTCCTCCTTGCAGAACTGCTCGACCCAGTCGAGCTTCTCCTGGAATTCCGGCTCTGTCTCGAACGACCACATGGCAGCGAACGTACTGCTGTTGCCTCGCCCGCGCCGATGTGGAGCGTCGCACCTCGGTGATCTTCAATAGTCAGCTGCTGACTAATCTCCACCACGTGCGTCCCGGAATCCTGATCCCCGCACTCGTCGCGGTGCTGACGACCGCCTCGTGTGGATCGGACAGCGCCGCCCGCGACGGCGCGGCCCCGGCGGATGTCACCGTGTTCGCTGCGGCGTCGCTGACTGCTGCATTCACCGAACTCGGCGATGCGTTCGCGGCCGTCAATCCCGGCGCTGAGGTCACCTTCAGCTTCGCCGGCTCGTCCGAGCTGATCGCGCAGCTCCGTGAGGGCGCGCCCGCCGACGTGTTCGCGTCGGCCGATCTCGCCAACATGGCCGTGCTCACCGACGCCGACCTGGTCGACGGGGTACCGGAGGTGTTCGCCACCAACGTCGCGGAGATCATCGTCGAGGCCGGCAACCCTCGCGGCATCACGGCCGTCGCCGACCTCGCGAACGATGACCTCGTCGTCGTGCAGTGTGCCCCCGAGGTCCCCTGCGGGGCGTACGCCGAGCAGGTGATCGCGACTGCGGGCGTGACGGTGACGCCGTCGTCGCTCGAGCAGAACGTGAAGGCCGTCGTCACCAAGGTGGTGCTCGGTGAGGCCGACGCCGGGCTCGTGTATTCCACCGACGTGCTCGCAGCCGGAGACGACGCCGACGGCGTGGCGATCCCTGACGACATCAACGTGGTGGCCGAGTACCCGATCGCGTTGCTGGCCGATGCACCCGATCCGCTGGGTGGTCGAGCGTTCGTCGACTTCGTGCTCAGCGCTGAGGGCCAGCGGATTCTCGCCGACGCCGGATTCGGACCGACATGACCGCCCGGACGCGTGACCGTCGGGGCCGCCGATCGGCGATGCCGTTGCCCGCTGTCGTCCTCGCCGCCGTTGCGGTGGCCTTCTTCGCGCTGCCGCTCGTCGGCCTGCTGTGGAGAGCGCCGTGGTCCAGCGCGTGGACGTACCTCACCGATGACACCGCGCTCACTGCCTTGCGGCTGTCGCTCGTGACCTCGCTCTGTGCAACCGCGCTGTCGATCGTGTTCGGCGTGCCGTTGGCGTGGCTGCTCGCCCGAGTCGACTTCCCCGGACGTGGTGCGGTCCGGGCGCTGTGCCTGCTGTCGATGGTGTTGCCGCCGGTCGTCGGCGGCGTGGCGCTGTTCTTCGCGCTCGGACGTCGCGGTCTGGTCGGGCAGTACCTCGACGACTGGTTCGGCATCACGCTGCCGTTCACGACCGCCGGTGTCGTCGTTGCGCAGACCTTCGTGGCGATGCCGTTCCTCGTGATCACGGTCGAAGCCGCGCTGCGCCAACTCGACCCGAGGCTCGAGGAGGCGTCGAGAACGCTCGGAGCGTCGCGCTGGTACACGTTCCGTCGCGTCACGTTGCCGGCGATTCGCCCGGCGCTCGTCGCAGGCGCGGTGCTCGCCTGGGCGAGGGCGCTCGGCGAGTTCGGCGCCACGATCACCTTCGCCGGCAACTTCCCCGGCACCACCCAGACGATGCCGCTGGCCGTGTACCTCTCGCTCGAGACGAACCCCGAGGAGGCGATCGTGCTGGCGATCGTGATGATCGCCATCTCGTTCGGCGTGCTCCTGAGCTTGCGCGACCGGTGGTTCGGTGCGGTGAACCGCCCGGTGCAGGTGGCGGCGTGACGCTCGCGGCGCGGATCGGGCTGCAGCTGGGAACGCTGGATCTCCAGGTGGAACTGGAGCTCGCGCCCGGCGAGGTCGTCGCGCTCGTCGGCCCCAACGGCGCGGGCAAGAGCACCGTGCTGCGGTGCCTCGCAGGGCTCGTGGCGCTCGACGGCGGGCACATCGAACTCGACGGCACGGTCGTCGACGATCCGGGCGCCGACGTGTTCATCGAGCCCGAACAACGGCCGATCGGCTTCGTGTTCCAGGACTACGTGCTCTTCGATCACCTCAGCGTGTTGGAGAACGTCGCCTACGGGCTGCGCGCTCGCGGCGTCGCGAAGGCAGATGCTCGAGAGCGCGCCGGACAGTGGCTCGACCGGGTGGGCCTCGCCGACTACGGATCCCAACGCCCCGCAGCGTTGTCCGGAGGTCAGGCCCAACGCGTGGCGCTGGCCCGGGCGCTCGCCACCGATCCGCGTCTGCTGCTGCTCGACGAGCCGCTCGCCGCACTCGACGTCGGAACGCGCGCCGCTGTGCGACGCGACCTGCGTCAGCACCTCGCCACGTTCGACGGCATGCGGCTGATCGTCACGCACGACCCGGTCGATGCGCACGCACTGGCCGACCGCGTGATCGTGCTCGAAGCGGGTCGCGTCGTGCAGTCCGGGACCCTCGCCGAGGTGACCGCCCATCCACGGACGCGCTACGTCGCCGACCTCGTCGGGGTGAACCTGGTGTCAGGGGTGATCGTCGATGGCGTGTTGTCGACAACGAGCGGCGCCCGCGTCGTGATCGCAGACGCACCCGACGGTCCGACACTCGCCACCATCCGCCCGCACTCCGTGGTGATCGGCCGGGGAGAAGCGCCCGGGTCGAGTGCCCGCAACACCTGGGCCGGCTCGATCGTCGACATCGACCGGCTCGGCGACCGGGTCCGGGTGGTGGTCGACGGCGAGTTGCCGCTCACGGCGGAGATCACCGCGTCGGCGCTCGCCGAGCTGCGCCTTGCGATCGGTGATCGCGTCCACGCCTCGGTCAAGGCGACCGACATCGAGGTGGCGCCGGCGTGACGCAGTCGTCGAGGGACCGACGCCGGCGGGACCTCCTGTTGGGGGAGTGGGCGTGCCTCGGCGTGCTCTACGACGGGCCGACCCACGGCTTCGCGATCGCGACGGCGCTCCGCCCGGGCGGCGAACTCGGGCGTGTGTGGTCGCTGTCGAGAGCGCTCACCTATCGCTCGCTCGACCAGCTCGTCGATCGCGGCATGGTGCGGGCCGTCGGTGAGGAACCGGGCATCGCCGGAGGCAACCGCACGGTGCTCGCCGCCACCCGCGTCGGGCGTGCGGAACTCCGGCGATGGCTGGCGACCCCGGTGGAGCACCTGCGCGATCTGCGCAGCGAGCTGTTGCTGAAGCTGGTGATCGCCGACCGCTGCGGCGTCGATGTCGCCGACATGCTGCACCGGCAGCGTTCGATCGTCGCCGACCTCGCTGCCGCCGTGGCAGCAGCGACCGGCGATGGTGACGACGGTGACGACGTCGTCACGCTCTGGCGCCGCGAGAACTCCGAGGCCGCCCTGCGTGTCCTCGACCACCTCCTCGGCGCTTGAACAACCACGTTTGCGTTGCACTTCGGGTGACCCGGTCCACCCAAACCTGCGCACAAACGAGGTTGCTCGAGCGGTTGGTGGCACGATCATGTGATGGCGCCTGTGCGGTTCGAGCTGTCCCGACGATTCGACGTCCCCGTGCGCGAGCTGTGGGACGAACTCATCGACTGGCCCGCCCACGGGGCGTGGATCCCGGCCACCACGATCGAAGGCGAGCCCGGTGACCCGACGGCGCTCGGCTACACGTTCACGGCCTGGACCGGGTTCCGGCCGGTCGCCCTGGAGGATCGCATGCGTGTCACCCGCTGCGACTGGGACGAGTCTGGGCAGACCGGTGTGTGCGACGTCGAGAAACTCGGCCCAGTGCTCGGTGGTGGCGCCGGATTCACGGTCCGCGCCGACGGCGCTGGATCGGTGATCGACTGGCGCGAGGACGTCACGGTCCCCTATCTGCCGGCATTCATGGCTCCCGTCGCGGCGTTCTTCGGCCGCATCGGATTTCAGCTCGCACTGCGCAGCCTCGCCAAGGTCCTCGCCCGGCGCTGACGCACGGAGCTCGCCGCGATCGTGTCGTGTCGCGTCGGCGCGAGCTGTCAGGATGCGGCGATGAGTGGAACAACGACACGGCTGGAAGTCGACCGAGCCATCGCCGCCGACCCCTCGGCGATCTTCGAGATCCTGCGCAGCCCCGACGGGCACGTCGCCATCGATGCATCCGGCATGTTGATGTCGGCCGACGGCGATCCGCCCACCGCAGTCGGTGACCGCTTCGTGGTCCACATGGATCGGGACTCGTTGCGTGACTTCGATCTCGGCGAATACGACGTGACCGTCGTGATCGAGACCTTCGAGCCCGACGCCGAGATCGCGTGGAGCATCGACGGCACGATGCAACCGCCGATCGGACACGTCTACGGGTATCGGCTCCAGCCGATCGACGGGGGCACGCTCGTCACCTCGTACTACGACTGGTCGAACCTGCACGAGGCGTACGCCGGCATCGCCGACCGGTTCCCGATCATCTCCGAGGCGAGCCTGCGCGCCACGCTCGGGATCCTCGCCCGCACGGTCGCCCCTGGCAAGTCCCGTCCCGGCGCGTGAGGTCGATCGACCTCCGCGCCGCCGACCCACCGGCCCGCCTGGCGGGGATCGTCGACCTGACGGCGATGGAGCGGGGCTCACTGACCGAGCGGCTGCCCGCCTGGGCCCGGGCCCAACTGGTCGATCCAGCGATCGGATTCGTGTCGTCGATGCCATCGGGTGGTCGGCTCGAGTTCGTCACCGACTCCACCACGATCGAGTTGGAGGCGGTCTTCACCCGCCTGGAGTACGGCGGTGTCACCCCGCACACCGCCAGGATCGACCTCGTCGTCGACGGCGAGTTGGTGGGCAGCGAGGCGCTCACCGAGACCGACGTCATCCGCTTTCCCGACCGCACCTCGCTCGACTTCGAGATGGTGCACACCGATCCGAGCGTGATCCGTTTCGACGGACTCGCCGCCGGTCGTAAACGCGTCGAGGTCTGGCTCGCGCAGAACGCCACGGCCATGCTGCGCGAACTCCGTCTCGACGGCGATGCCACGATCGAACCGCCGCCGTCGTCCGAGCGACGACGCTGGGTGCACTACGGCAGTTCGATCAGCCACTGCATGGAGGCCGAGCATCCGACCGGGACGTGGCCCGCCGTCGCGGCACGCTCCGCCGGCGCCGACCTGTACAGCCTCGGCCTCGCAGGTCAGTGCCAGCTCGACCAGTTCGCCGCCCGCACGATCCGTGACCTCCCGGCCGACCTGATCAGCCTGAAGCTCGGGATCAACGTCGTCAACGTCGATTCGATGCGCGAGCGAGCCTTCGTCCCCGCCGTCCATGGCCTGCTCGACACGATCCGCGACGGGCATCCCGACGCGCCGATCGTGGTGATCAGCCCGATCATCTGCCCCGCGGCCGAGGATCATCCGGGCCCGACACTGCCGAACCTCGACGGGAGGTTCGATGTGGTCGAACGCTGCGAGGAGTTGAGGGTCGGAGCGCTGTCGCTCGTGCGCATTCGGGAGCTGCTGGCGATCGTGGTCGCGCAGCGCTGCGCCGCCGGCGATTCCAACCTTCATCACCTCCACGGCCACGAGCTGTTCGGTGCCGCCGACGTCGGCGACCTCCCCGACGGACTGCATCCCAACAGCGCCGGGTACCGGCGAATGGGCGAACGATTCGCTGCGTACGCGTTCGCGGCTGGTGGCCCCTTCGGTCGTCCGGTCGGCTGACCACTACGGTCGATCCGAACCCTCGACGAAAGGAAACGGCGATGAAGATCTCGACCACGATCGGATTCAACGGCGATCCGAAGAAGCTCGCGAAGGAAGCGCGTGATCTGGAGTCGGCCGGCGTCGACCTGATCTGGGGCGCGGAGATCTACGGCTACGACCTGATCTCCACGCTCGGCTACCTCGCCGGCCAGACCTCGACGGTGCAGTTGATGACCGGGATCATCCCGCTCTACTCGCGCAGCCCGGCGCTGATCGCCCAGACCGCGGCGACGCTCGACGCGCTGTCGGACGGCCGGTTCGTGTTGGGTCTCGGCACGTCGGGTCCGCAGGTCATCGAGGGCTGGCACGGGGTGCCGTTCGAGAAGCCGATCGCCCGCACTCGCGACACGATCGAGATCTGCCGCAAGGTGTGGAGTGGGGACAAGGTCGAGTACCAGGGCTCCGCGTACCAACTGCCGCTCGCGGAGGGCGGTACCGGCCTCGGCAAGCCGATCAAGTTCATGAACCGGCCGCCGGCCAAGGACATCCCGATCGCCCTCGCCACGATCGGCCCGAAGAACGTCGAGCTCACCGCCGAGATCGCCGACATCTGGCAGACGATCCACTTCGTTCCCGACCGCTTCCAGCAGGTGTGGGGCGACGCGCTGGCCGCAGGCACTGCGAAGCGTGACCCGAACAAGGCACCGCTCGAGATCATCGCCGGCGGCACCGTGGCGCTCGGGTCCGGTGCACACGTCGACGAGGCACGCGAGGCCGCCCGCGGGCTGATCGGGTTCTACGTCGGAGGCATGGGCGCCAAGTCGAAGAACTTCTACAACGACCTGTTCGTGCGCTACGGCTGGGAGCAGGAAGCCGCGGAGATCCAGGACTTGTTCCTGTCCGGAAAGCGAGGCGAGGCGATCGCCGCGGTGCCCGACGAATACATCGACCTCTCCGCGCTGATCGGCGACGAGGGCCACGTCCGTGAACGCATCCAGGTGTTCAAGGACGTCGGCGTCACCTACCTCAACGTCAACCCGCACGGCCCCGATCCCCTGGAGACGATCGAGAAGATCAAGTCCTGGGCCGAGTGAACCGTCACACCGTGTCGGGCCCGACGTGACAGTCGCCGATCCCGGCTGCACGTGCGGCCGGACGTCGCAAAGTGTGCTTGACTTCGTCGATGAGCGACATGGAGAACACCGGCGAGATCGACATGACCATCGAGACCGAGGTTGTCGACCTCGACGGTGACGGTGTCGCCGACATGGTGGTCGAGACCACCACCACGGTCATCGACGTCGACGGAGACGGCGTCGCCGACATCGTCCAGGAGACGACCATCACCGCGGTCGACCTCGATGGCGACGGCGAGGCCGACATCGTCGACGAGACCACGATCACGGCGGTCGACCTCGATGGCGACGGCGAGTTCTCCGAGGACGAGATCGAGATCGAGGAGACCACCGCCATCCGCGAGGACCTGCTCGACGAAGGCTGATGGCCGCGTCGGCCTGACGGCCGGTGCTCAGAAGAACTGATCGATGAGGATCGGATTGCCGTCGGGGTCGATCAACGTGATCGATCCAGCACCGGTCGAGCCGGGCTCGATCGCACTGTCGACCGTGAGCCCCGCTTCCTCGAGCGCGCGTTGCACGTCTCGAACGTCGGTGAACTCCTCGATCCGCTCCATGCGGGCGGTGAGCCCTGGGTTGAACGTGAGCATGTTGCGCTCGAACATGCCATGGAAGAGCCCGAGGGTGGTCTCGCCGTTCTTGAGGATCAACCAGCCGTCGTCGGCGCTCCCGCCGGTCTCGACGAAGCCGAGCTTGGTGTAGAAGTCGCGGGAATCGCTGAGATCGGCGACGCTCAGCGACAGCGAGAACACGCCCAACTCGACCGTTCCCGGCAGGGCGGTGTCGGCGGTGCGCACGGTAGGCATGGTGTCGGGGTCGAAGCCGCCGTCGGTCGCGTCGCCACTCATGCGCCGGGTGTCATCAGTGCGAAGACGGCCCCGTGGGGGTCGGCGATGGTCGCGAACGTGCCGACGCCGGGCACCGGCGTCGGGTCGCTCAGGATCTGGCCGCCGAGCTCGACCGCCTTGGCGGCCGTCGCCGCCGCATCATCGACGTTGAAGTAGACGGTCCAGAACGATGCCATGCCCTCGACCGGTGGTGCCATGGCGCCGGCGATGCCATCGGCGCTGCCGCCCGCGACGTTGAAGACGGTGTAGTCGCCGGTCGGCATTGGAGCCGTCTCGCTGGTCCAGCCGAACACGGCGTTGTAGAACGGGCCGATGGCAGCGGGGTCGGGCGTGACCAGCTCGCTCCAGGTGAACGCCCCGTGCTCGTTGACGATGTCGGCGCCGATGTGCTCGCGGGCCTCCCACAGGCAGATGACCGCGCCCGCCGGGTCGGCGATCACTGCGAAGCGGCCGGCATCCATGGCGTCCATCACCGGGCCCATCGTGCTGCCTCCCGCCGGCTCGACTCGAGCGAGCGTGGCCTCGATGTCGTCGACGGTGACGTAGGTGCTCCACACCGGCGGCATGCCGCTCGAGGCCATCTCGGCCGTCAGCGGCATCATGCCCGCGGCATTCAGGCCGTTGCGCCGGGCCATGGTGTAGTCGCCTGGACCGTCGGTCGCCTGGTCGTCGTAGTCCCAACCGAACAACGCCGCGTAGAACTCCTTCGCGGCAGCCGGATCCGGTGTGGCCAGGTCAACCCAGCTCGGTACCCCGTTGGCATATGAGGTCATGGTCGTCATCAGGTCCCCTCCCGATCGGAGTCCTCGCGTTTCCAACAGCGCCGTCGACCGTATTCGGCACGCGCCGTCTCGACAAGAGACAAATGGTGAACGGTGGTCGCTTCGATCAGTCCAGGGTGACCGGGGGCGTCGACTCGCTGAGGTTGGTCCACAGGTCCGCGTCGGGCATGCCCATGATCGCTCGGCGGACCGGTTCGGGGTAGCGGAGGTTCGGCTTCGACGAGTCGTACGGCGGTTGCTCCACCGGCTCGTCGGGTCGATCGAACCCGGCGGGACTCGTGAGCCGGGCGAGTTGGTCGTCGCTGATCCCGCACAGGCGCTGCACCTCGGGGTCGACCCATTGCCGCTCGTCGATGTCGCTGCCCACGCACACCTCGAGACTGAGCCCCTCGGGTCCGGCGAAGTAGATCGACTGGATCATGCCGTGGTCGAGCGGACCCATCACCTGGATGCCGTGGCTGCGGATGCGGTCGCGCATCGTGAGCAGGTCGTCGATCGAGTCGACGTTGAACGCGACGTGCTGCATCGTGCCGGCGGTGACCGGTTCGCCGGCGTTGCCCGAGTGAGTGATTCCCCATTGCGGCTCGGTCGGGTTGCCGGGCGACTGCACGAACGCGAGGTAGCTGTCGCCGCTCAGCTCGACGAAGCCATGGAACGTGTTCGCCACGCCGTGCATCCAGTACAGCGCCCGGGTCGGGCAGCCGAGCACCTCGGCGAAGAAGGTCAGCTGGGCCTTCATGTCGGCCGTCGACAGCGCGAGGTGGTTCACGCCGTTCGGGTGCAGATCGGGCGAGGGCTTCGCACCGGTGGCCCGATACAGCGTGAGGTGCGGCGCCGGCTGATCGATGATGCTCATCTCCCAAGTTGACCACAGCCGATCGGTCATGGTGCGACCGTGGCGGCTGGGGCGACCGTCTGGAAGGATGCCGGCCATGGCAGATCAGAAGATGAACGAATCGGAGCGTGAGGAGTTCCTCGCCGGACTGCACGTCGGGGTGCTGGGCATCGAACGCCCCGACGGCCCGCCGCTCGTGGTGCCGGTCTGGTACTCCTTCGAGCCCGGTGGCGACATCGAGGTGCTCACCAGCGCGTCGTCGCTGAAGGGTCGCCTCGCTGCGTCGGCCGGGAGGGCGTCGCTGTGCGCGCAGCAGGAGGACCTGCCGTACAAGTACGTCAGCGTCGAGGGTGCTCTCGAGATCGTCGAACTCGATGCTGCGGCGTCGCGAGCGGCCGTCGAGCCGATGGCGATCCGCTATCTCGGTGAGGAGCTGGGTCGCGGGTATGCGGCATCCAGCGTCGGGCCCGACGACGTCCTGATCCGCCTGCGCCCCGACCGCTGGTTCAGCGTCGACTACGCCAAACCCACCTGACACCCCACCAACCCCGTTTGCGTTGCACTTCGGGTGACCCGGTTCACCGGAAACTGCACGCAAACGTGATGGCGGGGGCTACCAGCCCGTTTGCGTTGCACTTCGGGTGACCCGGTCCACCGGAATCACCGCACAAACGTGACGAAGCGGTGGGCGGTGTCGGTCAGTCGAGGCTCGGGAAGTAGATCTGCCAGGCGAGGAGCGACTTCGCGGCGAGGCTGAGCACGAGATACACCTTCTCGCCGTACACGTAGTCGGTCCACTTGCCGATGCCGCGGTACTGCAGCCACTGGTTGAGGGCGAAGCTGAAGAACAGCACGGACTGCACGATCACGATGCCGTAGACGAAGCCCGGCACGGTTTCGGAGCCGACGATCTGGATCAGGATGCCGACCCACGGCGCGACACCGGCGATCGTGCCGAACCAGAACGGCATCATCGTGGTCGTCTCGCGGCCCGGCGGGTTCATGCGCTCCTGGATCCAGCCGAACAGGATCATCGCCACGTTGGCGCCGATCACGGCCACGGCCGCGGTGATGTTGGTGATGCCGCTGTAGAACCCGATCAGCAGGATCATGATCGTGGCGCTGATCGAGTACTCGACCCATCGGAACCGGTTGATGCCACCGCGCAGGTCGTTCTCGTAGGTCGACCGGGCGAACGTCGCGGTCACGAGGTGGTCGATCGCAGCGAGCGCGAGGAACAGCCCGATGGCGAAGCCGACTCGCACGTCGAAGAGCGGCTCCGCGTTCGGCACGCGGGTGCCCGGCGGGCCTTCGGGGAATGTCGAGACCACCTGGATCACGAAGTCGCCCGACAAGACGACGATCAGGACGGCCTGCACTGCGTGCAGGATCGTGAGACCGATGTTCCAGACGCGGAGGTTGGTGAGTCGTTCGGGTGTCACGCCGGTGGCCACGACGGGTCCTTCGTCGACGTCGTCGGGTCTGCGAGGGCTGTCGCCGCTGTCGGTGATCTTGGTGGGCATGTGGAGGAACCTTCCCGTCGGCGTCGATCTCCAACGGATCGACTCCGACCCAGTCTCTCGCACCTGTGCCAAGCTGGCGTCGATGGGCGCGTGTTGTTCTCCCTCGAACGAGTCGCCGTCGTCGCGGGTCGAACAGTCGGTGCGTCGGGGTGGTGATGTCGGCGGCGTTGCCGACGTCGGACTCGTCGAGTTGGCGGCCGGCGAATTCTGGATGGGCGGTGCCGACGGCGACGGCGATCCATCCGACGGGGAGGGGCCCGTGCATTCCGTCCAGCTCCGTCGGTTCTCGATCGCACCGACGACGGTCACCAACGCCCAGTTCGCCGAGTTCTGTGACGCCACCGGCTACGTCACGCTCGCCGAGTCCGACGGCTGGTCGTTCGTGTTCGCCGGCCTGCTGCCCGACGACTTCCCGCCGACCCGCGGCGTTGCGGCGGCGCCGTGGTGGCGTCAGGTCGAGGGCGCCGACTGGCGCCATCCCGCCGGTCCGCACACGACGTTCACCGACGTCGCCGATCATCCCGTCGTGCACGTCACGTGGGACGACGCGATGGCCTACTGCCGCTGGAGCGGCACGCGGCTGGCGACCGAGGCCGAGTGGGAGTTCGCTGCCCGCGGGGGGCTCGACCGTCGGCGCTTCCCGTGGGGTGACGAGCTCGAGCCCGACGGCGAGCACCGGATGAACGTGTTCCAGGGCTCATTCCCCGGCGTCAACACCGCAGCCGACGGCTTCGCCGGCACGGCCCCGGTGCGCTCGTTCCCGCCGAACGCCTCCGGGCTGTACGAGACGTCGGGCAACGTGTGGGAGTGGTGCTCCGACTGGTTCTCGCCGGACACCTACCGTGAGAGCGAGCGCCGATCGCCTCGCGTCGACCCGGCCGGTCCGCCGGGCGGCACACATCGGGTGATGCGCGGTGGGTCATACCTGTGCCACGACTCGTACTGCAACCGCTACCGGGTCGGCGCCCGCAGCGCCAACACGCCCGACAGCTCCACCGGCAACATCGGCTTCCGCGTCGCCCGCTGACGTGCCGCTGTTTGCGGCGGGGCGGACAGCGCCTGCGATGAGCCAACCGCCCGGATACCGACACCTGGCTCATCGGTGCGGGTGTGACCGGGTCTGCGATGAGCGAACCGCCCGGATAGCGCCACTTGGCTCATCGGTGCGGGTGTGACCGGGTCTGCGATGAGCCATCCGCCCGGAGGGCGCCACTTGGCTCATCGCAGGTCGGCGGGAGGAGACCCAACCGGAGACGATCAGGTGCCGCAGAACGTGCGGTAGGTGCCGGCCTCGGGCGCGGGGTCGGCGTATCGCTCGAGGCCGGAGCGTTGCTCGAACGGGTGGGTGACCACGTCGAGGAGTTCGGCGAGGGCATCGTGGTCGCCCCAGCTCGCTGCGGTCAGCACCTCCTCGACGATGTGGTTGCGCGGGATGTAGACCGGATTCACCCGATCCATCCGGTCGGCGATCGCAGAGCGATCCTCGCCGACGAGCGTCAGCCATTGGGCCGCCCACGCATCGAACGCCTCGGGCTCGGCGAACAGTGACCGTGCAGGTTCGGCATTGCCGCGCACCACCGACGACAGCGCCCGCAGGCACGTCGTGTAGTCGACACGCTGCTCGCCCATCAGCGAGAGGAGGTCTCCGATGACGGCGTCGCCGTTCGAAGAGTCGCTGCCCGACTGGTCGTCGCTCGAAGGGTCGCCGCCCGCCCCGCCGGCGTCGAGCCCGAGCTTGGCGTGCATCGACGCGCTCCAGGCCGACTGGAACCGCTCGGGGAACGTCTGCAGCACCGCAGTCGCTGACTCGATTGCAGCGTCCGTGTCGTCGTCGAACACCGGCAACATCGCCTCCGCCAACCGGGCGAGATTCCAGGTGATGATCGCCGGCTGGTTGCCGTAGGCATAGCGGCCGCCGTGGTCGATCGAGCTGAACACCGTCGCCGGGTCGTAGGCGTTCATGAACGCGCACGGGCCGTAGTCGATTGTCTCGCCCGAGATGGTCGTGTTGTCGGTGTTCATCACACCGTGGATGAACCCCACCGCCATCCACTGCGCGACGAGCGACGCCTGCGCATCGACGACGTGCTCGAACAGGGCGATCGCCGGGTTGTCGGCGCGTGCGGCATCGGGAGCGTGGCGGTCGATCGCGTAGTCGGTGAGCCGCCGGAGGAGTTCGCCGTCACCCGTCGCCGCTGCGAACTGGAATGTGCCGACGCGCAGATGGCTCGCCGCGACGCGAGTGAGCACCGCGCCGGGGACGTCGGTGACTCGTCCGTCGACTTCTCGCAGGATCGTCTCGCCGGTCGTCGTCACGGCGAGTGCCCTGGTGGTCGGAATCCCGAGCGCATGCATCGCCTCGCCGATCACGTACTCGCGCAGCATCGGTCCGAGCGCGGCGCGTCCGTCGCCGCCGCGGGCGAACGGCGTGCGCCCGGATCCCTTGAGGTGTAGGTCCAATCGCGTGCCGTCGTCACCGACGATCTCGCCGAGCAGTAGCGCTCGCCCGTCGCCGAGCCGTGGCGAGTAGCCGCCGAACTGATGGCCGGCGTAGGCCTGGGCGACGGTGGTGACCCCCGCGGGCGCGTCGTTGCCGGCGAGGAGTGCCACGCCGGTGGGGGAGCGCAACGCCTCGACATCGAGTCCGAGTCCCCTCGCCAACTCCTCGTTGAGGATCACCAGCGACGGGTCTGCCACCAGCTCGGCCTGCCACGGTTGATGCAGCCCGACCAGTTCGCGGGCGAACGAGTCGTCGAGTGCGAACACGGGCCGTGCGTCAACCGTCATGCGAGCAGCCTAGGAACCTCGATCACGCCAGGGGTCTGACCCCCGGCGTAATCGTCACGGGTCTGACCCCGTCCCGACGGATTGCACGAGGTCAGCGATCTAGGTTGGGGAGCAGCGGCTGCACATCTCTGAACCCGAACAGAAGGAGCACGAATGGGATTCCGACTTGCGAACGTCAACGGACGAGCGGTGCTCGTCCACGGTGACTTCTACACCGACATCGCCACGCACTCCTCCGGCGCGCTCGGCTCCGACCCGATGGAGGTGCTCGCTCGCCCCGATCTGCTCTCCGAGCTGTCGGCAACGCTCGACGAGGCGTCGGTCACCGGCCTGCTCGCCGACGTCGTGCTCGGCCCGCCGGTCCCGCGACCGCAGAAGTCGTTCGGTGTGGGCCTCAACTACGCCGACCACGTTGCCGAGGGCGGACGCGAGGCGCCCGAAAGTCCGCTCGTGTTCACCAAGTTCCCGTCGTGCATCGTCGGCCCGACGGCCGACGTCGAGATTCGTAGTGGTGGATGCGACTACGAGGGCGAGCTCGTCGTCGTGATCGGCGAAGGCGGCCGCGACATCACGATCGACGATGCCTGGAACCACGTGGTCGGGGTCACCGTCGGTCAGGACATCTCCGACCGTCCGGCCCAGTTCGCCGCGAAGCCGCCGCACTTCGATCTCGGCAAGTCGTTCGACACGTTCGGCCCCATCGGCCCGGTCCTGGTGTCCACCGACGAACTCGCCGACCGCGACGCGCTCCCCATCGTCTGCGCCGTCAACGGCGAGGTCCGCCAGGACGGCAACACCGTCGATCTGATCTTCGACGTCCCAACGCTCGTCAGCTTCCTGTCGTCGATCACCACGCTCGTCACCGGCGACATCATCTTCACCGGCACGCCGGCCGGCGTCGGCGCCGCGCAGGGCAAGTTCCTCGCGGACGGCGACGTGATCACCACCACCATCGACGGCATCGGCACGATGACAAATCGGGTCGTGCGGATCAGCGACCCCCGGCCGATCCGCGGCTGAGATCGCAGCTGGGGTCGGCGAGCCGGCCCGGACGCCTGCCAGGGTCCGCGGACGAACCGCTCGGCTTCGGCCGCGAGCACCTCGCCGCGCAAGGCTGGGACCCGGGCAAGCACGCCCACAACTGACCGGATGACATCGCGGGTCTGACCGTGATGTCATCCCTCAGCAGCAATCCTGGGGGCAGCGATGAACGAACGACCGACCGAACCACGGATCGAACCGATCGACCTCGACGACGTCACCGACGCCGAGCTGCGCGACACGCTCGCGGGTGCGCTGACCCACGACGGCAAGCCGCTGAACATCTTCGGCGTGCTGGGGCATCACCCGAAGTTGCTGAAGCGCTTCAACCTGCTGGGCGGGTTCATCTTGAACAAGGGGTTGATCCCCGAACGCGAACGCGAACTCGTGATCCTCCGGGTCGGCTGGAACGCGCAGGCCGTGTACGAGTTCGGCCAGCACACGGTGATCGGCAAGCGGTGCGGGCTGACCGACGACGAGATCGTCGCACTGACGAAGTCGCCGCACGATCACGACTGGGGCCCCGACGATCGTGCCCTGATCGCACTCGCCGACGACCTCCACGCCGACGATTGCGTCAGTGACGGGGCCTGGCTGGCTCTCACCGAGCGCTGGTCGGAAGCGGAGCTCGTCGAGCTGCTGATCGTTGCCGGCTTCTACCGGCTCGTGTCGGGCTTCCTCAACTCGGCCGGGGTCCAGCTCGACGACGGCATCCCCGGCTTCCCGACCTGAGGCGTGACGCCGGGGGTCTGACCCCGGGCGTCACAGTGAGGTCAGGTGCCTGCTGCACTCGGAGGTTCGTGGAGCTCGATCAGGTTGCCGGACGGATCGTGCAGGAAGCACTGGCGGCTCGACGCCACCGGCTTCGGGTCGCTGACCTCAACGCCTCGGCCGCGCAACTCGGCGACCGCTGCATCGATGTCGGCGACGTGGATGGCGAAGTGCTGGCCGCAGTCGCTGGGCACGGTCGACTCGATCAGGTGGACCTGCTGGCCGCCGATGTCCAGCCAGGCACCGCCGAAGCCGAAGTCGGGGCGATCGTCTCGCGTCGCCAACCCGAGCACGTCGGTGTAGAACGCGATGCTCTCCGCAGCGTCGCGCACGTTGATCGACACGTGGTGGACTCCGAGTGGTTCCATCACGACGTCATGCCGCCGAGCCCGACCAGGCCCCGAGCCAACTCGATCTCGCCCATGTGGCGCAGGCCGTGCTGGTACAGCCAGCACTCGAACCCGTCGAGCACCGTAATGCCCTGGGGACCCGCGCAACGTGCGCTGTAGGTCGAGGCGATCATCGGCGGATACGGCTTGGCGACCAACACCCTGGTGAGGTCGGCGGGGTCCATCGTTCGCAGGTGCTCCTCGGTGCGCTCGAAGACCACCCGCTGGTATTCCTTGTAGGCGTCGTAGTCGCCGATGCGTTGCGCCACCATCTCGTCGACGGTCTTGTGCTTGCCGTGATCGGCGATCGTGAGTTGCACCTTCGCCTGCCACTCGTCGTTCCAGATCGGCGGCTCGCCCGTGATCATCATGAACGAGCCGTCGTGCACGTTGACGTAGTGGAACAGCGAGAAGGCGATCGGCACGACGCCGTCGCGTTCGAAGTGGTTGACGTGCTCGGGGCCCATCGTGTCGACGGCCTGGTAGTACAGCGAGTGCATCGTGCGCATCCGCCGATACAGCGAGTCGAGCATCGGGTCCGCGAGCGGTGGTCCGGAGTTCAGGTCGAGGTCGATGTGGCCGTCGCTCATGCTCCGACCGTAGTCATCCAACGTTCTCGTGAACTCGTTGGGGACTCTGTCCCGCACGAGTTCACGGGAACGGGGAGGGGCGCGCGTTCAGAGGCCGTCGAGGTCGTAGATGCCGCGGGCCGGTTCGTCGGCGGGGTCGATCTCGAGGTCCTTGAGCAGCCCGTGGCGCAGGTCGTAGGCCCACCCGTGGACGTGCGTGCGCATGTCGTCGCCCCAGCGGCGCTGGACGAACGAGGTCGAACACAAGCGGTACACCTGTTCGCGCACGTTCAGTTCGACGAGGCGCTGATGGCGCAACTCGGCGTCGCCGATGGCGTCGAGTTCGTCGTGGTAGATGCGGTAGACGTCCTTGATCGTGCGCAGCCACTTGTCGATCAGTCCGTGGTACGAACCGTCGACCGCCGCGGCCACGCCACCGCACCCGTAGTGGCCGCACACGATGACGTGCTCGACCTCGAGCACCTCGACGGCGAACTGCAGCACCGACATCAGGTTCATGTCGGTGTGCACGACCAGGTTCGCGATGTTGCGGTGGATGAACATCTCGCCGCTGCGCACGCCGACCATCTCGTTGGCGTTCACCCGGCTGTCCGAACACCCGATGAAGAGGTACTTCGGATGCTGGCCGGCGGCAAGACGTTCGAAGTGGTCGGGATCGCGGTCCAACTCGTCGGCGACCCACCGGCGGTTGTTCTCGAACAGCTGCGCGTAACTCGGTGTCGGCACGATGCGAGCCTGCCACACGCAACCCCGAACTCACCCAACTCCGAACACACCCAACCAATCAGACGAAGTTGAGTTCCGGTAACGATGTTCGTAGCATGATCCGATGACTCGCTCGACCGGCGCCATCGCCACATCGTCGGCACCACCCGTCGACGACGGGACGTGGACATTCCTCACCAACCACAGCCACGTGCTGATCTGTCTCGCCCGCGATCCCCAGCTCCGTCTGCGCGACCTCGCCGAGCAGGTCGGTATCACCGAGCGCGCCGTGCAGGGGATCGTGAAGGATCTCGAGGCCGCGGGATGCCTCACTCGTCACCGCGAGGGAAGGCGCAATCGGTACGAGATCGTCACCGATCGCCCGATGCGTCACCGCGTCGAGCGCCAGCACCTCGTCGGGGACCTGCTGGGGGCGATGGCGCCGGTGGCCGACTGAGCGCCCGGCATCGAGCCGCACCCCTCAGGATGGTGGCGGCGGAGGCGGCGGGCTCGTCGGCGGCTCCGAGGTGGGTGTCGTGGGTGGAGCGGCCGGCGGCTCGGGGGCCGTCGGAGGCGGTGGTGGCGGGCTCGACGGCGGGCGGTGCGGGCGGTGGGCTCATGCCGGGTGCTGGTGGAGGAGGTGGCGGGGTACCGGGCGTTGGTGGGATGTCGGGCGACGGCGACGCCGCGGGGGCGTCGGACGGACCAGGGCCCTGACCCTTCGAGCGCTTGACGAGCACGACGGCGACCGCAGCGATCGCGGCGACCACGGCGATGATCGCCAGGATGATCAAGATCGATGAGCCCCCGCCCTCGCCCCCACCGCCGGGTGTCCACTCGGCGGTCATCGTTGCGTCGCCGTCGGTGACGAAGTCGGCATCGGGCTTGACGTCCCAGGTTGCTCTCGAGCCGTCGGTCGACGATGCGTTGTTCTCGCCGAGTGATCCCGGTGCCGTCACGACGAACCTGATCGTGAACAGGTCGTCGAGGCTGACGCCGAGCATCTCGGTGAGCATCTCGGTCTCCGACGGGTCGCCGGTCAGTTCGTCGACACCCTCGAGCACGGCGTTGAAACGGGTGCCGTCGTCGTCCTGTTCGATCGAGAACGACGACGTGTCGTCGCCGAGCGAGTTCAGCTCGGCGATCGGAACGCCGGTGACGGTGCAGCCCACGCCGGCTTCACCGTCCTCTCTGATCTCGCGGGTGGTCACCTCGTAGTCGGTGAGTTCCGAGGTGAGATCGGCACACGGGTCGTCGCCGCCGAAGAACTCGTCGAGCAATGCGTCGCCCGAGAGGTCTCCCACGTCGCCGAGGTCCTCGCCGAGCAGCCCGGCCAACTCCTCCAACTGCGCGGTGTCGAGCAGGATCAGGTAGTCGAGGTCGGCGGTAGCGTCGTCGTTGACCGTGAACGTCGCTTCGAGCGTGAAGCAGCCGGCCAGCAGCGCACTGATCGTGACGACGGCGATCGCGGTGATCGCGGTGCGGAGTGTTCGACGATGCATGCGCGACACCGTACTCTCGGCGGAGAGGGCCCTCGGGAATATGTACCCCATAGGGTATGTTGGGATGGGCATCGTGGTCGGCAACGTCATCGTCGGCCTCCAGTCGAAAGGCGCACGCATGAAGTTCACGCAGTACTACCTCGATTGTCTGTCGCAGGCCTCGTACCTGATCGGCGACGAGACCACCGGACGGGCGGTCGTGGTCGATCCCCGTCGCGACATCGACGAGTACGTGCGACGACGCGGCCGCCGACGGCCTGACAATCGAGTTGGTGATCGAGACGCACTTCCACGCCGACTTCCTGTCCGGTCACCTCGAGCTCGCCGCGGCGACCGGTGCCGAGATCGCGTTCTCGGCGGTGGCCGAGACCGAGTTCCCGTCGCGCAAGCTCGCCGACGGCGAACGCATCTCGCTCGGCGACGTCCAGCTCGAGATCCGTCACACTCCGGGGCACACACCGGAGTCGATCAGCATCGTGGTGTGGGAGCACGCGGACGACGACGAGCCGTATGGCGTGCTGACCGGCGACGCCCTCTTCATCGGCGATGTCGGGCGACCCGACCTGCTCGCCTCGCTCGGCTTCACCCGCGACGAACTCGCCGACAAGCTCTACGACAGCCTGCACAACCAGCTGCTGACCCTGCCCGACTCGACTCGCGTCTATCCGGCGCACGGTGCCGGCTCGGCGTGCGGCAAGAACCTGTCGACGGAGACCTGGTCGACGATCGGTGACCAGCGGGTGAACAACTACGCCCTGGTGGCGCCCGACAAGGAGACCTTCGTCGCACTCGTGACCGAGGGCCAGCCACCGGCGCCCTCGTACTTCGTCTACGACGCCGTGCTGAACCGAAAGGACCGTCCGCTGCTCGACGAGACGTCGCCACTCGAGGCCCTCGATCTCGATGCGGCGACCCGCCTGGTCGACGCCGGAGCGATCCTGCTCGACGGACGCTCGCCGGAGGAGTTCGCCCGCGGACACTTGGTCGGCTCGGTCAACGTCGGTCTCGAAGGTCGCTACGCGGAGTTCGCCGGCTCGGTCGTTCCGAGCGACGTGGACATCGTGCTCGTCGCCGACCCCGGATTCGAGATCGAGGCACGAAACCGTCTCGGTCGCATCGGCTTCGACCGGGTCGTCGGGTATCTCGCCGACCCGCTCGCAGTGATGGCGGAGCACCCCGATCGCACGGCTCGCGCCTCGCGTCTGACCGTCCCTGAGTTCGAGCGCCGCCGCGCCGAGATCGACGGTCTGCAGCTGATCGACATCCGCAATCCGGGTGAGATCGCGATCGGCAGCATCGCCGGTTCGGTTGCGCTGCCGGTCGGGCAGCTCCCCGGCCGCGTCGACGAACTCGACCCCGACGCTCCGACCGTCGTGTACTGCGCGGGTGGCTATCGCTCCTCGGTGGCGGCCAGTGTGTTGCGCCGAGCGGGCTTCAGCGACGTGTCCGACCTCGTCGGGGGCTATGGCGCCTGGCTCGAGTTCGCCGGACCGTCGCTTCCCGCGCCGGTCTGATCGTCACGGCCATGGGGCCGACCGACGCCTAGCATCGACCCGGTGATCGTCGATCGGGTTCGCGCCGCCGTGCGCGCCGCCTGGGATCTCGGCGTCGACACCTACGAGCAGTGGCGAGATCATCGAACGATCCGCCTCGGTGCCGGCATTGCCTACTACGGGCTGTTCGCGCTCGTTCCTCTCCTTGCGCTCGCGCTCGCGATCGCCGGACTGGTGATCTCGCGGGGCGACGTCCAGTCGTACCTCACCGAGCAGCTCTCGGACTGGCTCGGCATCGACGCGGACGACATCGCACGTGCGCTCACCGATGCGCTCAACGGCACGGGGACGCTCACCGGACTCGGCGTCCTGGGCGCTGTCTCGCTGTTCCTGACGGCGTCGGTGCTGGTTGTCGCCGTGCAGGATGCGTTCAACACGATCTGGGAACGCCCGGTCCGGCCGGGCTTCCGGCAGACGGTGATGCGCCGGCTCGTCGCCTTCGCCGTGATCGCCGGCGCGGGTGCCGTCGTCATCGCCTCCTTCGTACTCAACTCCATTGCGGGCCTGATCACCCGGCTGATGCCCGACGCCGCGTTCGTCGAGTCGTTCGAAGAACTGTTCGGTGCGGCCACGTCGTGGGCCCTCGGCCTCGGGGTCGTCACCCTCTTGTTCCGCTACCTCACGGATGCGCGCGTGCCGTGGCAGGCGGCGCTCGCCGGTGGTGCCGCCACCGCAGGTGTCCTGGCGCTGAGCACGACGCTGATCAGCGCCTACCTCCGGCGCTATGCGGCGTCATCGCTGGTCGGCGTCACCGGGAGCGTCTTCCTGGTGTTGGTGTGGATATTCCTGGTCGGCCAGATCGTGCTGGTCGGCGCCGAGTTCACCCGCGTGCTCGTCCTGCGTGGGCTCGGAGCGGACGTCTCGCCCGCGGCGTCAGCCGGTGGTGACAGGGAGTCCGGCGTCGGTCCAGGCGACGATGCCGCCGTCGACGTCGACCGCTGAGGTGAAGCCGATCTGCTCCATCACGCCGAGGGCCTGGCCGCTGCGGTTGCCCGAGCGGCAGTACACGAGATACGGAACATCGGTGTCGAGCGCGGCGAGCTGTTCGGCGAAGTCGGCGGCGTAGAAGTCGACGAGCACCGCACCCTCCAGGTGGCCTTCCGCGAATTCCTCGGGGGTGCGAACGTCGAGCACGACGAGGTCGTCGGGCGGGTTGTCGGTGATCGCTGCGGCGGCGTCGACGGAGATCGTCGAGATCCCGCTGATCTCGGCCGCTCCGTCAGCGACGGTGGCCTCGGTCGCCGTCTCGGCGCTCTCCGTCGCCGGGTCGTCGCTCCCGCACGAGGCGAGCAACAGGCTGATGCCGGCGACACCGGCGATGAATCTACGCGTGATCGTCATGGATCCATGATACCCCGAGGGGTAGGCCACTTCCCGGGCGGTCGCGGAGACGGCAGAATGGCTGCAGCATGGACGACATCGACTTCTCCGAGGTCATCGAGTTGGCGGGTGGCGCGCGCATGGAGGTGCGCCCGACCACCGCAGCCGATGCAGAGCGCATCCTGGCCCTGTACGAGACGCTGTCGGTCGGCGATCGCCACCGCCGGTTCTTCGGAGCGTTCAGACCCCACCTCGAATGGTGTCGACACTGGGCCGACATCGCCTCGGAGGGTGGCTTCGGAGTGATCGCGATCATCTACCGCGACGGCGCCCCCGAGGAGGTCGCGGGGGAGGCCGGCTACGCGATCCGCGACGACGGCGACGGCGACCTCGCAGTGACCGTCGCACCCGGCTGGCGGGGTTGGCTCGGGCCGTACCTGCTGGACATCCTGGTCCGCCAGGCTGGCGCTGCTGGGCTCGCAAACCTGCAGGCGGAGGTGCTGCTCGAGAACGGTCCGATGCTCTCGCTGCTCAGCCGGCGCGGCCCGGTTGCACTTGCACACGACAGTGGGGTCGTGCGCCTGTCGATCGGGACGACGGCGTCGGTGCCGACGTGGCCGCCCGCCGAAGATCGGCCCCGCGTCCTCGTCGAGGTCGCCGGCCGGCGGTGGGCAGGCGAGCCTGCGGCCGAGGCGGCGGGTCTCGCAACCGCGATGTGTGCCGGGCCCGCAGTGCGTGGCGACCACGAATGTCCCGTGCTCAGTGGCGGTCGATGTCCGCTCGCCGACGAAGCCGATGCGATCATCGTGCTGCTCGACCCCGACGACGACCGCACCGCACAGTTGATCCGGGCGCATCGCGAACAGTCGCCCGGCACTCCGGTCCTGGTGCACCACCACACGCCGGCTCCCGACGACGGCGACTCGCTCGGCTGTGTCGAAGCCGAGCCCGACGGCGCCGCCGCCGTGGCGCAGGTGCTGTCGCTGATCGGGAGCCGCAGCGAGTCCGATCCCGCGTAGCGCCGCGTCGGGCCCGGCCGATGCCCAGCGATGAGTTTGCGTGCGGGCAGGTCGCGTCGAAACTCATCGCGCCGGCGTGCATTCGTCCAGCGATGAGTTTGCGCGCGGGCAGGTCGCGTCGAAACTCATCGCGCTGCGGGACACGTTGGTGGCCCGACGGGCGGGATCCGATGAACGAGCGTCAGCGGTAGAAGATCCGCATCACCGACGCTTCCAGTGTCGAGCCGTCCTCTGAGCTGAGCGACAGCATCACGAGTGCGCCGGCGGTCTCGCCAGGGCTGGTGAACTCGAAGACCTCGCTGTACGGACCCGGCTCCGGGCCGCCGCTGCCGGTCACGAACCCCTCGAAGATCGGCTCGCCGTTGCCGTCGGCTCGCAGCTGCACGCCGACGGTGCCCTCGAAAGCCAGCGCCATCCCGGACACGGTCAGCGGGCTCGTCACCTCCGCCAGCGCCTCGGGCTCGTCGATGGTGATGTTCCCGCTCGCGGCGCCGAGGATCCACCAGCTGTCGTCGTCGGTGAGCTGGCGGACGAACACCACGGTCGTCAGCTGGGTACCGGCGGATCGGATCTCGACCTCGCCGGACCGGCTGTCGCCGGCCATGAACTCGCCGGCCTCCGGGTCGACGAATCCGAGGTAGTCGGTTGCGAACCCGACGGCGGCCTCGACCGGGTCGGCATAGCGCAGGTCGGTCTCGAACCAAGGCCAGACCGCCGTGCGGACCTGGTCGGGGACCGGCGCGGTGGTGGTCGTCGGCTCGGTCGTCGCCGGAGCCTCGGTGGTGGCCACCGGCTCCGTCGTCTCCGGAGCCTGTGTGGTCGCCGGTGACTCCGTCGTCTCGGGTACCTCGGTCGTGTCACTCACGGCGGTGGTTGCAGGTGCTTCGGTCGTGGCCACCGAGTCCGCGGACTCGTCGTCATCGTCGGCCGTGATCAGCACCAGACCGACGACGAGCGCCGCGATGATCGCAATGGCTGCGGCGATGAGCGGCCACTTCTTCGAGGCGCCATCGCCGGTGTCCGTCGGGCCTGTTTCATTCGGTGTGTCCGGTGTGTCGCTCATGGGGTTGCTCCTTGTGGTTCGAGCGGTTCGTCGTGGGCGAGTTCAGCTGCGGTTCCCGGCCAGGAAGTCTCGCACTGCTGCAACCGTCGTGAGGTGCGGGTAGTCGCGTTCGGCGATCTCGACGCCGGTCTGCTCGGCGAGGCGCGTCATGACGGAGAGATGGTCCATCGAGTCGAGCTGGAGTTCCATCCAGAAGTCGACGTCGTGGTCGAGGTCGGCCAATTCGGGTTCGAGTTCCGGAGCGACATCGGCAATCGCCGACAGGATCATCGTCACGAGGTCGATGCTGTCCTGGGTGTCGGTGTCGGTGTTGTCGTCGTCGTTCACAGCAGGTCCTCCGGGTGGTCGATGTGTTGGGCGAGTGCGGCGACGAACCGGCTCCCGACCGCACCGTCGGTGGCGCGATGGTCGGCGGCCAGCGTGGCGGTCACGACGGGTCGCACGACGACCTCGCCGTCGACCACCCAGGCTCGTTGCCGGGACCGGCCGAAGCCGACGAGGGCCACCTGTGGCGGCGAGATGACACCGTGGACGAGGTCGGCCCCGCTGTCGCCGAGGTGGGTGATGGTGATGGTCGCACCGGTCATCCAACTGGCGCGGAGGTTGCCGGTACGGGCAGCGGCGACCAGTTCGGAGAGCGCGGCCATCACCTCGTCGAGGGTGCGTTCGTCGGCTCGCTCGATGTGCGGCGTGACCAACCCGCCGCGACGCAGCGAGATGGCCATGGCGACGTTGACCGACTCGGCGGGTTCGAAGTGATCGCCGATCCAGAATCCGTTGAGTTCCCGATGGCGGGCGGCGGCGAGTGCGACGGCGCGGATGAAGCAGGCCGCCGGCAGGATCCGCTCCGCGATCGGTCGTTGCTCGTTTCGTTCGGCGAGCCACACCTCGAGCGCGCCGACGTCGAGATCGCGTGACAGGTGGTAGTGCGGGATCTCGCGGTTGGCGGTCGCCATCCGTTCGGCGATCAGCGAGCGCATCGTGTCCGCCGATCGTCGGGGAGCAGCCGGTGCTGCGGTCGATGGTGCTGCAGGGGTCGGACTCCCGGCGCCGTCGGCTCGCTGCTCGGTCGCCGAAGCGGCGACGATGTCGGCTTCGATCACCGCGCCGCCAGGTCCGCTGCCGCTCACCGCGCCGAGCTCGATGCCCCGCTCCGCAGCGAGCCGGCGTGCGAGCGGCGAGGCTGGGACGCGATCGCCCGGTGCCGCTGCCGGTGCCGCTGCTGGTGTCGGCGTCAATGCGGGTGCGGCGGGCTCGTCCGGGCGATCGGTCTGCGGAGCGGTCCCGGCGCCGGCGCCGACAGTGCGGAGTCGGGCGATCGGGGTGCCGACGTCGACGGTGTGGCCGACGTCGACCAGGAACTCCTCGACGATGCCGTCGTGCCAGATCTCGATGTCGATGTCGGACTTCTCCGTCTCGACGACCGCGATCAGATCCCCGCGATGGACGGTGTCGCCGAGAGCGACGCGCCACTCGATGACACGGCCCTCGTCCATGTCCGCGCCGAGCGACGGCATCGCATAGTCGAAGGTGTCGGCGTCACTCATGGGCTCGCGCCGACCAGGGAGGTTGCGGCCGCGGTGATGTCAGCGACCTGGGGGATCGCCGCGGTCTCCAGATGCTTCGCGTAGGGGATGGGCACTTCGAGGCCGGCGACGCGGCCGATGGGTGCGTCGAGCGTCCAGAAGCAGCGCTCGGTGATCGAGGCCGCGAGTTCGGCGCTCAATCCGCCGGTGCGCCAGCCTTCGTCGAGGACCAGGGCGCGGTGGGTGCGCTGCACCGACTCGGCGATCGTGGGAAAGTCGAGTGGGCGCAGCGACCGGAGGTCGATCACCTCGGCCGACACGCCTGCCTCGGCGAGCTCGTCGGCGGCGTCGAGGGCCTTCGGGACCATCCCCGCCCAGGCCACGATCGTCAGGTCGTCGCCTCGTCGGCGCACGACGGCGCGGTCGATGTCGACGGGGCCGGACTCGGGATCGACCGGCCCGCGGTCGTTGTACAGGCCGGAGTGCTCGAAGATGATCACCGGATTCGGGTCGGCGAGCGCGGTCGGCAGCATCCACCGGGCGTCGGCGGGCGTGGCCGGAGCGATCACCTTCAGGCCGGGAACGTGAGCGAACCACCCCTCGAGGCTGTGCGAATGCTGGGCGGCGAGTTGGCGACCGGCGCCGGTGGTGGTGCGGACCACGAGCGGCACGTTGAACTGGCCACCGGACATGTGGAGGAGCGTCGCCGCGGTGTTCACGAGTTGATCGAGTGCGAGCAGGCTGAAGTTCACCGTCATGATCTCGACGATCGGACGCATCCCGCCGAGGGCCGCCCCGATCCCTGCGCCGACGAACCCGGACTCCGACAGCGGCGTGTTGCGCACCCGGTCGCGTCCGAACTCCTCGTACAGGCCCTTCGTGACGGCGTACGTGCCGCCGTAGTCGGCGACGTCCTCGCCCATGATGAACACCCGGTCGTCGGTCGCAAGCGCGTCGCGCAGCGCCTCTCGCATCGCGTCCCGATACGTCATCGTCGTCGGCTCACTCACGGCCACACCTCGTCTACGTCGTCGTGGTTCCCCGAGCCCGGGTCTGGGGGAACCACGGGATCCGCCTGGTTCCCCGAGCCCGGGTCTCCGGGAGCATGGGTCGGCTCGACCGGGCGGGTGACGTGATCGAGCAAGGTGTCGACCGACTCGATCGGCGCCGCATCGGCCGCCGCGACCGCTGCGTCGGTCTCCTCGCGTGCCGCGGTCCACATCGCGTCGACGTCACTGTCGTCGAGCACGCCGTCGGCGGCGAGCCGTTGGGCGAACGTCATGATCGGGTCGCGCTGCTTCCACCGCTCGACCTCGGCTGGATCGCGGTAGAGATCGGGGTCGAACATCGAGTGCGCCCGGAACCGGTAGGTCTGGAACTCGATGAACATCGGCCCACCGCCGGCTCGCAGCGCCGCCAACGCCTTCGTCGTCGCTCGATGCACCTCCATCACGTCCATGCCGTCGACCACCCAGGCGGGCAGGGCGTAGCTGGCCGCTTTCAGCGCCAGGTCGACCTGCGACTCGCTCGACCTCAGCGACGTACCCATCGCGTAGCGGTTGTTCTCGCAGCAGAACAACACCGGCACGTTCCACAGCGCCGCCAGGTTCATCGCCTCGTGGAACTCGCCCTCGGCCATCGCTCCCTCACCGAAGAAGCAGACCGTCACGGCGCCGTTCCGACCGAGCATTCGATCGGCGAGCCCGAGTCCGACCGCGAGCGGGAGGTGCCCGCCGACGATCGCGTTGCCGCCGAAGAACCGAGTCGCCTCGTCGAACAGGTGCATCGAGCCGCCGCGACCTCCGGAGCAACCGGTGGCCTTGCCGAACATCTCGCTCATGATCGACTCCGCCGACACGCCGCGCAGCAGGGCATGCCCGTGCTCGCGGTAGGTGGCGAGGACGCCGTCGGCGGGTTGGAGACAGGTCATCACGCCCGCCGCCACGGCTTCCTCGCCGATGTAGAGGTGCAGGAACCCCCGGATCTTCGACTCGGCGTACAACTCGGCGCAACGCTCCTCGAAGACCCGGATCCGGATCATGTCGCCGAGCAGGCGTCGCTCGAGTTCGTGGTCCCCGGAGACCCGGTCTCGGGGGGCGTCGGGGTGGGAGTCGGTGGTCATGGTCGGGGTCCCCTCGTGTCCGGCGCCATCTCGAGCGTGGAGGTGTCGCCCTCGTCCTCGCCGAGTTCTCGTGCCTTCAGCACGCGGCGCATGATCTTGCCGCTGCGGGTGTGGGGGAGGTCGTCGACGAACTCGATCTCGCGCGGCGCGACTGCGGCGCCGAGGCGCGTTCGGGCATGGCCGATGAGTTCCCGGTTGAGTTCGTCGGTCGGCTCGCGGCCGCGGGCGAGCACCACGAATGCCTTCACGATCGTCCCGGCGGTCGGGTCGGGTTTGCCGATCACACCGGTCTCGGCGACAGCAGGATGCTCGTTGAGGGCTGACTCGACCTCGAACGGTCCGATCAGGTGTCCGGAGGTCTTGATCACGTCGTCGCCGCGGCCGACGAACCAGTAGTAACCGTCGGCATCGCGACGGGCGAGGTCGCCACTGCGGTACCAGCCGTCGACGAAGCAACGTCGGTAGCGCTCCTCCTCGTCGAGGTACGTCCGGAACATCGACGGCCAGCCCGCGCGCAGCGCCAGTTCACCGGACTGCTCGGGGTCGGTCACCCACACGGGTGCACCGCTGTCGTCGGTGACCAGCGCGCCGTCGGCGTCTCGCTCGAGCAGGCCGACGTCGACGCCGGGCAACGGCCGACCCATCGACCCGGGACGAACCGGCTGCGAGCGATGATTCGAGATCATGATGCCGCCCGTCTCGGTCTGCCACCAGGTGTCGATCACCGGGACCCCGAACGTCCGCTGACACCACTGCACCGCATCGGCGTCGAGCGGCTCGCCGACGCTGGCGACGAGACGCAGCTGTGACAGGTCGGCCCCGGCGGCGACCTCGTCGCCTGCTCGCTGCAGCATGCGAATCGCCGTCGGTGCCGTGTAGAACACGTCGACCGCGTGGCGTTCGAGGATCCGGTACCAGCGTTCGGCGTCGAAGTCGGCTTCGTCGACGATCGTGGTCACGCCGTTGGCGAGCGGAGCGATGATGCCGTACGACGTGCCGGTCACCCAGCCCGGGTCGGCGGTGCACCAGAACGTGTCGCCGTCGTGCAGGTCGAGCACGAGGCGGCCGGTCGCGTGATGGGTCACCACCGCCGAGTGGACGTGGACGGCTCCCTTCGGTTGGCCCGTCGTCCCGCTCGTGAAGTGCACCAGCGCCGGCGTCTCGGGATCGGTCGGGACGGGTTCGAACGCGTCGCTGCCCTCGGTGAGGAAGGCCCCGAACGACATCACCTCGGGCCGCTGGGCCCGGGTCCGTCCGGCACCGGGGTCGTCCTCGGTGCTCCCGCACACGAGGACGAGTTCGAGGTGTGGCAGGCGATCGAGGATCGGCGCCACCTTGCGGCGGTACAGCAGCGGTGTCGTGACCAGGACTCGGATTCGGCCGATGTTCATCCGCTGCGAGATCGGGTCGGGTCCGAACGCCGAGAACAGCGGTGTGAAGGTGCCGTGGGCCTTGAGCGTGCCGAGCGCCGTCACGTACAGGTCGGGGATGCGCCCGGTGAGGGTGGCGACCCCCGTGCCGGGACCGAGGTCACGGCGGCGCATCGCGTCGGCGAACCGGTTCGTCCGCCGAGCCAGTCGGGCGTAGGTGACATCGACGGGATCGTCGATGTCACCTGGATCGCGGCCGATGAACCGGAACGCCACCCGCTCGCCGCGGCCCTCTCGGACATGTCGATCGACGGCGAGGTCGGCGATGTTGACGCTGTCGGGCCGGCCGCAGCGACCATCCGAGCGCAGCGCTGCCCATGCGTCGTCCCAGTCGAACGACGCCACGGCCGCGGCGTAGTCGACGAGCCAGGGTTCGGGGTGGTGCGACATCATCATCGAGCATCCATCGATCGTCGGGCGGAGACAGGGGTCAAGGTCGACGGCTCGTCACGGCTGGGCGCTGAACTGCTCGAGCGCGCGGATCGCGTGTGTCGCATACGTCGACGCCGGCCCACCGCCCATCAGCAGCGCCACGCCGATCGCCTCGTGCACCATCTCCGGTGTTGCGCCGGCGCGGAGCGCGTCGTGCATGTGCAGGGTGATGCAGTCGTCGCACCGTGTGCAGATGGCGATCGCGACAGCCATCAGTTCCTTGGTGGCCTGGTTCAGGGCGCCGTCCTTCACCGCCGAGCGGTGGAGGTCGCCGAACCCTTTCATCTGATCGGGGATCACCTGCATCAGGTCGCGGTAGCCCTGGCGCAGTTCGGTGCGCAGTGCGGGGAAGTCGTCGGTCATCGGTGCCTCCTGGTCTCGGTCGATTCTCCGGTTCCATCGTGGCGGGTCGCGTCGACGCCGACCAGGGGCCAAGGTCAATGCATCTGCGCCGACCGATCGAAATCGGCCTGCGTGACCTTTGGCCCTGCCGGTGCCGGGCGTCGGGCAGTTCAATCATCGCAATGGACGTGGATGCGTCGCAGACGACGGGGGCGGGGGATGGACCCGTGGAGAGAGGTCGACCGATGGCGATGACGCATGAGGTGACGGGGGCGGATGTGGTGGAGTCGAGTTCTTCTCATCGGATCGACCGAGGGACCTGGGTCGTGGGGCTCGACGGGTCGGACTGCGCGGCCAACGCGCTCGAGTGGGCGGTGAGCAACGTCGACGGCCGAGCGTCGTCGATCGAACTGGTGACCGCGTGGCAGACGCCGGTTGCCGGTGCCTACCCGATGTCGTCGCCCGTCACCGTCGTTGTCGACGACACCGAGTTCCACGACGCCGCGGCCCACGACGTCGCTGAGGTCGCGGCTGGATTGAGTCCTCGTCTCACCTTGCCCGTGACGGCGTCGGTCGGCCACGGTGGCCCGGCGCAGGTGCTGCTCGAGGCCTCGGAGTCCGCCGCGCTGCTGGTGATCGGAAGTCGGGGTCGAGGTGGCTTCGCCCGGTTGCTGCTCGGATCGACGAGTACCCAGTGTGCGACGCACGCGTCGGTTCCCACGATCGTGGTGCCCGGCGATGCCGAGCCCGCCGCCGTCGAGACGGTCGTGGTCGGCTGCGACGGGTCGCCGAACTCCATGGAGGCGCTGCGCTGGGCGATCGATTTCGCCCGGCCCGGTGGCACGGTGGTGGTCGCGTGGGTGTGGGATGCGACGCCGCTCGCGGTCGGCGCCGATACGTTCTTCTTCCCCGACGCCAGCGATCTCGCAGCCGAACGCTTCCACCATCTCGTCGACACCGTTGCCGGGCAGGCGCGCTCGCGCGGGGTCACGCTCGAGCGCGAATTCGTCCGCGGCACACCTCGGTCGGCGCTCGCTGCACAGGCGGAGAACGCCGACCTCGTCGTCGTCGGCGCCCGGGGACACGGTGCCGTCGGAGCAGCACTGCTCGGATCGGTGTCGACCTGGTTGCTCCACCATGTCCACCGTCCGATCGCCGTCGTACCGCTGACCTCGTGACCCGGCATCGCTCGGGGCCGCCGACACATGAGCGATGATGGCGGCATGATTCGCGTCTTCCTGCTCGACGATCACGAAGTGGTGCGCCGGGGCATCGCCGCAGCGCTCGAAGCCGAGAGCGACCTCGCCGTCGTCGGCGAGGCCGGCACCGCCGACGAGGCGATCGCAGGAATTCGCGACCAGACACCGGACGTCGCCGTCCTCGACGTACGACTCGGCGACGGCGAACACAACGGGATCGATGTGTGCCGCGAGATCATCACCGAGTTCCCCGATGTCAAGGTGCTGATCCTGACGTCGTTCGACAGCGACCGCGCACTGGTCGACGCCGGCCTCGCGGGAGCATCGGGATTCATTCTCAAGCAGATTCGTAGCAACGAACTGGTCGACGCGATCCGGGGCGTCGCCCAGGGCCGCCGCTACCTCGACGATGCCGAAGTCCGGCTCGCGAGCCGGCGCCTGCGCGACAGCGAAGAAGGCCGGCTCGAGGATCTGACGACGCAGGAGCGCCGGATCTTCGACCTGATCGGTGAGGGCTACACCAACCGTCAGATCGCGCAGGAGATGTATCTGGCGGAGAAGACGGTCAAGAACTACGTGTCGAATCTCCTCGCGAAACTCAGCATGTCCCGGCGGACCGAAGCAGCAGCGCTCGCCGCTCGACTCGTCGAGCGCCACCGCAACGAGATGTGACCCACCGACCGCTCCAGTTGGGTCGGCAATGAGCGAACCGCCCGGATGGCGACACTTGGCTCATCGCTGCGGGTGAGGTCGGGTCTGCGATGAGCGAACCGCCCGGATGGCGACACTTGGCTCATCGCTGCGGGTGAGGTCGGGTCTGCGATGAGCGAACCGCCCGGATGGCGACACTTGGCTCATCGCTGCGGGTGAGGTCGGGTCGGCCGCCTGGGTCAGATCGGGACGTGCCAGAGCAGCTGTGTGCCGGCCGGATCGTTCGGGGCGACCGTGCAGGTTCCGCCCAGTTCCGCGGCGCGCCACATCATGTTCGACAGCCCGCCTGAGCGCTTCGGTTCGTTCGGGAGGCCGACGCCGTCGTCGCTGATCTGCAACGACAGGACGCCGTCGACGCGCTCGATGCGCACTTCAGCAGCCGTGGCGTTGGCATGGCGAACGACGTTCGACAGTCCCTCGGTGACCGTCGCGACGAGTTGGTCGGCGATGAAGTCGGGGAGCTGGTCGATGTCGCCGACGAGGCGGAGCGCCGGTTCGAACCCGAGGTGGCGTGCGCGTTCGTGGACGAGTTCGGTGATCTGTGCCGACAGCGTCCGCCGTTCGTCGTGCTGGCCGAGTCGGAAGATGGCTGCGCGGAGTTCGCGGATGGTGTCGTCGAGTTCGATGATCGTGGACCCGATGCGATCTGCGACCCGCGGGGGTTGGGCGGAGGACTGCACGGCCTGGAGGTTCATCCCTGCGGCGAAGAGTCGCTGGATCACCATGTCGTGGAGGTCCCGAGCGATGCGTTCGCGGTCCTGCAGCATCGCCATCTGTGATGCCGACTCCTGCCGATCGCTGACGTCGCGGATGGTGGCGATCGTGAACAACGCGTCGTCGATCACGCACGGGCTCAGGCTGATCTCGACCGGGAACATCTCGCCTGACGAGTGCTGGGCGAACAGCTCGAGCCCGGTGCCCATCGGCCTGTTCGTCGGTGCCGCGGTGTAGTTGGCACGCCGTTGGGGATGTGTCGGACGGAACTCGGGAGGAACGAGCTCCTCGATCGACGATTGGACCAGGTCGGCCTCGGTCCGACCGAACATCTCGGCGGCGACCGGATTGGCGAGCTGGATCAGACCGTCGCGATCGACCAGCAGCAGTCCGTCAGGGCAGGCGTCGATCAACGCTCCTGCGAGCTCAGCGCGGTCCATGGTGACGTCATGCTATTGGCGCATCCGGGCCACGCTTCACCGGATGCGCATCCGGTTCCCGGCACTGGCCGCACCTCACTGCGGGAGATGGGGCGGGCGCACCAGGAGGACCGGGCACGGTGCATGACGCACGATTGCCGCCGCCGTACTGCCGATCACGAACCGTGACATGCCCGTGCGCCCTCGCGTGCTCGCGACGATCATCGCCGCGTCGATCGACCGTGCGAAGTCGGCGATCTCGTCGTGCACGTGCTCGCCGTGGAGCACCTCGAACTGGGCCGGATGGCCCGAGTCCCTGGCCAGCGTGCGAGCGAGCCGGGCGGGATAGGCCGACTCGTTCACGTCGCCGGACACCCCGGCGTCGGGATCGGCGACCTCGACGATCCACGGCTCGCTGCCGAGCTCGATGCCCCAGGCAGCTGCGAGCGGCAACACCGACTCCGACGCTCGCGATCCGTCCACCGTCGCGATGATCGGCCCGTCGAGGTCGCCGTGGGTGACGTGTGGTCCGACCACGAGCACCGGACCGAAGGTTCGCTCGAGCAGCTCCTCGGTCACGCTGCCGAGCAGCGCGGCCGAGCGACCGCGGCCGTGCGATGCGAGCACGACGGTGACCTCCGGGTGCTGTTCGACCTCGTCGCTGATCGCCTGCGCCACGCTCTCGGCGGCGAGGCGGACGTGGGTCGTCACGCTGACCCCTGCGGTCTCGTGCTGTTCGAGGCGCTCCGACAGGCGAGCTTCGGCCTCGGCGACGTCGTGCTGATCGAAGACGACCTCGATGACGTCGACCGTGGCGTCGCCGCGGCGTGCCAGCGCCACCGCGACGTCGGCGGCTCGCCACGATGCGTCGGACCCGTCGACGGGGACGATCAGGTGCTGAATCATGAGGTCTCCTTGCGATTCGTGTCGGATGACGACGTCATGTGGCCGGGCTCATGTGGAATCGCCGACCGGACACCGACGTCGGCACCACGCGGACGAAGTAGGGCTTGTTCGAAACGTGCCAGGGGCGCACGGTGAGTTCGAAGCTGTCGAACAGATCGGTCTGGATCGTGATCAGCTCGGCCACGCCGTGCAGCACGACGCTCCATGGGTCGTCGTGCTGCTCGCTGTAGGAGCACGCGGCATTGTCGGCCTCGAAGGCGACCTCGGGGGCTTCCACCGCGTCGGTCACCTTGGTTCCCGCGGCGGTGCGGAACACGATCGAGCCCTGATCGACGACGTGGTTGACCGGAAAGATGTCGACGCCGCCACGACGATTCGGCGCGGCGAGACGTCCGACGTCAACGGTCCGTAACAGCGTCCAGCATTCGGACTCGGACAGCTCCTCGAGCGGTTCGTGATCCACGATGTGTGTCCCTCCATGCTGATCGTGCACTGCGTGCTGCGCCGCCGCAAGGGCCCAATGTCACGGGCGTCGAGCCGTTGGCCCGCCAGCGGCGAGTCCCTGTTGCGAGGCGGAGTCTTCGGACCCTTGGCGCACTCCGGTCGGCGGCGGATACTCGTGGTCATGACAGCTCGCTGGATCGTGGGAATCGATGGATCCGAGGCGGCGGTCGCGGCACTGCGCTGGACCGTGGGCCAGAGCGACCACCACGACGTGCAGATCACGGCGATCGGCGCGTATCACGTGCCGGCGATCATGGCGATGTTCACGGCCAAGCGTGGCTTCGGGGTCGACGACCTCGGCCTCGCTGCCACTGCTGGCCACGACGTCGATCTGGCGATCGAGGTGGCGACCGCAGGGTCCGGCGCGACGGTGCCCGTGCAGCCGCTCGTGATCGAGGGCCAGGCCCAGCACATCTTGGTCGACGCCTCCGCCGATGCCGATCTCCTCGCCGTCGGTCGCACCGGGGCGGGCGACCTCAGACATCACCTGCTGGGCTCGGTGAGCCGGTACTGCGTGACGCATGCCCATGCACCTGTGGTGGTGGTTCCCGCGGGTGCATCGCTCGGCGCCGTGTCGTCGATCGTGGTCGGATTCGACGGCAGCGACCATGCCGGAGCGGCGCTTCGTTGGGCGTTGGACTTCGCGGGCGGCTCCGCCGGCGTCCGGGCCGTCGCTGCGATCGAGGTTGCGCCGTGGGTCGACGAGGAACTGAGTCGCGACCGGTTCGCCGATCAGATCGAGGCCGAGCAGCAACGCATCACCGGCGCGTTCGATGCGGTCGACCCCGACGGCCGAGCCGAGCGTTCGATCGTGTTCCAGGGTCCACGCCAGGCGCTCGCCGAGGCGCAACCCGGGGCTGATCTCGTCGTGGTCGGCACCCGCGGACACGGACTGATCGCGGCCGGCCTGCTCGGCTCGGTGAGCACCTGGCTGCTCCACGACGCGACGATTCCGGTCGTGGTGGTACCCAACCGGTGACGATCGAGTTCGCTCAGTCGGCGTGGAGCTTGGGTTCGCCCGGGTGGAACGGCGCTCCTGGCGTCGGTTCGGCGGCGAGCGACTCGGCGTGCGGGTCGTCATCGCTGGGCGACCATCCGAGTGAGCTGTCGGGAGTCGCCTCGTCGACGATGTGGTAGCGACGGCCGGTGACCACGGTCGGCTCGATGCGCACGAAGTTCGGCTTGTCCCACGAGAGCCAGGGGAACAGCGGGAGATCCTCGGCGTCGAACACCTCCTGCATCCGCTCGATCGATCGGGCCTGGCCCTTCACGACCACGCTCCACGCCGTGCGCTCGTCGGGGTCGTACCCGTCGATCTCGAACGCGACGAGCCGATTGAGCACCGCGCCTGCGAGCTTGGTGCCGGCCGCGCTGCGGAAGACGATGCCGCTCTTGTCGACCACGAAATTGATCGGGAAGATGTCGGGCTGCCCAGCGATGTCGACGGCGAGGCGACCGACCGTGGCGTGGTCGAGCAGCTCCCAACACTCCGATTCGCTGAGGATCACGGTTGCTTCCTGGCGTTCGTCCATGAACTCATTCAACACGAAGAGGCCAGTTGCGTGCAGGGCCGTAGGTCATCGGGCAACGGGTGCTGACCATCGGGCCTCAGTCGAGGCGGACCACCTCGAACTGGGCGGGCACGACGGCGTTGATGTCGTCCTCGACGAGCCGGTCTGCCAAGGCGGCACTCGCGGCGGGCTCGCCGTGCACGACGAACACGGTGTCGGGAACAGAGGGGAGCGCGCTGATCCAGTCGTGCAATCCGTCGGCGTCGGCGTGGACCGACAGCGATCGCAGGACGTCGACCTCGGCGCGAACTGGAACGTATCGACCGAGCATCTTGATGCTGCGGGCGCCGTCGGCCAGTGAACGTCCCCGTGTCCCGGCCGCCTGGAACCCGCAGAGCACCACGCTGTTGCGATGATGGGGCAGGAGCCGAGCGAGATGGTGCAGGACTCGCCCGCCCGTGGCCATTCCGGACGCGGAGATGATGATCGCCGGCGCGGTGAGCTCGTTGAGTGATTTCGAGTCCTCGACGGTGGGGCACTCGTGGAGGCCGCCGCCCGGATCGAACGGGTCGTGCGGGGCGTCGGCGGGCAGGGGGTCGCAGACGAGTGGATTCGCCGCCCGCATCGCTGCTCGGTAGACGCCGAGGACCCGCAGCGCCATCGGGCTGTCGACGTAGACGGGCAGTGTCGGGATGCGCCCGGCAGCCATCAGGTCACGCAGCACCGTCAGCAGCACTTCGGTGCGGTCGACGGCGAAGGCGGGGATGAGCACGATCCCGCCGCGTTTGGCGGTGCGGCTCACCACGCCGGCGAACTCCTCGATCTCGGCGGCCTCCGATGGATGCGACGAGTCGCCGTAGGTCGACTCGACCAGCACGGTGCGCGCCGCCGGAGGGGCGGCGGGGCCGGGGATCAGCGGATGGTTGCCACGACCGAGGTCACCGCTGACCAGCAACGTGGTGCTGTCGTGATCGGTGACGCGGTCGGTGATCGTCAGGTGCACGCTGGCCGAACCGAGGATGTGTCCGGCGGGCACGAACCGTGCGACGATCCCGTCGGCGACCTCGACCGGGCGGTCGAACTCGGCTCCGCGCAGGAGTGTGACCGCCGAGTCGGCGTCCTCGGACGTGTAGAGCGGTCGCGCGGGGCGATGCTTGCTGAAGCCCCGTTCGTTGGCGAAGCGAGCCTGCTCTTCCTGGAGGTGCGCGGCGTCGGGCAGCAGGATCTCGCACAGCTCACACGTGGCCTCGGTGGCGAAGATCGGCCCGGAGAATCCGTCGCGGACGAGACCGGGGAGCCAGCCGCTGTGATCGATGTGCGCGTGGGTCACGACCACCGCATCGATCGTGGTCGGATCGACGGGGAAGGGCTCCCAGTTGGCGAGCCGGTCGCGCTTGGCGCCCTGGAACAGCCCCGCATCGACCAGCACGGTGGCTCGCTCGGTGCGCACCAGGAACCTGCTGCCGGTCACTGTGCCCGTGGCGCCGAGGAATTGCAGGGTGGTCACGACATCGACTCTAGGATCGATGTGATGGCTGACTCCGATCGCACCACCGACGGCATCATCGGATCGGGTCCGGTGATCGTCGGTGTCGACGGCTCGACCAATGCGCAACGGGCGTTGGCCGTGGCTGCTGAGATCGCCCGTCGCTTCGACCTCGACCTGGCCGTGTTCCACGCGATCGGGATGATGACGGTGATCGAGGGGCGCCACGTGCCGTCTGAGGGCCACCGAGGCGACCTCGAACGGTTGCTTCGCACCGAGTGGTGTGTCGGGCTCGCCGGCGATCGCGAGCTGCGTTGGCGCGCCGAACTGGTCTATGGCAGCCCCGCCGACGTGCTGATGAAGATGGGGACCGGGCTCGATGCCTCGTTCGTGGTGGTCGGCTCGCGGGGGGTCGGCGACGAACTGGCACTCGGCAGCACGAGTCATCACGTGGTGCACCAGTGCGACCGGCCGGTCGTCGTCGTGCCGCCCGCAGACCGCACGGCCTGACGCACACCGGTCCGAACGGGTGCCGCCCCACCGGGTACCGTCCGGGCTATGAGTGAGTTCAACGGTCGCGTCGCCATCATCACCGGGTCGTCGAGTGGGATCGGGGAGGAGACGGCGCGTCGGCTCTCGGCGCTCGGCGCCACCGTCGTGGTCAACTCGTCGTCGTCGGTCGAAGCCGGCGAGGCGGTGTCGGCGTCGCTGCCGGGCGAGTCGTCGTACGTCCGCGCTGACATCAGCAACCAGGACGAGGCGCACGCGCTCGTCGACTCGACGATCGAGCGGTACGGACAGCTCGATTTCCTGATCAACAACGCCGGCTGGACCACGTCGATCCCGCACGACCGGCTCGACGATCTGACCGACGAAATCTTCCGCAAGACGTTCGACGTCAACGTGTTCGGCACGTGGTGGCTCACCAAGCGGGCGATCCCCCACCTGCGCAAGTCCGACGATGCGAACATCGTCAACATCACCTCGATCGCCGGGCTGCGGCCGGTCGGGTCGTCGATGGCGTACTCGATGACCAAGGCAGCGCTCAACCAGATGACGTTGCTGTTGGCGAAGAGCTACGGCCCGATCCGGGTCAACGCGGTCGCTCCGGGGCTCGTTGCGACCCCGTGGACCGAGGACTGGGACGCGATGCACGAAGCGATCGCCAAGATCGCTCCTGTGCCCCGGTCGGCCACACCCGACGACTGCGCCGAAGCCGTGCTCGCATTGCTGCGCAACAAGTACACCACCGGCGAGATCTTCGTCGTCGACGGCGGCTCCACCCTCAAGATGTAACGATTGGTGTCAGACACCAATCGTTTCATCACGGTCAGGCGGCGGACTTCTCGAGGATGTGGATGCCGCACGCCGAGCCGAGCCCGATCACGTGGGCGAGACCGACCTTGGCACCCTCGATCTGGCGGTCGCCCGCCTCACCGCGCAGATGGTGGCAGACCTCCCAGATGTTGGCGATGCCGGTCGCCGAGATCGGGTGGCCCTTCGACTGCAGGCCGCCCGACACGTTCACCGGCAGGGACCCGTCACGCCACGGCGCGCCGGAGTTGAAGAAGTCGACGGCACCGCCTTCCTCGCAGAGCCCGAGGTTGTCGTAGTGGACCAGCTCCGCGGTCGCGAAGCAGTCGTGCAGCTCGACGAGGTCGAGATCCTCCGGGCCGATGCCGGCGGCTTCGTACGCGGTCGCCGCCGCGTTGCGCGTGAGGGTGTTGACGTCGGGGAGTACCTGGCAGGCCTCCTGCCACGGGTCCGAGGTGAGCACCGATGCCGAGACCTTGACCGCGCGGCGCTGCTGTTCGAGTGACAGGCTCTTGAGCTTCTGGCCGCTGACCACGACGGCGGCCGCGGCTCCGTCACAGTTGGCCGAGCACATCGGGCGGGTATTGGGATAGGCGATCATCATGTCGCCCATGATCTCCTCGAGCGTGAAGCGCTTGGAGTAGGCGGCGAGTGGGTTGAGCGTCGAGTGGGCGTGGTTCTTCTCGGAGATCTTGGCGAAGAGCTCGAAGTCGGCACCGCCGTACTTGTGGCCGTACTCCATGCCGACCTGGGCGAACACGCCCGGCATCGTGTCGGTGCCGATGCGTCCGTCGGTCGAGGTGACCGCGCCGAAACGACCCTGCGGCTCCCACTCGTTGCCGTCCTTCTTCGGCCGACCGCCGCCACCGAGCAGCCCGACGCCGGCGAGCTTCTCGACCCCGACGGCGAGACCCATGTCGGACTCACCGGCCTTGATCGACATGATCGCCGTGCGCAGCGCGGTCGCTCCCGTAGCGCATGCGTTCGACACGTTGTAGACGGGGATGCCGGTCTGGCCGACCTGCTTCTGGATCTGCTGGCCGATGCCGCCCGATCCCATCAGGTTGCCGGCCGCAAGCACGCCCATGTCGGCCATGGTCACGCCGCCGTCGGCGAGTGCCGCCATCACGGCCTCGGACGCGAGGTCGACCACATCGCGGTCGGTGTGCTTGCCGAACTTGGTCATGTTGATCCCGAGGATCCAGATGTCGCTCACTTCGTTCGCTCCGTTCTCATTGTCTCGGCCTCACGCCGAGTCGGTGGTTGGTTGCGCCGGGTCGGCCGAGAGCCGCCTCGTCGCTGGCGCTTCCCTCGGCGGTCTTGGTCGGTTCGGTGTGTCGGTGTGTCTGCGTGTGTTGGCTTCGTACTCTTCGTTTGTGTTGCATTTTCGGAGGACCGGGTCGCCCGAAATGCAGCGCAAACGTGGTTGGGTCAGGCGGGTTCGAAGGCGAAGCCGATGGCTTCGGTGCCGTGGTCGTCGGTGCCGAGTGAATATGTGGTGAGCTTCACCTTCATGCCCGTGTGGACGTGGTCGGCGTCTGGCTTCACGTTGCGCAGGTTGCCGCGCACGCTCGTGCCGTCGCAGTCGATCACACCCGACACGAACGGCACCTCGACACCTGGCGCGGCGAATGCGACGATCGTGAACGTGCGCAACTCGCCCTCGGTGGCGATCTTCACCCGGCGGAAGTCGGTGCCGAAACACGCCGCGCACGCGTTGCGGCGGTCGAAGAAGCGAGCCCCGCAGTTCGTGCACTCGTTCGCAGCGAGATGGGGGTCGCCGTCGTCGAGCACGAGGTAGTCGACGAGCGGGACGCGGCTCGATGTTGCAGTGTCAGCCATGCCGCGAACGTATCCACCGCCCGCTCCCG
Organism: Ilumatobacteraceae bacterium; assembly: GCA_963704915.1. Classification (GTDB taxonomy): domain Bacteria; phylum Actinomycetota; class Acidimicrobiia; order Acidimicrobiales; family Ilumatobacteraceae; genus Sva-07. Next base: position 259,036 of record CAVPIC010000001.1, on the reverse strand, counting down.
GCAACGAGCCGGGTCAGCGTCCGCCGGCCATGGCGGTCAGCCAGGCGGGCAGCCGAGTCGGCCTGCCGGCGGTGGTGACACACCCGTGCACGGTCACGCCGGTCGCCCGCGGCCGCGCAACGTCGTCGTCGCCGACGACGGTGATCAGATACGCCATCTGGAACGTTGCCGCGTGTGACGTCGGCGAGACGCAGGTGCACGGTGATCTCGTCGTCGAACGCCAGCGGCTGGCGGTACTGCACGAACGACTCGAGCACCGGGGACTCGAGCCCGGCGTCACGCCATTCCGTGAACGGATGTCCGATCGCACGCAGGTACTCGACCCGGGTCTCCTCGAAGTAGGCAAGGTAGTTGCTGTGGTGCACGATGCCCATTGCGTCGGTCTCGACGAAGCGGACCCGGATCCGATGCGCGAACTCGTAGTCGTCGGGGGAGGTGGACGGATCGGCGGACAGACGCACGCAGCGACCATACAAGTGGCGGTCGTCCCGGCTCTACAGTCGAGCGGGTGACACCTGCAGTCGTTGCGCTCGAAGCGGCCGGCATCGCCCACAGCATCCACGAGTACGACCGCGGCGATGACCTCCACGACTTCGGACGTGAGGCCGCCGACTCGCTCGGACTCGACCACGACCAGGTGTTCAAGACGCTGGTGGTCGTGGCCGACGATGAACTCGTGGTGGCGATCGTCCCGGTGAGCTGCCAGCTTTCGATGAAGCGCACCGCGTCGGCGGTCGGCGCCAAGCGGGCGACGATGTGCGAGCCCGCCGCCGCCGAGCGGTCGTCGGGCTACATCGTCGGAGGCATCAGCCCGATCGGCCAACGCAAGCGACTGCGCACGGTGATCGACGAATCGGCCGAGCTGTTCGACACCGTCTACGTCAGCGGCGGCAAGCGAGGCATGGACATCGGCCTCGCCCCCAGCGACCTGATCGCGCTCCTCGATGCGTTCGTCGCTCCGATCACGGCGTAGCTGCTGACCGCGAGCTCGCTCGCGGTGGTCCCGAGACGATGGTCAGCGCGCCGGGTGGCGCATCAGCGCTTCGATGCGGGCCACTCGGGTTCTCGCGGGTGGGTGGGAGGCGGCGAGCCGTGCGCGCCAGCCGATCGGGCGCTGGCCGGTCCCGCGCGACAGCAGCTCGCGCAGCGTGCTCGCCAGCTCTCGTCCGAACCCCATGCGAACGGCTCGTCGATCGGCCTCGAACTCCGAGGAGTGTCCCACCAGGTTGGCCACGGCGTCGCTGCCGCGCAGGGCCGCGGTGAACACCCATGACAGCGCGTGCATGACCACGGCGATGACCGATCCGAGGGCGCTCACCGCCGGCGATTCCCGGCCGAAACTGCCGACGGCCGCCCTCCCGACGTTCTCGAGGAAGAAGCCGACGCGTGCGAGCAGCACGACCGGGGCCGACAGCCAGTGTCCGATCGTGATCGCCACGGTGTGCAACCCGAGGTGGTGGCTCAGCTCGTGAGCGAGCACGCCGCGGAGCTGGGCCCGGCTGAGGTCGTGGACGGCGAAACTCGTCACGAGCACGAGGTGCCCGCCGCAAGCGAACGCGTTCAGCTCGTCGGTCGGCAGGACGCGCAGGACGTAGCGGTTGGCCGGCAGCCCGTTCGCCTGGGCGATCTGGGCCCAGAGCGGCTCGATCACGTCGGCCTCGTCGTCGGTCGGCCGCCGGGCGCGCAGCAGGGGGGTGAGCACGAGCACCTGGATCGGTCGGACGAACAGCAGCAGCCCGCTCACCGCGAAGGCTGCCACGACCCACCAGTAGCGGATGTCGGTGAGCCACCCCAGCGGCAGCCAGATCAGCACGAGGGCGAGCAGAGTGAAGGGCAGGATCGCGACCACGGGCACGAACGCCCAGATGGCCCCACGTTCGACGCTCCGGGCGCCCTGGCGTGCTCGCATCGCGGTGGTCACGATACGCACGGTGGCCGTCCGTGCGCGCCGGTCTGGACTTGCTCAAGATCTGTTGTGACTCTCGCACCATCATGACGGGCCGCGATACGTTCGGGCCCAGTCACGCGGCTGAACTAGCCGGGATGGCAGGTCGACGAGGAGATCGAGTGCAGGAGTCAGCGACAGCGGCGCCGGGGCGCGAGGAACAGCGCGTGCGTTCGCTGCTCGACGAGGCGGTCCGATGTCGCGCGGTCGACCCGATGCAGTCGCGCCAGTTCGCGTTGGACGCACGCGTGCTTGCACGGACCTGTTCGCAGCCGATGCTGGAAGCAGAGGCCCTCTACCATCTGGCGTCGATCGCCCACCAGCGTGGCCGCTCCGAGTATGCCTTCGCACTCGCCACCGAGGCGGTCGACCTGGCGGAACCGGATGGGGTCAGCCTGACGCTGGCATGGTCGCTCCACCTGCTGGGCGTGGTCCACTACCAGGCGAGCAACTACCCCGATGCGCTGGCGCACTGTCTGCGGGCCTTGGAGTTGTATCGCGCGACCGACCACGGTGTCGACGAGGGTCGGATCCTGCACACCGTGGCGGCGATCTACCAGTCGATGGGCGACTACGACCGGGCGATCTCGACGTACGAGACGGCGTTGGCTGTCAACGAGGCCCTGCTGCGGCCCGACGTCGACGCCATGGTGCTCGGGAATCTCGCACGGATCCGGGGTCGCCGAGGCGAGCATCTCGCGGCGGTCGATCTCGGTCGGCGTGCGGTGGGGCTCGCCCGCGACGACGCGCCGCACCTCGTCGGCAGCCTGCTCGCCGATCTCGCCGAGGCGCACGCCGGGCTCGGCGATCTCACCACCGCCAACGCGTGTTTCGCCGAGGCTCGTGCGGACTGGAACGCGAGAGTGGAGTCGGGTGAGGAGCTGCCGATCACCGACCAGCTCGGTGTGATGGTGTCCGAGGGACGCATCGCGCTCCGTGTAGGCCGGGCCGACGAGGCGATCGCCTCCCTGCTCGCTGCGCTCGATCTGGCCGACCGCACCGACCAACGAGAACTGGAACTCGAACTCCACGATCTGCTCGCGGTCGCCTGCAAACAGGCGGGGCGGCTGGCCGAAGCGCTCGAACACCGCGAACGTCACTTCGCGCTGCACCGTGAGATCTTCACCGATGCTGCCGACTTGCGGATGCGAACCGTGCAGGTCGCCCACGACCACGAGAACGCCCGCCACCTCGGCCAGATCACCCGACTCACGACCTCGGGTCTCGTCGCGGACTACGCCGCCGGACACGCCGACATCGACGCATACCACCTCGAGGCGTACGAACGACTCGCGTCGCTCGCCGAGATGCGCGGCGGCAGTACGACACGTCACACCAGTGGGGTCGGCGACCTCGCTGCCGAGATCGCTCATGCGATCGGTCGACAGCCCGAATGGTGCGAGCGCCTGCGACTCGCTGCTCGGCTCCACGACATCGGCAAGGTGGCGATCAACGACCGGCTGCTGATGAAGCCGGGTCCGCTGACGGTCGAGGAGTTCGACGAGATCAAGCAGCACACCGTGATCGGGCGTCGCCTGTTGGCGGGGGTCTCGACGGAACTGTTCGCCCTCGCGGCCGAGGCTGCGTGGTCGCACCACGAGTGGTGGGACGGCTCGGGGTATCCGAACGGAGTCGCCGGCAAGGCGATTCCACTGTCCGGCCGGATCGTGGCGATCGCCGACGTGTTCGACTCCCTCGCAACCCGTCGGGTGTACAAGCGGGAGTGGACGCGTGACGAGGCGGTCCGGTTCGTCCTGTCGGGTGCTGGCACGCAGTTCGACCCCGAACTCGCCGACGCGTTCCGTCAGGTCGTCATCGCCCGATATCCGCTGCTCGACCCCGACCAGTCGTAGCGGGTGTCTCCCTCAGGGCGTTGATCACCCAGCGCCGCACGAACGCGGCGAGTTCGTCGACCGTGATCTCGTCGCCCAGCCTGCCGTTGCGGTACGAATTCGAGAACGACGACACCGTGCCCAGGACGCCGACGGCGACGAGGTCCGACGGGGCGTCGGCGATCGTTCCGGCGCGTTGGCCGTCCTCGACGAGGCGACGGACGTCGTCGAGGTAGACGCCGGCTCCCTCATCGAGTACGTCAGCGACCTCGGGATCGGTTCGTTCGACGTCGAGGAGCGCGAAGTAGGCCGCGTGGTCGGCCATGAACCGCACGCTCGCCTCGGCGCCGTCGGCGATGCGGGTCACCGCGTCGGCGGTCGGGTCCATCGCGGTGCCCTGGGCGCGTCGAAGGCGCAGCCGCATGGTGCGGACCAGTTCGGCGAACAGCGCGCCCTTCGTCGGGAAGTACCAGTAGAAGAGGCCCTTGGCGACGCCCGCGGCCTGGCAGATGTCGGCGATGCGCGTCGCGGAGTATCCGCGGGCGGCGAACAACTCGCCGGCAGCGTCGAGGAGTTGCTGCTTGCGTTCGAGGCCGTGCTCGGTGTGCTGGCGGTCCTCGGTGTGGTCGAGACGTTCTGCGCTGGCACGGGTCACGACGACAGTCCAACCGAAACTTGACCCGCTGGTCAAGACGACCGGTCATCGGCGCAGCACGAACCCCACCCGAAATTCGGTGGCCGTGGTGCGCTGGCCGCACTGTCGGCTCCGAATTTCCGGCTACTGCGCAGCCTTGGCAACGGCCTACCCTCGGCTGCGATGGCCGCCACCCGAGATGAGCGCATCGCCACTCGAACGCGCAACGAGAAGTGGCAGAACGTGCCGCTGCGCATCGAGATGTCCGAGTGCATCAACTGCGATGCGTGCCTGCGCCACTGCCCACCGCACTTCGGGGCGATCTTCAATCACGGCGCCGACGTGATCATCCTGCCCGAACTGTGCAGCGGCTGCGACAAGTGCCTTCCCGCCTGTCCGGTCGACTGCATCTATCCCGACCCGGACTGGCAGTCGACCACCGTTCCCGACGACTGGTGGGACGAGCCGAACGGTCCGGACGACCCCTACTGCTGACGTCCACGATGTGCCAGGCACATCGTGGACGTCGACGGAACTTCGGGTGGGCGAGGTTCCGGACTGCTGCTCGAGCGAGTAGAAACGTGGTCGATGAGTACCCCTGCAGTCCTGCCCGAAGCCCAACCGCTGTCGCACGAAGGGTCGACACGCACCGGCGTGCTCGTGATCCATGGATTCACGGGCAACCCGTCGTCGATGCGCGGGATCGCCGAGGCGATGGTGGCGCTCGGTCACCACGTGGAGATGCCACGGCTCCCCGGTCATGGCACCACCGTCGAGGAGATGGTCACCACCGGGTGGGCCGACTGGACCGGCGAGGTGCGCTCGGCGCACGCGCGGCTCGCGGCTCGGGTCGACGAGATCGTGGTCGTCGGGCTCAGCATGGGTGGATCGCTGACGCTGTGGTCGGGGTTCGAGCTTCCAGATGTCGTCGGGTTGGTGTGCATCAATCCCGCGACGACGCCGCAGGCGTCACCTGTGCTCGACATGATCCAGGAGATGGTCGATGACGGCACCGAGATCGCGCCGGCCATCGGTGGCGACATCGCCGACCCCGCCGTGCAGGAGAGTTCCTACGACGGCGCTCCGCTGCGTCCGCTGCTGTCGTTCATGCGTGAGGGTCTCATGCCCATGACCGATCGGTACAGCGAGCTGACGATGCCGCTGTTGCTGATCACCTCGCGGCAGGATCACGTGGTCGAGCCGGCCAACTCCGAGCACCTCGCGTACAACTACGGCGGCGAGGTCGAACATGTCTGGCTCGAACGCAGCTATCACGTCGCCACGCAGGACTACGACCGCGCCGACATCGAACGCATGACGGGCGAGTTCGTCGCTCGCGTCACGGCGAGCTGACGCGGTCGCAATGCTGGCTTCGATGCTGGGTTCGATCCCCAGCCCGTCGTTCAACTCGATCGAGATCGGGCCCTTCAGCCTGAACATGTACGGGCTGATGATCGCGCTCGGCGTCGTTGCTGCCGTCTGGCTGTTCGGCCGGCGACTCGAAGAGCGCGAGGTCGGCACACGCGACGACGCCAGCTCGATCGCCATCTGGGCGGTGCTGGCGGGCGTCATCGGGGCGCGGCTGTACCACGTCGCCACCGACTGGGATCTGTTCGCCGACGACCTCGGTCGCATCCCCCAGATCTGGAAGGGTGGCCTCGGCATCCCCGGTGGGCTGCTGCTCGGTGTGCCGGTCGGGCTGTACATGGCGAAACGACGGGGGATCCCGCTCGCGGTCGCCGCGACGTGCGCGGCGCCCGCCATTCCGCTCGCCCAGGCGATCGGACGGTGGGGCAACTACTTCAACCAGGAGCTGTACGGCCGTCCGACCGACCTGCCGTGGGCGCTCGAGATCGACGCGCAACATCTCGACACGACCATCTACGCCGTCGGCACCACGTTCCATCCGACGTTCCTGTACGAGTCGCTGTGGAGCCTCGGCCTCTGCTTGTTGCTGCTCTGGATCGACAAGCGTTTCCGGCCGGCTCCCGGCCAGCTGTTCGTGATGTACGTCATCGGCTACGGCGTCGGGCGTTACTGGGTGGAGGGCCTCCGCATCGACCGAGCCGACGAGATGCTGGGCCTGCGCTGGAACCAGTGGGTGTCGATCATGGCGATCGTCGGCGGGGCCGTGGTGCTCGCGTGGATGCGCCGACACCCGATCGCCGAGCCGGTGGTCGCAGCGCCGGGCGATGAGGCCGTCGGAGACGCCGAATCAGTGGAGGACGCCGAGCCGGTCGACGCCGCCGAGCCGAGCGAGGACACGGAGCCGAGCGAGGACACGGAGCCGGTCGAGGATGCCGAGCATTCAGGCGGGGAGCCGACTGCCTGACTTCGTGTCGAACAGATGGAGCCCGTTGGGACGCGGGAGCAGGCTCACCTTGTCGCCGCCCCGCAGCGGGCTGAGCCCATCGGTGCGAGCGACGATCTCCTTGTCGGTGCCGTCGGCCACGCAGTAGAGGAAGGCCTCCGAGCCGAGCTCCTCGACGAACTCGACCGTGGCGTTCAAGCCGCCATCGGTGCGGATGTCGAAGTCGTTCGGCCGGACGCCCACGGTGATCGATGCCGACGACAGCGCTTCGAGTTGCTCCGGTGTCAGCGGAACCCGCAGCGTGCCGTAGACGGCGTCGGCGCCGTCGGTCGTCGATGGCAACAGGTTCATCGCCGGTGATCCGATGAACCCGGCCACGAACTCGTTCACCGGGTGCGTGAAGAGTTCCCGCGGCGATGCGCACTGTTGCAGGACGCCGTCGTTCAGCACGGCGACGCGATCGCCCATCGTCATCGCCTCGGTCTGGTCGTGGGTGACGTACACCGTCGTGACTCCGAGTTCGCGCTGGAGTGCGGCGATCTGTGTACGCGTCTGCACGCGCAGCTTCGCGTCGAGGTTCGACAGCGGTTCGTCCATCAGGAACACCTGCGGCTCGCGCACGATCGCACGGCCCATCGCAACGCGCTGACGCTGCCCGCCGGAGAGGTTGGCCGGTTTGCGGTCGAGGAGCTCGTGGAGGTCGAGGATTCGAGCCGCCTCCTCGACGCGCCGGCGCCGGTCCCGTTTCTTCATCTTCTTCACCTTGAGGTGGAAGCCGATGTTCTCGGCGACGGTCATGTGCGGGTACAGCGCATACGACTGGAAGACCATCGCGATGTCGCGGTCCTTCGGTGGCACATCGGTGACGTCGCGGTCACCGATCAGGATGTTGCCGTCGTCGACGGGTTCGAGCCCGGCGAGCATTCGCAGGGTCGTCGACTTCCCGCAGCCCGAGGGGCCGACCAGCACCAGGAACTCGCCGTCGCCGATTTCGAGGTCGAGGGCATCCACGGCCGGCGCATCGGTGCCCGGATAGGTCCGGCTCGCGTGCTGGAACGTGACGGTGGCCAAGCGGTGCTCCTGGTGTCGTGGGACGTACAGGCGTCCCGTGGCGACCACCATCATGGCCGCTGGGAACGACCTGTGCGCACTCTCGCACCCCGTCCGACCGGGTTGCGATGAGCGAAGTGGCGGTATCTGGGCGGTTGGCTCATCGTGGGGTGGTGTTGGTGGGTTGCGATGAGCGAAGTGGCGGTATTCGGGCGGTTGGCTCATCGTGGGGTGGTGTTGGTGGGTTGCGATGAGCGAAGTGGCGGTATCTGGGCGGTTGGCTCATCGTGGGGTGGTGTTGGTGGGTTGCGATGAGCGAAGTGGCGGTATTCGGGCGGTTGGCTCATCGGTGGGGTCATGGTGGGGGTCGTCGCGTGGCAGGTCAAGGCGGCCCGGCCGTGGCTCGCCATGTGAAACTGCCACAGTGTCCGATCTCGTCCACCTCCACGGCGCCGCGTTCGACCTCGTCGTCGACGTCGCGACGGCGACACCGACCATCGTGCACTGGGGCCAACCCCTCGGCGACGGTGCGGATCTCGCCGGGCTCGACGCGGCGCTCGGGCGCCCCGCGGTGGCAGGAGCGCTCGGTTCGGTCGCCCCGATCAGCGTCGTGCCGCTCCATGCATTGGGCTTCGTTGGTCGCCCGGGCCTTGCCGGACGCCGAGGCGGGGGCCGTGACTGGGCACCGCGCTTCGCGCCGACCGCGCACCGCCACGCCGGCGACCTCCTCGCCGTCGAGTCCCACGACGACGTCGCCGGTCTGACACTGACGACCGAGATCTCTGCCACCGATGTCGTCAGCGTCCGGGTGACGATCACCAACGTCGGCGATCGCCGCTACTCGCTCGACGCGTTGACGGTGAGCTTGCCGCTGCCCGACTCCGCCGACGAGCTGCTCCGGTTCGAGGGGCGCTGGGCTCGTGAGTTCCAACCCGCACGCACCGCCTGGACCCATGGAGCCGTCGTGTCCGAGAACATCCGGGGCCGGACGTCGCACGAACACGTCCCGTTGCTGTTCGCCGGGTCGTCGGGCTTCGGAGAGTGGACGGGTGAGGTGCACGGCGTCCACCTGGCATGGAGCGGCAACCACACGATGCTGGCCGAACGGTTGGCCGACGGCCGCAGGTACGTGCAAGCCGGCGAGCTGCTCCATCCCGGTGAGATCGTGCTGGAACCGGGTGAGTCGTACTCGACACCCGCGGTGGTCGGGGTGTACTCGCCGGACGGGTTGACGCCCGCAACGTGGGGCTTCCATCGGGCGGTACGGAGCAGCCCGGCGCATCCGAACTCGCCGAGGCCGGTGCTGCTCAACACCTGGGAGGCGGTGTACTTCGATCACGATCTCGACACCCTGCGTGAGCTGGCCGACGTCGCTGCCGAGGTCGGCATCGAGCGGTTCGTGCTCGACGACGGGTGGTTCGGCTCGCGTCGCGACGACACCGCGGGCCTCGGTGACTGGTGGATCTCCCGCGACGTCTACCCCGACGGGTTGACGCCGCTGATCGACCGCGTCACCGCGCTCGGGATGGAGTTCGGGATCTGGGTCGAGCCCGAGATGGTCAATCCGGACAGCGACCTGCTCCGCGACCACCCCGACTGGGCTCTCACCACGGTGGGCTACGAGCCGGTGCTCGGCCGCAACCAGCTCGTGCTCGACCTCGGCCGACCGGACGCCTTCGCGCACGTGCTCGGCCTGCTCGATACCCTGCTCGCTGACCACGACATCGCCTACGTCAAGTGGGACATGAACCGCGACCACGTACAGGGATCGGGATCCACCGGTGCGGCCGGGACGCACACGCAGACGATCGCGCTGTACGCGCTGCTCGACGAGCTGCGACGGCGCCATCCCGACGTCGAGTTCGAGTCGTGTGCGAGCGGAGGAGGCAGGGTCGACCTGGAGATCCTGCGCCGTGTCGAGCGGGTCTGGACGAGCGACTGCAACGACGCGCTCGAACGCCAGACGATCCAGCGCGGCGCCTCGATGCTGATCCCGCCCGAGGTGATGGGCGCGCACATCGGACCGACCCGGGCGCACACCACCGGCAGGGTGCACATGCTCGCGTTCCGGGCGGCGACCGCGCTGTTCGGGCACCTGGGCGTCGAATGGAACGTGGCTCGCCTCGACGACGGTCGCCGGGCCGAGCTCGCCGAAGCGATCGCTGTCCACAAGCGATTCCGGCCTCTGCTGCACGGCGGTGACGTGGTGCGTTTCGACACCGAGCCGGAGTTCTGCGCTCACGGGGTCTACGCCGTCGATCGATCCGAGGCGCTCGTGTCGTTCGCTCAGCTGTCCACGTCGCGGAGTCTCACCCCGCCGGCGTTGCGCCTGCCCGGCCTCGACCCCGACGGCCGCTACCGCGTCGAACACGTCGCGCTTCCCGGCGAGCGATGGGGCATGTCGGTGACGCAGCCGGCGTGGCTGACCGAGGGGGTCGAACTCACCGGTCGGCAGCTCGCGGCCCACGGCATCCGCCCGCCGGTGCTGCATCCCGAGTCGGCGGTGCTGTTCCACCTCGTCGTCGAGCCTGCCTGATCGCAGCGTCGACGGCGAGTTGTCACAGGTGCTTGATTGCTTCTCGGCGCGTGAGGCCCGAGAGTTCGTGGGTGTCCACGAATGAACGGACGGCCCCGGGGTCGATGCGGGAGTACTGGCGCAGCGCCCAACCGATCGCTTTGCGGATGAAGAACTCCGGGTCGTCCGCCCGTCGCTCGGCGTAGTCGAACAACCGTGCGGCGTCGGTGTCCTGGCTCCAGCGCAGCTGGTGCAGGATCGCCGAGCGTGCCAGCCAGATGTTCTCGTCGTCGATCCATCGGTCCATCTCGCTCGCCAGCGTTCGATCGGCTCGCACGAGCCCGCCGACGCACGATGAAGCAAGGGCGTCGACGGTGTCCCACCACGAGCGGGTCGTGATGAGATCGCGGATGTCGGACAGATGGCGCGACTCGAGTCGGACCACATTCGCTCCGAGCACGTCCTGTGCCACGTACTGGAACTCTCGCTCGCGTTCGCTCCAGCAGGCGCGTGCGAACCCGATCAGTTGGTCACCACTCGCCGCTCGCGCCGCTGCCATCGTGGGTCTGGTGGCCGCCCGGCGTTGGGGGGTCTTCACTCCGAAGAACTCGAAGCGGTGCTTCATGTATGCCTCCATCGGCGCCGCAGTGGTCATGTCGGCCAGCGGCTGGAGCTGATTGCGAACCGATTCGATCGAGAGCATCGCCAGATCATGTTGGTCGATCGAGGGTCGGCCCTGCCACAGGGGCCTCGATGGCCCCCGATGTATCGTGGGTTGGGTGAGGCAGGTCGTCTGATGACCGAGCACAAGCCGCCCGGGCTGAGCTGGGAGTCGTGGGCCGAGCGGCAGATCGAGGAAGGCCGCCGCGCCGGCCTCTTCGACGGGCTCGACGGTGAGGGTCAACCGATCGAGGGGCTCGACGGACCTCACGACGAGGAGTGGTGGGTCAAGGCGAAGCTGCGTCGCGAGGAGATCGATTACCTCCCGCCGACGATCGCCATTCGAGGCGAACGCGATGCCGCCGTTGCGGCAGCGCTGGACGCCCGCGACGAGGCCGAGGCTCGCCGGCTCATCGAGGAGATCAACGAGCGGATCCGCTACGTGAACAGCCACACCGTGTCGGGCCCGCCGTCCACCGTCTGGGTGGTCGACCTCGAATCGATCCTCGAACGCCGGCGCCTTCGCCGGCCCAGCGAACCGCCCGATGTGCAATCGCCCGACAGTCTCGCGCTGGTCGCCGAGCCCGCGATCGCACGCACGCGCCGACGGTTCCGATGGCCGGCCAGACGACGCGCCTGATCGTGGTTCCCCGAGCCCAGGGCTCGAGGAACCACGATCCAACCCTGTGACAGCCCGCTGTCACAGTCGAGAGTGAGGAGTCGTGGTGTCGGCTCCGACTCGTCGCCCAGGCGACCGACTGACCCAACGAGCCCGGGAGGAACCATGGGCAAGAACAGTCGTCGGCGCCACGTCGACAAGCAGCGGCGCGCCGCCGAACGCCGTCGTCACCGGGCAGCGCAGCGGGCCAGGGCCGAATCCGACGAATTCTGCGAGCCGGTTGCGGATCCTCCCCGCTCGGAGCGCAACGAGCCCGACGATGCCGTGGCGAGCACGTGCCGGCAGCTCGAGCAGGTTCTGGGTCTGGTGCTGCGCGATGGGGCGTGGGCCAATGGGTGGCAACCGGAGGAGCTCATGCGCCACGTCCGTCGTGCTACGGGCACGGGCACGGGCACGGGCACGGGCGCAGCGTCGGTGTTGGCGATGGCGATTGCTGCGGATGCGGCGCACCACGACCGCGTCGGCAATGCGGTGCACGACGCGTGGCGCCGCCAGACCGGTCGAATCCTTGCGCAGTGTGAACACGAGGCGGACCGCGACGGATGGCTGGCGCGGTGGCTCGCCGCCGGCGACGGCGGCGTTGATCTGTCGTCGGTGCGCGCGGTGCTCGACGAACTCCTGAGTCTGCCGAGCCTGCCGATGCTGCTGTCGCCGCCCGGCTCGATGGGCATCGTCGGTGTCGATCTGGTCGATGTGGATGCTGCGCCCAGCCCGACACTGGTGACCATCCGTGCACTGTTGGCCAAGGCCGAGTCGACGGAGTTCCCCGCAGAGGCCGAGGCGTTCACGGCCAAGGCGCAGGCGATGATGACCGAAGCTCGTCTCGACGAGGCGACCGTTCGCGCGAGTTCGGGCCGTCGGTCGACGGGCCAGGTGTCGGCGATCCGGATCGGGATCGACGAGCCCTACATCGCGTCGAAGCAGGTGCTCCTGCACGTCGTCGCCGAAGCGAACGACGTCCGCTGCGTGTTCCATCGGCGTGTCGACCTCGCGACCCTGGTCGGACCCGTCGGGCAGCTCGCCCATGTCGAGCTGCTGTTCACGTCGTTGCTCATCCAGGTCCAGTCGTTCCTGGCAGCGGACGCCACGGAGGCGCCCGCCGGCAGCCATGTACGGAGCCGGCGATATCGCTCGGCGTTCATCGTCGGCTTCGCAGGGCGAATCGGCGTGCGACTTCGAGCGGCGCGCAGCGGCGCGCTCGCCGGAGTCGGAACGGACGCACTCCCGGTCCTGGCCGCCGACGATCGCGCCACGGCCGAACTGTTCGACCGCCTCGTCGGCAGGACCACGGCGATCCGATCTTCGGCGGGTAGCGACGTCTTCGGCGCGCGGGCCGGGGCGCGCGCCGCCGATCGAGCAGCCCTCCGAGAGGCCGGCCTGCGCAGCACAGGGGCGAACCCGCCGGGCCAACTCCGTGACGCCGGCTGATCGGCAAGGGGCTCCCCTCGGCGACTGGTGTCGCACCGGGTGGTACACTTCCCGCGTGCCGACCACCCGACCGCGACACCCGATCACGGAGACGCCCGAAGTCGCAGCGATCCTCGACGAGGCAGCTCGACGGTGGGGAGACCGGCCCCGCAGCAAGCTCATCCAGCTGATCCTCGAGGACTGGGCGACGGGCGGTCGGGCGCCCTCGTCGAGGGCGGATGCTCGAACACGGCTCGAAGGCTCGATGCCGGGCACCGCCGGCGCGTACGACCGGCACGAGGACTGGCCGGCGTGATCGTCGCCGATGCCAGTTGGGTCATCGCGCTCAGCGATCCCGCCGATCCGCACCACGCTGCTGCTGTCGCTCTCAACCGGACGACCATCGACGAGGTCGTCGTGCTGCATCCCGTCACGCTTGCCGAGTGTCTCGTGGGGCCCGCCTCGAGCGGGCTGCTCGACGAGGCGGCCGCCGCATTCCGGTCGGCCTTCACGATCGCGACGGTGGATGCGGACGCTCCGCTGCGGTGGGCGGCGCTGCGTGCGGCCACCGGGCTGAGGCTGCCGGATTCGATCGTGCTCGACACGGCCGTGGTCGGTGGAGCGAACGCGATCTTGACGTTCGACCGGCAGCTCGCGGTCGAGGCCACCGGTCGGTCGATCGCCTGCCCGAGATGACGTTCGCGGAATCGATCGGTCAGCGGGGACGGGCAACGCCGCGAAAGCGCAGGGGGGCCTCCGCGAGCTCCTCGTCGTAGTGGGCGGCCCAGCCGGCGATGCGCGCCACGGCGAAAAGCGGAGTGTCGGGGTCCAGGCCTCCGACCCACGTGAGCGCACCGAGCGCCAGGTCGACGTTCGGTTGGTGGGGGAGTTGGCGGCCGACCTCCTCGACGAGCGCGTCGACGAGCGCCAGCGAGCCGCGATCGATGGGACGGGTCGCGTCCATCAAGGGTCCGAACCGAGGGTCGACACCGCGGTACACCTTGTGGCCGAAGCCGGGGATCAGCTGACGAGCAGCGCGCAACTCGGCGACCGCTTCGGCCGGGCCCTGGTCGGCGCAGCGCTGGAGGAATCGGTGGACCGATGCGGACGCCGATCCGTGCAGCACCCCCTCGATCGAAGCGAGGCCCGCTGCGAACGCCGAGTACGGGGAGGTGCGGGTGGACGCGGCAACGCGGACGGCCAGGGTGCTCGTCGCGAGTTCGTGGTCGGCGAGCAGTGCGAGTGCGGTGTCGACCGCTGCGACGACATCGGGCGACGGTCGTCCGATCCACGCCGACGTCAGGCGCAGCGCGAAGCCGCCTGTTCGGCGGCGTGAACCGAACAGGGCGGGCGTCACGAGGAGCAGTCGTCGCGCTGCCATCGCTGCACCGTCGTCTCGGTGCAGCGCGTCGAGTACGTGGGCAGCAACGGCGAGCCTGCCGATCGGGGTTGCCCCGAGGTCGGCGATTCCGGCGATCGCATCGAGATCGTCGATGCCGGCCTTCGGCCAGACCGTGCCGGTCGGCGCGTCGGTCAGCCGCTCGGTCGGTGCTCCGGACTGCGCTGGCGCCCAGAGCAGCTCGGCGACGTCTTCGAAATGGTGGCGGCCGACGAGCTCGACGACGTCGTGGCCCCGGAACTCGAGGGACGAGTCGTGCATCCTGGTGACGTCCGATCTGATCTCCACGTCGATCGTCGGGCGAGGTCCGGGTATCGACCGTCGACTCTGCACGCTCAGCAGTTCCACCTCGTCGCGCTCGAAGAGCGAGGTCCTGCCGTCGGCCCCGGTGGTGCGCCGCAATCGCCCGCGGCTCACGTAGGCGTAGAGGGTCGGCTTCGACACGCCGAGGATCTCTGCGGCCTCGGTCGAGCGGATCAGGGTGCTCACGGGTCCAGCGTGCTCGAGGTCGTTGATGAAGTCAACGTTGATCCAATCAACGTTGATTGAGCGCGGTGATCGGCGAACACTGGCTGCATGACGCAACTGATCGATGTGCCTGCCGGACTCAATGGTGTGGTCGCCGCCGACACCGCAATCGGCGCCGTCCACGGCGACCGTGGCTTCTTCCACTACGGCGCCCACGACGCGACCCATCTCGCCCGCACCCGGTCGTTCGAAGACGTCTGGTTCCTCGTTCGAGAAGGACGTCTTCCCGAGCGGGACGAGGCGGTGGCATTTCGGATGGAGACGGCCGCGCTTCGTGCGATCCCCGCCGAACTCGACCCGGTGATCGAGATGGTGGGCCGAACGGATGCCTCGATGCTGTCGAAGCTCCGCTCGGTGCTGTCGATCGCCGCCGCCGCGCTCGGGCTGAACCCGGTGATCGACGTGGACGACGCCGCTCGGCGGGAGCAGACGCTGCGGCTCGCGGCGCTCGTGCCGTCGGTGCTCTCAGCGCTGCACCGTGTCGGATCGGGCGAGCGCCCCGTCGAATCCGATCCGTCGCTCGGCCATGCTGCGGCCTACCTGCACCAGGCGACCGGTGTGGTGCCGACGCCGGTGGCGGCCCGCGCGGTCGAGCAGTACATGATCCTGACGATCGACCATGGCTTCAACGCCTCGACGTTCACGGCGCGGGTGGTCGCCTCGACGGGAGCAGATCCGGGTGACGCGGTCTGCGCCGCACTGGGAGCACTCGCTGGCCCGTTGCACGGCGGCGCCCCGAGCCGTGCGCTCGACGCACTCGACGAGATCGGGTCGGTCGGGGCAGCCGCCGACTGGGTGCGCGGTGAGGTCGTCGCCGGCCGGCGGATCATGGGCTTCGGTCACGCCGTCTATCGGGCGCCGGACCCGCGATCTGCGCTCCTGCGCGAGGTCGCTGAGCGGCTCGGCGGCGACCTGGTCGAACTGGCGATCGCCGTCGAGGCGGAGATCCTCGTCACGCTTGCCGAGCTCAAGCCCGGCCGCCCGCTGCCGAGCAACGTCGAGTTCTACGCCGGTGTGGTGATGGAGACCGCCGGCCTTCCCCGGTCGATGTTCACGCCCACGTTCGCGGTCAGTCGGACCGTCGGCTGGTGTGCCCACATCGTGGAGCAGGCCGCCGCCGGCAAGCTGATCCGCCCGTCGTCGCGCTACGTCGGCCCGCCACCTCACTGACCCGACTCGCAACGGGCCCCGAGCCTCGAAATTCGGAGCCATCATTGCGGTGGGCGCACTGCTCGCTCCGAATCTCGGTGAAGGGGAGGTCGGGGCTCGATGGAGGGGATTTCGAACTCGGTGGCCGCGGCGGTGCCGGTAGCGTGGTGTGTCGTGTCCGACCGCATCACCCCAGAGGCCGTGGCGAAGGTGGCCAAGCTCGCCCGGTTGTCGCTCAGCGCCGACGAACTTGACCAGGCGACCCACCAGCTCAGCGACATGCTTGATCACTTCGCCGACATCGACGCACTCGACCTCGACGGCGTCGAGCCGATGACGCACCCCACCCCGATCGCCAACGTGATGCGCGAGGACATCGAGATGGACTGCCTCGACCGTGACGAGGTGCTCGCCGCGGCCCCGGCCGCGGAGGATGGACGGTTCCGCGTGCCGCCGATCGTCGGGTTGGAGGACTGATCGTGAGCGACGGGTTTCCGACCAGTGCAGCCGACATCGCCTGGAATGTCCGCAACAACATCACCAGTGCCGCCGACATCCTCGAACGCCACCTCGCCGAGATCGACGCTCGCGAGCCTGACATCCACGCCTTCAACCTCGTGCTCGCTGACGAGGCTCGCGCCCGGGCAGCCGAGATCGACGACGCCGTCTCGGTCGGTCGCGACCCGGGACCGCTCGCCGGCGTGCCGATCGCGCTGAAGGACAACATGTGCACGCGAGGCATCCCCACAACGTGCTCGTCGAGGATCCTTGACGGCTGGCGGCCCCCCTACGACGCGACGGTCGTCACCAAGCTCCACGAGGCCGGCGCGATCGTGATCGGCAAGACCAATCTCGACGAGTTCGCCATGGGATCGAGCACCGAAAACTCCGCCTTCGGCGCGACGCGCAACCCACACGACACCACCCGGGTTCCCGGCGGGTCGAGCGGCGGGTCGGCAGCTGCGGTCGCTGCTGGATTCGCCGCGGCGAGTTTGGGCTCCGACACTGGCGGCTCGATCCGCCAGCCCGCCGCGCTGTGCGGGGTGGTCGGCGTCAAGCCGACCTACGGCGCCGTCAGCCGCTACGGGCTCGTGGCGTTCGCGTCGAGCCTCGATCAGATCGGCCCGTTCGCCCATGACGTCGCCGACGCGGCACTGGTGCTCGAGGCCATCTCCGGCCACGACGAGATGGACTCGACCTCGATCCGTCAGGGACCCCTCCAGATCACCCGCCAGCTCGACATGGGCGTCGCCGGGCTCCGGGTCGGACGCATCACCGACCTGCCGGAGGGAGCGAGCCCCGATGTCGCCGCTCGGCTCGAGGAGGCGTTCGACGCGTTGCGCGAGGCCGGCGCCGAGATCGTCGACGTCGAGGTGCCGGCGTTCGGCTACGGCCTGACCGCGTATTATCTGATCGCTCCGGCCGAGGCGTCGAGCAACCTCGCTCGCTACGACGGCGTCCGCTTCGGTCATCGGGTCGACGCGCCCGACACCAACGCGATGTACATGGCGACGCGTACGGACGGCTTTGGTGCCGAGGTCAAGCGTCGCATCATGCTCGGCACCTACGCGCTGTCCGCCGGCTACTACGACGCCTACTACGGCCGGGCCCTCAAGGTTCGCCGCCGCATCGCTGCCGACTTCGCCGCCGCCTACGAACGCGCCGACGTATTGCTCACCCCGGCCTCGCCGACGGTGGCGTTCCACCTGGGAGACAAGACGTCCGATCCGATGTCGATGTACCTCTGCGACACCTACACGATCCCGTCGAACCTCACCGGCGATCCCGGGATGAGCGTGCCGTTCGGCACGGGGGACGACGGCCTGCCGGTGGGCGTGCAGGTCCTGGCCCCCGCGCTCCAGGAGTCACGGATGTTCCGCACCGCCGCCGAACTCGAACGGAGGGCGCCGCGATGAGCGAGGCCAGCACCGATACGAACGTCGAGACCTGGACGTTCCGCGGCTACGAGATGGTGGTCGGGCTCGAGGTCCACGTCGAACTCGCCACGCGAACCAAGCTGTTCTCCGCGTCGCCGAACCGATTCGGCGACGAGCCGAACACGAACATCGACCCTGTCACGCTCGGGCTGCCCGGTGCGCTGCCGGTGCTCAACCGGCAGGCCGTCGAGTTGGCCATGCGGCTCGGCCTGGCGCTCAACTGCCGGGTGCAGCGTTCGACGTTCGCCCGCAAGAACTACTTCTATCCCGACATGCCCAAGGCGTACCAGATCAGCCAGTACGACGAGCCGATCTGCATCGACGGATGGCTCGATCTGCCCGGCAGCATCCGCGTCGGCATCGAACGCGCGCACCTGGAGGAGGACACCGGCAAGTCGACCCACGTCGGCGGAAGCGGCGGGCGCATCCACGGCAGCGACTTCTCGCTGATCGACTTCAACCGCGCCGGCGTGCCGCTCGTGGAGATCGTCAGCCGCCCGGACATCCGCACGCCCGACCAGGCCAAGGCCTATGTCAGCGAGCTGCGCGCGATCCTCGTCGCCGTCGGCGCATCCGACGCGAAGATGGAGGAGGGCTCCATGCGCGTCGACGCCAACGTCAGCGTCCGGCTGCCCGGCGCCGAGTTCGGGACGCGCTGCGAGATCAAGAACGTCAACTCGATCCGCTCGGTCGGTCGTGCGATCGAGTACGAGGCGCAGCGTCAGGTCGGCATGCTCGAAGCCGGCGAGTCGATCCGCCAGGAGACACGTCACTGGGACGAGAACGACGGTCGCACGCACACGCTGCGCTCGAAAGAGGACGCGGACGACTACCGGTACTTCCAGGAGCCCGACCTCGTCGTCGTCGACCCCGATCCCGAATGGATCGAGCGGGTGCGTTGGGGGCTGCCGGTTCTGCCGGCGGCCCGACGCGAGCGCCTGGCCGAGCTGACCGGGCAACCCTCGGATGCCGAGGCGATCCTCGTGGTCACCGACCGCGACCAGGACGCCTACGTCGTCGCCGTCGCCGAGGCGGGTGGCGATGCCGGTCGCGCACTTGTGCACGTCAAGGAGGCCTTCGCCGAGCAGGGTGAACGTCCGGCGATTCCGGCCGCCGACCTCGCGAAGCTCACCCGGTTGGAGGTCGGCGGACAGCTCACCGCCACCCAGGCGAAGCAGGTGCTCGCGGAGATCGTCAGCAACGGCGGCGGAGATGCCGAGGCGATCGCCGCGGCCAAGGGCTTCGAAGCCATGGAACCGAGCGAACTCGAATCGATGGTCGACGACGCAATCGCCGCTCAGCCCGACGCCTGGGCGAAGTTCTGCGCCGGCGAGGGCAAGGCGATGGGAGCTCTTGTCGGGGCCGTGATGAAGGCCTCCAGGGGCCAGGCCGACGGCAAGGCCGTCACCGCACTCCTCGAACAACGCCGCTCCAGCTGAACCGTTTGCAGATCCGGGCACAGGGCTGCGGGTCGTGTCGACGAGGTGAACTCTGACCTGGGGAATGTCAGCCGTGTGACTGACATACTCGGAGGCGTGGGCGATTTCGATCTCAGCGGGCAGGTGGCCGTCGTCACGGGAGGCGGTCGCGGGATCGGCGCCGGGATCGCCCACACACTGGCCGAAGCGGGCGCGTCGGTCGTGCTCGCCTCTCGGACGGCCGACGAGATCGAGCAGGTCGCTGCGACGATCCGCACCGCCGGCGGAGCGGCCATCGCGGTGCCGACCGACGTGACCGACACCTTCGCACTCGGGTCGCTCGCCACGGCGGCGCTCGACGAGTTCGGCCATCTCGACATCTGGGTCAACAATGCGGGTGGCGCTGAGGGCACCAAGTCCCTGGCCGAACTGAAGCGCAGCGAATGGGACCGCTGTGTCGAACTCAACTTCACGTCGGTCTGGAACGGTTCGATGGCGGCGGCGGAACAGATGAGGTGGGGTTCGATCATCAACATCGCGTCGATGGCTGCCTTCGGGGCGCTGCCTGGTGGCGGCCACTACGCCGCGTGCAAAGCAGCGGTGATCTCGCTCACCCGAACCATGGCGGTCGAGCTGGCACCGGACATCCGGGTGAACGCAATCGCGCCCGGGATGATCCCGACCAAGATGCTCTTCGACGCAATCGACCGACGAGGTGTCGGTATCGACGAGCTCGCTGCGCGAGTGCCGTTGGGCCTCGGCACCCCGCGCGACGTGGGGTCCGCGGTGGTGTATCTGGCCTCACCAGCGGCGCGTTGGGTGACCGGACAGACCGTCCAGGTCGCCGGCGGGCTCGGGGCGTCCTGACTCGTCGCCGGCGTCGCTGCCTCGGCACACTCGGGCGATGGACTTCGAGATACCCGCCGACATCCAGGACACGCTCGATCAGCTCGATGCGTTCATCGACGCCGAGATCAAGCCGCTCGAACAGAGCGACGACAACATCCGCTTCTTCGACCACCGTCGGGAGTGGGCGCGTACCGACTTCGACAACGATGGTGTCCCGCGTGCCGACTGGGAGGAACTGCTGCGCGAGATGCGTCGACGTGCCGACGCCGCTGGCTGGCTGCGGCTCGCGCTCCCGTCCGAGTTCGGGGGCCAGGACGCCAGCAACCTGAAGATGGCGATCATCCGCGAGCACCTCGCCCACAAGGGCCTCGGGCTGCACAACGACCTCCAGAACGAATCGTCGATCGTCGGCAACTTCCCGACCGTGCTGATGATGCGCGACTTCGGCACCGAGGCCCAGAAGGCCGACTGGATGCCGGGGTTCCTCGACGGCACTCGTCGCCTCGCGTTCGGGCTGACCGAGCCGAACCACGGCAGCGACGCCACCTACATGGAGACCACCGCCGTGCGCGACGGCGACGAGTGGGTCATCAACGGCATGAAGCGGTGGAACTCGGGGCTTCACCACGCCACCCACGACATCATCTTCGCTCGCACCTCGGGCGAACCGGGCAGCCCCAAGGGCATCAGCGCGTTCCTCGTGCCGACCGATGCGCCGGGGTTCCAGGTCGACTTCTTCTGGTGGACGTTCAACATGCCGACCGACCACGCCGAGGTCAGCATGACCGACGTCCGCGTCGGCGCCGATGCGTTGTTCGGCGAGGTCGACCGGGGCCTCGAGTTGGCGCAGCACTTCGTGCACGAGAACCGGATCCGTCAGGCGGCGTCGTCGCTCGGGGCGGCGCAGTACTGCATCGACGAAGCGGTCGCCTATGCCAACAGCCGCACGACGTGGGGAAAGAAGCTCTCGGTCAACCAGGGCATCCAGTTCCCCCTCGTCGAACTGCACACCGAGGCTGCGATGCTGCGCCAGCTCGTGCGCTACACCGCCTCGATGCTCGATCAGAAGCACCACATGGAGGTCACCCACCTCGTGGCGATGTGCAATTACCGTGCGAACCGGTTGGCGTGCGACGCAGCCGATCGGGCGATGCAGACCTGCGGCGGTGTGGGCTATTCACGCCACATGCCCTTCGAGCACATCTACCGGCACCACCGTCGCTACCGGATCACCGAGGGTTCCGAGGAGATCCAGATGCGCAAGGTCGGCCAGCACCTCTTCGGCTTCGGCCGCAAGTAGCCCTCGGTCGACGACGGTCAGGTCGCGGGCAGACCGATCGATGCGGCCATCGAGGCCGCAGCGGCTCGGAACAGGGCCTCGTCGTCGCCGACGAGGTTCCTGGTCTGGCCGAACAGTTCGAACGTCAG
The DNA here is from genome assembly GCA_963704915.1 of Ilumatobacteraceae bacterium. Taxonomy (GTDB): domain Bacteria; phylum Actinomycetota; class Acidimicrobiia; order Acidimicrobiales; family Ilumatobacteraceae; genus Sva-07. The sequence goes on along the minus strand of CAVPIC010000001.1, from coordinate 237,295 downwards.
CAGCCCGAAGAGCTGCGTCCACGCGGTGATGATCGCGAGCGTCGTCGCGTCGTCAACGTCCAGTTCGAGTTCTGTTCGGAGCGCGGCGAACGACTCGACGAGCACAGGGTCGACCCGGACGGGGGCGACCCGGTCGAGATGGTCTGCCTCGCGGACGATCCGGACGAGTGCCCGCGAGACCCGCGTCCCCGACGTGACGGTGTCGTCGGGCGCGGCGTAGCCCCGGATCGGGGTGCCGTAGATCAGCGCGAAGTCGTTCGGGTGGGCGAGTGCCCACGACCTCACCGACATGGCCGCGTGCACCCAGCGCTCCGCGGCGGGTCGCTCGACGGTTGCCTCGATGCTGGCGTCGACGTGGTCGCCCAGCGAGTCGTAGGTCTCGATGATCAGTGCGGTCAGGAGTTCGTCGCGGCTGGCGAAGTAGCGGTACACCGCGGAGGACACCATGCCGACGTCGTGTGCGACCGCGCGGAGTGACAGCTCGGCGGAGCCGTTCTCGGCCACCCGTTCTGCGGCCGCCGCCAGGATCGCCGCGCGGACCTCGGCGCGCGCTCGGGCGCGGGCGCCGAGGACGGGGGGAGGAGCGTTCGTCATGTGCGAAGTCTTGCAGGAACGAGAGCAGTGCTCTTGTATTTCCGTCTTCGAGTGTGTACGGTGATCACAAACGAGAGCACTGCTCTCCTGACGAAAGGACACGCTCGTGACGATCTCCGATCCATCCGCCAGCACGCTTCACCCCCATGCGACCACCGCGGTGCACTACGTGGCGCCGGACCGGTTCACCCGCAGCGTCTTCAACCCGCTGGTGGCCCGATGCACACGTTGGGGGATCAGCCTGTGGGGATCTCGCGTGCTGACGGTGCCTGGGCGGGTGTCCGGCGAGCCGCGTTCGACGCCCGTCAACGTGCTCACCATCGACGAGCGCCGCTATCTCGTTGCTCCGCGGTGGGTGACGCAGTGGGTACTCAACGTTCGCGCGGCGGGCAACTGCGACCTGCGCGTCGGGCGGCGGATCGAGACAGTACGCGTGCGGGAACTCGACGACTGCGACAAGCCGGCAGTGTTGCGGCCGTACCTGCAGCGGTGGAAGTGGGAGGTCGGCCAGTTCTTCGACGGGGTCGGACCGGACAGTACCGACGCTGAACTGGCCGCGATCTCGACGAAGCACCCGGTCTTCGAAATCCACTCGATCTGAGCGCTGCGTCCGGGGGTGTGACACCGGGGGTCTGACCCCTGGCGTCACACCCCGGCGTGAAGCTGGCGCCGCGCGAGGTTCAGGCGCTCGCCGAGGCGCGCTGGCGCATCAGGCGCGTCGGGAGTGGGATCTGGTCGGCGAACTTCGCGGCCATCGGTCCGATGATCGCCGTGAGCAGTACGTAACCCGCAGCGAGGGCTCCGAGTTCGGGACCGTTGACGAGGCTGGATCCGAGTGCTGCGATCACGATCGAGAACTCGCCGCGGGCGATCAGCACGGTGCCGGCGCGCATGCGGCCCTTGGGTGCGGCGCCGACGCGGCCAGCGGCGTACCAGCCGGTCGCGACCTTGGTGAGCGACGTCAGCACGGTCAACACCAGCGCGGGGATCGCGGCGTCGACGAGATCCGCCGGATCGATCTGGAACGAGAAGAACAGGAAGAACGTCGCAGCGAACAGGTCACGCAGCGGGGAGATCAGCTCGTTGGCGCGTTCCTCGGCACGGCCCGACAACGCGAGCCCCACGAGGAATGCACCGATCGCACCCGACACCTCGAGCTGTTGAGCGACACCGGCCACGAGCAGCGTGATGCCGAACACGGTCAACAAGAAGGTTTCGTCGCTGCCGCCCGCGACGAGATCGCTGATGCGTCGTCCGTATCGCAGTGCGGCGAGGAGGATGATTGACACGGCGACGAGCGCGACCGCAACGCTCGTCAGGGTCGCGAGCACGGTGCCGCCGACGATCAGCGCGGCGACGACCGGGAGATACACCGCCATCGCGAGGTCTTCGATCACGAGCAGGTTCAAGACGGCGGGCGTTTCGCGGAAGCCGAGGCGTCCGAAGTCGGACAACGCCTTGCTGACCACGCCGGACGACGAGATCCACGTGACCCCGCCAAGCAGAACGGCGGCCAACGGATCCCACCCGAGTATCAGCCCGAGCGCCACCCCCGGCAGCGCGTTGAGCGTCATGTCGACGAGGCCCGGCGGGATTCCCGTCCTCAGGCCGTCGCGCAGCTCGCCCTCGGAGTACTCGAGCCCGAGGGCGAACAGCAGCAGGAGCACCCCGATCTCCGCGGTGATCTCGAAGAAGTCGCGTGACACGTCGAGTTGCACCACGCCGCCCTCGCCCATCGCCAGGCCGGCGATCAGGTAGAGGGGGACCGCAGTGATGCCGAAACGTCCGGCAACTCGCGACAGCAATGCCAACCCGAGGATGAGCGCGCCGATCTCGACGAACGCGAGCGCTGCATCGCTGGTCCCGGCGGCGAACAGCATCGGCGAGGTGTCAGCGCCGGATCAGCTCGCGCATCGCGGCGAGGCCCTCGACGGTGCCGACGGCGACGACGACGTCGCCGGCTTCGAGCGGGAACTCGGGGCCGGGCGCTGGGATCGAGGCGCCCTCTCGGATCACGGCGACGATCGAGGACCCGGTCTTCGTGCGGTACATGCCGTCGCCGATCGTCGCTCCCGACGCGGGGACTCGGGGGTCAACTCGATCCATTCGATCGCGAGGCCCTCGATCTCCTGCTGGACGGCGGCCACCGCTTCGGTGACCCTGCTCGCGCCGAGGAGTTCCGACACGGTGCGAGTGTCGGCCGCGGACAGGCTGACGAGCGACGAGCACTTGTCGGGATCGTCGGAGTCGTACACGAGGATCTCGCGCCGACCGTCGTGGTGCACGAGCACTCCGATGTCGTCGCCGTCCTCGGTGGTGAACTCGTGGCGCACCCCGACTCCCGGCAGTTTGGTTTCGCGAACGTCGGCCATCGGTTCATTCTGGCAGCGAGTGGTGGGCACAGCACCAGGCTCGGTTCCCGCGGGCGCTACTACCGTGCAGTTCATGAGCGATGCCCAGCACACACCCGGCACTCCCGTCGACGTCAAGCCACGGTCGCGTGACGTCACCGACGGCATGCAGAAGGCGCCCTCGCGGGCGATGTTGCGCGCCGTCGGGATGGGCGACGACGACTGGGACAAGCCGCAGGTGGCGATCGCGTCGTCATGGAACGAGGTGACCCCGTGCAACATGACGCTGCGCAAGCTGGCCGAGCACGCCAAGGTCGGCGTTCGCGAGGCCGGCGGCTTCCCGCTCGAGTTCGGAACGATCACCGTGAGCGACGGCATCTCGATGGGCCACGAGGGGATGCGCGCCTCGCTCGTGTCGCGCGAGGTGATCACCGACTCGGTCGAGACCGTGATGCATGCCGAGCGCTTCGACGGCTTCGTCGGTCTCGCCGGTTGCGACAAGTCGATCCCGGCGATGCTGATGGCAGCAGCTCGCCTCGACCTGCCGAGCGTGTTCGTGTATAACGGCTCGACCATGCCCGGTGAGCACAATGGCATCGCGACCGACATCACCAGCGTGTTCGAGGCGGTCGGGGCGTGTGCCGCGGGAACGATCACCGAGGAGGAACTCCACGAGATCGAGGCGACCGCGTGTCCCGGCGAGGGTGCGTGCGGCGGCATGTTCACGGCCAACACGATGAGTTCGATCGCCGAGGCGATCGGGATGAGCCTGCCGGGAACCGCGTCGCCACCGGCGATCGACGGTCGCCGCGAGGGCGATGCCGAGCGCGCCGGCGCAGCGGTCGTCAACCTGTTGCGCCTCGGGATCACGCCGCGCCAGATCATGACGAAGGAGGCCTTCGAGAACGCGATCGCGGTCACGTCGGCGCTCGGTGGGTCGACGAACGCGGTGTTGCATCTCCTGGCGCTCGCCAACGAGGCGCACGTGGCGTTGGATCTCGACGACTTCAATCGCATCGCCGACCGCGTGCCGCACATCGCCGACATGAAGCCGGGTGGCAAGTTCCACATGAGCGATCTCGACCGCGTCGGCGGCGTGCCGGTCGTCTTGAAACTCCTCCTCGACGCGGGCCTGCTGCACGGTGACGTGATGACCGTGACCGGCAAGACGATGGCCCAGAACCTCGCCGAGATCGATCCGCCGGCCGCCGATGGCGTGGTCGTTCATCCCCTCGATGCGCCGATCCACGAGGCCGGTGGCATCAACATCCTCACCGGAACGCTCGCCCCGAAGGGCGCTGTCGTCAAGGTCGCCGGGTTGTCGGCCGACCAGATGCGGTTCGAGGGGCCGGCGCGCGTGTTCGACGACGAGTCGTTCGCGATGGAGGCGATTCTCGCCGGCTCGATCCAGCCCGGCACCGTGATCGTGATCCGCTACGAGGGCCCGAAGGGTGGTCCTGGAATGCGCGAGATGCTCGCGATCACCGGTGCACTGAAGGGCGCAGGGCGAGGGTCGGACTGTGCGCTGATCACCGACGGCCGCTTCTCCGGCGGTACGTGGGGGTTCTGCATCGGCCACGTCGCGCCCGAGGCCGCCGATGGCGGACCGATTGCCTACGTCCGCGACGGCGACCCGATCCGCATCGACGTCCCCACGAAGTCGCTCGACCTGCTCGTCGACACGGCGGAGCTCGCCAACCGGATGGACGGCTGGCAGCCCAACGCGCCCCGCTACACGACCGGCGTGCTCGGCAAGTACGCCAAGCTCGTCCAAGGCGCCGAAACCGGCGCGATCACCAACACGCTGTGATCCTGCGGGTTCGTCGTCCGCTCCGCTGCCTTCTCGCGGCGCGTCCGGCTCGTCGCTGGCGCTTCCCTCGCCGGCGTGACGGGGTGACGGGTGTCAGTCGACGAGGGCTTGCTGCACGAGCTGGTTCAGTTGCGAGCGGATCGGATAGGTGCTCGACGGCAGCAGCTGGGTGAGGAACAGCACCACGATCTCGTTGACCGGGTCGACCCAGAAGATGGTGCTCGCCGCACCGCCCCACGAGTACTCGCCCTCGGCGCGCATCACCTTGTTGGCCGCGGCATCGAGCACCACGGAGAACCCGAGCCCGAACCCCACCCCGTCGAAGCTCGTCTCTGCGAACAGCGGCCGCCCGTACTGCTCGAGGTCGGCGCCGCCGGGGAGATGATTGCGAGTCATGTAGTCGACGGTCCGACTTCCGAGCAGCCGCACGCCGTCGAGTTCGCCCTTGTTCAAGAGCATGTGGGCGAAGCGCAGGTAGTCGTGAGCCGTTCCGACGAGCCCGCCGCCTCCGCCGAGCATCGCCGGCCGCGTGTTCGACGCCCGACCGAGGGTCTCCGGCGCTGGCACCGCCTCACCGGTCGCCGGGTTGCGGACGTACAGCGTGGCGAAGCGGTCCATCGACTCGTCGGGCACGTAGAAGCCGGTGTCGGTCATCCCGAGCGGCTCGAAGATGCGGGTGCGGAAGAACTCGTCGAGGGACATTCCCGACACGACCTCGACGAGGCGGCCCAGGACGTCCGTCGACACGCCGTAGTTCCACTCGCTGCCCGGCTGGAAGGCCAGCGGCATCTCGGCCCACAGCGCGCAGCACTCGGCAAGCGTGGCGCCCGGCGGATTGCCCCACTCGAACCCGCCGCGGCGGTAGATCGCGTCGGTGACATGGGTGTTGTGGAACCCGTACGTGAGGCCCGACGTGTGGGTGAGAAGGTGCCACACACGAATCGGTTCGATCTGAGGTTCCGTCAGTGGCGCGAGGAACGAACCCGACCGATACACCCGGGTGTCGGCGAACTCCGGCAACCACTTGGAGATCGGCGACTTCAGCTCGAGCAGGCCTTCCTCGTAGAGCATCATCGCGGCGACCGAGGTGATCGGCTTGGTCATCGAGAACATCCGCACCACGGTGTCGTCGGTGAACGCCGCACCGGTGGCGATGTCTCGATGGCCCGTGGTCGACGAGTGGACCAGCTTGCCTGCGCGGCTGATGGCGATGTGCCAGCCGGCGAGCTTCTTCTGTTCGACGTACCCTCCGAAGTGGCGGTCGATCCGGGCGAGTCGGTCGGCCGCAAAGCCCGCGTCGGCGGCGTCGGTGTCGATGTGGAGTTCTGGCATCGGGCGAGCTTGGCGCACGAACGGCATCATCGACGAGTCGACGATGGGCGGTCTACGTTGTGGTCATGACCGACATGCCACCGCCGCCCGAAAGCCCACCCGCGCCGGAGATGGCGTCCACCCCGCCGCCACCGTCGGCGCCACCTGGTGGGGGCGGGGCATCCGGTCCGCTCGGTACGCAGCGTTCGATCGGCATGACCATCTTCCTCACGATCGTCACGCTCGGGATCTGGACGCTCGTCTGGTCGTACCAGAACGGCGACGAGATCAAGCGCCACGCCAACACCGGCCTCGGCGGCGTCGCGTACCTGTTGATCACGCTGTTCATCTCGCCCGTGACGATGTTCCTGATGGCCGGCGAGGTCGAGCAGCTCTATCGTCGCGAGGGCAAGGAGCCGCCGATCACCACAATTTGGGGTCTGTGGTTCCTGCTGCCGATCATCGGCAACATCATCTGGTACGTGCGCATCCAGAAGTCGATCAACGACTACTGGACCGCCCACGGCGTCGCCCCCATCTGATCGGGCGCTGACGCCTGACGCCCGACGCCCGACGTCGGTTCAGTGGCTCAGGCCGTGCCGGCGGAGGCACGCGTCGAGCGTCGCTCGAACAGCCCGAACGCCACGCGCCACCCCACGAGGAACAGCGCGAGGAACGCCGCGGCGACGATGACGAATGACGTCGCCGTGCCGTCGCCGAAGACGACGTTGCGCATCACCATCCCGGCCACGAGCGTGGTCGCCCAGATACCGAGCCCGGTACGCCACTCGGTCGGGCGGCGCCATGCCCGCAGCAGCACCCAGGCGAGCGCGAGCGCGATCAGGAACGGCGCGGCCGTCTCGATCAGCCCGGTGATCGCCGAGCCGCGTTCGTGCTCGCGGCGGCCGACGGCCACGAACAGCGTGACGGAGAAGACGTCGATTCCGACAGCGAGCGGTACGCGTCGTTCCATCCCGACAGTCTCTCTGCAGGTCGCTCCATTTCGGCTCTCGTGAACAAGTTCGCGCTCTGAACGCGTACGAGTTCACGAGAACGGTGGGATCTCAGCCTTCGGCGGAGAACCCGCCGATCGTGCCGCGGTAGAACACGAGCGGCTGCGGTGGCAGGCCGTCGTGGTCGGCGTCGGCGTCGAGTGCCGTCACCCTGCCGAGCACGAAGTAGTGGTCGCCCATCTCGTAGACCTGCTCGATCCGGCAGTCGATCCAGGCCACGGCCCGTTCGAGTATCGGCGCGCCCGACGGCGCAGCGTGCCACTCGACACCGTCGAACCGGGTGGTCTCCGTGCCGCTCTTGGCGAACTTCCAGCACAGGTCGCTCTGCTTGTCGCTCAGCACGTTGACGCAGAAGCTGCCGGCATCGGCCATCAACGCCCAGGTCTCGGAGTCGGTCTGGGGAAGGAAGCCGACGAGCGGCGGATCGAGCGAGACCGACGTGAACGAACCGATCGTGAATCCGTGAGGACGGTCGCCTTCGGCCATGCCGGTGATCACCGTCACGCCGGTGGGGAAGTGGCCGAGCACGCTGCGGAAGTGCTTCGAGTCGAAGGGGACCGCGTTGGCGTCGGAAGGGGGCGTCGGTTCGCTCATCGGCGTCAACTGTACGCTCCCCGCCGATGACGGACCGCACGGCGCATCCCTCCGAGCCCGGAGACAAGGCGACCCTGCGTGCGTCGATGCGTGCGATGCGTCGATCGTTGCCCGACCGCGACGAGCGGTCCGAGGAACTGTGGCGCCACCTGATCGCGCTCCCGGCGATGGCCGCTGCCGAGACCATCCTCGCGTTCACCACGCTGCCGGGCGAACCCGACACGCAATCGCTGCTGGTGTGGTGCGCCGCCACCGGCCGCCTCGCCGCGGCGCCCGAAGCCGACGTCGATCCGACGTGGCCGGACGTCGTGATCGTCCCGGGACTCGCCTTCACGACCGCCGGGGACCGGCTGGGCCAGGGCGGAGGCTGGTACGACCGCTTCCTGGCGGAGGTACGTCCCGAGTGCGCCGCGATCGGCGTGTGCTTCGCCGAACAACTCGTCGACGTCCTCCCGGTCGAACCGCACGACGTGACCATGGATCACGTCGTGACCGATCGAGGTGTGGCGCGGTGAGGTTCGAGCGCCACGAACTCGACGAGGCGACACGAATCGTCCGTCGGCACGTGCCGCCCACGCCGCAGTACTCGTGGCCGCTGCTCGACGACGTGGCGGGTTCGCACGTGATCGTCAAACACGAGAACCACACGCCCGTCGGGGCCTTCAAGGTCCGTGGCGGACTCGTGTACATGGACCGCCTGGTGCGCGAACGGCCACACGTCGGCGGCGTTGTGAGTGCGACGCGCGGGAACCACGGCCAGAGCTTGGCGTTCGCTGGCCTGCACGCCGGTCGATCCGTCACGATCTTCGTACCGCACGGCAACAGCGTCGAGAAGAACGCCGCGATGCGAGCGCTCGGCGCTGACGTCGTCGAGTTCGGCGCCGACTTCCAGGAGGCTCGCGAGCGTTCGCTCGAGGTAGCCACCGAACGCGGCCTCGAGCCCGTGCCGCCGTTCCATCGCGATCTCGTGCTCGGAGTCGCGACGTACGCGCTCGAGCTGTTCGAAGGTGCCCGCCCTCTGGACGCGGTCTACGTGCCGGTCGGGATGGGGTCGGGTATCAACGCCCTCATCGCGGTCCGCGATGTCCTGGGTCTCGACACGAAGATCATCGGCGTCGTGTCGGATCTCGCTCGCTCGACACAGCTCTCGTTCGAACGGGGCGCGGTGGTCACCACCGACGGGGCGCCGACGTTCGTCGACGGTGTCGCGACCCGGTCGCCGGACGCCGAGGCGATCGCAGGCATCGTTGCCGGGGCCGAGCGGATCATCGCGGTGTCCGATGACGCGACCGCCGACGCGATGCGGATCATCTTCCGAACCACCCACAACGTCGCGGAGTCGGCGGGGGCGATCGCGCTCGCCGGTCTACTGAGCGAGCCGGTCGAGTTGCGAGGCGAACGCAGCGCCTTTGTGCTCTGCGGCGGAAACGTCGACACCGCGCAGTTCCGCGCCGTGCTCGATGGTGTGACGCCAACGGTGTGAATCCCGGCGGGTGCGGCGCCGGATCTGCCAAGATCTCCGAGATGCGTCCTCCACCCCCAGCAGTCGTCGGAATCATGGTCGTGGCCGGCTTCCTGGCCGGTTGCGGAGGCGCCAGCGACGTGGCCGACACGGTGGCGTCGACGACCGAGACGACCGAGACCACCGAGACGACCGAGACCACGACCGCGGCGACCGAGCCGCCGGCTGCGACCGAGCCGCCCGCTGCCACGCAGCCGCCCGCCGCCGGCGCGGGTGCGGAGTCCGATCCACCGACGTCGGCGGCTCCTGCGCCGGACGCCGGTGAGTGCCTGGTCGGCGATTGGGTCGTCACCGAGGAGCAGATGGACGCCTTCTACTCCGGGTTGATGAGCACGCTGGAGGCGCCGCTGACCATCGACTCCGTCGGGTCGGCGCCACTGTTGTTCGCTGCCGATGGCACCTACGAGTGGGCGCCCGAATTCTCCTTGACCGTCGAGGTCGCCGGTGCGAGCGGAACGGGCGAGGTCGGAGGCGCGATCACGGGCAACTGGACTGCGACGGACGGGGTGGTCACGACGGCGTCCGACCTCAACGCGTTGGTCGTGTCGATCACCGTCAACGGCGTGGTGTTCGACGGCCCGGACCTCGCAAACGGCTTTCTGAACAGCACTCCGATCAACGGGGTGACGTACTCGTGTGACGGGCCGGCGCCGGTGCTCGACTTCCAGACGGCCGATCCATCGGTCACGGTGCCGGTGACGTTGACGCCTGCCTGACCCGCTCGGCGAACTCGTCGACCACCGGGTCGCGCACCGAGTCGCGGCGTGTCGCAATGACCAGCCGGCGGCTGGTGAGCGGTCGACCGGGTGGGAGCGCTCGATCGCCGTGCTCGGCCTGGATCGTCGGCAGCACGGTCCAGCCCGACCCCAGGCGGACCATCTCGCGAACGACGTCGGGTTGGTGGCTCTCGGCGGCGACCTCGAGGGGAGCGCCGAGCCGAGCGAGTGCGTCGGCGACGATGGTGCGAGTGTGGGATCCTGCCGGGAACAGCACCCACGGCCCCCAGGTCGACGGCTGATCGAGGTTGCCGTCCGGCGGTCCGTACACGGCGAGCTGCTCGGTGAGCACCGGCTCGGTGTCGATGCCGGCGATCGGACCTGCGGGTTCGACGCACACCACGAGGTCGAGTTCGCCCGCGATCAACAGATCGAGCAGCGGCGCCGACGGCGCCACACGCAGTCGGAGGTCGACGTCGGGGTGCTCGCCCCGAAAGGCGCGAACGACCTCGGAGTGGTGGCCGATCGCGGCGGCGTCGATCATGCCCAGACGCAGCCGGCCGGCGGCACCCTGGTTGATCCGGTTCGCCCAGTCGGCGAGATCGCCGGTGAGTCCGAGGACCTGGCGGGCATGGCCGACGGCGGGTTGTGCGCTCGGGCGGAGCCGGCGGCGGCGCCCGTCGCGCTCGAAGAGCGGCACGCCGAGTCGTCGCTCGAGTTCGGCGACGCCCTGTGACAACGCCGATGCGCTGACGCCGACCCGCTCGGCGGCGATCGCCCACGACGGCGAGTCGGCGACGGCAACGAGATACTCGAGTTGTCGAATCGAGAGATCGGGAAGCGGTCGCACCTCGGGAAATATACATCGGATATGCTTCACAATTCAGCTTCGAAGTGAAACACGGCTTATCATCGCTGGAATGACCGCACGACAGATCGCTCCCGCCACCGGCAAACTCGGTGTCCTCACGCCCGGCATGGGTGCCGTGGCCTCCACCTTCATCGCCGGCGTCATCGCCGCCCGCAAGGGGATCCACCCGCCGATCGGCTCCATCAGCCAGATGGCGCACATCCGCCTGGGCACCAAGGACGAGAACCGCAACCCGATGATCAAGGAGTTCGCCCCCCTGGCGGGCCTCGACGACATCGTGTTCGGCGGCTGGGATCCGATCTCGCCCAACGCACTCGAAGCCGCTCGCACCGCCGGGGTGTTGAACAGCGAGGACCTCAATGCGATCTCGAGCGAGCTCGAAGCGATCGTCCCGATGGAAGCGGTGTTCGACCAGCGCTGGGTGTCACGCCTCGAAGGTGTCCGCGTCAAGAAGATCGACAACAAGTGGGATCAGGCCATGGCCCTGATGGAGGACATCGCCAACTTCAAGTCGGCGAACGGCTGCGATCGCCTCGTGATGGTGTGGTGTGGTTCGACCGAGGCCTACCAGGAGCCGTCGGCCGTTCACGAGACCGTTGCGGCGTTCGAGCAGGGCCTCAAGGACAACGACGCCAACATCTCGCCCAGCCAGATCTACGTGTACGCCGCCCTGCAGTCCGACGTGCCGTTCGCCAACGGCGCCCCGAACCTGTCGGTCGACCTGCCCTGCATGATCGAGCTGTCGAAGACCCGCAACGTGCCGATCGCCGGCAAGGACTTCAAGACCGGCCAGACCTGGATGAAGACGATCCTCGCCCCCGGCCTGAAGGCCCGCATGCTCGGCCTGCGCGGCTGGTACTCGACCAACATCCTCGGCAACCGTGATGGCGAGGTGCTCGACGACCCGGAGAACTTCAAGTCGAAGGAAGTCTCGAAGCTCGGCGTGCTCGACGGGATCCTCCAGCCCGAGGTGTACCCGGACCTCTACGGCAACATCGACCACGTCGTGCGGATCAACTACTACCCGCCCCGCGGTGACAACAAGGAGGGTTGGGACAACCTCGACATCTTCGGGTGGCTCGGCTACCCGATGCAGATCAAGGTCGACTTCCTGTGCCGCGACTCGATCCTCGCGGCGCCGATCGTGCTCGACCTCGCGATCTTCATGGACCTTGCGCATCGTGCCGGCGAGTCGGGTGTGCAGGAATGGTTGAGCTTCTACCTCAAGGCCCCGCAGGCCGCTGGCGAGAGCCCAGCCGAGAGCGATCTGTTCATCCAGCAGACCAAGCTCAAGAACACCCTGCGCGAGTGGATGGGCGAGCAGCCCGTCACCCACTCCGAAGCCGGCTGACCCTCCCGTCGTCCCCCGAGCCCGGGTCTCCGGGAACCACCGTGGTCCCCCGAGCCCGGGTCTCCGGGAACCACGCCGTCATCTCTGTGACACGGCTTGGTCAACATCGTGACCATGACGCATCACCGAGATCTCATCAGCAGCGAATGGTTTCACGTCGTCCAGAAGGGCGCTGACGCCCAGGACATCTTCAGTTCTCCGAGCCATCGGACCGTCTACGAGGAACTCCTCGCCGAGTCGTTCGCTCGGTTCGAGGTCGACCTGCACGCCTATGCGTGGATGACCAACCACACCCACCTCCTTGCTCACGCGCCGCACGGCGTTCTGCCCGAGGCGATGCACCGCCTCGGCAGCCGCTATGCGTCGATGTACAACGGATGGACCAATCGCACCGGGCCGCTCTTCACGGCGCGCTACTTCAGCGAGCCGATCACGTCGGACGCGCAGTTGATCCAGACCGCCCGATACATCCATCGCAATCCGATCGCCATCGTCGGCTCGAATGGTCTCTCCGCGTATCCCTGGGCGAGTCTCGGGCCGTTGATCGGGCGTCGACCGCTGCCGGACTGGTTGGCGACCGGCGTGGTGATGTCCGACGCCGACGCCTACGAGCGATTTGTCCTGACGCCGCAACCGGGTGATCGCCTGCCGTTCGGTTGGCTGCCACCGTCGATCCCGACTGCGTGCAGCGAGATCGAAGCCGCCGTTGCGGCGGTTGTCGGACGCGACGTCACCGACCTCCGCTCGCCGAGAGGCAGGGTGAGCGACGAGGCGCGCATGCTGATGATCACGCTCGCGGTCGACTATCGGGCCGACACGAGCTCGGCCCTTGCCCAGCGCTACGGATTGAGTGACCTGCGATCGGTGCGGCGCATCGCGAGGCGGGGGAGAGTTCGATCTGCGGAGTCCGTCGCGTTTGCGTCGTTGCGACGCAGGGTGGTCGCTGTCATCGACGCACAGCGGGTGCCTGCGAACATCGTGGTTCCCGGAGACCCGGGCTCGGGGGACCACGGTGGTTCCCGGAGACCCGGGCTCGGGGAACTACGAGCGGCAGGATGAACTACGCAGGGAAGGCGCCTTGGAGTTGGGCGGCGGTGAGGGTGTTCTCGAGGAGGCAGGCGATCGTCATCGGGCCGGTGCCACCCGGCATCGGGGTGATGAACCCCGCCACCTGGGAGACCGGATCGAAGTCGACGTCGCCGACGATGCCCGACTCGGTGCGCGACACTCCGACGTCGATCACGGTTGCACCGGGCTTCACCATGTCGGCGGTGATCATCCGCGCCTGCCCGGCGGCACCGATCACGATGTCCGCCTCTCGCACCACGGCGGCCATGTCAGCGGTGCGCGAATGCGCCAGCGTCACCGTGGCATCCACGCCCTTGCGGGCGAGCAGCAGCGACAGCGGCAGCCCGACGAGGGTCGAACGGCCGATCACCACGGCTCGCTTCCCGCTGGTCGGCACGTCGTAGCGCTCGAGGAGACGCATCACGCCGAGCGGGGTGCAACCGACCAGTCCGGGACGTCCTCGCACGAGTCGACCCATCGAGCGCTCGGTCAGACCGTCGACGTCCTTCTCCGGCGGGATCAGATCGAGGACGGGCTCCGGATCGAGACCGTCGGGCAGCGGCAGCTGCACGAGAATTCCCTGGACATGGTCGTCGATCGCCAGCCCGCGAACGACCGACTCGACTTCGGCCTGCGTCGCCGTGGCGGGCAGATCGACGTGTCGTGAGGCCAGACCGGCCTCGGCGGCCTTCTTGTGCTTCATGTTGACGTAGCGCTGGCTCGGGCCGTCGTCGCCGACCAGTACCGTCGCCAGGCACACCGCTGGCGACCCTGCGTCTTCGATCCGTGCGCGAATCCCTGCGATCAACTCGTCGCGTAACGCGTTGCCGTCCATCAGCGTTGCTGCCATGGGCGCCCACACTAGGGCGTGCGGGTCAGGGCAGATACTCGAACGCCGAGACCACTTCGAAGCCCTCGGCCGGCTGGAGGCTGCCGTCCTCGGTGTACTCGATCACCGGGAACTCGAACGTGCAGATCGACGGATAGGCCGCGGCCTTGCCGCACTCGACCGGGAGTCCGGATGGCCAGATCGACTCGCGGGTCGTCGCGAAGTAGTCGTAGAGGGACGCTCCGGTGACCTCGCCGCCGCCAGTGGCGATCGCATCGGCGAACTTGGCGAGCGTCATCGCCTGGATGATGCCGAGCCCGCCGAGGCCGAGCGACGATGGGTCGACCTCGTCCGCTGGCACGCCGAGCACCGGCGCCATGATCTCTCGGATCAGTGTGTTGGCCGGCGTCTCGTCGTTGGTCTGGGCGCCCAGGAATGTCCAGCCGAGCGCGTCGTCTCCGACCTGCTCGATGACCTCTTTGGAGGCGCATTCGCTCGAGGCCAGCACCGGTGTGTCGATCCCCAGCGAGACCCGCCCGCGGATGGTACCGATGCAGCCCGGTGCGTCGTACAGCGTGACCAACAGGTCCGGATCGCCCTGGTTGGCCTGTTGCATCAGGCCCTGGTAGCCGGCGTCGGTTTCGGTGACCCCGCCCTTGATCGACACGTACGAAATGCCCAGCTTGTCGAGCGAGGCCGTGAGCGCCGCCTCGGTGCCGTTCGACCCCGGAGCATCGGCGCTGATGATCCCGACCGATGTCGCGCCGAACTGCTCGCTGGCGACGCCGGCCATTCCGGCGGCGAGCGTGGCGTTGCCGCCGGTGGTGAACAGCGCGTTCGCCGTGTAGTCGCCCGGAAGGATCGGGAGCAGCCCGACGACCGGCAGTTCGATGGCATCGAAGGTCGTGTATCCCGGGAACAGGTCGAGGCCGAGGAGCACCAGCTCGACATCTGATCCGGCGATTTCCTGCGCGCAGGCCTGCGACGTCTCGGGCGAACCCTTGGACGCGCAGCTCGTCACGTCGATCGGTCGACCCCCCATTCCGCCGTGTTCGTTGAGGTAGGCGAACGTCGCCTCGATGTTCACGCGGATGTCGGCGAGGTCGAGGCCCGGCACGCCCTCGGTGTTGACGAGGCCGATCCTCATCGGCTCGCCCGTGGCCGGACCCATCTCGGCGACCCGGCCGGTGAAGTCGTCGTCCGCTTCGGCCTCGGAGGTGGTCGGCGCATCGGTCGACACCGGAGCGTCGGTCTCGGTCGGTTCGTCGGTCACGACGGGCACTTCGGTCGTGGGTGCGGGAGACGCAGTCTCGGAAGACTGCGAACCATCGCCGTCGCTCCCACATCCGGCCGCCACCAGCGACACCACCGCGATACCCCACACCCACGAACGGCCTGCGCTCACCCGCATGACAAGACCCCCATCTCGACGTTGGCCAACGGTAATCCAATGCGACGGACACGGTGTGTCTCGGAGCGGTCGTGGTGTTCGTTGCAGCGCCGGTCTTCCGACGACGCGCCTCAGATCGATCTCCGGAGTTGGGAGTCCACGCGGTCGTCCAGATCAATAGTGGGAGCGACCGTCGTGTCGTCGGATGCACCGTGGCAATCGAAGTCACTCCGCCACTCAGATACGAGTTCACCGGCGATCATCTGGGCGGCTCGCAGCTCTCGTCAACCCGTCCATGTCGTCGATCTGGCGAGGCATCGTCGGCTGCCTCGCGCCGAGGGGTCTCCCCACATTCACAGAGACCGTCAGGTGATGAATCAACCACATCGGTCAAGTTCCGTGATCTGATGCCGATGACTTAACCGTCGCCCACCCCCCCACACCTCGAGTGCGCCCGCAGCGTGGCTCGCATCGGAGCCCACCCCACATGAGTCCGACCATCCTGCAGCGTGTAGTCACGGCGATCGCGCTCGCCATGTTGTCGACCGTGATCGTCGTCGGGGCACAGGCCTCGACGGCCCTTGCGGCTCCAGTCCTGTCGTTGACGAAGTCGGCACCCGCCGACGTGCTGTACGGAGCTGAGATCCCCATCACGCTGACAGTGAGCAACACGGCCACCACCGCAGCGGGCAACGACGGCTACAACCTCACGTTGAATGACCTGCTGCCACCCGGTGTCAGCTACGTCGTGGGGTCGTCCGATCCCGAGCCCCTGGAATTCTCGCGTCCGGGTGGCTTCACGATGCTGGTCTGGGAGAACGTGTCGGACTCGCTGGCCGGCACCGTGGTCAACTTCGACTACCGGGTCGCGATCGATCCGGCGGTGATCGCCATCAACAGCGTGGTCAGTTCACCGGCGCGGGCCTACGTCAACACGAATCCGAACAACGTGCCAGACATCGGTCCCACCGGTGACGTCACCGGCGACTTCACTCAGAGTGCGGGGCCAGCGTCCGCGTCGACGGAGATGATCCCGTTCGAGATCGTCAAGGACGAACCGAGCGAGGAGGACGAACTGTTCCGCGGCGTGCACGACCACCAGACCGTCTACACGCTCACCGTCAACAACAACTTCGTCAACCCATCGACCAACTTCTCGATCGTCGACTTCTTGCCGGCCGGCCTCGAGTTCCTCGGCTGCGGTGGGGTCGACAACTCCGCGCTGGGCACTGAGGAGTACCCCACCTCGGGTCGCATCGACGGTGCCGGCAATGCGCCCGCGCTCACCAACGTCTGCCCAACCGGTGCCAACGCGCCTGACGTCACCACCGTCTCCGTCGACCCCGACGGGGCGGGTCCGCTGCCCCTGGCGGTGTACACCCGCGTCGAGTGGAGTTCGGCGGTTCTCGCGGGCGCGCTCGGCAGCGCCAACCTGCCGGCGAGCGGTACGTTCGAGATCGACTACGTCGCGGCGATCCCGCTGCGCCAGAACGTGATGCCGTCGGTCACGCCGTTCGTGTCCACCGCCAACCTCGACAACAACACCGGTCCGTTGACGAGTGAGACCGCCGCGGAGACCGCATGGCGCAACTACACCGTCGCCACCGGCTCGTACAACGGAGGCCCTGCGTCGACCGACGACGACTACGAGCAGGTGATCGCCGAGGACGTATCGATCCACAAGCGCGCTGACCGCGCCACGTTCGAGCAGGGTGACGCTCCCATCTTCACGCTGTTCGTCGAGTCGAGTGAGTACGCCCGTTCGACCACGCCGATCACGGTCGTCGACACGCTGCCGGCGACGCTCGACCACGTGTCCTCGTCGTCGACGCCCGCGTTCGTCACGCGGACCCCGACCACCCCGGATGCGACCACCAGCGTCGTCACCTGGGTGCTCCCTGCGTTCACCGAGCGCAGCTCGACGGCCACCATCACGCTCACGACCAGCGTTCGAACCGAATACCGAGGTCAGGTCGGACGCCCGGTGTCGTCCAGCGACGACTTCACGAACAGCGTCGAACTCTCCACCACGTCGGACACACTCACGTCGTTGCCGGGCACGCCTGTCGCCACCACGGCGATCCCCGTCGAGGACGAGTCATCGGCCAGTCTCACTGCGGAGGGTCCGGCGATCTCGAAGGACATCGCGCTCCCGCTGCCCGGAAACGGGGTGCGTGCCGTGTGCGGCACGAGTGGCACTCCCGAGACCGACGGCAACGGCGACGGCCTCGCATGGGATGCGGACCTGGCCGGCCTCTACCGGCCCGGCGACCTGGTCTGTTTCCGGCTCCGCGTCCAGTTCCCGAGCCGGCTCGACACGATCAAGCCGGTCGTCGAGGACTTCCTGCCGTTCGGATTCCAGTACCTGGGCGCCCGGCTCGGCGTCGCCAACACCGTGGATCCGGGCCCGGTCACGGTGACCGTCGACGGTCGTCGCGTCGTGTTCGCCCTCGGCGACGTCGATGTCGGCGGCAAGCTGCTCGAGGGCATCGTCGCCGCACGCATCGTCGACCCGAACGCCGCTCAGCCCGGCGACATCGTCGGCAACCTGATGAAGTTCCGCTACCAGGACTCCGATCCGACGAACCCGAGCATCTTCCAACTCCGCGAGGACGCCAGCGCCGAGTGGGGCGAACCGGTGCTCACACTCGCCAAGGCCGTCGCGTCCGTCGGCGGCGTGGCGAACGCTGCGGCTGATCCCGTCCCGGTGAACGAGGGCGACGGCGTCGTCTTCAACGTCGCGGTCCGCAACACCGGAAACATTCCAGCGCTCGACGTGTCGGTTCGAGATCTCCTGCCCGCCCAGGTCAGCTGTGCCGATGTGACCGGCATCAGCAACGGCGGAGCCTGCACGCCGGGGAGTCCTTCGCGCATCGACTGGGACATCGCGGACGACATCGACATCGCCGCGAACGCGACCACGAACCTCACCTACACCGTCACCGTCCCCGACGGAGTCACCCCCGGCATCACGCTCACCAACCGTGCCGGAGTTCGTGATTACCGCGGCGACACCAATTCGGGCACACCGTTCACCTACGTCCCGGCGAGCAACATCGACACCACCCTGACCCCGAACACGTCGCGTGCCGACGACACCGCAGCGATCCGCACGCGCCCACCGACACTGACCAAGACGGCGACGACGTTGCTGACCCAGGCGGGCAACAACGCCAACGGGCAGGCCACGATCGGTGAGACCATCCGGTACACGGTGACGGCCACCTTCCCGGCGGGAACCAGCCTCACCAACGGGTCGATCACCGACGTGCTCGACGGCGGCAACCCGACGACCGGCGAGAAGAATTTGGTCGCCTCGTCGGTGAGCGCGACACGCAATGGCGTTCCGATCGCAGCGGGGTCACCGGACGCGAACGCGTACCGCCTGCAGGTCGACGACGCCGGCAACCGCTGGACCGTGACGACGCCCACCACCTACAACGTCGCGAACGGTGCCGACGACGTGATCGTGGTCACGTTCGACGCCGTCGTCAACGACGTCGCAAGCAATACGCGCAACACCACCACGGCCAACACCGCCAATCTCGCCTACACCAGCGCGGCGGGGGCGCAGACCGCTCCGGCTGCCACGGTCACGACACGGATCGTCGAGCCCAACATCGTCACCACGAAAGTCAACGACGACCTCGATGGCACCGCGGTCGCCGGTCAAACGATCGAGTACACGGTGTCGGTCCGCAACAACAACACGGGCGTCTCGGCCGTCTCCACGGCGAACGACACCGTCGTCGTCGACACGGTCCCCGCCGAGCTCGACGTGCTCGAGGCACCCAACGACCTTGCCGAGAACGGCGACACGATCGCCCCCGACGGTGGACTCTGGGATGCGGGCACACGCACGATCACGTGGAGCATTCCCACGATCAACCCGGGCGCGACGGCAACTCGCACCTACCAGGCGCGCACGAAGAACCCGCTGGTCGCCGCCGGGCCGATCCTCAACACCGCCAGGGCCACGACCACCTCGTACCCCGGCACCCCACCCACCCCGGCCGGCGAGCTCGCACCGGCCGAGCGCAGCCCGGCGTCGCCGAACGGCGGCCCGACGTCCGGCTACCAGAGCAACGACGACAGCCAGGTCGTCGCACCCCTGCTCGACGCCACGAAGACCGGCACACCCGGCACGGCCACGATCGGCGAGGCCGTTGCGTACACCGTCACCGCCACCGTTCCCGCCGGCGTGATCGCCAACGACATCACCGTCATCGACCAGTTGCCCGCCGGGATGCTGTTCGAGTCGCTCGACTCCATCACCTGTACGGAAGGTGCCGGCACCTGCTCGCTGACCACGGCGGACGTGTCGAACGACGGGTCGGCCACCGGAGCACGCGTCTCGTTCTTCTTCGACGACATCACCACGCCGGCCGCGGGGAACCGGGTGATCACGATCAACTACACCGCCGTCGTGGCGAACGCCGCCGCGGTCGACGACGGCGACACGCTCACCAACGGCGCCGAGATCTACTGGAACCTGACCGATCTCATCACCTCGCCACCCGGCCCGACGTCGCCGCCGGCACCCGGCAGCTTCAACGGCAACCCGAACCCACAGCCCTCGACGTTCGACGTCGACGTGCTCGAACCGCTCCTGACGATCGACAAGAACGTCTCCGGCGACACCGACAACGACGACCGCCGCCGCGCCAAGCCCGGCGACGTCCTCACCTACAGCCTGGTCGTGGCGAACTCGGGCACCAGCCCGGCCTACGACGCCAGGGTGACCGACACGATCACCACCGCCGCCATCGTCGACTGGAACTACTCCTACATCGACGTCGTCGGTGACGGCATCGACGTCGTCGACGGGACGGCCCCGACGCTCGAGTGGCGGATCGTCGGCCCCATCCCCGCCGGTGGCAGCGTGACGATCACCTACACGCTCACCGTCCCTGCTACCTGGGACGAGACGAACGAGGTTCCGAGCGGGCCGGAACTGTCCAACATCGCCGACGTCCCCTCGTACTACGGCGTGTCGAAGACCGAACGCGACGCGAACCCGACACGCTCGTACCGCGAGTACACCGACGTCGCCCCCGATGACGTAGCCGTCGAACTCGACCTCGCGTCGATCGGTGATCAGCTCTGGTTCGACGTCGACGGCGCGGGCGGCCCGCTGAAGGCGACGGGCGACCCGGCACTCGCCGGCGTGACGGTGACCGTCACCTACCTCGGACTCGACGGCGTGCTCGGAGGCGGCGACGACGAAGTCGTCGTGACCACCACCGACTCGAACGGCACCTACCTCGTGCGCAACCTGCCGGGCGGCGAGTACCGGGTGACGGTCGACCCGACGACGCTCCCCGTCGCCGGTCTCACCCCCGTCTACGACCTCGACGCCGCGACGGCGGGGCTCGCCAACGCATGGCGGGGGACGCTCGCCCAGGATGGCGCGCGCCGCGACGTCGACTTCAGCTACACCGGAACGGGATCGATCGGCGACACGATCTGGTTCGACCGCGACGGCAACGGTTCGCAGAACAACACACCCGGCGACATCGAGCCCGGCATCCCCGGCGTCGTGGTCACCGTCACCTGGGCCGGCCCCGACGGCAACCTGGCCACCGCTGCGGACAACGTCGTGTACACCGACACCACCGACGCCGACGGCAAGTACCTGATCCGGAACCTGCCCGCCGGCAACTACGGCGTGGTCGTCGGTGCCGTGCCCACCGGCTACGGCATCGTGTCGGACCCTGAGGGCGCGGTTGACGGACGATCGCTCGTAACGCTCGACCCGGGCGAGGACGACCTCGACCAGGACTTCGGCTACCGCGGGACCGGCTCGATCGGCGACCGCATTTGGCTCGACCAGGACGGCGACGGCATCCAGGATGCGGGCGAACCAGGCCTCGAAGGTGTCACGGTCGTCCTCGAGGGCGACGACGGAACGGTCGTCACCGTCACCACCGGGGCCGACGGCCGCTACCTCTTCGACCACCTGCCGCCCGGCGGCTACGACGTCACCGTCACCGGCGGACTGCCGGCGACGGTTGCCAACACCGGCGACCCCGACGGGCCTGCCGGAACCGGAGACTCGACGTCGCGGATCGTGCTCGGGAACGGCGAGGACAACCTGGCGCAGGACTTCGGCTACGACGCGGACAGCGTGCTCGGCGACTTCGTGTGGTGGGACCTGAACCGTGACGGTATCCAGGACGCTGGCGAGCCCGGTATCCCGGGCGTCACCGTCACGGCCACCGGTCCGAACGGCATCGTGCTCACGACCGTCACCGGCGCCAACGGTGGCTACACCTTCACGAACCTGCCCGACGGCGACTGGACTGTCGCCGTCACGAGCGGCGTCCCTGCCGGCTTCACGGCAACCTTCGATTCCGACGGTGGAGTGGACTCGACGAGCGACGTCACCCTCGTCACGTCGAACCTCCGGCAGGACTTCGGCTTCGCCGGCACCGCCTCGATCGGCGACCGTCTCTGGCTCGACTTCGACCGCGACGGCATGCAGGATGCCGGTGAGCCCGGCATCGAGAACGTCGACATCACGCTGCGCTGGGCGGGTGTGGACGGACAGTTCGACACGGCCGACGACGTCGTGCTCACCGACACCACCGACGCCAACGGCGAGTACCTGTTCCCCGGCCTGCCCGCCGGAGACTTCCGCGTCACCGTCGACACCACCGACGCCGACTTCCCGGCCGGTGTCACACCGACGTTCGACCGCGACGGCGGCACGGCAACACCGGACGGGCAGACCGAGGAGATCGGCCTGACGGCGGGCGAGTCGGTCCGCGACGTCGACTTCGGCTACGCCGGCGGCGGCACGATCGGCGACACGATCTGGTTCGACCGCAACGGCGACGGCGAGCAGACCGCCGACGAGCCCGGCCTCGGCGGCGTCGAGGTGACGCTGCTCTGGTACGGCGAGGACGGCGACCCCGACACCACCGCCGACAACGAGACGCGAGTGCTGACCACCGACCCGGACGGCACGTACAGGTTCACGGGGCTGCCCGAGGGCACCTACTCCGTCACCGTCAACCCGGCCACTCTGCCGAGCGGCATGGAGCCGACGTTCGATGCCGATGGAGGCCTCGACTCGACCTCCGAGGTCGTTCTGCCCGCCGACGGCAGCGACCTCGAGCAGGACTTCGGCTACCGGGGCATCAACCGCATCGGTGACACCGTCTGGTTCGACCGCAACGGCGACGGAACGCAGAGCCTCGACGAGCCTGGCATCGCCGGGCAGACCGTGCGACTGGTGTGGACCGACGCCCCCGGCGGTGCCCGGACCTTCACCACGACCACCGGCCCGACCGGCGGCTACCTCTTCGACGACCTGCCCGACGGCGACTTCGAGGTCACCGTCGTCGGCGGCATCGTCGACGCGGCTGCCAACACCGGCGACCCCGAGAGCGACAGCGACTCGACGTCGATCGTCACCGACCTCGGCGTCGGCGTCGACGAGCCGGTTGCCGACCTCGATCGCGACTTCGGCTACCGCGGCAACAACACCATCGGCGATGTCGTCTGGTACGACATCGACGCCGACGGCGAGCAGGACGCGGGCGAGCCCGGGCTCGCGGGCGTCGTGGTGACCGCACGCTGGTTCGGCCCTGATGGTGTCGCCGGCACGGCCGACGATCTTGTCCTGCCCACCGTCACCACGGGCGCGAACGGTGAGTACTCGTTCACCGACCTCCCCGACGGCACCTGGTCGATCACCGTCGGCAGTGGCCTGCCCGACGGACTCGACACGGCCACCTTCGACGCGGACGACGCGACCTCGTCGCCCGACGGCGTCTCGATCGTCACCGACCTCGGCGTCGGCGACACCGAGCCCGCCGTCGACCTCGACCAGGACTTCGGCTACACCGGAACGGGTCGGATCGGCGACACGATCTGGCTCGACCGCGACGGCGACGGCACCGTCGATGCGGGCGAACCCGGCATCCCGGGCGCCATCGTCACCCTCACCTGGGCCGGCCCCGACGGTGAGTTCGGCACGGCCGACGACGTCGTGTACGCCACCCAGACGACGGACGCCGACGGCGGCTACGAATTCGGGAACCTCCCCGCCGGCACCTTCCGCGTCGACGTCGCCAACCTCCCGCCCGGTGTGAGCCCGACATTCGACCCCGACAGTGGCGCGCCGAACAGTTCGGTGGTCTCGCTGGCCAACGGACAGTCGAACCTGGCGCAGGACTTCGGGTATCGCGGCAACGCCACGGTGGGCGACACCGTGTGGCTCGACTTCGACGGCGACGGGACGCAGGACGCGAACGAACCGGGACTCCCCGGCATCCCGGTGACCGTCACGTCCCCGGGAGCGGACGGGACGATCGGCACGGCCGATGACATCGTCGTCATCGAAACCACCGACACCAACGGCAAGTACCTCGTGACAGGCCTGCCACCCGGCACGACGGTGGTCAGCTACTCCGCTGGTGCACTCGCGCCTGGGTACGCACCGAACTCCGATCTCGACGCGGGCGATCCGACCAGGGCATCGGTCGAGCTGGTCAACGGCAGCGACGTCCGCACCGTCGACTTCGGTGTGGTCGGAACCGCAAGCGTGACCGGGCGCGTGTGGAACGACACCGACAACGACGGAGTCGAGGACGCCGGAGAGACCGGCATCGGCGGCGTCACCGTCGTGGTGACGTGGAACGGCCCGGCGGGCCCGATCGTCATCGAGGTGACGACGGACGCGAACGGCGACTGGACGCTCGGGAACGTACCTGCAGGCGAATACACCGCCGTAGTGCGTACCTCGACGGTGCCGCCCGGTCTCGTCGCCAGCACGCCGGCCTCGGCGTCCGTCACCGTTCCGGCAGGCGGCACCGGCAACGTGGTCCACGGCTTCACGCCCACCGGCTCGATCGGCGACCGGGTCTGGAACGACTTCGACCGAAACGGGGTTCAGGACCCCGGTGAGCCCGGCGTGCCCGGCGTTCGGATCAGCGTCCGCAACGAAGCGGGCACGGTCGTGGCGACCGTCGTCACCGACGTCAACGGCAACTACACCTTCGACGACCTGCCCCCGGGCCGTTACACGGTGGTGGTCGACACCTCGACCGTCCCCGCCGGGACGCAGATCTCCGCCGATCCCGACGGAGCGATCGACGGCAACGCCACCGTCACCGTCGGGCCGGGCGAGGACATCACCACGGTCGACTTCGGCATCTCGATCCTCAACGGTGCGGGAGCCGGGCTCCCGACGACCGGCGCTGGGGTGGTCAACGTCGTGATGTTGGCGGTCGCAGCGCTCGGCCTGGGCTGGTTGCTCGTGGTCGCCACACGCCGCCGCCGGATGGTCTGATCGAACGGCACGTTGCGGGCGAGATTCAGGACTTGCCCGCAACGTGCCGATGAGGACTATGATGTCCCCCGTGTCTACGACGACCCCCGCATTCCCGAGCCTGCTCGTAGTACTCATCCAGTAGCACGCCCGGCCTTCCGCTGCGCGTGCTCCGACCTCCCAGACGGGAGGTCGTTTGCTTTTCGGCACCAGTTGCGACCCGGCCCCGATCCCGCCCACTCCACCCGACCACTCCACACCGAACACCTCGACACAAAGGCACTGACATGACCGAACGACTCACCGGCGCCGAGGCGCTGATCCGAGCACTCGAGTACGAGAACGTCGAACTGATCTTCGGCTACCCGGGTGGGTGCATCCTGCCCGCCTACGACCCGCTGATGGACAGCTCCATCCGCCACGTCCTCGTGCGTCACGAGCAGGGCGCCGGCCACATGGCCGAGGGCTACGCCCACGTGTCCGGCAAGCCGGGTGTCGCCATGGTCACATCCGGCCCGGCGGCCACCAACCTCGTCACGCCGCTGATGGACGCCTACATGGACTCCGTTCCGATGGTCGCGATCACCGGCCAGGTGCCCACGGCAGCGATCGGCAGCGATGCCTTCCAGGAGTGCGACACCGTCGGCATCACCCGGTCGTGCACCAAGCACAACGAGCTGGTCATGTCCGCCCAGGACATCCCGATGGCGGTGCGCCAGGCGTTCCACATCGCCACCACGGGGCGGCCGGGCCCCACGCTGATCGACGTCCCCAAGGACTGCCTGCAGAACGAGATGGAATGGTACTGGCCCACCGACCAGGAAGTCCTCGACTCGCTCCCCGGCTATCGCCCCAACGTCAAGGGCCACGCCCGGATGATCAAGGAGGCCGCCCGCCTGATCATGGCGTCGGAACGCCCGGTCATCTACGCCGGCGGTGGCATCCTCAAGGCCCGCGCCGCCGAAGCGCTGCGTGAGCTGGCCGAGCTGATCGACAGCTACGTCGTCACGACGCTGATGGCGCGCGGCGCGTTCCCCGACAACCACCCGCTGTGCCTCGGCATGCCCGGGATGCACGGCAACGCCACGGCCGTCACCGCGATGCAGAAGAGCGATCTCCTGATCACGCTCGGCGCCCGCTTCGACGACCGAATCACCGGCAAGGTCGACGCGTTCGCCCAGGAAGCCAAGGTCATCCACGTCGACATCGATCCAGCAGAGCAGGGCAAGGTTCGCCGGCCCGACGTCCCGATCGTCGGCGACGCCAAGTACGTGATCGAGGAGATCATCGCTGAGATCCGTTCGATGATCGCCGCCGGCACCACCCAGGCCGACACGTCGGCGTGGAAGAGCAAGGTGTCGGGGTGGCGCGAGCAGTTCCCGATGACCTACGAGCAGTCCGAGCCGGGTGCGGCGCTCAAGCCGCAGTACTGCATCGAGGAGCTCAACCGGCTCGCCGCGCCGCACACGATCGTGGCGTCGGGCGTCGGTCAGCACCAGATGTACACCTCGCAGTTCTTCGAGTTCAACGAGCCGTACACGTGGGTCAACTCCGGCGGCCTCGGCACGATGGGCTTCTCCATCCCCGCCGCGATCGGCGCGAAGGCCGCCAAGCCCGAGTGCGACGTGTGGGCCGTCGACGGCGACGGGTGCTTCCAGATGACCGCTCAGGAACTGGTGACGGCCACGGTCGAGGGACTGCCGATCAAGGTGGCGCTGCTCAACAACAGCTACCTCGGCATGGTGCGCCAGTGGCAGGAGATGTTCTACGACGAGCGCTACTCCGAGGTGTTCCTCAACTCGACCGTGCCCGACTTCGTCAAGTGGGCCGAGTCGATGGGCTGCGTCGGCATCCTCGTCGAGTCGCCCGAAGAGGTCGGCCCCGCGATCGAGAAGGCGAACTCGATCACCGATCGCAGCGTCGTCATCGAGTTCCGCACCGATGCCTCCGAGAAGGTCTTCCCGATGGTGCCCGCGGGTGCCAGCAACGACGACCTGATCCTCCATCCCACCCAGCACGACCGAGCCGAGGCCCTCAAGTGACCGCCATTCCTGGTGGCGGGTTCGTCGTCCGCTTCGCTTCCTCCTCGCGCTGCGTGCGGCTCGTCGCTGGCGCTTCCCTCGCCGCCTCACTCACCGAAGGATTCCGGTCATGACCACCATCAACCAGTACGGGGGCCAGACCCTCAACCACCACATCCTGTCGGTGCTCGTCCAGAACCGGCCGGGCGTGCTCGCCCGGGTGGCCGGTCTCTTCGCCCGTCGTGGGTACAACATCTTCTCGCTCGCGGTCGCTCCGGCCGAGGACGAGGGGATGAGCCGCATCACGATCGTCGTCGACGTCGAGTCGACGCCGCTGGAGCAGATCACCAAGCAGCTGTTCAAGCTGATCGATGTCGTCAAGATCTCCGAACTCGACCCGCGCCGCTCCGTCGAGCGCGAGTTGTTGATCGCCACGGTCAAGGCGCCCGACCAACAGCGCGCCAAGGTCGTCGAACTGGTCACCATCTTTGAGGGCAAGATCATCGCTGTTGCCGAATCGGTGCTCACGGTCAGCCTCGAAGGTCATCCCGACAAGCTCGACGATTTTGAGGATTTGCTCGACGGTTATGGCATCGTTGAGCTCCAGCGCACCGGACGGGTGGCGCTGCCCAAACTCGATCGCGGCGCACGACTGCGCGCCGTGAACCCCACTCCCACAACTGGAAAGGCTGGCTGACATGGCCGTCACCGTGTACTACGCCGAGGACGCAGATCCTTCGATCATCCGAGGCAAGAAGGTCGCCGTCGTCGGCTACGGATCGCAGGGACACGCTCATGCGCTGAACCTCAAGGAATCCGGCGTCGACGTCGTCGTCGGCCTGCGCCCCGAGTCGTCGTCCGTCGCCAAGGCCGAGGCCGCCGGGCTCACCGTCATGACGATCGACGAGGCCGCTGAATGGGCCGACGTGATCATGCTGCTCGCGCCCGACACCGAGCAGAAGGCGATCTACGACGCCCATATCGCGTCGCACATGGTGGACGGCAAGGCACTCGCCTTCGCCCACGGCTTCAACATCCGCTTCGACCGCATCCAGCCGCCTGCCGGCTGTGACGTGATCATGATCGCCCCGAAGGGCCCCGGCCACCTCGTGCGCCGGACCTACACCGAAGGCGGCGGCGTGCCGGCGCTGATCGCTGTTGCCCAGGACGCATCGGGGCAGGCCCGTGACATCGCGATGTCGTACGCCGATGCCATCGGTGGCACGCGCGCCGGCGTCATCGAGACGACGTTCGCCGCCGAGACCGAGACCGACCTCTTCGGCGAGCAGGCCGTGCTGTGCGGTGGCGTCACCGCCCTCGTGCGCGCCGGGTTCGAGACGCTCACGGAGGCCGGCTACGCCCCCGAGATGGCGTACTTCGAGTGCCTGCACGAGGTGAAGCTCATCGTCGACCTGATGTACGAAGAGGGCATCGCCGGGATGCGGTACTCGATCTCCGACACCGCCGAGTACGGCGACCTGACCCGTGGCCCCCGCGTCGTCACCGATGCGACCAAGGCGGAGATGAAGAAGATCCTCGACGAGATCCAGAGCGGCCAGTTCGCCGCCGAGTGGATCGCCGAGTCCGAGGCCGGCCGCCCGAACTACAAGCGCATGCAGGAAGAGGGCAAGGCCCATCCGATCGAGGAGATCGGCGGCGAGCTGCGCGACATGATGCCGTTCATCGGCGCCGGCAAGCAGAAGGTCGCCGACATCTCCGGCGGCTGATGCCCGTGTGCTCGGCCTCACATCGGGTCGGGGCGCGGCAGTCGAGGTCGGCCGAGCGTCAGCCTTGGTCGCCGGCGCTCCCGGCGGCTGATGCCGGTGTGCTCGGCCTCACATCGGGTCGGGGCGCGGCAGTCGAGGTCGGCCGAGCGTCAGCCTTGGTCGCCGGCGCTCCCGGCGGCGGCCGTGCCGATCGCCGTACGATGAGCGAACCGCCCGGATCCCGGCTTTTCGCTCATCGCGGAAGTGGTGCGGGCGGCTGCGATGAGCGAACCGCCCGGATGGCGGCTTTTCGCTCATCGCTGGAGTGGTGGGAGGCGAGCAGGTGACCGACGTGGCGTGGACGTTCGCAGCGATCTTCGCTGTTGCGGCGGCGGCCAACTGGTGGAGCCGGCTGTCCGACGGGCGCCGGCGGACGGAGCTCTGGAGCAAGCCGCTGGCGTTGGCGGCCCTCATCGCGGTGGCGGTGGCGCTCCATCCGGATGATCAGCTCGTGCGGGCCTGGTTCGTGCTCGCCCTGGTGTGCTCGCTCGCCGGTGACGTCTTCTTGTTGTTCGGCGATCGGTACTTCATCCCCGGGCTGGCATCGTTCCTGTTCGCCCACCTCGCGTACACGTTCGGCTTCCTCGCGTTCGACGACTGGTCCTCGGCGGGCTTCCTCGTCGGTGCCGCGATGATGGCGGTGCTGGCTGTCGCCGTCGGAGTGCGCATCGTGCTCGCCGCCCGCCGCAAGGAGCGGGTGCTCGGCCCTGCGGTCATGGCGTATCTGCTTGCGATCTCGGTGATGTTCTGCGCCGCGATGGCGACCGGCAACACCTGGGCGATTCTCGGCGCGGCGCTGTTCGTGGCGTCCGACTCGGTCCTCGGCTGGCGTCAGTTCGTCGCCGATGCCCGTTGGATGCCGGTGACGATCATGATCACGTACCACCTCGGACAAGCCGGTCTCGTCGCCAGCCTCCTCTGACGCCATTCGGTTGCGATGAGCCAAGTGGCGGTATCCGGGCGGTTCGCTCATCGCTGAGACGTTTCGGGCCGGAGCGATGAGCCAAGTGGCGGTATCCGGGCGGTTCGCTCATCGCTGAGACGTTTCGGGCCGGAGCGATGAGCCAAGTGGCGGTATCCGGGCGGTTCGCTCATCGCTGGAGGGGGGCGAGTGGGGGGTTGGAGCGGAAACCCGACTTGTGGGGTCGGGTATTGGGGGGTAGCGTGCGGCGCCTATGAGTGACTCCTGGGGTTTCGAGACCAAGCAAGTTCACGTGGGCGGCGAGCCCGATCCGACCACCGGCGCCCGCGCCGTGCCGATCTATCAGACGACGTCGTACCAGTTCCGCGACACCGACCACGCCGCCAATCTGTTCGGCCTCGCGGAGATCGGGAACATCTACACCCGGATCATGAACCCGACGCAGGCCGCGCTCGAAGCTCGGGTCAACGCGCTGGAGGGTGGTTGCACCACTGCGGTCGGCCTTCCCGGCACGCTGGCCGTCGCGTCTGGTCAGGCTGCCGAGACGCTGGCATTCATGACGCTGTGCGAGTCGGGCGACCACGTCGTTGCCTCACCGTCGTTGTACGGCGGCACCTACAACCTGCTGCACTACACACTGCCGAAGTTCGGCGTCGAGGTCAGCTTCGTCGACGATCCCGACGATCTCGCGCAGTGGGAAGCGGCGATCAAGCCGAACACGAAGGTGCTCTTCGGCGAGGTCATCCCCAACCCGAAGAACGACGTGCTCGACATCGAGGGCATCGCCGGTGTTGCGCATGCGAACGGCATCCCGCTCATGGTCGACAACACGGTCCCGACGCCGTACTTGATCCGCCCGCTCGAGTGGGGCGCCGACATCGTGATCCACAGCCTCACCAAGTTCATGGGCGGCCACGGCACGTCGGTCGCCGGTGCCATCGTCGACGGCGGCACGTTCGACTACGCCGCGTCGGGCCGCTTCCCGAACTTCACCGAGCCGGACCCGAGCTATCACGGCCTGGCCTACTTCCCGGCGCTCGGCCACGGCGCGTTCATCCTCAAGGCGCGCGTGCAGATGCTGCGCGACATGGGCCTGGCGATCTCGCCCTTCAACGCGTTCCTCATTCTGCAGGGCATCGAGACCTTGAGCTTGCGGATGGAGCGTCACTTCGCCAACGCGCAGAAGGTCGCCGAGTATCTCGAGGCCCACGACCAGGTCGAGTCGGTCAACTACTCCGGGCTTGCGTCGAGCCCGTGGCACGAGCGGGCCACCAAGCTCGGCGGCGGCCGTGGCTACGGCTCGGTGCTGGCGTTCGAGATCAAGGGCGGCCTCGAGGCCGGCAAGAAGTTCGTCGAGGGTGCCGAGCTGCACAGCCACGTCGCCAACATCGGCGACGTGCGCAGCCTGGTGATCCATCCGGCGAGCACCACGCACAGCCAGCTCACCCCTGAGGAGCAGCTGGCGTCATCGGTCGGTCCGGGCCTGGTCCGCCTCAGTGTCGGCATCGAGTCGGTCGACGACATCATCGCCGACCTCGACAAGGCCTTCGCCGCCGCCAAGTCCTGAACGCTGGTTCCCCCAGCCCGGGTCTACGGGAACCACGCTGGTTCCCCGAGACCCGGGCTCGGGGAACCAGGTGATGTGATCAGTCGTCGCGTTGGTCGCGGAGGAACGCTTCGAACTCTGCGCCGAGGTCGTCGGCTGATGGGATCTGGGCTTCGGAACGGCGATCGAATTCGGCTTCGAGGAGCTGCACGTACATCTTGAGTTGCTCGTCGTTCTCGGCGATCTCGTCGTGGACGTCGCGCCAGCTGTCGACCTGGTCGCTGAAATCGGTCGTGTTCGGGACGTCGAGGACGTGGCTCAGGTGGCGCACGAGCGCAGCGGTTGCCTGGGGGTGCTCGGCGTTCATCAGGTAGTGCGGGATACCGACACGCAACGACACCGACGGGATGTCTCGGGCTTCGAGCTCGGCCTGCAGCACTCCGACCACGCCCGTGATGCCCTGGTAGCTGGGTGCTACCAGACCGAGCCGTCTGGCGAGGTCCGCATTTGCCGTGCTCCCGGTGACCGGCGGCGTGCGCGAGTGTGGGATCGCCTCGGCACCCGAGCCGACGGTGACGACGGCCTCGCACCCGAGCGCTTCGGCGACCACGACGATCGCCTCGACGTAGGTCTTCCAGTACAGGTGCGGCTCGACGCCGATCAGGCCCACCACGTCGCGGTGGCCAGGGTTGCGTTGGAGCACGAACTCGTTGCTCGGCCAGACGATCTCACGGATGTCGTCATCGATGGAGACGTGCGGTCGCTGTTGGGTGAAGTCGTAGAACGGGTCGGGATCGATCGATCCGACCGTGACGGCGTGGTCGTCGCTGATGAACGCGTTGACCGCCTGGGTTGCGGCGCTGGCCACGTCGAACCAGCCTTCGAGTCCGACGAGCATCACGGGGCGATCGAGCGCGCCGATGTCGCCGGTGCCGAACTCGAGAACCTCCATCGCATCCACGTCGATCCAGGCGAACCGTCAGGTCAACGCAGCGACGACGTGGTCGATCGAGCGGGTGAGCGCTTCGACGTCGGACGGATCGATCGCCGGGAACATCGCAACGCGCAACTGATTGCGACCCAGCTTGCGATAGGCGAACGTGTCGAGCACTCCGTTCGCGGCGAGGACCGTGTTGATCGTCGTGGCGTCGATCGCATCGTCGACGTCGATGGTCCCGACGACGTTCGAGCGCATCGACGCATCGGCCACGAACGGGTTCGCCCACTCACGGGCCTCGGCCCACCCGTACAGGATCGCTGCGGACTCGGCGCTGCGGCCCGCAGCGAAGTCCATGCCGCCGTTGTCGAGCATCCAACGCACCTGTGCGTCGAGCATCACGAGCGTGGCCACCGCCGGCGTGTTGTAGGTCTGGTTCTGCACGGAGTTGTCGAGCGCGACCTGCAGGTCGAGCGACGCCGGACGCCACCGATCGCTCGCCCCGATCGAGCGGATGCGGTCGAGCGCCGCGGGCGAGCAGGCAGCCAGCCACAGCCCCCCGTCGGAGGCGAAGCACTTCTGGGGCGCGAAGTAGTAGACGTCGACCTCGGAGGGGTCCCAGCGCAGACCGCCGGCAGCGGAGGTCGCATCGACGGCGACGAGAGCGGTGTCGGCCGACGTGCCGGCGGGTCGACGCAGCTCCATCGCCACGCCGGTCGAGGTCTCGTTGTGCGTGAGCGCATAGAGGTCGATGCCGTCCTCGGCGACGGCCTCGGGGTGGCTGCCGGTGTCCGCCTTGACGACGGTCGGCTCGCCCAGGTGCGGGGCGGCCGCAGCGGCCTCGGCGAACTTCGAGGAGAACTCGCCGAACACGAGGTGCTGGCTGCGGTTCTCGATCAGACCGAATGTGGCGACGTCCCAGAAGACGGTCGATCCGCCGTTGCCGAGCACGATCTCCCAGCCGTCGGGCAGCGAGAACAGCTCGCTCAGCCCCGAGCGCACGGAGCCGACGAGGTTCTTCACCGGAGGCTGACGGTGCGACGTACCGAGCACGGTGTCGCCGGCGGCGACCAGCGCGTCGAGCTGCCCCGGACGCACTTTCGACGGGCCGGATCCGAAGCGCCCATCGGCGGGAAGCAGGTCGGCGGGGATCACGATGGTTGCGGGGTCGACGCTCACGGCCACCAGCATGGCGGCATCGTTCAGCGATCGCACGTCCTCGCACGACCCACCGCAAGCGATGAGTCTCCGCGCGACCTGTCCGCGCGAAGACTCATCGCGTCGGGTTCGGCGAGGCGGGCGATGAGTTTCCGCGCGACCTGTCCGCGTGAAGACTCATCGCGTCGGGTTCGGGGGCCTCCGGGTTCGGGGCCATTTCTTCGTTGGGATGCGGGGTCGCCTGTGGCAGGCTGGCGGGCGTGAAGCGCACCTCCGAACGACTCGCCGCAATCGCCCCCTCCGCCACTCTCGCGGTCGACGCCAAGGCCAAGGCCCTGCAGGCCGCCGGCGAGAACGTCATCGGATTCGGGGCCGGCGAACCCGACTTCCCGACACCGGCCCACATCGTCGATGCCGCGGTCGAGGCGTGCCGTGACCCGAAGAACCACCGTTACACGCCCGCCGGTGGTCTGCCCGAGCTGAAGCAGGCGATCGCCGACAAGACCATGCGCGATTCGGGCTTCGACTGCACCGCTTCGCAGGTGTTGGTCACCAACGGCGGCAAGCATGCCGTGTACACCGCGTTCGCAGCGTTGTGCGATCCCGGCGATGAGGTCATCTGCCCAGCGCCGTACTGGACGACCTATCCCGAGGCGATCACGCTCGCCGGCGGCGTCCCGGTGATCATCGACACCGACGCGGCCAGTGGCTTCCAGGTCACGATCGAGCAGCTCGACGCCGCATACACCCAACGCACGAAGGTGCTGCTGTTCGTCAGCCCCGACAACCCGTCTGGCGCGGTGTGTCCGCCCGAGATGGTCAAGGCGATCGGCGAGTGGGCCCTCGACAAGGGGGTCTGGGTGATCACCGACGAGATCTACGAACACCTCACCTATGGTGACAACACGTTCGTCTCGATGCCCACGGTGGTTCCGGAACTCGCCAACCAGTGCATCATCGTCAACGGCGTCGCCAAGACGTACGCGATGACCGGCTGGCGCGTCGGCTGGATGATCGGGCCCGACGACGTCATCAAGGCCTCGACCAACTTCCAGAGCCACGCCACCTCGAACGTCGCCAACGTGTCGCAGCGTGCGGCGCTCGCCGCCGTGTCGGGATCGCTCGACGACGTCGTGATGATGCGCAACGCCTTCGCACGTCGCGCACAGACGATGTGGACCATGCTCAACGCGATCGACGGCGTGACCTGCCTCGAACCGCAGGGCGCGTTCTACGCCTACCCCGACCTCACCGGCCTCCTCGGCCGGCCGATCGACGGCGTCACCGCCACCAACACCTTGGAGCTTGCGGACCTGGTGCTCGACAAGGCCAAGGTGGCCTTCGTCCCCGGTGAAGCCTTCGGCCTCGCGGGCTACGGCCGGTTCTCGTTCGCGCTCGGCGACGACAACTTGGTCGAGGGCATCGAGCGCTTTGCCACCCTCGTCAACGGCTGAGGCAGCGAAAATCCGGAGCGGTTGTTGCGCTGAGCGCAACGTTGGCTCTGAATTTCGGGGATGGGGTGCTGAGTGGGTGCGGTTGGCGAGGCGAGCTCAGTTCGCCGATTCGGCTTCGACCGTCAGTTCGTGCTCGTGGAGGGGCTCCACCTGCACGAAGCGGACGGCGAGGAGGTCGACGATCACCACGACCGCAGCGCCGACGATCATGATCACGAGTGGGATCACGACGTCCTCGCGGGGCAGCGTCATCGTGGTGGTGTTCGTGCCGTTCGGCCAGGGCCACAGCACTCGGGTCGAGCCGAGCATCAGGCCGATCATCGCGGCGAGCACCCAGCGGTGGTAGCGCTCGAGCAGCCAGTTGAGCAGTGTGGAGAAGAGGGCGAGGCCGACGACGCAGCCGAGCATGAAGGCGATCAGCACGGTGACGTCGCGGTCGTTCACGGCGCCCAGCACTTCGGTGTACATGCCGAGCATCACGAGGATGAACGACCCGGAGATGCCGGGCAGGATCATGGCGCAGATGGCGATCGCGCCGGCGAGGAAGAACACCCACCATGACTTGGTGACGATCTCGGCAGCGGTGTCGGCGACCTCGGTGTCGGAGCGAAGCCCGAGTAGCAGGAACATCGTTCCGCCGATGCCGAGCATCAGCGCGATGGCGACGCCGTCGACCTTGTCGAGCATTCGTAGCGCGACCCAGATCGAGCCGACGATCAGGCCGAAGAAGAGTGCCGCCATCCGGATCGGCTGCTCGTGCAGGAGCGTCTCGATGACGGACGACAGCGCGATGATCGCCGCGAAGATGCCGGCGAGCAGCGTGAACAACCACACCCATTCGATGCGCTTGAACGTGGCAATGGCGCCGCTGACGTCGCGCGTGAGCACCTGCTTGAGCGCATGCGCGCCCTGACTGATGTTGCGGATCAGCTGGTCGTAGATGCCGAGGACGAGCGCAACGGTGCCGCCGGAGACGCCGGGCACGATGTCGGCCGACCCCATGGTGAAACCACGAACGACCTGGGCGACGGGGGTGGGAATTCGCACGCAGCGAGGCTAGCGACGCACGCGCCGTCGAGGGCCGCACCCCGCAACGGGGCGACTCACCCGAACCACTCCTCGTAGGTCGGCACCTTGGTCACGCCGGCGCACGCCATGGCGACGAGCGGCACGGCGGCCATGGCACCCGACCCTTCGCCGAGGCGCATGTCGAGGTCGAGCAGCGGTCGTTTGTCGAGCCGTTCCAGGAGCTTGCGGTGGCCGGGTTCGGTCGAGCAGTGCCCGACGGTGCAGTGGTCGAGCGCCCCAGGGTTGATCATCACCAGCGGCAGCACCGCCGAGGTGACGACGTAGCCGTCGAGGACGACCGGGATCGATCGGTGGCGTGCGGCCACGGTGGCGGCAGCGACGGCCACGAGTTCGGACCCGCCGACCTCGCGCAGGATCTCGAGCGGGTCGGTGATCCCGGCGATCCGGCGAACCGACTCCTGGACGGCCGCCCGCTTTCTGGCCAGCCCCTCGTCGTCGACGCCGGTGCCGCGTCCGACCCACGCTGCGGTCTCGCCGCCGGCGAGCGCGGCGGCGATCGCCGCCGACGACGTCGTGTTGCCGATGCCGATCTCGCCGAGGACCAGCAGGTCGCAGTCGAGCGCGTCGACGGCCTCGAAGGCGAGTTCGACGATCTCGTCGAAGCGCTCGGAGGACAGCGCCGCTTCGTAGCGGATGTCGCCGGTCGGTTGCCCGATGCCGACGTCGATCGAGCGGACCGACGCCCCGGCGATCCTCGCGAACGCAGCGATGGTCGAACGTCCCTGCTCGAACGCCCCGAAGAGGGCCTCGGTGATCCCCGTCGGATAGGCGCTGACCTTGGTCGCGGCGGCCACGCCGTGGTCGGCGGCGAACACCAACGCCGCAGGCCGATCGACAGCAGGGGAGGTGGTCCGCTGCCAACCAGCGACCCACGCAGCGATCTCGTCGAGCCAGGCCAGCGCGCCGCTCGGCCGCAGGAGATGCTCTGCTCGCTCGTGGATCGCGTCGAACGACGCCCGGTCGTGTCCGGGCAGATCGGTCAACCGGTCGCGCAACACCGACGCCATGCGTCCGGCCTCAGTAGTCGATCCCGCGCATCGCGCGGATGCCCTGCTGGTAGGCGTGCTTGACCTCGCGCATCTCGGTGACGGTGTCGGCGAGTTCGATCAGTTCCGGTGCGGCGTCACGACCGGTGATGATCACGTTGACGTGACGAGGCCGTGCAGCGATCGCCTCGACGATCTCGGCCACGTCGATCCATCCGAACGACGGTAGGTAGGTGAGCTCGTCGAAGATCACCAGCTGGTGCTCGCCGGCATGCATCAGTTCGGCAGCCTTGGCCCAGCCGGCGGCGGCGTGGGCACGATCGTTGGTGAGGTCGTCGGAATCCCACGTGAACCCGTCGCCGAACGCGTGCCAGTCGACGCCGAGCTGGCGGCCGATCTTCTCCTCGCCGACCTTCCAATCGCCGGACTTGATGAACTGGACGACCGCCACGTTCCAACCTCGGGCGACGCCACGGATCATCATCCCGAACGCCGACGACGATTTGCCCTTTCCATTGCCCGTGTTGACCACGACGAGCGAATCGGCGCTGCGGAGCCCGTCGGGCCGGGGGTCTTCGGTGGGGACGGCGTCTGCGTGATCGGCGTCCTGGTCGATGGCCAGCTTGGGATGGTGATCGGTCATGAGCTTGGGGAGCGTACGCAGCCCGAAGTACGATGTCGAACTGTCGTAGACGCAGCGAAGTCCGGTGAGATCCCGGCGCTGTCCCGCAACGGTGGTTCCCCGAGTGTTTCGGGGACGAGCCCGGTCGCCTGCCCTGTGACGCGACCATCACCCTCGAGGCAAGGGACGGCTCGCCGGTCGGAGACATCCGACCAGCACCCAGCTTGTCCTCCATTTCCATTGGAGGCATCCATGAACACCCACTCCGGCCGGTTCGGCCGACGATTGCTCGGCGCTGTTGCCGGGCTCGCACTCTTGACCGCAGCCTGCGGATCCGACGACGCATCGAGTTCCGATACATCCGATGCGTCCGGACCGTCCGTTGCCGAGACGACTGCCACGGAGGCACCGACCACCGTCGACGGCGCCGAGGACGTGGGTTCCGGCGGCGACGTCGACCGGGTCGTCTCGCTGAGTCCGACGCACACCGAGATGATGTTCGCCATCGGTGCCGGCGACCTGCTGGTGGCGGTCGACCAGTTCTCCGACTACCCGGAGGAGGCGCAGGCGCTCCCCAACGAGCTGTCCGCCTTCGACAACAACGTCGAGGCGATCGCGGCGTACGAACCCGATCTGGTGCTGATCGGCGGCGACTTCAACGGTCTCGGACCGCAGCTCGACGAACTCGACATCGGCTGGTGGGACGGTCCGGCGGCGTCGACGATCGACGACACGTTCCGGCAGATCGAGGAACTCGGCGCGGCGACCGGTCACGAGGCGGAGGCGGCCGCGCTGGTCGAGTCGATGCAGTCCGACATCGACGAGATCGTCGCAACGACGCCGGCGCCCACCGAACCACTGACGATCTTCCACGAGATCGACGACACGTTGTTCTCGCTCGACTCCACGACGCTGTTCGGCGAGCTGTACGGCCTGTTGGGCCTGCAGAACATCGCCGATTCGGCCGAGGGGGACTCGGGCGGCTACCCACAGTTGAGCGCCGAGTTCGTCGTGTCGGCCGACCCCGACCTGATCTTCCTTGCCGACACGAAGTGTTGCGGTCAGTCGTTGGAGACGGTCGCCGCCCGTGACGGGTGGGCCGACATGACCGCGGTGCAGACCGGCAACGTCATCGAACTCGATGACGACGTCGCATCGCGGTGGGGCCCCCGCATCGTCGACTTCCTCCGGGCAGTCTCCGACGCCGTGATCGCAGCGAGCTGATCGAAGCGGGCGTGGCCGTCGTCGGTGTCGATTCGGGGGTGGCGCGGGTCGACCCGACGCTGCGCACGACACTGGCGTCGGCGCGCCGCGGCGACCTTCGCTGGTATCTCGCCTCTGGTGCGGTGTTGCTCGGAGCGATCGTGCTCGGGGCGTCCATCGGCCCCGCAGGACCTGATTGGTGGCGGGTGCCCTTGGCGCTGCTCGATCACCTGCCACTGATCTCGGTCGACTCCGGCGTCACGACTGCCGAGTGGAACATCGTGTGGCGCATCCGCATGCCGCGGGTGATCCTCGCAGCACTCGTCGGCGGCATGTTGTCCGTTGCCGGAGCCGGCTACCAGGGTGTGTTCCGCAACCCGCTCGTCGATCCCTACCTGCTCGGCGCAGCGGCGGGTGCCGGGCTCGGCGCCACGATTGCGCTCACCGCGGGCCGCAGCGTCACGGCCTCGTGGCCGATCGATCCGGTCGTCGGTGCCGCATTTCTCGCGTCGCTCGCAACGGTGGCGGTGACCTACCTGGTCGGGGCGTCGTTCCACGGCTCGGGACCGAGTGCCCGGTCGGGTGTGACGCTCGTGTTGGCCGGCGTGGCCGTCGTGTCGTTCGTGACCGCCGTCCAGACCTTCATCCTGCAACGCAACCAGGACGTCGTGCGCGAGGTGTTCCAGTGGATTCTCGGCCGGCTGTCGGGAGCGACCTGGTCCGACGTGCGCCTGATCCTGCCCTACGTCGCGCTCAGCGGCATCGTGCTCATGTTGCACCGACGCCATCTCGACGTGTTCCGCGTCGGTGACGAGGAGGCGGCAGCACTCGGGGTGTCGGTCCGCCGAACTCGACTGGTGATCGTGATCGGCGCCACGCTCGGCACGGCGGCGGTCGTGTCGGTGAGCGGCCTGATC
The DNA here is from genome assembly GCA_963704915.1 of Ilumatobacteraceae bacterium. Lineage (GTDB taxonomy): Bacteria > Actinomycetota > Acidimicrobiia > Acidimicrobiales > Ilumatobacteraceae > Sva-07. The sequence goes on along the minus strand of CAVPIC010000001.1, from coordinate 197,977 downwards.
GGGTTCGTCGGCCTCGTCGTCCCACACGCCATCCGGCTGATGGCCGGTGCCGGCTACCGCCGACTCATCCCGTTGTCGATGCTGCTCGGTGCGTCGTTCCTGATCCTCGCCGACATCCCGGGGCGGATGCTGTCGAGCCCGGCCGAAACGCCGATCGGCGTGGTGACGGCGTTCATCGGCGCTCCGTTCTTCATCTATCTCCTGCGCACACGGAGGATGACGTGAGCGCGCTCGAGTTCGAGGCTGTCAGCGTGTGCTACGGCAAGCGCCGGGTCGTCGCCGGGTTCACCGACCGCGTCGAGTCGGGGGAGTGGCTCGGCGTGATCGGGCCGAACGGGGCCGGCAAGTCGTCGTTGCTGCGTGCAGCGGCGGGACTCGTGAGGTTCGACGGTGACGTGCGCGTCGGAAGTGAATCCCTGGCACCGATCACCGACGCCCAGCGTGCTCAACAGGTGGCCTACGTCGCGCAAGACCCGCTGATCCCCGACGACATGTGCGTGTTCGACTACGTGCTGCTCGGGCGGACCCCGTACGTGGGCTACTTCGGCACCGAGTCGGTCCACGATCGCGACGTCGTGATCGACGTCATCGAGCGGCTGCGGCTCGGCGATTTCGTCACGCGCATGCTGGGCTCGATGAGTGGCGGCGAGCGCCAACGAGCTGTGCTGGCGCGAGCACTCGCTCAGCAGGCGCCGGTGCTGCTGCTCGACGAGCCGACGTCGGCGCTCGACATCGGGCACCAGCAACAGGCGCTCGAGCTCGTCACCGAGCTGCGTGAACACAGTGGCCTGACCGTCGTGTCGGCGATGCACGACCTCACGCTCGCCGGCACGTACACCGATCGCCTCGTCCTGCTCGACGATGGTGCGGTGGTCGCCAACGGGTCGGCGTCGGAGGTCCTCACCGCCGAACGGCTCGGCGAGGTGTTCCACGTCTGCGTCACCGTCGACGTCGATCCCGACGACGGTGCCGTCATCGTGGTCCCCCGCCGCGGCTTCCCCGCCTGACCCTCGCCTCGCCCTCGCCCTCGCCCCCGCCCTCGCCCTCGCCCCCGCCCTCGCCCCCGCCCGGCACCCACGCAACCACGTTTGTGTGCGGATTTGGGTGACCCGTCCCACCCTGATTGCAGCGCAAACGTGGGATCGTGCACTGGGTGGCGCCGCGCCCCTCACGCAACCACGTTTGTGTGCGGATTTGGGTGACCCGTCCCACCCTGAATGCAGCGCAAACGTGGGGTTGTGGGATGGGATTACGCTGGATGGATGGACGCCTCGCCGTATCCGACGTTTCCGGGGGCGGAGCCGTTCGACGCCGTCCGCACACCTGAGGCCGAACGAGTGCATCGCAAGCGGATGTGTGCGCTCGGATATCGGATCTTCGGGGCGATGCGTTGGGGCCAGCTCGGCGACGGGCACGTCTCGGCGCGTGACCCGATCCTGACCGATCACTTCTGGCTGCTCGACTGGGGCGTGCCGTTCGGCGACGCGACCGTCGACCAACTCGTGCTCGTCGGGCCCGACGGTCGCGTGACAGACACCGACGGCAACCCGACGGGTGCGGTCAACACCGCCGGCTACAACATCCACGCCCCGGTCCTCGCTGCTCGCCCCGACGCCGTCAGCGCGGCCCACACGCACACCTCCTTCGGGACGCCGTGGTCGGCGAACGTACGCCCCTTCCGAGCGCTCAGCCAGGAGTCGTGCGCGTTCGTGTTCGACCAGGCGCTCTTCGACGACGAGGAGGTCGAGGTGCTGTCCTACGACGGTGGTAAGCGCATCGCGGCGGCACTCGGCGACAAGAAGTTCTGCATCCTGCGCAACCACGGCTCGCTCACCGTTGGTGGCTCGGTGGAGGAGGCGGTCGGCTGGTTCGTGATGAGCGAGCGGGTCGCCGAGGTGCACGTCAAGGCGCCCGACGGGATCCCGATCTCCGACGAGGCGGCAGCCATCGCCGCCGAGACCCTGGCGCCCGCCTCCACCGGATGGCGGCTGTTCCAGTGGCTACTGCGCAGCGTCGTCGACGACCCGACCATCGTCGGCTGACGCGGCGTTCGCTCTCGGACCCTCGATGCGGAGGTGCTCGACGACGAGCGTGACCAGCAGGATCAGGTCGACGAGGATCAAGAGGACGACGCCGTCCAGATCGTCGGCGACCAGCATCAGGAGCCCGATCATGGCGACTGCTGCGAGGCGCTCACCGGCGACCACGCCGAATGACCGGTACACGCCGATGCCGACGCCGGTGAAGTACAGGAAGATGCCTGCGGCCCCCATCGCTCGGAATGCGGCGGGCAGGGGATCGGTGGGATGGAGCGCCATCTCCTCCATGGCGACCGCCGCGAGGATGATGCCGGCGACGATGGGTGCGTGGGCGTACGTGTACACGTCGCGAGCGAAACGCCCACGCTCTGACGGCGGGGTCGTCTCGGCTCGGTGCTCGAAGGCCGGTTGCACCCGGTCGAAGTATGCCCACCACAGCAGTCCGGCGAAGGTGGCCGCGGCGACGAGTGCGATCACCGACTCGGCCGGCACTCCGCCCTTGTCCAGGGGCTTGGCGACGGCGTTGCCGAGCGCGACGATGACCTCGCCGAGCGCGACGATGATGATCAGCCCGTGGCGCTCGGCGAAGTGTCCGGCTCGGATGATCCACTCGCTGCCGCCGGCTCGAACCGTCGCAGCGACGAAGATCCCGATGCCGATGACCCACGCAAGCCTGCGGGCGTCTCCGTCGAGGAACCCGCCGGTGACGATCACCGCCATAGCGACGATGTTCGGTGCGGCGTAGCGGATGGCGGAACGGCGCACGACGCTGTCGGGGGCGAGTCCGAGGATCATCATCGCCAGCGCTGTCAGGAAGATGATCGCGAGTGGGATGGCGAACAGGCCACCGCCCTGATCGAACGCGGTCGAGATCGACGCCGCCATCGGGACGCTGGCTGCCGTGGCGGTCAGGAAAAGCAGCCGAACTTCTCGCGTGTTGCCCGGCACGGCGTTGGCGGACCAGGCGAATTGTGACCACGGCAACCAGAGCAGCAGGAAGATCAGTGTGGAATCGCGGATCGTCGGCCACGTGGGTTCGGCAAGCAACAGACCGACGATCTGTGAGAAGGCGAAGACGAACGCCAGGTCGAAGAAGAGTTCGACCGGATCAGCGGTGAAATCCTCGTCGAGGTCGGGAACCAGTAGCCCTCGCATCCCGCGACCGTAGCCACTCTCGGCTGTCGAGCGAGAGAGAATGCTCCCGACCCGTTCTCACCTCGGCTGCCCGACCGATGTCGGTCAGGCGGCGGCTTGTCGGGTGGGCGGCCCGGTGGTGTGGGTGGTGCCGTCGGGGAGGGTGAGGGTCAGCTCTCGGTTGGGGCCGAGTTCGATGGTCCAGCCGTCGTTGTGGATGTTGGCGTGGTGCACACTGCACACCGGCAGGAGGTTGTCGAGGTCGGTGCGGCCGCCGTTGCGCCACCAGACGAGGTGGTGCAGTTTGCAGCGGTCGTAGTGCACTGCACAGCCGGGGATGCCACAGGTGCGGTACAGGCCGCGGAGAGCCCGGCGCTGGGCGCGGTTCGCCAACCGTGACGAGCGCCCGAGGTTCAGTTCGCCTGGTGCGTGCAACACGACCCCGTTGCAGACCACGACGGCGTGGATGTCGGCCGTCCCGGCCAGGGTGGCAAGCACTTGCGGAGGGATCTCGACGGGGATCGAGAACTCGGCGACGGGTCCCGTCGGGTGCTGTGCGTCGGCGTCGATGACCACGACGAACTCCGCTCGCCCCGGCGTATTCACCCCGCCGGCACCCTCGAGGAGTTGGATCAACGCGTGGGCGTTCAGGAACTTCTGCTTCTCGATCGGGTCGGTCGGGCATCCGTCAGGAGTCTGCTCGGCGAACAGTGCCTCGCGCGCCGCGTCGAGCTTCGCGGCGAGGCGGGCGCCGGTGAGGGGATCGAACCGGCCCCGCAGATTCCACATCCCCTCGGCGTCCACCCACGACGACACCCGCGTCGCCCGGCGTTGCCGTTCGAGGCGGTCCATGCCGTCGTCGGTCTGCAGGCGGGTGGCTTCGAGTTCTACACGACGCCGGAACTCGTCAACCGTTGCCGCGGCAGCAACATCGCCGAGTTGATCGACCCGCTCGAACAGTTTCTTGCGTTGGCCCGCATCGAGCTTCTTGGACGTGCGGGTGACGGCATCGACGTGATCGGCGGTGATCGCCCCGTCCTCCAGCGCCTCGGCCAACTTCGGAGTCTCAGTCAACGTCGCCGAGCGTTCGGCGGTCTTCGACGCGGCTCCGAGTGAGGTCTTGGCCGCCTCGGCGATGGTCTTCTCGGCGAACGACTCGACCTGCCGCAACGACGTGACCAACCCGGCCTGCTGGGCATCCAGCCACGCCCGCACTTCACGAATGGCGACGAGACCCGACGAGATCAACGCTGCATCCGCAGCCGGGTCGGTGCGCACCGCAGCGATGCGCTCCACCCGCTCGATCACCCCTGCGATCTCCATACCGACAACCATAGAGAGGGGGTGTCACAGGGTTGCTGGGGGCCGCGGTCAGATGCCATCGCCACCGCCAGCGTCGAGGTGGGTCACACCGGGAACGTCACACCGGTGAGGGTCTCGGACGCGTTCCAGAGTCCTTGCTGAAGTTCGGGGTCGTGTGAGCGGTGATCGGACTCGACGAGCACGGGAGACCCGCGGAACTCGCCGAAGCCGTCGGGCCCGTAGTACTGGCCTCCGGTCGCCGCCGGATCGGTCGCCGCCCGCAGGGTCGGCAGCGCGCCCATCGCCGCGCTCTGCATGAACGGGCGGAACACCAGGCCGAGGGCGCGCAGCGCCGCCGGAACGTTGCGGCCCAGTTCGGTGTTCGACCCGCCCGGGTGCGCGGCGAGTGCGATCGTCGGCGCCCCGGCAGCAGCGAGGCGGTGCTGCAGCTCGTAGGTGAACAACAGGTTGGCGACCTTCGAGCGCCCGTAGGCCGCGGTGCGGTTGTAGCCGTCGGTGCCGGCGGGGTCGTCGAGGTCGAACGTGGACTTGAACTTGTGTGCGTTGCTGCTGACGGTGACGATTCGCGATCCTTCGACGTCGAGCATGAGGTCGAGCAGTAGACCGGTGAGCGCGAAGTGGCCGAGGTGATTGACTCCGAGCTGGAGCTCGAAGCCGTCGGCCGTGGTCGACTTCGGCGTGAACATCACGCCCGCGTTGTTGACGAGCAGGTCGATCGCGTCGACGCGTTCGTGCAGATCGGCCGAAGCGGTTCGGATCGATTCGAGCGATGCCAGGTCGAGGGCCTGGACCGAGACGTCAGCGTCGGGGACACCCGCAGCGATGTCGGCGCGAGCGGTCTCCCCCTTGGCGAGGTCGCGCACCGCCAGCACCACCGTGGCGTGCTTCGCCGCGAGCTCGCGGGCGGTCTCCAGCCCGAGACCCGTGTTCGCTCCGGTGACGACGGCGACGCGCCCGGTCAGGTCGGCGATGTCGTCAGTACTCCACTTCGAGTCGCTCATGGACTCTCCTTCCGGACGGGGCCCGAGGTGGCTCCAGTGGCGGTCAGTGTCGCACAGTGCCTCGGCGTGCTCAACGGCGCAGGGTCAGCCGAACACGACGACGCCCACCACACCGACCAACACGAGGGCGCTTGCGGCGTACTCGGCGCGGGTGTGCCGCTCGTGGAGCACCCACGCCGAGATTGCGAACGCGATGACGATCTCGATCTGCCCGAGCGTGCGCACCTTCGCTGCATTGGCGAGCGTCACGGCGACCGCCCATCCGATCGATCCGCACAGGCTCAGCACACCGACGGGGAGTGCGAACCTCCAGGCGCGTGCGACGTTGGTGAGTTCGGCACGGTCGCTCAGCGCGAGTTGGCCGGCGTTGACGAGGGTCTGGATTCCGAGCATCACGGTGAGCGTGAGCAGCGCCCGGTTCCACGTGGGTCCGTCGAGCGATGTCGACGCGCCCCGTATGCCGACGGCCGCGAGCGCGAAGCATCCGGCGGCCACGACACCCATCAGCGCGGCGGGGTCACGGGCACTGCCGAGTACGTCGCGCAGACGGTGAGGGGCCGCGAGCCACACCACTCCCGCCATGCACACGAACGCGGCCACCCAGCCGAGCGGTTGGAGCGGCTCACCCAGCGCGATCGCCGAGACGATGGCGACCAGGATCACCTCGGTCTTGGCGTAGACGGTACCGATCGCGAAGTTGCGGAGGTCGAACGCCCGCAGGAGCGCGACCGTGCCGAGGATCTGCACGACCCCGGCTCCCGCGATGATCGGCCAGAATCGGGCCGGAATCGCGGGGATCGGTTCCCTGACGACGCCGAACGTGACCACCGCAATGATGATCGCCAGCGGGAATCCGTATGCGTAACGAACGAACCCCGCGCCGTTCACCGACAGCACCGAGCGCAGTTGGTGCTGCCGCGACGTGCGCAGTATCTGGAACGTCGCTGCCGCGAGCGTGATCGGAATCCACATGGTGCGCACGCAGTGTTACACCGGGGGTCTGGCCCCTGGCGTAACTGACTGCGATGTGATCAGGTGCGGTCGGGAGCCGGCGGGAACCAGTGGTCGCCGTTGAGCAGGATGTCGTCGGCGTCGGCTGGCCCCCACGACCCACGGAAGTACGGCACCACCTCGCCCGGATGATCGAGCGCCGGCTGCACCACACGCCACGTACCTTCCACGATGTCCTGGCGGGCGAAGCGGCGCAGCGATCCGATCAACGCGTCGCCCAGCAGCCGCTCGTACGCGTCCTGGCGCTCGCCGAGCGCCGCAGCGAAGTCGACGTCGACGTCCACCTCCTGGCTGTCGAGATCCGGTCCCGGCGTCTTGGCCTGCAGCGCGAACGTGACGCCGTCGTTCTTGCCGAGCCGCATCCGGATCAGGTTGCGTCCCGGTGGTGGGCCACCCGACTCGTCGAACAGCATTCGTGGTGGCTCGCGCAACTCGATCACCGCCTCGGTCGCGTTCTGAGGGAGCGCCTTGCCGACACGGATGTACCAGGGCACGCCCGCCCAGCGCCACGAGTCGATCTCGAGCCGCACGGCCGCGAACGTCTCGACGTTCGAGTTGGGGTCGACACCGGGCTCGTCGCGGTAGCCGACGTACTGCCCGCGGACGAGCGCCTCTGGTTCGATCGGTCGCATCGCGGCGATCACCTTGGCCTTCTCGTCCTGCAGGAATCCCGAGTCGGCGCCTGCCGGTGGCTCCATCGCCAGGAGCGACACGACCTGGAGGACATGATTCTGGAGCACGTCGCGGATGGCGCCGACCCCTTCGTAGAACGATCCGCGCCCTTCGATGTCGAGCGTCTCCGACATCGTGACCTGCACGCTGCGGACGTAGTTGCGGTTCCACACCGGCTCCAGCAGGGTGTTCGCGAACCGGAACACGAGGAGGTCCTCGACCGCCTCCTTGCCGAGGTAGTGGTCGATGCGGAAGATGTGGTCCTCCGAGAACACCTCGTGGAGGGTCTTGTTCAACTCGATCGCCGACCGGAGGTCGCGGCCGAACGGCTTCTCGACCACGATCCGGCCGCGGCGGTGCAGGTCGACCGACGCCAGCTTGGTCGCCACCGTCGGAAAGATGTTCGGTGGAATCGCCATGTAGAAGACGGCGACGAGCGAGTTGTGCCGGTCGAGGGTCGCGCGCAGTTCGTTCCAGGTCGACTCGTCCGCGTAGTCGCCCTGCACCAGGTCGAGGCGCTCACACAGCGAGTCGACGACGGCGGGATCGGGATCGTCGATGTGCTCGGCGATCGATTCGCGGGCATGGCTGCGGAAGTCGTCGTCGGTCCAGTCGCTGCGCGCCACGCCGATCACGGGCACGCACAGGACGCCGGATCGTTCGAGTCGGTACAGCGCCGGGAACAGCTTGCGCACGGCGAGGTCGCCCGTTGCGCCGAACAGCACCAATGCGTCTGCGTCGGGCTGCGTGGTCTGCATACGGCTCGAGTCGAGGTGGGATTCGCTCATCGCGTCTGATCCCTGCGTTCGATGTGTCCACCGAAGCCGGCCCGCATGGCCGACAGCACCTGGTCGGCGACGTCGGATCGTCCTCGCGACGAGAACCGCTGGTACAGCGCCGCCGACAGCACTGGCACCGGCACACCCTCGTCGATCGCGGCGTTGATCGTCCAGCGGCCCTCGCCCGAGTCGCTGACCACGCCGGCGTACGCGCTCAGCTCCGGATCGGCGTGGAACGCCTCGGCGGTCAGGTCGAGCAGCCACGAACTGATCACCGACCCGCGTCGCCACACCTCGGTGATCCTCGCCAGGTCGAGGTCGTAGCGGTAGTACGGGGCAGCATCGAGCGGTGCGGTCTCGGCGTCGACGGGATGGTCCACGGCGCCGATGTTCGCCTTGGCGAGCACGTTGAGGCCCTCGGCATAGGCAGCCATCAGGCCGTACTCGATGCCGTTGTGGACCATCTTGACGAAGTGGCCCGCCCCGCTCGGACCGCAGTGCAGCCAGCCGTGTTCCTCGGGCGCTTCGTCGTCGGCCCGCCCGGGTGTGCGAGGGCCGGTGCCGATGCCCGGGGCGAGTGACTCGAAGATCGGCGTCAGCCGCTCGACGGCGCCGGTCGGCCCGCCGATCATCAGGCAGTAGCCGCGCTCCAAACCGAACACGCCGCCGCTGGTGCCGACGTCGAGGTAGTCGATGCCGGCCGAAGCGAGTGCCTCGGAGCGGTCGACGTCGTGGCGGTACCACGAGTTGCCGCCGTCGATGATGGTGTCGCCGGGTTCGAGCAGGGGAGCGAGCGTGTCGACGGTTGCTCCGACGAACGCGGCGGGCACCATGATCCAGATCGCCCGCGGCGTGCCCATGGCGCCGACGAGGTCGCTCAGCGAGCGGGCGCCGGTGACACCGAGTTCTGCCTCGAGGCCGGCGATCGCCGCTTCGTCGACGTCGTGCACGACGCAGTCGTGTCCGTCGTGGTGGAGCCGCCGCACCATGTTGGCGCCCATCCGGCCGAGCCCGATCATCCCGAGTTGCATGGCCACAGACTGCCACGAACTCCGCGGCGCTACTCGCGGGTGCGATCGGTGCAACCGACGACCACCACGCCACCGAAATTCGGAGTCGACATTGCGCCTGGCGCAACCCGGGCTCCGAATTTCGGGTGGAGGGCGGGGTCAGGCATCGTTCGGACTCGGGGAAGCACCCGCCCGGTACCGTGCTCGCGAACATGATCCTCGTGGTGCTCGCGCTCGTCTCCGGGCTCTCCTTCCTGCACTACGGAAGAGAGGTCCTGTCCGAGACCAGGTTGGAGGAGGAGTTCTCGCGCTACGGCCTGTCGGACGTCCGCCGTCTCGTCGGGGTGCTCGAGGTGCTCGGCGGCGTCGGCGTCATCGCCGGGTTGTTCGTCGCTCCACTGGGGGCGCTCGCCGCGCTCGGCCTTGCGGTGCTGATGCTGCTGGGCGTTGTCGTTCGCATCCGGCTGCGTGACGCTCCACGGCTCATGGTGCCTGCCGCGTTGCTCTGCGTGCTGAACGCGGCGCTCGTGGTCCTGTTCGTCAGTTCGTGACGACGGGTGTCGCCGGACGGCTGCCGTTGAGTATCGCGGATGTCGTCGCCAGGGTGAACACGGACAACGCCGGGAGGTACTGCTTGATCCGGTCGCCGGCCTTGACGTGCATGCCGATCGCTCCGAGCATGAAGGCGGCGAGACCGATCGAGGCAGGGCGGACGAGTTGCGGTTTGGCGTGTCCGGCCAGCATGAGTCCGGCGAGTGTCACCTTTGCCGCACCCACCGCGTACATGGTGGACTCCGAGAGCCCGTACACGGCGAACTCCTCTTTCATGTTGGTCGCGTCGCCACCGCGGTAGCCGGTGTCCTTGTTGAACCGCTTGAACCAGACATCGAGGATCCAGAGTGCAGCGGCGGTCTGCGCGATCTTGCCGATCAGCTTCATGGGTGGGGGTCCTTCCGATGGGTGACCGCCTCGACTCTAGGAGCAGATCGGTGTTCCCGGGAACGTGAGGCGGAGCGTCGCCACATTCGCTCCACGATCACCATGTGCGGCAGCGTCAACATGCTGATGAACACGACGACGATCGGAACCAGCAGTTCGCTGCGGCCGAACAGTGCCGCCACCGCTGAGGCGGCGGCCAGGCCCGCCAGCGAGATCGCGGTGAGCGGTGCGGCGAGGCGGGCGACCGTGCGGACCGGGTGCGGTTCGGTGCCGAGCAGGCCGGCCAGGACGAGCAGGTGGGCGAGCGAGTGCCACAGCCCGAAGTAGACCGCGAAACCGAGCAGTGGATCGACGCTGAGGAACAGCACGGCCAACACCGTCACGGTGATGGCCTCGCTGCCGACGGCGGCCCGATCGTCGACCTGCCGTGAGGCGACGGCGCCGATTGCGAGGTGCTGACCGACGAGGACGACGCACCACAGCCACTGGGCGTCGACGAGCCACGGCCAGGTCGCCGGGTCGCCCCCGCCGAGCCGACCGATGATGGGCGCGACGGTGTCGACGTGGGCGACGAGGACGAGCCCGACGAGGAACACACCGCGTGACCACTGGAGGGCGAGTTGGCTCCGCCCGCCCAAGCGGAGGTAGGCCAGATCGGACTGTCCGAAATGATGCACCGACAGCAGGAGAAAGACCGAGAGCGCGACCGGCGCGGCCACCAGCCAGATCGCTGCGACCGCAGCCATGGCGGCGACGTAGTTGCGCACGAATCGAACCCGGCCGGTGGGCTGGTCGCGTCCGTCGATCGCTTCGGCAACGAGGTGGTCGAGTGAACCGTGGGGGATCCCGAGCGCGGCGATCACGACGACGACGGTGGCGGTCGACAGCCAGCCCGGTGGCGGCCAGGCAGTGGCGAGCACGGTGATCCCGACGGTCAGGGCGACGACCGGCCAGAAGATCCGTTCCTCGTGGAAGGTGGCGACGTTCGATCGCCGATCGACGTCGATCGAGTTCGAGGAACGAGGAATCACGGCACCGCCTGTCACGGTGCGACGAGCCGGCGAGCCGCCGAGAGCGAGCCGGCCGCCACCTCGGCTGCACCCGACCTCAGGAACGGCAACCACGGGAGTCGCGAGAACATCCGTGCGTCCTCGGTGACGGTCGTGTCCTCGTCGAGGAAGGTGAGGACGTCGTCGATGGCAGTCGTCCGGAACAACCGCTCGAAGACCGGACGGCCACGGTCGGGATGGTGGTGCAGGAGGTGCAACAGCGTCCGGTCGGCGAACCCGAACCGGCGGGGAGGAGCAGGGAGCGGCCGCAACGGCTCGTCCGCTGCCCACGCCGCCACGAGATGGCGGGTCTGGGCGTGGATGCGCTGGAACGTGTAGCCGGATGTCGGCTTCGTCATCCCGCCGACGGTTCCGAGATTCCAGACGTGGTCACCCCAGCGCTGCCCGAGTCGACGGTCCTCCATCGGGATCGATCCGTATTCGGTGCGGGTCACCGTGACCTCGCCGGCGCCGAGCCGATCGAGGAGCGACCGGATGTGGCTGTCGTAGAACTCGTGTCGCTTCGGGAGGATCGAGAACATCGTGTGTTCGACGAGCGCCCGGTCGGGCGCCTCCGGCAGCACGTAGAAGAAGGCGGTGCCGTCGTGTTGCTCGGTGTCGAAGTCCATCAAAGTGACGACCTGTGGGTCGAACACGGGGTGCTGGGTGTGCACCTCCCAGCCGCCGAAGTGTTGACGCATCGGATGCCGTACGGGCCGACGGAGATCGTCGGGCGACAGCCGGGTGCTCTGGAACACGACCGGCGCTCGGAGTTCGCCCTCGGGCAGTACGACCGTGGCGCCATCAGCGTCGTTGCGGATGTTTGTGATCGGCTGGGCGATGAAATGCACGTTGCGGTGCGCAGCGGCCCGGTCGAGGATTTCCTGGTCGTAGTCCCGCCGCCTCACCCGCAGGTACTGACGTCGGCCGCCCGATCCGCGCAGCGTGGCCGTCGTCTCCCACCCGGGGAACCGGACGCGCACCGACGCCCAGCCTCGGTCTGCGAGATGCGCAAAGGGAGTGTCGCTGTTGCCCCAGAACGCCCAGGTCCGGTCGTCGCCAGGGCCGATGTTGCGGTCGACGACGATGATGCGACGGTCCCGGGCCGAGCTGTCCAGGACGTGCGAGAGCGCACTCAGTCCGGCGCATCCGGCGCCGGCGATGATCAGGTCAGCGTCGTTGCGGGACACTGGTGGTGCACCCGTCGCTCAGAATTCCGAACGGACGAGCTCGAGTGCATCGTCGATCGTGGCGTTCGAGGTCGAGCGGGGGCGGTCCTGGTCCGGCACGAGTTCGGGCTGCTCGTCGAGCTGGCGGTCGGTGAGGAGCAGGCCGCCGGCGACGACGGTGCCGTAGACGGTGATCAGGAACACGAGGACGCCGATGGCGAAGATCGCGAGGCTCATGACATGACCTTCTCTCGTGTGTTGCGGGCGGCGGGTGCGTCGACCGGGGTGAGCAGCAGGGTGCCCAGCGAGTGGATCGACGGGACCCAGAGGCCCACGAAGATGCCGGCCGTGGTCTCGCCCTGCACGAAGTAGAGCCAGACGGAGAACACGAACGACAGGAAGCCGGCGATCAGGAACGGCAGCTTCAGTCGGAGGGAAGCGGGAAGTGATTTCATGGAACTCCTTTCAAGTTCCATCGTTTTAACAGCATTTACTGCGAATTATTCCCGAGACCTTCCCCACGGCCATGCGGAGATCGAGGTCACCTACCCGGTCGAGCTGCCCGCACACCGACTCCCGCTCGGCTGTTGACCATCAGGCCGCCGGGCTACCAGGCGTACGCTTCGGGTGCGGTGCCGCCGGGGCCGGGGAAGATCGCGTCGATCGATGCCAGCGTGTCTGCGTCGAGGGTGATCTCGAGGGAGCGGAGCGAGGCGCCGTCGAGCTGGCCGAGCGTACGGGGGCCGATGATCGGGCAGGTGACGCCGTCCTGGGCGAGCAGCCACGCCAACGCCACCGCCGCTGGCTCCTCGCCGAGATCGGCGCACAGGTGTTCCCACTGCTCCAGCTTCGGGCGCAGCTTCTCGATCCGCTTCAGCGACTGTGGGGACTGGCGGCGAGCGCGGTCGGAGTCGCCGAGGACGCCGCCGAGCAGCCCGCCCGACAGCGGGCTCCACGGGATCACGCCGACGCCGTACTCGCGACATGCCGGGAGCACCTCGAGCTCCACGGTCCGCACCAGGAGGTTGTAGTGGCTCTGCTCGCTGACGAGGCCGAGCGAGTGCCGACGGGCGGCGGCTTCGTTCGCCCGGGCGATGTGCCATCCCGCGAAGTTGCTGCTGCCGACGTAGGTGATCTTGCCCTGCTGGATCAGCGTGTCCATCGCCTGCCAGACCTCTTCCCATGGCGCGGTCCGGTCGATGTGGTGCATCTGGTAGAGGTCGATGTGGTCGGTCTGCATCCGCCGCAGGCTGTCCTCGCAGGCCATCCGGATGTGACGTGCCGACAGCCGGCCGTCGTTCGGCCACTCGGTCATGGCTCCGAAGAGCTTGGTCGCCAGGACGACCTTCTCGCGCCGGCCGCCGCCCTGGGCGAACCACCGCCCGATGATCGACTCGGTGGCGCCTGCGCCCTTGTCGCCGCCGTAGCGGTTCGCCGTGTCGAAGAAGTTGATCCCGAGCTCGACCGCGCGATCCATGATTGCGAACGACTCGTCCTCGGGTGTCTGCGGCCCGAAGTTCATCGTGCCGAGACACAGCTCGCTGACCTGGAGAGCGGTGTGACCGAGTCGTCGATAGCGCATCGCTCCAGCCTCGCAGAACCGGCCGCCAGTGTCCGCCGTCGAGCGACCCACGAACCAGCCCGTCGTCGAGAGCCTCCTGTCGACCTGGCCGCGATCGGGGCCAGAGCGGCCAGTCGCCGTTCACCTCGAGTTCGGCTGATGTCCGAACCGGCGTTCGGTCGTGGTGCTCCAGAGTCAGGCTCTCGTACGCGGGGCTCGGAGGTCGGCGCGTGCTGTTGCCGGCAACGGACCCGACGAGATTCCAGCCGTCTTGTACGCGCGCCGCCGACAAGACTGACGCGATGAACGCTGTCGTACGACGAGTCCGGCCGGATGAGGGCACTCTCCTCAAGTCGGTTCGTCTCTCGGCGTTGGCCGACTCGCCCGCAGCGTTCGGATCGAGCTACGCCGAGGAGGCCGACCAACCCGACGACCACTGGACCGATCGAGCGATGCTCGGCGCTGCCGGTGAGCGCAGCGTCACCTTCTTCGCCATGGTCGACGATTCCGTCGTCGGGCTGGTCTCGGCCTATCGGCCGGATCCTGCATGGCTCTCGGCCGAGCTGGTCTCGATGTGGGTGTCACCGGCACATCGACGGGCAGGTGTCGCTGTCGAGTTGGTGACGGCCGTCGTGGAGTGGGCTCGCCAGACCGGCATGGCGACCGTCGAGCTGTGGGTCACACGCGGCAACGATGCTGCTGCGCACTTGTACGAGACGGTGGGCTTCCGTCTCACCGGGGACCACCAGCCACTGCCGTCGGACCCGTGCAAGGACGAACTCAGAATGCGCCTTCCCCTCGACTGACCGGCTCGCCCCAACCGGCGTTCGGGGGCAGTTGCCGACGGGTGTTCCTTCGGTGGGGCAGCACCCGGTGGGCTCGCACGGTGAAGGGTCGGCTCCGGTCACCACCAGCCGGCGATCGCCTCGTAGACGTCGGGGTGGTGGGCCAGCGCGTTGTGCGAGATTCCCGGGAACGTTCGCGTCGTCGCCCGCGGGAAGAGTTCACCGTCGGGGGAGCGACCCGATGCACTCGTCGAGGTGACGAGGGCGTCACCGATCAGCTTGGCCAGGGGGTGCTCGGGGTCGGTGGTGACGGTGCCTGAGATCACGAGATGGTCGGCTCGACGAAGACGGTCCGGCCGGTGGCGGAAGACGCGTTGACGAGCACCGGGATCCTGCTCGAGCCAATCTTCGTCGTCGATCGCGCCGAAACGGAGGTCTTTGATGCCCGCGCTGCGTTGGTCGAGCCCGAGCCCGACGAGTCGCGTGGCGGGGATGGGCAGCGCCCACAGGGCTGCGCTGGCCGAGTTCACGACAGCCTCGAGACCGGCGCCGGTGTTCGGCACCCCGATCAGTACGATCCGGCGTACTTTGCTGGTCCAGGGGCGTCCGATCGGGAGCCGCCGACCGAGCGGTCGCTGGCGGCGCGCGTAGTGACACGTAGATCGCACGACGAGTCCGCCCATGCTGTGGCCGATCAGATTGACCTCGCGCACTCGCACGGGCCAGGCCGACACGACGTGGTTGAGGAGGTGGGCAAGCTCGCGCCCGTTGGCGGAGATGTGGCGGCCGGTGTTGTAGCGCACCGAGAGCACGGTCGTGTCGTGATCGTCGGCGAGGAGCGTGCCGTAGGTGGTCGATGGGTCGCTTGCGTAGCGCCAGATCGACTCGGTCGACATCAGCCCGTGAACGAGCACGCAGATGCGGGGGCCGACGTCGACACTGGACAGCGAGTCGAGCAGCGCGTGACGGTCGAGTGGCAGCACCGTGTCGCCTGCACGGATCGTCATCTGCGTCGACCAGCGAGAATTGCGGTCCTCGAGGGTGTCGCCGAACAGCCCGTTGACGACCGCCACGAGATTCTCGCTCCGCCCAGGAAACGACGTCAGCACCTTGAACAGCGCGCCCGCAGCGGATGGTTCACGGGGCCGATCAGCGAACGAGTCGACAGAGGCCACGAGAGGAAACGGTAGCGGCACGCCCTCACCGCAATCGGTCGACCGACGCGACTCACCGTCCCGGCGTTCGGGGGCACGTTCGCAGAGTGCGACCTAAGCGGTGACCACGAGTAGTACGCAGGCGTGGTCGGCGGCGTTCGCAGTGCACAGTCGCCAGTAACCGGGCTCGATCTGATCCGGCATGACGAGGCCATCGGGCCCGACACCTTCGACTCCGTAGTCCATCATCTCCATGCGACCAGCTGGCCGCACCTCGGGCGACCCGTCGAGTGCGTCAGATTCCAGCAAGAAGACGGGATCAGACCAGCGTTCGTTCTCCCAGTGCTCCAGCGTGAAGTATCCACCTCGGCTGTTCAACTCATCGAAGGACGCCTCGATTGTTTCGCCCGCCTGCGGGTCCGAAGGCGTGAGCGTCATCGACGAACTCGTCGTGTCACGCGGTGGTGCGGCGGCGCTGTCAAACGTGGCTGGAGACGTTGACGTAGCGACCGGAGCTCTCGAGTCGGCGGAGTCAACTGCCGGCGACGAATCGCTCTCGCCCGAATCACACCCCGACAGCATCACGACGACAGCGAGCATGCCGATTGGACGCCGTGTCACAACGCCAGTCTCGCGTGGCTCATCCCGGCGGTATGGGGCAGTCCTGCGGCCACCGTTTCGGGACTCAGGGAGCAAGCAGCGAGCGAACTGCCTGCCGACATCGTCAGCGCCGCACATGGGCTACGGAGCAGCGGGCGCGGGTGGCGTGATCGCACCGAACGAGACCCTCGTCTTGGTGGTCAAGCTCATCGCCGTGGGCTGAACCTCAGCAAGGGACGGGGCCAGGATCGCTGGCCGCGATGCGCCGGGCGTCGTCGATGCACGCACGCAGTTCGTCGCGCGCGTCGACGTGGAGGGCGATCAAGGGTGCGAGCCCCGTTGCGTCGACGACCAGACCTGGGCCCGACGTGCCGATCCGCACCCCGACCGGGTCGGTCACGGCATCGATATCCACGGTGACGGGCCCGGCGGGCCCGGGGACTCCTCGCTCGTCGTTCCTGATCGACAGGACCAAGGTCGCTGCCGCGGCGACGACCGCGATCGACCCCAGTCCGATTCGAAGCGGCGAGTTGGTGAGTGCGGACATCCGACGGCGAGCGTAGGCAGGTCCGGCGTGGCTCGTCTCGTCGGTCAAGGCGGCAATCTCGTGGAGTCGACGTCGTAGGTGATCTCGTCGAGCTCGATCTCGACGTAGGCGAACTCGCCCTCCGGGGCGGGGGCGTGCCACCGGTCATCGTCGCAGGACATCACCCACCGATCGCCGAAGCTTCGATACCGCCCGAGGGGTCGACCACGCTTGCAGGGTGTGGTCGCGTCGCCGGTCGTCGGAGACGAAGTCGATCAGCTGGTCGGCGCCGTCGACGTACAGCGTGGCCGCCACGGTCTCGTGCCGTGTCAGAAAGCCTTTGCCCGGTCTACGTCACGCAACCGGCGGTAGGCAGCGAACGCGGGTCCCGGAGCGAATCGTCCAGGGTGAAGAGATGTACCTTTGCGTCATGAGCACAGATGTGTCGGTCAGCCGCGACGTGGCGGCTTCCGCCGAGGCGGTGTGGGAACTGGTGTCCGATCTTCCTCGCATGGGGGAGTGGTCGCCGGAGAATGAGGGCGGCGCCTGGATCAAGGGCGCAACCGGACCCGCTCCGGGTGCCGCGTTTCGCGGCTCGAACCGACATGGTGGCAAGTCATGGAAGACCGTTGCGAAAGTCGTCGACGCAGAGCCGGGTCGCCGGTTCTCGTTCCGCGTGACGGCGATGGGCCTCCCGGTCGCCCTGTGGGCGTACGACATCACGCCGACGGAGAGTGGATGCACGGTCACCGAGAGCTGGACCGATTTGCGACCGGGATTCTTCAAGCCGATCGCCGCAAAGGCCACCGGCGTGTCCGACCGGACCGCCCACAACGGGTCAACGATGGAACAGACGCTCGCCAACCTCGCTGCCGCTGCGGAATCGTCGGACTGACCCGGGTCGCCGGTGTCGGTGCCGCGATCATAGGAGGCGCACGCACAACCCGCCCTTGAACGGGGTCATGAGTTGTTGGTCCATTCATGGGGATTGTCGGGTGTCGGGCCGATCGCCGGCGGAGCTTCAGGCAAGGACGGACGAGGAGCAGAGTCGTCCGCGTCGACAGGAGATCCCTGCACGGCGCCCATGATGACGAGGCGGGATCGTCGACACATCGGCTGATCGGCCAACTCGGAGTGGGTCTGTCGGCCAACACGTCGCCCGAACGTTCCGCCGCGGATCTGACAGTCCCCGGCGTCACCGTGAGCGGGGCGACGAACGGAGGGTTCGTTCGGCGACGAGGGCAGTCGGGATGATCGCGAGACGGTACTGGGCGTTCACGGCCCAGTTCGGCATCGTCGAGTGTCGTTCCTCGTTTGCCACCCGTGCGCGCATGTGTTCCTTCGGTCCCAATGTGGAGGTCGGTTCTTCGTGGCAGAAGTCGAGTCCGACGAGGTGCGTGACGTTCTCGTAGCCGTACTGGTCGGGGCTGACCAATCAGAGTGGCGCGCCGTGCCGTCGATCGAGTGGTTGGTCGTCGAGTCTCGTGGCGAGTAGGACGTTGTCGTTGTCGAGATCGTCGGTGATGTAGATCGCACTCATCCGGTCGGCGGCGTGGGCGACGGGTTCCCGAAGCAGCCTCTCCGACGCGTCCGCGGACGCGCCGATTCCTACACGAGGCTCGACCCGCACCCGGCGATCGGGGGCACTCGACCATCGACGATGATGGACCCGTGAATCGAGTGTCGGTGGTGGGAAACTCTGGCTCGGGCAAGTCGCTTCTTGCCGAACGCATCGCGCAGGTACTCGACGTCGCGTATGTCGAGCTCGACGCGATCCATCATCTGGCTGACTGGACACCGATCGATCCTGACGTGTTCGTGGCTCGGATCGGGGAGATTTCATCCGCTGATGCGTGGGTCATCGACGGGAACTACCGCACAGTTGTGGTGGACGGACCGGTGTGGAAGCGAGCCGACACTGTCGTGTGGTTGGATCTTCCGCGTCGCACCGTCATGTTCCAGGTGATCCGCCGAACATTTGCGCGAATCATCGGTCGTCAGAAGTTGTGGAATGGAAATCGGGAGCCGTTGCGCAATCTGTGGTCGTGGGACCCGAACACATCGATCATCCGGTGGGCCTGGACGCAGCACGCAAAGTACCAGGAGCGGTACGGCTCGGCGATGGAGTCGCCGGAGCTCGCTCACCTCGACTTCGTGCGGCTCACGAGCCACACGGCTGCCGATCAGTGGCTTGACAGCATCGGGCCCGCAACTTGAATCCGACGTGCGACCGTGCGGTGCGCATCTCCGGGCCTCGGGTAGCGCTGACCCCCAACCGGCGTTCGGGGCACGGTGAGCTGGCGGCGCTGCGTTGATGGCCGCCGCCGAGAACCGGATGCGCTCCCGCGGCGTGGTCAAAGTCAATCTGATGGTCAGACATTCGAACCAGGCGGCTCTCGGCTTCTACGCGAACCTCGGGTAGGGCGACGACGACGTCACGGTCCTCTCGCGTCGGCTCTCCGAGTCGCCGCAATTGGGGGCGCTCATCCGGCGATCAGGGATCCTCCTCCCCCCGGCGGGAGGATTGCATCCTGGTGCATTCACCGAGCTTCACTGCGCGTACGCCGAACAGCCCTTGGCCTCTGGCGGCGACCGGTTCCTCTCGCGGACGGTGAAGTCGGAGGTGAGTACTCGTGTCGAGCCTCAGGTCCCAGGTTGCGGTGGTGGCGTTGTTGCTGGCCGCCAGTTGTGGGGGCGATGGCGACTCCGCGGTGAACGTCACCGACCCGACCACTCCGGAGGCGACAACGACGACGTTGCAGCCTTCAACGCCTGACTCGACTGAGCCGGTCGCGACAACGCCTCGTGACGAAGTCGATGATTGGCCGATGAGCTACCTCCGCTTCGGTGCGGACGGTGTCGTTCGCTTGACAGCCGATGGCACCGAGCAGTGGTTGGTCGAGGGGCCGGTTGGTTGGGCGACCTCCGACGGCGCCGGAGGTGTGTTGTTCACGAAGTGGAGTGCGGAACGCTTCGGACCTACCTGGTGGCAGTCGGCCAATCGAGAGCAGGCCGTGATTGCCTCACCTGGCGACGACCCGTTGATACCTGCCCGATTGAACGGCGGTCCTGTCGTGGTGGGTGGTCTCTCGACTGATGATTGCGAGTCGAACGGTGCGGGCCACATGGTTGCCCGGGACCTCGAGTCGGGGACGTCCACGACGCTGCAGTGTTGGGTCGGGGGCCAAGACAGCGGACAGGAACCGGACTCGTTCGGCGCAGGCCTCTACGTGGGCGTCGCTTGGAACGCCGTGCATGCGACCGGCACCTCGACCGCCACGGGGCTGGTGTTCCGTAGCGAGTTCGGTGATGTCGTCGAACATCCGCACAATCCGTTCCCCGGTGACTGCGCTCCCTGCGAGTTGACTGCGGCGCTGTCACCGGACGCGTTCGCTACTCGCTGCCGTGTACCGGCCGGACGCGATGCCATACCGCCCCGAGGGCCTGGAGGAGTGGTGGATCGAGACCCAAGACACCCCGGGGACGTTGCGCATCTACAGCCTGACTACCGGCGACGTCGTCTACGACCGCCCGCTGTCCGCGGGCGCCCTGACGCCGTTCTTCGGGAGCTGGTACGACGGTCGCTTCGTCGTGCTCGGACCTGATCGGTTCGAATACCCACCGCTGTCACCCGGTGCTACCGGCGACACCGTGCGCAGGTTGCAGCAAATGCTCGTGAACGAAGGCTTCGACATCGAGATCGACGGAACCTTCGGCCCCGCGACGCAAACCGCAATCGAAGCGTTCCACGCCGACCGTTTCGGCGACTCGCGTTCGACCGTGAACACCGACACCTGGACCGAACTCGGTGTCCCCTACACAATCATCGATACCCACACCGGCAACACCGTCGAAGTGCCGGGCGCGATCGCGCTTGAAGTCATGTTTGCGGACGACACGAGTCCATGGTCCAGCGATGGCACTTCGAACTCGGCGATCCTTCGTTCGAACGGGATCGGCTCGTTCGCGTTCGGCGCCGAAGCCGAAGACGTCGAGGAGTGGTTGACCGAACAGCTCGGACCTCCCGATGAACGGATCGTCGAAACCGGTCAACTCGGCTGGCCGCTGGAAACCTGCACCGAGCGGCGAGCGGCCTACTGGGCCGCCACCGGCCTCACCGTCGCCTACACCGACCGCGACCCCTCCGGGAGCTGCACCACGTCCCCACGGCTCGCTGCCTGGATGCTGTACACGGATGCACCCTGGTTCTCCGACCAACACGCCGACGACACCACCAGCACCACCAACCTGGACCTTCGAAGCGTCACGACCACCGATGGAATCGGTCTCGGATCCACCGTGGCTGAGATGCGTATCGTCCATCCTCACGTGGAGTTCGGCACGTGGGACATCGACGTCTATAGCCCGGCTTCGTTCCATGTCTTCACAGACTTCGGGGGCCGCATCGAGTGGAACGCTGTGATCGACGTGCAACAAGCGCTCAACGAGAGAGGCGCAACACTCGACGTCGACGGAATCCTTGGCCCGGCCACCCGACAAGCCCTCACTGACTTCCAGCAAGCTGCAGGGATTGCCGAGACCCGCCCTGATGGCGAAACAGTCGACGGCATCGTCGGGCCCGCGACCCTTGCGGCGCTGAGCGGCGGCCCACCGGACGATGCCCTGGTGGTGTACCTGGAAGCAGGAAATTGGACTTGGGACTTCTAGTCACAAGCCATGACCAGCGAAGGCCCAAGGCCACTGCAACCGATAGCGAAGCTCGCCCCATGCCCCAGAATTGCCGTTCGGCCGCGCTGACGAAGTGCCAAGCGGTCGCGCCCACGGACGCGGGCTGCCACGAACGTTTCCCGGCGGGTGCCCTGCGAGCCCGTCAGGTGTCAGGTTCGGCGTCGTCGTCGGATTCCCGGAGGTCGTGGAATCCGGGGGCCTTGTGAAGCTCGAAGAGGTACGCAGACAGCGCGGGGACCTCGTCGTCGATCCATTCGTAGAGCCGTTGGGCGCCGTCGGTTCGGCTGCGTGGGCCATTCGCGCGGTCGATGGTGTCGAGGCGCCGTGCGACCTCGTTCCACTGTGGCTGCGTGACCGAGCCGAGCCCGGCGACGTGTCGCGCGGTCGGGTTCCGCTGCATGGCGGTGATCGCTGCAACGGTGATCAGATCGAACGGTTCGAGCACGTTTCGGGTCCGCGGGATCTCGCCGGGGGGCACGGGCGCGAGCCGGTCGGCGGCCGTGTCGAATGCCAGGCTGACGGCTGCCCGGGCGGTCGCACCGACGCCGCCCGCCAGCAGCAACACATTCGTGGCGGAGCCGATCAGGTCGCCGAGCTGACGGTTCCGGGCTTCGTCGGCAGCGGCCAGCAGCAGCAGTTCACGCCGCTCGTTGCGCTGGGCGTCGCGGAGCAGGTCGGCGAACTCGACCACGTGGCCGACTGCTCGTCGCGACGGGGCGTCACCTCCGATCCGCTCGAACACATCGGTCGTGTACGTCGCGAGCACCCGACCGAGCTGGCCTGCCGCCTCGGGCACCCGTGCCAGGGCACCGAACAGGTCGACGACATCGTCGTAGGTGCCGAGCTGGATCTCGGGGGTCACCCGACGCACGGTGACCGGGGCGCCGCTCTCGGCGTGGATCGCCGGCGCCAGGGTGTCGACGTAGACCGTCAGGGCACTCGCGACCCCGATCGCCATACCGGCGCTCATCCCGTCGTCGAGCGGACCGTTGGTCGCCGCCGTCAGGAACTGCAACACCTGGTAACCGTCGACCAATCGCTCGGTGTCGCGCTCGACGGCGGTCAGCAGACCGCTCGCGACGAAGCTCGACAGCGTCGTCGCGTCCACGGCGTCCCAGAAGGCGAGCGAGGAGGCGGTGCGCCGGTCGAGCAGGAGATCGAGGCAGGCGTCGGGGTCGTCGACGAGGCTGTCGAGTGCGACCCCGAGCGAGGCCGCATACCGATCGTGATCGACCCCGTTGTCGGGGCCGTTGGGGGCCGCCATCTCACGCACGATCCGTGAGCTGAACGCCGACGGAAAGGTGCCAGCGCCGAGCAACCTGGCGACGGTCATGTTCGACGTCGAGAGCTCGACGATCTCCGTTGCGAACGTGTCGTCGCGCCGTACCCAGAACGCCACGTCGTCGGCCAGGTCAGCCAGTTCCCGCTCGGTCGGCGCGCCGGGCCTTGCGTCGCCGTTGACGGCCGTTCGCTCCAGCCAGTCGAGCTGACCGAGCAACTCGTGGCGGCGAGTCGGGGGAATCGAGACAGCGGCCACGCTGCTCGGCTGCCGGTGATCGGGCAGCGACTCGTCGAGTGCCCTCGACGACGGCAACTCGAACAGTTCGAAGCGCCAGCTGCGCCAGCGGACCATCGGAGCGCTTCGCTCGATGTCGCGCAGCGTCGGCATCCAGAGATCCTCGAGGTTGGCACGCGTGAGTCGCACCGCTCGGAGCGCGTCGCCCGCCAGCGGATCGGACGATGCGAGCGCGTCGAGCCGATCGATCGATTCCAGCGTGTGGCGCAACAGCGAGTGGACACGCTCCGGGTCGTAGCCGGTGTCCATGTCAGCCCGTCAGGCCGAACCCGACGCGAGCGACTGCCTCCAGTTCCTGCGCCTGCTGCTCCAACCGCCAGGCGTGTTCCCTGAGGTCGTCGGCGGCGGCGTGCAGTTGGTGTTGGTTGCGCGCCAGCGTCGTCCGGCACAAGTCGGGCCGTGGGCCACTCCACGTGTCGACGTCGCCGTGGCGGTCGAGGCGCGTCACCGGCGAGCTCTCGATCGCATCTGCGAGGAGCCGGAGGTGCCGGGCGCGTCGGCGGAGGTGGTCTGCTCGGTCGGTCGTGTTCATCACCTCGCAGTGGGTGCTCGTGGACGCGAAACGGAACGCTCAGAGATCGGCGAGTTGCGCGGTGCGATCGGCGATGGTGGCCGCCTCGTCGCGGTCGTGGGTGACGAGCAGGGCGGTCGCGTTGGCGTCACGCAGGAGTTCGGCGAGGTCGACCGCGAGCCGGTCGTGGAGTTCCCGGTCGAGGCCGGTCAGCGGTTCGTCGAGCAGCACGATCGACGGTTCGGCAGCGAGCGTGCGGGCGAGCGCGACGCGCTTGGCCTCGCCACCGGAGAGGTCGGTGACCTGCCGGTCGTCGAAGCCGGCCAGACCGACCCGTCGCAGCCAACGAGCGGCCCGTTCGGCGCGTTCCGAACGCGGCGCACCGGCCATCTTCGGCCCGAAGGCCACGTTGTCGAGCACCGACAGGTGTGGGAACAGCTGGTTGTCCTGGAACACCATGCCGACATCGCGTCGATGCGTCGGCAGGTCGGTGACGTCGACGCCGTGCACCGAGATCCGACCGCTGTCGGGCGCGATGATGCCGGCGATGGCGCGCAGGAGCGTGCTCTTGCCGCTGCCCGACGGCCCGAGCAACGCAACCACGTCGCCCGCCGCTACCGACAGCGATACGCCGTCGAGCACGGTCGTGCGCGAGTCGCGGTCCCCGGAGCCCGGGTCTCGGGGGACCGCGAAGCTGACGGTGACGGCGCGGACCTCCAGCCCGGGATGGTCGTTCACGGTCGGCTCCGGCCGGCGCGAGGCGACTGCAGACGTTCGACGATGACGACGAGGATCACGGTCGCCCCCGCGAGCAGCGTGGCGAGCACGAAGCCTTGGGCCTGCAGTATCGAACCGGTCCGGCCGAGCAGCTGCTCGATGGCGATCGGCATCGTCTCGCCGCCCGATCTCGACAGCAGGCTCGTCGCCCCGAATTCACCGAGGGAGATCGCGGCTGCCGAGCGCGGCGCCGACGGCGAGCGGACGCCACAGGAACGGCACGACGGTCGCGCGCCAGGCCCGTCTCGGGGACGCCCCCAGTGTCGCCGCAGCGGCTGTCAAGGTCGGGTCCACGGACCTCAGCACGCCCACGCAGGTTCGAACCACGAACGGCACGGCGATCAGGGCATGGCCGACCGGCACCAGCCACCACGACGCCCGCCAGTCGACCGGGTCGGTGTCGAACGTGATCAGCATGCCGAAGCCGATCGTCACCGCGGACGTGGCCAGCGGCAGCATCAGCCCGCTGTCGAGTGCTCTCCCGGCGGGGCCGGCAGCGACGATCGCCAAGCTTGCGAGCGCACCGATCGCCACAGCGATCCCGGTCGCCCACGCCGCGTTGACGAGCGAGTTGACCATCGCATCGACCGGGTCGACACCGACACGGATGCCCGGACGGATCTCCGAGCGGCCGAGGTCGGTCCAGGCCGAGGCCGACCATCCCGTCGGGGTCGAGAACGAACGGATCACGAGCGCGACGAGCGGTGCCGCAGCGATGATCAGTGTGGCACCGGCGACGAGTGCGACGAACCGCCGCTCGCCGCCGCGGGGCCGACGTCGCGGCGCTGTCGGCAGCAGGTCGAGGGCCTGCGCGTGGCGGCGCTGAGCAACCGTGGACCACCACACCAGCGCGATCAGGACGGCGAGCTGCAGCAGTGCCAGCACTGCCGCGCCGCCGACGTCGCCGAGTTGGGTGGCGCGACGCCACACCTCGACCTCGATCGTCCGGGTGCCGGGCGCGGCGAGGAGGCGGATCACGCCGTAGGAGGTGAACGTGAACAGGAACACGATCGTCGCGGCGGCCACGATCGCCGGTCGGACGAGCGGCAGCGAGATCCGGGTCACCACCTGCCAACGCGGTGCGCCGAGCGTCGCCGCTGCGGCCTCCATGTCGGTCGGCAGGTGTTCCCACAGCGAGCCGACGACGCGGACGACGACCGCCAGGTTGAACACGACGTGCGCGCCGAGCACCGCCCACACCGTGCGGTCGAGCGAGTCGGGCAGCAGCGCCAGGAACGCGGCGCCCATCACCACGGTCGGGAGCACGAACATCGCCGTGAGCACGCCGACGATCACGGTGCGCCCGTGGATGTCGAACCGCGCCAGCACGTACGCCGGAGCGAGTCCGATCGTGACCGTCGCGACCGTCGAGGCGACGGCTTGCCATGTCGTGAACCAGAGCACCTCCCACGTCGAGGAGCGTGTGAGCGTGTCGGAGATCGACGTGGCGGTCACGGCCTCGGTGCCGAGGGTGACGAGCGGCCACGCGTAGAACACCAGCAGTCCCACCGCTGGTCCGATCGCCAGTGCGACGATCAGCCACCGGGGGAGCCGGTTCACCCGAGCACCAGCTCCGTCCACTCGTCGATCCAGGTCGAGCGCTCGGCGTCGATCACTGCCGGATCGAGCGTCCGTGAGGCGTCGGGCACGACGGCGAAGTCCACGAACTCCTGCGGCAACTCGACGGCTCGGTTCGCGGGGTAGACGAACAGGTTCAGGGCGAGTTCGCTCTGGAACCGTTCTGACACGAGAAAGTCGACGAGCAGGCGGGCCGCGTCGGGTGCATCGGTGCCGCGCAGCACGCCGGCGAACTCGACCTGGCGGAAACACGTGTCCTCGATCACGCCGGTCGGTGCGTCGTCGCGGGGTGGATCGGCGAAGATCACCTCGGCCGGCGGGCTGGACCCGTAGCTGACCACCATCGGCGTCGGTCCACCGCCGGCCCACGTGAACCGTTCGTAGTAGGCCTGCGTCCAGCTGTCGACGACCTCGACACCGTTCTCTCCGAGCCGGCTCCAGTAGTCCTGCCAGCCCTCGATGCCGTATTCGTGGATCGTGGCGAGGAGGAACGCCAGTCCGGGCGATGACGTCGCGGCGTTCTGGACCACCAGCTGGCCGGCATAGGTGGGATCAGCGAGATCGGCGAACGACCTCGGCGGGGCGAGGTCGCGTTCGGCGTACCACTCGATGTCGAAGTTGACACAGACGTCGCCGTAGTCGACCGGTGTCGCCTCGCCGTTGGGGACGAGCTCGAGCAGCTCCGGCGCGATGTCGATCGAGCCGTCGGCGATGCCGGCGGCGAGGTACGGCTCGAACACCTCGTCGTCGATCGCCCGCGACAGCAGCGTGTTGTCGATGCCCCACATCACGTCGCCCTCGGGGTTGCCGGCGGTCAGCGACGCCTTCGACAGCATCGTGCCGGTGTCGCCGCCCACGAGGATCTCGACGTCGATGCCGGTCTGCGCGCTGAACTCGGCGAGCGCGTCGTTGAGCGACGTGTCCGACTGCGGGAACGAGTCGTAGGTCACCAGCGTGACCCCGGTCGGCGGCCCTGCCGGCGAGGTCGACTCCGGTGCGTCGGACGCGCTGTCGTCGCTGCCGCATGCCGCCAGACCCGCGCCGACTGCGACCACGATCCCGAGCGCGGCTCCGCGAGTTCCCCAGCGATGAGCGAAGCGACCGAACACGGGCCTTTCGCTCATCGTTCGACCGATCCCTTGTCGTCGGCCTCGCTGTGATGAGCCAACCGACTGGATACCGGCCTTTCGCTCATCGCTGGCTCGGGCGCGGGGTCGTCGAAGATCGTGAGGACGCCGCCGGAGAGCGTGACCTCGACATGGACCGGTTCGTCGCCGTCGGGCACCTGGTTGCTCACGCCCATGCCGACCAGCGGCTCGAGGTCGTACTTGTCGAGCTCCCACCTGGCTCCGGACAGGGTGACTCGCACGCACGGACCGTGGAGGGCCAACAGCGACAGGATGGAGCCGGGCACGAGCCGCAACGTCGCGGAGCCGGGACCGTGGATCACCTGCAGGTGTTGGCCGTCCCACCAGCCGTCGAGTATCGGCACGCTCGTGAGCCCGAGCGACCCCATCGCTCCGATGCCCGCGATGGTGTGGTCGAGGCGATTGCCGCCGCCGACCAACGTGATGCGTTCCGGGTCGAACGTCGAGGCGAGCGTCAGGGCCAGCTCGGTGTCGGTCTGGTCCTTGTCGGTGGGATGGCGGGAGATGTCGGCGTTGCGCGCCGCCCACGCCAGGCCGTCCGCGGTGACCGAGTCGAGATCGCCGACGAGGTGCGTCGGCTCGAGGCCGGCGGCCAGCGCGTGGTCGAGCCCGCCGTCGACGGCGATCCACACGGTGTTGTCGGGGGCCTGCGCTCTGAGTCGCGTGACCAGGTCGGCATCGAGCGGCGATGCCCCGGTGATGATGACGATGTGTTCGTTCACGATTCCTCCGCCGGCATTACCCGGATCAGGTTCTCGGGTCGATGACGGCGGTCACCCTCTCAGCCCGCCGGACCAGCGAGCTCCCCATGTGGTTGTTGTTGGCCGTCAGGGTACTAGAAGAACGTCTGCAGCAGCAGCGCGAGCGCCGAGACGCAGAGCATGCCGACGATCGCGAGGTCGAAACCGCGCACCGACACCGAGTTGCGCAGGCGGGTGCCGATCGGAATGGCGGCGAACACCGGGATGCATGCCAGCAGCGTGGCGACGACGCGTCCCGAGAGCTCCCCGGAGCCGATCAGCACCACGAGCTGAGCGAGGCCGGTGATGAAGAACAGCGACGTCACCGACAGGATGTGGGCGCCGCGGGGGAGTCGGTAGCTGTGGATCCACGACCCGACGATCGGCCCCGAGATGCCGACCGCGCCCTGGAACACGCCGGCGACGCCACCGACGACCGGGGCGAGCCGTTTCGACTCGGACGGCCCGATCCGGAGCTCGGGGTGGGCGAAGAACAACACGACGTAGCCGAGGATCGCGACGATCACGGCGATCACGAGCGGGGTCTCGGGGATGTTGACGAGCAACAGCGTTCCGGCGACGGCGCCGACCACGCCGGCGATCGCCAGCGTCGGGAGGTCACGGGTCTCCGGGTAACTCGATCGTTCGCGTCCGGCGAGGAAGGCGTTGGCCAGCACGTTCGGGAAGGCGATGACGACGATCGCATCGTCGACGTCGACGAACAGCGACGCAATCGGGATCGCGATCAGCGGGAGGCCCATCCCCGTGATCGCCTTGGCGATCGCTCCGATGACCACCGCCACGAGGACGATGGCGAGTTCGGTGCCGTTCACACGCTGCCGTTCACTCGGCGATCACCGTGATCACCGGGATCACGGTGCGGATCCGGTCGCGATCGGCCGATCGGGGTCTGCGGTCCATCCCGACCACGATCCGACGTACACGCGCGGCATCGCGAACCCGACCAGCTCCATCGCCAGCGCGTTGTGGCAGGCGGTGACACCCGACCCGCAGTACACGATCGGACGGTCGTCGTCGCCGATCACCGGAGCGAAGCGGGCCTGCAGTTCTCCGACGGGCAGGAAGCGGCTGTCGCTGTCGAGGTTGTCGGTGAACAGCAGGTTGATCGCTCCGGGAATGTGGCCCGCGACCGGATCGATCGGTTCGAGTTCGCCTGCGTAGCGAGCGGGGTCGCGGCTGTCGATGACGACGCCACCCGCGGCGATGTGCTGCTCCACGTCGATCGCATCGGCGAGGGCCTCGAGCGGCCAGTCGATCACGGCACGCTCGGTGGGCTCCCAGGTGACCTGCTCGGTGTCGATGGCTTCACCGGCCGCCTCCCATGCGGTGATGCCGCCCTCGAGCAGGGAGGCACGTTCGCCGAGGATCCGCAGCATCCACACCAGCCGCCCGGCGAGCGCGCCGCCTCGCCCGTCGTAGGCCACCACCGTTGCATCGTGATCGATGCCGATGTCGGCGAGCGACGCAGCAAAGTCGCTCGGGGAGGGCAGTGGATGCCGCCCGGCGGTGCCGGACGGGGCAGCGGCGAGCATGTCGTCGAGCGAGACGAACCGGGCGCCGGGAAGATGTCGGGTGAGGTACACCTGCTCGGGGTCCGGACCTGCCATCGTCGAGCCGACGTGGCACACGACCAACGCCGGATCGTCGGCGCGGCGGTCGAGCAGCCACGCGACGTCGACGATCGGTGGCACTGGTGCACGTTCGGGAGCGGGCGTGGACATGGGCTCACTCTGCCACGCGTGCCACGATGAGGCGATGAGCGACACCTTCACCGCCCTCGTGCTGCGCGAGACCGACGACGGACACGTCGGCGCGCTCGAACAACTCACCGACGCCGATCTTCCCGCCGGCGACGTCACCCTCGCCGTCGAGTACTCCTCGCTGAACTACAAGGACGGCCTCGCCCTCGCCGGCAAGAACCGCATCGTTCGCAACTATCCGATGGTTCCGGGCATCGATCTCACGGGCACGGTGGTCGCCAGCGATTCGCCGGACTGGCAGGTGGGCGACGAGGTCATCTCCACCAGCTTCCAGGTCGGCGAGCGGTACTGGGGCGGCTACACGCAGCGTCAGCGTGTGCAGTCCGAGTGGCTCGTGCGCCGACCCGAGTCGATGAGCGCCCGCACCGCGATGGCGATCGGCACGGCCGGGCTCACGGCGATGCTCTGCGTGATGGCACTCGAGACGGCCGGCGTGCAGCCGGCGGACGGGCCGATCGTGGTGACCGGGGCGGCGGGCGGCGTCGGCTCGGTTGCCGTCGCACTGCTGTCAGGGCTCGGCTACGAGGTGACCGCGGTGACCGGCCGACCGGAGACGCAGGACTACCTGCGCAGCCTCGGGGCGTCGGCGTTCCGGACCCGCGAGGAGATGAGCGAACCGCCTCGGCCCCTCGAGTCCGAGACGTGGGCGGGAGCGATCGACACCGTCGGCTCGACGATGCTCGCCAAGGTGCTCGCACAGATGAAGTTCCGTTCGACCGTGGCCGCGTGCGGTCTCGCCGGCGGTGCCGATCTGCCGACCACGGTGATGCCGTTCATCATCCGCGCCGTGCGCCTCCAGGGTGTCGAGGCCGTGATGGCGCCGATCCCGATGCGTGAAGCCGCGTGGGCCCGTCTGGCCACGGATCTGCCCGCGGAAGTGGTCGACACGATCACCGAGGTCGTCCCGCTCACCGAACTGCTCGATCGTGGCCCGACGATCCTCGACGGCCAGGTCCGCGGCCGCTGGGTCGTCGACCCCAACACCTGACCGTTACGCCGGGGGTCTGACCCCTGGCGTGATGCGGCGTCACGCGGCGGGACAACACGGGTCTGACCCGTGTTGTCCGTGTTGTCCCATCCAGTGACTCAGGCGGCAGGTTCTTCGACCGGGGCGCGGTCCTTGTAGTCGGCCCACTCCCATTCGCTGCCGTACTCGTCGAGGAGATCGAGGAACGGCATCGGCGGGAGCGCCTCCGGCCCGACGACGCCCGGCCGGTGCCAGACGCCCGTTGCGATCAGCTCGATGGCCACCGCCGGCATCACTGCCGTCTGCCACACGACGGCCTGATGTCCGAACTCCTTCATCGACCATGCGTTGTCGACGACGTGGTACACGTAGACCTCGCGGGGCTGGCCGTCCTTGCCGAGGCCGGTCACCCAGGTCCCGGCACACGTGCGCCCGCGCATCGAGTCGCCCAGCGTTGCCGGATCGGGCAACGTCGCGGCCACCACGTCGCGGGGCGACACTTGGACGCCCTTGACCTCGACGGTCGCGGTGGAGTGCAGGTCGAGCTTGCGCAGCGTCTTGAGAACGTCGATGAACTCCTCGCCCAGGCCGTACTTGAACGTGACCCGCTGGGTGTCGATCCATCGCGGCATGAGGATGACCTCCTCGTGTTCGACGTTGACGCACTGCAGCGGCCCGATCCCCTCGGGGAAGGTGAACATCTCCGGCTCGGAGAACGGCTCGGTCGTGAACCAGCCGCGTTCGCGCTCGTAGATCACGGGCGGGTTCAGGCACTCCTCGATCGTGGTCCAGATCGAGAACGTCGGCGCGAAGTCGTAGCCGTCGACCACCAGGTCGGCGCCGTCGCGGACGCCGATCTCGTGGATCTCGCTGAACAGCTCGTCGGCGGCATAGCGAGCTGCGACGTCGGAGAAGCCGGGCTCGACGCCCATGCCGCACAGGGCCATCAGCCCCCGGGCCTTCCAGATCGGCGATTGAGCGAACTGCCCGTCCCCGAGGCGGATGCCGGTCTTCTCGTAGGGCTTGGTGGCATGCGGAACCGACAGGTTCATCGCCATGTCGACGTAGTGGCACCCGGCATCGAAGGCGCCCTCGAAGATCGGGGGGTTGAACCGGGGGTCGCACGCGTTGAGTACGACGTCGGCGCGCATCTCGCGGGCCAGCGCCGCGACCGACTCCTCGGAGGAAGCGTCGATCCACGCCGCGACGATGCGTCCGCCTTCCGCGTCGGTCGCCGTCTCGACGGCGCACTCGGCCTTGTCGAGGTCGATGTCCGCAACGGTGATGTGGTCGTATGCCTCCCGCTTCGAGGCGATCGCCACGAACGCCGATCCAACTCCGCCTGCACCGACCACGAGAACTCGCATGGCGGCAATGTACTCCTCGGGCGATGGTGCTCGGGCGCCGGGTGAACGGTTCTCGGTACGCTCGGCGCGTGAACGAACAGGCGCTGAGGTCGAGATCGCTCTGGCTCGACCAACTCGCCGGCCCGATCAGTGCTCGCCCGTCGCTCCCCGGCGACACCGACGTCGACGTGGTCATCGTCGGTGCGGGCTACAGCGGACTGTGGAGCGCCCACGCGCTGCTTCGAGCCGACCCGGCGCTGCGGGTGCTCGTCATCGAACGCGAGATGGTCGGCTTCGGCGCATCGGGCCGCAACGGTGGCTGGTGCGTCGGCGAACTTGCGGGCGGCCTGGGCGGAGCCGTCGCGACGTGGGGTCGTGAGGCGGGAATCTCGATGACGAAGGCGATCATCGACACCGTCGACGAGATCGGACGCGTCGTCGCGTCCGAGGGGATCGAGTGCGGATTCGAACCCGGCGGCGTGCTCCGACTCGCTCGCACGGAGCCCCAATTGCGTCACCAGCGCGACGAGATCGACGAGTACCGCCATCACGGGTTCGGCGACGGCGTGCTCCGCCCATTGAGTGCCGACGAGGCGTCCGGTCGACTGTCGGCCACGGCGGTGCTCGGCGGACTCCACTATGCGCCCGGTGCACGGGTGCAGCCAGCGCAGCTCGTCCGCGGGCTCGCCGAGGTCGTCGAGCGGCACGGTGGCACGATCGTCGAGCACACGGCAGCGCTCGACATCCGGCCGGGCTCGCCGGCAGCGCGACCAGTCGGTGATCACCGACCACGGCGTCGTGCGTGCCGACGTGGTCGTTCGTGCGACCGAGGCCTACACCCGCGACCTCCCCGGCCTGCGCCGTGTCCTCCTCCCGCTCTATTCGCTGATGGTGGCCACCGAGCCGCTCGATGCGGCGGCGTGGGAGTCGATCGGGCTGCGTCGCTACGAGACGTTCGCCGACGATCGTCGCATGGTGATCTACGGCCAGCGCACGACCGACGATCGGATCGCCTTCGGCGGGCGCGGAGCGCCGTACCGGTTCGGCTCGGGCATCGACGCGGCCACCGAGTCGGCGTCCGACGTCCATGATCGCATCGCAGCCGCGTTGATCGAGCTGTTCCCGCAGCTCGACGGCGTCGAGATCACCCATCGATGGGGCGGCGTGCTCGGCGTTCCTCGCGACTGGCGTCCCTCGGTCGGACTCGACCGTTCGACCGGGCTCGCGTGGGCCGGCGGCTACGTCGGTGAGGGCGTCGCGGCTGCCAACCTGGCCGGGCGAACGATCGCCGATCTGGTCGTGCACCCGGACTCGGAACTCGCCGCCCTGCCGTGGGTGCAGCACCTTTCGCCCCGCTGGGAGCCCGAGCCGCTTCGGTGGGCGGCGATCAACGGTGCTCGGCGTCTCGCCGGCTGGATCGACGAGCACGAATCCGATCGCGGACGAACGCCGCGTCTCGCTTCTGTTCTCGACCGGATCGTGGGATGATGCAGCAATGAGTGCCGACAACCTGTCGCATGTCTGGTTCAAGGTGACCGACCTCGAGGTCGCGTCCGGTGAGGGGTCGTGGGTCACGACCACCTCAGGCGAGCGATACCTCGACTTCAGCGGCGGTATCGCCGTCACCTCGACCGGTCACAGCCACCCCCATGTCACCGCCGCCATCGGCGAACAGGCGAAGCGATTCGTGCATGCCCAGGCCAACGTGTACACCCACGACCTGATGCAGCCGCTCGCTGCCCGCCTCGCCGAGATCACCCCCGACGGCATCGACACGTTCTTCTACGCGAACTCCGGTGCCGAGATCACCGAAGCGGCCGTCAAGCTCGCCAAGCAGGCGACCGGTCGCCCCAACATCATCGTGTTCCAGGGCAGCTTCCACGGCCGCACGCATCAGGCGATGGCGATGACCACCTCCAAGACGGTCTACCGGGCCGGGCACGCACCGCTTCCGTCGGGGATCTTCATCGCGCCGTACCCGAACGTGCACGCCGACGATCTCCAGGACGAGATCGCCCGCGCGCTCGCCGGATTCGACGAGCTGCTCACCAGCGTCACGGCTCCGAGCGAGACCGCTGCGGTCATCATCGAGCCGGTGCTCGGCGAAGGCGGCTACATCGCCGCACCGCCTGCGTTCCTCGAAGCGATCGATCGGCGATGCAAGGACCACGGCATGCTGTTCATCGCCGACGAGGTGCAGTGCGGCTTCGGGCGCACCGGCAAGATGTTCGCCATCGAGCACTACGACATCGAGCCCGACATCGTGTGCATGGCCAAGGGCATCGCGTCGGGGTTCCCGTTCTCGGCGCTCGGAACCCGGCGTGAACTCGACGATCGCTGGCCGACCGGGTCGCACGGCGGCACCTACGGCGGCAATCCGATCGGTTGCGCGGCCGCATTGGCGACGATCGACGTGCTCGGCGCCGACGGCTTCCTCGACGACGTGAACGCGCGCGGCAATCAACTCGCCGACGGACTGCGGCGACTGCAGGAACAGCACCCCGCGCTCGTGCGGGTGCGGGCACTGGGACTGATGATCGCCGCCCAGTTCGACACGGCGACGCGCACGTCGGCGATCGTCTCGCACTGCCTACGCGAGGGCAAGTTGATCACGATGACGGCCGGTGCGGCGGGAACGACGCTGCGCTTCATGCCGCCACTGACCGTCACCGCCGAGGAGATCGATCTCGCGCTGACCGCCCTCGACAAGGCGCTCGTCGAGGTCGCGCTGAGCTGAGGCTCGACGCCTGATCGGAAGGTCGATGTCGGACGACCAGATCACCTGCGTGTGGCGCGCGCCGTTCACCAACGCCGAGATCCACGCACTTCACGCCGCTGCGTTCGAGACGCGCCTGTTCGACGAGTCCGAATGGGACTGGGTCGACCAGACCGACCGGTACAGCCTCGGGTGGGTGGTGGCGCGCGACGCCGTGCGGTTCGTCGGCTTCGCCAACGTGTTGTGGGACGGCCTGGTCCATGCCTTCATCGAAGACGTCATGGTCGACGTCGACTACCGGCACCGAGGCGTCGGTGTCGCCGTCGTGCACGCGGCGCGTGACGGAGCGAGAGCGGCCGGCTGCGACTTCCTCCACGTCGGCTTCGACGGTGACCTCGAGTCGTTCTACATCGACGCGTGCGGGTTCGAGCCCACTCGCGGCGGACTGATGGAACTCAGGTAACACCCCGGTCGTTCTACGTTTGCGTGGCATTTCCGGTGGACCGGGTCACCCGAAATGCAACGCAAACGTGGGTCTTCGGTGGTCAGGGGGTGGGTGGTGGGGCGCCGTCGGGGAGGCCGTGGAGTGCCAACGAGGCGTTGGTGTAGCGGCCGTCGTCGGTGACGTCGCGGCCGAACCAGGCGGGTGGCTCGAACTCGTCGCTGGCCGAGATGCTGTCGAACTCGACCTCGGCGACGACCAACCCGTCGAGGGTGCCGCCGAACACGTCGAGTTCGATCACGTGGTCGCCGAACGGGATCAGGTGGCGCGTCTTCTCGATGCGATGGCTGTCGGTGTGCGGCCACGCCGCCTCGAACTCCCGTCGGGTGATCGACCATTCGAGCTCGGTCCGCTCGACGCCGCTGCCGGCCTTCACCGTGAGCGTGCAACCGTCGGTGCCGGCATCGCGGACACGCACCGACATGCGCTCGTCGGCGGCGAGGTAGCCCTGGCGCAGCTCGACGGTGGCGGAGGAGACGAGGTCGTCGGGCACGGCGTCGACCAGGAACTTGCGTTCGCGTTCGACGACCGAGCGCGGTGGCTCGTCGTCGGCACCCGAGCTCGACTTCGGGGCCGAGTTCTCGCGTGAGCTTCCAGTATCGGACGAGTCGCCGCGCGAACACCTTCGACGGCTCCGCGTAGATCGTGGCGCCGGCGCGGACCGCTGCGGTGCGTAGTTCGTCCTGTCGGTGGCGGGCGAGCTCGCGGATGTGGGCGACCTCGCTCGGCGTGCCGTAGTCGCCCGGCCGGGCGTCGAGGAGCGCGACCAGGACGGCGAGATCGTGGTCGTTGCCGAGGGACTCCGAGAGCACGTCGAGCTCGTCGGCGAGTGGGCCGAGCACGCTGGGCGCGGCGTCGTGGAGCAACTGCACCTGGTACCAGAGGTACTTGACGGCCTTGCGCCACTCGTGGATCTCCTGGTCGGTCGGCTCGGCCCGCACCCGCCGCAGCGCGGATCGACCCCGCTCGTAGGTCGTCGATGATCCCGGCCTCGATCGTGTCCGACGGGCGCCGGATCTTCCAGTCCGACGACGCGGCGCGGGCCTCGGCGAGCATCGTCAGCGCCGTCGCGATCCGTTCGTCGCCTGACGCGACGGCATCACGGGTCGCCGCCGCGGAGATCTCGGCCTGTCGTCGACGGGCCGCGATCAGCACGGGGTCGTCCGGTTCGGTGGCCAGCAGCGCATCGAAGGTCGCCAGGATCGCATGCGCGTCGCGCAGCGCCGAGAGCTGGTTCGCGGCGCCGCGCACGGTCCGGTCGAACCAGCGGAAGTCGTCACCCAGCGACGGCTGGACCAATCGTGCGAGGCCACGCGACCACTTGCACCGCTTGCGTGCCTCGTGGACGGCCACCTCGAGGTCGTTCTGCTCGGGGTCGATCAGGGCCTGGGCGAGGTACTCGATGGCCCCGTCGAGACGCTCGGCGGCGACGCGTCGCACCTCGCGCTGCAACCGCTGTGCCGGGGTCGAGCGAACTGCCCATGGGGCAAGTCAACCGGTCGTCGGTGGTCCGGGTCAACGTGCGCGGCGTCGACGGGACGATCGGCCCTAACCATTGCGGCGACGATTCCGTACCGTGTGGATCGTGGGGAAGAGCGTCGTGACCTGTCCGTCCTGCGGGGCCAAGAACCGCGTGCCGACGGCTGCCACCGGCTCGCCTCGCTGCGCGAAGTGCCAGAGTTCGCTGCCGTGGCTGGTCGAGGCCGGCGACAGCGACTTCGCCGGCGCCGTCGACACCAAGCGCCTCGTCCTCGTCGACCTGTGGGCGCCGTGGTGCGGGCCGTGCCGCATGGTCGCGCCGGTCCTCGAGTCCCTGTCGAACGAGTTCGCCTCGACGCTGAAAGTGGTCAAGGTGAACGTCGACGAGTCGCCCCGCACCGCGCAACGCTACGAGGCGCGCAGCATCCCGATGCTGTTGTTCATGCGCGATGGCGCCCTCGTCGACACCGTGGTCGGTGCCCAACCCGAACACGTGCTGCGCGCCCGGATCGAGCAGCTCACGTGACCGAGCCCCGCTTCGTCTACTCGGTCGTCGCGTCGTCGCTGCACGATCAGCAGGCGGTCGAGACGCTGACGGCGCCGGTGCGTGGCCTGCTCGACGACCTCGGTGGCGCAGTGGTCGACCTCGACCGGCAGGACGCCGACACGGGTTCGTCGCCCCAGCTCTTCGTCGTCGCGACCGGCGGCACCGAGCGGCTCCTCCTCGACGCGATCAGCCGACACGCCGCCGACCATCCGTCCGTGCTGGTCGCGCACCGCGGCCACAACGCGCTCCCCGCCGCGCTGGAGGCGATGGCTGCGATCGCGCAGAACGGCGGTCGCGGGCGCATCGTGTCGCTCACCGGCGACGCCGCCGCCGACCGTCGGACGCTCGACGAGGCCGTCGGTGACCTCGAAGCGGTGGTGGCGATGCGATCCACCCGTCTGGGTGTGATCGGTGGCCCGTCGTCGTGGCTCGTCGCGAGCAGCCCGACCCCCGAGGTCGTCCGGCGGCGCTGGGGCCCGGAGGTCGTCACCGTCGAACCGACGCGCATGATCGAGTTGACCCGCACGCCGGTGACGCCGACCGGTGTGCTCGCCGAGCGGTTCACCAAGGTCGCCGATCCGGTGCGTTCCACCGTCGATCGTCGGCGCCGTCGACAATGCGATGGGTGTCCGTGCCGCGCTCGTCGACGTGATGGACAACGACCGGCTCGATGCGGTCACCGTGCGCTGCTTCGACCTGCTCGGCGACCCCGGAACCTCCGGGTGCCTGGCGCTCGCCAGCCTGAACGACGACGGCATCGTCGCCGGATGCGAGGGCGACGTCCCCTCGGCGTTGGCGATGCTGTGGGTGCGTCACCTGCTCGGTCAGCCGACGTGGATGGCCAACCCGGCGAGCCTCGACGTCGACCGCAACGAGTTGCTGCTCGCCCACTGCACGGTGGCGCCCTCGATGGTCGAGAGCTTCGCCCTCGACACGCATTTCGAGTCCGGCATCGGAGTCGGGATCAGCGCCCGGTTCGCCGCGCAGCCGGTCACCCTGATCCGACTCGGTGGTGTCGATCTCGACGAGTGCTGGATCGCCGAGGGTGCGATCGTCGCGACCGGCGACGACGCCGACCTGTGCCGTACCCAGGTGACCATCGAGTTGTCGAGCGGCAACGTCGGCGACCTGCTCGACGCATCCGCTCGGCAACCACCTCGTGCTCGCCGTCGGCCACCACGAACAGCGCCTGCGCGCCTGGTGGTCGATGGCCATCGCCGGCTGACGATCACATCACGGGTCAGACCCGTGATGTGATCGTCAGCGGCGGAATGTCGTGAGGACGTCGGCGAGCCACTCGATCGACTCGGTGGTGATCGGGTCGACCACGAGTTGGACGTGAGCGGCTCCGGCAGCTTCGAACTCGCGGAGCTGGTCGGCGAGTTCGTCGGGCGAGCCGGTGAGAGGTCGTACCTCGTCGAAGTCCTTGTCGTCACCCATCTGTCGGCCGCCTCCGCCCTCGAGTTGGACGGCCACCGCCGCCGTTGCGACGATCTCACCGGTTCGCCCGGCTGCGGCGATCAGCTCGTCGACGCGCTGCTTCTCGCTGCGGAACCCCTCGGCCGTGTTGCCGTATTGGCTCCACCACATGTTCCACGCGTCGACGTGGGGCAGCGAGATGTCGAGCATTCGAGGCCCGATCGAGCCGATCATCAGCGGCGGCCCGTCCGGGCGGGAACGAGGATGCAGGACGCACCGGTCGAGGTCGTAGAACTCGCCGTGGAAGTCGATCGAACCCTCCTGCAGCAGCGTGCGCACGATCGTGAAGGCCTCGGCGAACCGGCCGACGCGATGGTCGTAGGGGAAGCCGAACGCGTCGTACTCGCGCCGGTTCCACCCGGCACCGAGACCCAGGATCAAACGCCCGCCGGAGATCGCGTCGACGGTGGCGGCCTGCTTTGCCAGCATCGCGGGAGCGTGGAAGCTGGTCGACGCGACCAGGGGTCCGATTTCGATCGACGTGGTCGACGCGGCGATCGCCGCGAGCGACGTCCAGACCTCCCACGGGCCCCGATCGCCGACCTCGAGGTCGTACAGCAGATGGTCGCCGAGCCAGAGCGAATCGAACCCCACCGATTCGGCGGTCTTCGCCATCACGAGTCAGCTCGTCGAACGGCACTTCCCACTCGACCTCGGGGAGCTGGACACCGATCCGCATGCGATGCTGAGTCACCCCGCTGACCGTAGTGCCGATGTCGACGGCGCCTGGCCCCGGGCAGGATCACCCGATTCGGATGATCCTGGAAATCGGCGCTCAAGTTGTCGGCTCGCTGTGCCGATAGGCGAGTACCTTTCAGACGCGGTCCGCCATCGCCGCAACCCCCCAAGCAGTGCAGTCTCCGAGTGATGGTCTGGAGTCGACAGACGTGAATTCGAGGAGTGGTCATGGTTCGTAGGAGATGGAACCGTCCGGTCGGTGCGCTGATCGCCGCCGCCGTGCTGATCGCCGGGTGTAGCAGCGACGACGACGACACGTCGACGACCGACGCAGCGCCCGAGACCACGGAGGCGTCGCCGGAGACCACCGAGGAGGGACTCACCGGAGACGGCCTCGATCTGGCACTGCTCGCCCCGTCGCCCGGTCTGCTCGCCACGCTCTTCCAGGGCCAGCAACGAGGTGCCGACTACGCAGTCGAGGACGTCAACGCTGGCGGAGGCGTGCTCGACGGCCCGCTCGCCATCAGCACCTCGGTCGCCGAGGCCGGCGCCGAGCCCGCGGCCAACGTGACCGCTGCAGTCGACGGCGGCGCGCAGGCCCTGATCGGTCCGGCTGGCTCGTCCGGCGGCGGGCAGGTCCGCGACGAAGTGGTGGCGCTCGACTCGACGATCTGCTCGGCATCGGCCACCGTGCCCAGCCTGACGCTCGGGCAGGACCCGCTCGCCCTGTTCCGCACCGCTGTCCCCGACGATGTGACCGCGGCGTACCTCGCCGGCCAGATCATCGAGCGGCGCGACGAGGTCGCTCCGGAGGCGGCGTGGAATGTGGCGATCGTCGCCCGTGGCGACGCCTACGGCCAGTCGGTCGGCAACACGCTCGCCGCCGTCCTCCAGTCGGCCGGGCTCGTGCCCACCGTCGTCGACTACAACCCTCGCCGCGTGCAGTTCACCGGCACTGCCGCCGAGGTCGCGGCGCTGCAGCCCGATGTGTCGATCCTGGTCACCTACGAAGAAGGAGCCAACCTCCTGTCGGCGCTGGTCGCTGCCGGTCTCGACCCCGCCACGATGATCGGGCTCGATGCGTTCTTCGCTCCTCGCATCGCTGAGCTGGCGACCGCCACCACCGAGGCGACCGCCGTCGACGGCTTCCAGATGCTCGGCACGATGGGCACCCGGGCCTTCCTCCAGCGCTTGTACGACGACGACCCCAACGGTCAGGTCGCGAACGCGCCGCAGGCCTACGACTGCGCCATGGTGCTCTCGCTGGCCACGGCACTGCTCGATGCCGGCGACGCCGACACGCTCGCCGAGGCGGCAATCGACGTCACGGGCGGCGGTGTGACGTGCACGACCTACGACGACTGCCTCGACAAACTCGAGAGCGGCGACGACATCAACTACGACGGCGTGAGCGGACAGATCGCCCTCGACGACAACGGCGATCCCACGTTCGCGCGGTTCACCTCGGCCACCATCGAAGGCGCGGTCATCTCGAACATCGAGAGCGCCGACGTCGACATCACCGTGCTGCGTCGCCAGTTCGAGGCGTACGCGGCAGCGTCGCTGAACACCCAGATTCAGCAGGCGCTCACCTTCCTCGGGTTCTACGACGGCCCGATCGACGGCCTCGACAGCCCTGAACTCCGGGCCGCTATCGCTGCCTTCCAGACCTCGGTCGGCCTCCCGCCGACGGGGACCTGGGACGAAGCGACCGACGCCGCCATGCGTGAGGCGCTCGGCGACAAGGCAGAGGCGCTCGCGGCCTCGACCAGAGAAACCCAGGTCCTGATGACCGAGCTCGGCTTCTACACCGGCCCGATCGACGGGATCTGGAATCAGGAGCTCACCGACTCGATCAAGGCGCTCCAGCGTGAGCTCGGTGTCCCGGAGACCGGCGTGCTCGATACCGCCACGCTGACGGCGATCTACCTCGCCGGCGTCGAGAGCGGCACCCCGGCCACCACCGTCCCGCCCGAGACGACGGTCCCGCCCGAGACGACGGTTCCGGCACCGTCGACCACGACCACCGAGCCGTCGGTGACGACTACGACAGTGCCCGCCCCAACTCTGCTCGAGGTCCTGAGCACGACTGAGGAGTACTCCACTTACTACGGCCTACTGGTTGCAGCGGGGTACACCGAGGATCTCGAGAACCTCCTGCCCTACACGGTCTTCGCCCCGGTCAACTCTGCGTTCTCGGAGGAAGATCTTGTCACCCTTCAGGACCCCCTGGTGCGTGAGAGCTTCCTGCGCGGGACGGTAGTGGACGACGACGTCTACGTCGAGCCCCTTCCGCCTGTACTCCTCACGCTCGATGACAGAACTCTGGCCATAGCTGGCAGCGGTGACACGTTGACCGTGAATTCGGTACCGGTACAGTCGACAACAGTCGCTCGCAACGGGGTGGTGTATGGCCTCGCCGGTCTACCCTTCCCTCTGACCTGAGCTGACCACCTAGGCTCGCGGTGATGTCACGCCGTGCGCTCGCCGTGTTCGATCTCGATCGGACACTGATCACGTCGTCGTCCGCGACCGTGTTCCGCAAGCATCTCGCGGAACACGGTCTCGGCGGCGGGCACGACGTGCCACTCGTCGACCAGTTCACTCGGTTCTACGAGCAGTACGGCGAGAACTGGCTCCTGATGCAACCGGCGCGGCTCGCGAGCCGCGCATCGGCCGGATGGAGCACCGCGACGGTCGAGCAGGCGATGCGCGAGGCCGCCGACGAACTCGCGACCCTGTTGCTGCCGGGCGCGGCCAAGGCGATCGAGGAGCACCGTGCCGCTGGGCGACTGCTCGTGATGGCGACC
This sequence comes from Ilumatobacteraceae bacterium, assembly GCA_963704915.1. Taxonomy (GTDB): domain Bacteria; phylum Actinomycetota; class Acidimicrobiia; order Acidimicrobiales; family Ilumatobacteraceae; genus Sva-07. The sequence continues at coordinate 155,901 of CAVPIC010000001.1, read as the reverse complement.
ACGTCACCGATGCCGTTCGTCGAGCCGTTCGCCGAGCGCCTGGGGTTCGACGCCACCGTTGCCACGCAGTGGGAACGCGAGGACGGCCCCGACGGCGAGGTGTTCACCGGTCGCATGCTCGGGCCGTTCGTGTGGGGCCGCACCAAGGCCGACGCCGTGGCGCAGTGGGCCGACGAGCACGGTGCCAGCCTGTCCGAGTCCTGGGCCTACAGCGACAGCTACTTCGACGCCCCGCTGCTGGCCAACGTCGGTCACCCCGTGGTCGTCAACCCCGACCTGCAGCTGCGGATCACCGCCACGATCCGCGGGTGGCCGGTCGTCCACTTCGATCGCTCCGAGGGCGTGTCGAAGATCCTCGGCCGCGAGCTGCAGGAATGGGGTCGCCCGTTCATGCGCCAGGAGATCGTCACTCCGAACGCCCGCATCGAGTTCGAGGGTCTCGACAACATCCCGGCCACCGGCCCGGCGATCCTGGTGTTCAACCATCGCTCGTACTTCGACCCGATCGTGATGGGTCTCGTGATCGCGAAGACGGGACGCAACGTCCGCGGCCTCGGCAAGAAGGAGGTGTTCGACGTCCCGATCGTCGGGCGCCTGATGAAGGCCTCGGGCGGCATCAGGGTCGATCGAGGCACCGGGTCCGACGAGCCCCTCGAGGCCGCCATCGCGGCAGTCGAGGCCGGCGAGTTGCTGATGATCGCTCCCGAGGGGACGATCCCGCGTGGCCCTGCGTTCTTCGATCCGGTGTTGAAGGGGCGCTGGGGAGCTGCCCGCATCGCAGCCGCGACCGGTGCGCCGGTGATCCCGGTCGGGCTGTGGGGCACCGAGAAGGTGTGGCCACGCAGCTCGCGGCTGCCGAAGATGTCGCTGACCGACCGGCCGCTCGTGACCGTCTCGGTCGGACCGCCGGTGCCGTTGAAGTACCGCAACCCCGACGCCGACACCAAGAAGATCATGAAGGCGCTCAGCGCCCAGCTTCCGCCCGAGGCTCGCCGGCGTCGCACGCCGACCCCGGAGGAGTTGGCGCTCACCTATCCGCCCGGGTATCACGGAGACCCCGAGGCCGAGCTCGAACGCCGCCCCGGCACCGACACCTGACGAAGTGAGATGACCATGGCCGAGACCCGAGAGCGCGAGACACGGTTCAGCGACCGCATGTCCGACCACGAAGCCCTGATGTGGAACGTGGAGAAGGATCCCTGGTTGAACCCGAGCGGCGCCTCGCTCACCCTGCTCGCACGGAAAGATCGACCAGAAGCACTTCCGTCGCACGATGCGGCGGGCGATCGCCAAGATCCCGCGCCTGTACGAACGGGTCGTTCCAGGCCTCGGCCGACTCGCCCCGCCGGCGTGGGTGCCGGACCCCGAGTTCGACGTCGACTTCCACGTCCGTCACGTGAGGCTCCCCAAGCCGGGCACCGACCGCCAGCTCTTCGACCTCGCCGCGCAGCTCTACCAGGAGCCGCTCGACCGCACCCGCCCGCTGTGGCGTTTCGTGCTGATCGACGGTGTCAAGGGCGGCCGCTCTGCGATCTGGGCGATCGTGCACCATGCCGTCAGCGACGGCATCGGCCAGCTGCGGATGGCCGAGATGTACCAGCAGTTCGAACCCGACGCCCCGATGCCCGACGACATCGATCTCGAGGCCATCGTCGCCGAGGCGGTCGAGACCCATCATGCCAAGCAGCTCGGTGGCGACCTGACCGACGGGTTCCCCACGGCGGTCGGGCAGTCGCTCGCCCATCTCGTGCGACGTCAGCTCGGCGTCGTGCGCCGCGTCGCCGGCGAGGTCGTGATCTGGCCGGCCGATCCGCAGCGCGCGAAGGACTCCATCGACGGTGTGGTCGAGATGGTGTCCTCGACGCTCGGCGCGCTCACCGGATCCGGCAACGAGGTCGAGGGCGGGTCGCCGCTGTGGAAGGAACGGTCGCGGCACCGTCACCTCGAACACGTCTCGGTGCCGCTCGACGAGCTGAAGGCGGCCTCGAAGCGTCTCGGGGTGACGGTCAACGACGTCTTCCTCGCGGGCATGGTCGAAGGCGCCGTGCGATACCACGCCGATCGCGACGTCGAGGTCGATGCGTTCAACACCAGCTTCGTGCTCAGCACGCGCCACGACAGCGCGATCGGTGGTAACTCGTTCACCCCGGTGCCCGTGCAGGTACCCGGCGTGTCGATGCCGCTCGCTGAACGCATCGCCGACATCCACACCCGCCTCGCCGAGAAGCGCGAGGCGATGGAGCACAGTGGCGGTGGCATGAGTGCGCTGTCCGGTGTCGCGAACTGGCTGCCGACGTCGGTGATCACCGAGCGCGGCGCGTGCAGCGGCTGGCAAGATCGACTTCGCCACGTCGAACCTGCGCGGTGCGCCGATCCCGCTGTACGTGTCGGGCGCGCGGGTGCTGTACATCGTCACGATGGGGCCCGTTGCCGGAACCGCCTGCAACGCCACGGCGCTGAGTTACGAGAACGGCTTCGACATCGGGCTCTTCATCGACCCGACGGCGATCGAGGCCCCCGGCGACTTCCGCGACGCGGTCGACTCGGCGTTCCAGGACCTCATCACCCTTCCCGTAGCGTCACACCGTGCCGGGCCTGATGTGACACGACGCCGTCGAGCCCAGGTGCTGGCGCACCCCGCCGCGATCGGGGCTGACCGGCTGCAGCTCCGCGACGTCGACGTACAGGCGCCGGGGCCGGGTGAGATCGCGATCGCCGTCGACTGCATGCGGGGTGTGCCGGACGGATCTGCAGCTGGTCGAAGGAGACCTCCCGGCGCGACGCCTCCCGATCGTGCCGGGCCACCAGGTGGTCGGGCGGGTGTCGGCGCTCGGCGACGGGGGTGGATCGTTGGCAGCTCGGCGACCGTGTCGGCGTCGCATGGCTCGCCGGCGCCTGCGGTGTGTGTGCCCGGTGCCGAGCCGGCGACGAGAACCTGTGCGACCGAGCGGACTTCACCGGCTGGGACTGCGACGGCGGCTACGCCGAGGTGATGGTGGCGCGTGCCGACTTCGCGTTCTCGATCCCGGACGCGTTCTCCGACGTCGAGGCCGCTCCGCTGCTGTGCGGTGGCGTCATCGGCTACCGCTCGTTGAAGATCTCCGGAATCCGTCCCGGCGGCCGGCTCGGGCTGTACGGCTTCGGCGCCTCCGCGCTGCTCGCGCTGCAGGTCGCTCGATACTGGGGCTGCGAGGTCCACGTGGCCACCCGTTCGACATCCGAGCGTCAGCGGGCGCTCGAGTTCGGCGCGGTGTGGGCGGGCGGATACGACGAGGCGCCACCGGTCGGACTCGACGCCGCCGTCACGTTTGCTCCGGTCGGGTCGGTCGTGGTCGCGGCGCTGCGCGCGGTCGTGCCGGGAGCGACGGTGGCGATCAACGCCATCCACCTCGACGAGATCCCGGCGTTCGACTACGACCTGTTGTGGCGCGAGCGTGGGCTGCGCAGCGTGGCCAACTTCACCCGCCGTGACGCCGAGGAGTTCCTGGCGATCGCTTCGGAGATCCCGATCCGCACGGTCGCGGACGTGTATCCGCTCGCCGATGCCAACACCGCGCTGCGCCGCCTGGCCGCGGGTGAGGTCTCCGGTGCGGCCGTACTGACCGTGTGACGAATACCGTCGGAGGGATGCAGGTCTCTCAGCTCTGGCGCTATCCGGTGAAGTCGATGGTGGGCGGCCGCGTCGACTCGATCGAACTCGACGAACTCGGGGTCGTCGGTGATCGCACGTGGGCGGTGCGGGACCTCGAACGCGGCGGTATCCGTGGCGCGAAGAAGATCGGCTCGCTGATGCGTCTCGCCGCCTGCGACCTCGACGACGGCCAGGTCGAGATCACGCTGCCGGACGGTTCGACGGCCCGCACGGATGATGCCGACGTCGACGAGCGGGTGAGCGCCGCGCTCGATCATCGGGTGCGTCTCGAAGCGCTCCGCCCCGCCGACGACCTCGACCACTACCGCCGCGGCGCACCGGACTCCGACGATGTCGTCGCCGAACTCCGCGGCATCTTCGGGCGCGAGGACGACGAGCCGTTCCCCGACTTCTCGGTCTTCCCGCCGATCGTCGCCGAGTTCGAGTCGCCGCCCGGCACGTACTACGACGTCTTTCCGCTGATGGTGATGTCCGAGGCGGCGCTCGCGGCGCTCGTCGCGGCCCTGCCCGACTCGAACGTCGACATCCGCCGGTTCCGGCCGTCGTTCGTGGTCGACACCGGTGACGACGGCGCCGGCGCCTCGACGCCGGGCCACCCCGAGTTCGACTGGACCGGCCGTCGGGCGACGATCGGCAGCGCGACGATCGAGTTCGGTGCGCCGTGCCCTCGCTGCGTGATGGTGACGCGCGAGATCAGCAACGACATCCCGGCCGACAGGGCTGTGTTGCGCCACATCGTCCGCGACCTCGACCAGAACCTGGGGATCTACGCGACCGTCGTGACGCCGGGTGCGATCCGAGCCGGCGACGCGATGAGGCTCGTCTGACCGACGATCGGATCAGGGGCTGGCGGTGAACGAGGCGAAGATCTCGTCGGCGGCGTCGAGATCTCGCGGTTCCACCGCCTGGATCAGGAGCCGGGCGAGGAACGTGCCGTCCTCGGGAGTCACCGCCACGACGAAGAGCGAGGTGCTCGTTCCACCGCAGTTCGTGTACAGATCGAGCGAACCGGTGTAGAGGACGTCGCTGTACGGACTGCGTCCCTCGTAGGTGCACTGGTCGGACAGATCGAGTTCGTCGAGCGTCACGTCGATGTCGGCGGCGCCGCGGGCCCCTGTGGCTTCGATGATGACGCCAGGCGTGTCGAACGTGTTCAGGAACGAGTCGAGGTTCGGGGCGGCGTAGAGGCTCGGTCCGAATTCCTCGTTCGGCGCGCCGTCGATGTCGCTCCACTCGACCGGCACCGAGGCGTTGATCGAACCCGAATCGTCGCTGACCGTGACGTACTCGGTGTAGGTCTCCGAGGCGACTGCCGGGTCGTCGCCGGCGGCCACTTCCTCGTCGAACTCCTGGGCGAAGGAGAACGAGAGCTCGAGCGGCGTCCCGTTGAGTTGACCCTCGTAGACCTCTTCGGTGGCGAAGCGCAGGACCTCGATGCTCAGCGTCGCGTCGGAGCCGTTCGTCCGGATCACGTCGCAGTAGTCGCTCATCGTGCCGTCGAGCGCCAAATCGAGTCCCTCGAGGCGGGTGATGATGTCGCCTGGCTCGATGCCTGCGGTGTCGGCCGGCGATCCGCTGTCGACGCTGGCGACCCAGATGCCGCTCGTCCCAGCACCGTCGTTCACCGCTTCGCCGTTGATGCCGATCGACTCGACGTTCTCGCCCGCTGCCAGACGTTCGATGATCGGTTGTGCATCTGCTGCGGAGATCGCGTAGTTCTGATCGCTCGCATCGATTCCCGCGTAGTTGACGCCGACGATCCGGCCTTGCTCGTCCAGAAGTGGTCCACCGGAGTTGCCGCCGCGGATCCGTGCGTCGTGTTCGAGCACTTCGTCGACCGACGCCCACGACGTCTCGCCGTTCGCCGTCGTGGAGCTCACGATGCCGCGGGTCAGCGTGTAGTCGACTTCCTCGATGGTGTTTGCGTCGCTCGCCGGGAAGCCGGCGGCGTACACGTCGAGGCCAGGCGCGACCGCGTCGGTGCGGTAGTCGAGGGCAGGGAAGCCATCACCTTCGAGCTGGATGACGGCCAGGTCCGAGCACTCGCTGACGCCGAGTATCCGCGCATTGATCGGTTCGTTCTCGCCGGCCAGGTAGACGCGAAGGAGGGCGGCCCCGGTCACCACGTGATTGTTGGTGACGACGAGACCGTCGGCGGAGATGATCGCGCCGCTGCCGACACCGGCGGAGTTGCGCTGCTCACCAACTTCCGGATCGATGAAGGTGCCTTCGGCTGCGATCTTGACGACAGACGGTTCGACCTGGGAGATGTCGAAATCCGCGTCGTCGGGGGTGGAATCGGTCGAGGCCGTGGATTCGGGGGTGGTGGCGGTCGACGCATCGGTGTTCGTCGACACCTCGGCGTCGCCTCCTCCGCACGCTGCGAGTGCCAACGTTCCTGCAACCAGTGCAACTCGGACACTCCGCATGGCTTCCTCCGTCCGTCATCGGGTTTGGAGGGGACAGTACTCCTCGGAGCTTCTGACGCCAGGGGCGTAGGTCCACAACGGATCCAGTGGTTTCAGCCGGGCCGGGCGACGCCCCACGAGTGGTATGACGCGATCTTCGGGCCGGGCAGATAGGCCGAGTCGACCTCGACCAACTCGTAGCCGGCCGACTCGATCAACGCAGGGATTGGCCGGATGATGTGGCAGCCGCCCGCGACGCGGGTCCACACCGGATCGACGCGATGTTGCCAACGGCGCACCGAGTCGTCGGGCGCTTCGCCGTGCTCGGAGAACAACAGCCGGCCGCCGGGCTTCAGCACGCGGCGCATCTGCGCGAGGGCGCCCTCCCAGTCGGCGATCGAACACAGCGTGTAGGTGAGCACGACCGTGTCGACGCTGTCGTCGTCGAGGGGGATCTGCTCGCCGGGCAGGTCGAGCCAGCGCACGTCGAGGTCGGTCGCCTCCAGAGCGGCCGCAGCCTTGCGACGCATACCTTCCGACGGTTCCAGTCCCCACACCAACTCGACGGCCGAGCGGTCGTAGAACGGCAGGTTCAATCCCGGCCCCATGCCGACCTCGAGCACCCGGCCGGTTGCCAGCGGGACGATCCTCTTGCGCTGCCTCGCGACATCGCCGCTCCCGCAGGCGACCGCGACGACGTGTGGCAGGACGTAGGTGTCGTAGATCCCCATCTACCCAGTCTCCCAGGTAGGTGGTGACCCGTTTGTGTGAGCGCACATCGCTTCCGTCGACCTTGTCGCCGACACAAACCGGTGACAGGTTCGACCGTCGGGATTTGTGTGAGACCACATCGCTTCCGTCGACCTTGTCGCTCACACAAATTTCTGCGGTCGGAGCGGCTCGACGTACTGGATGCGAGTTCTCAAGCGGCGGACGGGAAGAAGCGGGTCATGACCCGTGTGCCTCGGCGGACGACCACGGTGCCGACCGGATACGCCGAGCAGATCTGGTGGATGCAGTCGACGTGTTCGTCGATGATCGACTCGATCAGGTCGTCGACGTCACCGTCGACATCGAACTCGGCATCGGGGTCGTCGATCGACGCTCGTTCGCGGGCGGTCTCCTCGAACAGGTCGATCCAACCGGTTCGATCGAGCCAGTCGAACACGGCATCGCGCAGGTCGTCCTCGGTCACACCGGGCCGCTCGGCGACCATCGCCGTAGTGGTGGCGAAACCGCTGGCCAACCCGGGAAAGCCTCGATCGCAGCCGCACCGCTCGCCCGACGCGCACTCGGTGGCCACCGGCGTCACCAGTTCACCCTCGACGGTGAAGCTGTAGTCGTCGGGGCTCGTTCCCTGCAGTTCGTTCGTGGCGATCAGGACCAACATGGCGTACTCCTCGTGATGCTCGTGCCAACCGGCGGATGGCGGTGTCTGTGGCCAGTGTGAACGAGGGGTGTGCCAGAGTTGGAGTGGTGCCGTATCGACACGTCCAGCACGCTCCCGCCATGTACCTGATCTCCGTGTTCGGCCTGGTCGGCCTCGTCTGGGGTGTCGTCGTGCGCGACGACCTCGGCGGCGGGTTCTGGCTCTTCCAGGCGGCGATGCTGCTCGTGGCCGCGACCGGCGTGGTGGGAGCCCGGCTGACCGTCGTGGTCGACGATCGGACCGTGACGGCATCGTTCGGCTGGGGCTGGCCGAGCCGAACCATCGCCCGTGCCGAGATCGAGTCAGCCGCTCAGGTTCGCAACAGCTGGTGGCACGGATGGGGGATCCGCAAGGTCTCCCGAGGGTGGATGTACAACAACGCCGGCCGCGATGCCATCGGGCTGTCGTTGCGCTCGGGCAGGGTGTTCCGCATCGGCACCGACCAGCCCGCCGAGCTGCTCGCAGCGATCACCAGCTGACAAGGTGGTGGGCCGGTAGCGTCGGCGAGCCGGCGATCGTGTCCACCGGTTCGTATCTCATGCTCGCCCTCACCGACCTCGCTTCCGAGACACCGCTCGCACTGTCGGTGGCGGCGACCGGCGCCGGTGCGCTGCAGGGCGCGCTGATCGCACGGTCCGACGACGACCTCGACCTCGTCGGCATGGCCACGCTCGCCGTGTGTCTGGGATTCGGTGGCGGGGTCATCCGCGATGTGCTGCTCGGCACGTTCCCGCCGACGGCCCTCACCAACGCCTGGTTCATCGGGGTAGCGCTCGCTGCGGTCGCCGTCGTCGCCATCGCCGGACGTCATCTCCACGTCATCGAGCCCGTCCTGCTGGTGGCCGACGCCGCCGTGCTCGGTCTGTTCGGCGTGATCGCCGCCCAGCAGGCGCTCGCGGCCGGCCTGCCCTCGATCGCGGTTGTGTTCGTCGGTGTGCTTGCAGCGGTCGGTGGTGGCGTGATCGCCGACGTGCTCCGAGGAGAGCGGCCGATGATCATGCGGCCCGGTCCGCCCTACGCGCTGATCGCCGTCGCCGGGGTGAGCACGTACGTGCTCCTCGTCGAGGCCGTCGGTGCACAGCCGGCGGTCGCCGCGATCGTAGCCATCACCGTCACCTTCGCCGGCCGCGTGATCACCTTCCGCGCCGGCGTGCGCACGCGGGCTGCTCGAACGGAGCTGCGCCCACGGTGACCAACCAGCCCGTGCTCTACGTTCGGCGGGACCAGACCGCGAAGAGCGGGTCGCCCGCGGCTCCGGGGTTGCGGAGCTGGGCGGTCGGTTCGCCGAAGCCGTCGGTGAGTTGGAAGTAGGCGCTCACGATCGCGCAGTGTCCTTCGTCGTTCGTCGACAGCCATCCCCGGATCGCCTTGGTCGGAAAGCAGCGGTTCGAGAACGTGCACACGAACAGCCCGCCGGGCCGGAGCACCCTCGCCACCTCGGCGAACACCTCCAGCGGCCGTGTCAGGTAGTCGACCGAGACGCAGCACGTCACGGCGTCGAAGGACGCGTCGTCGAACGGCAGCGACGGGTCGACGTTCAGGTCGTACACGAGCCACTCGGCGGCCGCGTCGTTGGCGGCCAACTCGGTGGCGTTCATGCCGAGCGCGACCAGGCGTTGCGGTGGCGCCGAGAAGTGCGAGATCCACGACGAGCACAGATCGAGCACCTCGCCGGTCAACCCGAACTCGTCGTACAGCGCGGTGACCGCGGCGATGGCGCCGTCGTCGATGTGGGTGAGGAGCCGATCGACGGCGTAGAACCGATCGTCGCCCGATTCGTCGGCGCGGTCGAAGAAGCCCGGGGGAAACGGCTGGCGCGTCACGCCGGGTCGTCGAGGCCCGCTCGCTCGCGGAACTCTTCGCGGGTGTTGGTGTGCGGGAACGGCTCGTCGGGCTCGAGCGCAAGGTCGAGTGCCGCACACAGCGGACCCCATCCATCGCCCGGCTGGTACTCGAACAACCGCTCGGGTGGGATCTCGTTGCGGACCGCCGCGTTGTGCGCGTCGTACGCGGCCGTGACTGCGTCGCGGTCGGTGATGTCCGCGCCGAGGCTCCGCGCGAACACCGACTCGATCATCCGGCGCCCGTCGGGATCCACGTGGTCGGTACGCAAGGCGAGGATCGTGTTGCTCGCGCTCTGCCACCACTCGTCGGCCGACGACCGTGTCGAGAGCAGCACAGGAGCTTCGGGGAAGGCGGCGGCGAGTTCGCGCCAGACAGCAGCGCCGGGGTAGTCGACGATCGCGTTGTAGCCGGCCAGCAACGCGGGGAAGTCCACCGGCTCGCCGCCCATGGCGGCGTGCCAGACCGGCACCTCGTCGGGGTGCCCGAACACTTCCATCATGTGGTGGCAGGTACCGCCCAGGAGGCGTTCGAGCGCAAGTTTGAGCGACATGGTGCCCGTTCGGCCCAGTCCTGCTCCGACCAGTTGGATCGTCATGCGCCCATCATGGCGCAGTCCGCGCCGGGACGTGACCGGCGCGGTGGATGCGGCTCAGTTGGTGGCGGCGGCTTCAGCGACGGCGTCGGCCGCCTCGTCCACTGCGTCGGCGGCGGTGTCTGCGGCGTCCTCGGCCTTGTCGGCCGACTTGTCGACGACCGACTCGACCTTGGCCTTGGCGTCCTGGGCGAACGAGCTCGCCTGCGATGAGGCCTTCTTGGCGCCTTCCTTGACGTCGTCGCGACGGAACGCGGCGGCCGCTGCGGCGGCTGCACCGATGATGGCGATGATGAGGAGGATCTTCTTCATACCGTCGACCGTACCGTCCGGTCGAGGGACCCGCAACGGCGCTGCCCGAACGGCACCAAACGGTCGCTCGGGCGTGCGGCGTCGATCGATCAGAGTACGAAGCGCATGGCGCCGACGAGCGCGCCGGGCACGCGGGAGCTGTCGGTCGAGCGGCGTTCGTAGGTCGAGGTGTCGAGGAGGACCTCGGAGGTGTCGGTGAGCCCCTCGAGCTGGTCGCCGAGGAGGTGGTAGGCGGTGTCGTCGAACCGAAGGACGTTGACGGGTGCGACGATCTCGCCGTCGTCCACCCAGAACGTGGCAAAGCGGGTCATCCCGGTCGTGCGGCACGCTGCCTGGTCGGAGAAGTTCGTGTACCACAGGTTCCCGACGAACAGCCCACTGCCGAGCGCTTCCCCGACGGCGTCGGACGCGATGGTGCCGGGTGCGACCGCCAGCGACTGCGGGTACTCGTAGCCCACGGCACCGTTGGTGGGAACGCCGAACTCCTGGGCGGATCGGGGCGACACCAGCGTCTCTGCGTAGGCGCCCTCCACGATCAGCGGCACCTCGTCGGGCCGCAGGAAGCCGGCGCTCTGGAAGTTCGGGGCGACGCCGTGCGCGGTGTCCTCGCTGATGTTCAACAGCGGCGACAGCGTGGTCCCCTCCACCAACATCTTCAGCAGTGGTGTCTGCTTGGTCTCGTGGGCGCGGATACCGAACGCGCCGTAGTACGACAGCAGCTTCATCAGCTCTTCGAGCGCCTGCGGCGCCAGGTAGGTGCGGTAGTCGCCGGGGGAGAGGCTGATCGGCTCGCGCTCGAGCGCCTGCAGCTGCTGGACTGACCAGTCGACCTTCGCGGCGAATGCGTCGTCGTCCCAGTCGAACCCGGCGTACAGGTTCTTCGCGGCCTTGTCGGCGCGTAGGTAGAAACACCAGTCGAGATTGAAGGTCGACGACTCGAACCAGTTGCGCTGCCCGAGGCTGTTGGCGAAGCCCTGGAACGTGTCGCCCGACGCGTAGATCCCGACGAGGTCGCGACCTGTGCCCGCCGAGCGGATCTCTGCGAGTGCGGCGTCGGGCTCGGGGATCGAACCGCGCTCGACACGCTCGGTCGATGTCGGTTCGGTGTTGTAGAGCAGGAACGGATCGTCGGCGACGAACGCAGCGCTGCTCGCGGAGCTGGCTGAGCAGCGCGGCGAGGCGGGCGTCGTCGACGCTGCGATCGCCCGACAGCCGGATGCTGCCGCCCGTGTGGCGTTGGCCCTCGACGAGGTCGACACTGAGCGACTGCTGGTCGATCGAGCCGGCCTGGCGGACGTCGGAGTTGTTGAGCCGGATGAAGTCGGTGCGTTCGCCCGAGATGTTGGCGAGCAGCACCTCGTCGCCGACGAGCGTCGCCGTCGCCCTGGTGACCAGCTCGTCGAAGTACGCCTGCGCTCCGCCCTGGTTCCCCGAGCCCGGGTCTCCGGGAACCACGCTCACTGCTCGCCTCCGAAGACCTCGATGTTCGAGAACTTGCACGCAGGCGACGCGTGGCCGGTGCCGATCACCTGGTTGAGTTCGCCCTTGCCGCAGTTCGGCGTGCCCATCACGGTGAAGCTGTTGCGATCGGCCACGCCGGTGAGGCTGCGCCAGAAGGTCGACGAGATGCCGCGGTAGCCGGGGTTGCGCACGGCGCCGACGATCTCGCCGTCCTCGATCAGTTGGCCGTACTCGCAGCCGAACTGGAACTTGTTGCGGCTGTCGTCGATCGACCACGAGTTGTTGGTGTGGAGGTAGACGCCGTGCTCGATCGAGGAGATCAGCTCGTCGACGGTCTGGTCGCCGGGCTCGACGTTGAGGTTGGCCATCCGGTCGATCGGTGGGCGGTTCCAGTTCTGGGCGCGGGAGTTGGCGACGCCGGGCAGGCCGCTGCGTTCCTGCGACACCGCACCGCCGAGGCCGCGTACCAGGATGCCGTTCTCGATCAGGTGCTGACGCTCGGCGGGCGTGCCGTCGTCGTCGAAGCCGTACGAGGCGAGCTGGCCGGGCACGGTGGGGTCGAAGGTGACGTTGAGCAGCTCCGAGCCGTACTGGTAGGTGCCGAACATGTCGGGGGTGACGAAGCTGGTGCCGGCGTAGTTGCGCTCGTCGCCGAGGATCCGGTCGAGTTCGAGCGGATGCCCGATCGACTCGTGGATCTGCAGGACCATCTGGTCGGGCGCGAGCAGCGCGTCCATCACCCCGGTGGGGCAGTTGGGTGCGCTCAGCAGTTCGAGCGCCTGCTCGGCGATCTGGCTTGCGGCGTCGCCGAAGCCGTAGCGGCCGAGCACCTCGGCGCCACCCTGGCCGCAGAAGGCGTTGCCGCCGAACGTACGGGTCTGGGTGTTGGTGCCCTCGTTCGCGGTGGCGGCGAGGCTCGGGTAGACGAAGCGGAAGCGTTGCTCGACGCGTCCGGCGTCGCCGTTGCGCGAGGTGGTCAGCAGCAGCTGGTCGACATCGCGGCGCACCAGCGACGCGCTCCAGTTGACGATGCGGTCGTCGATGCCGAGCAGGCGCGACTGCTGCTGGAGCAGTTCGAGCCGGTCGTTCAGCGGCAGCGTGTCCCAGGTGACCTCGACCGGCGAGACGTAGGTGCCCACGGCGTGGCTGGTCGGTGGTGCCGTGGTGACCATTGCGCCAGCGGTGACCGTGGCCCAGTATCGGGCACGGTCGACGGCGGCGGCCAACCCTCGGTCGCTCAGGTCGGTGGTGGCCGCGTAGCCGAGGCCGCCGTCGTTCCAGATCGTGATCATCACGCCGGTGTCGAAGTCGGTGTGCATCGGCTCCAGCTGGTTGCGCCGGATGCTCAGACGCTCGGAGCGCTCGTCGACCAACCGGGCCGACGCGTAGTCGACATCGTTCGGGAGGGCGGCGCGGAGCCGATCTTCGAGCACGGTCGATTCGATCAGGAGATCGGTCATCGGTGCAGGCTACGTGGAGTGCGAGCCGAAGAGGAATACTGTGCAGGGTATGGACCTCGCAGAACGCACTGGCCAACTGTTTGCCATCTTCGAGTCGCAGGAGTTCGACGGGTTGGAGGCGCTGCTCGCCACCGACGTCAAGATGAAACAGAACGGCAACCCCGAGCACGACGTCGACGGCTTGATGGCGTTCGTCAAGGGTCTGAAGAACGACGGGGTCGCCGTGAAGTACTCCGACGTCCGTCGCTCGGTCGGCGATGGATTCGTCGTCGAGCAGCACGTGGTCACGCTCACCCGCCCCGACGGCAAGTCGGCGATCGACCGACGTGTGCGTCGTGCTGCGCTTCGACGACGACGGCCTGATCACCCGCCTCGACGAGTACGTCGACACCGCCGTCTTTGCGGCGCTGTTGAGCTGAGGAAGCCGAGATCGCGCTTTCCCGTGCCGGCACCCTCAACCGGCAAGGCCGCAATCGCGAGAGCGCCACCTACGCCGAGCAGGCCGCTGCGGCCGCCGAGGCAACGCATGACCGGGTTGGCCTCGCCCGCGCATACAACATCTTGGAGGTTGCTTACAGTGTCCTTGGCAGGCCTGAGGCAAAGGAGTTCGCCCAGAAGGCACTGAAGATGTACGAGGGAAGCGGCGATCTCGTCGGGGAGGCGAACGTACTCAACAACGTCGGAGTCCAAGCCCATTACGCAGGTGACTGGTCCCGAGCCGCGGAGTACTAACGCCGCAGTCGCGATTTGCGCCGACAGGCTGGAAACATCGTGGGCGAGGCAATGGCGACGAACTATCTCGCCGAGCTGTTCTCGCAGCAGGGTCGGCTCGACGAAGCGCACGATCTCTTCGAGTTCGCCAGGCGCTCATGGGACGCCGCCAACTACCCGATCGGCGTGGCGTACGTGACCGCAAACCTCGCCTTGGTCGAGGCCCGCTCGGGTAATGCGCGGTCCGGTCTGGCGACGCTCGGCAACGCACGGTTCCTTTCGCAAGGGCTTGGGGCGTTTGCGCTCGGCCTTGAGATGGATGTCCGACGGATCGAGTGTCTGCTCCTCGACGGGCAGCCAGAGCTGGCGCTCGCCGAAGCTGTGCCGCTCCACGACACCCTGGTCGCCGAGCACGAGGGTGACGACGAACTCACTACGCAGCTCCTTCCGTTGCTCGCGGTCGCGCAGTGGGCCACGGGCGATCAGCGCGGAGCAGCGCAGACGCTGGCTCGAACGATCGAACAGGCCGAGGCCGAGTCGAACCACTACATCGCAGCGCTCGCCTCCTTGGTCGACGCGGAGCTGGCGCCGACGCGTGGCGACGATCCAGCGCCGGCGCGCGAGCGTGCCGCTGAGCTTCTCGAGCGGTTGGGGGTCGTGGCGATTCCCGCGGTGCTCAGCCTCGTGATGCCGAACCTCGCCCTGCCGGCCACATCGCGCCGATGATCTGTGCCCCCGCTCTCCCAACGCACGGTCTGCGCCCCTGGCGTCCCTGAACCCGGGACTGTGCGAGCGCAGATCTGACCCTGGCGGCGCGGCTTCACCTCCAGCGCGCAACCGCTTCGGCAATTCGATCGGCGGTTCGCTTCGGACGTGTTGTGATCGCGCGGTAGGTGAACCGAACGATGATCCGTCCCGCGGCAGTCAACTCTGCATCGCGGTCGCGATCACGCTCGAACTGTGTGCGTTGCAGGCCGTGGTACATCCAGCCGTCGCATTCGAGAATCACCGGTGTGCCGATCACGCGGAAGTCGACCTCGAATCCGGCGATGATCGGGTGGAACTCGACCGGGGGAAGTCGGTAGCGGTCGATCAACCGGTACATCGTCTGTTCGAGGATCGAGTCGGCCGGCTTGGCGTCGATCGTCCAGTCCGCAACGGCCTCGCGCAGCGCAACGATGCCGGTGCGGCCGTGCTCCGAGTGCTGGATCACGACCGACTCGAGCGCCGCAATGGTTGCGAGGCGGTTCGTCAGGATGTGGCCGACGGTGTCCACCACCGCCGGCCGATCGACGGCGCCGAAGTCGAGCACCGTGCGCAGCACGTTGGTGCACGCGATGCCATGTCTGCGTTGTGGGGTGAGTCGCTGGAGGTCGCGTGGGCGATGGATCACGACGTCCTCGAGCCTGACGAATCGGCGTCGAGTACCGACGAGGGTGATGTCGACTGGGTCGTCGTCTGGGCGTGGGATGCCCCACAGGCGCGCTGCCGAACGGTGTGACGCGAGCGATCCCCGACCGGTCGCCAACACCGCAGCGGCAATGCGCTGCTCCGGCGTGTCCGCTGTGCCGTGGAGTCGACCGACCCCTGGGTAGAGCTGCTCGATCTGACCGGAAGCGATCGCTCGGTACCAACTCGATCGGGAGAGCCCGCTCGACTCGCGGCCCACGAGGCCGTGGTTGGCGATGGCGAAATGATCGAGCCGTGACAGCTGCACGCTCGAGCAGTGGGCTCCCACAGGTACGAAGCGGAACGCCCGTCCGCGCGTACACGATCTGCGCCCCTGACGTCCCGGCCTCCGGAACAGGAGGGGCGTAGGTGGGGTCGTGGGACCGAGGGGCGCAGATCGAGGGTGACGCAGAGCATCTCTGGTTGGGGGAGTACGGTTCGCCGAGTGAGCGACACCATCAGATACGGGTTGATCGGCAGTGGGATGATGGGGGGCGAGCACCTCCTCGACCTCAACCACATCGAGGGTGCCGAGGTGGTGGCGATCTCCGATCCGGTCGAGAGCAGCATCGAGTGGGGCCTCGGACTGCGTCGAGGCCGGAGAGCGAGGCGCTGAGGCCAGGGCGAACGTCGCGACCTACACCGATCATCGTGACCTGCTCGCCGACTCGAACGTCGACGTGGTGGTCATCACCTCACCGAACTACACCCACGCCGCGGTCCTCGCCGACGCGCTCGCCACCGACAAGCACGTGCTGATCGAGAAGCCGTTGTGCACCACCGTCAACGACTGCAAGCGCGTCGTCGACGCGGCGGCCGATCGCGACGCCATCACCTGGATGGGCCTGCAGTACCGTTTCATGCCGACGCCGGCCGCCATGCTCGAACAGCTGGCGACCGGGGTCTGCGGCAACACCCGGATGGTGTCGATCCGCGAACACCGCTATCCGTTCCTCAAGAAGATCGGTGACTGGAACCGCTTCACCCGCAACACCGGCGGCACGCTCGTCGAGAAGTGCTGCCACTTCTTCGACCTGATGCACCTCGCGGCCGGTGCGCATCCGGTGCGGGTGATGGCGAGCGGCGGCCAGGACGTCAACCACCTCGACGAGGAGTACGAGATCGACGGTCGGATGGAACGGCCCGACATCCTCGACAACGCGTTCGTGATCGTCGAATTCGCCAACGGTGTCCGCGGTGCGCTCGACCTGTGCATGTTCGCCGAGGGTGGCCGGTTCGAACAGGAGACTCACGATCACCGGCGACCTCGCCAAGATGGAAGCGACCGTCCCCGGCGACGTCGTATGGCTCGGTGAACGCGAACCCGCCGCCGCGGAAGGCCACGGCCACAACATCGGCAAGCACGTGCGCGAGATCCCCGCGCCGATGGACCCACGGGTGCCGTACCCGGACTTCCACCAGGGCGCGAGCTACATGGAGCACGTCGCACTCGCCGACGCGATCCGCAACGGCAAGCCCGCGGCGGTCACGCTGACCGAGGGAATGTGGGCCGTCGCGATCGGCTCTGCAGCCCACCGATCGATCGACGAGCGACGTCCGGTCGAACTGTCGGAGTTCGGCCTCAGCTGAACGCCGGCCCAGAATGCGCGTCGAGCCGATCGATCTGCGTCCGTTCCGCGACGGCTCCGACGCCGACCGTCGCCGGGTGGCCGAACAGTTCGATCACGCCGCTCGCTCCTCAGGGTTCCTGTCGATCACCGGGCACGGCGTCGACCCTGACCTGTGCGCGGAGATGCTCGACGTCACCGCGCGGTACTTCGATCTACCCGCCGCCGAGAAGATGGCTCACTTCGTGGAGGATCGAGCGGCCAACCGCGGCTACGCCCCCGAGGGATCGGAGGCGCTCGCGTATTCGCTCGGCGAGGCGGATCTGCCGACCGATCTGTTCGAGGCGTTCAACTGCGGGCTGGAACTCACCGCCGAGCAACTCGCCGATCCGTACTTTGCCGCCAAGCGCGACACCTTGTTCGCCGCCAACGTCTGGCCGTCGGTGCCTGCGACGTTTCGCGACACGTGGCTCACCTACATGCAGGCGGTTGACGGCGTTGCGAACGAGGTCATGTCGGCAGCCGCTGTCGCACTCGGAATGCCGGCGGACCACTTCGTGCCGTACCTCGACAAGGGGCCGACGGTGATCCGGGCCAACAACTACCAACGTCGTCCGGGCGCCGGCGATCCGCTCCCGAACCAGATGCGCATGGGCGCCCACACCGACTACGGCAGCATCACCGTGCTGCTCGCCGACCCCGTTCCCGGCCTGCAGATCTGGGACGACGTCGGCTGCTGGCACGACGTCGTCCCCGCACCGGGCTCGTTCACCGTCAACGTCGGCGACCTGCTGGCCGAGTGGTCGAACGATCGTTGGCGCTCGACGCTGCATCGCGTCGTGCCGCCCCCGTCCGACGCTGACGGCCCCGTGCGCCGCCGGTCCGTGGCGTGGTTCCAGCAGCCGAACTGGGACGCCGTGATCGAGTGCCTTCCGACCTGCTCCGACGAGTCCAATCCGCCCCGGCACGCGCCGGTCACCTCTGGCGATCACCTGATGGCGAAGCTGATGGGTCCACGCCTGCTCGAACCGTCGACGCCCTCTGAGCGAGCGGTGGACCGGACGGCCTGATCCGCTGTCCGCTCAGATCAGCGGCGCGAGTTCGCGAGCGATGTCGATCGTTCCCGGGCCCTCACCGGTGATCACGAGGAACGACATCGTCGCTCCGTCGACCTGCACGAGAACCGCCTGGGTGAAGTCGCTGTCGATCGTGTCGAGCTCGACACCGAACACCCCGGCGGGAAGCCCGTCGACGGGACGCTGATCGGCGTCCGACCCCGAACAGTCCATGGCCACCCACGCGGCGAGGACCGCCAGCGCGGGGTCGTCGTCGCCGCCCAACGCCACCACGGTGTGGTTGATCCCGAGCCGACGTTCCTCGTCGCCGAACTCGATGCTGTCGGCGGCGACGAGTTCGACGTCGGGGATCTCGCCGTCGAACGGGCACGGCGGCGCCACCGTGCCCGGCAGGAGTGCGACGTCGCCCGGATCGCTGGCGACCCACCCGTTGCCGAGCTGCTCGCCGCTCAACAACGGTGGCAGCTCGGTCTCGGCGCTGTTGGTGCTGCCGCTGCACGCACCGAGGGCGGCGACCGTCGCGATCGCGATCAGCTGGCGGATCATCACGTTCGTCTCACCGCGCCGCTCACCATGTCCTCCGTCGAGCTCGCTCACGAGCCCAGCCGTCGGCGGCGATACCTGCGAACGCGACGCCGGCTCCGAGCACCACTCCGGCGCCGACCAGCAGCAGCATCGAGGGCACCGCGTCGTCCCACACCGTCTGCAACATCTCACCGAACAGTGTCTCGGCGGTGAGGCCGATCGCCCACCCGGTGACGAGCAGACCGACCAACCACACGCCACTGACGACCATGGCCGCGATGCCCAGACGGCGCAACCCGCGGCCCGGAAGCGGATGGGCGATCACGGCGATGAAACCGAACACGAACAACGCCAACGCGGCGCCCATCCGCGTCGTCTCGGCGACCCGCAGGAGACCGAGTTGCGGCACGTCGGTCGGCACCACCGACGGCAGCCCGACCTGTTCGACCGCCGTGTCGAGCCCGAGCTGGTCGAGCCCGAGCTGGTCGAGGCTCGTGACGTCGATGCCCACCGCGGCAGGATCGAAGCCGGCGACGGTCGCCGTGTCGAACACCGACCGGGCGATCGCCGTGCGCACTGCCACGTTGCCGTCGGGCACGGCTCCGACGTCGGGATCGACGATCAGGCGGTGGGCCCCGATGAGCGACGAGCTGACGGCGTTCGTCACCGCCGGGTCCGTGCTGGTCACCGTTGCCAACTGGGTGGCGATCTCGGCGCCGGCGATCGGAGTGACGGCGCGCTCGACGGTCTGTTCGATCACGTCGGCCGTGAAGCGCGACCTGGCGATCTGGTCGGCGGCGCGCTCCGCTCGTGCCGAGTCGAGCACCGACATCAGCGCGAGCTGCGAACTCACGAGCGCACCGAGCGCGATCGAGAACATCGCGGCACAGAACCCGGCGATCGCCAGCTGCGCCTTCGAGCCCTGCCCCTCGGTCATCACTCCATCGTGACCGATCGGCGCGCTGTGGGCGCGTCGCTCAGAGCAATCGGTCGAGCAGCGCCGCCGCGGCGGCGACCGGGTCGGTGACGTGCATCGTCTGCAGCCCGACGGCCTCGGCGCCGTCGATGTTCCACGGGAAGTCGTCGAGGAACAGGGTGCGCCCCATCGGTGTGCCGAGCTGCTCGACGGTCAGTTCGAAGATCTGTGGATTCGGCTTGCGCATACCGACCTCGCACGAGTCGATCACCACGTCGACGAGGTTGTCGGCGTCCCAGAGCGTTCGCCACGCGCCCCACTCCTTGATGTTGTTCGTGAGGATCGCCGTGCGGTACCCGGCGCCGCGCACTGCTCGTGCGGCGTCGATCATCTCGGGGATCTGGGCCAGACCCGAGAGCAGGTCGTCGCTGCGTGGCGGCATCGGGAACGACTGGTGGCCGGCCGACCGCCAGAGCGGCTCGACGCCCGCCACGTACTCGTCGAAGTTGATCTGACCTCGTTCGAGCAGGTGCCACGGATGGTCCCCGTCCTCGGTGAGCGGACCCAGGATGATCTCCATGAACGATCGCAGGTCGATGTCGTCACCGGTCCCGCTCGCCTCGATGTGATGGAGCATCAGCGCGCCGGGGCTGGTGCTCAGCACCCCGGCGAAGTCGAAGATCACCGCATCGACCTCGGGGTTCGGCCTCGTCATGCGCCGGACGCTACCGCCGGTCGTCGCGAGAGGTGCCCGCTGATTACGCCGGGGGTCTGACCCCTGGAGTGATCACGTCGGCGGGTGGCGGTCGGCCCAGGGGGCGGCGGCCTCGAGCTGGCTGGCGATGCGGATGAGCACATCCTCGCGGCCGTACGCGGCGACGAGCTGGACCCCGATCGGCAGTCCGGCGTCGTTCCAGTGGAGTGGGAGGCTGATCGCCGGCTGGCCGGACGCGTTGAACTGTGGCGTGAACGCCACGAACCGGCCCGAGCGGATCGAGGGCGCCATCGGGTTGTCCGGATCGACGCCGTCGCCCTGGTCGCCGTAGAGCCCGCCGATCGGCAGCGGGGGAGCGGCGAGTGTCGGCGTGAGCAGCAGGTCCCATCCCTCGGCCCACCAGCCCTGCACCTGACGGCGGTACTGGCCCACTGCGGCGAGAGCCGTCGCATACTGCGCGGCGGAGAGCTGTGACGCGTATTCACCCTGTGCCCAGTTCACCGGCTCGACGTCGTCGGCGGTCAGCGGACGCCCGAGCGTCTGGCCGAGGCCGTCGATCCCCACTGCCATCAAGGCCGCCCACATCGCGGCGAACCGGCGGGGGAACTCGGCGTCTTCGAGGATCGGGGGATGACCGAGCGACACGTCGTGACCGAGTCCCTCGAGCAGCCCGGCGGCGGAGCGAACCGCGCCGACGCAGTCGGGGTGCAGGTCGCCGCCGATCGGATGCCGGTCGAGCAGCCCGATGCGCAATCGACCCGGATCAACACCCAACTCGTCGACGTACGGGCGGCTCGGTGCCGGCGCGATCACGCTGTCGCCGACGCCGGGCTGGTCGACCGCGTCGAGCATTCGAGCCGTGTCGCGCACCGTCCGGCTGACGCACAGCTGCGTCGACAGGCCCGACTCGTCGCGCTCGGGCCCCATCGACACGCGGCCCTGCGACGGCTTCAAGCCGACGAGGCCACAGCACGACGCCGGAATCCGGATCGACCCTCCGCCGTCGCTGGCGTGGGCGATCGGCACCATGCCGGCGGCGACCGCGGCAGCAGCGCCACCGCTCGATCCGCCGGGGGTGTGGTCGGTGTCCCACGGATTGCGGGTGGGTCCGTACGCGAGCGGTTCGGTCACCGGGACGCTGCCGAACTCGGGGCTGTTGGTGCGTCCGAGTGTGATCAGGCCCGCATCACGAAAGCGCACCACGAGGTTCGAATCGTGCCTCGACAACGGTGTGTCATCGCGCGCCGCTCGGTTGCCCGACGTCAGCGGCATGCCGGCGACGTGATTGTGGAGGTCCTTCAGGAGGAACGGCACGCCCGCGAAGGGACCCTTGCGGTGTTCCGACTCCAACGGCAGTTCGTCGAACGCTTCGGCCTGGTGGCGGGCACGTTCGAACCAGCGCATGATCACGGCGTTGATCGGAGCGTCGAGCCGTTCGATGCGTTCGATCGATGCCTCGACGAGCTCGGTCGACGTCGCCTCACGGTTCGAGATCAGCGTGGCGTGCGCCGTCGCGTCGAGCCAACGGGTGTCCTCAGCAGTGTTCCCCATGCCGACGTGCTATCACGCCGGACGGTGGCGGCGTCGGTCAGACGACGTCGCGCTTGGCGATCTTGCGGAACAGCCAGGAACCGAGCGCCACGACGATGATCGCGCCGATGATCGCGCCGACGATTCCACCCCAGTCGAACTTGTCGTCGTCGCCGATCCCGAACAGTCCCGTGAAGATCCAGTAGCCGACCAGCGCACCGATCAGGCCGAGCAGCGTCGAGATCAGCCACGACTGCCATCCGCTGAACGACCGGAACGCATCGCCCGGCACGACTGCCCGCCCGATCACGCCGGCGACGAAGCCGAGCGCCAATGCTGCCAACAGGCTTCCGATGTCCATCTGCTGCCTCCGTGTCCTGCGAGAATGCTCCGCCCAACCCTACGAAATCGAGCTGCATCCGGCGGTGACCGTGATCGTTCGGCCAGTGATCACCGACTGGCAACTCGGCGGACATCTTGGCGACACATTGGCCACGTACCGTTCGTCGGGCAACGTCCGGTGGGTGCCGGCTGTGATCCCCCCTCCACTCGGCACCCACCCGGACGGCAGGTGTTCTCCGCCGAATGCCCGATTCGGGCCGGCATCGACCCCTGGACCCTCAGGCGTCGATGCGGTCGAAGAACTCCGCGAGCATGCCGGCGTCGAATCGTGCCGTGAGGTGGCCCTCGTCGTCGTGGCCGAGATCGAGCGCCGGGCAGAAGAAGTCGTCGGTGGCCACGAAGAAGTGTGGCGAGCCCTTGACCCCTCGCTGCCTGCCGTCGTCGTAGTCGGCCGTGACGTCGGCGCTGGGCTCGGCGGCGGGTGGGGCGAGGTCGTGTGCAGCGGCGATGCGTGCCAGCACGGCGGGGTCCTCGACGTTCTCGCCGTGCTCGAACAGTGCGGCGCGAAGCTCCAGACTCACGGCGAGACCGGTGGCGGCGTCGCGCCGATACCCGCTCGCCGCGAGGTTCAGTGCCGGGATCGTCGTGGCCGGCCACGCGTCGGCTCGCAGGCCCGAGAAGTCGTCGACGCCGAGTTGTTCGCTCAACGCGCCCGCCTTCACGACGACGGCATCGACGTCGAGTGGTGCTCCGTTCACCCACTCGAGTGGCCATGCCCGCACGATCACCTCGGCCGGGGACGTCATCTCGGCGACGTGATCGACCACCCGCTTCAGCCCGACGTGGGTGAAGGGGCAGGTGATGTCAGCGAATACCTCGACCGTCGTCATGGGTCCAGTATCGCCCGAGTGGGGCGGACACGGCATCCGCCCCACGCCAGGAGGCCCGGCACCAGGATCCGGTCGGGCGTGTGCTCAGCTGATCCGCTCGATCAGCGTGGTGTGACCGGTGTTCTCGACGAAGAGATTGCCCGCCTCGGCGACGATGTCGTGGTAGCCGCTGTCGGTCATCTGCCAGTCGTCGAACGCGTCCACGTCGGCCTCCGTGTCGAATGCGACGAGCCAGCTCACGTCGTTGAATCCCCCGTAGGCGGATTTCGTGAACGCGGACATCGTGCCGAGCGACGTGCCGATGTACTCCGCCGTCTTGACGCCGAAGGCGATCGCATCAGCCTGCTTACCGTTGGCCATCGCGGCGCGGGTGACGCCGTAGTACTTCGAGGTCGCGCCGTCGATCGGGGCGGTCAGGACCCGGCTCAAGCGATCCTCGGCAGGGGCCATGAAGAGCCCGTTCATCGACTCGAGCATCTCGAGGTAGCCGCCGTCGGCCATCAACTTGTCCGTCATGCCCTGCAGTTCGGCCATCGACTCGGTGCGGGTGCTCCACATCACGCTGCCCTGGGGAGCTCCGAAGCGAGCGGCGAACACGTTGACCTCGTGCCCGGTCACCTTGGTGACCATCTGGGCGACCCCGACGGCGGCGGGTATCGCATCGAACTGGCGCCCGAGGGTGGCGATCGTCGAACGGCTGAAGATGTACATGGTTGCCTCCTGAAGTGGCGGTTGGGTTGCCCGTTCCACCATGCGCCCGATGTGCACTACCGTCTATGACCTGGATCACACACCGGCACGGCGACCGGACCCGGTGTGCGGTCGGGAGGGGCCGTGCACGACGGGCAGTACGCAAGCGTTGGGGATGCGATCGCTGACCTCGGTCAGCGGCGGACCTACGCGCCCGGCGGCCTCCTGTTCGTCGAGGGCGACCGCTCGCACTGCGTGTACGTGTGCGTCGAGGGGCGCGTCCGGCTCTTCCTTACGATGCCGTCGGGGCGAGAGCTGCTCGTCGGGATCAAGTCACCGGGCGACGAGTTCGGCGAATTGTCGGCACTCGACGGTCGACCCCGCTCCGCCAGCGCCGCTGCGCTCGACGTGACGGTGGTCGCCGAGGTCCGGGCGGATCGGTTCATGGACCTCCTCCACGACCAGCCGGAGCTGTCGATCGCGATCTGTCAGAGCCTGAGCGCCGAGTTGCGGCGGGCGAACGACCGCCTCGTCACTCGGAACTCCGACAGCGCGGTGGTTCGCACGGGCCGGATGCTGGTCGAGTTGGCCTCGATGAAGATGCGCCACACCGGATCGTCAGGGACGTTCGAACTGGCGCTCACGCAGAGCGACCTCGCCGGCTGGATCGGCGCGACGCGGGAGTCGACGGCCCGGGCACTGGCGCGCTTCCGTCGAGCCGGGCTCGTGCAGACGAGCCGCGGCTGCATCACCGTGCTCGACGTCGTCAGGTTGAACCAGCTCGTCGCAGCGTCGTGAGGGTTGCGGCGACCGCCGATGCCACACTGGGCGGATGCCGACTCGAAAGATCCACGACATCGAGTTCAGCGAACTCCTGCAGTTGGAGCCACACGGTCCCGACACCTACGTCGGCATCGCGGCCCGCTACCCGTGGGGCGGCCGCCTCTTCGGCGGCCAGGTGGTCGCGCAGGCGTTGCGTGCGGCGGCACGCACGGTCGACCCCGATCGCGCAGCTCATTCGCTGCACTCGTACTTCATCCGCCCAGGCGCCACCGAGGAACCGATCCGTTACGAGGTCGAGCGGCTCCGCGACGGCCGGTCGTTCAGCACCCGTCAGGTCGTCGCCCGGCAGTCCGCCGGAGCGATCCTCAACCTGTCGGTGTCGTTCCACGTGCTCGAGGACGAAGCCGACGTCGCGGTCGCCACGTTGCCGCCCGGCCTGCCGGGTCCCGACGATCCATCGTTGCTCGATCACTCGTGGACCGGGCTGCTGAAACGCAAGGCGACGTTCCTCGAAGACGGCACGATGGGGTACTGGATCCGCCTCGACGCCGACATGGGCGACGACCCGGCCGACCACCAGTGTGCGCTCGCCTTCATGTCCGACGCGGCGCCTTCCAGGGCGGCCCGATCCTCGCACCCCGACTTCGCCGGCGACACCGGTGATCGGCGTCTGTTCCAGGGGGCCAGCCTCGATCACTCGGTGTGGTTCGAGCGGCCGACCGATCCGTCGCAGTGGCACTGGTTCGCGACCCGGTCGCACGGCGTGAACCGCGGGCGCGGTCTCGTGACCGGCGACGTCATTCGCCACGACGGGCTGCAGGTGGCGACGATCGCGCAAGAGGTGCTCGTCCGACGTCGTCGCGACGCCTGACCGCGACGCCGCGCCTCGCAGCCTCGCCGCGCCGGCTGCCGCCGAGGGCGTGTGCCCGAAGGTGACCATCGATTGTGACGTCCGTTGGCGCGGTCGTCGCCCATGGTCCCGGCTCCTAACCTGGGCGAGATGCGCCGTTCGATCACGTTCCTCGTTGCTGCCGCTGCAGCGACGGCTGGTGTGGTCGCTCTGGGTAGCTCGGTGTCGGCGCGGCCGGAGGCCTCGGCGGGTTCGGGTCGGATCGACACCGTCGTGACGCTCGGCGACTCGTACAGCTCGGGCAGTGGCATCCACCGCAACGCATCGTCCTACGACGACCACGGCCCCGAGGCGCACTCGTTCGACCGTTTCACCCGGCTCGGCTCGAGTGCCTGCCAGCGTGAACTCGACGAGACACCCGGTCCGCGGCTCGCCTCGCAGCTCGACGCCGACTCGGTGTTCATCGCGTGCGCCGGAGCGGTGATCCGCGAGATCCCCGCCCAGGTGCGCGCCGCCGACATTCCCGGTGACGGTGACGGCACGCTCGTGACGATGACGATCGGTGGCAACGACCTTCGAACCGCCCGCGACGAGAACTGGCCGGACGCCCTGACGCGTTGCATCACGTCGGCGCGCTGCCACGACTCCTCGAAGAACCAGATGGCCAACCTCGACCAGATCCGGGAGGAGCTCGTCGAGACGTATCGAGCGATCGGCGAGCAGTACCCCGACATCTCCGTGCGGGTCCTCGCCTATCCGAGGTTGATGCAGGGCAACGGCCGGTGTGACGGCGTCACCGGCATCAGCGGTGACGAAGCCGACTGGATCGACGAGCAGGTCGACCTGCTCAACCATCAGATCGAGGTTGCCACCGCTCGGGCGCGCGGGATCACCGGCGCCGACATCCGCTTCGTCGACGTCAACGACGAGTTCGACAACCACGGCGCCTGCCGGTTCTGGCAGCGCGACCGGTTCGTCAACGACGCCGTGTTCGGCGACTCGTTCCGGCGCAGCCAGCTCGCCGACGGCACCGTGCAGGAGCACTGGACCAGAGGCCCGCTCAACGTGTCGACCGCCTCGTTCCATCCCAGCTCGAAGGGCTACGACGCCTACCTCGTCGCCCTCCGCTCCAGCCTCCCACCGGCACTCCTCCCCACCCGCTGACCGTCCGCCGGGACGCCTCCGCCGGCAGAGTGGCCGTTGCGATGAGCGAACCGCCCGGAGAGCGCCAGTTGGCTCATCGCTGGGGTGGGTTGGCGTGGTGCGATGAGTGAACCGCCCGGATGCCGTCAGTCGGCTCATCGCTGGCGCGGGTCGGCGTGGTGCGATGAGCGAACCGCCCGGATAGCGGCTTTTCGCTCATCGTTGGACGAAATGGGGGCGACGGGTTGCATGTGAGTGAGTGCTCACTCAGTTAGGGTGCGGGGATGTCGCCTGCTCCCGATGCTCCGTCGACGGCCAAGCGGGCGTCAGCGATGCCGGCCGAGGAACGTCGGGCGGCGATCATCGAGGCGGTCCGGCCGCTGCTCGCCGAGCACGGCGAGGCGATCACCACCAAGCAGATCGCCTGCGCAGCGGGCATCGCCGAGGGCACGATCTTCCGGGTGTTCGCCGACAAGGACGAACTACTCGACGCCACGCTCGAAGCAGCACTCGACCAGGAGCCGTTCGAGCAGGCGCTGCGGGACATCGATCCGACCCTTCCGTTCGAGACCCAGCTCGTCGAAGCCACCGTGCTGATCCAACGGCGCGTCGTCGACGTGTGGACGCTGCTGTCGCATCTCGGCCCCAAGCGTCACGACCGGGTCGGGCGGCCGATGACCGACAGCCCGGCACTGACAGCGATCTTCGGCGCCCATGCCGACCGCATCCGCACCGAACCAGCACGCGCCGCACGCATGCTGCGCGCCCTCACCCTTTCGCTCACCCACCCGATGATCGCGGCCGAAGCCTCCGCCGCATCCGAGATCGTCGACACCGTGCTCCACGGCGTCGGAACAGGAACCCCCTCGTGAAACTCTGGCAACTGATCAAGAGCCACCTCGGCCCGTACCGCAACGTGTTGCTGATCGTCGTCGTCCTGCAGGCGATCGCGACGTTCGCATCGCTCACGCTGCCGACGATCAACGCCCTGCTGATCGACAACGGCGTGCTGCAGGGCGACAACGACTACATCCTCACCATGGGCGGCGTGATGATGGGCTTCACGGTCGTCCAGATCATCTTCACGGTCGGTGCGGTCTGGTACGCATCGCGGGCGGCGATGGGATTCGGCCGCGACATCCGGCGTGATCTCTTCCACACGGTCACCGGATACTCGGCTCGTGAGGTCGGCCAGTTCGGTGCGCCGTCGCTGATCACCCGCACCACCAACGACGTCCAGCAGATCCAGATGCTCGTGGTCATGGCCTGCACGATGATGATCACCGCGCCGATCACGATGGTGATCGGCATCGTCTTCGCCGTCCGGGAGGATCCGGGCCTGTCGATGATCCTCGTGTTCGCAATTCCGGCGGCGGTCATCGCGCTCGGCTCGATCGTGTACCGGATGGTGCCGTCGTTCCAGGCGATGCAGTTCCGCATCGACCGAGTGAACCTGGTGTTGCGCGAGCAGATCACGGGCATGCGCGTCGTGCGGGCGTTCGTGCGCGAGCCGCAGGAGGTCGAGCGGTTCTCGCAGGCGAACGACGAGCTGACACAGACGTCGTTGCGCGCCGGGCGCCTGATGGCCGCCACGTTCCCGACCGTGATGCTGATCATCAACCTGTCGAGCGTCGCTGTGATCTGGATCGGCGGCGACCGGATCGGCGCCGGACAGATGGAGATCGGCTCGCTGGTCGCCTACCTGAGCTACCTGATGCAGATCCTGTTCGCCGTCGTGATGATGACGTTCATGGTGTCGATGATCCCTCGCGCCGGCGTCGCGGCCGATCGTGTGGCCGAAGTGCTCGACACGCCGTCGACCGTCCGTCAGCCCGAACACCCGGTGACCGAGGTGTTCGAGCGCGGGACGCTCGAGTTCCGCGATGTCGCCTTCGCGTACCCCGGCGCCGACCGGCCGGTGCTGAGCAACATCTCGTTCCGGGTCGAAGCCGGCACGACGACGGCGATCATCGGGAGCACCGGCGCCGGCAAGACCACGCTGATGAACCTCGTCTCGCGGCTCTCCGACGCAACCGAGGGCGTCGGTGCTCGTCGACGGGGTGGACGTCCGCGAACTCGACCTCGACCTGTTGTGGAGCAAGGTCGGCTACGTCCCGCAGAAGCCGTTCCTGTTCTCGGGAACGGTCGCGTCGAACCTGCGGTACGGGCGCCCCGACGCCGACGACGGCGAACTGTGGGAAGCGCTCGAAGTCGCGCAGGCGAGCGGATTCGTGCAGGCGATGCCCGACGGTGTCGACGAGCCCGATCACCCAGGGCGGCACGAACGTGTCGGGTGGCCAGCGCCAACGCCTGTGCATCGCGCGAGCGCTCGTGGTGAAGCCCGAGATCTACGTGTTCGACGACTCGTTCTCCGCGCTCGACCTCGCCACCGACGCCCGGCTCCGAGCAGCGCTGAAACCGCACACCGCCGACGCCGCGGTCCTCATCGTCGCCCAGCGCGTGTCGACGATCGTCGACGCCGACCAGATCCTCGTGCTCGAAGACGGCGAGATCATCGGCCGCGGCACCCACACCGAGCTGATCGAGACG
This sequence comes from Ilumatobacteraceae bacterium, assembly GCA_963704915.1. Classification (GTDB taxonomy): domain Bacteria; phylum Actinomycetota; class Acidimicrobiia; order Acidimicrobiales; family Ilumatobacteraceae; genus Sva-07. The sequence continues at coordinate 127,004 of CAVPIC010000001.1, read as the reverse complement.
TGCCCGACCTACGCCGAGATCGTCGAATCGCAGATCGGCCAGGGGGCCGTGGCATGAGCGCCGACGGAACGGCAGCGCCGACGGAAACGGCAGCGCCAACGGAAACGGCAGCGCCAACGGAGCCGGCGGCTCGACCGACGACAAGAAGCTGCTCGCCACGGCGGGCACCGAGGCCCGTCGAGCGAGCTTCGGGCCCGGTGGCGGCATCGGCATTCCCGCCGAGCGCAGCGACAAGTTCGGCTCCACGCTCAAGCGTCTCGGCGACATCCTCGGCACCGAGAAGCCCCGCCTGTTCGCCGTGTTCGTGCTCACGGTGGTCAGCGTCGTGCTCGTCGTCCTCGGCCCGAGGCTGCTCGGCGATGCGACGAACATCATCGTGCAAGGTGTCATCGGTGGCGGGGGCATCGACTTCGACGAACTGCACCGCCAGTTGATCACGTGATGCTCGTGTACGTCGGGTCGTTCGTGCTGCAGTACACCTCGTCGTACGTGCTCGCCGGCGTGGTGCAGCGCTCGATGTTCTCGCTGCGTCAGGAGGTGGAGCGCAAGCTGAACCACCTGCCGCTGAGCTACATCGATCGCCAGCCCCGCGGCGACCTGCTGAGCCGGGTGACCAACGACATCGACAACCTGTCGCAGAGCCTGCAGCAGACCACCAGCCAGATCCTCACGGCGTTGCTGACGCTGATCGGCGTGACGGTCATGATGTTCACGATCTCGCCGCTGCTGGCGCTGGTCGCGCTCACCACCGTGCCGCTGTCGGTGTGGCTGATGAAGATGATCGGCGGCAAGGCGCGTCCGCGGTTCATGGCGCAGTGGCGCCACACCGGCGACCTCAACGCGCAGGCCGAGGAGGTGTTCAGCGGCCACGCGATCGTGAAGAGCTTCGGTCGCCAGCGTGAGGCCGAGGCCAGGTTCCGTGCCGACAACGACCAGCTCTACGAGGCCAGCTTCGCGGCGCAGTTCATGGCGAACCTGATCCAGCCGGCGATGCTGTTCATGGGCAACGTCCAGTACATCCTGATCGCCGTCGTCGGTGGCCTGCAGATCTCGTCGGGCTCGCTGAGCATCGGCGACATGCAGGCGATGATCCAGTACGCCCGCCAGTTCGCCCAGCCGCTGACCCACTTGGCATCGATGGCGGCGACCTTCCAGTCGGGCATCGCCTCGCTCGAGCGGGTGCTCGAGTTGATCGACGCCGAGGAGCAGTCGCCCGAGCAGGCGCTCACCACCGATCCGCTCCCCGGTCCGCGGGCCGGGTGGTGTTCGAGGACGTGCACTTCGCGTACGACCCCGACAAGCCGTTGATCACCGGCCTCAACGTGACGGCCGAGCCCGGGCAGACCGTCGCGATCGTCGGACCGACCGGTGCCGGCAAGACGACGCTGGTCAACCTGATCATGCGGTTCTACGAACTCGACTCGGGCCGCATCACGCTCGACGGTCGCGACATCGCCAGCTTCCCGCGCAGCGAGTTGCGGTCCGACATCGGCATGGTGCTGCAGGACACGTGGCTGTTCGGCGGCACGATCCGCGACAACCTGCGCTACGGCAACCCCGATGCCACCGACGAGCAGATCTACGAGGCCGCTCGCGTCACCTACGTCGACCGGTTCGTGCACTCGCTGCCCGACGGGTACGACACGATGATCAACGACGAGGGCGACAACATCTCCACCGGCGAGAAGCAGCTGATGACGATCGCCCGTGCGTTCCTCAACAACCCGGCGATCCTGATCCTCGACGAGGCGACCAGCTCGGTCGACACCCGCACCGAGGTGCTGATCCAGGAGGCGATGAACAACCTGCGGGCCAACCGCACGAGCTTCGTGATCGCCCACCGCCTGTCGACGATCCGTGGCGCCGACGTCATCCTCGTGATGGAGGACGGCCGGATCGTCGAGCAGGGAAACCACGACTCGCTCCTCGAGGCCCACGGCGCCTACTGGAGCCTCTACAACGCCCAGTTCGCCGGCCAGACGACCTGACGTACGAGATGTGCCAGGCACATCTCGTACGTGGCACTCACACATGTGTGAGGCGCTCAGAGCAACGACGGCAGGTCGGCGAAGGAGTCGATGACGACGTCGGGATGTTCGTCGCTCGCGGCCAACACCTCCGGCCGGAACTTCCCGGTGCGCACGAGAACGCCATGCAGACCCGCGTGCTGGGCGCCGAGTACGTCGTTGTGAAGATCGTCGCCCACCATCGCCACCCGCCCGGCGTCCAGGCCGAGTTCGGTAACGCCGGTCGCGAAGAAGTCGGGCGACGGCTTGCCGAGCACGACCGGCTCGACGCCCGTGGCCTCCTCCAACGCCCGCACGTACGCGCCCGTGTCGAGCTCCAGCCCGGCGGACGTACGCCAGTACATGTTGCGATGCATCGCCACGAACGCGGCGCCGTCGAGAATCAGGCGAAACGCTTCGTTGAGCTGTTCGTGCGTGAAGTCGACGCCGGCACCGCCGATCACCACCACCTCGGCGGGACCCGAGTCGACGATGTCGATGCCTTCGAGGTCGTCGGACAGGTCGCCGGTGTTCAGGAGGAACACCCGGGCGCCCGCGTGCTCGCGGCGCAGGTGCGCGGCGGTCGCTGCAGGCGCCGTGAGGATCTCATCGACGTCGACGGGAAGCCCCGCCTCGCTGAGAAGTCGGGCCACCTCGGCGCGTGTGCGCGTCGTCGTGTTCGTCGCGAACCGCAGCGGGATGCCCGACGAGCGCAGACTCCCGAGCGCGTCGTCCACGCCGGCGATCGGCATCCACGACACCGTGAGCACGCCGTCGATGTCGATGAGCAGTCCGTCGACGTCCAGTGGGTCGGCCATGGCGTTGCACCTCCGGACCTCAGAATACGCCGGCTGGCTCGAGCGCTGTGCCAGGTGTCCGGCCCGGCGAACGCTCCACGCATTCTCGTGTACTCGTGCGGGAACAGGTCCCGCACGAGTACACGAGAACGGTGGGTAGCTCGGGGTGACGGGTCAGCGGCGTTTGGAGAGCGCGGCGAACTCGTGCTCGATCGACGCGGCGACGTCGCCCAGGTCGGGCATGACGTCGCGGTCGGCCGTGATGCCGAAGTGGAGCTCGTCCTCGTACGACACGACGGCGATCGTGAGGCCCTCGTTGTCGATCACCTCGACGTACGGGAACACTCGCACGAACCGGGCGCCGCGCAGGTACAACGGGATCGGTGGGCCGGGGATGTTGGTGATCACGAGGTTCATCGGGATCGTGCGGCTGACGTAGCGGGTCAAGGGCCCGGCGAGCGGCGTGATCGCATCGGCGACGTCGAGGATCCGATGCGCGCCGTCGACGAGGCCGGATCCCTTCAGCTCGCTGGTCATCGCATGGATCCGTCGAAGCCGCTCGACCGGGTCGGGCTCGTCGACGGGGAGGTCGACGATGATCAGCGACACGAGGTTGCCGAGCGTGTCGCCGTGTTGGTCCTGGCTGCGCAGCGACACCGGCACCATCGCTTTGATCACTCGGTGCTCGATGTCGGCATCGCCGTGCTCGAGTAGGAACGTTCGCAGCGCGCCGCTGCACGCGGCGAGCACGACGTCGTTGATGCTGACGCTGTGGCGCTTGCGGACCGTGCGCACCCCCTTCATCGGCACCGACGCGTGCACCCACCGGCGGTGCGAGCTGACCGGGACGTTCCACGGCGCCGGCGGTGGCTTGGCGAGGAAGTTGGCCACCGTGCGGCCCACGTTCGTCACGGCGTCGATCGCCGGGCGGGGATCGCGCATCGTGTCGAGCATCGATCTGGCGACCCGACTCGGCCTGGCCAGCTGGTCGCGTACGGCGTCGGTCAGGAGTTCGTTCGGCGAGGGAGCAGGGCGCGGTCTCCATTCGGGCACTGGGTCGTCGGGGGGCGGATCCGGTTCAAGATCGACGAGCGCGAGTGCCAGGTCGACGTTGGCGATGCCGTCGCCGAGGGCGTGGTGGATCTTGAGGATCATGCCGACGTGATCGTCGGCGAGCCCGTCGACGAACCACATCTCCCACAGCGGGCGAGCCCGGTCGAGCGGGAGCGATTGCAGGCGGCCCATGAGCGCAGCGAGCTGGTCGTCGTCGCCCGGCCGAGGGAGGGCCGTCAGGCGGACGTGGTACGCGATGTCGAAGTGCTCGTCGTCGACCCACACCGGCCGGGCCTGGTTGTACGGCACCTCCATCACCCGCTGGCGCAGACGAGGCACCCGGTGCACCCGCCGATCGACGTGGGCGAGGAGTTCGTCGAACCGGATCCGCCCGCTCGCGTCGCGCAGCGGGCCGCCCTCGATCACCGACAGTGAGCCGACGTGCTGCGGCTCGTGCGGCGTCTCGATTCGCAGGAAGACCGCATCCGCGGCGGTCAGTTGTTCGTAGGGCAACGAGGCCCCCTTTCGCGTCGACCTCGCTCGCCAGTGTGAACCATCTGGCCGGGTGTCCGGCAGGGTCCAACGGCAGGTCAGGCGCGATCCCAGGCGGTCTCGCCGGCGACGACCGTGCGCTGCAGATTGCCGGCGGGGTCGACGATCGTCAGGTCGGCCCTGGCCCCCACCCGGATGCGTCCCCGATCCGCGAGACCGAGCAGATCGGCCGGCGTGCTCGTGACCGTGGCGAGGGCCTCCGCGAGCGTGCAGCCGGTGTACGCCATCAGGTTCCTGACCGCCCGGTCGAGTTCGAGCGCACTGCCGGCGAGCACCCCGTCGATGGTTCGCGCGCCGGTCTCGTCGTGGATGATCTCGAACCCGCCGATCTTGAACCGGCCGTAGGGTGCGCCGAGGGCGGGCGAGGCGTCGGACACCAGCGACATCCGGTGCGGGCCGAGCGATCGCCAGGCCATCTCGACAGCGACCGGGTCGACGTGGATCCCGTCGCAGATCACACCGGCGGTGACCGACGGATCGGCGAGGACCGCACCGATCGGGCCGGGCGATCGGTGGTCGAACCGCGCCATCGCGTTGTAGAGGTGCGTCACGTACGACAGCCCGGCCGATCTGGCGGCGGCGAAGTCGGATGGGGACATCCCGGTGTGACCCGCCGAGACGACCACGCCGGCCGTGGCCAGCGTCTCGATGACGTCGAGGGCGCCGGCGAGTTCCGGGGCGAGCGTGACGAGCGAGACGACACCCGACGACGCCCACGTCTCAATCTCGTCGAGCAGCTCGCTCGGGGTCGGTCGCGAAACCGGGGACGTGTGCGCCGAGGTGATTGCGCGAGATCATCGGGCCCTCGAAGTGGAGTCCGAGCGGTGTTGCGATCGGATGCTGCGTGTTGGTTTCCTGCACCCGTTGCATCGCCGCGATCGCGGCGGCACGAGTGCGGGCGGGCGCCGTCACGACGGTCGGCAGGAACGCCGTGACTCCGAACCGTGGGAGGGCGGCCGCGACGTCGATGATGCGGTCGGGTTCGCTCGTGATGTCGACGCCGATCGCGCCGTTGCACTGCAGGTCGATGAATCCCGGAGCGATCACGAGCCCGCCGCAGTCGACGTCATCGCCGTCGAGGTCGTCAGGCGGCGAGTCGATCATGACCTGCAGCGATCAGGCCTCCGTCGACCACGAGGTCGGCCCGTACGGGTTCGCCATCGAACAACACCTGCCCGCCGCGGTAGCAGCGCCGGCTGGTCGGGTTCTCGTCGGCAGATTGCACCGCCGAATCATCGCAGAGCCGACCACCCGGTCGCCGATCACCTCCGCTCCGTCGGGATCTCGGTGACCTGAGTCCCGGAATGCGGGACTGGTACGCACCGAGAAGGCGAGCCCGAACCAGTCGCCGCGGTGATCAATGGGTGGCGGGCCGATAGGAAGGAGGGATGGAAGGTTTCGTACATCCTGACTTCGCCCCGGTGACCGAGAAGGTCCAACGCTCATGGCGAAGAAGTCGGCCAGCGGCGGCATGGCCGTGGCCGTGTACCACCACGGTGAGCTGGTCGTCGACGCCTGGACCGGCGTCCGCAACGCGGCCGGCGACCCGTGGATGCGCGACACGATGTCGATGAGCTTCTCGACCACCAAGGGCGTGGTGGCGACCATCGTGCAACGCCTCGTCGATCAGGGTCTGCTCGACTACGACGTCCCCGTCGCCACCTACTGGCCCGAGTTCGCTGCAGCAGGCAAGGACACGATCACGCTGCGGCACCTGCTGACCCACCAGGCGGGCCTCCACGACGTGCGCTCGGTCGCTGGCTCCGCGGAGGATCTCATCAACTGGGAGCACATGACGAAACTGCTCGCCGAGGCCGGGCCGAAGTGGGACATCGGGACCCGCTCGGCCTACCACGCGCTCACATACGGCTATCTCGTGGGTGAGGTCATCCGTCGTGTCACCGGGCTCACGGTGAACGAGGCACTGCAGCGCGAGATCGTCGAACCGCTCGGCGTCAGTGGGATGTACATCGGCGCGCCCGCGGGCGTGCGCGGCGACATCGCCGAGCAGCTCGTCGACCCGAAAGCGGTCACCCGGCTGTTCAAGATGACCAAGACGCTCGCCAAGGCGAAGAGCTTTCAGCCGATGTACCAGGCGTTGGTCGTCGACGACATGCTCGACGTGGCGACCACCGACCGCATCCACGACGGCGAGATCCCCGCCGCCAACGGGGTGTTCACCGCACGCTCGCTCGCCCGGATGTACGCCGCGCTGGCGACGCCCGACGACTTCGATGGCCCCCCGCTCGTGTCAGCCGAAACGCTGGCCGAGGCGACCCGGATCCAGACGACGCTCGGCACGAACGGTGACGGTCGCAGCGGTGAGAAGGTCGGCCGTGACGCCGGCGTTGGCTTCAACATGCGCTGGCGGCTCGGCTACCACCTGGTCGGCACCACCAAGGGCGTGCTGCCCCAGGCGTTCGGGCACTTCGGGTTCGGTGGCTCTGGCGCGTGGGGCGACCCCGAGTCCGGACTCGCCGTCGCGATGATCCTCAACCAGGTCGGCGGCACCCCGTTCGGCGACACCAAGATGCTCCGCCTCGGCGCCGCCGCCGTCCGCTCCGCCGAACGCCGCAGCAGCTGAGGATTACATCACGGGTCAGACCCGCGATGTGATCCAACCTGAGTCGCCCTCTGGTGTGACGTGGGAGGGGACCATGGCCCGTGGCGCACAGCGGCCCACCCTGGGCACGATCGATACATGAGGAGATGGATCGCACTCGTGGCCGCGGTCGGCGCTGCTCGCCGCTTGCGGCGACGACGGTGGCTCGACGTCCGTGCTGGACGAAGCCGACTCGCTCTCCGAGGTGTCGCTCGACGTCGGCGATCAACTCGAGGTCTCGCTCGAGTCGAACCCGACCACGGGCTACAGCTGGGAGGTGGGCCCGCTCCCCGACGGGCTGCAACTGGTCAGCAGCGAGTTCGAGGAGCCGGGCGGCAGCCTGGTGGGTGCCGCGGGAACGCAGGTCTTCGTCTTCGACGTGGTGGGCCCGGGCAGCGGCATCCTGCGATTCGAGTACGTGCGGGTGTTCGACGACCCCGTCATCGCAGAGAAGATCGTCGAGTACGTCCTCACGATCACCGGCGACTGACCGACCCTCACACCGCCCTCACACCACCTTCATCCACCGGATTTGTGTGAGCGACGACGTCGAATGTCCGGATGTGCGCTCGCACAAATCCGGTGGCGCGCAGTCGAACGACAGGTTCAGGCGCGGGCGGGCGTCGGCCTCGGCGTCGCCGGCGTGAGGCCGCGGGTGGCGGCGACGTCGTCGTCGTGGATGAACCACGAGATGATCGCAGCGGGCGCCATGATCAGCCCGACGGCGAGGAATCCGCCCTGGTACGCCGACAGCAGCTCGGTGTCCGACGCTGCATCGCTGCCGTTCGGCAGCATCGCCGCGATCACCGTGGCGGCGAGTGCGACGCCCGACGCGTAGGCGATCTGGCGCTGGGTGTTGAACAGGCTGGTCGCCCGCCCGGTGTCGGCCATCGACGTCGTCGCGTACGCGGCGGTCTGGATCGACACGAACACCATGCCGACGGCGAGGCCCCGCATGAACGAGAACCCGGCAATTGTCGACAGCGGCGTCGACAGGTCGGCCGTCGCGAAGAGGCACGTGATCGCGGCGGTCGCTGCGGTGCCGACCACCATCAGGCGGCGCGGGCCGATCGACGCGGTAGAGCCGCCGGCCGAGCAGGTTCGACACGAGGAACACACCGACCGCCTGTGGCGACTGGGCGAGCCCACTCTGGAACGCGGTGTAGCCGCGCAGGCTCTGCAGGTAGAGCGGCAAGGACGAAGATCATCCCGAAGAACCCGGCGTAGGTGAGTGCGGCCGAGATGTTGATGTGCGGAACAGCCGATCCTTGAACAGGCGCAGCATCAGGATCGGGTTGGGGATGCGCAGCTCGATCACGATCAGTGCGATCAGGCACGCGATGCCGACGGCGGCGAACGTGACTGTGTAGGCGGAGAACCATCCCTTCTCCGGGCCGATCGACAGCGTGTACAGCAGGATCGCGACCGACCGCCGCCGACAGCACGAATCCGGCGACGTCGAACCGGCCGGGGGCTTCGTGCTTCGTCTCCTCGAGCCACAGCAACGACAGCACGATCGCCACGGCGCCGATCGGTCCGTTGATCAGGAAGATCCAGTGCCACGACGCCGTGTCGACGAGGATCCCGCCGAGCATCGGCCCGATCGCCGGGGCGATCACCGCCACGCTCAGCACGCCGATCGCGGCCTTGGCCCGATCCTCCATCGAGTACGCGCGGTAAAGCATGGCGGCTCCGACTGGCGTGACGAGCCCGGCGCCGACGCCCTGCAGCACTCGGAACACGATCAGTTGGTCGAGCGTCTGCGACAGCCCGCAGGCGAGCGACGTCACGACGAAGGCGATCAACGCGAACGTGAACACGCGCTTCGTGCCGAACCGGTCGCCGAGCCAGCCCGCAGCCGGGATCACTGCGGCGTAGGTGAGGAGGTAACCGACGGCGATCCACTCGATGTCGGTCGTCGGCACGCCGAAGTCCTTCGCCATCGTCGGCAGCGCGACGTTGACCATCGTGCCGTCGATGATCGTCATGAACAGCCCGAGGATGTAGACGGTCATCACCTTGGCCGGGTAGCTCACGATCGCCGACGCTACGCCCAGCCACCCCATCGACCCGACCCCAGCGATGAGCGAAGTGTCGGTATTCGGGCGGTTGGCTCATCGCTGCCGTGTGCGGCTGGGTTGCGATGAGTGAAGTGTCGGTATTCGGGCGGTTGGCTCATCGCTGGGGTGGAGGTGGTCGGCAGGTGGTGGGTGCGGTCCCGGGGGAATCTCGGGGTGGCGTCGGCGGTGGGAGGTGCGAGGCTTGGCGGGCGGGTAGGCCATGACGGAAACGACCACGGAAACAACCGAGCATCCACGCGCCGTCGCGGCGCGGGCGATCCTCGGTCGGTTCGCGTATCCGGACACGCTGCCGATCACCGAGCGGCGCGACGAGATCCTCGCCGCGATCCGTGACCACCAGGTGCTGATCGTCGCGGGGGAGACCGGGTCGGGCAAGAGCACTCAGCTCCCGAAGCTGTGTCTGGAAGCCGGTCGCGGCGTCGACGGGATGATCGGTCACACCCAACCCCGCAGGGTGGCGGCGCGCACGATCGCCGAACGGGTCGCCGAGGAGGTCGGGTCAAAGCTTGGCGACGACGTCGGCTACACCGTCCGCTTCACCGACCACGTCGGCGAGGCGACGCTCGTCAAGGTGATGACCGACGGGATCCTGCTCGCCGAGATCCAGCGCGATCGGATGCTGCGCCGCTACGACACGCTGATCATCGACGAGGCGCACGAACGCAGCCTCAACATCGACTTCATCCTCGGTTACCTGAAACAGCTCCTGCCGCAGCGCCCGGATCTCAAGGTGATCGTCACCAGCGCCACGATCGACACCGAGCGCTTCGCCGAGCACTTCGCGACCGACGGCGTGCCAGCGCCGGTGATCGAGGTGACGGGACGGACCTTTCCGGTCGAGATGCGGTACCGACCACTGGTCGACGACGAGTCGGATCAGCCGGATCGTGATCAGGTGCAGGGGATTCTCGACGCGGTCGAGGAGCTCTCACACGAGGGGCCCGGCGACGTGCTCGTGTTCTTGTCGGGCGAGCGCGAGATCCACGACACCGCCGACGCGCTCCGCCAGCTCAACCTGCGCAGCACCGAGGTGCTGCCGCTGTACGCCCGGTTGTCGTCGGTCGAGCAGCACAAGATCTTCGAACGGGCACCGATGGGCGGCCCGGGGCGCCGGATCGTGCTCGCCACCAACGTCGCGGAAACGTCGCTCACGGTGCCAGGCGTTCGCTACGTCGTCGACACCGGCACCGCACGCATCTCGCGGTACAGCCGCCGACTCAAGGTGCAGCGCCTCCCGATCGAAGCGGTCTCGCAGGCGTCGGCCAACCAACGCTCCGGTCGCTGCGGGCGCGTCGCTCCGGGCATCTGCATCCGCCTCTACAGCGAGGACGACTTCGACGCCCGGCCTGAGTTCACCGACCCCGAGATCCTGCGCACCAACCTGGCGTCGGTCATCCTCCAGATGACCGCGATCGGCCTCGGCGACGTCGCCCGGTTCCCGTTCGTCGAGCCGCCCGACCGCCACGCCATCCGCGACGGCTACGGCCTGCTCGACGAACTCGCCGCGCTCCAGGCACCGGTCGACGGTGTGAAGGACGGGCCGCGGAAGCTCACGAAGATCGGCCGCTCGCTCGCCCGCCTTCCGGTCGACCCGCGCCTCGGGCGGATGGTGCTCGAAGCCGACCGGCTCGGTTGTGTGCGCGAGGTGTTGGTGATCGCGTCGGCGCTGTCGATCCAGGATCCGCGCGAGCGGCCACAGGACAAGCGCGAGCAGGCCAACGAGTTCCACAACCGCTTCAAGGTCGACGGTTCCGACCTGCTGTCGATCGTCGCGCTGTGGGACTACCTGCGCACGCAGCAGCGTGAGCTGTCGGGCAATCAGTTTCGCCGGATGTGCCGCAAGGAGTTCCTCAACTACCTGCGGGTGCGCGAGTGGATGGACCTGTTCAGCCAGCTGCGCCGTATCGCCGGCCAGCTGAAGATCAGGCCGACGACGCACGAGAGCCACCCCGACCACATCCACCAGGCGGTTCTCGCCGGCCTGTTGTCGCACATCGGGATGCGCGACCGGGAAACCCGCGAGTTCGTCGGCGCCCGCCAGTCGCGGTTCGTCATTGCGCCTGGCTCGGCGCTCACACGCCGCCCGGCGCCGTGGGTGATGGCAGCGGAGCTGGTCGAGACGAACCAGCTCTACGCACGCCGGGTGGCCAAGATCGAGCCGAAGTGGGCCGAGCGTGCCGGCGCCCACCTCGTGAAACGTGCCTACGAGAACGTTCGCTGGGACCCGAAGGGTGGGCGCGCGGTCGCCACCGAACAGGTCACACTGTACGGCCTGCCGATCGTGAGCGACCGGGTGATCGGCTACGACCGCGTCGACGAGGCGCAGGCTCGTGCATGGTTCATCACCAAGGCGTTGATCGAACGCGACGTCGCCGACGCGGCGTGGATCGGGCGTCAGAAGTTCCTCGCTCGCAACGCCGAGTTTCTCGAGCACCTCCGGCGCATGGCGGCACGGGTCCGACGCCTCGAACTCGTCGACGACGAGATGCTGTTCGACTTCTACGCCGACCGGGTCGGCGCCGAGGTCACGTCGGTGCGCCACTTCGACAAGTGGTGGAAGGCCGAACGCCAGCGACGGCCGGACCTGCTCGACCTGACCGACGAGCTGGTGGCCGGCGGTCGAGGCCACGGCGTCCGACTCGCCGACTATCCCGACGTGTGGACCCAACTGCGCGGGAGCGCGGTGATCGAGCTGCCGCTGACGTATCGCTTTGCGTCGGGCGAGCCGCTCGACGGCGTGACGGTCCACGTCCCACTCTCGGGCCTCAACCAGGTGAGTGCCGACGGCTTCGACTGGCAGATCCCGGGCCATCGGGCCGACCTGGTGACCGCGCTCGTGAAGTCCTTGCCGAAGGACGTCCGGCGCCAGCTCATCCCGCTCGGCGAGACGATCGAGGCGGTGCTCGATCGCCTGGCGACCGCCGACCCGACCGCCGGCCCGCTGGTCGACGCGCTCGCGGTGGCGGTCCGTGAGGTCGCGCACGTCAACGTGACCGGTGCGTCATTCGACGCGTCGGTGGTGCCCGAGTACCTCCGGTTGCACGTCGTCGTCTCCGACGATGAGGGCACCGTGCACGCGGTCGGCGACGACCTCGACGCGATCAAGGCGCAGCTCGCCGGATCGGTCCGCGAGTCGATCGCCGCGGCGGCGCCGATCGAGGAACGTCGGGGGATCGTGACGTGGGATGTCGGCGACCTCCCGCGAATGGTCGAATCGACCGACCGGGCGATGGACGTGAAGGCGTATCCGGCGCTGCTCGACGTCGGCGACAGCGTGGCGCTGCGGGTGGTGACGACGCCGGAGCTGCAGCAGCGGATCATGCGCGGGGGAGTGCGGCGTCTGCTGCTGCTGAACGGAGCGCCGACGCGCTCGTCGATCGTGCGCAAGCTCGACAACGCGGACCGCCTGGCGATCGCCGCGGGCGACATCGATCTCGGTGAGGTCAGCGGCGACTGTGTTGCCGCTGCCGTCGATCGCGTGATGGCCGACCACGGGAAGCTGCCGTGGAACGAGGCTGAGTTCGAGGCGCTCAGGCGAGCGGTCCGCGACGCCGCCCCCGGCCTTGCCGCGAACGCACTCCACAAGGCGGCGAAGGTGATCGGGGCAGCGTCGGAGGCCAGTGACCGGTTGGCGCGGCTCCACGCCGCAGCACTCCGGCCGTCGGTCGACGACGCCAACGTGCACCTCGGGCGGCTCGTGCATTCGGGCTTCGTGCTGGGGGCGGGTATCGATCGGCTCGACGACATCGAGCGCTACGTCCGAGCGATCGTGTACCGCCTCGACCACCTCGCCGGAGCCGGCGAACGAGACCAGCGCCGCATGGTCGAGGTGCTCCCGCTGGAACAGCGGTACGCGAACGTCGTCGACACCGCCGGGCCGGGCAAGTTGTCGCCCGAACTCGTCGATGTCCGCTGGCAGCTCGAGGAGTTGCGGGTGGCGACGTTCGCGCAGCCGCTGATGGTCAAGCGCCCCGGTCAGCCCGCGGTCAGCGCCAAGCGCATCGCCGCAACGCTCGCTCGCTGACGCCGGCCCCTCCAACCCCCGTTTGCGTCGCGATTCGGGTGACCCGTCCCACTGGAACTGCAACGCAAACGTGGGAAGCTGGGGTGATGGCGCGACAGCTCGATGATCGACAACTCGACGGATTGACGGATGCGACGGTCGAACTGCTGCAGACCCTGATCCGCAATCGGTGCGTCAACGACGGCACCGAGGCTTCCGGCGAGCGAAGTTCGCAACGCCGACGTGCTCCAGCAGGTGATCGCCGGGCCCGGCGTCGACGTCGAGCGCTACGAGGCTGCGCCGGGGCGGGTGTCGATCGTCGGGCGCATCGCCGGGTCGGACCCGAACGCGCCGAGCCTGTGTCTGATGGGCCACACCGACGTCGTGCCGGTCAACGAGTCGGGATGGAGCGAAGATCCGTTCGGCGGCGAGATCATCGACGGCCCGGACGGGCCCGAGGTGTGGGGTCGCGGCGCGGTCGACATGTTGAACCTCACGGCGTCGATGGCGGTGACGTTCCGGAGTCTCGCCGACAGCGGGTTCCGCCCGACCGGTGACCTGATCTTCTTCGGCGTCGCCGACGAGGAGGCAGGCAGTGCGTACGGCGCGCGCTGGATGGCTGATCATCACCGCGATGCGATCATGGCCGACTACGTGCTGACCGAGAGCGGGGGACTGCACTCCGGCCCGGCCGAGGCGCCGTTCGTCGGCGTCAACATTGCCGAGAAGGGCGTGGCGTGGCGGCGCCTCCGGGTGAGGGGCACGCCCGGTCATGGCTCGGCGCCGTTCCGTCGCGACAACGCCCTCGTCAAGGCGGCCGGTGTGATCCAGCGGTTGCACGACTACCGGCCGGCGCCGCGCTTCCACGAGCTGTGGGGACAGAAGGTCGAGGCGCTCGGGCTCCCCGACGAGATGAAGGCGCAACTCCTCGATCCGACGGCAATCGACGAGCTGCTCGACACGTTCCCGTCGGCTGCAGCGGCATCGCACTTCCACGCCTGCACGCACACGACGTTCTCGCCGAATCTGGTCGACGGCAGTGAATCGGGCGGTGGCCGGATGAAGGTCAACGTGATCCCCGACACCGTCGTCATCGACGTCGACATCCGCACGGTGCCGGGGGAGGGGCCGGCCGAGGTCGAGGCGCACCTGCGAGCGGCGCTCGGCGATCTGGCAGGCGAGGTGGAGGTCGAGCCGTTGATGAACGACGCTGCGTCGATCAGTCGGCTCGACACCCCGCTGTGGGACAGCTTGCAGCGGGCGGTCAACGTGCCATTCCCGACCGCACGCCTCAGCCCGCAGTTCGTCGTCGGTTTCACCGACGCCCGGATCTACCGCGAGCTGGGCGCGGTCGCGTATGGCGCCGGCCTGTTCAGCCCGTCGCTCGACTCGAGCGAGTACGGCTCACGCTTCCACGGCAACAACGAACGCATCGACATCGAGTCGCTCGGGCTCAGCACCCGCCTGTTCCACCACGTCGCCACCGACCTCCTCAGCTGACCCGGCCCCGGCCGTCACCCCCCACCCACGTTTGCGTTGCACTTCCGGTGACCCGGTCCACCGAGAACCGTCACGCAAACGGGGGAGGCCGGTCACCGCATCACGTTTGCGTTGCACTTCCGGTGACCCGGTCCACCGAAATCGTCACGCAAACGGGGGTTTCCGTCAGCGCTTGCGGGAGGCGAGGTAGGCGCGGGCGGCGGCGCGGGCGTCGGGGTCGCGCATGGCGGCGCCGAGCTGGTCGGCGTCGGCCCACGAACCCGCTGTCGAGGCGACGTCCTCCAGCGCCTCGTTGACCTGACGCTTCGTCGCGCGAACCACGCTCGGCGCCTTCTCGTGCCAACTGCTCGGCGAGTTCATCGACGGTCGATTCGAGTTCGGCGCGGGGAACGACACGATTGAGGAAGCCGATCCGGAGTGCTTCATCCGGCGTGAACGGGCGACACGTGAGCACCAGCTCTCGGGTGAGCGCCGGGCCGATCTCGCGCACCAGCCGCGGGATGCCGCCCCATGCGAGGGGGATACCGAGGTCGACCTCCGGGATCGAGAACACGGTGTCGTCCGCCGCGATCCGCAGATCGCACACGGCGGCGAGCACGACGCCACCACCGACACACGGACCCTTGATCGCAGCGATCGTCAGCGCCGACATGCGGTCCATCGCCTCGGCCATCAGCCGGCCGAGGTCGGCCTGGTCGCGGCTCGACGTCGTGCCGGGATCGTCCCGACCGCCTGCCCGCGAACTCGCGCAGGTCGAACCCTGACGAGAACCCGCGACCCTCACCGGTGACGATCACGATGTGGGCGTCGGTGGAGTTGAACCACTGCGCCGCCTCGGCGATCTCCCGGAGCGGCACCGTGCCGAGCGGGTTGAGCTTGTCGCCCTGGGTGAGCGTCATCCGGCCGATCGGCCCGCTTGCGCCTGGTGAGGCAGCGGCGTCGACCTCGACTCGCAACGTGGAGAACTCGGGAACATCCGTCATCCCCGAATCGTGCCACGTGGTTCCCCCAGCCCGGGCCTCCGGGAACCACCGCGGTTCCCGGAGACCCGGGCTCGGGGAACCAGCGTGGTCCCCGGAGACCCGGGCTCGGGGAACCGGCTCGGGGAACCGTGGGTCAGGTGGATTGGAACGTGCCGGGGGCGACTTCGACGGCTTCGCCGCGGCGGAGCATTCGCTGGACGTGGAGTTCCGCGCTGCGGCGTCTCGACCGACTCGGCGAATGGCATCTCGACGTGTGGTCGGTAGATGAACCGGTGGGCCCGCATGTCGTCGATCGAGTGCGGCTCGCGGAGGAACTCGAGCATCGCGTCGTGGCGGCGGCCGATGACGGCGGTGAACGCATCGACCATCTCGACGAACGTCTCGCGCCCCTCGATCACGCCCTTGTGGTGGAACGTCACGTAGAAGTCCGCCTCCTCGTCGCGCACCTTGGCCAGGCTCGCCTCGAAGTCCTCCAGGTCACTCCACACGTCGCCGTAGTACGGCCCGAACCCGGTCAGGTCGATGTCGGAGAGGAAGAACACGCCGTCCATCCGGAACCCGCTGTGGCCGCGGGTGTGGCCCGGCAGGTGGACCGCCTCGACCGTGACACCTCCGCCGAGGTCGAAGACGTCGCCGTCGGTGAAGCCGTGCGCGTCGGGTCGCGGCACGTAGTGGAACTCGTCGAGGATCACCCGCTCGAACGCGTCCCGCGCTGCGCCGGTGAGCCCATAGACCTCCATCAGCCCGTCCAACGAGCGGGCTCCCGGGAGGTCCTCGTCGTGGATGTGCAGCCGGGCATTCGGGAACACGCCGTTGCCGGCCATGTGGTCCTCGTGGCTGTGGCTGTTGATCACCGCGTCGACGGTGATCGGCACGCCACGCGCCACCACGGTCACCGACGGGTCGATCACCACCGACTCGCCCGTACCGCGAACCAGCAGCGTGTTGCCCGACGGGTAGGCACCGTTGGCGTCGCCGACCAGCACGCTCACCGTGTCGGTCAGCCGTCGCTCGTCGTCACCCCAGTCGGCCATGCGCTCGACCATAGCGAGGTGCCACGCCGGGGGTCTGAACCCTGGCGTAACAGCTCAGTCGGAGGGTTCGAGCTTGAGGCTGGCGGAGTTCATGCAGAACCGGTCGCCGGTCGGGCCGGGGCCGTCGGGGAACACGTGGCCGAGATGAGCTCCGCAGTTGGCGCACACCGTCTCGACGCGAACCATGCCGAGCGAGCGGTCCATCTTGCGGGTGACCTTCTCCTGTTCGAGCGGGTCGGTGAAGCTCGGCCATCCGCACCCGGCGTCGTACTTGGTGTCGGACGAGAACAGCGGCTCGTCGCACACGATGCAGTGGTAGGTGCCGTCGTCGTCGACGTTCCAGTACTCGCCGGTGAACGGCCGCTCGGTGGCGGCGTGCTGGGTCACCTCGTACTGGATCGGGGTGAGACGCTGGCGCAACTCGTCATCGGTGGGAATCGGTCGATCAGCCATGACGACAGGATGCCCGAAACATCCGAGGCCGATCGCACCGTTCGCGGAGTTTCGCTGGTGTTCTCCACGCCGTTCGAACCTGGCAATCGGTCCCTTCGTAGCCTCGCCCCATGCGCCGAGGGCCCGCCACCGTCATCCTCCTGGTCGTCGCCATGTTCGCCACGGCGTGCGCGTCGAGCGGCTCGAACACCGACTCCGACACGGCGGCCGAGACCGACGGTCCTGCCGACCCCACCTCAGCCGACCCCACCTCGGCCGATCCCACCGCAGCCGATGACGCCGAGCGCCCATCCGTCTTCCGCTATCCGCCCGCCCCCGACGCCCCCGCTGCCGGCGTCGCCGACGCCCCCGAGGTCCGCGACGCGCATGGATCGCCTCGACACCCAACTGGCCGTCGGCGCAATCGACGACGCCGCGCTCGCCGACGTCGTCGAGTACGGCGATGCCCGCCACGCCTGGTACGTCGCCGACCTCATCCGGTTCTTCGGCCCCGGCGAGAACGGCACCGAACTCGTCGACGCCTTCGAGTCGTTGACCGGCACGTCGATCGCGGACGACCCTGACAGCGAACGCAGCGTCTGGCTCAGCACCACGAACCACCTGATCGCCTGGGACACGCCCGACTACCCCGACTACCGCCTCGACAAGGCCGACGTCTTCCTGCTGGTCGA
This sequence comes from Ilumatobacteraceae bacterium, assembly GCA_963704915.1. Lineage (GTDB taxonomy): Bacteria > Actinomycetota > Acidimicrobiia > Acidimicrobiales > Ilumatobacteraceae > Sva-07. The sequence continues at coordinate 109,269 of CAVPIC010000001.1, read as the reverse complement.
GGAGCGGTGGGAGCCGTTCTTCGACGACGAGGACGCCGACATCGACTGGCGCCATCTCAGCTGGGGCGGCGTCCTGATCGACGACCGCGAACTCGGCGACACCGACGGCTGCACCCGCGGCTGCATTCCGGCCCTCGACGATCCGGCGGTCACCGATGCCGACGGAGGCGACTGGTACCCCGACGACGCGATCGTGTTCGGCATCGTCGAGGGCGACGAGGCGTTGGCGATCCCGAAGAACATCGCCGAGATCCACGAGATGTTCAACCTCACGCTCGGCGATCGCCGTTTCGGGATCCCGTACTGCACGCTGTGCGGCTCGGCGCAGGCGTACCGCACCGACGACGCCGTCACGCTCGGCGGGTGCCGCCGAGGTGCCGGTGCTGCGCACCTCAGGCCTGCTGTCACGGTCGAACAAGGTGATGTACGACCTACGCACCCAATCGGTGTTCGACACGTTCACCGGAGCGGCGGTGTCGGGACCGCTGCAGGATCTGGGAATCGTCCTCGACGAGACGACGGTGGTGCGAACGACGTGGGGCGAGTGGAAGGCCGCCCACCCCGGCACGTCGATCATCGCCGAGGACGGCGGGATCGATCGCAGCTACCCGCTCGACCCGCTCCAGGGTCGCGACGACAATGGCCCGATCTTCCCGATCGGTACTGCCGACGACCGACTCGACGTTCAGGAACTCGTCGTCGGAGTGATCACCGACGACGGCACACCGGTCGCGTTCCCGGCCGACGACGCACGAGCGGCTCTCGCGAGCGGCGACGACGTCGAAGCCTCTGGGGTCGAACTCGTCGACGACGGCGGCGGACTGCGAGCCGTCGACGCAACGACCGGCGACCCCATCTCGTCGCACGAGTCGTTCTGGTTCGCCTGGAGCCAGTTCCACCCGACCACCGAACTCTGGCGCCGCTGACGTCAACGCCGCGAACGGTTAACGTTCGGCGTACGAAGCCGAAGGGGGCCGAGATGGGGATTCGCAGGGTGGCCACGGGCCACGACAGCAACGGCAACGCCGTGTTCGCGAGTGACAGCGTGGTCGAACCGATCACCAGTTCACTGGTGCCCGGCTTCGAGTTCTTCCGATTGTGGGGCGCGGACGAACCGTGCCGGTTCCCCGACGACGGCTCGCCGCCGTCTTCGGTCGAGTACTTCCCTCCGCTCGGGGGATTCAGATTCGGGTTGTTCACGGTGCCGCCGGACAGCGAGAGCCAGCTGGGCGAGATCGACTTCGAGGCAGCGCTCGTCGAATTGGAAGCGAAGCTGCCAGGGATGGCCGGTCACATGGAGCCGGAGAGTCCTGGAATGCACACGACGGCGACCGTCGACTACGAGTTCGTCGTGTCCGGGCGGGTCGTGCTGGAACTCGATGACGGCGCAAGCGTCGAGCTGGGCCCCGGCGACACCGTGATCCAGAACGGGACCCGCCACGCGTGGCGGAATCCGTACGACGAACCCTGTCGCATGGTGGTCGTGCTCGTCGGTGCGCACCACGACGCCATGACCGGCTGACCGATCGGCGCACTGCTCGGCGTCAGTCGGCCTGGCCGGTCTGGCGGAGGAACGTGAGCGAGTCCCACAGGTCGGTGCGCCGCGCGATCAGTCCGTCACGGACGTCGAACCACATCATGCCGGGGATGTCGATCGGGGTGCCCTCGTAGGTCGCTTCGAACCGATACCGCGCCACGACGCCGCCGGTGCCCACGTCGGAGTCGGCGGCGGTCTCGACGACCTCGGCGAGCGTGACGACCGAGTACCGGGCGCCGACGAACGTCGACAGGAAGTCCGGCAATCGTCGCCGGTACTCGTCGCGGTCGTGGCAACCCGAACCGAGTTCTGCCAGATGCTCGTTGACGAAGTCGTCGGTCACGCACGCGGCGACAGCATCGGGGTCGCCGGTCTCGAAGGACGCGAGATAGGAGCGCACGATCTCGCCACGGGTGTTCATCCCCGCGACGGTACCGGTCGCGCGATGTGGTCGAATGACGGCGTGGCCGACGATCCCGACGACGCATCGCCGTGGACGCGCGACGACTGGGTGCCCGACAGCGCGGTCCCCGACGAGCACGTCTTCGGGGTCAGGCGGCGCGCGACAGTCGGCCAGCCCGGTGCTGCGGAGCCTCCACCCGAGGACTTCGACGATCCGGATGGCGATCCCCGAACCTCGGGGTCCTCGGCGGTTCGTCGAATCGTTGCGGCAGGGGTGATCATCGCCCTCCTCGTCGGTTCCGCAGGAGCGCTCCTGCGCAACGGCGACGAGCCGGAGACCGAGCCCGAACCGAGGTCGACACGTGCGGAGGTCGTCGTGTCGGCGCCGACGACGTCCACACCCGCCACGATGCGGCCGACCAACTCGATCCTCGTCACCGTTCCCGTGTCGCCGGAACCCGATCAGTCCGTCCAGAAGACGAGTGCGCCGCCGGTGGTCGTCGGCGACGTGCCGGCGTGGGCGGAACGCACCATCACCGTCCCCGAGCCGCTGGCTCGATGGCGCCAACCGAGGTGGTCACGCTGTCGCGGACCGGCATCGTGAGCGTCACCGACTTCCCGAGTGGCCGCACCCGCAGCATCGACGTGTCCGCCGTCGGCGCCGAGCTGCAACTCGCCTTCGGCGACGGCAGCATCGTCGTGTTCGATTCCACGACGCTGCTGCAGATCCGCGACGGCGAACCGGTCGTCGAGTCCGAAGTTGGCGACGGGATCATCTTCGTGCAGCCCTGGACTGGCACCGGCAACTTCATCGTCACGACGCCGACCACCGGTCCTCGCGCACCGGAGCAGGACTGGGTGCTGCGACCTGATGGCAGCCTGGAGCTGTTGGACAACCCCTTTGCCGTCGAGACGAGCTTCTTCTCGCGGGTGTTCTCGCCGTTCGGTGACGGCCTTGATCGACTGCGCCTGGCGGCGTCTACGCGGTCGATGCCGCCGGCGACGCCCGCCGCATCAGCACCGGGACGTTGCTGGCGATGGGCTCACGCCACTGGGCGATCGAGGAATGCGACGAGGCGCTCCGTTGTGCCTACTCGATCATCGAATGGGACTCGGGAACTGTCACCCCCGGCGTACTCGACCCGATCGACGGGTTCGGACTGCTCGACCCATCCACCCGCATCTCGCCCGACGGTCGCTCGGTCGCCTACCGGGGAGACACCGACGGCTCGGGGCGTCGTCAGATTCTCGACACGGCGACGGGTGAGTCGGTCCTGGCCGGACGCATCAATCAGCTCGTGTACCCCGATTCGTGGGCGAGCGATTCGTCGGGGCTGTTCTTCGCTGACGGATTCCTGCAGTTCGTCGACCGAACGGCCGGCAGGGTGGCCCAGATCGAGGACCTCGACCGCATCCGCGTGGTCGCCACCGGGGCCTTCTCGAAGTAGGGCGTCCGACGCCTCGTGCGATCGACCCGTCAGGCCAGCAGCTGGTCGAGCGACTTCGAGATCGCACCCAGGTCGGGGCGATCGTGGTGCGCGAGGCGGGTCAGGTAGGTGATCGCCACCTCGTTGCGCTCGATGATGCCGCCGTCGGTCTCGGGCGCCAGTTGCACCATGTCGCCCCACCCCATCTCGACGGTGAAGGCATCCTCGTGGCCGGGGATCGGCTTGAGCTTCGCGTCGGCCATCGAGCGCGGGGGCGCCGTGCCGACCTCTGCGAACTGCCACGCCCCGAACTCCTCGACCGGGAGGTCGGGCACGTTGATGTTGACCACCACGGGATCGATCGGCATGTCGTCGACCAGTGCCTGTGCGACCACCTTGGCAACGGTGGCAGCACTGTCCCAGTGCTGTGTTGCGATCGACTCGTCCCAGCCCTGACCCTCGACGCCGAAGCCGGTGACCGCCTGGCTGATGGCGATACCGGAGATACCTCCGTTGCGGCCGGTGAGGGCGGCACCGACGGTGCCGGAGTGGTAGACGGAGCGACCCACGTTGGCACCGGGGTTGATGCCGCTGACGATCAGGTCGAACGGGGGCCCGAACGCGCCGAGCCGGGCGAACATCACGCACAACGCCGGTGGACCGCTGACCTTCCAGACCGCGTCAGCCGGGCAGTCTTCGATGTGGCCTCGACGGACCTCGGGCTTGATCAAGTGCAGCGCACCCAGCGCGGCGCCCGCACCAGAGAACTCTTGGTCGGGAGCAACGACATGGACCTCGTGGTCGCCGTCGAGTTCGCAGATCGCGCGAGTCAGCACGTGTAGCCCGATCGAGTCGATGCCGTCGTCGTTGGTCACCAAGATGCGCATGACTCCATCCTCGCAGCCACGTCCGACATTCATCTGAACGGAAGGTGAACGATCGGTAGTCCGGGCTGACGTCCGCGTTCTCGTGAACACGTGAGTGGTCAGAGCCCGCACGTGTTCACGGGAAGGGTCGGGTGTCCCGGGACGACCGGGGCACGGGTGGGTACGCTCGCCCCGATGGAGCTCCGCACCGACTCGTTCTGTGCGACTCCGGCGATGCGCACGCAGTGGTACGTGGTGGCCGACGCCACCGATGTCGCCGGCTCCCCGCTGGGCGTGACCGTGCTCGGCGAGCGCTACGTGCTCTGGCGGGGCGGTGACGGTGCCGTGTCGGCGGCGCCGGACCGGTGCCCGCACCGCGAGGCCCCGCTGTCGCACGGCGCGGTGAACGACGGCTGTCTCGTGTGCCCGTACCACGCGTGGAGCTTCGACGGCGACGGGGCCTGCGTCGCGGTGCCGTCGTCGGGCCCCGGCGCGGCGTTCCGCCTGCGGCCAACCTGCGTCTCGTCGCCGTGCGAGAGCGCTACGGCCTCGTGTGGCTGTGCCCCGGAACGCCGACCGGCGAGCCACCGGAGATCCCACAGGATCGCGATCCGTCGTTCCGGCGGGTGACCGCCGGCATCGAGACATGGGCGGTGTCGGCGACGCGGATGGTCGACAACTTCTGCGACGTCGCCCACTTCCCGTACGTCCATGCCGGCACGATCGGACCCGACACCGATCCGGTCGTCGCTCCGATCCACGTCGAGCCGCTCGACGCCGACTTCACGCGGATACGAGTACATCGTCGACGTCCGCGACGAGCGTGGCAACGACGTCCGCCAGCGCATGTCGACCGCATTCCATCTGCCGTTCGTGGTCCGATCGAACACGTTCTACGAGTCCGGTCCAGGGCCGGACACGATCGGGTGCTGCTGCTGTGCACGACGCCGATCGACGACGTCACGTCGTTGTTCACGTTCGTGTCGTGGCGCAATCACGACCACGAACTGCCGGTCGACGAGTTCCTGGCGTTCGACCGGGCGATCGGTGCGGAGGACCAGGCGATGCTCGAACGGATCGGTGGCGTGTTGCCCCTCGACCAGTCGGCCACCGTCAGCGTGCGCGCCGATCGGCTGTCGGTCGAATGGCGTCGCCGGTTCGCCGCGCTGCTCGGCCGCTGAGCCCCACCGAACGATGCAGGTGTGACATCGGGGGTCAGACCTCCGATGTCACACTCAGACGGCTTCGACCGGGGTTGCCGGTGTCGAGATCGTCGCTGAGCGCGAGCTGGCGAGCGTGAACAGCGCGAGGCCGACGATCACCAGCACCATGCCGAGCATCTGGGGCGGTCGAACGTCTTCGCCGAGGATCAGGAACGCGAAGAACACCGCCAGTGCGGGCTGCGCGGTCTGCATGATGCTGATCGTGGCCACCGGGATGTGCTGTTGGGCGAACACGATGCACCCGTGGCTGAGCATGCCGGTGAGCAGCGTCAGGATCACGACCACGAGCCAGCCCTTCGCCGTCAGCCCGAACACGTCCGACCCGGCGATGATCGCCGCGATCGGCCCGGCGGTCAGCACGCCGATCGGCATCATGCACGCCATGAAGTCGAGCGTGCCGACGCCCGCGGCTCGGGCCTGTTTCGAGGTGAGCAGGTAGGTCGTCCACAACAGGATCACGCCGATCATCAGCAGGTCACCGGACACCGACGACACTCCCTGGTCGGGTCCGAAGAAGAGCACCAGCGTCACCCCCACGATCGAGATCAGACCCCACCGCAGCGCCGACCAGTTCGGGCGCTCGGAGAAGAAGAACGCCCCCGCCGGCAGCATCACGAGCGGCGTCAGCGCGGTGATGAACTCGGCGTGGGCGATGCTCGTCTTGTTGATCGCCGTGAAGAACAGCGCGATGTTCGCGCCGAAGGCGAGCCCCGGGGCGAGCGCCAGACGCCACGTCGTCGCGGTCGGCGCCGGGCGTCCCGTGCGCAGGCGGGTGACGGCGATCACCGTCCACCAGCCGATCACCGCGCCGATCATCCGCCAGAACGCGACGACCGAGCCGGTCGAGTCCGACCACTTGATCAGCGACGAACTCGTCGAGAAACTGACGACCGCCACCGTCATGGCGAGCAATCCGAGCGCGCGCCCGCTGAGGCGCTCGGCCATCAGTGCGCGCCGCCGGCGTCCGACGGCGTCACGAGGTCGGGGTGGTCGGGGCGATGCAGGTCCGGTTCGAGGTAGATCACCGTCACGGTCGGCACGGCAGCGCGGATGGCGTCCTCGGTGGTGTTGATCGCCTCGACCAGCTCGTCGGCCGACAGCGTCGACGCGAACTCGACCTTCGCGCCCACGAGGATCTCGTCGGGGCCGATGTGTTCGGTGCGGATGTGGATCAACCGGTCGACGTGGGCGCTCGACTCGATGGCGGCGACGATCGCCTCACGGGCGTCCGACGTTGCCGACTCGCCGATCAGCAGGCTCTTCATCTCGATCGACCAACACGATCGCGATCACGATCAGCAGCACGCCGATGCTGATCGAGCCGACCGCGTCCCACCGGGCGTCGTCGGTGAAGTGCGCCGTCAGCACGCCTCCGAGCGCGAGGAACAGACCGGTCAGCGCGCCGATGTCCTCCAACAACACGACCGGCAACTCGGGCTGCTTCGTCCCGCGGATGAACCGCCACCAGCTGGTGCCCGGCGTGCGGACGTGGTTCGACTCCTTCACCGCGGTGCGCAGCGAGAAGGTCTCCAACCCGATCGCCACGACGAGGATGACGACCGCCACCCCGAGGCTCTCCACGTCGTGTGGGTCGCGGAACTTCTGGATGCCTTCGTAGAGCGCGAACATGCCGCCCATCGAGAACAGCACCAGGGCCACGGCGAACGACCAGAAGTAGCGCTCGCGGCCGTAGCCGAACGGGTGCTCGGGCGTCGCCGACTTGCGGGCGCGTTGGCCGCCGAGGAACAGCAGCAGCTGGTTGCCGGTGTCGGCAGCGGAGTGGATCGTCTCGGCCAGCAGGCTCGCCGACCCGGTGATCAGGAAGCCGACGAACTTGCTGATCGCAATGCCGAGGTTGGCGAAGAACGCTGCGAAGATCGCCTTGCGGCTGCCGTCGGTCACTCGGCGAGCGTAGGCGATCGATGCTCGCCGTGAACGAGGCGCCGACCCTGCCCGGCGTGCCTCCCGGAAGGGGTCGCCGGTAGCCTCCAGTCAATGAGCCCCCTCGAAGCCACGGCAGCGGAGACCGATGCGGCGAGCGTCAGCGAACCGATCATCACGGTGACGACCGAAGCGCTCGAGCATCTGCGCGAGCTGCGCGACGACGAGGTCGACGGCGACAAGCTCGGGCTTCGACTCGCCATTGCGTCCGACGCCGGCGAGGAGTTCCGCTACGACCTGTCGTTCGAGGAGTACCTGACCGCTGCATTCACCGACGAGGTGCGCACCCACGACGGCATGAAGGTGATCATTCCAGGCGACGACGTCGCGCTGCTCACCGGCGCGACACTCGACTACACCACCACGCAGGGCCTCGTCATCCGCAACCCGAACCGGCCGCTTGCTCCGTCGGTCGAGGGGCTGACCGCCGACGACGAGCTGTCCGCGGAGATCGACGCGCTCGTCGCAGCCGAGGTCAACCCGGCACTCGCCGCGCACGGAGGGTTCGTCACCTACGTCGGCCACGACGGCGAAGGCACCGCGTACCTCACGATGGGCGGCGGTTGCCACGGCTGCTCGATGAGCAAGCAGACCATGCTCGACGGCGTCCAGACGATGCTGGTCGACGCCATCGAGGGCGTCGAACGCGTCCGCGACCTCACCGATCACTCCACCGGCGAGAACCCGTTCTACTCCTGATCTCTCAGCGAGGCCTCGCCGTCACACCGTGCCGGGTCGGCCGAGTTCGACACGACCGTCGGCAACATGGTTGCCCTCGCCGTTCGGGGGGCCGCTTGCGTTGTCTCAGATCCGAGAGACGATCGCCGTCATCATCGACCTGCCCTGATTCAGCGGCGGGCGAGGCGGCGCAGGGGCGGGTCCTGCTTCGGGGGTGACTTGCGGGGTGGGAGCTCGGCGAGGAGACGTGTGGTGATCGCGGTGATCTCGGCGACCGCTCGCTCGAACGGCTCCTCGGTGGCTGCCGAGGTCTTCTGGACGCCGCTGATCTTGCGAACGTACTGACGGGCGCCGGCCTCGATCTCCTCCGGCGTCGGCTGCCGGGTCGAGGCCGCGCAGGGTGGTGATGTTGCGGCACACGTCAACGCACCAGCAGCTCCGCGGCGTTGGCCGCGACGTGGGCCCGAGCGACCGAACACGTTGCGCGGACCTGAATGCCGCGAGCGCGCAGGTCGTCGATCACGCCGTCCATCAGCATCGACGAATAGCCGTTGCCCCGGTGCTGCGGAGCGGTCTCGATGTACGGGATCGTGATCTGATCGCCGTCGGGGGAGAAGTCGGCGAATGCGACCACGTCGCCGTCGACGTCGAGCTCGTAGCGGCCACGATCGTCGTGGCGTGTGACGGTGCCAGTGGACATCGCGAGAGTGTCGCGCAAACCGCTGTCGATCACACGTGTGGCAGGCTCGCGGGATGTCGGACACGCCGGGAATCGCCGAGCTCTACCGTCTCGCTCACGCGTCGTTCCACGACCTGGCCGTCACGCTGTCCGCCGACGACTGGTCGGTTCACGTCCCCTGCACACCGGTGTGGACCGCGCGCGACGTGTTGTCGCACGTCTCCGGCATCCCCGACGACGCGTTCGCCGGTCGGATGGAGGGAGCACCCGGTGATGAGTGGACCGCCGCGCAGGTCGAGCGCAACCGCGACGCTGGGGTCGACGAGCTGCTCGAACGGTGGGCGCAACAGGCGTCCGGATTCGCCGACGTGATCGAGTCGATGGGCGAGACCCGGCCACCCTTCGACCTCCACAGCCACGAACACGACCTGCGCCACGCGCTCGGTCGGCCTGGTGGGCGGTCCAACGTCATCGTCGAGACCGCCGGGTACGGATTGGCGTCGGTCGGCGGTGTGGGTGTGCGCGTCACCGTCGAACTCGTCGACGGTCGGGTGGTCGTCACTGGCAACACCGACGGCGCCTCGGGTGTCGTCGTGCGTGGTGTGTCGGTGTTCGAGCTGTTTCGGTCCCGGCTCGGTCGGCGCAGCCGCGAGCAGGTGCGCGACTACGACTGGACGGGCAGCGACGCCGACATCGACGCGGTGCTCGAGCGCTGGTTCAACTTCGGACCGTCACCGTTGCCGATCGTCGAGTAGCGTTCGGCGGGTTGGTCAGGCGGGCGTTTCGAGTGCCTGCTCGAAGTCGGCGACGACGTCGCCGGTGTCCTCGAGCCCGACCGACACGCGGAGCAGACCCTCGCTGACGCCGGCGGCCGCCTTCTCCTCCGGCGTGAGGCTCGCGTGAGTGGACGTCGACGGATGGCACACGATCGTCTCGGGCCCGCCGAGCGATGTGGCGACGCGGGCGACGCGAAGCCGTCCGAGCAGCGCCGACGCGGTGTCGCGATCGGCGACCTCGAACGACAACACGGTGCCGTACTGGCGGAGCTGTTTGGTGGCGAGCGCGTGCTGGGGGTGCTCGCTGAGGCCGGGATAGTGCACGGCTCGGACCTCGGGGTGGTCGGCGAGCGTGATCGCCAGCGAGCGGGCGGTGTCGTTCTGCTGGCGGGTGCGGACCCCCATCGTGCGCAGGCCTCGGAGCGCGTTGAGCGCGTCGAACGGCGACGGCGTGGCGCCGTGCAGCACCGAGTACGCCCAGATCTCGCCCAGCAGGTCGGCATCGCCGGAGATCACGCCGAGAGTGGCGTCGTTGTGTCCGGCGATTCCCTTGGTGGCGGAATGCAGCGAGATGTCGACGCCGTGGGCGAGCGGCTGTTGGCCGAGCGGTGTGGCGAACGTCGAGTCGACGACGGTGAACGGGCCCTTGATCGAGCCGAGCTCGTCGAGGTCGGCCAACTCGAGCAGCGGGTTCGAGGGTGTCTCGGCGAGCACCAGCATCGTGCGGCCCGGCTGGACCGCTTCAGCAAAGGCGCCCGGGGTGGCGACGTCGACGTAGGTGACCTCGATGCCCATCCGCCGGCACGGCCCCTGGAGGAAGGCGAGCGTGCCGGCGTACAGCTGTCGTTGCGCGACGATGTGGCTGCCGGTCGAACAGAGCGCGAAAACCGTCGACGCGATGGCGCCCATACCGGACGCGAACGCCAGCGACGCCTCGGCGCCTTCGAGCTCGGCCATTGCCTCCTCGAACGACCGGACGGTGGGGTTCGAGTAGCGCGAGTAGAACCCGTCGTGACGCATCGACGTGGCTCGACGATGGGCGTCGTCGAGACCTTCGGACTCCCACGTGCTCGACGCCCACAACGCCGGTGCGAGCGACGATCCGCTCGCCGAGCGGCCCGCGGTGATCGCCAGCGTCTCGGGCGCGACGTCGGAACGTGCCGGGGTCTCGTACGGCGACGGTGGCTCGCTCGACATGGCCCGTCACGGTACCGGACGGACACCTCCCGCCAGGCACGAGATGGATGTCGCCGGGGAGAGTTCGCAGGCACCGAGTCGGTGAACTTCTCCCAATTCGTGTGAGCGACAACGCAGTCGTCGGCGCTACGCGCTCACACAAACGGTAGGAAGCGGCGCCCCTTGATGTTTGTGTGAGCGACAACATCGATGGGGACGATCTGTGCTCACACAAACCAGAGATCGGCGACGGCGCAACGTACGCGGCGGCGTGACTCGTCAGCGGCGGAGTTCGGCGAGGACCACGTCGTGGAGGAGGCGATTGGTGCTGATCGCGGTCTCGTGTTCGTGGGTCGGGTTCCCGAAGCGGTCGGTGAGGCTGCCGCCGGCGGCTTCGACGATCGGCTTGACCGCGGCGATGTCGTAGGGCGCCACCCCGACCGCGTCGACGGCCACGTCCATCGCGCCCTCGGCCACGAGCATGTGCTGCCAGAAGTCGCCGATCCCGCGCGAGCGACGCGCCCGCTGTTGGAGGCGAACCAGCGCGTCGGTGAGGCCGAGCGCGTCCCAGCCGTGGTTGTGCGTGATGCTCACCTGCGCCTCGGCGAGGTCGTCGACGGTCGACACCACGATCGGGCGCTCGTCGCCGAACACGCTCACCGTGGCGCCGAGCCCGAGGCCGCCCCACCAGCGTCGTCCGAGTGCCGGAGCGGACACGACGCCCATCACGGCGCCCCGCTCGACGTGGGTGAGCGCGATCAACGTCGCCCAGATCGGGATGCCGCGCACGAACCCGGAGGTGCCGTCGATCGGGTCGATCACCCACCGCCACGGCGACTGCTCGTCGCCCGCCACGCCGTGCTCCTCGCCGAAGGCCCCGTGCCCCGGCCGCTCGCGGACGAGTTGTTCGACGATCATCGTCTCGGCGCGTCGGTCGATCTCGGTGACCTCGGTCTGATTCTGCTTCCAGTCGATCGTGAAGTCGGCTTCGTGGAAGTGCGGCAGCGTGAACGCGTCGACGAGGTCGGCGACGTCGAGCGCCAACGCGAGGTCGTGCGTCAGGTCGAGTTCGTCGAGGTCCTTCACGACGGCGCTCCCGAGTCGTCGTCGGCGGCCGACCGGAAGTCGGGCCGCCGCTTCTCCTGCAGCGCCGCCAGGCCCTCGGCGGCGTCGGGGCCGAGGAAGTTGAGCATCTCGTAGGCGAGCGACGCCTCGAAGTTCGGCAGCGCCTGTCGGAGCCAGTGGTTGAGCGCCCGCTTGGTCATCCGGGTCGCATCGACGGGGCCTGCGGCGAGCTTCTCGGCGACGCCCATTGCCGTCGTCAGCACCTCGTCGGCGGGTACGGCCTTCGACACGAGCCCGATGCGTTCGGCCTCGCGTCCGTCGAGGAAGTCGGCGGTCAGCAGGTAGTACTTCGCCTTGGCCATGCCGCACAGCAGCGGCCAGATCGCCACCGCATGGTCGCCCCCGGCCACGCCGAGGCGGATGTGACCGTCGCTGAGACGGGCGTCTTCGTTGATGATGCTGATGTCGGCCATCAACGCGACGGCGAGACCGGCGCCGACGGCCACCCCGTTGATCGCCGACACGATCGGCGTGTCGCAGTCGATCATCGTGCGCACGATGTCGCCGGCCTCACGCATCACCCGGATCGTCTGGGCGTAGTCGCCGACCTGCTCGGCGATCCACTCGAGGTTGCCGCCCGCCGAGAATGCCGTACCGGCTCCGGTGACGACGACCGCACGCACTGTCGGATCGTCGTCGACCGTGCGGAACACCCGCGACAACTGGAGGTGCATGTCGGCGCCGGTGGCGTTGAGCCGTTCGGGATCGTCGAGCGTGATCAGCAGGACGCCGTCGCTCGGGCGCTCGAATCGCAGGCGGGTGTAGGCGGCGTAGGCGTCGGACAGTTCGCTCACGCGCCCACCCTACGACTCGAAGGTGAAGCGGCCCTCGGTCTCGCCGTCGACGATCTCGCCGGTCGGGACGAACCCGTAGTCGAGATACATCGGTTCCGGTGACCCCTTGCCCGGAGTCCACGACGTCAGGAGCGATCGGTCGCCCCACACCCGGCACTGCTCGACGAGGAGATCGAGCACGGCGCGTCCGATCCCGCGACGCTGGTGCATCCGATCGACGAGCAACCTCCACAGGTACGGCTCCGGGTGTGCCTCGGTGGTCAGCGCCACCATCACGAAGCCGACCAGCGCACCGTCGGCCTCGATCGCTCGCATCCACGGCACCAGTGGGGCGCCGTGGGCGACCTCCGGGAACATGGCGTCGGCGAACGATGCGCGCACGGGACTCACGAACCGCTGCTGGGTCCGATGGGTGGCGAGCCGCTCCACCTCGAAGTAGTTGTCGGCCGTGATCTCGATGAAACGAACCGTTGTCGGAGGGTGGCGCGGCCGATCCCTCCACGCCTCCCAGTCGTCGCGCACCATGCCGTAGATCCAGTCGTCGCTGTTGTCGTCGCCGAGCCAGAACGAGAGCTTGGTGTGTCCCTCGAAGATCATGCCGACGCGTTCGAGCACCATCGCGGACGCGGGGTTGTCCGGATGGAGCATCGCCTCGATGCGGGTGACCCCGAGGTCGTCGAACAGGTACCGCACCAGCTCGGTTGTGGCCTCCACCGCGTAGCCATTGCCCCAGGCGTCGCGGGCGAGCGTGTAGCCGATCTCGGCGGTGCGGCCCTGCCACGTCAGGTGCACGACGAGGTCGCCGAGCACGGTCGAGTCGTCGGGGTCGGCGATCGTGAGCATCCACCATTCGCCGTCGGTCGGCCCCTCCATCGCGACGATGTCGGCCACCATCATCTGCGCCCGCTCGAGTGGATACGGGGTGGTCCAATTCTGGTAGCGGGCCACGTCCGGATCACTTCGACGGGCAGCGATCGATGCTGCGTCGTCGGTGCGCATGGGGCGCAGCAGCAGCCGCTCGGTTCGCAGCGACTCGAAGATCATGCGCCGAGGGTACGCCCCGGCACCGCAGCGTCGATCACGGGTTGTTCCCGCAGCCCGGGCCTCGCGGAACCAGCGTGGTTCCCGGAGACCCGGGCTCGGGGAACCGCGGGTCACCGGGCGCGGGCGAGGGCGACGAGGGTGTCGACGTCGAGACCGAAGCGGGCGAGGATCGCGTCGGACTTCGGGTCGTGCGGGATGAACTTGGTCGGCAGCCCGAGCACCTCGACATGGGTCGACTGATCGATCGAACACACGGCGTCGGCGATCGCCATGCCGATCCCGCCGTCGCGGATGCCGTCCTCGATCGTGATCACCCGATCGTGACCGGCGGCATCGGCGATCATCTCGGGGTCGAGCGGGGCACAGCACCGGGGGTCCCACACGGTGACCTCGATGCCGTCGTCGGCCAGGATCGCGGCGGCCTTCTCGGCGGTCTCGACCATCTTTCCGACCGCGATGATGCACGTGCCGGAACCGTCGAGCACCTTGCGCGCCGACAGACCGGAGCCGACCTCGAGCTCGCCGACCTGGCGAGCGGCGCCACGGGGATAGCGAATCGCGATCGGGCCGGCGCCGACGAGCGTGGTGGCGTCGTGCAACATCTGGCCGAGTTCCTGCGCGCTCGACGGTGCGAGCACCCGCATCCCCGGCACCTTCGACAGCAGCGCCATGTCGTACACGCCGTGGTGGCTGGCGCCGTCGGGTCCGGTGACGCCGGCGCGGTCGAGGCAGAACACGACGGGCAGCCGGTGCAGCGCGACGTCGTACACGACCTGATCCCACGCCCGGTTGAGGAAGGTGGAGTAGATCGCAACGATCGGCCGGAGGCCGCCCATCGCCATCCCGGCCGCGCCGGTGACGGCGTGCTGTTCCGCGATGCCGACGTCGAAGAAGCGGTCGGGGAAGCGTTCCTGGAAGGGCAGCAGTCCGGTCGGGCCGGGCATCGCGGCGGTGATCGCCACGATCCGGTCGTCGGCTTCGGCCTCCTTCAGGATCGCCTCGGCGAACGACTGGGTGTAGCCGGTGGACACGGCCTTCGGTGGTCCGACGAGCGGGTCGAACACCGGCGCGTCGTGGAGGTGCTTCTCGTCGTCGTCCTCGGCGGGGGAGTAACCGCGGCCCTTCTGGGTGAGCACGTGCACGAGGATCGGACCCTCCTCGGACAACTCGATCGCGTTCTGGAACGCGTGCTCCAACTCCTCGACGTTGTGTCCGTCGAACGGGCCGACGTACCGCACGCCGAGCGCCTCGAAGAACGACGGCGGCTGCAGGAACTCGCGCACCCCGGCCTTGAACGCGTCCATCGCCGAGCCCGCCTGGTGGCCGACGACCGGCAGGTGCTGGAGGAACTCCTCCAGGCGTCGCTGCCGGCGCACGTACACCGGGTTGGTGCGGATGTCGGTGAGCGCGTGCGACAGCTTGTCGGTGACCCGGTCGGTGACGCTCGGATGGTTCTCCTGCACGTCGCGACCCTGCGCGCTGGCCGACAGCATCGACACCGTCGGCGCGTAGGAGCGGCCGTTGTCGTTGAGGACGATGATGACCTGCTTGTCGCCGTGGCCGATGTTGTTGATCGCCTCGTACGCCATCCCGCCGGTCAGCGAGCCGTCACCGATCACCGCGACGATGTGGCGGTGAGGATCGGTGCCGAGGTCGCGGGCCACCGCCATGCCGTACGCGTACGACAACACCGTGGAGGCGTGGCTGTTCTCGATGTAGTCGTGCTCGGATTCCTCACGGCTCGGATAGCCCGACAGGCCGCCCTGCTGGCGCAGCTGCTCGAACTGCTTCTGGCGACCGGTGACGATCTTGTGGATGTAGGCCTGGTGGCCGGTGTCCCACAGGATCGCGTCGGTCGGTGAGTCGAACACCCGATGCATCGCAAGGGTGAGTTCGACGGCGCCGAGATTCGAACCGAGGTGGCCGCCGGTGTCCGACACCGCGGACACGACGAAGTCACGGATCTCGCCGGCGAGATCGCGCAGCTCGTCGTACGACAGGTCCCGCAGGTCGGCGGGTTGGCGGACGCGCTCCAGATACATGCGCCTTCGACGCTATCTCCACTGCTGGGTCGGTGCGTGACGGACCCGTACAGTCGACCGCATGACGCTTCCCGCAGGATCCCCGTTCGACCTCACCGGACACGTCGCATTGGTCACCGGCGGCAACGGTGGCATCGGGCTCGGGATGGCCGATGCGCTCGCCGCGCACGGTGCCGACGTGGCGATCTGGGGCACCAATCCCGACAAGAACGACGCGGCGATCGAGCAGCTCGGCCGACCACGACGTCGAGCTGCTGTCGATCGTGTGCGATGTCGGCGACGAGGACGCCGTCGATCCAGGCGATGGCCGACACGATCGGCGAGCTCGGGCGCGTCGATTCGTGCTTCGTCAACGCCGGCATCGGTGGGCAGGCGCCGAGCTTCGTCGGGATGACGTCGGACGAGTGGCGCCGGGTGATGCGGGTCAACCTCGATGGGGCGTTCTTCACGTCCCGCGAAGTGGCCAAGCACATGGTCGAGCGTCACGGCGGCGGCGACGAAGTCGGGCGGATCGATCGTGTTCACCACGTCGGGGTCGGCGTTCTTCGGACAGCAGTCGGGGCAGCACTACGGCGCGTCGAAGGCCGGCGTCAACTCGATGATGAAGGCGATCGCCGTCCAGCACGCCCGCCATGGCATCCGCTGCAACTCGGTGTTGCCCGGCTGGATCGAGACCGACATGACCGCCGGCGCGTTCGGCTGGGACAAGTTCGTCGCGAACGTGTTGCCGCGCGTGCCGATGCGCCGCTGGGGCACCGCCGACGACTTCGGCGGCCTCGCCGTCTACCTCGCCAGCCGAGCCTCGAGCTACCACACCGGCGACGTGATCACCATCGACGGCGGCTACCACTCCTTCTGACGCGCACGCCCTCACGTTTGCGTTGCATTCGGTGACCCGTCCCACCCATCTGAGCGCAAACGTGGGGTGACCGTGTTGCAGCGTTTGTGGCGTTTCGGTGACCCGTCCCACCCGAACTGCAACGCAAACGTGAGTTGCTGGGGGTGGGGATCGCGTCGGAGGCTGGGTGCGGCGTCCTAGATTTGGGCGATGTCCGACTCGCAGCTCGCTGTCACGCGCCCGCCTGCAGTGGCGCCTGGCAATGTCGCCGTGATCACCGGCGGAGCGAGCGGGATCGGCCTCGCCGTCGCCGAGGCGATGATCGCCGAAGGGATGAGCGTCGTGCTCGCCGACATCGACGCCCCGAAGCTGCGCGACGTCGAGGCCCGACTCAGCGAGGACGGCGCGTCCGTGGCGACGATGGTGTGCAACACCACGGCCGAAGCCGAGGTGAACGCGCTGATCGAGTACGCCGCTCGAGCAGTTCGGCGCGGTGCACGTGATGTTCAACAATGCGGGGATCGCGGGCGTCGGTGACGCGTGGACCGACCCGGTCGAACTGTGGAAGCGCGTGCTCGACGTCAACGTGCTCGGCGTCGTCCACGGCATCCGAGCGGCGCTGCCGGTGATGCAGCAGCAGGGCGTCGGCCACATCGTCAGCACCGCCTCGCACGCCGGACTCAACGGCGCGCCCGGCATCGCCCCGTACGTGGCGAGCAAGCACGCGGTCGTCGGTATGAGCGAGAGCTTGTTCCTCGAACTCGAACTGATCGGATCGCCGGTCGGCGCCAGCGTCCTGTGCCCCGACTTCGTCAAGACCGACCTGATGAGCAAGGACAAGGAGCCCGAGACCGTCGAGTCGCCGATGGCCCAGTTCATCAACCAGGCACTGGCCGCGGGCGTCGACGGCGGGATCCCCGCGAGCCAGGTGGCGGCCGAGGTCGTCGCCGCGATCAAGGCGGGACGGTTCTGGATCCTCACGCACGACTCCACCCGCGAGGCCTCGGTGGCGCGGGTGCAACGGGCGGCCGACGGTGTGAACCCCTCGATCAACCTCCGCGACCGGCGAGCCGAGAGCTGACCGGATTCGAATGGGCACGTCCACCTCGTCGTTCGGCGTCGGCAAGCGCGAGTCGCACGACTCGACCGACTTCTACGCGCGCTTTGCGCCGCCCGGAGGTCAGCGACGACGACACGCTCGGCGAACCCGGCGAACTCGATGTCATCCACGTCGGCGACGCCCGCGACATGTCGGCGGTTCCCGATGCATCGGTGGCGCTCGTGGTCACCTCGCCGCCGTACTTCGCCGGCAAGGAGTACGAGACCGCCCTCGGCGAAGGTCACGTCCCCGGCGACTACCTCGACTACCTGTCGATGCTGCGCGACGTGCTCGCCGAGTGCGTGCGCACCCTGGAGCCGGGTGGCCGCATCGCCGTCAACGTCGCGAACCTCGGTCGCCGCCCCTACCGGAGCCTGGCCGCCGACGTCACCACCATCCTCCAGGACGACCTCCGCCTGCTGCTGCGCGGCGAGGTCATCTGGCAGAAGCAACGCGGCGCCAGCGGTTCGTGCGCGTGGGGGTCGTACCAGTCGCCGGCCAACCCGGTGCTTCGGGACACCACCGAGCGAGTGATCATTGCGAGCAAGGGCCGGTTCGACCGCGTCGGGCGGGGTTCCGCGTCGGCCGGCGAACCAGGCGGAGCGACGATCCCCGGCGACGAGTTCATGGAGGCCACACTCGACGTCTGGGAGATCCCCGCCGAGAGCGCCACCCGCGTCGGTCACCCCGCACCGTTCCCCGTCGCGCTGGTCGAGCGCTGCATCCAGTTGTTCACCTACGACGGCGACGTCGTGCTCGACCCGTTCATGGGGTCGGGAACCACCGCGGTGGCCGCCGTGAACACCGGACGTCGCTATGTCGGCTACGACACCGATCCCGACTACGTCCGCCGGGCTCGTGAACGGGTTGCGTCGATGGTGCCCGTCGCGGCAACCGATCGCCGCACGTTGAAGGAGATGGCGCGCACGTTCCTCGACGCCGCCGGTTTCGTCGACGTCGAGGAGAACGTGCGGGTCGCTCCCGGTGTCACGGTCAGCTTCCGCGCGGTCGGGCCAGACGGGGTGACACGGCTGTTCGAACTCGGCGGCGCGCACACGCCGGCCCGACCCGGGCTGTCGCGTCTCGACGCCGTGTGGCGCACGATCGCCAAGGCCGCGATCGCACAGCAGTCGACCCCCGCGGCGGAGTTCGTCGTGCTCACGTCGGGATCGGTCCGCGGCGGGCCGCTCGCCACGGTCGTCGGTGACGGCGGACCCATCGCGACGGTCGTCGACGTCACGAGCCCCGACGCGCTCGAACGTCTCGTCGCCGCCTGCGCCGAGTGAGCGCCTCCCCAAGCGACGCGATCGACCGGCGGGCGCTGCGCTCGGTCGCGGTGCAGTTCTTCGCGAACGGCGCGGTGTACGCGACGTGGATCCCGCGGTTGCCGGACATCCGCGAGCGCGTCGACATCTCGATCGGCACGCTCGGGCTCGTGCTCACGCTCGGCAGCGTCGCGAGCCTCGCCGGATCGCTTGCTCACCGGTCGCGTGATCGCCCGATTCGGCAGCCGAGGAGTGATGATCTACGGCGCGGCCAGTTCGATCGCCTTCCTTCCGCTGATCGGGTTCTCCACCGGCCCGG
Source organism: Ilumatobacteraceae bacterium (assembly GCA_963704915.1). Taxonomy (GTDB): domain Bacteria; phylum Actinomycetota; class Acidimicrobiia; order Acidimicrobiales; family Ilumatobacteraceae; genus Sva-07. The sequence goes on along the minus strand of CAVPIC010000001.1, from coordinate 90,038 downwards.
TACTGCTCGTCGCCGGACTGTTCGGGTTGCTGTTCTTCGACGTGTTCATCGACGTCGCCATGAACGTGCAGGGCTCGGCGCTCAGCGCGCGACGCCACACGCCGGTGATGAACCGCCTGCACGGATTCTGGAGCCTGGGGACCGTCACCGGCGGGGTGGTCACCGTGCTGACGTTGCGGGCCGGAGTGAGCACACCCGTGCACCTGACGGTCGTGGCGGTGCTGCTTGTGGCTGCGCTCGCCTTCGTCGCTCCCGGGTTGCTGCGCCGTGACGAGGCGCCCGAGCTCGAGGAGGCCGCCGCGAACACCACTCGACCGCTGCGGCGGGCGTTCAGCACGGCATCGCTGCTGCTGGCGGTGGGTGGAGCGACGGCGATGATGCTCGAGGTCACCAACGGCGACTGGGCATCGTTCCGGCTCGGCGAGGACCTCGACGCCCGACCGAGCCTTGCCGGGCTGGCGTTCCTGGCGTTCACCTCCGGCATGACGATCGGCCGGCTGGGCGGCGACTGGGTGCAGGTGCGCGTCGGCCCGACCGACCTCTTCCGACTCGCTGCGTTGATCGCTGGATCGGGCTCGTTGATCGCCGCGTTGGTCCCGAACATCGCCCTGTCGATCGCAGGATTCCTGATCGCCGGGCTCGGGACGTCGGTGCTGTTCCCGCAGCTCTACGATCGTGCGGCGCGCTCGCCGGGGCCGCCCGGTTCGGGGTTCGCGTCGATGCTGATCGGTCAGCGGGGGGCCGGACTTCTGACGCCGCTGGTGGTGGGCGCGTTGGCCGACACCGAGGCGCTCGGCGTCGGCCAGGCGATGGCGATCGTCACGGTGCCAGCGGCCGCCGCCGTGTTCCTCACGACGCTTGTCCCGGCCACTCGGCCCGGCTGACAACGCTCCGTCCCCAACGCCGAAATTCGGAGTCATCGTTGCGCTGGACGCAACGTTCGCTCCGAATTTTCGGTTGGGTCAGGGTTGGGTCAGGGTCGGGTGAGCGGGGGTCAGAGGGGCTCGACGACGAGGTCGAACTGGGGGTGGCGCCACGAGTCGATGACGTCGAGGCCGTCGGTGAGGATGGCGCGGGCGAGCTCGCCCTTGGCGGCCTTGGCGAAGTGTCCGCCTGGCTTGCCGGTTGGGTCGACGAGGGTGAGCGACACGCCATCGACGCCGTCGAGGACGAGTGCGGCGCGGTGTTCCTGGGGGAGTAGATCGACGACGAATCGACGCCGCGAGAGGCGCTCGAGTTCCAACGTCAGCGCCTCGCGCCACCACCTCGAGAGCTTGCCGAGTGGGCGGAGGTTGGCGCCCATCTTCAGGCGGTAGTCGGGTACAGGATCGTCGCCGCGCACGAGCCCGAGCAGTCCCGACACGACGACGATCTGCTTGTGTGCAGACGGGGTCAGCGTGGCCGGATCGAGATGATCCCAGACGACCCCGGTGTAGCGCCGCCACGCCGGGAGCACCGCTGCGCCGATGAGCGAGGAGTTCGCCGACTGGGCACGGAGCAGGTGATCGCCGCGCACGCCCAACAATTTCTCGTCACCACCGTGCTCGCCGAGCAGCGCATCGACGACCTTCGCGCGGCGATCGCCGAGTCGGGCTCCGAACGATCCGGCTTCCGGCGTCCACGGGGAGCGTCGTCGATTGCCTCCCTCCGCCTTGCCCTCCGAGGGCGGTAGCAGCAGCATTGGAACATTGTTCGAAAAAGTTGCCGGTTCGCTGGTCACGGCCCCACTCTGGCCTCTACAGTCGAAAACATGCGTGTACACCTCGATGCAGAGAAGTGCCAGGGCCACAACCGTTGCTATGCGTTGGCGCCAGAATTGTTCGACGTCGACGACTACGGCCAGGCCATGTTGATCGTCGAGGGCGACGTGCCCGCAGAGTTGCAGGACAAGGCCCGTCTCGCCGCCTCCAACTGCCCCGAGTACGCAATCACCATCACGGAGAACGGCTGACCATGACCGACACGGCGTCCGAAGCGACCACCACGATCGATCCGGAGACCGGGAACAAGATCATCACGTTCGAACGCAATGGCGAGATGATCACGTTCACCATCGGCTCGCGCCCTGAAGGCACCGACATCTGGCAGCGGGTGCCCTACGACGCAGCCGACTACGGGACGGTGAGTGACTTCGCCACCGATTTCGACCACGCCGATCCGGACTACAACCCGAATGCTCCGGAGGTCTGGAAGCAACTCCGCGAGTCCGGCTGTCCGGTCGCCCACTCCGACCGCTACGGCGGGATGTGGGCGCCGATCACGCACGACACGGTCAACGAGATCGCCTACGACACCGAGCACTTCACGAGCCGATCGGTGGTCGTGTCCGTCGGTCGCCCCGGTGACCTGAGCCTGCCCGCCCCGATCGGTGGTGCCCCGCCGATCACGAGCGATCCGCCGTTCCACAACATGGCACGTCGTCTCCTGCTTCCGCCCTTCGCTCCGAAGAAGATCGAGCCATGGGAGGACGAGGTCCGCAAGCTCTGTGTCGAACTACTCGACCGCATGGGCGACGTCACCCCCGGCGAGACGATCATCGACGCAGCCGTGCAGTACGCACAGCACATCCCGGTGAACGTGATCGGGCGGATGCTCGGCTTCCCGCAGGAGGACGAGGAACTGTTCCGTAAGTTCGTCCACGATGCGCTCGAGCGCATCAACGAGGAGCCTGGCAGTCGAGAGGGACTCGATGATCTGGGCGCCTACATCGACAAGCAGATCAAGGAACACCGTGCGAACCCGCGTGACGATCTGACGAGTTACCTGCTCGACGAGGTCGAGATCGAGGGCAACAAGCTCGATGACGACGTCGCTGGCGGCATGGTCATCCTGTTGCTGATCGCCGGGATCGACACCACGTGGTCGGCGATCGGCTCGTCGCTGTGGCACCTCGCCCAGAACCCCGACGATCACCGGCGCATGCTCGACGACCCCGACGTGATCCCCTTCGCCGTCGAGGAGTTCCTGCGCGCATATGCGCCCGTGACGATGGCCCGCCTGGTCGCGAAGGACACCGATTTCCACGGCTGCCCGATGAAGAAGGACGACTGGGTGCTGTTGCCGTTCCCGGCGGCGAACCGCGATCCGAAGAAGTTCGAGGATCCCGACACCTTCATCGTCGACCGCGAGGAGAACCGCCACGCGGCGTTCGGTCTCGGCATCCATCGGTGCCTCGGCTCGAACCTCGCCCGGCTCGAACTCCGCGTTGCGATCGAGGAGTTCATCCGACGCTTCCCGAGCTTCGAACTCGCCGGCGACACCCGCTGGAGCGTCGGCCAGATCCGCGGCCCCCGCGAACTGCCGGTCCGCATCCTCGACGTCGCGGGCTGAACGTCACACCGGTGGCTGTTACGCCGGGGGTCTGACCCCTGGCGTTACGGTCACGCGAACGTGCTGGCGAGCGATGCTGCTGCGCACGCGGACATCACGGTGACGCCCGCGTAGACGCTGCCCCAGCGCCAGCCGAGCGCGCGGGTCTCCATCGCGAACGACGAGAAGGTCGTCAGCGCGCCGCAGAAGCCGACACCGAGGATCGTTCGTGCGTCGGCTCCCAGGTCGGACGCCGCGATCAGGCCGAGCAGGCCGGCGCCGATCGAGTTCACCCACAGCAGCGACACCCACGAGCAGCCGAACTGGGCCACCAGGTGCCGCCCGACGGCGCCGAGCCCGGCCGCCGCGACGAAGAGCACCGCTGTCATTCGCCGACCTCGATGGGCCGGTGGGCGACGAAGGTGGCACCGACGCCCGCTGCGAGCGTGACGGCGCCGTAGAGCACCGCCACCGGGAGGCGTTCGGCGACGGCGAGATCGTTCAGTTCGACCGCCAACGCCGAGAACGTCGTGAAGCCGCCGAGCACGCCGGTCACGGCGAATGCCCAGGCGATGGTGCCGGCCGACAGCATCCGCGCCGCCACCCCGATCAGCAGACAACCGATCACGTTGACGACGAGCGTCGCCCACGGCCAGGTTCCGGGCACGTGCGGTGTGCCGGCAGCGTCGACGAGTTCGGCCACCGCCCAGCGACCGCTCGCCCCGATCACTCCGCCGATTGCGATCGCGCCGAGCACGAACGGAGCGAACGGGCGATCGACGATCTGCACCTCCCGTTCGTAGCAAACCGCCGAACGCCGGCCCTGTCTTTCCGGGTCGGGTCCGGAAGGACAGGGTGGGGGTCACACCGGATTCTCACCGCGTGCGAGCAAACTGGCGGACGTGACGGACACAACGAACGCTCGCATCCTCGTCGCCGAAGATGACCGAGCCGTGCGCGAATCCCTCGTACGAGCACTCCAGCTCGAGGGCTACACGGTCGCGTCGTCGAACAATGGCGCCGAGGCGCTCGAAGCGATCCGCCAGGCCGAACCCGACGTGCTGTTGCTCGACGTCTCGATGCCGATCGTCGACGGCCTGACCGTGTGCCGGGTACTGCGATCCGAATCCAGCAAGCTCCCCGTCCTGATGCTGACCGCCCGCACCGAGACCAGCGATCGCGTGGCCGGTCTCGACGCCGGCGCCGACGACTATCTGCCCAAGCCCTACGACCTGGACGAATTGCTCGCCCGTATTCGCGCGCTGCTGCGCCGCTCGGGGTACGGCTCCGATGACGCCGAGCAACCAGAGGGTGAGCTGGTCCTCGGCGATCTCCGACTGGACACCTCCGGGCGGCGAGCGTTCCGCGGCGAGCGTGAGGTCCAACTCTCCAAGACCGAGTTCGACCTGCTTGCACTCCTGGTCGCCAACCGCGGCATCGTGCTCGACCACTCCACGATCTACGACCGCATCTGGCACTACGACTTCGGCCCCGACTCCAAGAACCTCGCGGTCTACATCGGCTACCTCCGCCGCAAGACCGAGGCCGAGGGCGAGCCACGCGTCGTGCACACCGTGCGCGGCGTCGGCTACACCGCCCGGATCGACGGCTGATGGGCCTGCGCTGGAAGATCGCGCTGTCGCTGGCGCTGGTCGCGATGATCGCGACCTTCACCGTCGGTCTGATCGGATACCGAACCACGAGCGCCCGGCTCGTCGACGAGGTCGACCGATCGATCACCCAGGCGACCGGCCAGATGATCGGACGAGCGGTCGACGGCAGGATCACCATGCCGACGCGAAGCCTGCTCGAGGTGTACTCGGTGCGGGTCCTCGACGCCGACGGCGCGTCCGTGGCGTCCTCGTTCCCCGACGACGCGGAGATCGCCGACGGAGCACTGGAAGTGGTCGGTGCGCCCCGTTCGATCGACCGCGAGACGCTCGACGTCGAGAACGAGTCGCTCCGGGTCCACACGATCGGGCTCGCCAACGGCGCACTCCAGGTGGGCCGCTCCCTCGACGAGGTCGACAGTGTCCTCAGCGACCTGCGCCAGCGGACGCTGTTGCTCGTGGTGCTGGTGTCGATCGCGACTGCGCTCGTCGGCTGGCTGATCGCCGGGACGGTCGCGGCGCCCATCCGGCGCCTCACCGGTGCCGCGGAGGACGTCGGCTCGTCGGGACGTCTCGACGTCGAAGTGCCGGGCACCGGCACCGACGAGGTGGGCCGGCTCGGCTCCGCGTTCCGCAACATGCTCAGTGCGCTGGCGGTGTCGCGTGCCGAGCAGCATCGGCTCGTGCAGGATGCGGGCCACGAGCTGCGCACACCGCTCACGAGCCTGAAGACGAATCTCTCGGTGCTGCGCCGTCACCCCGAGATGTCGGCGGAGATGCGCGACGGCGTGCTCGACGACCTCGACGCCGAGGTGAGCGAGCTCACCGAGCTGGTGAACGAACTCGTTGCGGTCGCCTCGGGCGAACTCGACGAGCAACCGAACGAGCGGATCGAACTCGTGGCACTCGCCGAGGAGGTGGCAGAGCGCGTCGGTCGCCGTCGCTCGCGCGACGTCGTCGTCGACATCCGCGCCCGCGCTGCGGTCGACGCGCCGCGTTCGACACTCGACCGAGCGATCACGAACCTCGTCGACAATGCCTGCAAGTTCGACACGAGCGGCGGCCGGATCGACGTCGTGGTCGACGGAGGTTCGCTGACGGTGCTCGATCGCGGGCCCGGGATCGAGTCCGGCGACGAGGAGCGCATCTTCGACCGCTTCCATCGTTCCGAGTCGGCGCGCTCCCTGCCGGGCTCGGGCCTCGGTCTGTCGATCGTTCGCGACGTCGTCACTCGTGCCGGTGGCACGGTGTCGGCCGCCCGACGCGACGGCGGTGGTGCAGCGATCGGCTTCACGTTGCCGGTGTCGCCCGACTGGACGTCGTCGCCGCCGTCGCCGTGATGCGCATCGGCGCGCAGGCCGTCGGTTGTTCGGCTCTCGTCGACCGTCAGGAGGTGACCGTGAACTCCTGGATCATTCCCTCGAAGAAGTGTGGGGGGCCCTCTCCTTCCGTGTCGCCGACCGAGCCGACCGGGATGAAGCAGACGACGGCGTAGCTTCCCGCATCGGTGAGATTCCACGAGCTCGTCTCGGTGTTGCCGGGACTGGCGAAGCTCGCATTGAGGGGCGTGATCTTGCCGAAGATCTGGTCCTCGGGCAGCTCGAAGAGTTCGGAGAGCGACTCGGTGACCCCGTCGTTGATCCTGAAGGCGAACATCTCGTGTTGCTCCTGGCCTTCGTTTGCGAAGTTGATGACGTGGTAGCCGGTGGGCAACTCGTCCGGAATGCCGTCGTACGCGTACTCGGTGGCGGTCACATCGAGGGTGTCGACGTCGCAGTTCTCGCCGGCCCAGGCGATCGTGTCGACGTAGAGTTCGAGCGTCTTCTCGGATGCGTCCGACTCGGGGTCCTCGAACTGCGGCGCGGCCTCCGTCTTGAGCTCGCTGATCGTGTCGGCGATGTCGTCCGGCGCAGCAGCGATGCTGGCGTCGAGTGCAGCGTTCACCGAGTCCACGCTTCCTTCGCCCATGAACAGATAGTTGATGACCGTGGTGTCGGCAGCGATCCACGCATCGCAGGCCTCTGCGTTGGCTGCTGAGTTGTCGTCCGATCCACAGGCGCTGAGCAACAGCAGCGCTGATGTGGAACCGGCGGTGATCAGTTGTGTGGTCCTGGATCTCGTCATGCTTCGACGGTACGTACGGACGTTCTCGGTATCGAGGGGACAGGCCGGTGTGTTCGTCGGGGTGCCAGCACCCCGATCCGGGACCCACCGGACCCGCCGCCGAACTGGTCACACGGCGACCCGCGGCGATCACACGCGGGGAGCAACGTCTCACCGTGCGCTTACGTCGTTCCGTCCCGGCCTTCACCGTCGACGCTCACGATGGTCTTGTCGTCGAGGGACCTCGGAGACACCATCCATCGAAGGGAAGCACTGTCATGACCAACGAAGACACACTCACCCCCACCTCCAACCCGGCGATCCCGTCGGGCAAGCGTCGTGGAATTGCCGTTGGCATCGCCGGCGGATTGCTCGCCGGGACGGCGGCCGGTCTCGTGTTCGGCGTGCCCGGCCTCACGAGTGCCGCGTCGACCGATGTTGCCGTCTCGCAGGCAGCACTCGTTCAGCAGACCGACGAGCCCGGTCCTGCGGCCGAGGACGCCCCGGCCGAGATGGGCACACACCTCCGCGAGTCGCTCCAGGAACTCGTGGATGCCGGCACCATCACCGCCGAGCAGGCCGATGCCGTGACCGCGTATCTCGTCGAGAACCGGCCCGAGCGTGGAGAGTTCGGCGAGGGTCACGGCCCTGGCCACCATCGCGGCGGCCCCGGCATGTTCGGTCGCGGCGTGGCATCCGAGGCGCTGACCGACCTGCTCGGCATCGACGCCGCGGATCTCCGTACGCAGCTGCGCGATGGAGCGACGCTCGCCGACATCGCCACCCAACAGGGCGTCGAGGTCCAAGCGGTGATCGACGAACTCGTCGCCGAGGTCGCCGAGCGAGTCGACAACGCGGTCGAGAACGGTCGCATCGACCAGACCGAGGCCGACGAGAAGCTGGCCGAGGCCGAAGCGAAGATCACCGACATGGTCAACAACGGCCGCCCCGAGCGCGGAGCAACCGACACCGAAGACTGAACCGCCCGAAACGTAACGTTTGGTGTCAGACACCAAACGTTACGTTTCGTCGCGTCCGAGGTCTACGCCGATCGCGGCACGGGGCCGTAGCGTCGGCACCGTGATCTGTGTCGATCTTGCCGGAGTCGGCATGGCCCAACCCGACAAGGTGCTCTTCGAGGACGTCGCTGTCACGGTCTCGACCGGTGACCGCGTCGCGATCGTCGGAGTCAACGGCTCCGGCAAGACGACGCTGTTGAAGATCATGACCGGTGCGCTCGAACCAGACGAGGGCGAGGTGCGGTTCGGGCGAGGCGTGAGGATCGCGTCGCTCGAACAGGACCCGGTTCTCCCTGCCGGCACGGTGCGCGACGTCCTCGGCGACTCGTGGGAGGTCGCCGCGGTGGCCACGAAGCTCGGGGTGCTACCACTGCTGGACCGTCGCACCGACGAACTCTCCGGTGGTCAGGCGAAGCGGGTTGCCCTCGCCCGGATGCTCGCGGACGACGAGCACGGCGACCACGACATGGTGGTGCTCGACGAACCGACGAACCATCTCGATCTCGAAGCGATCGAGTGGCTCGAGTCGCGCCTGGTGAAGATGAAGTCGGCGCTGGTGCTGGTCACCCACGACCGTCATGCGCTCGATCGCCTGACCACGGCGGTGGGACCCAGCAAGGTCGTCGAACTCGACGGCGGGCGCTGTTTCGTCCACCAGGCGGCAGCAGGCTCCAGCGCCTATGCCACGTACCTGGACGCCCGAGCCGAACGGATCGACCGTGAGGCGCAGGAGGAGTCGACCCGCAAGATCCTTGCGCGCAAGGAGCTTGCCTGGCTTCGACGAGGCGCGCCGGCTCGCTCGACGAAGCCGAAAGCACGCTTGCGTTCCGCGAACGAGATCGTGTCCGGCGGTCCCGCTCCCGTCGGTGTGCGGGGGAGTGAGCTGCAGCTCGGTGGGGGTACCGCTCGCCTCGGCAATCAGGTCGTCGAACTGGAGGGCGTCGCCCAGCGCTTCAACATCGGCACGCCCGACGAGCTGACCGTGTTCGAATACGTCGATCTGCTGATCGAGCCCGGCGCCCGCCTGGCGGTCGTCGGACCGAACGGCTCCGGTAAGTCCACGCTGCTCGACATCATCGCCGGGCGGGCGGAGCCTGCTGCAGGAACGGTCAAGCGGGGCAAGACGGCCGTCGTCGGGTTCGCCGACCAGCACTCGTCCGACCTCGACCAGGACGCCATCGTCCGCGAACTCGTCGCCGGACCTCACCGTGAACCCGACTTCCGCGACCGAGCGTTGCTCGAGCGATTCTGGTTCGACACGACCGCGCAGTACGCACCGGTACGGATGCTTTCCGGCGGCGAGCGGCGGCGGCTGCAGCTGGTGATGGTCCTGGCGACCGAACCGAACCTGCTGATTCTCGACGAGCCGACCAACGACCTCGACCTCGACACGCTGCGGTCCTTGGAGGCGTTCCTCGACGACTGGCCGGGCGCGCTCGTCGTCGCCAGTCACGACCGAGCGTTCCTCGATCGGGTGGCCGATCACGTGCTGGCGATCGACCCCGGCGGTTCGGTGCGTCGTGTGCCCGGTGGCGTCGCCGGCTGGCTCGCCGAGCGATCGAGCCCGTCGGCGCCCGCGGCGCCTGCCCGTGCGATCAAGCCGAGCACTGCGTCGGCGCCCAAGACCAAGGCTGGGCCGAGCCCATACACGGTCGGTCGGCAACTCCGCGAGACCGAACAAGCGATGGTCAAGGCCCAAAAGCGAGTGGATCAGCTCACCGAACGCCTGGCTGGCGTGACCGACCATGCCGAACTGCATGCGCTGGGATCCGAACTCGCGGTGGCGCAGGACGAGCTGGACTCGCTCGAGTCACGCTGGCTGGAACTCGCCGAACTCCAGTCGACCTGACGCTCCCACCCCCTCGTTGCGATGAGCGAAGTGCCGCTATCCGGTCGGTTCGCTCATCGTTGGGAAGACCGAACGGGTTGCGATGAGTCAAGTGTCGCTATCCGGTCGGTTCGCTCATCGTTGGGAAGACCGAACAGGTCGTGATGAGCGAAGTGCCGCTATCCGGTCGGTTCGCTCATCGGTACGCAGGCGTGTCGAGACGACTGCTCAGCGGTCCTGCCAGGTGCTGATGCACACCTCGTTGCCGTCGGCGTCGGCGAGCACCCACCACGACCGGGCGTACTCGTCGGTCAGCAACGTGCCGCCGGCTTCGAGCGCGTCGGCGACGCGCTGCTCCGCAACGTCGTGGGGCACGGTGACGTCGAGATGGATGCGGTTGCGTTCCGTGCGCGGCTCGGTCATCTGCTGGAACCACACCGACGGCCCGACTCCCATCGGGTCGACCAGGTACCCGCCCCGATCCCGATAGCCGAGAACCGCAACCCAGAAGGGCCGGATCCGGTCGGCATCCATCGTGTCGATCCCGAGTTCCAGGACCCTGGTCGACGATGGGTCGGAGCCGGCGCCTGCGTGCGCTGCGGCCGCCGAGATCGCCATGGCGACGTCGACGTCGAGCGTCGTCAGACCGCCGGTGGCATGCGTGGTCAGGAGGACATGGACGCGCCCCGGGTAGCGCAGCTCCACGTCCGGATGGTGTGCGTGGGTCTCAGCGATCTCCGCGATCGATCTCACGAGCTCGGCAGCGGCGAGGTAGTCGGGCGTGGTGAAGGTGGAATGGATGGCATCGAGGGCGACACGCCAGTCGTCCAGGCCGTCGAGTTCGCCGAACTCCTCGGGTGTGACCGCGGTGTACTCCATACGCCAGAGTCTCGCGCCGCTCACTCTGTCCTTCCAGACTCGACCCCAACGGAGACCCTGTCGGTCGGACGGTCGCCTCAGGGGGAGGTCTGGGCTGCTCGCCGACGGGCTCGCGCCAAGCGTTCGACGACTTCGCTGACGACGAGTGTGATCGCCGCGGCGATCAGCCCGACGACGAGCCCGGATGCGAGCCACCCGATCAGGCCGACGGCCACGATGACCGCCAGCCAGACCATGTTCCGCGTCATCATTCGTACTGCTCTCGCCACGTCACGAATGGTGCCACGTCGGGCCCTGCGCGTCGGGCATGGTCTGCGACACCCGCTCTCTAGAGTGGACTGCACATGACTGACGACGAGCTGTTCGCCGACATCCCGCATCCTGCCGACGGAGCGGCACCCGATGCCGTCAGCGATCCGTTCACGCGGCATGGTCCCTCGCCGTTCGCCGAGGGCCTCAACCCCGACCAACTCGACGCGGTTGCGCACGAATCCGGGCCGCTGCTGGTGATCGCCGGTGCTGGCTCCGGCAAGACGCGCGTGCTCACGCACCGGATCGCCCACCTGATCCACAACGGCGTGCACCCGTCGAAGATCCTCGCGATCACCTTCACCAACAAGGCGGCCGCCGAGATGCGCGAGCGTGTCGGCGCGCTCGTCGGACCCGTCGTCAAGACGATGTGGGTGTCGACGTTCCACTCGGCGTGCGTGCGGATCCTTCGCGCCAACGCCGATGCGCTGGGCTACCCGCGCCAGTTCTCGATCTACGACGCCGCCGACACGAACCGCCTCACCAGCTACGTCATCCGCGACCTGGGGCTCGATCCCAAACGCTTCACGCCACGTGGCGTCCACGCGATCATCAGCCTCTGGAAGAACGAACTGATCGATCCCGAGGAGGTCCAGCGTCGGGCGCAGAACATCTTCGACCGCAAGCACGCCGACGTCTACGCCGAATACCAGGCCCGTCTCCACAAGGCCGGCGCGATGGACTTCGACGACCTGCTCACGAACACGGTCAAGTTGTTCCGCGAGCACGGCGACGTGCTCGAGCACTATCGCCAGCGGTTCCAGCACATCCTCGTCGACGAGTACCAGGACACGAACCAGGCGCAGAACGAACTCGTGCTGTTGCTCGCCGACGGCCACCGCAACGTCTGTGTGGTGGGCGACACCGACCAGTGTCTGCCGCCCGGCACGTTGATCGACGGTCCCGCCGGCCCGAGACCGATCGAGGAGGTCGCAATCGGTGACGTGGTCCTCGGTTCTGGCGGGCACCCACACGCCCAGGCGGGCACGGTGACTCACGTGCACGAGGGCAGCTACGACGGTCATCTGGTCGAGATCACGGCTATCGGTCGCACCGTCCGGGCAACGCCACACCACCTGGTGCCGGCCCGTCTGCTTCCACAACAGGGCCAGTGGTTGGTGTACCTGATGTTCCGAGCCGACCGGGGGTGGCGCATCGGGCGAACGGTCGGTGCCCGGCCACCACGCGGCGGCAAGCTGCAACACGGCCTCGTCGTGCGCACCAATCAGGAGCATGCCGACGCCGCATGGATCCTCAAGGTGTGCGGTTCGATGGCCGAGGCCGCCTACTTCGAGTCGTACTTCGCTGCCGAGTACGGGCTGCCGACGGCCTGTTTCCACGACGCCGGGCGATCGCTTGCAATGGACGACGCATGGCTGCGGCGGCTTTACTCGTCGGTCGAGACCGAACTGCGCGCCAAGCTGCTGATGGAGGATCGCCTGCTCCATCGCGAGTTCCCACACCATCGTCCCCAGAACGGTGCCCGACGGTCGGCGGTCAATCTCACGATGTTCTCCGACCGTCGCACCACCGTCGGCTACCACCGAGTCCAGTGGTCGTCGAACCGCGCCGATGTGATCGACGCGCTCGAGCGCGGCGGCGTGAAGCTGAGGGCCAGCAAGCACCGTTCACTGCGCTACGAGACGTCGTGGAAGGACTACCGGCAGGCGCTCGCTGACGCGAAACGCGTGGCCGCGATCGGCGGCCTCGACGTCCGCCGTCGACTCGCTCACGACGGAACCACCTACGACCTGATTCCGTTTGCTCATGTTCACCCCGGCATGGAGGTGCTCGTCCGCGATGGCGATCGGTGGATACCTGCCAATGTCGACAGCGTCGAGTTCGTGCCGTACAGCGGCCCGGTGTACGACCTCGACGTCGATGTCGCCCACACCTACGACGCCAACGGACTCCTCGTGCACAACAGCGTCTACAAATTTCGTGGCGCCGACTTCCGGAACATCCTCGAGTTCGAGGAGGCGTTCCCCGACGTCACCACGGTGATCCTCGACCAGAACTACCGCAGCACGCAGACGATCCTCGACGCCGCCAACGCGGTGATCGACAACAACGTCGAGCGCAAGCCGAAGTCGCTGTGGACCGACAGTGGCATGGGCGAACGCATCGTGCGCTACCACGCCGAGGACGAGGGCGACGAGGCCACCTGGGTTGCGGGCACGGCTCGCCAACTACACGCCGACGATGCCACCAACTTCCGTGAGATGGCGGTGCTGTACCGCACCAACGCGCAGAGCCGAGTCGTCGAGGAGGCGTTCATGCGCCTCGGCGTGCCGTACAAGGTGGTCGGCGGCACCCGCTTCTACGACCGGCGTGAGATCAAGGATGCGATGGCGTACCTGCGCTCGGTGATCAATCCTGCTGACGAGGTGAGCGTCAAGCGTGTGCTCAACGTCCCCAAGCGCGGCATCGGCGATGCCAGCGTCGCGAAGCTCGATGCGTTCGCGGCCACCGAAGCCATCGCGTTCGCCGATGCGTTGCGCCGCGCCGACGAGGCGGGCGTCACCGGTCCCGCCGTTCGTGGTATCGGTTCGTTCGTCGACCTGCTCGACACGATGGCAACGGTCGTCGCCGACCCCGACCAGGGTCCCGGCGACGTGCTGCAGGCAGCGCTCGACGGTTCCGGGTACCTGGCAGAACTCGAGGCCGAGGACACGATCGAGGCGCACACCCGGATCGAGAACCTCGGCGAGCTGGTCGGCTCCGCCCGCGAGTTCACCGTGATGGACGAGTTCCTCGAGCAGGTCGCACTCGTCGCCGACACCGACGACCTTCCCGATGGAGAGGTCGAGGACCAGGTCGTGTTGATGACGCTGCACTCCGCGAAGGGGCTCGAGTTCCCGGTCGTGTTCCTCGTCGGATGCGAGGAGGGGATCTTCCCCCACATCCGAGCGCTCACCGAGCCCGCCGAGATGGAGGAGGAACGCCGGCTCGCCTACGTCGGCATCACCCGGGCGATGCGCCGGCTCTACATGTCGCACGCGTGGAGCCGCCAGCTGTTCGGCTCCACCCAGTACAACCCGCCGTCACGGTTCTTCGACGAGATCCCCGAGTCGCTGATCGAGTCGACGGGCAACGTCAGCGGGCGGTCGACCTACGGGCGTCAGAGCTACCGGCGGCGCGATTCCGGATACGGCGAACCACCGCCGTATCGCCGCGGCGGTGGCAGTGGTGGCCGCGACATCAACGCCGACATCCTCGACGCGAAGGCTGCCCAGGAGGAGCACCGTGACCGTGTCGTCGAGGCCGCCATCCGCTCGGGTTCCAAGCCGGCGCCCGCGCCGTCGAACAGCCAGGACCTCGGACTGCGGATCGGCGACGACGTCGAGCACCCGGCGTTCGGCGCCGGCGTGATCATCGACATCTCCGGGTCGGGCGAGAAGGCCGAGGCCACGATCAACTTCCCCGGCGCCGGCACCAAACACCTCGCCCTCGCGTGGGCCCCCCTCAAGAAGCTCTGAGCCCCACCCTTCAGTCATTCCCGTGAACTCGTGCGGGATGACAGCCCGCACGAGTTCACGAGAAGGCGATGGGCTGAGCGGCGGAGGGTGGCGTGGGTCAGGCGAGGCCGAGGCGTTCCATCGCCCGCTGGTACTCGACGACCTCGATGCGTTGGTTGCGCGCCACGGACTCCGCGAACTCGGTGATCTCCTCGCGGGCGCCGTTGGCCGCAGCGTGGTCGCCCATGTGGACGCCACCGATGTGGTGATCGGTCATGATCTCGAACCACAGCCGGTCCTGTTCGGCGCCCGTGGCGTCGGCGAGTTCCTGGAGCCGCTCGGGTGTCTGCATGCCAGGCATCTCCGCCACCGGGGTCGGCTCGGCCATCCACTCCATCGCCGTGCGATCGGGGGCGCCACGGAAGTAGCCCTCCTCGGCGAGCCAGTCCTCCATCCAACCGATGTCGCGGGTCTGGAACATGATGACCTCGCGGGCGTACGGCGCCGCGTCCCCCTGGGGCTGGTCGTCGAGATACAGATTGGAGATCAGCAGCGCCTGGTCGTGGTGGTCGAGCATGTCCTGCAGGAACCCGACGTCGACAGCGTTCATCGGCGTGGGTTGCTCGTCGTCGGCGCCCAGTGCCCAGATCGCCGCTGCTGCGAACAGCCCGGTGACCACGGCCGTCGCCAGCACGATCAACACCAGACGCAGCAGGCGCTCGGCGGCGTCGTCGGACAGCGACTCGTCGCCGGACGCCACGTCGTCGGCGACGCCGGTCCCGGAATCGTCGAGTCGGGTCGGCGAGCGCATCGGCACAGTGTACGGAGCCCGCCGATCTGACGAACGGCAGCTGCGGCCGTAACCTTGCGGCGCCATGATCCGTCGTCTCGCTCTCTTCGCGGTCACCACGTCCGCGGTGCTCCTCGCCGCCGGCAGTCCCGCGTCGGCCCACATCGACCCGGACCCGGTCGACGCCCAGGCGGGATCGCGGCTCACTGTCGGTTTCACCGTCGAGCACGGCTGCGAGGGCTCGCCGACCGTGCAGCTCGACATGCGCTTGCCCGAGGGCGTCGTCGACCCGGTGACCGAGCTCGTCGACGGCTGGGACGGTTCGGTCGAGACCGTCGACGGCGAGACGATCGTGACCTTCGCCGGAGGTCCGATGGCCGACGACGTCGAGGGCACGTTCTCGGTGACGATGACGTTGCCGCCGACGCCGGACGCGACCATCTACTTCCCGTTCGTGCAGCGATGTGAGGTCGGCGAGATCCGCTGGATCCAGATCCCGAGCGAGCCGGGCGACGAACTCGACGAACCCGCTCCCGCGATGACGCTGACCGGCCCGGTCGCCACCGTGCCATCGACCGCTCCGGCGACCACCACGGTGACCGAGCCGGAGTCGTCCCCGGCGACCACCGAACCGCCAACGACCGAACCGGCGACGACCGAGACCTCGACCGAGTCGAATGCGACGCCGTCGACCAGCGAGCCCGCCCTGGTCTCGGCCGGAGCGGACGAGGGCGCCGACTCCCGAACCGGCACGATCATGTTCATCGCCTCGGTCACCGCCATCCTCGGCATCGGGGCCTTCGTCGTGTTCCGATCACGCCAGGCCAAGGGTCGCCTCCGGGACGACGACTGAACGAAGCCACCGATGCTGTCCTCCGTCTTCACATCACCGGCCCGCACACGCGTTGCGGCGCTCGTCGGCGTTGTCATGGTGTTGTTCGGGATCCTGCTCGGGGCGTCCACGGCCTCGGCCCACGCCGAACTGCTGTCATCCTTTCCCGCCAACCAGGAACTCCTGCGAGAGTCGCCCAGCGAGATCGCACTCCAGTTCACCGAGGGCGTCGACCCGATCGAGCCGGGGATTCGGCTACTCGACTCCGACGGTGACGAGGTTGCGATCGGCGCGGTCGACCAGTCGGCGGGCTCCGACCGGATGCGGGCTCCGATCCGGGACGCGCTCGCCGATGGCACCTACGTCGTGGCCTGGCAGGCCGTGTCGGCAGACTCGCACCGGATACGCGGCTCCCTCACGTTCTCCGTCGGCGTGCCATCGGCGGTGACGCCCGGCGTGGTCGACGGGCTCTTCGACGGCGGCTCGGACAGCAGCACCGATGACCTGCTGCTCGGGATCGGTCGGTTCGTCAGCTATGCCGGTGTGGGGCTGCTCGTGGGTGGCCTCGTGCTCGCTGTCGCACTGACGCCTTCGTTGGTCGGCTCTCGGCGTGTCGGTGTGCTGCTCGTGGTGGCCGCCGAGCTGGCCATCGTCGGCACGCTGTGGATGATCGCCTCGCAAGCCAATCTCATCGGCGGGTCGTTCCTGTCGTGGGGAGCGGTCGCCGACACGCAGTCGGGGCAGTGGTGGATTGCGCGCCTCGTGGCGATCGTGCTGTTCTGCGTGCTCATCCCGCTGCGCTCGCGGCTCGCGGTCCGCGGTGGCGTGGTGGTCGTGGGCGCTCTGGGGCTCGGTGTGCTCGGTGTGGTTGCCGCCGGTGGACACGCCATCTCCGGCGACGCGATCGTGCTGGGGTTCGTCTCGACGCTCGTGCATCTCGCCGCGATGTCGATCTGGTTGGGCGGTCTGGCGGTCGTGCTGTCGGTGCCTCCACGAGGGGGATTCTGGGCCACCGTCAGTCGCTTCTCGCCATGGGCGCTCGGGTCGGTCGTGGCGTTGGCAGCCACCGGTGCGGCCAACGCATGGCGTCAACTCGGTTCCCTCGACGGCGTGACCGACTCGAGCTACGGCCGGTGGCTCGTGATCAAGCTGGTGCTGGTGGCGCTCGTGGTCGGTGTGGCTGCGTTCAGTCGCCGAACCGTCCATACCCGTGGCGATGACGCGAGCGGTCTCGTGCGGCGCTCGATCGGTTTCGAGATCGCCGGCATCGTGCTGGTCCTCGGAGCGACGGCCGGTCTCGTGAACTCGCCCCCGCCGGTCGACGTCGCCGAGATCGTGTCGGTGTCGGCCGTGGTCGGCGAGCGAGTCGCGCAGGTCGAACTCGAACCGGCGGTCACCGGCGGCACCGAGATGCACGTCTACATCACCTCGCCGTCCGGTGCGCTCGATCGCGCCGACGAGATCACGGTGACCGCGGAGTTGCCGGCGGCCGACATCCCGGCCTTCGGCGTCGAGACGTTCCCGGCGGGCGTCAACCACGTCGTCGGCAGCGACGTCAACCTGCCGGTGGCTGGTCTGTGGACCTTCGAGGTCACCGCCCGCTACGGCGAGTTCGACGAGGTCGTGTTCACGGTCCAGATTCCCGTGTCCGGCTGATCGGGGTTGCACTCTCGTTCTCATTGGGTGAGAATGTTGTCATGCCATCGCCGCATCTGTTCCCTGGCCGACCCGAGGACCAGCACCGCGCACACGACCACGACCACGACCACGGCCTCGGGCTCGCTCGGGCGGGGGAGCGTCATCGGGGTCGCTTGATCGCTGCTTTCGCGATCATTGCCGTGTTCTTCGTGGTCCAGTTGGTCGCGGCGTTTGCGACCAACTCGCTGGCGTTGCTTTCCGATGCCGGCCACATGCTCACCGACGTGATCGGCATCGGGATGGCACTGGCGGCCATCAGCGTGGCGACCCGTTTCGAGCAGCGCCGCTCGACGGTGACGTCTCCGCATACGTTCGGTCTGTACCGGTTGGAGATCCTTGCCGCGTTCGTGAACGCGCTCCTGCTGTTCGGGGTGGCGGTCTGGGTCATCGTCGAGGCGGTCCGCCGGCTCGGCAGCGAACCCGACGTGCTCGGCGCCCCGATGCTCGTGGTCGCCGTCCTCGGGTTGCTTGCGAACCTGGTGGCATTCGCCCTGTTGCGCCCAGGCGCCAAGGAGTCGGTCAATGTCGAGGGCGCCTACCTCGAGGTGCTCGCCGACACCATCGGCTCCGTCGGGGTGATCGTCGCTGCGTTGCTGTTGCAGGCGTTCGGCTGGACCTGGGTCGACACGGTCGCCGGTGTCCTGATCGGCATCTGGATCCTGCCGCGCACATGGCGGCTCGGGCGGCGCGCCGTTCGGATCCTCCTGCAGTCCGCCCCCGAGCGCATCGACCTCGATCGGCTGGCCGACGAGCTCTCGTCGCTCGAGGGCGTGGTCGGTGTCCACGACCTCCACGTCTGGACCCTGACCTCGGACATGGACGCCGCATCGGCACACCTCGTGATGTCGGCGACCGCAGATTCGCACGCCGTGCTCGACCGGGCGCGCAGCTGTCTCGCCGACGGCCATGGCATCGCCCATGGCACATTCCAGGTCGAGCCCGACGATCACGAGGGCTGCGACGACGTCAGGTGGTGACGAGATCTGCTGCGCAGGCCCGCGACCTGCAAGAATCATCGGCGTGAAGGCAGCAATCTTGGTCGAGAGCTTGACGGGCAACACGTGGACGGCAGCCGAGAAGGTCGCTGACCTCTTGGCGCAGGAGCGCTGGACGATCACCGGGCTGTCGAAGGTGAAGCAGCCGGACTACGCGTCGATTCAGCAGGCGGACCTGATCCTGGTCGGCACCTGGGTGCACGGCGCATTCCTGTTCGGCCAGGCGCCATGGGCGGTCTCGAACATCGCCAACCTCCCCACCATGCGCGGCAAGCGAGCAGCCGGCTTCCTCACGTTCGCCCTCGACCCGGGCACGTCGCTCGACAAGCTCGATCGGGCGCTCGGCGACACCGGCGCCTACGTGATCGGCGGACTCGCCATGAGCCGCAGCAAGCTCGGCCAGCACACCGAGATCTTCGCCGAGCGTCTCGTCGACGCCATGGCCGTCGGCTGATCACACACTCGCCGCGCCACCACGTTTGTGCGCAGATTCGGGTGACCCGCCCCACCCAGCCTGCAACGCAAACGTGACGGGCTTCCACCCGTCAGGTTCTGCCGCTGCCCGCCACCACGTTTGTGCGCAGATTCGGGTGACCCGCCCCACCCAGACCGCAACGCAAACGTGACGGGGTCAGCCGGGGGTGGTGGGTGACGTGACGCCGGCGAGGTCGATGTAGAGCACCCGCTGGTTCTCGACCACGGGAAACACGCCGGAATCCGGCGGTGACAGGTCCTCGACGTCGATCGCGTTGCCGTCGCAGTCGATGAACTCGCGAGTGCCGATCACCTGCTCGACCGGGCAGTCAGGTCGGTCGACCGGATGGGCGTAGTAGATCTGCCAGCCGCGGGTCGGGTCGTCGCCCTGGTGATCGAGCACCAGGGTTCGCTCGCCGGTGGTGGTGTTCAGCCCGGGGAAGATGATCGGCCCGTCCTCCTCGACGATGCGTGCTGCGCTCTGCACGCTGGCGACCTCGAAGCGAGTCGGCGCCAGGCGCTCGGTGACGTCGGCGCCGCCGCCGGAGATGTACGCGGCGATGCCCCAGGTGACCAGGCCGAGCACCACGAAGAACGCGATGCCGCCGAGCACCGGGACGACCGCTCGCGCGAACGGCGACTTCAATCTGACCGGCCGTCGAGCGGCTGCATTCGACATCGACCACAGTCTGCCGGGATCGTCGGCGTTCTCGTGAACAGTTCCACCTCCACGAGGTGGAACTGTTCACGAGATGGGATGGAGCGCGTCGCCCGCCGTTTCGGCGCGTCGCCCGGACGTGCCCTATGGTTCATGCTTCGTGAAGCGCACGTATCGCATCGTCGTGGCGAAACCCGGTCTCGATGGCCACGATCGTGGCGCGAAGACCATCACCCGGGCGCTGCGCGACCACGGCTTCGAGGTCATCTACACCGGCCTGCACCAGACTCCCGAGCAGATCGCCGAAACCGTCCTGCAGGAAGATGCCGACGGCGTCGGCCTCTCGCTGCTGTCCGGAGCGCATCTCACGCTGTTCCCTCGCGTGATGGAGGAACTGCGCAGCCGTGACCTCGGCGACGTGCTCGTGTTCGGCGGTGGTGTCATCCCGGATGCCGACGCACGCGCGCTCCGTGAACAGGGTGTCGCCGAGATCTTCGGTCCGGGCTCGTCGCTGAAGGCGATCGGCCAGTGGCTGGAGACGACGCTCGACGAATCCGAACCCGACTGACCGCCCCGCCGGTCGACCATCAGTACGCAACCAGAAAGCGAGTGACCCCGACGTGGACCTCTTCGAGTACCAGGGCAAGCAGTACTTCGCCCGCTACGACATCCCGGTGAGCCCCGGCGGGCCCGCCGACAGCGTCGACGAGGCGGTGAAGGAGGCCAACCAGGCCGGCTACCCCGTCGTCGTCAAGGCCCAGGTGCAGGTCGGCGGTCGTGGCAAGGCCGGCGGCATCAAGCTCGCCGACAACGAGGCCGAGGTCCGTGAGCACGCCGGCAACATCCTCGGGATGGACATCAAGGGCCACGTCGTCAAGCGACTGTGGATCGAGCAGGCGTCCGACATCGACGAGGAGTACTACGCCTCGTTCACCCTGGACCGCGCCGCAAAGAAGCACCTGTTGATGCTGTCGGCCGAGGGCGGCGTCGAGATCGAGGCGGTCGCCGAGTCGAACCCCGACGCGATCGTCAAGCTGCACATCGATCCCGTCGACGGCCTCGACGTCGCCACCGCGCGCCAGGCCTGCGTCGACGCGAAGCTGCCGGAGCGGGCGCTCGACGGCGCTGCCGACATCCTCGTGAAGCTCTATCGCTGCTTCACCGAGGGCGACTGCGACCTCGCCGAGATCAACCCGCTGATCCTGAAGCCGACCGGCGAGGTTCACGCCCTCGACGCCAAGGTCACCCTCGACGAGAACGCCGAGTTCCGCCATCCCGAGTGGGACGCCTTCCGCGGGCTCACCGAGATGGACGAGCGCGAGAAGATGGCAGCCGAGAAGGGCTTGCAGTACATCGGCCTCGACGGCACCGTCGGCATCATCGCCAACGGCGCCGGCCTCGCCATGTCGACGCTGGACGTCGTCAACCAGGTCGGCGGATCAGCTGCCAACTTCCTCGACATCGGCGGCGGCGCGAACGCCGACGTGATGGCCGGGGCGCTCGAGGTGATCAACTTCGACGACAAGGTCCAGTCGATCCTGATCAACATCTTCGGCGGCATCACCCGCGGCGAGGAGGTCGCCAAGGGCATCGTCGAGGCGATGGGTCGTGTCGACCTGCGTGCCCCGATCGTCATCCGCCTCGACGGCACCAATGCCGAGGAGGGTCGCCAGATCCTGCTCGACGCCGGCATCCCCGCCGACAAGCTCCAGTCCGAACCCACCATGCTCGACGCTGCCCGCGCGGCCGTCGCGAAAGCGAAGTGAGATAGTCATGGCCATTTTCGTCAACGAGAACACCAAGGTCATCGTCCAGGGACTCACGGGCGGCCAGGGCAAGTACCACGGCCTGCGCAACCGCGACTACGGCACCCAGATCGTCGGCGGCGTCACCCCCGGCAAGGGCGGGCAGGACGTCGACGGCATCCCGATCTTCGACAGCGTCGCCGATGCCGTGGCGGCAACCGGTGCTGACGCGTCGTTCGTCGCGGTCCCGCCGAGGTTCGCGTCCGACGCGATTCTCGAGGCGGCCGCCGCCGGCATCGGCTTCGTCGTCTGCATCACCGAGGGCATCCCGGCCCAGGACGAGGCCAAGGTCTACAACCTGCTGGTGCGCAACCATCCCGGCACGCGCCTGCTCGGCCCGAACTGCCCGGGCATCATCAGCCCCGGCAAGTGCAACATCGGCATCACCGCCGGCGAGATCGCCCAGGTCCCGTCGGCGGGCGGCCCGAACGTCGGCATCGTGAGCCGCTCTGGCACGCTCACCTACCAGGCGCTGTACGAGCTCAAGCAGAAGGGGATCGGCGTGTCGACGTGTGTCGGCATCGGCGGCGACCCCGTCCCGGGCACGAACTTCATCGACTGCCTGGCCGAGTTCCAGGCCGATCCCGAGACGCACGCCATCATGATGATCGGTGAGATCGGCGGCTCGGCCGAGGAAGAGGCTGCGGAGTACATCCAGGCGAACGTCACCAAGCCGATGAGCGCCTACATCGCCGGTGTCACCGCACCTCCCGGCAAGAAGATGGGCCATGCCGGCGCGATCGTGTCGGGTGGCAAGGGCACGGCGCAGGGCAAGATGGATGCACTCGCTGCCGCCGGCGTGAAGGTCGGGCTCAACCCGACCGAAGCCGGCGAGTTGATGGCGGAGATCGTCGCCTCGCTCTGACCCTTCCCGTGAACTCGTGCGGGCTCAGGCCCCACACGAGTTCACGGGAACCGGAGTTCAGCTGCTGGGCGGTGCCGGCGGAGTGGGCGGAGCGGGCGGTGCCGGCGGAGCGGGCGGCGGCGGAGGCATCTCGTCGTTGCCGTCCTCCTTGGCGAAGCTCGACTTGAGCTTGTCGACGTCGGTGAGGTCCTTGAGGTTGCCGCCCGATGCCTGGAAGTTCAGGTAGGCGCCGGCGGTGGCCACGAACCCGGAGAGCACCGACAGGATCATGCCGATACCACGGCCGACGTCGCCGCCGGCCGACTCGATCAGATCCTTGCCATCGATCGGGTTGAAGACGATCCGGATCAGCAAGAGGAGCGAGGCCAGCGCCGTGGCGGCCAGGAGCACCAACGGCCAGGGCAGTTGATCCTGCTTCAGCGTGCCCTGCACCAGCAGGAACGTGACGACACCGCTGGCGATCACCAGGATCCACGGGATCGTGCCGGTCCAGAAGAAGTCGAAGACGTTGCCGCCGGAGCTGGAGAAACCGAAGCCGGACACGGTCACCCACTCGAAGAATCCGAAGACGAAGATGCCGATGCCGCCTCCGATCATCAGCCAATCAGATGTCTTGAATTTGCTGAAGTCCATGTGTCTGTCCCCTCGGGTTGTTCGCGTGATGTACAGCCCCCGCTGGGCACCGTAGCCGCCCCGAATGGTCTCGGTCGGCGATCGACCGCGAAGTGGCGCCAGCCGTGACATGTGACCGCCTCGTAACTCATTGGCTACGGTCGTGTGCGTGCCCACCGCTCTGCTCTCCGTCTACGACAAGTCCGGCATCGTCGAGTTCGCCGAGTCACTCCACCAGTTGGGGTGGTCGCTCGTGTCGAGCGGCGGAACCGCGCGAGCGATCGCCGATGCCGGCGTCCCGGTGACCGACGTCGCTGAGCTGACCGGGCTCCCTGCAATCCTCGGCCATCGCGTCGTCACCCTGCACCCGAAGATCCACGGCGGCATCCTCGCCGACCCGACCGACGCCGAACACGTCGCCGACATGGAGCACCACGGCATCGAACCGATCGATCTCGTCGTGGTCAACCTCTATCCATTCTCGTCCGATCCGAGCATCGAGCTGATCGACATCGGCGGCCCTGCGATGGTTCGCGCAGCCGCCAAGAACCACGCTCACGTCGGCGTCCTCGTCGACCCCGCCGACTACCGATCGGTGCTCGACGAGCTCCGCAGCGACGGCGCACTGACCGCCCCGACCCGGCACCGGCTCGCACGAAGCGCCTTCGCGCACACCGCCGCCTACGACGCCGCCATCGTCACCTGGTTCGACGAGTCCGGCGACGAGGCGGCGCTTCCGACGTCGATCCACCTCGCGCTCGAGTTGGCGCAGCCGCTGCGCTACGGCGAGAACCCGCATCAGCAGGGCGCTCGCTACCGCCAGGCCGGCGCGACGAGTTGGTGGGACTCGATGACCCAGCACGGCGGCAAGGAGCTCAGCTATCTCAACGTGTTCGACACCGAGGCGGCGTGGCGTCTGGTCCACCGGTTCGACGAGCCTGCGGTGGTGGTGGTCAAGCACGCCAACCCCTGTGGCGTGGCGGTTGCCGACGACATCACCGAGGCGTACATCAGGGCCAACGCCTGCGACCCGGTCAGCGCGTTCGGCGGGATCATCGCTGCCAATCGCACGGTCACCGCGGAGATGGCCACAGCGATCGGCGACGTCTTCACCGAGGTTGTCGTCGCTCCGGACTTCGAGCCCGAAGCGCTCGAGATCCTCGCCGTGAAGAAGAACCTGCGCGTGATGTCGGCGAACGCCGCATCGGCGCTGCCCTTCGACGTGCGCCCCGTCGACGGTGGGCTCCTCGTCCAACAGCCCGACCCGGTCGCGGGACGCAGCGATGCCTGGCGTGTGGTCACCGCGACACAACCGAGTGAGGACCAGTGGGCCGATCTGGAGTTCGCCTGGCAGGTCTGCGCTGCGGTCAGCAGCAACGCCATCGTCTATGCCAAGGACCTGCAGGCGTTCGGCATCGGGGCCGGCCAGCAGAACCGGCTCGACTCGGCGCGCATCGCGGCGGACCGCTCAGCCGGTCGCGCCAACGGCGGAGCGTGCGCGAGCGATGCCTTCTTCCCGTTCCGCGACGGCCTCGACGCTGCGGCAGCGGCCGGGATCGCTGCGGTGATCCAGCCCGGCGGCTCGGTCCGCGACGACGAAGTGATCGCGGCCGCTGACGAACACGGCATCGCGATGGTCTTCACCGGCCAGCGCCACTTCCGGCACTGAGCCGCACTGACATGTCCGGCCTCACCGCACGCCGGTGCGTGACGGTCGGGGTCGGCCGGACGTCAGCCTTGGTCGCTGGCGCTCCCGGCGGCGGCACTCGACCCGGTCGGCGGCGCCGCGTTCGGGCTTGCTGGCGCTCCCTGCGGCCGAGCGACAACGGGTGTTGGCGCGTTCATCGATCGCCGGCGCAGCGTGTGATCAGGCGGCGGCAGGTTCGGCGGCGGCGCCGTACTGGTTCGGACCCTCGGTGCCTGCCTGGATGTAGAACACCAACAGGATGATGAAGCCGATCAACGGAATCAAACCAACGAGGAGCAACCACCCCGACTTGTCGGTGTCGTGGAGGCGTCGGATCGCGACGGCCAGACTCGGAACGATCGTGGCCAACCAGTACAAGAAGTAGAGCACCATGAAGATCCCGGAGATCTGCGCCAGGATCAGCAACGCGATGTAGATCGCGACGTTGGCGAGGACGTAGAACCAGAACTCCTCGCGACCTGCTCGTCCATCGAACTTCGCGTAGCGCTCGAGTACGACCAGTTTCCAGTTTCCAATGACGGCCATGCCGATTCCCCCGTTTCGTGTCGGACGCCGGGAACGTAACACACCAGGTGGCGCCCTCGGGAGGATGACCACGCCGTCATCGGAGCGCAAGCCCGACGGGTGGGTGGAGGTCGGTAGTCTTCCCACGATGGCCCGGATCCCGGATCTCCTCGCGTCCAAGCGGACGTTGTCGTTCGAGTTCTTCCCGCCGAAGACCCCGGCGGCCAACATGACGCTCGGCCGCACGGTCGCAGCGATCGAATCGCTGCACCCCGACTTCGTGTCGATCACCTACGGCGCCGGCGGCTCCGATCGGCACCGCACGGGTGATGTGGTCGAATGGATGCTCGGCGAGACGTCGTGGACGCCGATGCCCCACCTCACCTGCCGCGGCCATCGTCGCGACGATGTCGCGTCGCTGCTCGAGCACTACGCCGAACTCGGTATCGAGAACATCCTCGCCCTCGGCGGCGACCCGCCCGCCGGCGGCGCCGAGGAGCCGGGCGACTACATCTATGCGATGGACCTGCTCGAGGACGTGGTCGCCGCCGGCTCGTTCGCGGTCGGTGTGGCAGCCCACCCCGAAGTGCACCCCCGTTCGCCCGACCGGGCCACCGACCGCCGCCATCTCGCTGAGAAGCTGTCGGTGGCCGACTTCGCGTTGACACAGTTCTTCTTCGAGGTCGAACACTGGGTTCGTCTGGTCGAGGAGCTGTCGGCACTCGGCGTCGACAAGCCGATCCTGCCCGGCATCATGCCGATCAACAACAAGGCGATGGTCACTCGCATGGCCGAGATGAGCGGCGCGGCGCTGCCGGGGTGGCTCGCCGATCGCCTCGACGCCACCGACGACCCCGCAGAGGTCCGGCGCATCGGGATCGATGTTGCCACGCAGCTGTGCCTCGACCTGGTCGAGGCGGGGACGCCGGGCCTGCACCTGTACGCACTCAACCGGCCCGAGTCCGTCATCGAGATCTGCCTGAACCTCGGGCTGACCACCGCTTGAGCGATACTGGTCCAGAATGACTGCGACCGCTGACGCATCGGGAACCCCGACGCGAGCCTCGACGCGGCCGACCGCGCGTGTGCGACGACGTCCGGGGCCCTCCGACATCAGTCGCGTCCCCTACCTGCCCGGGCTCGACGGCATGCGGGCGATCGCCGTCGTCGCGGTGATGGTGTATCACGCCAACGCCGACTGGTTGCCGGGCGGCTATCTCGGCGTCGAGGTGTTCTTCGTCATCTCCGGCTACCTGATCACGCTGCTGCTGATCTCGGAGAAGGAACGCACCTCGACCGTCGACATGAAGCAGTTCTGGGTCCGGCGCGCCCGGCGACTCCTGCCGGCGCTGTTCACGATGATGATCGCACTCACGATCTGGACAGCGCTGTTCGAACGTGACGCCCTCGGCAAACTGCGAGGCGACGTGATCGCCGCGTTCTTCTACGTGTCGAACTGGTACCAGATCTGGACCGGTGCCGGCTACACCGCGGCGAACGAGTTCGCGCCGCTGCGGCATCTGTGGAGTCTCGCTGTCGAGGAACAGTTCTACGTCGTGTGGCCACTCGTGATGTTCGCCCTGCTCCGCGGCGGTTCGAGGCGGATTGCCGACATCAGCCGCTGGCTGGTGCTGGCCGCGCTCGGCATCACCATCGTCACGGCGCTGGTGTACACCTCGGGTCCGATCGGAACGCCGGAGGTCACCCCGGATGCCTACTGGTCGGTGTTCGGACGCGACATCTCGAAGTTCGACTGGTCGTATCTCGGCACGTTCAGCCGCGCCGGCGGTCTGCTGCTCGGCGCAGCGTTCGCGATGGTGTGGCGTCCGGTCGCCGTGATGCGCGGCCCGTTGCGCACCAAGGGCCGACTGCTCGATCTGGTCGCGATCGTCGGATTTCTGATGCTCGTGGCGATGTTCTGGTGGATGTGGCTGATCGGCCCCGATGGCGGCAATCCGTTCCTCTTCCGCGGCGGCTTCCTGCTCTGCGCCGTCGCCACGCTGATGATGGTCTCAGCGGTCACCCACGAGCGGGCGGCCACCTCGAAGGCGCTCAGCATCCCGGTGCTGCTGTGGATCGGTACGCGCTCGTACGGGTTGTACCTGTACCACTGGCCGATCTATCAGGTCATCCGCGACATCGCCGGCAACCACCTGAAGTTCTACGAGTTCGTGTTCGCCATGGTCCTCACCGGGATCGTCACCGAGCTCTCGTACCGCTTCATCGAGACCCCGATCCGCAAGCGCACGCTCGCTACGACGATCGCCCGCATCTGGCGGTCGCCGGTGCCGGGGCCACGGAACGCGTTGATCGGCATCGGTGCCGTCGTCGGCGCGCTCACGTTGTTCGCCGGGGTCAGCCTGGCAAACGCGGCGGTCGTGGAGAACGACGTGCGCCAGACCCTCGACGAGGGCGCCGAGTTCACCTGCGACGTCGTCAACAACCCGACCTGCTCGGATGTCGAGCCGACCGGAGCGACCGATCCTGCGGTCGCAACCGGCGATTCGACCGCACCGGCCGACTCGACCGGCGCATCGGGTTCAGTGGTTCCGCCGGTCGTGGTGGAGACGACGACGACCACGACCGCGCCTCCGCTCCCGATCGCTCAGTTGGCGCTCGGCGACTCGGTGATGCTCGGTGCCGCCGGCGAACTCACGACCCGTGGCTACACCGTCGACGCCCAGGAGAGCCGCCAGTTCTCCGACGGGCGCGCCATCGTCGAGCAGTTGAGCGCCGCCGGGCGGCTCGGCGACGTCGTCGTCGTCCACCTCGGCACGAACGGCGACATCAACCCCGGCGATCTCACCGCGATGATGGACGCACTGGCGGAGGTGCCGCGGGTGCTGCTGCTGACGATCGACGTCGATCGTTCGTGGACCGAGGGGAACAACGCGCTGATCTTCAATGCTGCGAGCAACTACCCGAATGCGTCAGTGCTGTACTGGGCCGACCTGACCGACTCGTGCCCGGGTGATTGCTTCCAGAGCGACGGGTTCCACCTGCGCCCCGACGGTCAGAAGTACTACGCCGAGCTGATCGACGGCGCCCTCGAAGCCCCCGCCTGATCCGGCCATCACCCCGACCATCGCCCCGAACCACGTTTGCGTGCGGATTCGGATGACCCGGTCCATCCGAAATGCAACGCACACGTGGTGGTGACGGGGTCGGTCGCGGGATCGTCGGCATGACGCCGATGGCGACACGTGCTCAGCGATACTGGATGACCCATGTCCACGCTCGCCCCGCCCCGGGTGGAACCGGTTCCCGACGACCGCGCCCACATCAGTCGGGTCCCGTACCTTCCGGGACTCGACGGGATGCGCGCGCTCGCTGTCGTCGCAGTGATGGTGTATCACGCCAACAGCGACTGGCTGCCCGGCGGGTTCTTCGGCGTCGAGATGTTCTTCGTGATCTCGGGCTACCTGATCACGTTGCTGCTGATCTCCGAACGCGAGCGCACCTACCGGATCTCGCTGCGCCACTTCTGGCTTCGCCGGGCGAGGCGACTGCTGCCGGCGTTGTTCACGATGATGTTCCTGGTGACCGTCTGGACGGCCATCTTCAAGAACGAGGCGCTCGGAGCGCTGCGCGGCGACGTGATCGCGGGCTTCTTCTACGTGTCGAACTGGTACCAGATCTGGGAGGGCCTGGGCTACACCGCTGCGGGTGACTTCGCGCCGCTGCGGCACCTGTGGAGCCTTGCGGTCGAGGAGCAGTTCTACCTGTTGTGGCCGGTCGTGATGATCTTCCTGCTGGGCCGCAACGGCACCCGCCAGGTCGCCGCGGTCAGCCGGTGGCTGTTCGTGTGCGCCGTGTTGATCACCGTGGCGACCGCGCTGCTCTTCTACTCGGGCCCCATCGCCGAGCCGAACGTCACCCCCGACGCCTACTGGTGGATCGGCGACCGACCCATCAACAAGATCGACACCCTGTACCTCGGCACGGTCAGCCGCCTCAGCGGCATCCTGCTGGGCGCCGCCTTCGCAATGGTGTGGCGTCCGCTGGCGATCGTCCGCGGTCCACTGCGGTCGAAGGGCCGCCTCTTCGACGCCGTGGCCGTGCTCGGAATCATCGGCTTCGCCTGGCTCTGCTGGAACACCTTTCTGGTGACCCCGAGCGGTGCTGATCCCTTCGTGTTCCGCGGCGGGATCTTCCTCGCCGGCCTGGCGACGCTGTCGATCATCGCTGCGGTCACCCATCGTGGCGCGTACGCGAATCGGCTCCTCGGGAACCCGGTGTTCCGGTGGGTCGGTACCCGCTCGTACGGGCTGTACCTCTACCACTGGCCGATCTACCAGATGATCCGAGGCGTCGCCGGCAACAAGTTGACGGTGTCCGAGTTCGTGTTCGCGCTGTTCCTCACCACGATCGTCACCGAGCTGTCGTACCGTCTCGTCGAGACGCCGATCCGCCAGGGCAGGTTCTCTGCCTGGTGGCGGCGGGTGTTCGGTGGTGTCCGACGTGGCCCCAAATTGGTGGTCTCGGCCGCGGTGGCGATGGTCGCTGCCGTCGGGCTCTTCGTCGGCTCCGTGCTGCTGACCGCCCCGCTCGAACAGAACGAGATCGCGCAAGCGCTCGACGCGGGTGAGGAGTTCACCACCGACCTGCTCGCCGTCGACGACATCCCGGTGGCGTCGACTACGACGACGACGACCTCGACGCCGGAGCCACCTGTCACGACGGCGCCGGCGGTGCTCGACCCGACGCTCGATCCGACGGCCCCCGATGCCTCGGTCGCCGTCGGCTCGGTGCCACCCACGACGGCCCCACCGACCACCGTGCCACCGACCACGGTGCCGCCCGCGCCCGTCGGCCAGCTCGGTGTGGTGACCAGTTTGGACGGCCTCGCTCCGTTGGAGATCCCGCCGACCGTGTCGGGCTTCCCGCTGGTTGCGCTCGGTGACTCGGTGATGCTCGGCGCGGCCGAGGAACTGCAGGCCAGGGGTTTCCAGGTCGATGCGCTGCAGAGCCGCCAGATGAACACGTTCGTGCCGACGATGCAGGCCCTGCGGGACAACGGCACGTTCGGGTCGGTCGTGGTGATCCACCTCGGCACGAACGGAGGATTCAGCCAGGAGACCCTCGATGCGATGCTGGCCACGGTGGCCGACGTCCCGGTGGTGCTGCTGCTGACGGGCAAGGCCGATCGGGGGTGGATCGCCGACAACAATGCGAAACTGCGCGCCGTGCCGTCGACGCACCCCAACGTGACCGTCGTCGACTGGGAGGTCCTCTCGCCGAGTTGTGAGGGGCGCTGCTTCTACGACGACGGCATCCACCTCACCCAGTCCGGCCAGAACTTCTACGCCGACGTCATCGGCCGCGTCCTCGCCCAGCCCTGAACCCGCATCCTGGTCGGTCTCGCCCTGCACCGTCCAGAACCCCGGAATTCGGAGCGAGCGTTGCGCCCAGCGCACTGATCCCTCCGAATTTCGGGTGCTGGTGCGCTTGGGCGGTGGTCGGCGACGGACGTACGCTCGGACCATGACCACTCCCGTTCGTGTTGCCGTCACCGGTGCCGCTGGCCAGATCGGCTACAGCATCCTCTTCCGTATTGCGTCGGGCTCGATGCTCGGCCCCGACACGCCGATCTCGCTCCAACTGCTCGAGATCACCCCAGCGCTCGGCGCGCTCGAGGGCGTGCGGATGGAGCTCGACGACTGCGCCTTCCCGTTGCTCTCCGAGGTCGTGTGCACCGACGACGCCGACACCGCATTCGGCGACGCCGACGTGGCGATTCTCGTCGGGTCGATGCCGCGCAAGGCCGGCATGGAGCGCGCCGACCTGCTGTCGGCAAACGGGGGCATCTTCAAGCCGCAGGGTGAAGCACTGTCGCGCTCGGCGACGCCGAACGTGAAGATCCTCGTCGTCGGCAACCCGGCGAACACCAACGCGCTCATCGCTCAGCGCAACGCTGCCGATCTCGATCCGCGCCGCTTCACGGCGATGACCCGGCTCGATCACAACCGCGCGAAGGCGCAGCTCGCGCACCGCGTGGATGCGTCCGTCAACGACATCACCAAGATGACGATCTGGGGCAACCACTCCACCACGCAGTATCCGGACCTCTTCCACTGCGAGGTCAACGGCCAGCGCGCCTACGACGCCGTCGGCGACCACGAGTGGTACGAGAGCAGCTACATCCCGACCGTGGCCAAGCGCGGTGCGGCGATCATCGACGCGCGTGGTTCATCGTCTGCTGCATCGGCGGCCTCGGCCGCGGTCGACCACGTCCGCGACTGGACGCTCGGCACGCCTGATGGCGACTGGGTCTCGATGTCGGTCGTGTCCGACGGCAGCTATGGCGTGCCCGAGGGCATCATCTCGTCGTTCCCGTGTGTGTGCAAGGACGGCGACTACGAGATCGTGCAGGGGCTCGAGATCGACGACTTCAGCCGCGCGAAGATCGACGCCAGCGCCGACGAGCTCGTCAGCGAACGCGACGCCGTCGCCGAACTCGGCCTCATCTGACCTCCCGAGCGATGAGTCTTCGCGCGGACAGGTCGCGCTGGAAACTCATCGCTCGCCGTTTGCCATCCCCAGCGATGAGTCTTCGCGTGGACAGGTCGCGCTGAAACTCATCGCTCGCCGTTTGCCATCCCCAGCGATGAGTCTTCGCGCGGACAGGTCGCGCGGAAACTCATCGCTCTCGAAGATCGACGTCGCCCTCGGTAGCGTGTGGTCACCGACTCCCTCCCCGAACACATCGTTCAACGGGAGGTCAGGTGGCCCATTTCACCACCGAAGCGCTGGAGTTCCTTCGCACTCACCACGGCATCGCGACCGCCACCGATCTGCGGAGATGTGGTCTGTCGGGTCCGGCTGTCCGTTCGCTCGTCGAGGCCGGCAGTCTCGTCACCGTGCTCAAGGGGGCCTATCGCCTTCCAGCAGTCACGCTCGACGAGACGGCGAGGTGCGCTGCTGTGTGTGCGGCTCATCCGGAGCTTGCCGTCAGCGGCCCGACCGCGGGCCGGCTGTGGGGCCTGCGTCGTCTGCCCCGTGACAATCGCATCCACGTCCTCGCTCCGCCAGCGAGTCACCCGGTGACCGAGCGCTGGGTCGTGCCGTA
The DNA here is from genome assembly GCA_963704915.1 of Ilumatobacteraceae bacterium. GTDB lineage: Bacteria > Actinomycetota > Acidimicrobiia > Acidimicrobiales > Ilumatobacteraceae > Sva-07. The sequence goes on along the minus strand of CAVPIC010000001.1, from coordinate 57,513 downwards.
CAGAACGGCGGCGGTCCACTCACGCGATGTCGTCCGACGCCCTGACGGCATCGCCATCACCAGCCGAGCCCGGACAGCCCTCGATCTCGCACGCTTCGTGTCCGCGACGGATCTGCTCTCGATCATCGAGCAAGTGATCCGAGACGGCCATCTCGATGACGACGAACTGCGCACCGTCGCCGTCGATTGGATGTCGACACAGCGACCCTGGATTCGGCGGTTCCTCGAACTGCTCGACGGTCGACTGCACGGTGGCCCTGCAGAGTCGCACGGCGAGACGGTGCTCGGCGATGCGCTCGCCGCTGCCGGCCTGGTGGGACTCGTCCGCCAGTATCGGATCGACCTTCCCGGCTACGGACCGGCGCGATTCGACCTGGCCGTTCCATCCGTGCGCCTGGCGATCGAAGTCGATCTGCACCCGACGCACAGCGAAACCGACGGACGACGGCGTGACGCGGCACGTGACGCTGCTGCGGGACAGATCGGCTGGGCAGTGGAGCGCGTGGTCGAGGTCGACTTCGCCAGGGGCCTGCCAGCAATCACACGCCGCATTCTCGCGCTCGTCACCGCGCTTCGCGCCGAGCGGTGAGTCTTCGCGCGGACAGGTCGCGCGGACAGGTCGCGCGGAAACTCATCGCTCGCGCCGGGCGACCTGGGAGCGGTGAGTCTTCGCGCGGACAGGTCGCGCGGAAACTCATCGCGTAAGCGTCCCGCGACCTCGGAGCGGTGAGTCTTCGCGCGGACAGGTCGCGCGGAGACTCATCGCTCGGGGTTTGCGTCGGCGTCAGCTGGCGGTGAGTTCGAGGCCGATGGCGTCGGCGCCGTCGCCGGATCGCAGGGACAGATTCGAGCCGTCGATCTCGTAAGTCACCTCGCCCTGGAGGACCGAGAGCACGCTGGTCTCGAGCGCGGTCTGCTCGGGCGGGCACGCCTTCTTGGTGATGGCGATCGGTCCGAACGTGAGCGTGGTGTCGGAGATCTCGACGGTGCCGGAGCCGGTGTTGCACCCGGTGTTGACCGACACCGAGTCGTCGGGGGCGATCATGATCGATGCGGTCGAATCCATCGGCACGCTGCTGACGGCCTCGTTGGCGACCGTCCCGGTCACCGTCCACGTCGTGTCGACGAGCGCGCTGGGTTGGAGCTCGTCGAGCGTGATGGTCGTGTCACCGCCGGCGAGTGTGAGCGTCTCGTCGACGAGTTCGATGGTGGGGAGCGAGGACAGGAACTCGTTGAGCCAGGTGTCCTGGTCCATCAGTGCCTGCTCGCATGCCATCATCGTCGCGGCGAACGGCCCGGCGGTCAGCACGCCGTCGCCGATTTCGAAGCCGCCGTTCATCGAGTTGCAGCCGCCGCTGACGCTCATCGCGTCGGCGAGGAAGGTCATGTTGATCGCGGTCCCTTCGACGAGGTCGTAACCGGTGACCTCTGTGGACACGAAGGTTCGTCCGTCGAGGTCTGCGGCGGTCAGACCGCCGGAGGCGGCTCCGTCGTCGTCGCTGCCGCAGGCGGCAAAGGTCAGGCCGGCGAGGGCCAGCAGGGCAATGGCAGCACGGGGGGTCATGTGCGTTCGACGCTCCTGAAGCGAAGTTGGTTCCCTCGGCGGATGCCGAGTCAGCGAATCATGACACGGCGACGGCGCAGGAGATGCGCATCATCTGGTCGACGCCGGCCCTGAGCTCGTCATCGCTGATGCGGACCGTGTCGCCGCTCTCGCCGAGCAGATCGCTCACGGTCATGATCGCCAGCGACTCGATGCGTTTGACCGCCGCGATCGTGTACATCATCGCCGCTTCCATCTCGACGCCGATGTGGCCGAGCCGCTTCCAGCGGGCGAAGGTGGTGGGGTCCGGGTCGTAGAACAGGCCGGACGTCACGATCGGTCCGACATGTACGGCTCCCGCCGAACCTTCCCGACTCAGTCGAGCCGCGGTCTCGACGAGCGCGAACGTCGCACTCGGCGCGTAACCGTCCATCGCGGCGTACCGCAACGGAGTCTGGTCGTCGCTCGACGCTGCCAGCCCGACGACGGTGTCGCCCATCGCCATGCCGTCGCCGAGTCCGCCGCAGGTGCCGACGCGCACGAGCCTGGTGGCGCCGAGCATGATCAACTCCTCGAACACGATGCCGGCGCTCGGACACCCCATACCGGTCGACTGCACACTGATCGGCTTGCCCTCGAAGGTTCCCGTGTAGCCGAGCATGCCGCGCTCGGCGTTGACCTGGCGGAAGCCGTCGTCGAAGAACGTCTCTGCGATGTACTTCGCTCGGAGTGGATCGCCCGGGCACAACACGTTGGGGGCGTAATCGCCGGGCTCGGCGCGCAGATGGATCGGCATGCCGCCGAGCGTATTCGACGGGGCCTACTTGAGGAACTTGCTGGTGGTGTTGTCGGCGAGCACCTTGCCGCCCGTCTGACAGGTCGCGCAGTAGTTGACGGTGTAGCCCGAGTACTCGACGGCGCGGACGGTGTCGCCGCAGTCGGGGCAGGGATCTCCCGTGCGGCTGTGCATCGCGCCGGGCCGCTCCTTCGACGAGCTCATGTCCTCGCGGGTGCGTTCGAAGTCCAGGCTCTCGCCGACACAGGAACTGATGGCGTCGGCCACCTTCGCGGCGCCGTCGGCGCCGAGCTTGCGGGTGTTCGCGAACGGCGACACCCGGGCGCGGTGGCAGACCTCGTTCGCCAACCGCCTCCCGATGCCGGCGACCATGCGCTGGTCGCGCAGGAATCCGTGCACACGCATCGAGTTGGCAGCGAACAGGTCTGCGAGCTCACCGGCGCTGATGTCGGCGGCCTCCGGGCCGAGCTTGTCGAGCGGTGGCGACGTGAGCGCCGTGTCGCTCGGCACGCACCACACCCCGGCTCGGCGCTCCTTGCCCTGTTCGGTGAGCAGCAGCGCGGTCTCGTCGATCGATCCGTCGTGGAGTTCGATCGGCTCGAACGTGAAGCGGGCCTGACCCCCGCGCGGTTTGGCGGACCGCTTGGTGTCCGCGATGAGGCGCCCACCCTGCATGAGATGCACCACGAACGTCACCAGCTCGAAACGCAACAGCAGGTACTTGCCCCGCCGGTCGACCTCGAGCAGTGGTTCGCCGAAGGCTGATGCGGGGGCGGGCACGGCGGTCTTGAGGGCCGTGAAGTTGAACGGCGTGAAGCCGGCGAGGATACGTCCGGCGAACTGGCTGGTCAGGCGCTCGGCGTGGGCCTGTATCTCGGGCATCTCCGGCACGGCGCTGCGCTCACTCGTAGGAGGTTCGTTCGCGCACGGTGGCGAACACGGCGTCGAGCGCACCGAACACCGGCTGTGACTCGAGCAGCTTCTGCTGGTCGCCGAACAGCCGGATGCGGCCGCCGATGAAGGCTTCCTGCGCGTTGAGTTCGCCGGTGGCGACGGCGACCGCCGTCTCCCAGTCCTGCTCCATCTTGACGTCCTCGGGCTCGGCCGGGCCGGCGCCGAACGACGCGGCACCGTCGCCGACCGACAGGTGGTAGGTGACGTCACCCTCGGGCCCGTTGCTGACCACCTGCGTGACGCCGATGCGGTGGGACTCGGCCACGGTGCGCATCTGATCGCTGGCGGCGACCTCGTTGGAGAGTGCGTTGATCCAGTCGAGACTGAGGTAGCGGATCATGGTCCGTAGTCTGCCTGATCGTGGAGCCCATCGCCGATGCCCGCGCCTTCGAGGGGCGCCACGTCGACACTGCCGTCGAGGAATGGGTGTTCGCTGCCTGGACTGCAGACGCGGAACTCGGAGTGCTCTCCGGGCACCGGGTCGTGGGCCGGACGGCGTGGTACTGGGCTGCGCTCGCTCGGTCGGGTCGACCGCTGTTGCACATCGCCGACTTCGAGGTGCCGGTGCGGGCGGACCCGTTCATCGTGAAGGGTGAAGCGCTGTGGGCCGAGCACACCTGTGACGACCCGATGCGCCAGTGGTCGATCGGCAACGAGACCTACGCGTCGGCGATCGACGACCCCGACGAGGCGCTCGGACGTGCCTACGGCGATCCCACGCCGATCGCGTTCGATCTGGAGTGGTATGCGACCGCTCCACCCTCGCCGCTCGAGCCCGCCGGCGACCGGGCGTCGATCGACGCCGGGTACGAACAGGTCGGTGTCGTGCACGGTTCGATCGAGATCCTGGGTGAACCGCGGCTCGAGTTGGTCGAGGTGCCCGCTCATCGATGGCATCGCTGGACCAGCGGCCCGACCGGCTTCGCTCCGCTGGCGCTGCCCGAGGTACGCGCTCACAGCGGAGTGCGGGCGCCGTTCGCCTTCCCCGACGGCAGCGTCAGCGACCTCGTGCTCACCGCCGAGGGGTGGGCCCGGCGAGCTGGCCGTCGTCCGTGACGGGCGCGTCGGATTCGTCGGTGACCGGCGAGACGGTCGGCGTCGACGGACTGCGATCGTCGTCGAGGGCTCGGCGCTTGCGCTGGGTCGCCAGCCAGACCACGCCGAGAACGACTGCGGCGGTGACGAGGAACGGGGTCGTCACCGCGACGACGAACCCGATGGCGAACAGCGCGCCGACGAACACGTCCCAGCCTGCTCGCCACGCGTCCGCGATGCCGTCGATCGAGTCGTCGTCGGCGGCGGTCTCGGCGGTCGGAGCCTCGTACTGCAGGTGGATCGTCAGCGTCGACAGCTCGACGCGGTTGTCGAGGTTGCGCTGACTCGCCAGCAGCTGCTCGAGGGCGATGGTGCGTTCGCTGATGACCCGTTCGATCTCGACGACGTCCTGGAACTGCGTGGCGTCCACCAGCAGGTTCCGGAATCGATCGATCACGTCGCGTTCGACGCCGATGCGAATCTCGAGGTCGACGAGTTGGTCGGTGACATCGGTGGTGTCCTGCGTTCGACCCGACAACCGGCCGACGGTTGCGCCGAGGTCGGTGATCAGCGGTTCGAGATCGGCGGGCGGCACCTTCACGACGAAGAAGCCGGACCCGTCGATGCCGCCGTCGTCGAGGTCGTCGCCGATGTTGACGTCGGCAGTGAACACGCTGGCCCCGTTGCGTTGGACCGCGTTGAGTGTGTCGGCAACGGCGGTCCGGATGTCGGGCGTCGCCACGACCACCCCTGCGGTGGTGGCGAGCGCCTGCCCGGTCGGGAACGGCAAGGTTCGCGCCTCTTCGACGGCAATGTCCCCGGCGGTCTGTTCGGCGCCGCTCGGCCGACCCGGTACCGACTCCGCTGCGCTGGGCATGTCGGCCTCGATCTGCGGCGCGAAGGTCGCGCTCGTGTCCGAGTCGTCATCGCTTGCGCATGCCGAGACCCCCAGCCCGACCAGAACCATCAAGGTGACCCCTGTGAGTGCTGCGTTGTTTCTCCCCATGGACCTTCGACGCTCACCGGCACCAGCCGGTTCCACCGATGTAACGATTGGTGTCAGACACCAATCGTCACATCACGCGTCGGGGGAGAAGGGGGTGCCGGCCCTGCCGGAGGTGAGGTCGCCGAGCGTGAGCGATTCGTAGGCGATCTCGGGATTGGCGCGAACGGCCTCGTCGAGCTTGCGTGCGTCGTCGCCGACCAGGATCCGCCAACGACCGTGGCGGACGCCGTCGAGGATCTCGGCGCTGGCCTCGGCGGCCGTCATCGGGGCCTGATCGCGGAACATGTCCGACATCAGCTTCACCATCTCGGCTGCCTCCATGTCGACCTCCATTCGGCCGTGGCGGAGCGAGTTCTCGACGATCGACGTGCCGATGTGGCCAGGCATCACCACCGACACCTTGACGTGGGGGGCGTTCACCCGAAGATCGGTGATCAGCGCCTCGCTGAATCCCTTCACCGCGAACTTCGCTGCCGAGTACGCGGTGTGGGGCCGGTCGGGGCCGATGCTGGCCCAGAAGCCGTTGACGCTGGAGGTGTTGACGATGTGTCCCTCATCGGAGGCGATCAGGAGTGGCATGAAGGCGCGCACGCCGTAGTACACGCCGCCCCAGCAGACGTTGAACGTGCGGTCCCACACGGCGCGGTCGTCGGTGATGACGGAGCCGCCGCCGCCGATGCCGGCATTGTTGAACAGGAGGTTGACGTGATCGGTCTCGTGCTGGGTGACGACGGCGTCGCGGAACGCGAGCACCGACTCCTCGTCGGACACGTCACACACGTGCGTCGTCACGACGGTGCCGGCGGGGGCGACCTCGAGTGCAAGGCGCTTCGTCTCGTCCATCTCCTCGACCGACATGTCGCACATCGCGACGTGGCAGCCCTCGGCGGCGAGCTGGAGGACGAGCTCGCGACCCATCCCGCTGGCACCTCCCGTGACGACTGCGATCCGGCCCTCGAAGCTCTCCATCGGAGCATGCTGGCACAGCGACCTCGTCGACTGCTTCACTGGGACGGTGGCCTACACCGGTGACATCCTCGACGACTTCGCAGCGTCCAAGCGCGGTCCCACCTACCCGGACGTCGTCGTCGAGATGGGCATGCTCGTCGAGGACCGGGCCAGCCACTTCTGCGGCGATGTCGTGCGATGGAGCGCCGAAGGTGTGACCGTGCAAGACCGCAACGACTACGTGCGGCACTTCACGTGGAAGCCCGGCGGCTTCCTCATCCAGGGCAAGCCGGTCACGCTGGTGCGCCCTGCGACGGCGAAGGTGGCGACCCAGCGGATCACGGCATCGGGTTCCGTCGCGGGCGACGGGAGTGCCCGCGTGGCGGCGGCCAGCCGCATCTGGGTCGAGGGCAAACACGACGCCGAGCTGCTCGAGCACGTGTGGGGCGACGATCTGCGCGAGCTCGGCATCGTCGTCGAACCGTTACACGGCGCCGACGACCTCGCGGCCGCCGTCGCCGACTTCGGCCCGTCGGCGGATCGCCGGCTCGGGGTGCTCCTGGATCACCTGATCCCCGGCTCGAAGGAGACCCGGATCGCGCGAACCGTTCGAGATCCGAACGTGTTGATCACCGGGCACCCGTTCGTCGACGTGTGGGCGGGGATCCGTCCCAAGGTGCTCGGCCTCGACGAGTGGCCTGACGTACCCCGCCGTGACGAGAGAGGGTGCGATGTGCCGTGGAAGGAAGGGCTGTGCGCTGCGCTCGGCGTGCCGTTCGACGGCTTCTGGCCGAAACTCCGCAATCGTGTGAACACCTTCGCCGACCTGCGCCCCGAACTGGTCGGCGCCGTCGAGCAGTTGATCGATTTCGTCACGTCCTAGTGGCGGGCTCGTCGTCCGCTCCGCTTCCTCCTCGCGCCGCGTGCGGCTCGTCGCTGGCGCTTCCCTCGCCGCCTTCGCCTCCGTGAGGAAGCGGGGGCTCGTCATCACCCTGCAACAAGGCGGGGGACAGCGAACGGGTGGCACGGGTGGTGGAGGGGACCGGCCGAAGGCCGCACGCCCCTCCGCCACCGGTGACAGGACCCGTGAGCGGTACGAAGGACTAGACGAAGGCGCTGGCGAACACCAGGCTGACGATCGTCATCACCTTGATGAGGATGTTCATCGAGGGGCCCGAGGTGTCCTTGAACGGGTCGCCCACGGTGTCGCCGACGACGGCGGCCTTGTGGGGGTCGCCGCCCTTGCCGCCATGGTGGCCCGCCTCGATGTACTTCTTGGCATTGTCCCAGGCGCCACCCGAGTTCGCCATGAAGATGGCGAGGGCGAAGCCGGTGACGAGGGCGCCGGCAAGGAGACCGCCGAGGGCGTCGACGCTGACGAAGCCGACCACGAGCGGTACGACGACCGCCAGTGAGCCCGGAACGATCATTTCGCGCAGCGACGCCTCGGTGGAGATGGCCACGCAGCGCGCCGAGTCGGGAACCACGCCAGGAGCGCCTTCGCGCAGACCGGGGATCTCTCGGAACTGGCGGCGAACCTCCTCGATCATCTTCTGAGCGGCACGGCCGACGGCGTCGATCGTGAGCGCCGCGAAGAGGAACGGCAGCGCGGCACCGATGAACAGACCGATGAACACCTCGACCTCGCCGATGTTGAGGTTGAGCGCAGCGGTGGGGTCGGCGTCGAAGACGGCGAACTCGAAGCTCTTGAACAGGGCGAGCGCGGTGAGCGCCGCCGAGCCGACGGCGAATCCCTTCGCAATGGCGGCGGTCGTGTTGCCGAGCGAGTCGAGCGCGTCGGTCACTTCGCGGACGGAGGGATCCAACTCGGCCATCTCCGCGATGCCGCCGGCGTTGTCGGCGATCGGCCCATAGGCGTCGACGGAGACGACGACGCCGGTCGTGGCGAGCATGCCGATGGCGGCAACGGCGATGCCGTAGATGCCACCGAAGTCCTCGCCGAGACCGCCGAAGGCGTCCTCGGCGAAGGCGAGCGTGCCGCCCCAGTAGGCGACGCCCACACCGATGAGGATCAGGAACACCGACGCAGCCACGGAGACCATGCCGGTGCTGATGCCGCCGAGGATGGTGGTGGCCGGTCCGGTCTCGGACTGCTGGGCGATCTTCTTCACCGGGCCGTAGCCGTCGGAGGTGTAGTACTCGGCGGTCTTGCCGAGCGCCCAGCCGACCAGCAGGCCGCCGATCACGGAGATGGCGAGCCCGATCGGGTTCTCGAACTCATCGGGGGCGAAGATCCAGTAGGCCGCGCCGACCGTGCCGATCGCGGTGATGATCATGGCCACGTTCGTGCCCATGTGCAGCGCCCGGGAGAGCGCATGGCTGTCGGTGGAGTCACCGCCACGCACGAAGAACGATCCGATGATCGAGGCGACCATGCCGATGAAGGCGATCGCCATCGGGAACACCAACAGGCTCAGGGCGCCCTCGGTGCCGGCCTGCTCGGCGGTGAGCGCGAGGGCGAACGCGGTGAGCGAGATCGGGGCGATGATCGAGCCGGCGTACGACTCGAAGAGGTCCGCACCCATGCCGGCGACGTCGCCGACGTTGTCGCCCACGTTGTCGGCGATGGTGGCCGGGTTGCGGGGGTCGTCTTCGGGGATGCCCGCTTCGACCTTGCCGACCAGGTCGGCGCCGACGTCGGCGGCCTTGGTGTAGATACCGCCACCGACGCGGGAGAACAGTGCGATCGTCGAGGCACCGAGGCCGTAGGCGGTGACGATCTCGAACGCCTCGTCGACCTCCATCCAGACCACGAACACGAGGTAGGTGACCATCAGGCCGAGGAGCGCGAGCCCGGCAACCGAGAAGCCCATGACGGCGCCGCCACGGAAGGCGACCGGCAGTGCAGCCGCGGGCCCCGACTTCGCAGCCTCGGTGGTCCGAGCGTTGGCCATCGTGGCGACCGTCATTCCTGCGTAGCCAGCCGTCGCCGACAGAACGGCGCCGAGCAGGTACGTGACCGAGGCCAGTGGGTTGATGACGACCGCCAGCAGGATGATCATCGCGACGACGAACACGCTGACCCACTGGTACTCCTTCTTGAGGAATGCCTTGGCCCCCTTCTGGATCTCCGTCATGAGGAAGACCATGCGTTCGTCGCCGGGGGACGCCTTCTCGACGACCTTGTAGTAGTAGAACGCGAGGGCGAGTGCGGCGATCGCCGACACTGCTGCGAAATAGGGAACGACGTCCACGGGCTTCTTGCCTCCTGAGGGCGGTACGAGAGTGATCCTGCTCGGAACGATCCGAGGGACCGGACCATGATGGTCGGCGGGGCAGGCTAGATCCCAACCGGACCATTTCCAAGCGCCGGTGTGTCAACCGTGACATCGACCAACTCGGCGATCAATTGGGTTCGCTCCACCGACCGGCGAGTAGCGTCACCGCAATGGCACAGACGTTGAATCGCGGGCCCGTGTCGGGAACCGCCGTCAAACCGCCGTCGAAGAAGAAGCCGTTCCTGGTCGACTTCTACTCGACAGCCGTGGGCAAGAAGTACGTGATGGCGATCACCGGGATCATCGGGATCGGTTTCGTGGTGGTCCACATGATCGGCAACCTCAAGGCGTATCTCGGCGTGATCACCGAAGGCGACGAGCGCGTGTACGACATCGACATCTACGGCGAGTTCCTCCGCGAGCTGCTCGTGCCGATCATGCCGCGCACATATGTGCTGTGGGGACTTCGACTCGTGCTGATCGCAGCGGTGATCCTGCACATCCACGCCGCCTATTCGCTCACGGTGCTCAACCGCAAGGCCCGACCGGTCAAGTACCAGAGTGCCCGCGACTACCAGGTCGCCAACTTCGCCAGCCGCACGATGCGCTGGACCGGGATCATCGTCGCGTTGTTCATCGTGTGGCACCTCGCTGATCTCACGTGGGGGTGGGCCAACCCCGACTTCGTGCGCGGCGCCGCCTATCGCAACCTCGACGCCTCGCTGTCGCGGATCCCGGTGGCGATTCTCTACATCGTTGCCAACATCGCACTCGGCATCCACCTCTTCCACGGCACGTGGTCGCTGTTCCAGTCGATGGGGTGGAGCAGTCCCCGCTTCAACAACTGGCGCCGCTACCTCGCGACAGCGATCGCCACGATCGTCGTGGTCGGCAACGTCTCGATCCCCGTCGCCGTGCTCGCCGGCGTGATCGAATTCGACCCCGACGCCATCACCCACGAGGAGGCAGCCGAATGAGCATCACACTCGACTCCAAGATCCCCGAGGGTCCCCTCGCCGACAAGTGGCAGAACTACATCGCCAACCAGAAGCTGGTCAACCCGGCCAACAAGCGCAAGTTCAAGATCATCGTCGTCGGCACGGGCCTCGCCGGAGCGTCCGCTGCGGCGACGTTCGGGGAACTCGGCTACCAGGTCGAGGCCTTCACGTTCCACGACTCGCCTCGCCGTGCCCACTCGATCGCCGCTCAGGGTGGCATCAACGCGGCGAAGAACTACCAGGGCGACGGCGACAGCGTTCATCGCCTGTTCTACGACACGGTCAAGGGCGGCGACTTCCGCGCTCGCGAGGCCAACGTGCACCGCCTCGCCGAGGTGTCGGTCGACATCATCGACCAGATGGTCGCCCAGGGTGTGCCGTTCGCACGCGAGTACGGCGGCCTGCTCGACAACCGCAGCTTCGGTGGCGCCCAGGTCAGCCGCACGTTCTACGCCCGTGGCCAGACCGGCCAGCAGCTGCTCATCGGTGCCTATCAGCAGCTCGCCCGCCAGATCGGCCTCGGCAACGTCAAGCTCTGGAACCGCATGGAGATGGTCGACGTCGTCAACGTCGACGGCCGTTGCGCCGGCATCGTCACGCGTGACCTGATGACCGGCGAGTTCTCGTCACACTCGGCGCACGCAGTCGTGCTCGCCACCGGCGGCTACGGCAACGTGTTCTTCCTGTCGACGAACGCGATGGCCTGCAACGTCACCGGCGCATGGCGGGCACACCGCCGGGGCGCGGCGTTCGCCAACCCGTGCTACACGCAGATCCACCCGACGTGCATCCCGCAGGCCGACGACTTCCAGTCGAAGCTGACACTGATGTCGGAGTCGCTGCGAAACGACGGACGCATCTGGGTGCCGAAGAACGCCGACGAGACCCGCTCGGCCGACCAGATCCCGGAGGACGATCGCGACTACTACCTCGAGCGGATCTACCCGAGCTTCGGCAACCTCGCGCCACGCGACGTGTCCTCGCGAGCCGCCAAGCGGATGGTCGATGCCGGACAGGGTGTCGGCCCGCTGAAGAACGGTGTGTACCTCGACTTCGCGGACGCGATCGACCGCCTCGGCAAGAACGTGATCCAGGAGCGCTACGGCAACCTGTTCGAGATGTACGAGCGCATCACGGGCGAGAGCCCCTACGTGGTGCCGATGCGCATCTACCCGGCGAGCCACTACACGATGGGCGGGCTGTGGGTCGACTACGAACTGCAGACCACGATCCCCGGCCTGTTCTGCGCCGGTGAGGCCAACTTCTCCGATCACGGCGCGAACCGCCTCGGCGCGTCGGCGCTGATGCAGGGCCTGTCCGACGGGTACTTCGTGCTCCCGTACACTATCGCTCCGTACCTCGCCGACCTGCTCAACAAGCCGGTCCCCGACACGAGCCACCCCGAGTTCGCCAAGGTCCAGCAGGAGGCGACCGATCGCTTCAAGCAGTACATGGCGATCAACGGCACCCGGAGCCCGGACTACTTCCACCGCGAGCTCGGCAAGATCATCTGGGACTACTGCGGCATGGATCGCAATGCGAACGGCCTTGAGAAGGCGCTGTCGGAGATCCCCGCCCTCCACGAGGAGTTCAAGAAGGACCTGAAGGTCACCGGCTCCGACACCAGCATCAACCAGACGCTGGAGAAGGCCGGTCGCATCGACGACTTCTTCGAACTCGGCATGCTGATGTGCAAGGACGCGCTCAACCGCGAGGAGAGCTGCGGCGGCCACTTCCGTTCCGAGCACCAGACCGACGAGGGCGAAGCACTCCGCAACGACGACGACTTCGCGTACGTCAGCGCCTGGGAGTGGACCGGTGATCCATCCAACCCGACCGAGCACAAAGAGCCGCTCGAGTACGAAGTCGTGAAGTTCGCAACCCGGAGCTACAAGTGACCACCCTCACCAACCTCACTCTCAAGATCTGGCGCCAGGACGGCCCCGACGCACAGGGACGCTTCGAGACCCATCAGATCCCCGAGATCAGCGACGAGGCGTCGTTCCTCGAACTGCTCGACATCTTGAACGAGCGGCTGATCGAAGAAGGCAAGGAAGCCATCGTCTTCGACCACGACTGCCGCGAGGGAATCTGTGGCACCTGTTCGCTGATGATCGACGGCTGCGCGCACGGCCCGCAGAAGGGCACCGCCACCTGCCAGGTGCACATGCGTGTCTTCGACAGCGGTGACGAGATCGTCATCGAGCCGTGGCGCGCCGCAGCGTTCCCGATCATCAAGGACCTGATGGTCGACCGCTCGGCGTTCGACCGGATCATCGAGGCCGGCGGCTACATCACCGCACCGACCGGTGGTGCCCCCGACGCGAACATCATCCCGATCCCCAAGCCGGTCGCCGACGCCGCGATGGACGCAGCGGAGTGCATCGGTTGTGGCGCCTGCGTGGCGGCGTGTCCCAACGGCGCTGCCAGCCTGTTCACCTCGGCCAAGATCGCCCACCTCAATCTCCTGCCACAGGGTCAGTCCGAGCGTTACAAGCGCGCCGAGGCGATGGTCGAGAAGATGGACGAGTACTTCGGATCGTGCACCAACCACGGCGAGTGCCAGGCGGCATGCCCGAAGGACATCTCGATCGACAACATCGCGACGATGAACGTCGACTTCCTCAAGTCGAAGTTCAAGAATCGCAAAGCCCTCGCTCGGTAACGCCATCGTGAACGTGCCCGTCATCAACGGGTGTACGTTTCGCCATGGCTCAGAACCCTCAGGTGGATGCGTGGAACGGTGAGTCAGGCCGGGCGTGGGTCGAGCACGTCGATCACTTCGACTCGATGCTTGCTCCGTTCGGCGATGCGGTCGTCGACCGTCTCGAGCTTCGCGCCGGGGATCGCGTCGTCGACATCGGCTGCGGGGTTGGAGGCACCACGCTGTCGATCGCTCGGCTCGTCGCCCCGGTGGTGGCTGTCGGTGTCGACATCTCCGTACCGATGCTCGAGGCAGCACGAGGTCGAGCGCGGACGACGGGTTGTCCGAATGTGGAGTTTCGGTATCACGATGTCCAGGACGAACCCTTGGCCCCGTCGTTCGACGTCGCGTTCTCGCGCTTCGCCGTGATGTTCTTCCCGGAGCCCCACCGCGCGTTCGCGCACATCCGCGACGCACTCGGCCCTGGCCCAGGTGGTCGGCTCGGCTTCGTCTGCTTCCAGGGGCCGTTCGACAACCCGATGATCCTGCAGCCCGTGATGGCGGCCGCGGCGCACGTCGAGATGCTGTCGCCCCCGGGGCCGACCGATCCCAGTCCCTTCTCGCTCGCCGATCCCGACCGCATGCGTCTGCTGCTCGAGGGTGCGGGATTCGGTGACATCGTCATCGAGTCCGGGCCGTCGTCTGCCGACCTCGGAGATGCTGACGACCTCGAGGTCATGGCGCGGCGAGCCCTCGAGCAGAACCCCGGAATCGCACCGGGCCTTGCCGCCGCATCAGCGTCGAGTCGAGCGGCAGCGATCTCGGCTGCCGCCGCGGTGATGGCTCAGCACGTCGTCGACGGCCGTGTCGTCATGGGCGCTGCCACCTGGGTCGTCACGGCTCGCGCCGTGTGATCTGCGCGACGCCCCGAGCCTCCGCGTTCATCGCGATGGCATCTCTCTGGGACGCTGTGGGCGCTACCGGTCGGCGATGTCGGTCGTGTAGCGGTTGTGGCTGGTGACGTCGCCGGCGGTGAGTTGCAGGTCGAGCGTGAGCGGTCCGTGGGCATTCGGGACCTCGAGGCGGACATGACCCACCTTCACGACCTCGTCGGCGGGAACCGGACCGCCGAAGCGCCAACGCCGATGCCCGCCACTCCACGTCGCGACGGCGTCGACCACGGCGAAGTCGATCGGATCTCGTAGATCGCTGATCACGTGGACATCCAGGTCGATCCGGTCCTCCGGTGCGGCCTCGGCGGGAAGTGGATCGGCGGTCACCAGCACGTTCGCGCACGCCGCTGCTACGGCGCCGAAGGCAGCCTTGGGTCGTCGTTCGTGATCGAGGATGCTCGACGAGATCGTCGCGGTGGAGTCGTTGAGCGACGAGAAGCAGAACCCGCCGGTCGGGCGGTACTTGAGTCGGCGCAGCGTCTCGATCTGCACCTTCAGCACGTGCGCCTGGTAGTACTGCAGCGCGTCACGCCACTCCTCGAAGTTGTCGAAGTCCGTCGGCGCGAAGCTCTGCTCGGTGACGGCGCGCTGATAGCCCTTCGTCTTTTCGACGTGGTCCCAGTCGAGGCTCGGCCACTCGTAGGCCGCCAGTTGCTCGTCGATGAACGCAGCGTCGAGCGGCGGCGAATCCGAGCCGAACTCGCTCACGAATCGCACCATGCGCGGCAGACGCGAGGCGAAGGCCGCGAGGTCCTCTGCTTGGCCGTGGCGCCATCCGAACCACAGGTGGCTGTCGGTGCCGTCGAGTTGCGGGAGATGCGGCACGACTCCCGAGTGGGCCACGACCTGCCGACTGGAGTCGGCTCGTTCGAACGCCCGCTTCACCCACCGGTCCAGCACGGACTTGTTCCATGACGGCAGTTGTTTGGCCGCCATGGTGCGGGCCGCTCCCCGCCACCCCGGCGCAGTGACGCCGCCGTCGGTTGCCGACGGGTCGTCGTGGGCGGTCCACATTGCGATCGACGGATGATGGCCGAGTGCGTCGACGGCGGCGCGGGCCTGTTCGACAGCTTGCTGGCGAACGGACCGAGCGTGTCCCCACTGCAGCGGGAAGTCCTGCAGGAGCAGGATCCCCGCTTCGTCGGCCGCGTCGTACAGCGCCCGGCCGGCGATGTGGCCGTGCACGCGGAGTGCGTCGAGGCCGAGATCGACAGCGGCATCCAGGTCGGCGCGCACCATCTCGTCGGTGGCATTCGCCGGCCCGGCAGCGGTCGGAAGGATGTTCGCCCCCTTGAGGAAGAGGCGCTCGCCGTTCACCGAGCAGATCCAGTCGTCCCACACGACCTGGCGGAGCCCGGTTCGGCGCTGACGGCGATCGCTCACCTCGCCGTCGACGACGACCTCGACGGCGACGTCGATCAGGGGTTGGTCGCCGAGGGCTCGCGGCCACCAGAGCGCCGGGTCGGAGATGTCGATCGTCCACTCGAAGTCGTTCTGGCCGGCGGCGATGGACTGGAGCTGCTCGTCGACCTGGACGCCGTCGACGTAGGTGCGCATCGTCACGGGCGTGAGTCGGTCGCTGTCGATGCGCGTCGAGATGCGCAGGTGTGCACGTCGTGCGTCGGCGTCACGGCACAGCACACGCAGGCGATCGATCTGGACTGGCCCGGTGTCGTAGAGGAAGACCGGCCGCCAGAGCCCTCCCGGGTTGAAGTCCGAGCCGACCCCGGTGGGGGGCTGGAAGACTCCGGTGATGTTCCGACGTCCGGAGGTCGCCGGTTGTGGCGCGCAGGTGACCTCGACGGCCAGGACGTGGTCGTCGCCGAACCGGGACAGCGAGGTGACGTCGAAGCTGTGACTGAAGAAGTAGCCCTCGGGGTCGCCGAGGTAGGCGCCGTCGAGCCACACATCGGCCTGGTAGAAGATCCCGTCGAGCGTGACCCATCGGCGTCGACCCTCGGCAGGCGGTGTCGCGGTGAAGGCGTGCCGGTACATCAACGGCCCGTCACTGGTCGCGAACTCCGGTTGGTCCTGCCAGTGGCCGGGCACGGTGATGTGGGTCCACCCAGAGTCGTCGCTGTCGAGGCCGATGCCGTTGCGTCGAACGTCGTCGTCGGCCTCGGCGGCCAGCCAGACGCCGGACAGGTGCATGACGCCGAGCGTACGCCGAGCGGCGAACGCCGAGCGGTCTCCGGATGGCTTCCGTACGACTCGGCCGCTCGCATGCTCACGGTCGCTCCACCCGCGGTAGGTTCGAGCCATGGCTGACTTGGATCGACCGCAGGCGACGACGTTGGGAGAGCTTCGGGCTTCGGGGTGGGTGTCGCGGCCCGTCAAGCAGGAGGTGCGAGAGCACGCGATCGAGAAGGTCGCCGCCGGCGAACCGCTCTTCGCCGGGGTGTCGGGCTACGAGGACACCGTGATGCCGCAGCTGGAGAACGCCCTGCTGGCCGGTCACGACGTGATCTTCCTCGGCGAGCGCGGCCAGGCCAAGACCCGCATGATCCGCTCGCTGACCGGGCTGCTCGACGAGTGGATGCCGATCATCGCCGGCAGCGAGATCAACGACGATCCGTACCAACCGGTGTCGAAGCACGCCCGCGACCTTGTCGAGGAACTGGGTGACGACACCCCGATCCACTGGGTTCACCGCAGCGAACGGTTCGGCGAGAAGCTCGCCACCCCCGACACCTCGATCGCCGACCTGATCGGCGAGGTCGACCCCATCAAGGTCGCCGAGGGTCGGTACCTCTCCGACGAACTCACGCTCCACTACGGGCTGGTGCCCAGGACGAACCGCGGGATCTTCGCGATCAACGAGCTGCCCGACCTCGCCGAGCGCATCCAGGTGGGCATGCTCAACGTGCTCGAGGAGCGCGACATCCAGATCCGCGGCTACAAGATCCGCCTGCCGCTCGACGTGATGCTGCTCGCCTCCGCCAACCCCGAGGACTACACGAATCGCGGGCGCATCATCACGCCGCTCAAGGACCGCTTCGGCAGCCAGATCCGCACTCACTACCCGCTCGAGGTCGACACCGAGGTGGCGATCATGCGCCAGGAGGCGGTGGCGCTCGACATCACCACCGCGCAGGGCCGCGTCACCGTCGACGTTCCCGACTACCTCGCCGACGTCGTGGCGACGTTCAGTCATCTCGCCCGGGCCAGCAACCATGTCAACCAGCGGTCCGGCGTGAGCGTGCGCCTGAGCGTGGCGAACTACGAGGCGCTCGCCGCCAACGCGCTGCGCCGTGGCCTCCGGGCGGGCGAACGCCACATCGTCGCCCGCGTCGACGACCTCGACGCGCTCGCGGCGAGTTCGATGGGCAAGATCGAGATCGAATCGATCGAGGACGGTCGCGAGGGAGCGATCATGGAGAACTTGATCAAGGGCGCGGTGCTCAGCGTCTTCAAGGACGTCGTGCCACCCGAGCAGACCCGGGCCGTCGTCGACGCATTCGAAGCCGGCGCCGTCGCCCACACCGGCGAGGGTGTCACCAGCGAGGACCTCGCCCGCCTGGTCGAAGAGGTCGATGCCCTTCGCGAGCCGGTGGCCGTGCTCACGGGCGGTGACGAGTCGCCTGCGGCAGTGGGCGGCGCCGTCGAGTTCGTGCTCGAGGGCCTGCACCTCAGCAAGCGTCTGAACAAGGACGCCGCCGGCCCGAGCGCCACCTACCGCGGCCGCACCTGAGCCCTCGCGGCTGCGACCCGCTCCTTCCACCCACTCGAAATTCGGAGCGATCGTTGCGCTCAGCGCAACATCCGCTCCGAATTTCGGGTCACGCGCGCAATTTCGGAGCGATCGTTGCGCTCAGCGCAACGTCGGCTCCGAATTTCGGGTTGTGCTGTGCAGGTCAGTCGAGGAAGGCGTTGCTCGACGGCGTCGGCGCGCGATCGGCATCGAGCAGGCCGGCGGGGGAATCAGGGCCGGCAATGCCGGGCTCGACGAAGACTCCCTCGATGGGCACGCCGTCCGCGACGGCCTCGTCGATGATCGAACGGAACGCTGCGATGATCTCGCCGGCGGTGTCGGCGTCGTCGTGGTCGGCGCTGAAGCCGCTGATGATCAGCGGGGTGTCGATGGCCTCGGCGGCTTCGCGGATCTCGCCTCCCCATCGGTCGGCGGTGCGCGACAGATCAGCCGCACGGACCTGGTCGTTGCGGTCCCAGTCGCCCCTGAGGACTGCGCCGAGGAAATCCGTCCGGCCGGCGTACGACCTGACCGTGCCCGCCCGGTCGCGCAGATCGATCGCGGCGACGACGGGCGGGCCACCTGCGAGGATCCCCCACGTGTCGATCCACGGTTGATCCGGTGCTCCGGCGGGAAGACAGGCGAATGGGACCCACCCTCCGACGAGATCTCCGAAGCGTTCCGCCACCCGCTCGACCCAGCGCGGCCACCACGTCGTGAAGTTCTCGTCGTTGCCGAACCCGCCGTCGTTGTCGAACCATCTCGGCACGGCTGCTTCGTACAGGCACGCCCATGGGCGCACGCCGATCGCATCGGCGGCCTGCAGGATCTGTTCGAACCGTTCGGCCCAGTCGTCGTCGAGCAGTCCCGGTTTCGGCTGCAGCCGCGCCCAGTCGAGCGCGATCCGCACGTCGGTGATCCCCACGTCCTGCAACGTGGCCAGGTCGTCGGGCCAGCGCGTGCGAAAGCCGTTGCCCGCGCTCGGTCCGAGATCGGCGGTGTCAGCGTGGCCGAGCGTGGCAGCTGTGGTGAGTGCGGCTCCCCGGCGCAGGGTCATGAGGTGGTCTGGTCGACGACAGTGGTCAGATGAACGGCGTTCGGGTCCACAGCTCGGACGCGTCGAGACTCGACGACTGCGGGACACCGGTGAGGCTGACCACGTCGATCGGGCCAGGGAACCCGCGGAGTTCGACCTCGCCGTACGGCTCGGCGGCGACGCCCTCGGGAAGTCGTTCGAGCTGCATCGTCGGCATCAGCACCTGCACGCCACGGGCGTAGTCGCACAACCGGGCCGCCATGTTGACCGCAGACCCGATGTAGTCGTCGCCCTCGAACAACAGCGCGTGGCCAGTTGCCAGCCCGGCTCGAATGGTCAACGGCGCACAGACGTCGGTGGCTCGTTGTTCGAGGTCGAGGACGAACTCGATGGCATCTCGCTGGTCGACGGCGACCACCATGCAGCCGTCGCCGAGCCACTTGGCGATGCGCACACCCCGGTCGGATGCGACGGTGCGCACGATGCCGCGAAAGGTGCTGAGAATCCGCCCGGCGGCGTCGTCGCCGAAGGCAGCGGTGTAGTTCGTGAAACCGGAGAGGTCGACGAAAACGAACGTGCGGGGGACACGCATGACGTCGATGTTACGGGCTCCGAGCAGCGAACGGTGGGAGGACCCGTTAAGTTCCAGTCATGGCGAAGCGGTTCGAGTACTCCCGCTGGGACGGCACCCAGACCGGCTTCGAGTTCGACGCCGACGCGGCGTTCGACGAGCTGACCGACGAGTTGCTCTACCATGGCGATGTCAACGCGGCGTTGCGTCGCATGATGCAGGAGGGCCTGCGCGACCGCAACGGCGAGCAGCTGCAGGGACTGCGCGAGCTGCTCGAGCAACTTCGCGCTGAACGTCAGAAGCGATTGGAGAACTCGGACCTCGGCGGTGTCTACGACGAGATCAAGGCGCAACTCGACGACATCATCGACGAGGAGCGCCACGCGATCGACAACGCCCGTCGCGACGCCGAGAACTCCGGCGACGAGCGTCGGGCCGAGAACGCCAGAGCCGCCGCCGAGGAGCGCAACATGCGACTCGACCTCATGCCCGACGACCTGGCCGGCAAGGTCCGCGAGCTCGATGCCTACAACTTTGAGTCGAAAGACGCCAAGCAGCGCTTCGACCAACTGATGGAGCAGCTCAAGGAGCAGCTGATGCAGCAGATGGTCGACCAGATGTCGGGCGCCATGCAGAACATGACCCCCGAGGACATGGCGCGCATGAAGGACATGATGGCGGCGCTCAACGAGATGCTCGAGAAGCACCAACGCGGGGAGGATCCCGGCTTCGAACAGTTCATGGAGGAGTACGGCGACTTCTTCCCCGAGAACCCCGAGACGGTCGAGGAACTGCTCGAGCAGATGGCCAAGCGGATGGCGGCCATGCAGGCGATGATGAACTCGATGACGCCCGAGCAGCGGGCGCAGCTCCAGCAGCTGTCCGACCAGCTGATGGAGGACATGGATCTGCAGTGGCAGATGCAGCAGCTGTCGGGGAATCTCCAACAGATGTTCCCGCAGCTCAACTGGAACGAGAGCTACGACTTCGAGGGTCAGGACCCGATGGGGTTCCAGCAGGCGATGCAGGCCATGCAGGACATGGGCGACCTCGACCAGCTGGAGAACCTGCTTCGCAATGCGTCGAGTCCTGGGGCGCTCGCCGAGGCCGACATGGATCGCGTCCGCGACCTGATGGGCGACGACGCGGCCAAGTCACTCGAGCGGCTCGCCGAGCTGACCAAGATGCTCGAAGACGCAGGCCTCATCGAGCAGAAGGAGGGGCGTCTGGAGATGACGCCGAAGGGCCTCCGCAAGATCGGGGCAAACGCGTTGCGCGACCTGTTCTCGAAGCTGGCCAAGGACACGCTCGGCCAGCACGACACCAGCAACCTCGGCCAGGGCCACGAACGCACCTACGACACCAAGGCCTACGAATACGGCGACCCGTTCCAGCTCGACCTCAACCGCACGATCCGCAACGCGTTGCGGCGCAGCGGCGGCGGCACGCCGATCCAGCTCGACCCGGCCGACTTCGAGATCGAACGCACCGAGCACCTGACGAGGTCGTCGACGGTGCTGATGCTCGACCTGTCGCTGTCGATGCCGATGCGCGACAACTTCCTGCCGGCCAAGAAGGTGGCGATGGCGTTGCACAGCCTGATCACCTCGCAGTTCCCGCGCGACTACCTCGGCATCGTCGGGTTCTCCGAGACCGCCCGCGTGCTCACCGCCGAGCAGCTGCCCGAGGTGTCGTGGGACTTCGTGTACGGCACGAACATGCACCACGGCTTCACGCTGGCTCGCAAGCTGCTCGCCCGAGAATCGGGCACGAAGCAGATCATCATGATCACCGACGGTGAGCCGACCGCGCACATCATGGACAACGGCATGCCGTTCTTCAACTACCCGCCCGTGCGGGAAACGGTCGAGGCCACGCTGCGTGAGGTCGTGCGCTGCACGAAGGAGCAGATCCGCATCAACACCTTCGGCCTCGGCGCCGACGGGTCGCTGCGGCACTTCATCGAGCAGATGACGCAGATCAACCGCGGCCGGGCGTTCTTCACGACGCCCGAACACCTGGGCGACTACGTGCTCGTCGACTTCATGCAGGGCAAGCGCGAACTCGCCCGCCGCGGCCGTCGCGCCGGTTGATTCGCGCGTACCGCGCGAATCGTTAGAAATCCGCCCTTGCGAAATCTGCGTGTGCTATGGCAGAATGACGCCACTGTAATTACGTCGCTGTCGATCAGTCGTTTGGGGGCGGTTGATTGCGGATACATTTCGATGCCTCCGGGCCCGCAGGGAGATTCTCCACATGCAGTTCATCACCACATCCAGCATCACGGTCAGCGCCGTTCCGGTCGAGCCCGATCCCGATTGGCACGACTACGCGAACTGCCTGGGGGTTGATCCGGACCTGTTCTTCCCCGAGCGAGGCGCGTCGACCCGTGAAGCCAAAGAGGTGTGCCGTGGGTGCGAGGTCCGTCATGACTGCCTCGAGTTCGCGCTGCAGAACGGCGAGAAGTTCGGGATCTGGGGTGGGTTGTCCGAGCGTGAACGCCGTCGGATCCGCCGCCAGCGCGCGCAGGTCGCCCGCAGCACGATCACTGCCTGAGGCCCCGGCAGCATTCCTCGCGGGGCGCGCCCCGCAGGCGCTCGACCATGGGCTAGCCTGTCGGACATGCCTGGTGGCCCCGAACTGATCATCATCCTGGTTGTGGTTCTCGTGCTCTTCGGCGGCTCGCAGCTGCCGAAGCTCGCCAAGAACCTCGGCAAGGCCCAGAAGGAGTTCAAAGAGGGGATGGCCGAGGCCGACAAGCCCGCCGACACGAACTCCACGTCGTCGAGCACGCCCTCCGACGACGCCAAGTAGTCGCTCCGACACCGACGCCCGCGCCGGCTGAGTTCGGTTCCGATGAGCGAACCGCCCAAATAGCGTCACTTGGCTCATCGCAGGCGATGAGCGGCGGGCTCCGATGAGCGAACCGCCCGAATACCGTCACTTGGCTCATCGCAGGCGATGAGCGGGTCCGGTCAGACGGTTGCTTCGACCCGACGGCGCTTGAGGATCCGGCGACGCTCGCGTTCGCTGCAGCCGCCCCATACCCCGTGGTCGATGCGCTCTTCGAGCGCGAACTCGAGGCAGGTGGCGATGACCGGGCAGTCCCGGCAGATCTTGCGGGCACGGTCGACGCCGACGCCGTCGCTCGGGAAGAACGTGGCCGGAGGATGCAAGCGGCAGTTCCCGTCGGCCATCCAGGCCGTCGGCGAGTCGGGGTCGTGCGGGACGTGCTCGGTCTCGATCGGGATCTGCGTGGAGCGACTGGTGAACTTGGCCATGATGACCCTTCCTGCGGGAGGTGGTGCGTGTGGAGTGATGTATTCGACGCTCGCCACGCCGATTCGGTTCCCGGATTCTTCTGCGAGGACCCGATGCAGTGTGGACGTCGGAGGTAAGAGAACGTTGGGGACGCGTTGTTGCGTATCTGACAGCAAACCGTAACACGTCCGTAATGTTAATGCCCGGATGTGCCGCCCGACCGGAGCGCGCTGGGGCCGATAGAGTCAGCCCCCATGACCGACCTCGCCGAGACCCAGGCCCCACGGGCCCACGCCCGCATCGTGTACCACGGTCCGGTGGCGCCGCACTGGGAGGTCTACGGCGACTGGGGCGACCGTCAGGTGCTCGACGAGTTCCGCGCCCGAGTGCTCGCCCGCCTCGTACTGCTGCCTCGCGACGACCCGCAGTTCCGTCGCAACCGTGAGCGCATCGTGCGCGACGCCGAGCGCGAACTGATCACCATCGAGTGGGATCTCGGCTACGCCGAGGACGACGCCTGATCGCCAGGCTTGAGTCGAGCGGACTGAGGGGCCAGCCGCGATGACCGACGAACGGTTCACGAACCGGGAACTCAGCTGGATGCGGTTCAACGACCGCGTGCTGGAACTTGCGAGCGAGCCGGGCATCCCGCTGCTGGAGCGAGCCAAGTTCTGCGCCATCGCGGCCACCAACCTCGACGAGTTCTTCCAGGTGCGCGTCGCTGCACTCAAGGACCAGATCGTCGCCGGCATCGACCGACCGTCGCCCGACGGCCGCACGCCCGCCCAGACGCTTGCGGAGATCGGCCACGGTGTCCTCGAGTTCGTCGACCACCTCGACGGCGCATTCGTCGACCGGTTGGTCCCCGAATTGCGGGAAGCGGGCATCGACATCATCGCCTGGGACGACGTCACCGACGACGAGCGCGTCGAACTCGACGACTGGTTCGACGAGCGGGTCTTCCCGGTGCTCACGCCGCTGGCGGTCGATCCGGGTCATCCGTTCCCGTACATCTCGGACCTCGCGCTCTCGCTGGCAGTCAACGTGGCCGATCCGGAGACCGGTGACCGGCGCTTCGCCAGACTGAAGGTGCCCAAGCTGTTCCCTCGCCTCGTGCCCGTCGCACCGGGTCGCTACCTCCCGGTCGAGCAGTTGATCGCGGCCAAGCTCGATCGGCTCTTCGTCGGGATGATCGTCGAGGACTGGGCGCCGTTCCGGGTGAGCCGGAACGCCGACCTCACGCTCGAGGAGGAGGAGGCCGACGACCTGCTCGAAGCCGTCGAGATGGAGTTGCGCCGTCGACGTTTCAACAAGGCGGTGCGTCTCGAGGTGTCGCACGACATCGGTGCCGAGGTGCTCGAGCTGCTCGTGCGCGAGCTCGACCTGACGATGGACGACGTCACCTTCCATCGCGCCCCACTCGATCTGAGCTTCCTCTGGCAGCTGCTCGACCTCGAGCGACCCGATCTGAAGGACGAGCCATGGCCACCGGTGACGGCAGGTCGGATCCTGGCCGCGGAGGAGACCGATCGCCCGATCTTCGACGTGATGCGCCATCGGGCTGTGATGGTCCACCATCCCTACGAGAGCTTCGTCACGAGCGTCGAGGCGTTCATCTCGCAAGCGGCGGTCGACCCCAAGGTCCAGTCGATCAAGATGACGCTCTACCGTGCTGGCGGCGACAGCGCGATCATCCGCAGTCTGATCCGCGCGGCCGAGCGCGGCGTGCAGGTCGCGGTGCTCGTGGAGCTGAAGGCGCGTTTCGACGAGGCCAACAACGTGCAGTGGGCACGCCAGCTCGAGCGTGCCGGCGTCCACGTCGTCTACGGGATGGTCGGGCTGAAGACCCACAGCAAGGTGGCACTCGTCGTGCGCGACGACGGCGACGAACTCAGACGCTACGTCCACATCGGCACCGGCAACTACAACGCCAAGACCGCGAGGATCTACGAGGACCTCGGCGTGCTCACCTGCTCACCGGACATCGGCGACGATGCAACCCAGCTGTTCAACCACCTCACCGGATACAGCCGGTCGGAGGACTACCGCAACCTGCTCGTCGCTCCCCGGGACCTGCGTCGTCAGCTCGTCGACCTGATCGAGCACGAGGCGTCGTTCGGTGCCGACGGGCACATCGTGCTCAAGTGCAATTCGATCGCCGACGACGAACTGATCGAGACGCTGTACGCAGCCAGCGCAGCCGGGGCGCGAATCGACATGATCGTGCGCGGCATCTGCTGCCTTCGAGCCGGCGTGCCCGGCATGTCCGAGACGATCCGCGTACGCAGCATTCTCGGCCGCTACCTCGAGCACAGCCGCATCTACCGATTCGCCCACGGCAACGTGGTCCACGGCGAACGTCTGCCGACCGCGACCTCCGATGCGGTGTTCCTGATCGGCTCGGCCGACCTGATGCCGCGCAACTTGAACCGTCGGGTCGAGGTGATGGTGCCGATCGAGCATCCACGGCACACCGCGGCGCTCGACCAGGCGCTCGAGTTCGCGCTGGCTGACGACATCGTCGCCTGGGAGCTGCAGCCCGACGGCACCTGGACACGTGTGGGCCCGACGAACTCGTTCGAGCCGCACAGTCAGGAGCGGATGTACCACTGGATGGTGCAGCAGCAACTCGCCGGGCGTTCTTGAGCCGAGTCGGCCAGAGTTGGCCGGATCGACGTCTGTTGTTCACCTCTGGTTCACCTGTGGAGGGGTTCGGGTTCATCTGGGGTGTCTACGGTGCCCGCCGACGCCGACGGATGTCGCCGTCACGTGAACACCACATGACCGATCAACCACCCCCGAATGGAGTTGGAAGCGTGAACACTCCCAAGCGCCGCCTTGTTGCAGGTGCCCTTGCATTGACCCTCGTCGCCGCCGCCTGCGGCAGCGACGACGACACGACCGAGGAGACGTCGGCCCCCGGCGAGACCTCGGCGACGACCGAAGGCGAAATGACCGACACCACCGACGGTGGATCGGACATGGCCGAGGTGTCCGGCACGCTCGTCGGCGCCGGCGCCTCCTCGCAGGCTGCTGCCATGCAGGGCTGGCAGGCCGGCTTCCAGGCCCTCAACCCGGATTCGACGGTCGAGTACGACCCGATCGGCTCGGGTGGCGGGCGCGAGACGTTCCTGTCGGGCGGTTCCGACTTCGCCGGCTCGGACGCTGCGCTCAAGGACGACGAGTTCCAGCAGTCGATCGAGCGGTGCGCAGGCGATCAGGGGGCCATCAACCTCCCGCACTACATCTCACCGATTGCGATTCCGTACAACCTCCCGTCGCTCGAGGGCCAAACGCTGAACCTGAGCGCCGAGGTGATCGCCGGTATCTTCGCCAACGAGATCACCGAGTGGAACGATCCGGCCATCGCTGCCGACAACCCCGACCTCGAACTGCCGGACACCACCATCAACCCGGTGCACCGTTCCGACGAGTCCGGCACCACCGAGAACTTCACGGACTACATGGCGCAGGCTGCGCCAGACGTATGGACCTTCGGCGCGCTGGAGATCTGGGACGAGGGCCCGGGCGGTGGCGAAGGTGCCCCGCAGACCAGCGGCGTCGTCGCTGCAGTCGCTGCCGGTGAAGGCTCGATCGGCTACGCCGACGCCAGCCAGATCGGCGACCTGCCCGCCGCTGCGGTGGGTGTTGCCGGCGAGTTCGTGGAGTTCTCGCCCGAGGCGGCGGGACGCATCGTCGACTCGTCCGAGCGCACCGGTGGTCAGAGCGAGTTCGACTTCGCCATCGAGGTCAACCGCACCCCGGACTCGGCCGACACCTACCCGATCGCCCTGGTCTCGTACCACATCGTCTGTCTGCAGTACGACAGCCAGGAGACGGTTGACTTGGTGAAGGCGTTCATGACCTACGTCGGTTCCGACGAGGGGCAGGCGGCTGCTGCCGCGTCTGCCGGTGCGGCGCCGATCTCACCCGAGGTCCAAGCAGAGATCCTGAACTCGATCGAGCAGATCTCGGTCGCATCCTGATCCCGCCGGTGCGCCCGTCGCGGCGCACCGATCCAGTTCCCCCCGAGATGGCCGCCTGAAGAGGCATGGGTCCGGGTCCACTACGGTGGGCCCGGACCCGGGTCATCCGCTCGTCCCTCGACTCCCTTCAACACCCGTGCAGCCCGGAGCACGGCGGAGGCTCCCCACGTGACCATCACCGAAACGCCGCCCGGCATCGGACCCTCGTCCTCGCCGACCGAGCAGACCAGCAAACTCGGCGACCGCATCTTCGGCGGACTGTCACTCGGCGCGGGCATCCTGATCCTCGTCACGCTCGCCGCCGTGGCGCTGTTCCTCATCACCGAGGCGTGGCCGACCTTCGGCGCCGACCCGTCCGAGTTCGATGCAGAGGACAACTTCCTGCAGTACGTCGGCCCGCTGTTGTTCGGCACGATCTGGGCCGCATTCCTGGCGCTCTTGATCGCACTGCCCATGGCCGTCGCCGTCGCTCTGTTCATCAGCCACTACGCCCCGAAGCGGCTCGCTGTCACGTTCGGGTACTTCGTCGATCTCCTCGCCGCCATCCCGTCGGTGGTGTTCGGCATCTGGGGCATTGCGGTGTTGGCGCCGATCCTGTCGCGGAGCGTGTATCCCTGGCTCGAGGACAACCTCGGCTTCCTGCCGTTCTTCGCCGGCCCCGCCTCCACGAGCGGCCGCACGATGATGACCGCCGCGATCGTGCTCGCCGTCATGATCCTGCCGATCATCACCGCGATCTCTCGTGAGGTCTTCCTCCAGACGCCCCGCCTCCATGAGGAGGCATCGCTCGCCCTCGGCGCGACCAAATGGGAGATGATCCGCCAGGCGGTCATCCCGTACGGTCGCTCGGGCGTCATCAGCGGAGCGATGCTCGGCCTGGGCCGGGCACTCGGCGAGACGATGGCGGTCGCGATCATCCTGTCGCCCGCCGACCTGTACACCTTCAACGTCATCAGCAATCAGAACCCGAACACAATCGCCTCGAACATCGCCCTCAAGTTCCCGGAATCGTCCGGGCTGGAGGTCAACCGGTTGATCGCCACCGGTCTGGTGCTGTTCGCGATCACGTTCCTCGTCAATGCGTTCGCCCGCAAGGTCGCCAGCGCCGGGTTCTCGGGAGCTGCAGGATGACCATCACCGAACAGCGGCCCGCTCGCTCCGAGCACGAGTCCTCGATCACCGCTGGTCGCCTCGGCCGGAGCCGGCACATCGCCGTCGGCGTCGGAGCCGTCGTGCTCGGAGCGCTCTCCTGGCTGCCGGAGGGTTCGCCGAACTGGGCCCGTTGGATCGTCGTCACCATCGTTGCGTACTGCGTTGGCATCTACGTTGCGTCCCGCCTCGTGGAGGGGCGCCGGCAGGCGCTCGATCGTCTGATGTCCGCGATCGTCACGAGCTGCTTCCTGATCGTCGCCATGCCGCTCGTGTCGCTGGTGTGGACCGTCGTCGAGCGCGGGATGAACCGCTTGGACAGCACGTTCTTCTCCGAGACGATGCGAGGCGTGGTCGGCGAGGGTGGCGGTGCCTATCACGCCATCGTCGGCACGCTCATCGTCACCGGACTCGCGACGCTGATGTCGGTGCCGTTCGGTCTGTTCACTGCGATCTACCTCGCCGAGTACGGCCATGGCACGAGACTTGCCAAGGCGATCCAGTCGATGGTGGACGTGATGACCGGCATCCCATCGATCGTGGCCGGCCTGTTCGCCTACGCGCTCTTCGAGATGCTGTTCGGCCCGGGCACGCGGTCCGGCATTGCGGGCGCCGTGGCGCTCACCGTGCTGATGACCCCCGTCGTCGTGCGCTCGTCCGAGGAGATGTTGCGCCTCGTGCCCGACGAACTTCGCGAGGCGTCGTATGCGCTCGGCGTTCCCAAGTGGAAGACGATCGTGAAGGTGGTCCTGCCCACCGCCATCGCCGGCATCATCACCGGCGTGGTGCTCGCCATCGCCCGGGTGATCGGGGAGACCGCTCCACTGCTCGTCACCGCCGGGCTCGCGCAGGGCGTCAACTGGAACCCCTTCGACGGTCGAATGACGACCTTGCCCGTGTTCACCTACTACCAGTACGTGCAGCCCGGGCTGCCGCCCGAGGCCGGCCAGGACCGGGCGTGGACGGCTGCGCTCACACTCATGATCATCGTGGGCGTGCTGTTCTCGCTTGCTCGTATCCTGTCCACAGCACTCAAGCCGAAGGGCCTGAAATGACCATGTCCGACCAGCAGGCCACCATCCGTACCACCGGTGAGGATTTCTCCGACATGACCGATCGACTCGACACGCCCACCGACACGGCCGTCGCGTCGACGCCGAACGATCTGCCGACCGGTCCGGACAACCGGATCGTCGTCGAAGACCTGAACATCTACTACGGGTCGTTCCTGGCGGTGAAGGACGTGAACATGGTGATCGAACCGCGTTCGGTGACCGCCCTGATCGGGCCGTCAGGATGTGGCAAGTCGACCTTCATCCGATCGCTCAACCGCATGCACGAGGTCATCGACGGGGCCTATGTCGAAGGCTCGGTCTACGTCGACGGCGAGGACCTGTACGGCCCGGGCGTCGACCCGGTGGCGGTGCGGCGCAAGGTCGGCATGGTGTTCCAGCGTCCGAACCCGTTCCCGACGATGTCGATCGCCGACAATGTGCTCGCAGGCAAGCGACTCAACAGCAAGCGGTTCGCAAAGGGCGAGGCCGACGAGTTGGTCGAGAAGTCGCTGCGAGGAGCGAACCTGTGGGATGAGGTCAAGGACCGTCTCGACAAGCCCGGGTCCGGGCTGTCGGGCGGCCAGCAGCAGCGTCTGTGCATCGCCCGCGCGATCGCCGTCGAGCCGGAAATCCTGCTCATGGACGAGCCGTGTTCGGCCCTCGACCCGATCTCCACGCTGGCGATCGAGCAGCTGATGAACGAGCTGAAGTCGACGTACACGATCGTGATCGTCACCCACAACATGCAGCAGGCGGCCCGTGTCTCGAAGCGCACGGCGTTCTTCACGATCGACGGCACCGGCCAGCCGGGCTACGTGGTCGAGATGGACGACACCGACGTCATGTTCTCGAACCCGAAACAGCAATCGACGATCGACTACGTGACCGGACGGTTCGGCTGATGAACGAGCTGCGCTCCGAGTTCCACCGGCAACTCGACGAGATCCAGACCGGCATCGCCCGGATGTCGGCAGGCGTCACCGAACTGGTTCCTCGCGCGACCGAGGTCTTGCTGTCGATGGACCTCGAGGCCGCCGAGTACATGATCCTCGGCGACGACGAGTACGACCGGCGAGCGCTCGAACTCGAGGAGCGTTGCTTCAGGGTCATCGCGCTGCAAGCACCGGTCGCAACGGACCTGCGGGCGGTGATTTCCTCGATCAAGATCATCGCGGACATCGAGCGTTCCGCAGATCTGTGCGTCAACATCTGCAAGGCAGCACGGCGCATCTACGGCCATGAACTCGACCCGCATCTCCGTGGGGTCATCCAGAAGATGGGCGATCAGGCGCAGGTGCTCTTCAAGGAGGCGACCGAGGCCTACCTCAACCTCGACGGCGTGCGCGCCGCTGCGCTCCACGACATGGATGCGTACCTCGACGACCTCCATCGTCAGCTCATCCAGGTGATCTTCGAGAGCCATGCAGCCGGGAGCATCGACCTGCAGGTCGCCGTGCAGCTCGCCGTGGTGGCCCGCTTCTACGAACGCATCGGCGATCACGCTGTCAACGTCGGCGACCGCACTCGCTACATCGTCAACGGTTGGTTGCCCGAGCGTCCGTACGCCGAGAGCGACAACGATCCTCCCAACGTGGTGACGGTGCCCGAGACCACCGACGACTGAACATGGGCGTCGCGGTCGGGGTCGCCCTCGTGCTCGGCATCGCCGTCGGCTTCGGCATCTTCCGATGGGGCGAGCGTCGTCGGTCCCGAACCGACGCTGCTCCGGGTGGTCAGGTTCTGCTCTCAGAGGGCGACACTGACGTGTCGGCCTCGCTGCGCGAGGCGGTCGAGTATCTCGAGATCGGTGTGCTCGTCGTCGACAGGGCAGGACAGGTGGGGTACCGCAATGCCGCAGCTCGGTCGTTTCGCGGCACCCATGTCGGCGTTCTCCTGGACGATCACGTGGCCGGTGTCGTCGCGGCCTCCCGGCGCGGCGGCACCGATGTCGCTGTCGTCGAACTCCACGGGCCCCCGAAACTCTGGCTCGAGATCTCGGCCCATGCGGTACCGAGTGGCGGCGCCGTCGTCAGCATCCGCGACGTCAGCGAGCGAGTCCGGACCGACAACATGCGCTCGGACTTCGTGACCAACATCTCCCACGAACTGAAGACGCCGGTGGGCGCCGTCGCGGTACTCGCCGAAGCGCTCATCGACGAATCGGATCCGGCTGTGGTCACGCGGCTGTCGGACCACCTGGTCGAGGAGGCACACCGCGCGGTGCGAACGATCGACGATCTCCTCAAGCTCTCCGAGATCGAATCGACGCGACCCGGCGATCAGGTTGTCGACCTGGCGGTGGTGGTCGAGTCCGCCGTCGCTCGCGGCCGCGTCGTCGACGGCGGCCGCGGCGTCGACATCACTTCGCTCGACCTGCCCGAGGGACTGCTCGTGCGCGGCGACGAACGTCAGCTGGTTTCGGCTGTCGGGAATCTGGTCGAGAACGCCGTGAAGTACAGCCATGCCGGCGCCGTCGTCCAGGTTCGCGTTCGGGTCGACGACGCCGCGATCGAGGTGATGGTCGCCGACCAGGGGATCGGCATCCCGACCCGCGACCTCGACCGGGTGTTCGAACGGTTCTACCGGGTGGACCGAGCCCGTAGCCGCGAAACCGGTGGCACAGGTCTCGGTCTTGCCATCGTCCGTCACGTCGCGACGAATCACGGTGGTGAGGTGCTCGTGTCGTCGCAGGAAGGTGAGGGCTCGACATTCGTGTTGCGTCTCCCGGCGACGCGTTTGGTGCCGCCGGACAACCCGGAACGGAGCAAGATGCACAAGGAGCAACAGCATCGTGAGTGAGGCAACGGTCCTCGTCGTCGAGGACGAGG
The DNA here is from genome assembly GCA_963704915.1 of Ilumatobacteraceae bacterium. Classification (GTDB taxonomy): domain Bacteria; phylum Actinomycetota; class Acidimicrobiia; order Acidimicrobiales; family Ilumatobacteraceae; genus Sva-07. The sequence continues at coordinate 25,820 of CAVPIC010000001.1, read as the reverse complement.
CGAGTTTCGTGGAGGCATTGACGATCGGTCTGCGTCGAGAAGGCTTCGAGGTCGTGGTGGCCACCGACGGCGTCCAGGCGCTCGAGCTGTTCGACGAGACGCAGCCGGACATCGTGTTGCTCGACGTCATGCTGCCCAAGATCAGCGGCATCGACGTGTGCCGTCAGCTCCGCAAGCGCACACAGGTCCCGATCATCATGGTGACTGCGAAGGGCGCCGAGATCGACACGGTCGTCGGTCTCGAGGTCGGCGCCGACGACTACGTGACCAAGCCCTACCGCTTGCGCGAGTTGGTGGCGCGGATGCGCGCGGTGCTGCGTCGCTCCGAGCTCAACGGCACGTCCGGGGTTGCCGTCACGATGGCCCCCGGTGTCGTGCAGGTCGGCGACGTGTCGCTCGACCCGGCGGAGCATCGGGTGTCGGTCAACGGCAGGGAACTCCCGATGCCGCTCAAGGAGTTCGAACTGCTGCACATCCTGCTCGCCAACGCTGGGCGCGTCCTGCCACGCGAGACGCTGATCGACCGGGTCTGGGGCAGTGACTACGTCGGCGACACCAAGACGCTCGACGTTCACGTCAAGCGTCTGCGCGGCAAGATCGAGACCGATCCGACGAATCCGACGCGCATCGTGACGATCCGCGGGCTCGGCTACAAGTACGAGCGCAACTGAACGATCACGGGGTGGTCCGGCCGCGTCGCGCCGAGTCACGTAGGATCGGCTCGGTGGAACGGGTCAACGCGACGCAGCGACCTCCCGCCTCCAAGTTCCGCCGCCTCGCGATCACCCACGCGCTGATGATGGGCGGCGACGCCGCCATGGTCGTGGCGCTGGCGGACTCGTTGTTCTTCGACATCGATCTCGATGCTGCGCGGTCGCGCGTGCTGCTGTTCCTGGTGATCGGGTTCGCTCCGTTCCTGGTCGTCGCGCCGCTGATCGGACCGCTGATCGACCGTGTGGCCGGCGGACGCAAATTCGTCATCCAGGTGGTGGCGCTGTCGCGGGTGGTCCTCACGCTGCTGATGGCGAAGTACCTCGACGCCTTGGCGTTGTTCCCGCTCGTGTTCGCCTCGCTCGTGCTGCAGAAGACCTACGCCGTGTCGAAGTCGGCCATCGTGCCGTCGACCGTGCGGTCCGAAGAGGAGCTGGTCGAGGCCAACTCCAAGCTCGGCCTGATCGCCGGCATCACCGGAGCAGTGGCGGTGATCCCAGCGGGGCTTCTGCTGCAGGTCGTCGGGGCGCCGGCCACGCTCGTGTACGGCGCGATGCTCTTCGCCGGTGCGCTGGTGGCGGCCACACGTCTGTCGTCGGACGTGGTCGCCCCCGATGCCGCCGACGCCGAGGAGACGACCGAGCTGCACTCCTCGAACGTCCAGCTCGGCGCGATCGCTATGACGGTGCTGCGCGGTCTCGTCGGCTTCACCTTCTTCCATCTCGCCTTCTGGCTCCGATCGCAGGATCAGGGCACGCTGTGGTTCGCCGCCGTCGTCGGCGTGTCCGCGCTTGCCGCGATGCTGGGAAACGCGGTGGCATCACTGCTGCGCGCCCGCGTGCGCGAGGAGACGATGCTGACCGCCGCGCTGCTGGTGTGTGCCGGGGCGGGGCTGGCCGTCTCGGTGCTCGGCGGGCCGTTCGGCGCCGTGGTGCTGGCCGGCGTGCTGAATCTGATGGCCGCGTTGGGCAGGCTCAACTTCGAGAGCATCGTGCAGCGTGACGCTCCGGGAGCGAACCGAGGCCGAGCATTCGCCGTCTTCGAGACGCGGTTCCAGCTCGCGTGGGCGATCGGAGCCTTCGTGGCCGTTGCGTTGCAGGTGTCGGGATCGGTCGGATTCCTGATCGTGGGGGCCGTTGCCGTGGCAACCAGTGTGCATCTGCTCGGTCGGCGACGCGCCGGCGATGCTGCGCAGGCGCCGGTCAGTCGTCGGCGACCCGGGCGAGCCAGAGGCCCGGCGCCTCGATCTCGTTCGGAGTCGGCACGGCGCCAGGACGGCTGAACAGCGGTTCGAGGCCGTTTTCGCCGGCCCGATCGACCACGCCCTGCACGAACGCCTTGCCGCGAGCGGTCTGCTCGGCGCCGAGGCGGATGCCGAGCAGCCGTTCGACGAAGATCTCGTCGGGTGAGGCTTCAGCGCGACGCCGTCTCGCCGCCTCAGCGATCTGGAGCGCGCTGCCCCCGATGATCCGCACGGCGACGGCGTCGACCACCCAGTCGATGACGCCGATCGTGACCGCGACGGCGGCATCGAGTTCGGGTTCCAACGCCAGCTGTTCGGCCGATCGGACCGCGCCGAGCAGTACCTCGGGATCGCCGAAGGCCTGCTGCATGGCGGCCATCGGATCGCTCTGGTCGATGTCGAGCGACGTGAGCTTGTCGGACAGGGCCGAGGGGTCCGGGCGGAAGCCGCCGACATGTCGCTGGACGAGCGATCGCAGAGTGGTCGGCGATGTGGTCGATCGACAACAGCGTGAGCCCGGCGAGCTCGTGGGCCAACACCCACAAGCGCATCTCGTCGAGCTCGATCGACCAGTCGGACGCGAACGTGTCGATGTTGGCCGGCACGAGGACCAATGCGGGCGTCGCCCGGGGGATCGGGAGGTCGTACACGCCGAATGCCCTGCGGGCGAGGTTGCCGACCATCGAGCCGACGCTCATTCCCATCATCGCCGGCGCCATCATCTTGCCGAGCCCGGCCATCATCTGCGCCATCGGGTCCGTCGCCATGTCCGCGGGTAGGTCGTCGGTGCCGCCGAGCGACGTGGCGAGGTCGGTGAACAGCGGCCGGTAGGCCTCGAGCGTCTGCTGTGCCCACTGCTCGGGCGTGGCGACGTCCGGTTCCGTCGACGGGACCTCGAGCTGCATGACGTCGGCGACGTGGAGCCGGGCGATCTCGGCGAGCTCGCGATACTTGATCCGCACGCTCGGATCGACGTTGCCGGAGGTCGAGACGCCGGTGCCCGACAACAGGCCCCCTCCGTTCGCAGCGAGCACGGCGAACTGGCGGGCGGCATCCCAGTTCAGTGGTCCCTGCCCCGACAGCGCTCGCGACAGGTCGCCGAACAGCGGCATGCCGGCGAACGGGTCGATCGATTCGCCCGGATCGTCCTGGTCGGCCATACCCCGATGCTACGGGTTGGCCGACCGGTCGGTACGTCGGAGCAGCGCGCGGCGGCGTCATCGGTTGCACAGGGGCATGGCTATCGTGCGAGCGATGGATGGCCGTGTCGAGCACACCGTGGTCGTGCTCACCGGATCGGGCGGTCCACTCGGCCACCGCGTCGGCGCAGCGATCGACGAGTGCGAGGTGGTGCTCGCCGACGCACCCGCAGACGCCGCCGTTCGTGCCCTCCAAGGGTGCTCGGGCCGGGAGTCCGCGACCCGCATCGCGGCGGTCGTCGACCTCGGCAGCAGCGACTACGACAACCGCGCGGCGCGGCGCGAGAGCGCCACCGAATCCGCGGCGGCGACGCTGGCGATCGCCGATCACGTCGGGGCGGACCATGTGGTGTTCGTGTCGTCCGCGCTCGTCTACGGCGCCGCGGCGAACAATCCCGTGCCGTTGACCGAGGACGCCGCGCTGCGCCCGGACGTCGAGTTCGTGTTCGCACGCCAGCTCGCGTCGGCCGAGGAGTTGGTCGAACAGTGGCGAACGGCTCGCCCCGGTCGCACCACGTGCGTGTTGCGTCCGGCGGTCGCGTTGGCCGCCGATGGCAGTTCGCGCCTCGCCACGGCCCTGGTGTATGGGTTCGGACGCCGTCTGGCCCAAGCCGATCCGCCGTCGCAGTTCCTGCATCTCGACGACCTGGCGGCGGCGGTGGCGATCGGTGTCGGTCGTCGTCTCGACGGGGTCTTCAACGTCGCACCGGATGGCTGGGTGCCCGGCGAGCGGGTCCGCGCGCTGTCGGGTGAGCGGCCGCGTCTGCCGCTGCCCGAACGACTCAGCGAACTCGTCGCTGCGTTGCGGTGGCGGTTCCTCCGAGGTCCGATCCCTCCCGGCCTGCTTCCCTACACGCTCGAGCCGTGGGTCGTGTCGAACGGTCGGCTCCGAGCGGCGGGCTGGGCGCCGACCGTGACGAACGAACAGACCTACGTCGAGAGCACCGAGGCGCCGTGGTGGGCCATGGTGTCGCCAAAACGCCGACAGGAGCTGGCGCTCGGAGGCGGAGTGGTCGCACTGGCCGTCGGCGCGCTCGTGGGCCTGGTCGTCGCTCGCCGCTGGTTCATCCGTCGACGAGGCTGAGCAGGTCGCCCTCGCTCACGCGGGCGACCAGGTCGCCGTCGGCGTCGAAGATCACGGACCCGTCCGGCACGTCCATCCGTTGGGCGAGGTCCCAGGTGAGCTGGTACGTGACGGCCTCGGTGCGCACGAAGACGGTGTCGTCGCCGGCCGGAGCGGCGTCTGCAACCTGGGTGCCGTCGACGTCGAGCTGCGGACCGGGGGTGATCGCGTGCGGGAACGCCACGAACGACGCGGACAGCGCAGTCTGGCCTCCCGCGATCGGTGCGCGCACCGTTGCGGTTGCGCTCGAACTCGCCGACGCCGTCTCGGGGGGTTCGACCACGGCGCGCACCGTGATCGGCGTGGTCGTCGAGATCAACGCGACCGGACCGCTCGCCGAGCGCGGGGTCATGGCCACGACCATGGCGGCCACCGCGAGGACTGCCATGGTGCCGCCGGCGAGAGCGAGCATGCTCACATGGGTCCGTCGGCTCGTGTCGTCGACGTCGAGCCGCGTCGGTCCGAGTTCGGAAGGGTGCCGCCACGAACGCTCGTGCGGTGGCAGGGGACCTGGCTCCACGAGGACGAGATCGTACAACGCTGCGCAGCGGTGGTGACCGCGGCCGACGTGCGGGGCGCCGGCATCGCTACGATGCCGGCGTGGATCAACCCCTCGATGGTGACGACTGGTTCGGTCTCACCGAGTCCGAACTGCCGCTTGGCGCTGCCTACGACTGGGCAGTTCGGCCGCAGTGCGGTGCGGTCGTGCTCTTCAGCGGGACGATCCGTGATCACGCCGACGGGCGCTCGGGCGTCGAGCATCTCACGTACGAGGCCTACGAGGAGCAGGCGGTGCCCCGATTCGTCGAGATCGGCGCCGAGTTGCGACGCCGTTGGCCCGACACCGGGCGCGTGGTGCTCCTGCACCGGCTCGGGCGGCTGGAGATCGGCGAGTCGTCGGTGATTGCCGTGGTGTCGGCGCCGCATCGGGCCGAGGCGTTCGAGGCGGCTCGCTACGCGATCGATGCACTCAAGGAGGCAGCTCCGATCTGGAAGCACGAGGTGTGGGCCGACGGTGCCGACTGGGGAACCGGCGCCCACGACCTGCGCGACGCGAGATCGGTGGGTTTGGAGTGACCGCTGCCGTCATCGCCGGGTTCCTGGTGCTCGGAGTCGTGGTGGCGTTCGTTGCCGCGGCGGCGCGGCGCAACCGCCAGCCACCCGACGACATCGCCTCGTTCCGCCGTCAGATCGATGCGTTGTCGCCCGAGGCGCGGCGCCAGACGTCCGATCGGATGAAACCGTCGGAACGGGCCGCCAGCGGCGATGATGGTGGCGATGACACGTGACGCCACTGCGCTGGACGCGGCACACAGCACCCGACGGGCGCAGGTGAGCACTCATGGCGCGTGACCTCGCCATCGACCTGGGCACCGCCAACACCCTCGTCTACATGAAGGGCCGCGGCATCGTGCTCAACGAGCCGTCGGTCATCGCTCTGAACCGCCAGACGGGCGAGGTGCTCGCCACCGGGCGCGAGGCGTGGCAGATGATCGGGCGGACGCCGGGCTACATCGTGGCCGTGCGCCCGCTGCGCGGCGGTGCGATCACCGACTTCGAGATCACCGAGCGGATGATCCGGCTGTTGCTGCAACGTGTCGGCGTCAGCCGATTCACGCGCCCCAAAGTCGTCATTTGCGTTCCCTCGGCGATCACGGAGGTCGAACGGCGTGCGGTCACCGACGCGGCCCGCCGGGCGGGCGCCGCCGACGCCAACCTGATCGAGCAGCCGATGGCGGCGGCGATCGGCGCCGACCTGCCGATCGACGAGCCCGTCGGCAACATGGTGATCGACATCGGCGGCGGTACCAGCGAGACGGCTGTCATCAGCCTCGGCGGCATCGTCGCCCTCGAAGCTGTGCGCGTCGGATCCTTCGACATCGACGCGGCGATCCAGAACTACGTGCGGCGCGAACACGGCATCGCCATCGGCGAACGCACGGCCGAGGAGATCAAGGTGGCGATCGGATCGGCCGACCCGACGCCCGACGAGCACCAGGCCGAGGTGCGCGGGCGCGACCTGATGACCGGGTTGCCCAAGACCGTGCTGCTCACGCCGGAGGAAGTCCGCTACGCCATCGAGGACGTCGTGTCGTCGATCGTGGCGTCGGTGATCCGGTGCCTCTCGAAGGCGCCGCCGGAGCTGTCGCAGGACTTCCTGGTGCGCGGTATGTACCTCGTCGGTGGTGGCGGGCTGTTGCGCGGCCTGGCCGAGCGCATCGAGCGTGAAACCGAGGTGCCGGTCAAGATGTCGAACGTCCCGCTCGAGGCGGTCGTCTTGGGCGCCGGGCACGTGATCGAGCACTATGAGGCCTTGAAGGGCATGTTCATGGGTGCCCGTCGCTGAACGGAGAACAGCGTGAGCGAGGCCAACGAACACCGAGCCGAGGGTCGACAGGTCACCGACATCGACAGACTCATCGAGGCGTTCCGTTCGATGAGCGCCGAGGAGATCGCCTCGAGGGGCTTCACCGTCGAGGGCACGTTCGACCAGGTCGACGACCCGATCCTGCTGGGTCCCGACGGGTTGCCCGTCAACACGTGGCAGGAGAGCTATCCCTACACCGAACGGATGTCGCGTTCGGAGTACGAGTCGTTGAAGCGTGACCTCCAGGTCGAACTGCTCAAGGCACAGGACTGGATCAAGTCGACCGGCCAGAAGCTCGTGCTCGTGTTCGAGGGACGCGATGCCGCCGGCAAGGGAGGAACGATCAAGCGGTTCCTCGAGCATCTCGACCCGCGCGGAGCCGAGGTCGTGGCGCTCAGTGTGCCGTCGTTGCGTGAACAGGGGGAGTGGTTCTTCCAACGGTACGTGCGGCACCTGCCGACCCGGGGCGAGATCCGGTTCTTCGATCGGTCGTGGTACAACCGCGCCGGCGTCGAGCGGGTGATGGGGTACTGCACGCCCGAGGAATACGAGGAGTTCCTTCGCTCCGTGCCGCAGTTCGAGGAGATGCTGATGAACGCGGACACCACGCTGATCAAGCTGTGGTTCTCCGTGTCGCGACGCGAACAGATCGCCCGGTTCACGATCCGACGGATCGATCCGGTGCGCCAGTGGAAGCTCAGCCCGACCGACATCGCCTCGCTCGATCGCTGGGACGACTACACGCAGGCGAAGCTCACCATGTTCGAGCGCACCTCCACCGAACGGGCCCCGTGGAACATCGTGCGCAGCAACGACAAGAAGCGTGGTCGGATCAACGCGATGCGTCACGTGCTGCACACGTTGCCGTACGACGGCAAGAACCTCGACGTCGTGGTCCCGCCCGACCCGCTGATCGTCGGCACTCCCGACACGCTCCCCGATCACGGGGAAAACTGGTAGCCGCGCACGAGATGCCGGGGGCTGAGCGGTCGGGTCAGCACGCCCCGGTTCCCGTGATTTGTGTGAGCGGCAACGAACAACGCAACGATCATCGCTCACACAAACCACGACGACTGCCGGATCTGGCGGTTTGTGTGAGCAACTACGCCGAGCGCAACGATCATCGCTCACACAAACCACGACGACTGCCGGGCATCGTGAACGACGTCGTGTAACTCCGGCGACATCGCTCGCCGGGTGGGCTACTGTTGCGATTTCCGTCGACCGAGAGGAGGAGTTGCACATGACTGTCGTTGCTGCTTCCCACATCGGTCGCGTGTCGAGCTGAACCAGCCGACCTGAGCCCGCGCTCCCTCGCTTCGCTTGCGTTGCCCTGAGCGGCGCGACCGAACTTCGTCCATCGTCGTTCTCCCGCGCCCGAGGTGCATCCATGTCCGACTTCGTGTCCGACCCATTCTCCGATCAGTCATCCGATCAACCGTCCAGCCAGCCGTTCGGCCAACCAGCCTGGCTCGTCGCCGAGCCCTACACCGACGTCGACCACGGCGTCGTCAAGAGCGGGAAGGAGGCCCAGGTCAACCTCGTCGAACGCATCGGCGACGATGGCCGCTCGTGCCTCATCGCCCGCAAGCGGTACCTCCCGCGACACGTCACTCAGAAGGGACAGCTCGAAGCGATGGGCGTCCAGCGTGCGTCCGCGTTCCGCCACGACGTCCAGTACCGGGAGGGCCGGCAGTTCCGCAAGTCCCGTGACCGGCGGGCCATCGAGCGCATGTCGACCTACGGCAAGAAGCTGCTGCAGGACCGCTGGACCGGCACCGAACACGAGGTGATGTCAGGGCTCTGGCAGGCCGGGGTGTCCGTGCCGTATCCGATCGGCTTCGCTGACGACGTGTTCGACCTCGAGTACATCGGATCGTGGGAGATGGCGGCACCGCAGCTGTCCGCCGCACGCTTGTCGAGGGATGAGCTCGCGGGCGCATTCGACCAGCTGCTCGCCGGGTTGCGCTCGATCACCGCTGCCGGGTACGCCCACGGGGATCTCTCGTCGTACAACCTGCTCTGGTGGGAGGACCGGTTGTGGTTCATCGACTTCCCCCAGTCGATCGATCTCGCCGCGAACCTGCAGGGTCTCGACTTCCTCCACCGCGACGTGCTCAACATCTGTGGCTGGTTCGCGCAACGGGGCTTCGACGTCGATGCCGAGGAGGTGTTCGTCGACCTGCTCAGCTTCCTGTGACACCACCACCCACCACCCACCACCCACCCAGCGATGAGCGAACCGCCCGGATACTGGCTTTTCGCTCATCGCTGGGTGGGTACTCGGGTTTGCGATGAGCGAACCGCCCGGATACCGGCTTTTCGCTCACCGCTGAGGATGGGTGGTGGGTGGTGGGGCGGTGTTCAGCCGGCAATGAGGCGGGCGACGGTGCCGCCGTTGGAGACGGCGTACACCTCTGCCCCGGGCCCCGACGTGATGGCCACGACGCCGCTCAGTTCCGCGATCTCGACGACGCGCTGGCTCGGAGGGCGGCGCGGTCGGGTCGAGGGCCCAGATCTGGCCGGAGCAGTAGTCGCCGAACAGGTACCAGCCCGCCAGGTCGGGGACCGAGTCGCCCCGGGCGACGGTGCCGCCGGTGACCGAGCAGCGGCCGTCGGCATGGTCGTAGACGAACAGTGGTGCGAGGGCGCCGTCGGCCGATTGGTCGTCGTTGAACCGCTCGAATCCCTCGAACGCGCTCCACCCGAAGTTCGCGCCCTTCGCGGCGTCGCGGCGCTCGATCGCGGTCGAGTGATTGATCTCCTCGAAGTCGCCCTGCCCGACATCGCCGATCCACAGATCTCCCGTCAACGGGTCGAACGAGAACCGCCACGGGTTGCGCAGTCCGTACGCCCAGATCGTCGGGTCGGCCGAACCGTCGCCGACGAACGGATTGTCGGTGGGTACGCCGAACGGCTGGTCGCCGTCGGGCAGCGGATCGATCCGCAGGATCTTGCCGAGCCGGCTCGAGAGGTCGAGCGCATGGCGCTGCGGGTCGCCGCCCGAACCGCCGTCGCCGACCCCGATGTACAGGAGCTGGTCCGGACCGAACGCGAGTTGGCCGCCATTGTGGTTGGTGTACGGCTGATCGAGCGTCAGCAGCTCACGGTAGGTGTCGCGCTCGAAGAGCCCGGTCGTCGAGTCGATCGCGAACTCGGCCACGACGGTGTCGCCATCGAGGTCGGTGAAGTTGACGTATGCGAGATCCTCGGTGGGGTGGAATGCGAGGCCGAGCAGCCCCTGTTCGCCTCGGGCGTCGGTGAGGTCGGCAATGTCGAGCACCACGTCGGTCGACAGATCGGTGACGGCGATCACGCGTCCGGGTTGCTCGACGATGTAGACCTCGCCGAAACCGGGTCGGGAGGCGGCGTCGACCGGCTGATCAAACGTGCCGATCTCGAACAGCGCCACGTTCGGTTCGGACAGCGGTCCGGCGGGACTCGTCGTCGTGCTCGGTGGAACTGGGTTCGACGGCTCGGGGGTGACGGGTGCGGGGGCCGCGGTGACCGGTGGCTCGGCGGTCGGCACGGTGGGCGGCTCGGCGGTCGTGGCAGTCGTCGCCGAGGCGGCCACCTCGGGTTGGCCGCGTCCGAACGAGTCGCCATCGCTGTTGTTGTCTGACCCGCATGCCACCACGACCAAGGCGATGGCGATCACGGCGGCGAGAGGGGCTGGTTTCACCCCTCCACTTCTATCGCGATCGTCGACGCTCAACTCGTCAGGCGGGTGAGGCCCTCCTGCACCACGCTGACGGCCAGCCGACCGTCACTGGTGAAGATCGAACCCTGTGCCATCCCCCGCGCCGACGACGTCGACACCGCCGACTGCGCGTACAGGAGCCAGTCGTCGGCGCGGAACGGACGGTGGAACCACATGGCGTGGTCGACGCTGGCCATCTGCATGCCCGGCGTGTCCCAGTCGAGGCCGAACGGCAGCAGCGTGGTGTCGAGCAGCGTCATGTCGCTCGCGTAGGTCACCACGCAGGCATGGAGCACCGGATCGTCGGGCAACACGCCGTCGGCGCGCAGCCACACGTGTTGCTTGGTGGTCGACTGGCCTCTCCGGCTCGTCGGGTCGCCGTCGACGTAACGCAGATCGATCGGCCGGGGCCGGTCGTACCAGTCGCCGATCTGTTCGGCGTAGGGCGCCATGCGGGTGCGGAAGTCGGGGAACCCGAGCGGATCGCCCATTCCATCAGGCATCGGAAGCTGATGATCGGGACCGGCTTCGTCGTCGTGGAAGCTCGCCTGCAGGTTGAAGATCGCCCGCCCGTGCTGGATCGCCACGACCCGCCGCGTGGAGAAGCTGCGGCCGTCGCGGATCCGGTCGACCTCGTACAGGATGGGAACCGTCGGGTCGCCGGGGCGCAGGAAGTAGGCGTGCAACGAGTGCACGAGCCGTCCGCGTTCGTCGATGGTGCGGGCTGCGGCGACGAGCGCCTGACCGGCGACCTGGCCGCCGAATACTCGCTGGCGGTTCTCGTCGGGGGAGTTGCCCCGGAAGATGTTGACCTCGATCGCTTCGAGATCGAGAAGTCGGACGAGGTCGTCCAAGGCCGACTGGTTGGGGGTGCTGCTCTCCATGGCAGCCGTCATGTTGTCACGTCGTACAGTCGCGCCATGACCTTGCTCGACCTGTCTGCCGATGACGTCCTCAATACCACCCGCGCCGTTCGCAAGCGGCTCGACTTCTCTCGCCCCGTCGAAGACGACGTGATCCGCGACTGCGTCGCCACCGCGATGCAGGCGCCGTCGGGATCGAACCTGATGACGATGCAGTTCGTCGTCGTCAAGGACGCGGAGAAGCGACAGGCGATCGGTGAGATCTACAAGCAGTGTTGGGCCATCTACAGCTCGATGCCGATGTTTGCGGGTGCAATCAAGAAGGAGGGCGAATCCGAACAGGCCCAACAGGACCGCGTCGTCGACTCGGCGACGTACCTCTCCGAGCACATGGCGGACGCCCCGGCCCTCGTCCTCGGGTGCACCGCCGGTCGCGTCGACGGCGCGCCGGCGATGATGTCGGCGTCGGTGATGGGCAACATCCTGCCCGGCATGTGGAGCTTCATGCTGGCGGCGCGCGCCCGTGGGCTGGGCACCGCCTGGACGACGATCTCGCTGATGATGGAGAAGGAGGTCGCCGACATCGTCGGCATCCCGTTCGACGAGATCCAGCAGGCGTGTCTGACCCCGCTTGCGTACACGATCGGCACCGACTTCAAGCGGGCGATGCGTCCCGATCCCGACACGATCATCCACTGGGACAACTGGTGACGCCCGAGCGTCGGGACCTGGCGCTCGCGACCAAGGGGTTCATGCCCGTCGACGAAGGCGACGCGCTGTGGGATGCAGCGGTTGCCGCGGGCCACGCCGTTCCGGGAGCGCCGATGCTCGAGGTCGGTTCGTATTGTGGGCGTTCGACGATCTGGCTCGGCGACGCCGCCGAATCGGCAGGTGTGTTGCTGTTTGCCGTCGACCATCACCGCGGATCCGAGGAGAACCAGGCGGGCTGGGACCATCACGACGCCGAGGTGGTCGACACCCGGATCGGCAAGATGGACACGCTCCCGTTCTTCCGGGCGGCGATCCACGACGCGCAGCTCGAGGACTCCGTAATCGCGGTGGTCGGCAGGTCGCCGCTCGTGGCCGCCACGTGGACCACACCGCTCTCGTTGCTCTTCATCGATGGCGGTCACGGCGAGGAACCCGCCCGCCTCGACTACGAGGGCTGGACGCCACACGTCGCGGTCGGCGGCACGCTGGCGATCCACGACGTGTTCCCCGATCCTGCCGACGGTGGGCGCTCGCCGTACGAGCAGATTTTCAAGCCGGCGCTCGAGTCGGGGCGCTTCCAGCTGGTGTCGGCGACCGGGTCGCTACGCGTGCTGCGTCGGGTCGACTGAGGCCCTCGCCTGCGACCAGGCGCCGTACTGTCGCACCACCACGAATCGTTGTCGGTCGACGTAGAGCAGCAGGAACGAGCCCAACGACATCACGGTGGCGGCGACGAACCCGAGCGTGACCTCGGATCCGGCGGCGATGAGGGCGCCGCCCATGATGGGCCCGAAGACGCGCCCGAGGGCCATCACTGCCTGCGCGTCGCCGGCGCGTTCCTCGGGGAAGTTCGACCGCTCGGCGAGGAGGTTGAACGCTGCGGGGATTCCCATGAAGAACACGAAACCCCAACCGACGAGGGCGGCGCCGAACACGACACCGCTTCGAGAACCGGCGATCGCGAGCGCACACACAGCGGTCGCGAGGAACCAGACACCTGCCGGACCGCGACGGCCGGTCCAGCGAGCCGACGGGATCGATGCCAGTGCGTTGCCGCTGAACAGCAGCGACACGGTGAGCGGCGAGAGCCCGTCGAGGTCCTTGCCGATCGCCGCGGCGTAGACGAACACCGACGAGCCCCCCAGGGTGATGGCGCCGAGGGCGATCAGGATGGCGCGAGCCGCCCTCGTCGGAGTGTGGCGGGTGCGATGGGGGCGGAGTCGATCGGTGGTCGGCACCTGTCGCCGCCAGATCAGGGGCGTCGCCGTGATCACGGCGAGCAGGACGAACAGCCAGGTCAAGCCAACCGACTCCAAGATGACGGCGATCAGCGGCGCCATGACCACGCCGACGAGCGGGCCGACGACGGCGACGTCGCCGGTCTTCTCGGTGTCGCCGAACGCGGCCTGCCACGCGATCCAAGCGGCGACGCCGAGCGAGATTCCGCTGCCGAAGCGCATGAGGGCGAGCAGCTCGAACGTCGGAGCGGCCGCCGAGCCGAGGTTGGCGACGACACCGATCACCGCGCCGATCACGAAGACCGAGCGGACCGGTCGCAGGAACCGTCCACCGACCCACGACGCGAGCACGAACCCTGCGAGCTGGGCGGTCGATATCCACCCTGCGGTGCTCAGTGCGACGTCGTACTCCTCGGAGACCGCCGACAGCAGGAAAGGGGTCGCGGTGAAGACCGCGGTGCTCGACGCGATCGCGACGAGCAGGGCCGCGGGCACCGACGGCCGCGCTGCGGCGAGGAGACGGACGGGTACCTGGAATGCCACGTCGGGGCCGGAGCGGCGATCAGTCGTCGAACTCGCGACGCAGATCGTCGCGAGCGGCGATGATCAGATCGCGCACTCGAGTTCGGAGGGCGGGCATGTCGTCCATGGTCAGCCCCTCGGTGCTGACGGGTTCGAGCACGCGGACCTCGGCTTCCGCGTAGCCGAGGCGCCAGTCGTGCTTGCGCAGCGCGTCTCGCGTGCCGTAGACGGCGAGCGGCAGGATGGGAACCTGGTGCTCGATCGCGAGGCGGAACGCACCCGACTTGAACTCGCGAAGTTCGCCGGTCTTCGAACGGGTGCCCTCGGGAAAGATCATCACCGACACCTTCGAGTTCAGCCGCTCGCTCGACGCGGCCAGCGCCTTGGCGGTCGACTCGGCATCGCCCCGTTCGAGCGGGATGTCGCGGGCGAGGCGCATCATCCAGCCGACGAGCGGGATGCGCAGGATCTCGATCTTCGACATCCACTTCATCTCGGTCGGCAGGTGCGAGATCAGCAGGATGTCGACGAAGCTCTCGTGGTTCGACACGACGACGTACGGCCGCCGCATGTCGTCGGGGAGTGTGCCGGAGGTGCGGAACTTCCACAGTGGCGTGAGGCGTTCGTGGACCACGGTGAGTTTGCGGAACAGGTAGCCCGCCGCGTAGGCGCCCTTGTCGAACGGCATCGTGACGAGGCGGACGATCGCGACCATCGGCGTCCACACGATGACCACGACGCCGAGCACGAACCAGCTCCAGAGCGAGAACACGGTGCGAGCGAACGTCGACTTCATCGACAGAGCAACGTAACAGTTGGCCCTGCACTCACTCCGCCCGCGCCGAGCGATGAGTCTTCGCGCGGACAGGTCGCGAGGAAACTCATCGCTTTCGGTGCGGGCGACCGGACTTGTTGTCCCGTGCGAGCAGGGTGAGGCGCCATGGGCGGCGAACTCGGAGGGCGGAAGTGGGCCCGCCAGGGCCCCCGCCACCACTAGAACGGGACGAAGACGTCGCTGGCAGGGGTGGCGCGAGTGATTGCGTCGACCGCCAGCACGACCGCGGCGGCGGTGTACGACGTGTGTTCGTCGAACGGGAACAGCACCGGCTCGGGGTACACGATGCCGGTCCAGTAGGAGCCGTCGTCGCGCCGGTGCGTGCGGGTCCACGTGAGCAGATCCGTGGCGGTCGACATGTCACCGATCGACGCGTACGCGAGGGCGCACTCGGCGGTCTCCGACGCAGTGATCCACGGTTCGTCGCTCACGCAACGGATCCCGAGGCCTTCCATGGCAAAGGTCTCCCATCCCTCGGCGAGGCGAGCCTTGGCAGCTTCGCCGGTGAGCACGCCGGTGAGCACGGGGTAGTACCAGTCCATCGCCCAGCGGGTCTTCGGTTCGAACGACTCCGGTCGCGTGCGGACCGCCTCGGCCATCACGTCGGCGGCGTCGATCCATCCTGGTCGCGGTTCGCCCACACTCTCGCCGAGGCGGGCTCCACAGCGCAGCGAGTGCTGGATGCTCGACGTGCCCGTCAGCAGGGCGTAGTCCCAGGGACGGGCGTCGGCCTCGACGGCCCACAGCGGGAGACCGTCGGAGCGCAGGTGACCGAGCACGAACTCCAGCGCACGTTCGACGGTCGGCCAGATGCGTTCGGCGAACGCACGATCCCACGTGAGGCGCAGGTGGTGGCTGACGCCGGTGGCGACGTAGGCGCAGACGTTCGTGTCGAGCTTCGCGTCCTCGACCGATCCGTCGCTGTGGTAGTAGGCGTGCCAGGACCCGTCGGGTCGTTGGGTGTCGACGAGCCAGTCGTAGGCGCGTTCGGCCTCGTCGTGGAAACCGGCGACGTCGAGCGCCATGGCCGATTCGACGTGATTCCACGGGTCGCAGTGGCCACCCGGGAACCACGGGATCATCCCGGTGTCCAGCTGCAGCGACACGAGGTGGTCGCCGGTCGCCTGCAGTTCGTCGGCACTCAGGACGCCCGGGAGGTGCGCGACGTGCTTCACCGCCGCTCCATTGCATCAGGCGGGTGAACGCCGTGCCCCTGCTTGACGCCGTAGAAGACAATGCTCTTGCCGAGCACTGGCGACAGGACTCGGTCGGCGACCTGGGTGACCTTCGGCTGTTCCATGATGTCCCACTCGAGGAACTCTCGGTAGCGCTTCACGGCCGGGTTGTCGTCGTTTCGTGGTCCGACGGCGCACTTCAGCCACCAGTACGGCGAGTGGAGCGCGTGCGCCCGATGGTGCCCCCGCAGGTCGAGGCCGGCGGTGCGCAGTTTCGCCGACAGCTCGGTGGCGCTGTAGATGCGGACGTGTCCACCCTCGCTCTTCGGGGCGTGGTACTCGTCCGACAGCATCCAGTTGATCTTCTCGGGGAACCAGGCCGGCACGGTGGCGGCGAAGTGGCCGCCGGGCTTGAGGACCCGGACCATCTCGGCGATCGCGGCGACGTCGTCCTGGATGTGTTCGAGCACTTCGGACGTGATGACGACGTCGAACGAGCTGTCGGCGAACGGCAGCTTGGTGGCGTCGCCGCGCAGCACCCCTTTGAAGCGGTCGATGTCGATCTCACCGGCGTCGACCATCCCGCCGAGCGTGGCGCGGGTCTGGACGACCTCGTCCTCGGCGTAGTCGAGTGCGACGACGTCGGCGCCGCGTCGGGCGCACTCGAACACGTGGCGGCCGAAGCCGGCGCCGACGTCGAGCACGCGGTCGCCGGGCGCGAGGCCGAGCTGGTCGAACTTGATCGTCAACATCTCAGATCCGCCCGTTGGCGCGCAGCTTCGCGATGTTCTGGGGCATCGCCAGCACCTCTCGGTACTGCTCGACGGTCTGCAGGGCGCACAGCTTCCAGGTCCAGCGATCGAGCACCCGTTGGCGGCCGGCGGCGCCGATGCGGGCGCGGAGTTCGGCATCGTCGAGACCGCGGGCAATCGTGGCGGCGAGCGCATCCTTGTCGCCGGCGGGGCACTGGAGCACGGTCTCGCCGTCGGTGCCGGTCACCTCGGGGAGCGCTCCACCGTCGGTCGCAACCAGCGGTGTGCCGGTGCACATCGCCTCGATGGCGGGAAGGCTGAACCCCTCGTACAGGCTCGGGACGACGGCCATCTCGGCTTCGGCGTAGAGCTCGACGATGCGCTCGTCGCTGACGCCGGACACGAACTCGATGTGCGGCGCGAGGCCGTAGGAATCGATCAGGTCCATCGAATGGCCAGGCCGCGGCTTGCCGATGATCGTGAGGGTGACGTCGCGCTCGGTGCGGAGCTTCGCCATCGCCTCCAGCAGATACGACAGCCCCTTCAGCGCGACGTCGGCCGACGCGGTGGTGATCAGGCGTCCCGGCCGGCGGGTGACGTGATCGAGCGGCTTGAACAGGTCGGGGTCGACGCCGACGGGCACCAGGCGCATGCGGTCGACGCTGACGCCCATGTCGGTGTGGATGTCGTCGATCGAGTTCTGGCTCACCACGACGATGCGTGGCATCTTCGACGCGACCTTGCCCTGCATCTTGACGAACGAATACCACCGGCCGACGGACAGGCGCCGGGGGAACGTCTTGGCGTGGCTCATCTCGAGCTGGCGGTCCTTGGTGATCGGGTGGTGCAGCGTGACGATCGTGGGGATCTGCTTCTCGATCTTCAGGATCCCGTAGCCGAGGCACTGGTTGTCGTGAACGAGATCGAACTCTCCGGCGCGAGGCCCGAGTTCACGAGCAGCGCGGGCGCTGAAGGCGAGGGGCTCGGGAAACACGCCGGTCATGAACCAGGCCATCTCGAGGAGGTCCTCGCGGGTCTTCAACTCCCAGAACCCGGGAAAGCGACCGGGGAAGTAGTCGTTGAACGTGTCGAGGCTCGGGAGCTTGGTCAGGGGAATGCGCTCGTCGAGGATCGGGTAGGGCTGGCCGCCGAACACCTCGACGCTGTGGCCGAGGTCGGCGAGTGCCTTGGTGAGGTGTCGGGTGTACACGCCCTGGCCACCCACGTGCGGCTTGCCGCGGTAGGTCAGGTACGCGATCTTGAGCGGTGCATCAGGATCGAGACCGGCGTGTGACATCCGAGCGAGGCTATCGGCGCTCGATTACCACCCGGTAACGCAACGTGGTCCCCCGAGCCCGGGTCTCCGGGGACCACGGTGGTTCCGCGAGACCCGGGCTCCGGGAACCACGGTGGTCACCACGAGACCCGGGCTCCGGGAACCACGGTGGTCACCACGAGATGGTCATCGTGCGAGTCAGGGGTGTGGCGCGGTCCACGACGTGGGGGTCGAGGTTGTACGCGTCCGGTGGCCCGGATTGGGGTTCGACGCACGTCGCGTCGGACGGTTCGTCGAACACGACCCAGTGGTCACAGTCGGATTCGATCCGAACGAGGGGGGCGATCGGGCGGTCGTAGCGCAGCACGACCGGACCGGTGTTGGCGAAGCAGTCGTCCCAGGGGCCGTCGCTCGGCTCGACCAACGTCCCGGTCGGGAGACCGACGTCGTCACGCTCGTACATGGCCGTGGGCGCGAACTCCAGCCCATCGGGCTTACGGAACCACGGATGCCACCCGATCTCGGCCGGGAAGGCGGCGCCGGTCGACTCGACCCGGAGGGTCACCGCCACCCGTTCGTCGTACACGGTGATCGTCTGGGTGACAACGCCGCCGAACTCCCACTCGAAGTCCAACGAGCACGTACACGATGTGCCAGCCACATCGTGTACGTGCCACGGGCGATCGAACGCGAGGCCGTGGATGGCGTGGTCCCGGCCAGGACCGGGTCCGTCGTGGTGGTTGACGTCGAGCTGGTGTTCGGCGCCATCGAACGAGAAGCGGCCACCGCGGATGCGGCCGGCCCAGGGCGCCATCGGATACGAGCCCCACTGCATCGGGTGCGGTTGGTCGTCGGTCGGCGCGTCGATCAGCAACGGTTGACCGGCAACCACGATCTGCCCGATTCGGGCACCGGCGTCGGGATGTACGGTCACCATCACGTCGCCGCAGCGCAGGGTCAGAGTCGAATCGGCATCGGTCACCGGGCGATACTGCACCCCATGCGAGCGCTCGTGCAACGTGTCATCCGTGCCGAGGTCACCAGCCGCGCGGCTCCCGACGCCGACTGGGAGGTCGCCGGATCGATCGGGCCGGGGCTGTGCGTGCTCGTCGGCGCGACCCATTCCGACACGCCCGCCGAGGCCGACAAGCTGGCCGGCAAGCTCCTGGGGCTGCGTATCTTCGACGACGACGACGGCGTCATGAACCGGTCCGTTGCCGACGTGGGTGGATCGTTGCTCGTCGTGAGCCAGTTCACGCTCTACGGGGACACGGCCAAGGGGCGCCGCCCGAGTTGGATCGCCGCCGCCCGTCCCGAGACGGCAGAACCGTTGGTCGAGCGTGTCGTCGAACGTCTCCGCGTCTGCAGGCGCCACCGTCGAGACCGGCCGGTTCCGCACCGACATGCGCGTCGAGTTGGTGAACGACGGTCCGGTCACGCTGATGCTCGACGTCGACTGAACCACAGTGACACGCCGAGCATCGCGAGGAGCGCGACGATGACGGGGCCGTCGCCGAGGTTCGTGTACCAGGTGAAGCCGTCGCGGAGTTCGACCCTCGCGAACAGCACACGCTGCTCGCTGACGGCGGTGCGCTGCAGCACGTTGCCCTCGGCGTCGACGATCGCGGTGAACCCGGTGGGCGCAGCCTGGACGACCCAGCGTCCGTTCTCGATCGCGGCGCAGGCGGCTCGACGCGACCTGCTGGGTCTGCACGATCGTGCCGGTGTAGCTCGCCCCGTTGGTCGGGTTGAGGATCGCCTCACCGCCGGCCTTGACGCCCTCGCGCGCTCGTCCGGCGAAGAACACCTCCCACGAGATGACCACGCCGAGACGGGTGCCGTCGGGGAGATCGACATAGGCCGGACCGGTACCGGCGTTCGCGTCGCGGCCGACCTGTTCGATCGGCAGCTCCGAACGCTTCGAGGATTCCACGGAGCGGGACGTACTCGCCGAAGGGAACCCGGCGGACCTTGACGTACTGGTCGACGATCTCGCCGTCGGGCGCGACCACGATCTGGGAGTTGACTCTCGGGTCCTCGGTGACGCCGACGGCGAACGGCGCGTCGAGCCGCTCGGCCTCGGCTGCGATGGCGAGGTACACCTCCGAGCCGTCGAACACCGAGACGTCGATCGTGTTCTCCGGCCACAGCACCAGGTCCAGGTCGGCGTCGTCCGGGATCGAGCGGGTGGCGTCGAGGTGCCGTTCAGTGACCAGGCTCGATGGCACCTCGAGCGCACTCGTGCCCTGCTCGCCTCCGCCCTGGACGGCAGCGACCTCGAGTTGCTCGCCCGTGTCGTTGCCGTGCGGTGCGATCAGGCTGAGCAGCACGATCGCGATGACGGCGAGGAGTCCGATCGCGCCGTGCGGAGCGCGCTGGGCGCCCGGACGGAACCGGCGGGCGAAGCCGGGGATGCGCGGCGCCGGGCCGGCCAGCGCGAAACCGAGCTGGAACACGACCCAGGTCAGCAGGATGACGCCACCGACGCGGACGACACCGACCAGCGGTCCCCCGACCTGCGACATCCCCATCGTCGCGAGCGGGATGCCTCCGAACGGGAACGAGAACCGCAGCGCCTCCACCAACGTGTGGGCGAGCGGACGTCCGATCACGCGCCAGACGCCGATGGGTGCGATCAGCGCCGCGCCGGCATGGAACAGTGAGAACACTCCCCCCGCCACGAGGTACCCGGGCAGCGTCAGTTGGACCATCCAACCCATCCCGAGGTACATCCAGCCCGCTCCGAAGAGCAGCCCGAGTCGGAAGCGCTCCCACGTCGCCGGCCGCGATCCGAGGGCCACCTCGAACAAGATCACGCCGATGATCGCGAGTGGCCAGAACCCCCACGGTGGCATCGACACGGCGACGAGGGTGCCGGATCCGAGCGCAAGCGCCGGCCGCGCCATGCGGTGTCGCACAGATGGCGCGGCATGCTCATCGAGCGCCGGTGGCTCGGCGATGACGTCGGTCAAGTCGACAGTGCCAGGTTGACGACGATGCGCTTCGCAGTCGATCCGAGCGGATGGCAGGCGAACAGCGTCGCCGTGGGAGTGTCGGTCGGATCGACGATCCACAGCGAGTCGGGTGTGACGATCTGCGTACCGGTCACCTGGTAGGTGAACGTGCCGTCTGCTGTGGTGAACACGACTTCGTCGCCGGGGACGAGCGCATCGAGGTGACGGAACTCGGCGCCGTGGCTCGTGCGGTGGCCGGCGACCACGACGTTGCCGATCTGGCCCGGCAACGCGGTGCCCGGCCAGTGGCCTGGTCCGCGATCGAGCGTGGTGAGCCTGATTCCCTCGTGCAGTTCCGAGTCGAGCCCGACCTTCGGGATGGCGATGCGTCCCAACTGCGGGTTGTTCTCCGCTCCTCGTGCATCACGGGGTGGAGCGATCGGCTGCGATTCCTGGAGTGCGAGGGTGGTGGTGGTCGTCGTCGTCGTGGTCGTCGTCGTGGTCGTGGTCGTCGAGGTGGTCGTCGAGGTGGTCGTCGAAGTGGTCGTCGGTGTCGTGGTGGTGGTGGTCGTGGCCGAGTCGGCATTGAACGACGCGACCGTGCTCGGAGCGCTGTCGAGGTCGACGGCGACAACGGCGGCGCCCACGCCGATCACGAGCAGCGCGGCAATCACGATCGCCGCCATCCGGCGACGGCCGGTGGGTGCAGGGTCGCCCGGAGATCCCATCATCGAGATTCTGCCAGAACCTGCGCTCGTGTGCTCGCGCGAGCAGCGACCGAACTGGCAGCTCGGACACACGCCGGGATGCCGATGCCGCGGAATCCCGCGCCGGTCACGAACACGCCGGTCGGCATGGCCGCCTCGACGGCGTCGACCCACGCCGCATGGTGCGGGCGATACTGGGCGAACGCCGAGGGCCAACGTGTGATCCGGATCTCCTCGGGCTCGAAGCGGATTCCGAGGTGGTGGTCGAGATCGTCGAGCACCACGCGCAGCACCTCGTCGTCATCGAGGTGCATGACCGCCATGCCGTCTCGACCGATCGACACTCGCAGGATCTCGCCGCCGGCGGGCGGTCGCCAATGACCCCACTTCTGCGAGGCGAACGAGGCGGCGGTGACCCATCGCTGGTCGGGCTTCGGGACGAGATAACCGCTGAGGCCCCGGAGCCGGTCCGGCCACTGATCGCCGCGCACATGGAGGGTCACCATGATCACGTCGACGGTTTCGGCTTGATCCAGGAGTGCCGTTGCGGCGGGGGCTTCGGCGGCGAGCGTCGCAGCGGTCGCCGCGGCCGGCGTGGCGAACACGACGGCATCGAACGTCAGGTCACCGGGGGTCACTGAGGTGTCGGCACTCGCCGCACCTGCCGACAGTGTCCAACGGCCATCGGGCTCGGCGTCGACCGTTGTGATCGCGCAGCCGGTTCGGATCGTGCCGCCGGATGCCACCACCGTGTCGGCGATGGCGCGGACGAATGAACCGATGCCGCCGCGGGGCGAGGCGAAGATCGGGCTGGACGCGGCCGTTGCGGTGCCGGCCTGGGAGCGCCGCTGTCGTCGCGCCGCGAGCAGGACGCTGCGGTTGTCGTCGGCCAGCGCGGCCAACTGCGGCACCTCGGCGAGGCTGAAGCGGTCGGTGTCGGCCGCATAGATACTGCCGACCAGTGAGTCGACGAGGCGCTCGTGGACCTCGTCGCCGAACCGGGCCCGGACGAACTCGCCGATCGAGTCGGGCTCGGTCGACGTGCGTGGGAGGAAGGGCTCGAGGGCGGCGCGGGCCTTGCCCCGCCACGAGAGCAGACCGGTGGTGGCCAGCGGCAGCACCTTGCCGGGAAGTCCGAGCACCAGCCCATCGGGGATCGGGTGCAACCCGTCGTGCCACACAGCGGCGCCGACCGGCTCGGGCGAGACGAGCTGGTCACCCAGGCCGACCCGGCGCGCCAGCGCAACCGCCTCGGGTACCCGAGCCAGGAAGGCGTCGGCACCCTCGTCGACACCCGTGACGCCGGCGAACGGGGATGCGTCGATCCTGCCACCGATGCGGTCGCCCGACTCGAAGACCGTCACGTCGACGTTGCCGGTGTCGGTCAGTGCGATGGCCGTGGCAAGCCCGCTGATGCCGGCACCGACGACGGCGACACGGCCCGGCGAACTCATGGAGCGACGGCGCGCACTCGTTCGGCGAGAGCGGCCATGATCGTGGTGTCGTCGTTCACGCAGGCCGTGCGGTCGAAGGCCAGACCGTTCGATGCGGCGCGGCCGGCGGCCTCGATGTCGAGGTCGTAGAGCACCTCGAGGTGGTCCGCCACGAACCCGCAGGCCGACACGATCACGCCGGCGACATCGGCGTCGGCGAGCGAGTCGATCACTTCGAGGATGTCGGGGCCGATCCACGGCTCGGGCGTGCGTCCGGCCGATTGCCAGGCGATCTGCCAGTCGTCGCCTTCGGTCAGACCGATCCGAGCAGCGACGGCCTCCGCAGTCGAGCGCAGTTCGTCGGGATAGGGATCGCCGGCGTCGATGATCCGTTGCGGCAACGAGTGGGCCGTGAACAACACGCGAACCCGGCCGCCCGTGCGCTCGCGCATGGCGGCCACCCGCCGGTCCAGGTCGTCGGCCAGGAACTCGACGAAGGCGGGCTCGGTGGCCCAACTCTCGACGCCGACCACGGGGATGTCGGTGCCCGACTCGGTGACGCCCTGGCGGGTGCGATCGAGATACTGGCCGATCGAATACGACGAGTAGTGCGGTGCGAGCACCAGACCGACCACCGCGTCTGCGCCCTCTGATGCGACACGCCGTGCGGTGTCCTCCACCTTGGGATCGGCGTGTTTCAGGCCGAGCGACACCTCGAATCTGCCGGGCTCGGCGGCGTCGAGCGCGAGCTGCAATGCAGCGGCTTGCGCCTCGGTGAGTTGGGCGAGCGGCGACACGCCACCGATCGCCGCGTAGCGATCGACGAGGTCGGCCAACGCCTCGGGCGTGGGCGGACGTCCCCGGCGGATGTCGGTGTAGTACGGCTCGATCTCGTCGGGCGTGCGCGGGGTGCCGTAGGCCATCAACACGACGGCGATGCGATCCGCCGTCATGACGTCGGGGCCGTTCCGGTCGGGCTGGTGCGCTCGTGGACGAGGTCGACGACGGCCTGGAGGACCGCCGGGTCGGTGTCGGGCTGGACGCCGTGGCCGAGGTTGAAGATGTGGCCGGGGTGCTGGTCGCCGTCGGGCAGTTCGTTGTCGCGCAGCACCTGGACGGCACCGTCGAGGGCGGGTTCGGGACCGGCGAGGACCAACGCCGGGTCGAGGTTGCCCTGGACGACCAGGTCGTCGCCGAGGCGGCGGCGGGCATCCGAGATCGGCGTGCGCCAGTCGAGCCCGAGCACGGTTGGTCCCGCATCGAGCATCGAGGCGAGCAGGTGGTCGCAGCCGATGCCGAAGTGGATCGCCGGGGCATCGGGGTGGCGCCTGCGTAGTTCGCGGAACACGTGTCGCGAGTGCGGCAGGACGTAGCGGTCGTAATCGCGGCGGCTCAACGATCCGGCCCACGAGTCGAACAGCTGGTAGGCGGCGGCGCCGTGGGACAACTGTGCGTCGATGAACGTGATCGCCGATTCGGCCAGACGCTCCATCACCTCGTGCCAGAGCACCTCGTCGGTGTGGATGAGCGCCTTGGTGTGGCGGTAGTCCTTGCTGGGGCGTCCCTCGATCAGATAACTGGCGACGGTGAACGGTGCGCCGGCGAACGCGAGCAGCGGGACGTCGAGCTCCGCGACGAGCAGGTCGACGGTGTCGATCACGTACGAGATGTCGTCGAATTCGAGTTGACGCAGGCGCGCGATGTCGTTGCTCGATCGAAGCGGGCGCTCGGCGACCGGACCGGTGCCGGGAGCGACATCGACACCGAAACCGACCGCGTGGGGCGCCACGACGATGTCGCTGTAGAGCACGGCGGCGTCGACGCCGTACCGACGAACGGGCTGCATGGTGATCTCGGTGGCGAGCTCCGGTTGCTTGATCGCGTCGAGGATCGAACCCTCGCCGCGAACCGCTCGGTACTCGGGCAGCGACCGACCTGCTTGTCGCATGAACCACACCGGTGTGTGGTGTCCTGGCCGGCCGTTGGCGGCGTCGAGGAACGCTTCGCTCGGGTCGGCAGCGGGGGACGCAGCCGGAGGCGCATCGTCGTGTGCGGCGAGGGCATCCATCGGTGCTCGACGCTATCGCCGGGTCCGCAACGCCGGTTCGTCCGGTCCGGAGTCGCGGCCGCACCGATAGCATTTCGTGACCCGTTATGACCCAGCAGCACCCCGATCTCGCTGACGAACAGGCCTACATCGACCACGCGTACGAGTGTCTCGACACCAGCCGCGAGGCGGCGTGGCGCATGCGCAACATGACCGAGGCCGACCTGGGAGGCACGTTCCAGGCCCGATTCGAGCGCAACGCGTTCGACGAGGCGCTGCTCAAGCGGCTCGCCGACCTCGACTTGGGCGACGCCTCGCTGGTGTTCGGCCGCATCGACCGGTCCGCGGAGTCGCCTGGGGCCGTCGAGAGCTTCCACATCGGTCGTCTCGCCGTCGCCGACGAGGACCGCGAACCCGTGGTGGTCGACTGGCGTGCGCCTGTCGCCGAGCCGTTCTACCGCGCCACCGGTCGGAGCCCGATGGGGTTGCTGCGCCGACGGCACTTCGCTGTCGAGGGTCGCAAGCTGCTCGGCCTCGAGGACGAGCTGTTCGGCGAGGGTCACCTCGGCCTCGGCCATGACGAGGGCCTCGACGGCTCGACCGGCGCCGAGACGGTCGACGGAGGGGGTCTGCGCGGCTACTCCACGCTGCTCGCAGCGCTCGAACGGGGCCGCACCGGAACGCTGGGCGACATCGTGGCCACCATCCAGGGTGAGCAGGACGAGATCATCCGCTCGCCGCAGCACGGCGTGCTGGTCGTCCAGGGCGGTCCCGGCACCGGTAAGACCGTCGTGGCGCTGCACCGCGCGGCCTACCTGCTCTACACGCACCGCTTCCCGCTCGAGGACCAGGGCGTCCTGGTCATCGGGCCCAACCGTGTGTTCCTGCGGTACATCGAGCGTGTCCTGCCGTCGTTGGGTGAGGCTGGTGTCGAGCAGGCGGTGCTCTCCGACCTCGTCCCCG